>CAMYJH010000007.1 GCA_947258715.1 uncultured Gammaproteobacteria bacterium
CTAGCCGCGGGCGATCCGCCGAAGGCGGGCAGGCGACAAAGAAAGGAACGATCACCGCCGCGCCGATTGCAGCGCGGTCCCGGGGACGCGGGGAGGGGACAAGGCCGGGTGGGGCTCTCTGGCTGCTGAAGTGGGCGCTGGTGGTGATCCTGCTGGCGATCTTACTTCTGCTTACCCTTCCTGGACTCGGCCTCGGATGAATCGGCGAGCGGGGTTCCGGTGACGGGCCGTGGGTCGACCTGGTGAAATCCGCTGGCAGCGCGCGTTGCTGAGGTGAATCAACGGCGGATGTATCCACGCGGGTATCGCAGTTTTTAAGTCGGCACGAGTTTCTGGCCGAACCAAAGAAGGTAGCGAGCGAAACGACGCTGTCGCTTCACTGGCCGGCCACCTGTCGTGGCACGGCGTCGACGCCCAGGTGGCGTTGGAGCTACCGCTAGCCTGGAACCGGCCGCGACGATCGCCGCCCCTGCCTGATTCTGAAGTGGCCCGCACAGTAGCCGGCATCATCAAGCTGCACCAGCAGCGGCAAAAGTAATGGGCCGCGTGAGCCGCGCCCGCAGAGGCCCTCGGGCGGCTTGGCAAAGAAGTGTGCGGACACGCTCGGCAGCGAGGCGTTCCCAAATCCGAAGGGCCACTTGATTCGGGTCAAATACGCCCGCGCCCGCAAGGAGTAATTTTTTTAATAGGTATGCCGAGCAAAAGGAGGTGAGTAATGTCTACCTGTACCACATGCGGTAACAATTACGATGACAGCTTCCTGGTGGTAAAAGACGGAAAGGAGTACATCTTCGATTCCTTCGAATGCGCGATCGAAAAACTGGCGCCGCGCTGCGCCAGTTGCGGCTGCCGCGTAATCGGGCATGGAGTTCAGCACCGCGAGACGATCTATTGCTGCGCGCACTGCGCCCACGGCGCCGGCGCGGTCGGTTTGGTGGACCACGACTGAGCGCCGCCGCTCCGCCTGAGCGGCTGGTCCGCATGATGGGATAGCGGCGGCGGGTTCGCGTGGTCGATCCGATCGAGGAGCCGTGATGAAGCGCCCATGGCGCGGCTCAAGGTTCTCACGCGAAATCAGCCGAGCGGCCAAGCGACGGCATCGGATGAAAATAAACCGCTCCCCCGTGCTCACGCTCTGGGCCGCGGCCGTCGCCGAACGAGTCCGCTTCGACCGCGCGGCGGCGATCACCCTCCGGACCGCGAGGCGGCGGATCTCTATCAGAAGCTCGCGGAGATCGCGGCGACGTTCTATGGCGTGCCTGAGATTTTCCTCCGGGTCATGGGTCACGTCATCGCCGTCAACGGCGCCTTTCTCAACGCACGGCGCATAATCGAGCAGTACGCGAAAAGCGCGCACCGGATCGGGGTACGAGGCTCGCGAATGGATCGGGAGACCGCGCGTTGTTCGCATGGGTGTGTCGCGTTGCCTCGTGATCCGGGTCAAGCAGTACTGCCACCGAGGGTGGTAGCTTTTTTCAAATAAGTGGGCCGAGCTGCCGGACGTATGGACAAAAGCGCAAGCGAGAATGTGCGTTTGAGCGCGGATGGCGTCGAGCTCGAGGGCACGCTGACTGTCCCCGCGGTCGCCGAGGGCATCGTGCTGTTCGCGCACGGAAGCGGTAGCAGCCGGCACAGTCCGCGCAATCGTTCCGTGGCGCAATCCCTCAACGGGCGCGGCTTGGCGACATTGTTGTTCGATCTGCTCACGCCCGCCGAGGAGGAGGTGGACGTGCGTAGCCGCGCGCTGCGCTTCGACATCGAGCTGCTCGCCCGGCGTCTCGTGGGCGCGACCGACTGGGTTCGCGGCGAGCCGCGAGCGAAGACACTGTCCATCGGGTATTTCGGTTCGAGCACGGGCGCCGCGGCGGCACTGGTTGCGGCGTGCCAGCGGGCCGAGATGGTGCACGCGGTCGTCTCGCGCGGCGGGCGGCCGGATCTCGCCGCCGGAGCGCTCGAGGCGGTGAGGGCGCCCACGCTGCTCATCGTCGGCGGGCGCGATCGCCAGGTACTGGCACTCAACGAAGGCGCGCTCGCCCGGCTGCGCTGTGAGAAGCGCCTCGAGATCGTCCCCGGGGCGACGCATCTGTTCGAGGAACCGGGCGCGCTGGAGGAGGTCGCGGGCCTCGCCGGCGACTGGTTTCAGCGTCTGCTCGCGCCCGAGTAAGCCCGCGCCGGGCCGCTCGCAAAAATCTATTGAGTAGTCACGCGGGCAGCGAGGTAGCTGAATGAGTCACGAGGCGAAGAGAAATGTACTGTCGACAATCCAGATTATGGTGGCCAGGGGCGGAATCGAACCACCGACACGCGGATTTTCAGAACGCAGCGGGACTAACCCGAGCGAACGCAAGGACAGTGAAACAGACACTTAGGGGCGCGTCGGCGCCCCTTTTGTCGTCTTGGTTCGAGGTAGATCGGCTCAGACCGGTAGCAATTTGGTAGCAACTGCCGCACTGGTTTTTCTGCCCGCCGTCTGACCTTCTGGCGGCTGCGTCTGAGCGCCGCCGGGCGCCGATCTCGCTTCGACCCTACCCTTACCCTTCACCAGCAATCAGGCAGTTCTAGAAAAACCCCGGCGCGGGGCCGGGGTTTCGAGACACCTTCTTCGAGCCGGTAATGCTTATTTCCGCGTTTCGTGAGGCGTGACCCTGCAGGCAGTGAGGGCCTAATTGCCTTTTGCCGACTCCAGCCGACGGAGATCATCGAGGGCGTCCCTGGCCACCGCGGCGACCTCGGGGTCGGGGTCGCGGGTCGCTTGCTGCAAGCTCGCGGCAATCTGCCCATCGTCATCCAGTCCGTCTGCGGCCTTGCGCCACAGGATCATTACGGATTCATGCCGCATGCTCACGTCCGGGTCTTGCGACGCCTCGAGGAGGATGTCCACGCTGCCTGGAGTTCGGTAGCCCCCGATCTCGCTCACGAGGGATACCCGCTTGGTCGGGTCGTACTCCTGAGGGAGCCGATTTGAGAGCGCAGTAACGGCCTTGGACTCGGCCGCCGCCGCAGCGGCCTCGACCTCTGCCGCCGCCTGCCCGTAGCCTGTCAGATGGGGATCGTCTGGCGATGGGGTCCACTCTTGCTGTGGCGCTGGGGACTCCGCAACGTTTCTAGCCGCCTCTTCCTCCGCAGCCAGCCGGTTCCACATCTTCTCCAGGTCGGCGAGCGCCTCCTCGGCCTTCTCCGCAACCCGCAAATCAGGGTGACCTCCAGGGCCCGCTCCGGAACCCCGCTGTCGGCGGCGTAGCGCCACAGCTCGAGTAGGGTCTCCAGCCGTTCTTCGGGCGCGGCCTCTTCGAAGCTCGCGACACGCTGCTCTAGCCCGGTCGCCAGGTCCTCGACGTTTTCCAAGGCCGCCGTTGACCCCACGGTGCCTTTCGGGTCGCCGTCGAAAGTACCGGCGAATTCGTCGCCAGGCGGCTCCATGCCGACCCAGGACTGTGACTCGCGCAGGCGCTCCAGGTCTTCGAGGGCACGTAACGCCAACGCAGCGATTTCGGGATTCGGATCGAAGCTTGCTATCCTGAATTCCTGCATCGCCTCCTCCGGCACTCCAGCATCCGCCGCCGTGCGCCAAAGTGTGAGAAGCGCCTCGAGCCGTTCGCCGACATCACCCTTGGCGATCAGGTCAGCGATTCGCGCCTTGACCCGCGCCTGGCGCTTGTCCTCCTGGCTCGCGCCATCCTCCACCGTGGCGGAGTCTCTTAGATCCGGCAGCGCAGCCTGGTCTTGCCATGCGGTACTGGATGGCCGGGAGGTGCCGCCCACCGGCTGCCGCCGCTCCCGAGTTGGAGTGAAGGGAGATTTCGTGGACTGCTGGCGCGTGGCGTCGTCCCCCGGCGGCTTCCCGCCGGACGATGGCTGGCGCACGGCCCAGTGCGCGGCGAGGGCCGTTACGAGGACGAGGCCCGCCACCCCGAGAAGTGGCCAGCCCAGCTTTTGCGAAGACATGCTATCTCCTCATGCCCTCAAGGCAGACATCAGTAACGCGTCGGTACGAAGATCCCATTGAGGTGGGTACTATTTATAGAAACATCGCCGATTTGTTCGTCACAAACTAGCCGGATAGTAAGCGTTCCGGGAACGATAACAACAAAAACACGGGTCAGGCTCATCGGCACTTCCCCCATCTCTTGAGAAGTATTCCGTTCGCGCGCGACGGTAACGGCATTGAGGTCGATTGAGGTACTGGTCCCCAGCGAGCAGCGTGCCCAATCCAAACTGGTTGTTGAACCTTCATCAAGAGTGAAGTAGCCACTGGCATTGGCGATTATGTAACCCGATGTCGGTGCCGTTACGCTGATCGCTTCTACCGTGACATCGGTACCCGTCAGCTGAATGCTCCCACTTCCACCAACAAACTCCACGCCAGCCTCGTCCGCTAGATCAGCATCGTAGAGCGAGTTGTTTTGCACGTCGGCGGTAGTCAGCGTCTCGTCCGCAATGTCAGCGGAACTAATAGAGTTGTCGGTAATGTCGAAGCTATTGATCGAGTTGTTTAGCACGTCGGCGCCCGTCAGCGAGCTGTTTGCCACGTCGGCGCCAGTCAGCGTGCCGTCTTGCACGTCAAGCCCATTCACCGAGTTGTTCGTAATGTCAGCGGAGCTGATAGAGTTGTCTAGCACGTCGGCGCCAGTCAACGAGTTGTTCACCACATTCGAGCTATCGACGGAGTCGTCACCCATGTTCACGTTACGGACCACGTCGCGGGAGAGGTCACGTTTCCTGATACACTTTACATTGGGGACGGCTCCGCCGTTGGCCTGGATTGCCTCACAGGCGGTGACTGCGAATACGTCACGCGGCGATGCTGTCCAGAGTACGCCGACCATCACGAACAGCGGCATGGTTATTGAAGTTGGTATATTCAGTTTCATGGGAAAATCCTCCTAACGGACCGAATGATTAATTAGAATCCTAATTTTTCACCCGGTTCTTTGTTGGATTTGGTGGCATACAAAGCCAACAAAGCATAATGCGATTGCTAGCGCACAGAGTTGACGACATAGTCGTAAGACTTGCGCCTGTGTTTCACACCTGTGCGGATGTTGCAGGTTCCAGATGCACCACATGGCTTCCCATGCCACGCGCTTCCTTTGCGCGGCGATGGGAAGTTGCTCAGAGAGAACACATTTCGGGGAGTCGAGTGTTGACCTCAGTCAAGCGCCCGCACGGACATCGGAATTGACAAGCCCCGGCCCCGCGCCGGGGTTTTTCTAGAACTGCCTGATTGCTGATAAAGACCACGGGTAGGATCCGGTCGAGAAAACCGCTCTGCGGCGATTCTACGCAGCCGCCGCCTTAATCGCGGCAAGGGCGCGAAGAGACCGGACGAATGGCGTCCTCCTGACATGACATATCACTGCCAGTGCGCAAACGACTGGGAAAGCATCAAACAGCGTTGGGGGTTGGAGATATCTGAAGCCGAGTCGGATGCGCTGGTGGAAATGCGCGTCCACTGTCGTTAGCGCGAAGGGGATGCCAAGTAGCTCCAAACTCGGAGTCAGCGCCACAAAGCCCCCGAAGGCTTAACGACCAACGGGGCGATATGCGCTGACTTCGAGCCGGTAATGTTTACTACTCAGGTGCAGTGAGGCTCTGCGCCGATTGCAGACGAATGCGCAAACAACAAAGCTGAAAAGAAAACCGCCGGAGCGATGGAGGTGCGCCCCGGCGGAGTGAGACTCGGCTTCATGTCGCTTTTCGGCTTTTTTTAATTACTTCACCGCGTCAGTCCATCTCGCCATCACGGCGCATGGTTAAACAAGAAGGTGCAGCTAGCGCACGCGTCGATGTTGCTGAACGTGCTCCCGGCCTGGTTGTTGTTATATGCGGTATTGCCCATCACCAGGTTATTATCAAATGGGTCGATGCCGTGTTGCTGATTGAAGTAAGCGGTGTTGTTGGTCACCGTGGCGCCAACGCTCGTGGAGATACCGTCGCCCCCGTTGTTGAAAGCGGTGTTGTTGGTCACCGTGGCGCCATTGGCCGCATCGATACCGTGACCTCCATTCTCGTAGGCGGTGTTGCCGATGATGGTGGGGCCATATCCAGTGCTGAGACCATAATTGACATTTCCGCCTAACGTGCAGTCCTTGATTAAATGGCCCCGGCCGCTAAACGCTATGCCGAACTCGTTGTCCATCGCACGCACGTTGATGACCCGATGGCCTTGGCCGTTAGCCCCGGCCTCCCAGATGGCGAAATCGGCGAATCCCCGAATGGTGCCGTTTTTGATGCTGACGTTGCGCCGCCCGTCCATGAATATGCCACTGCCATTTCCCCCCGCCCCGCTGCCTGGCCCGATGAGGGAAAAGCCCATCAGGTCAATGGTGACGTCATCGGCAGTGACCTCGATGCCGTGGACATTGATGGTCGATACGGTCAGGTCGCCGGTGATGTAATACGACCCGGGGGTGGTAATGGTCACGGGTACCGTGTCAATGGGCGTTCTGACCTCATCCTGTGCCGCCGCAATCAAGGCGTTGGCCTGCATCCCGTCCACGGTGTCCGCATCGAGGCCTGAGCGCGGGCCGTCGGCAATGTCCACGGCTTTGATGCTGCCGTTCTTGATGCGATTACCGCTGATGGAATTGGGCGCAATGTCCGCGTTGGTGAGGGTGCCGTTCTTGATACGGCCGCCGGTGATGGAGTCCGGGGCGATGTCTGCGTTTCTGATGGCGCCGTTCTTGATGCGGTTAGAGGTGACGGCATCGAGGGCGATATCGGAGGTGCCCACGCACTTGTCACAAACCACATTCGTGGCTTGAGCCCAGGCCATCCCGGGCTGAGCCGAAAACAGCAGCAGTGCCGACAGGGCGATGAATGGATTCAGGGTGTTCATGGTGGCCTCCTTCTGGCCTCTCGGTGCAAGCCAGACTCTGAGGAGTAAATACGGCCCTAAGCGCTTGAGACAGACCTCAAGGCCAAACGGTGCGGTCGCTGCAGGGGGCAGCTTGAAGAAGGAATACCGCCGTCCCTTGAAGGTGGGGAAACGAACTTCTGTTAATTCTTAGCTATGGACCCTAGTCCTGCTTTCGTCGGTGTCTTTGACCCGAGTCAAATTCAAGTCATTAAAAATATGCTTCGCGCATTAAAATCCCACTCAAGTCTCGATACGCGGGGAAATGAAGAAAAAAGAAAACCCCCGCAACCTTAACTGGAAGCGGGGGCTTGGTGCAGCAGGACTCTCGGTCGAAGCTTCAGACTCTCAGTCGCGGTGAGGGTAACGATGCCACAACTCGGGGCTGGCTGTAACGGGAGTCGAAGTGCTGGCCTTGACTTTATTGTGGCCTTTGCCGCGGCCAGTTCGATAATCGTGTCCGTGTTCAGAGAAGTCTTCTTCCAAATTGCGCAGAGCTTCGCTCAAATTATCGATCTGAACCTGCAGGTTAGCGACCTCCGCCGATGGATCGGTGCCGATCTCGACCATCATCTCCTGCCAGCTCAGTGCGGGCTGGTTGTTACGCCTTCCACCCGAGACCTGTTTATTAAAAGCTCTGGTGGGACGCTTCTCGGCACGGGCTCGCACGGCCAGAACAATGCTGTAAGTCCGGCCCGTTTCTACCAGACCGAAGAGGCTGATCGTCCCGCTACCCTCCAGGATGTTGGCCGCCGCCAGGACACATTTGACGGCCATCGTGGCAGCCGCAATCTTGCTCGTGGGAATCGTGATACAGCCCCCAACTCCACCGTGCGTGGCACCGAGGAAATTCACCTCTTCGACAAGCCGATCATTGTCGTCCCGGTCGATCAACTGGATAAACATGTTGAGGTCTGCTGAACCAAAGAATTGGAGAGCCCCGTCGTTGAAAAGGCGACCGTTCCACTCGACTGGGACCGTAAGATGGATGGGGACGAAGCTTGGGCGGGCACCCACGGGAACGTTCGGCACCTGGAATTCGAAATCGAACCCGGCTGTGGCCCGAAAAGGTCACCCTAGACATTTACGGCCACATGTTCCCGGAATCCGGTGGAGACGTTGCGAAGCGGCTCGAAAGCGCCGTGTTCGGAAATGGTGGTAGCAAAACGGTAGCAACGTACTCCGCAGTCGCTCACGTCGAGGACGACGACGATGCGGAAGTTGTTGCTTTGGTGGGGAAAAGGTTGGTGGCCAGGGGCGGAATCGAACCACCGACACGCGGATTTTCAGTCCACTGCTCTACCGACTGAGCTACCTGGCCGGGAAGGAAGCCGCGCGTACCGCGCGAGGAGCGGAATTTAATCTAAGGCGTCGCTAAAAGTCCATGGCCGCCGGTAGTGTGCGTCGATAACAGCAGCGCGTGCCGGAAGCGTGCGCTTTTCATTCTTCGGAGTCAGGAGACACGTAACCGGCGGGCTTCTCCGATCCTTCGCCGAATAGATAGTTTTCCATCTCGGTTTCCAGGAACTTGCGCGCTTCCGGGTCCATGGGGCTGATGCGGTTTTCGTTGATCAGCATTGTTTGGTGCGCTAACCACTGCTGCCACGCCTGCTTCGACACCTGCTCGAAGATGCGCTGGCCGAGGGCGCCGGGATACGGCGGGTAGTCGAGTCCCTCGGCCTCAGCCTTGAGCTTGACGCAGTTGACCGTGCGACTCATTCCAATTAAATACCGTTAACCGCCCGCGCGCGGCGGTAATTCACCGAGAATTCGGCCTACCGGAGCGGCGAGGCCCAGCCGATTCGACGAGGCGCCTTTATACCAAAGCACTGATCTCGCTTCCATGATCCGATCGGCGTTCGCGTCTGCGTTGACGTCCAGCAGCACGGGCTCGATTTGGAGGCGAAAATGAGTGAAGCCATGTTGCCGCGGTTTGAGATAAGACGCTCCGCTGGGCTTAAGACCGAAGCGCTCGGCGCAGGTGCGCGCCGGATCCGCTTCCACCGGGCACTCCGGAAATCCCCAAAGCCCGCCCCACACCCCGCTGGGCGGTCGGCGTTCCAGCAGCACCGCCTGGTCCTGGTCCCTGAGTATCAAAAAGCGCGTGCGCCGCAGCGGTCGCGGCTTTTTCGGCCGCGGCGCTGGAATCGCGTCAGTGGCCCGGTTGAGAAAAGCGCTGCATCCGCGGCGCAACGGGCACGCGCGACACCGCGGCTGCTGGCGCACGCAGACGGTGGCGCCCAAATCCATGATAGCCTGAGTATACGCCGCCAGCCGCCGCTTTGGCGTGTGGGACTCGGCAAGCACCCAGAGTGCTTTTCCGGTCTCGCTTTCTCCCGCCCAGGTCTCGATGCCGTGATAGCGGCAAAGCACCCTTTTCACGTTGCCGTCGAGAATGGGGTGGCGCTTCCCTCGGCTCAAAGCCAGTATCGCGCCCGCGGTGGAGCGCCCGATCCCCGGCAGCGATTGCCACGCGTCGATGTCCGTCGGCAACTTGCCGCGGTGCTCAGTCACGACGCGCCGCGCGGCGGCGTGAAGATTGCGGGCGCGGGAGTAATAGCCGAGCCCGCTCCAAAGATGCAGCACCTCGTCTTGCTCAGCCGCCGCCAGCGCTTCGACGTCGGGAAAACGCGCCACGAAGCGCTCGAAGTAGGGGATCACCGTCCCCACCTGGGTCTGCTGCAGCATGATCTCCGAGACCCAGACGCGGTAGGGGGTTCGCATTTTCTGCCACGGCAGATGCTTTCGCCCGTTTTGGTCGAACCAGACCAACAGCGCGGCAGCGAAAGCATCGCAGGACTGAGTCATGTCGGCGGTAGCGTGAGCGAAGCCGAAGCCGCCATACGCCCGCCCGGCGTCAATCGGGGCGATACCGATCCGGACTGCAGCTCGAGCCGGCCGCCCCGGCTTCTAGCCACCACCTCGACGTTGTCGATGATGACATCGCCGACAATGACCGCGTCCAGCCGGAGGCGTCCATTCAGCTCCAGTGACGGCAAGGCTCCGAAGGACGCCAGCGCTGGGGACCCTTGCTCTGTTCCGGGGAACGTAAACGGCAGATAGCGTCCGCTGTCCAGGGCGTCGGCGCGAAGGTCAAAATTCAGCGCGCGAGATTCGCTCAACCCATCCGATACGTTGAGCGTGCCCGTGATGCGGGTGTCGTCCAGCTTAAGCGTCAGCGGTTCGAGGATCAGATCGGCACCGCTGCCGGTGACCATCGCGCTGGCGCTCAAGCGGGTGAGGGCTTTTGGGTCACCGGTCTCGGGTGCCGCTTGTCCCAGATGGTCTAGCAGCGCGCGCGGGTCGAAGCTGGGTAGCTGCAGCGACGCCGTATAGGTCGGCACGTCACCGCTGACGTTCAGCTCGATCTTTCCCCGGGCGGTCACCGGACCCAACGTCAATTCCAGATCGTCGACTCGGTAGGCCGATGCCTCCGCCGGCGCGCGGCCGGAGCCGCTCAGCGTCAGGGCCAGCGGGTCACCGCGGGTTCCCGTCAGCCCTTCAACGCGCAGCGCCGTCATCAGCGGCCACTCCGGGGCGAATTCCAGATCGATCCGCCCGGCAACGCGAATTCCGTCCAGGGTCAAGGCCACGGGATCCAGCGTCAGGCCGCGGCGGTCGCCGGAAACGCGGGTCTCGAGCCGCGCCTCGTTCGGCCACCCGTCCGCAGCCGTGTCAGGCGGCGGCCCGCCGAGGCGGGCCAGGAGCTGGCGCGGATTGAAGCCCGCCAGTCGAATGTTTCCCTTAAGCGATGGATCCGTGCCCAACGCGCTAACGCCAAGCTCGCCCCGGATGTCCAGATCCAGGGCGGTGACGCTGAAGCGTTGCATAGTCGCCGTGCCGGCGGGCAGGTCGACCGCGGCTTTCGGCACCCGGATACGAACCGGGGCGTCGATGATGTCCGGAATCGTTGCCGCAATTTCCAAGCTCTCCAGCGACAGCACCCGCGTCTTTGCGTCGTAGCCCGCGTTGCCTGTCGAACGAAGCTGAAACCCGCGCCTAAAAGTTCCGGGCCCCGCAAGCGTCAGCTCCGCGCCAAGTAAGGTAAGGCGGTAAAGCCGCAGCGCCTGATCCAGCGACAGCTCGGCTTCGACGGAGGCTTGGCCTTGCCCGCTGTGCGCCGAGTGGCTGAATTGAAACCGTGCCGCGACGGAGGCGCTCCGACCCGCCGAGAACGGGCCGCTGCGAAAATTCAGATCCGTGATCGAAAATGTCTCGCCGCTGGTCTGATCTTGGTAACTCAGCTCCGCGTTGGCGAGAGTCAATCCGCCGAACGCCAGCACAGCGGGCGGCGGGCCCCCGGCGCCGTCCCTCGGCGCCAGCAAAGGGTCATAGTTATGCCGGCCTGGGGCGGCGCGAACCAGGCGCACTTTGAGGCCTTCCACCGCCACCAGGTCCGGGACCACCGCTCCAGCAAGCAGGGAACCGAGGTTCACCCGCAGCGCGAGGGCCTCGAATTCGGCCAGGTTGCCGGCACCGAATCCCGGCGGATTGCGCAAAGCGGCCCGGCCGACTTCGACACCTAAACGCGGGAACAGCGACAGCGACACGCCACCGGCAAGGGACAAGGCGAGACCTGTCTCTTTCTCGACCCAGCTCTCGATCTCCGACTTATAGGCGTTGGCGTCGAACAGCCAGGTGAGGGCGAGAACCAGCGCCAGCGCCAGCGCGGCGATGCCCGCGGCAACGGCTATCAGCCATTTGAATATCGGATTCAACGCAAACCGTCGCTGAGCCGCAGCGTCACCGCCGGCAGCGACCTTCGCTGCTCGCCGTGTTCGATCATCCGCCCAATCTGGCGCGGGCTCTTTTGATCGCGGCCCTGACTTGAGACGGGGCGGTGCCGCCGAAGTGATCTCGGGCTGCCACCGCGCCTTCCAGCGTTAGCACCGGATAGACATCTTTTTCGATCCGGTTGCAAAAGGATTTGAGCTGATCCAGTGACAAGTCCGCCAGGTCACAACGCGCTTCGACCGCCAGCTTCACCGCACGGCCGACGACGTCGTGGGCGTCGCGGAACGGGATCCCTTTTCGCACCAGATAGTCGGCAAGATCCGTGGCGGTGGCGTAACCCTTGAGCGCTGCGGCGCGCATGGCCGCGCGATCCACGGATATGGCGGGCAGCATGCCCGCGTACACGCGCAGGCAGTCCTTCACCGTATCCACGGCGTCGAACAACGGCAGCTTGTCCTCCTGGTTGTCACGGTTATAGGCGAGCGGCTGCGCCTTCATCAACACCAGCAGGCTCAGCAGGTGGCCGTAGACGCGGCCGCTCTTGCCGCGCACGAGCTCAGGCACGTCGGGGTTTTTTTTCTGCGGCATGATCGACGACCCGGTGCAGTAGGCGTCGCTCAGCGCGATCAACTGGAACTGCGCCGAGCTCCACAGGATCAGCTCTTCGGAGATGCGCGACAGATGCATCATCAGCATCGCCAGGGCGCTCAAAAGCTCGATTAGAAAGTCCCGGTCGCTGACCGCGTCGATAGAGTTTTCGCACGCCGCGTCGAAGCCCAGCGTTTTTGCGGTGAAATCGCGGTCGACGGGGAATCCGGTGCCGGCAAGTGCGGCCGCCCCCAGCGGCGATTGATTCATGCGCATTCGGCAGTCGGCCAGCCGGCCGCTGTCCCGGTCCAGCATTTCGAACCAAGCCATCAAGTGGTGCCCAAAGGTCACCGGCTGCGCCGTTTGCAGGTGGGTGAGTCCTGGCATGATGGTGTCTGCTTCCTGCTCCGCCTTGTCCAGGATGGTGGACTTGAGCACCCGGATCATTCCTTCGATGACATCGATCTCGTCGCGCACCAGCAGGCGGACATCGGTGGCCACCTGATCGTTGCGGGAGCGGGCGGTATGGAGCTTCTTTCCCACCTCGCCGATGCGCCGGCTAAGGGCCGCCTCGATATTCATGTGCACGTCTTCGAGCGCTTCCGACCAGACGAAAGTTCCGGCTTCAATCTCTGCGCCGATGGCCTCGAGCCCGGACACGATGGCGTCGCGCTCGGCTTTCGTCAGCACGCCGGTCTTCGCCAGCATCCTGGCGTGGGCGATGGAGCCGCGGATGTCGTACCGGGCCAGGCGCTGATCGAAATCCACCGAAGCGGTGAAACGTTCCACCATGGCGTCGGTAGACTCGGCGAAGCGCCCGGACCAGGGCTTTGAAGGAGCGTCGGATTGGTTCATATCGAGGGTCCAGGCATGCTTTCAAGGCGGGCGGCGCCCGGTTCGGCGCCTGGAGTATATCTATAATGAGTTTCGAGTTGGACACGATACTCGAAACATGAACAGGCCGAAGCCGGCGTCCACGGAAGACACGCTGTTTCTACCCGATTTCTGCGCTCTGCGCATGGTGCTCGCCGTCGTGCTGGTGGGGCAGCTGCTGGCATTCGTGGTGGTGCTGGCGCCCACGAGACTGAGCGCCGACAGCTGGCGGGACATGGCCTACAGCTCGCTTTTCATCCAGTGGGTGGGGTTGAGCAGCGCGGTCGTTTTGTGTTTCAGCCGCCGCTGGCTCAAGCGCGTCAGCAACGCCCAGGCGGGCTTTTTCAGCTATTCCATCGTCTTGCTGGTGACGCTGGTTCTGAGCGAAATCGGTTTCTGGCTGGTTGTCGACGGCATCGTTCCCGTCGCGGCATCCAGCTTCAGCGTGCCTTCCTACGACCAGAGCAACGCGCCGGCGATGGTCACCTTCGTCAAAACGCCCCAGCATCTCGAGCTGTTGCTCCGAAACTTAGGCATCAGCGCCATCGTGAGCGCGGTGGCGTTGCGCTACTTCTACGTTCAGCATCAGTGGAAGACGAATCTCGAATCGGAGCATCGAGCGCGCATCCAGGCGCTGCAATCACGCATCCGGCCGCACTTCCTGTTCAACAGCATGAACACCATCGCCGCACTCACGCGCAGCGATCCGGCGCTGGCTGAAGAGGTGACTGAAGATCTGGCGGAGCTTTTCCGAGTGAGCCTGGGCGATGCAAGCGTGCCGGTGTCTCTGGCTCGCGAACTGGAGTTGTGCCGCCAGTATCTGCACATCGAGAAGCAGCGCTTGGGGGACCGCATCTCCGATCGATGGGCGATCGAGGACCTGCCCTCGGCCGCGCTTATCCCCGGGCTGTCGTTACAGCCGCTGGTGGAGAACGCCGTCTACCACGGTATCGAGCCTGCCACCGGCGGCGGCGTGATCGAGATCTCGGGCGGTGAGGAAAAGGCGCGGGTTTGGATTCGAATCGCCAATTCGAGACCAGGAGACAACGGGCATAACTCGAGACCCGGGGGCAACCAGATGGCGCAGGAAAATGTCGGTCAGCGGATGCGCGCATTCTTTGGTGACGGCGCTGAGATTCAGGTGCAAGAAGGCGCCTCGGAGTACGCGGTGGAGCTGCGCTTTCCTTTGATCACCGACTACCAAGCGGGAGCGAGTACCGGTTGAAGGTCCTGATCGTCGATGACGAGCCGCTCGCCCGCGCCCGCCTTGCTCGACTGGTGACGGAGCTCGAGGACGACATCGAGCCGGAGGAGGCGGGCAACGGCCCCGAGGCGCTGCAACGGGCGCAGGAAGACGCCGTCGACGTAGTGCTGCTGGACATCCGCATGCCGGGCATGGACGGAATTGAGGTTGCGAGACATCTCAAGCATCTGGCGCGTTCGCCGGCGGTCATATTCACAACCGCCTACGACAGCCACGCCTTGCAGGCTTTTGAAGCGAGCGCCGTCGACTATCTGCTGAAACCGATTCGCAGAGGTCGATTGAAGGAGGCGCTGGAGCGGGCGCGTACCCTGTCCGGGCGGCAGATCGATTCCCTGGAGGTTGCCGATCCCGGGGCCGGCAAGGCGCGTACCCACGTGAGCGCGAGTCTGAAAGGGGATTTGAAGCTGGTGCCGGTGGATGATGTGCGCTTCTTTCGCGCCGAGCACAAGTACGTGGTCGCGCGCCACGGTCACGGCGAACTGGTTCTGGACGAGGCCTTGAGTGCGCTGGAGCACGAGTTCAAGCAAGACTTCATGCGCGTCCACCGCAACGCGCTGGTGGCGCTCGCTCACGTGCGCGCTTTGGAAAAGACCGAGGGCGGCGGTTATCGGCTTCGCTTCGGCGGCATCGAAGATGCGGTGGAGGTCAGTCGGCGCTGCCTTCCCGATGTGCGCCGGGCGCTGAAGAGAAATGATTGAGTCAGATTATTTTGATCTTGAGAGTAGACCGCATACAAATCCCTCAAGCCTTTGTAATTCAGGCATTTCATCTTGTGCATGGTTGTTGGGCATAGTCTAGTATTGCAACAGACGTTTCACCCATTGGCGCGCCGGCAACCCTGGCAAGGTCTCGTTTGGCCGGTCGCGGCGAAGGCAGATCAGCATTTCGGTGAACTCAGAGCGCGAGCAGATTAAGGCATCGACGGCGATTGGACCTCGGCCCGACGCGGATCGAACGCCCCGGGCGCTGCAGGTGCGTAACCGTGACCAAATTCGGACGGTGCCTTTGCGGGAGCTGGACGCGCTGATCGAGTGTCCTCCCATTACATCGGTACCTGCCGCACCCGAGTGGTTACTGGGCGTTGCCGCTTACGACGGCGCGCTGCTGTCGGTGATCGATTTGGCCGCAGCTTGCGGCGACGGAGGATCCGCGGCCCGCGAACCCGGGGAACGATTGCTGCTGGTGGAGACGGGCGTTCATCGGGTCGCGTTCTCCGTAGACGAAATCCTGTCCCAGGCTGCGGACTCGCCGCCGAACGATGGCTCAGTGATCGCCCTTCGGCTGCTTGCGGCACAGCTCCTCGGTGCTGCGCCCACCGTTAGTCACGGCGTGAGCGTCGAGACGACAGCTCCGTGAGCGATCTAAACGCCGAGGAAAGGTACAAAGGCGCCAAAGTGCCGCCACCGCGGCGCATCCCCGCACACCAGTGGCGCTTACTCCTGCCGCTTGCGCTGCTGGTTTTGACCGCGGCCGCTTATCTGATTCAGCGCAGCGACGAACAAAGCGAGCACAGTCTGCGACTCGCCATTGTGGACCAAAGCGAGTTGGCGGCGCGTCTCGCCGCCAGCGCCAGTCGCGCCTTGGATGGTGCACACGCAGGCTTCTTCGAGCTCAGGCGTAACCGCACCCGTGCCGCGGCTGCCTTCGAAGCGCTCGAGTTCGAGCCTTCTTTTCTATCACAGCCCGAGGAAACGGATGCCTTGCGTGCCAGGCTGGCGGAGCTGAAAGATCTTTGGCGCCGGGTCGACGACGCGCGCGGGCGCCTGCTCGAAGCAGAGGCCGCGGCGGCCGCGGTGCGTGCTAACGTGGAGGCATTCCAATCCATCGCCACCGGGGTCCTGGTGACCGCTGATGAGCTGGTGGACGCTATGGTGGCGGCCGAAGAGCCCTCAGCGCAAATCCGCGCGGCTTCGCGTCAGCTGCTGCTGATTCAGAGGATTTCCGCCAACGTTCGACGAGTGCTGGAAGGCGGCGAGGGCGTGATCACAGCGGCGGACCGATTCGGGCGTGACGCGGTGCACTTCGGTGAAGTGAACAACGCCCTTATGGTGGGCAGCCCGGAAATGAAGCTGAACCGCGTTCGAGACGCAACGGCGCGAGAGATCCTGGTGGACATTGGGCGGGAGTTTCGCCGTAGCGCAGATCTGATCGAGCAAATCATGTCCGACGCGGTGATGCTGGAGGGCGCCCGCAGCGCGGGTGCGGAGATTGTTGCCGATAGCGAGCGAATCGCGGCTTTGAGCCGCGAGGTCGAGGCGAGGCTGTCGGCGGTCAGCGCGTCGCGGCTTCCGCTACAGGGCCTGATCCAGATCTTCGGGGCCGTTAGCATTCTTTCACTTTTATTCGTCATCGCTCAGATTGCGGCGGCGACCCGCCGCGCGCGTATCGAGGCCCGGCGCCACAGCGCCCTGGCGGCGGTCGAGTACGCAGAAAGGGCGCAGCGGGAGGGCGCCATTGAGGCGCGGGAGCTGGCTACGGAAAGCGCAATCCGGCGACTCCTCGACGAGCTGGACCGGCTTTCCCGCGGCGAAGCCCCGACCGCGCTGGAGTTCAGAGAGGAGTATTCGGGGACCTCGATGACGCCGCTGGAGGTTGCGATCGGCGCGGTGCGTAAGCGCTTCGCGTCCCTCGCCCACGCCGCCGCCAAGGTGTCCGCTGCCGGCAGCAAGTTCGTGGGGGTTGCAAAGGCGGCGCGGGGAATGGCCGAGGAGCAGAGAAACGAGGTGGAGCAGGCCGCCAAAGCAACGCGGATGATGGCGGCGCAGGTGGAGTCCGTCAGCGACCACGGGCGGGCTGCAGGAGATCTGGTGGCGCAGTCCCTGGATTCCGCGGCGCGCGCCTCGGCGGCGGTGGATACGGCAGGGGGACAGGCGCAGCAAACTCTGTTTGCGGCCAAGAACGCGGCGGCTCGGATCCGCCAGCTCAACGAATCCACGGGTCAGATTCAAGACATCGGGCGCATCATGGATGAGCTGAGCGAGCAGTGTCGGATTCTGTCTCTAAACATATCCATCCGCGCCTCTCTGGCGCAGGAACCCACCGCGCCCGCGGCAGATCGTTTTGCTGCCGACGTGCAAAAGCTTGCCGCCGACGCCCGGCGGGCGCTGAAGCGGATCGAGAACGTGAACGAAGATGTGCGCGCGCACGCCGGTCACGCGGCGGACAGCATCAAGCAGGTGATTTGGGCGGCGGAAAACAGCGTGCAGCAGAATCGAACGGCAATCAACGAAGTTTCGGGCGTCGCCCACATGGCGGGACGACTGGATTCGACCCACCGCGCGCTGAGCGACGCTCTCGAGGAACACACCGTGCGCATGACCCAGGTGGTGAAGTCCACGACTTCTGTGCACCAGGTGACCAGCCGCACGCGCGGCGAAATTCGCGATTGCGCCGAAAGCGCGGGCCGGCTTTCGGAGCTCGCGGGTCTTCTGGAAGCCGCGCTCAGCGGATACGATGATCAAAATGAAATTCATGGCAGTGTCATCGAGCTGCCGGCACCGGGTTCTGTGTCGCGGACCGCAACCAGCGAAGACATCGAAGCTGAAGCGTCGAAACAGGCCGTCGGCCGAGACCCTGCATAACAAAGCGCCCGTTGAGGGCAAATCGGGGTTTTAGTCCATGGCCGGAATGAGCGAACTGAAGGCAGCGCAGGACGCGTGCTCCGACAGCGCCGCTTGCGACGACCTTGGCGCAGCGGAGAACGCGCCCGCGATTACCGCCCTGGTGGCGCTGGCAGAAGTCGTCCGGGCGAATCCGAAAAAAGTCGCGCAACTCGGGTCCGAGTGTCGGGCCCAGCTGCAGGTGATTAGGGCGAAGCTCGAGTCGTCCGGCCGATTGCGATTGTTGCCGCTTCTAACCGAGGTGGAACAAACCCTCGATGCCGTGGCGGCATCGCCGGGGGCAAACGCTTGCGACGCCATTGCCTCGGCAATGGATCTCCTGGCCAATTCCCTTAAGCTGGCTGCGCCACCACCGCGGGCGCGGGAAATGGTCGCCATCGCCGAGCTTCGGAGCCTGCGCGGTGCGCCGGCGCCATGGCGCGCTCCTTTTGTCGACTGCAGCTTTGTGGCGGCCGAGCCGGAGGTTGCGGCCCAAGTCAGCGCTGGATCGAGCCCGGAGTTCCTTTCCCGAGCCCTGGCCGCCTATCGCAAATCCCTGCTCAGGCTTTTGAAGGCCGACTCATCCGAAGAAGCCAAGCGGCTCTCCGAGTTGAGCAGACGGGTCGCTCAAGCCAGTGGGGGGACGGCCGAGCGGCGCCAGTGGCAGGCGGCCGGCGCCTTGTTTGACGCTGCCGTTGGGTCTGGCGACAGCGCTCGTCCCTTGGTCAAGCGCATAGCGGTGAAGCTGGAACAAGGGCTGCGCAACTTGAGTGAGAACCTGCCGGCGAATGAACAAAGCCGGCGTGATCTAATCGGAGATCTCGAGGTGCTCACGACCTTTCTGCGACAGAACTGCGGGCCCGGGGTCGACGACACGGATGCCGGGTATGCGCTGGAAGCAAACCCGGAAGCTCTAAAGACGGCGCTCGAGAGGGTGATGGACGCGCCTGCCGTGTCCCATGAGCTGCTGGCCCAAATCGCCGACGCCTTCCTGGTGGACGGGAAATATGACCACTGGCTCGAAGCCCGTCAGCTGGCCGACCGGCCCGGGAGCACGGAAGCGCTGCGCGCCGCGGTTTCCCGCTGGAACGCGGGCCTGCTGCGCGGCGGCGAAACCGAGTCCGCATCCAGCGTGAGCACACACTTTGCTCAAGCCCAGGCCGCCCTCGGGCGGATTGAAGGCGGGTTGAAACCCGCTGGCGGGGCAGGGGACAGCCCGATGCAGATTTCAGGCATCCCTGTGGACGACGCCCTGCTTGAGAACCTCAATCTCATGGCGCGGGAAATTCGCGGCGCACGTTCCCGGGCCGAGGCAAACCTCGGCAGCTTGAGGGGTGGACTGGTGGACATGGAGCGCGGCATCCGCAGCCTGCGTTCGCAGCTGGAATCCCTAGAGGTCGAGTCCCACGCCCAAGATCGCGCGCCGTCCGGGTCGGAATCCGAAACTAGAGTAGAGTCGAAATTCGTTGCCCTTTCTCGCGGTATCGAAGAGCTCGCCGGGTTGAAGGACGCGCTGCAGGCGCTCACCGAGGAGGCAGAATCTGCGCTTGCAGCCCAGGCCGATGACGACGCCCGGCTCGAGCAGGGTCTGCTGAAAACGCGAATGATGCCGGTAGCCGGCTGCTTCGACGCCCTGTCCCAGTGCGTTCAGCGCTCCGCCGCCGAATGTGGGCTGGTGGCGACACTCAGCACCCGAGGCGCCGCAGTGGCTTTGGAGCGAAGCCAGGTGGATGCGCTCATCCGGGCGCTGGAAACGTTGTTGCAAGCCTGCGTGGGCCAAGGTATGGCCGCGCGCGCATCGCCGGTGCCCGGGGATCCCAGCGGGGGGCGAATCGAGCTGGAGGTGTCCCAGCCTCGATTCGACGTCTGCGTGGACATCTCTTATCACGGCGCGCCGCTGCCCAGCGCTGTACTGGCCGATCTGGCGCCGGCGCTGGACGCGCTGGGGGCGGTTATCGCGAGCAGCGTAGATGGCGACGGCCGCGCGCGGTTGAATCTTTTGCTCCCAGGGCCGCAGCAGTCCATGGATCTGCTGCTGGTGGAGGTGGGGAAGAGCCGCTTTGCGCTCCCGCTCAAAGACGTTTCCGGGGTATCGCGGCCGCCCGGTGCCGCCGCTGCCCCGGAGGGCAAGGACGAGTACATAAAGGTGGAGCACGAGCTCTATCGCCTGACTTCTCTGGCCCGGGTCCTAGATCTAGAGGCGACCGATGACGACGGGTCGGTATGCGTTCTTGTCGCCCGGGGCCAATCGCGGCTGGCCTGCCGGGTGGATAGCGTCATTGGCCGGGAGCGCATGCTGGTGGGTTCCCCCGGACCGCTGCTCTCGTCCAACCCTTGGGTACTGGGGGCGGTGGTCGATACGCTGGCCGCTCCTGTCCTGGTGCTCGACTTGGGCGCGCTCGAAATCACCCCGGCATCAGCGGCGGGGTGAGAGATCGCCGCACACCAGCTGCAGCGCGGTCAGGGCCGCCAGGGCGGCGGTCTCGGTGCGCAGGATCCGTGGTCCCAAGGAAAGCGGCTTGAACCCCGATCGCTTCACCCGGGCCATCTCTCCCTCGCTGAAACCTCCCTCCGCCCCGACCAGCAGCACCACGTGATCCACGGGCGCGAGATCGCGCGGCAAGAGCTCGGCGTCAGGTGAGAGAACGAATCCAGTCACCGCTTGCAGCGAGCATCGTTTATCAAGCCACTCGTCGAGGCTCTCGATCGCTTCGATACGTGGAAGCCGGGTTCGCCCACACTGCTGGCACGCGTTCAGCGCAATGCTTCGCCAGTGTTCGAGTCGACGTGCGCGCCGCGTTTCGTTGAGCCGCACCACGCTGCGTTCCGTGGTCACCGGTGCGATGGCGTGGACTCCGAGCTCGACCGCTTTCTGCACCGTGAAGTCCATTCGCTCGCTGCGGGAAAGTCCCTGTACCAGGGTGATGTGCAGCGGCGACTCGCGCTCCGCGGGGACGTAGGCGCCAACCCGCGCCTCTACCGCGTCCGGCCTCGAACGCTCGACGCGGGCCAGGTACTCCCCGCCGCGGCCGTTGAAGAGGATGAACTCCGCGCCGGGCTCGAGGCGCAACACCTTGCCCAGGTAGCGCGCCTTTTCTCCCTCCAGGCGGATGCCGTCGCCCTCGGCGAGCTTTGAGTCGACGTAGATTCGAGTCTTGCGCATGCTTAGAACCGGCGCTCGCTACGCGGCCACAGCGATTTCGATTCCCCGCCACGCGGTCTCGGCCAGATGCTCGATCTGCTCGGGGGTGATTACGTAAGGCGGCATGAAGTAGACCACGTTGCCCAGCGGCCGCAATAAAACCCCCTTGCCGAGCGCGTACTGGTAAACCTTTAGACCGCGACGTTGTTGCCAGGGAAAAGGGATTTTCTTCTCCTTGTCCTTCACCATCTCGATGGCCAGCGTCATGCCGAGCTGCCGCACGTCGCCCACGTTGGGATGGGTCCTGAAGGGTTCAGTAACCTGCTGCATTTTCGTTGCCAGCGCCCGATTTTTTTCGATCACGTTGTCACTTTCGAAAATGTCCAGCGTCGCCAGCGCCGCGCGGCACGCCAGCGGGTTGCCGGTATAGCTGTGGGAATGCAAGAACGCGGTGAGCTTCTCGAAGTCGTCGTAAAAGGCCTGGTACACGCGTTCGCTGGTGAGCACCACCGACAGCGGCAGGTAGCCGGCGGTGAGCCCTTTGGAAAGACAGATGAAGTCCGGGCTGATCCCGGCCTGCTCGCAGGCAAACATTGTTCCTGTGCGGCCGAAGCCGACCGCGATTTCGTCCGCGATGAGGTGGACATCGTGCCTATCACAGGCATCTCGCAGCAGGCTTAAGTAGAGAGGGTCGTACATGCGCATGCCGCCGGCGCACTGGATCAGAGGCTCGACGATGACCGCGCAGGTCTCTTCCGCGTGACGCTCGAGCAACTCTTCCATCTGGTCGAAGATCTTTGCCGCGTGTTCGCCGGGCGAGGTGCCCTGCTCACGCAAGAATGCGTCCGGTGATGGCGCGCTGATGGCCCGCATCAGCAGCGGGTCATAGGTTTCTTTGAATAGGGCCACGTTGCCCACTGCCAGAGCGCCCAAGGTCTCTCCGTGATACGAATTTTCCAGGGTGATGAATTTATGCTTTCCGGTTTTTCCCAGATTTCGCCAGTAGTGGAAGCTCATCTTCAGCGCCACTTCGACCGCGGACGAACCGTTGTCTGCGAAGAAACAGCGGCTGAGCCCCTCCGGCGTCAGCTTGACCAGGCGTTCGCTTAGCTCTACCACGGGTTCGTGACTGAATCCGGCCAAGATGACATGCTCGAGCTTCTCGAGCTGGTCGCGAACGGCCGCATTGATGCGCGGGTTGGCGTGGCCGAAGAGATTGACCCACCAGGAGCTCACGGCGTCGATGTAGCGGTTACCTTCGAAATCCTCCAGCCATACCCCTTGGCCCCGCTTTATCGGAATTGGGGGGAGGGTTTCGCAGTCCTTCATTTGGGTGCAGGGGTGCCAAAGCACCGAAAGATCGCGCTCAATGAGCGCCGCGTTGTTGCTCATCATTTAAACTCAACCCTATTTACGAGCGTTGGCTGATACTGCGGGTGTCGGTTCGCAAGATTCATCGGGCCTTTGTTCATTCGTGGCCGCTGAGGGAAAACTCTTACCCCCCGACGGGTCTCAATTCTATCAACAGGAAGCGCAGGTTTATTCCCAGCTTGCGCTCACGATTCATGCCATTGGGGCGAAAGCTGTTCCGCTGTATAGTCACGGCGTGAACACAACCTAACCCGGCCCGGGTCTAATGCCATATCGATATTTCCCGTCCCGGACACATTTTTTGGTCCGCTGCAAAAGCCGATATCCAGCGTCCCACGCAGTTAACGGAGATTTGTGATGGAAACAGCAAAGCGCGCGGCGCTGGTTCTCGCTTTGGTATCGGCGGCAAGTTTCGCCGACGAGAGCACTAAGCTCGACTCCAACGTGCGAAAGTTCAGCTACGCGATTGGGCTCCAGCTTGGCGACAACTTGAAGAGTCAGGGAATACTCAACCTGGACGAGAAGGCGCTGGCGCTGGGCATTCGCGATTACCTCGACGGAAACGATCTGAAACTCACCCCGGAAGATATTCAGCAGGCCGTAGCCGCGTACCAGCAGGAGATGATGAAGGAGCGTCTGGTGCTGGCAGAGAAAAATCGGGACGCGGGTGAAACCTTCCTTGAAAAGAACGGTCAGCGAGACGGCGTGGTGGTGCTGGAAAGCGGGGTGCAATACGAGGTATTGGAGAAAGGTACGGGGGAGAATCCGGCTGAAACCGATATCGTGGTGGTGCACTATCGCGGATACCTCCTGGACGGGAGCGAGTTCGACAGCTCCTTCAGTCGGGGGGAACCCACCGAGCTCGAAATCGCCCAGGTCATTCCCGGCTGGCAGCAAACCCTGCAGCTGATGAAGGTGGGCTCCAAGTGGAAGGTGTGGATTCCGTCTGATCTGGCCTACGGCTTGAGAGGCGCAGGTAACAAGATCGGGCCCAACGAAATGCTCCACTTCAACATCGAGCTACTGAGAATCAAGGAGGAGGGCTGATCGGAACCTATCTCAGAATTGTTGTGCTGAGTCTAGCGGCGCTAAGAACAGGCTCAAAATGCTCATTTACTGGCGCGTAGAATGCGCTTACTTGAGCCTGTATATGCCTTGTCTTATCCAAGCTCGCTAATTCTGGGATAGGTTCTAGACCTGATCCTCGCGGGCTTATTCGATGCTGTCGAAGCTCGAGCGATAGGCGAACAAGCCCACGGCGCCGCCGGTGTGCAGGAAAACGACGTTTTGCGTCTCTCTGAACGAGCTTTTTTGCACCAGGTCGATCAAGCCCGCCATCGCCTTGCCGGTGTATACCGGATCTAGAAGTATTCCTTCCAGGCGTGCGGTGAGCTTCACCGCGGCGACCATCTCCGCGGTGGGGATGCCATAGCCTTCACCCACATAGTCGCCGTTGGCGCGCACCCGCCCTCGCGAAAGAGGCGCTTTCACTTCCAGCAGCTCGAGGGTTTCCCGTGCGAGGGTGAGCACCTTGTCTTCCTGCTCCGTGGCGGATCGGCTGACGCACACCCCGAGCACAGGTATTTCGACCCCGAGTCCGGCGAACCCCGCCACCAGCCCCGCCTGGGTGCCCGCGCTGCCGGTGGCGTGCAGCACCAGATCCATGTCCACTCCCAGGTTCTGGCTTTGCTCCCATAGCTCCTTGGCACATCGGACGTAACCGAGCGCGCCGCGGGCGTTGGACCCGCCCACGGGTACGGCGTAAGGTCGCTTCCCCTCCGCGCGGAGCTCATTTGCCAGCGTGTCGAGCGCCGCCTCCATGTCCGTATCCTTGGGCAACAGGTGGACGCGCGCGCGGCACAGCCGATCAATGAGGACGTTGCCACTGTGGGCGTAGTCCGCGTCGCCCGCTGCGCCCGCCTCCTCCAGCAGCAGCTGGCAGTCGAGCCCCAGTCGGGCGGCCGCGGCGGCAGTTTGCCGGGCGTGGTTAGACTGCACCGCTCCCGCCGTGAGCACCGTGTCGGCGCCGAGCTCGAGCGCTTCGGCCAGGAGATACTCCAGCTTTCTGGTCTTATTACCGCCGCTGGCGAGACCGGTGCAATCGTCGCGCTTGATCCACAAGCGCGGACCCCCGAGTGCCTCGCTCAGTCGAGTCATGGGCTCGAGCGGCGTCGGGGTATGCGAAAGCTCGACTCGATCGATACCTTCCAGCTGCACGGTGGTAATGAATCAAAAGCTTGCAGTGAATGAGGCTCAGACCATAGAGCCGGAGAGCGATAAGGGCAACGGGTTTTGCGGAATACAAGCAACGCAGGCGGCGCCCGTGGCGGCCGAGGTGCGGGACGGAAGGTAGGGACCGTGGGATCTAGACCTTCTTTATGCCCTTAGAGCTCGATTTGTTGTGCTGCAGTGGGTGTCCGTGCAGGTAAATTTCGTAATCTTCAATCGGCACCAGCTGTTCTTCTAAAAACAGCACGAAGCGCCGCAGGTTCTTTTTGTTTTTGAATCGTTTGAAGCGAAAGCCGATAGCAATTCGCGCCGCCGCCAGGGCCCCGTCTACGGGGGAAACATGGGCGACGACGCATTTTACTGAAATTGCGACTCGTTCTTCGCGCAGCGGCACCAGGAACCGCGCAAGCACGGAAACAACGCCGCTGTTGCCGATTTCATCTCTCTTAGGCAGCAGCGCTGCGGCGGCTTCGGTGCCCAGGCGGACCTGCATCCCGCCGGGAGAAACGTTATGCATCAGAGCGTTAACCGTCTGTCCTTTCGCACCTGTCAACACTAGCGGAACGGAAATGGCGACGCGGGGAAACTGGCGCCGCTCGGCGTTGATGATGCGCGCTCGCTTCTTGGTGCCCATTAATCGCCTCGAACGACCCGTCTCAAGTGAAAGGTCTTCTCTGCCGGGATAGGTTCTCCGCCGCATTCCTGCGGCGGAAGCATTTCTCAATATTGGCAGAATTCGTCAACCATTGAGCGTGAGGCTGCCTTGGCGCTCGGAAAGATGTGTCCGTCTATGCTTAAATCCCAGGAATAATTCCCGGAACGGCGCTGCCGGCTCTCGTGAGTGAGGCTTTGTTAAGGCCTGAAATCGGGAAGTTCACCATCCATGTACCAGTGTGCGGTGTCGGGGTCGAACCACCACAGGTCAGTCTGGGAAACTGTGCGCACCTTGTTACTATCAGGAAAGTAGTAATCGAAGCGGGTGGCCACCATGGCCTCGCTGCGCACTTCGTTCACGCTCAAGATGTTGGACGTATAAGCGGTCACGCGCACGTCTGCGGGCACCTTGACCGTCGCCGAGATAGCCCCCCCGTCGCGGCGCCTGAGAAGGCCGGCCGCAATGTCGAAGCTTCCCCAGCGGATGGAGTCTGCGTACAGGCGTACGGCCTGGTCGAGCTTTAGCGAGCGACTTTCTCTTTCGATTTTGGCGCAGCCGCTCGCCACCGCCATGGCGACCACGACAATGACCAGCAGTCTGCGAAAGCTTAGATAGTTCATGTCGCCAAGCGGCGGCTGTTTTACCGCGCCCACAAGCGTTAGGAGTCAGGGGATTAAAGCCTAACATCTTTGGCCGGGTCCGGCCTAACCTACTCGCGACATCTAAAGTGGACGCTGGCGAACATCGCGCGGCATGATTGTATCGGCAGGTGTTCAATGCTCCCGGGTGGCGGCGAAACACACTTCGGGCCAGCGCTCTTGGGCCAGATTAAGGTTCACCGCGGTCGGCGCCAGGTAAGAGAGATTGCCACCACTGTCTAATGCGAGCCTCGCCTCGTTCTTGCGCTTGAATTCTTCAATCCGCTTCGAGTCTGCACACGATATCCAGCGGGCGGTTGTGACGTCCACTGAGTCAAAGCTGCTTTCCACGCCGTACTCGTGACGTAAGCGGTACGCCACCACGTCGAACTGCAGGCTGCCGATGGCCCCCAGTATCAGTTCGTTGCTCGAAATCGGCCGGAATACCTGCGTTGCCCCCTCCTCGCTCAGCTGGTCAAGTCCCTTTTGCAGCGCCTTCATTCTCAACGGATCGCGAAGCACTACGCGGCGAAACAGGTCCGGGGCAAAGTTCGGAATCCCAACGAACTTGAGCTTCTCCCCCTGGGTGAAAGTGTCGCCGATCTGAATCGTGCCATGGTTGTGCAGACCGACTATGTCGCCTGCGAACGCGGTGTCTACCTGTTGTCGGTCCCGGGCCATGAACGTGGTCGCGTTGCCGATTTGTACCTCGCGTCCGAGACGCACCTGGTAGAGCTTCATGCCGCGAGTGAATTTCCCCGACGTGATGCGCATGAAAGCCATGCGGTCGTGGTGTTGCGGGTCCATGTTTGCCTGGATCTTGAACACGAAACCTGACAATGCGCTCTCCTCCGGCGCAACTTCTCGTTCGTTGGCCCGACGCGGCAGCGGGAATGGTGCCCACTGAACGAAGGCATCCAGCAGCTCCTTGACCCCGAAATTGTTGATGGCCGAGCCAAAAAAAACCGGCGTCAGCTCCCCCTTGAGATAGGCGTCAAGATCGAATTCGTGGCTCGCGCCTTTGACCAGCGAGACCTCGTCGCGAAGCTCCTTCGCCTGGTAGCCCAGACGGGAATCCAGCTCCGGGTTATCGATGCCCCTGATCAGGTCGCCGCTGGCCACGCGCTCGCTTTGCTGCGGGCTGAAGAAATGAATGCTGTCGTCGAGGATGTGGTAAACGCCTTTGAAGCGTTTGCCGCTGCCGATGGGCCAGGTAATCGGCGCGCAGCGGATATCGAGCACCGACTCCACCTCGTCCAGAAGCTCCACCGGGTCGCGGCTCTCGCGGTCGAACTTGTTCATGAAGGTGATGATGGGCGTATCCCTGAGGCGGCAGATCTCCATCAGCTTGATCGTCCGCGCCTCCACGCCCCTGGCGCCGTCGATGACCATCAGGGCGGAATCCACCGCCGTCAGCGTGCGGTAGGTGTCCTCCGAGAAGTCCGCGTGTCCCGGAGTATCGAGGAGGTTCACGATGCGTCCGGAGTAGGGAAACTGCATCACCGAGGAGGTCACCGAAATTCCGCGCTGCTTTTCCAGCTCCATCCAGTCGGAGGTAGCGTGCCGGGCTGCCTTTCTCGCCTTCACCGTGCCCGCGAGCTGGATCGCGCCCCCGAACAACAGCAGCTTCTCGGTCAGCGTGGTTTTGCCGGCGTCCGGGTGGGAGATGATGGCGAAAGTGCGGCGCCTGTGAATGGATTCTTCGAGCTCTGACATGCGGTTCTGGATATTGGGTTGCGGTCGGTCCGATGACGCGCGGCGGTCGTCGCGGGGCGCGCGATTATAGCGGCAACCCCGGGGGTGTTGTCAGGCCGCTTGGGGAGGGAAGAATGCCGGGCGAGCGTCTGCACCCGCGCCGGGCTTTTCTTTTTTCTCCCGCACCCTCATATATTGGGTTGCTGAGACCCGAATTCACCACCCCCGGGAGGAAAACGTCTTGCAGCCGAAAGCCCTTGCCGTGGTCGACCTGCACAAAACCTATGCTAACGGCTCCGTAGCGTTGTCCGGCGTCAGCCTGGAGGTGGAGCGCGGCGAGTTTTTCGCCCTCCTCGGGCCCAACGGCGCAGGGAAATCCACGCTTATAGGAATCGTCAGCTCCCTGGTCAACAGGACTGCGGGCAAGGTGTTCGTTTTTGAGCACGACATGGACCGCGATGCGGAAAACGCCAAGGCCTGCATCGGCATCGTGCCCCAGGAGTTCAACTTCAACCTCTGGGAGCAGGTGATCCACATCGTCACCAACCAGGCGGGTTACTACGGGCTGCCGCGGGGTCTTGCCCAGGAGCGGGCCGAGAAGTATCTGCGCCAGCTCGGGCTCTGGGACAAGCGTCACCAGAGATCGCGTGAGCTATCTGGCGGTATGAAACGAAGGCTCATGATCGCCCGCGCCCTGGTTCACGAGCCCAAGCTTTTGATCCTCGACGAGCCCACCGCCGGAGTGGATATCGAGCTCAGGCGGTCCATGTGGGACTTCTTGAGACGCCTGAATGCGGACGGCACCACCATTATCCTCACCACGCATTATCTCGAGGAGGCGGAGAGCCTCTGCGAGAGCATTGCCATTATCGACCACGGCAAAATCATCGAGGACACCAACATGAAGGCGCTCATCAACCGCCTGCATACCGAGACCTTCATCCTCGATTTAGCGGAGCCGTTGAAGGAATTGCCGGTTACGAATGGATATGTCCTGCGGCAGGTCGATCCCACCACACTGGAGGTCGATATTTCCAAAGATCAGGGTATCAACAAGCTGTTTGAGTATCTCACAGACAACGGGATCCGAGTGACCAGTCTGAGAAACAAGGCCAACCGGCTTGAAGAGCTGTTCATTCGCATGATCAGCGCCGACGACGAGCCGAAGAGTACTCGCGTCGCTGCGGAAGCGCCGCGCAGCGAATAGACGGACGTCCGATGACCAGCCGCGCGGCCGCCAACTGGGTGGCGTTCAATACCATTCTGCGAAAGGAAATTCGGCGCTTTACCCGCATCTGGCAGCAGACTGTCCTGCCGCCGATGATCACCATGACACTCTACCTGCTGATTTTCGGCAACCTAATCGGCCCGCGCATCGGCGAGATGGACGGTCACCGCTATATCGACTACATCGCTCCCGGAATCATCATGATGTCCGTGATCACCAACTCATACTCAAACGTGGTGTCCTCGTTTTTCGGAGCGAGGTTTCAGAAGTTCGTCGAGGAAATGCTGGTCTCGCCGACGCCGATGTATCTGATACTGCTCGGCTACGTGGGTGGCGGCGTGGCTCGCGGTCTTCTTGTGGGTGCCGCTGTGAGCGCGGTAACTTTCGTTTTCGCCGACTTGCGCATTGAGCACGCGCTGGTGACATTCCTCGTGGTGCTGCTGACCGCGGTGTTGTTCTCTCTTGCAGGATTCATCAATGCCATCTTCGCTAAGAACTTCGATGACATTGCGATCATTCCTACATTTGTGCTTACGCCGCTGACTTATCTTGGCGGCGTGTTTTATTCCATCCAGCTACTGCCGGATTTCTGGCAGAAAGTTTCGATGCTGAATCCGATCCTCTACATGGTGAACGCGTTTCGCTACGGCATCCTCGGCATAAGCGATATCGGTATCGAGTTCGCCTTCGGGATTATCTGCCTTTTCATCCTGATGCTTTATCTCGGCTGTCTGACCCTTTTGAATCGCGGCTACGGCATTAGAAGCTGAGGCAGACTGGACTCGTCGACAGGTGTAAGCCGTGCCTGCACCGCTTCGCGGCTGAGCATTGCGAGCTTGCGCGGTGTTCCCCAACGGTAGCCGCCCAGAAGCCCGGACTTTCGTATCGCGCGGTGACAGGGGATGAGATAGGCAACGGCGTTGGCAGCGCTGGCGCCGGCAACGGCGCGCACCGCGTCGGGTCTTTGCGCCCGACGGGCGAGTTCTGCATAGCTCACCACCGAACCGGGCGGCACCATGAGCAGTGCCTCCCAAACCTTGACCTGGAAACGGCTGCCGCGAACGAGAGCCTTGAGAGGCTCGGGCGTTTGCGCTCCGCGTCGCGGTCTGAATATCCGCTCCGCGAGGGTGGCGGTTCCGCGCGCATCTTCCGTCAGTGATGCTCTTTCAAAGCCCCTGATGAGCGATCTGAACACTCCATCGCGGTCGCCGCTGGTGACAAAAGCGAGTCCGCAAATCCCACGCTCCGTGGTCAGAAGCAGGCACTCGCCGAACGGCGAGGGGTGATAGCCGTAGCGGATGCTCAGACCCGCTCCGCGCCGCCTGTATTCTCCCGGCGTGACCGCTTCCAGGGTGACAAAGAGATCGTGCAGTCGGCCGGCGCCTGAGAGACCGGCACCGAATGCTGCATCGAGAACGTTTTCGGAGGCGTCCAGGCATCGTTTGGCCTGCTGCAGGCTCAAGAACTGAACGAATTTCTTTGGGCTCAAGCCCACCCAGCGGGAGAAGATTCGCTGAAAGTGGTAGGGGGTAAGACCGGCGCGCGCGGCGATAGTCTTGAGCGGCGGCTGAGATTCGAAGTTCTCCAGCAGCCACTCGAGGGTTGTCTCCATCCGCTGGTAGTCCCGGGCCAGCGCACTGAGCTCGGCGCCGACGGTCGTGCTGTGGATAGCCACGGTGCTTGTTCGTGCGTTCATGAGGGACACGACTCCCTGACTTGTGGACACTCGGCACAGCTTATGTCCGCGTGCCCTACCTCGCCACCCGGATCTTGCTGATTAGAAGCTATCTCAGAATTTCTGTGCTTAGCCTAACGGCGCCAAAAACAGACTCAAAATGCTCAACTCGAGTGCAAACTCCGCTTATTAAGCCTCTACTTGCCTCTTATTAACAAAGCTCGCTAATTTCGAAATAGGTTCTAGTGTCCCGTCCCGCAAATAACTTAGGGAAACTCTGAATAATTCCATCCCTGGAATTTTCAGAGTCGGCAAGTGAAAACGCGGTTTCCACTTGCCTCACGAATCCAATGACTTACAGTAATCGGATTCGGCGGCGCATCCCTGCGCCGCGCGGAAGGTCTGATAATTCAGACCTTCCTTAGGTATCTCGCCGGCTCCCGCGCCGTGTGGCGGCGTTGCGACTCGTCGCAATAGCTACGGCTATTCCTCCTCCCCGCGTCTTGCCACACGACCCGGATAGCTCGCCGAGATACGCAACCTATTTACGGGACGGGACACTAGCGTTTGACCAGAAAGCTTTCCTCGAGCTCGAAACCGAGATCAAAAAGTCCGCGCTGGGCGGAATCCGTAATCATGCCGGAGCTGATCACAGCGTGCTTCTTGAACCTCTTGTCCCGTGCGAATTTTTCCAGGCCTGAGAAAATCTGCTCGGTTTCGCGGTTCCAGTACAAGATGTCGAAGGGAAGCATCACCAGAATGCCGCCGTCGCGCGTGGCAGCGAGAACGATATGACCCGCGGAGGCGAGGCTGCGGAGCGAACCCGACCGCTCCTGGTAAGCGCCGAGCATTTTTCCTACCTGCAGATAGGCCAGCGCCTCTTCCTCCGAGCGCGTCGACAGCGCGGCGCGCAGCAACGCGCCCCGGTTCTCGACTCCGTCGAGGAACGCCACTCGCTCGGTGAGCATGGTCTTGTGCCAGGGCGACAGCACCGGGTGCGAAAGGAAAGCGTTCGCCGAGTCCTCGTCTACACCCGACGACACCAGTCGCTCTAAGTTTCTGGCGTAAAGCTGGTTGATGGTGTTGTGGACCATGGCCGCACGCACCGCCGCCTCCACCCGCCCATTCGCGACGCGGATTTCTTGGTCCTGGGGCAACGAGATAGTCACCACGCCCGCGCGTTGCCGGCCGGCGCCCCGGGCCGTGGCCACGGTGTCTAGAAACTCCTGGACCTTGGGGTTGGATGAGTAAAAGTCCAGGTTGAGCTGGTTCGCGAGATTACGCTTGTGTGCGGCGATGATCGGATCGCCGGGGACGAAGCTATGGTAAAAGCTCTTTTTGACGACCTTCTGCTGGTCAACATCCGGCGCGGGCTTCCCAAATTCATCAATGGTCTGCGCCACGTTGCTTCCGAACTGGCCCACCAGCTGTGCGCCGGTGCTGAAAGGCGACGTAAGGATATCGACGAAAGAGTCGGCCCCGACGGTGAGCTGACCGCGGAGCGTTTCCGCCAGTTCCTCATTGTCGCGTTGGTACTCGTTCACCGCCTGTGCCAGGGTTCTTATTTCCCGTACGCGTAAGGCCACCATGGGGACCGACAGCGCCTTGTAACTTCCGAAGTCCGATTCGATTTCAAACTCGAGCCAGTTTTCTCTGGTCTTTACCTGGTCAAGCACCCGGTGATTGCCGGAGGCGAGCACCGTGGGGGCTAGCACGCGGTCGGGGGGGATCAGAGGCGCCGCTTCGAATTTAACCGTGTCCGTTTGCGCTTGTGCGGCAGTCGCCGTAGCGGCGAGGATGAGAACTGCGATACGTGCTTTGAGGAAGTTCAACCGAGATCTGCCGCATCGACGACCGGGTTTCGAAGCAGACCGATCGCCTGAACTTCGCACTCCACCACGTCGCCGGGTTTTAGAAACTCAGGCGGTTTGCGGGCGAAGCCGACACCTGAAGGCGTCCCGGTGGCGATGATGTCGCCGGCGCGAAGGGTCATGCCCTGGGAGAGAATGGATATGGTCTTGCTGATACCAAAGATCTGATAGCGGGTATTCGACGCCTGCTTGGTCTCGCCGTTGACCCGGCAGCTTAAGTCCAGCGCCTGGGGGTCCGGGACCTCGTCAGCGGTCACCACGCAAGGTCCCATGGGGCAGGCGCCGTCGGCGCTTTTGCCGAGAAAGAACTGCTGGTGACGGAATTGAACGTCGCGAATGGATATATCGTTGATCACGGTGTAGCCGAAAACATGCTCCAGGGCTTCGGATTCCGCGATGCCGCGCCCGGCCTTGCCGATGATGACGCCGAGTTCCACCTCCCAGTCCCACTGGCTGGAAAAGTCCGCATTGAAAGGAATGGGGTCGAAGGGCCCGATCACGCTCCCCACCGCCTTGGTGAAAACCACCGGATGCTCGGGCAGCTCGCGGTCACGCACGGCGGCGGAGGCCGATTCTTCGATGTGTTCCACATAGTTCCAGCCTAGGCAGATAATGTTGGCGGGAGGATTGGGGATCGGTGCCAGCAGCTCTGCCCCGGCCAGCGGTATTCGCACCCCCGTCGATTCGGGGTCGGTGAACTCTCGCAGCATGGAAAGCCCGTCGTCACCTGCGCCGATGAGCGCCAGCATAGTCCTGGGGATGCCTTCTTTGGGCGAGGACAGGGCGGGGAGAACGGCGTGGTCGCCAGAGTGAATACCCAGGTACTCGGCGCCCTGGTGTCGCAAGGTAACGAGCTTCATTTATTCAAGGTTCTTTTTCTGCGCTCAATCGATGGAGAATCGCTTGCCTATGCTAACCGCATGGGCAGGTGAGAACCACTTTGCCGCCGGCAAATGATTCCGGAGCCAGGCTCCACCACAGCACTTGCCGTGCGGGAAAGGTCCCTTACGGGCTCAAGGATCGAAGAACGATCTGCCTTTCTTGAAGGCTTCGGGACTGGAAACAAGGATTCGCTCTCCGTAGGCGAGGGATTGACCCGCCGGCTCACCGCCGGCATGGCGGGTGCCCGCCACGTGGACCGAGATCTCTTTTCTGGCGTCGCTCAAGACCACGCGTCCATAAAAGCTCTCCAGTTCATCGAGGGTGATGTTGCCGACCGCGGAGGCCATCCGTTGACGAAGATCGAACTCGTAGTGCTCTTGGTCAAGCTCACTCCAGTAACGGTTGGTGCGTTCCTGCAGCTGAGTCTCCTCCTCGAGAATATTGTTCACCAGCGCGCGCTTGTGACGCTCGAATTCGCCGCTGCTCATACTCTTCAGCTTTGAGTGAAAGGAGCGCACGAATGTATTCATGTGCTTCGATAGTATATCCGGGCCTGCGATGGGGGATTGAACCACTAGAGCGAGGCCTGGAGTTTCGAGCATGGTCATCTGACTCGCGAACACGATATACCCCAGCTGGCGCTCAGTACGCAGCTCCTCGAAAAACGCGGGCGAAACGATCTGCGATAACAACGCGGCCTTGGTGCGGCTATCCAGGGACTTATCCTCGCCCTGCAGATACGCCACCGATGCGGATTCCTCGTGGTTGCTGTCGAGTTCCCTCAAGTAGCGAGCGCCGTGGTCTAGCTTAACCACCCGACCGCGCGGCACCTGCCGAGGCTTCGACTTGGAAAGTAGCTGGGCGCGAACAATTTGTTCCAATTTTCGGGCATCGTCTGGAAGAACGTTTCCGTGCGACAGCATGACCACGTCCAGATGACGGCGGAATTCGGGAATGAACGCCGCCAGCTCATCCAGAGTCACCTTGGCTGCGGCGGACAGCTGCGCCTCGTCGCTCCACTGGGGATCGATGAGCATGTCGCGGAGTTCGTCCAGTGCCCGGTCGTAGGGCGCGTTTTGACGACGGTTGCGAATGTTCCGGACAAGATCCTGCCTAAGGATTCGGAAGCGCTGCGGGTCGAGCTTGGGCCGGTCCAGCGCCCGGACAATTTGCCGTAGCAGTATGTCCTGTTTGTCGCTGTATCCGGAAATGCGAACGGTCACGCCCCGCATGTGTTTGTAAAGGCTGTAGCTCAACCCTGCGAGATTTGCGGGATAAGAAAACTCGTTCAGCTCGTCGTTCACCAGCGCCACGTAAAGCCGGGTCAGCGCGTCGTGCTTGGGTGAGGTGCTGGCCACCGGGGAGCGCAGGGAAATATAAAAATCCGCGCGCGGCGTATTGAAGCTCTCATCTTGCTGGTGCCAGAGCTGGATCCCGGGTCGATCCTCGATTCTTACCGGCACGGGCGTGGGGTCGACCGGCGGCCTGAGAGCGAGATCTTCCGGAATAAAGACGTTCGGCTCAGGAAGCGCCAGCGCCGGGGAGACCTCTTTCACCGTCAAGCGGCGGACGAAGTCGGATTCGAGGGCGGTGAGCCGGTAGGGCGTTTCATACCGCGGCGTGGTCTGATCCGTCTCCAGACTCTTGCCGACTACCGTGATCAGAACGTTGTCAGGTCTCAAGCTTTTGAGAAAGCCGCGTATGAGCCCCGGATCGAAGCGGGCGTAAAGGTACGGCCCGACGAGAACGTGCTGTGGCGGATAAAGGTGAAGTGAAGCCGCCAGACCTCGAACGTAAGACGAAGGTGACGGCGGCTCCCTGAAGCGAAAATCAATCTCCGCGAGCTTTCGGTTCTCGTCGAATATCCATGTTTTTACGCCCTTTTGGTCGATGAGACTCAGATATTCGAAAACCAGCGCCGTGATGTCGCCGATATGACGCATCCCTTCCGGCGTGAGCTTCATCGAAACGTTGAATGTCGCCTCCTTCTGGTCGTCGTAGCCCGTGCCTGCGCTCAGCTCGTCCGCCCATCCGCGCTCGCGGAGCAAAGACAGGAGGCTACCCTTGCCTTCATGTCCCAGAAGGTGGCCTATATACGACACCGGCTTAGCCTGGTAGAGCCCTGCCACCGGCGGAATCGGGAAGCTCAAGGAAAGACTACGTCGCTCCTTGATAGGCACGATATCCAGCCGCGCCGGCAGAGTGCCCTCGGAGAAAAGCGGCACTTCTGCGCGTAAAGGCTCCGCTCCGGTATTTGGAACTGCCGAGAATTTTTCGATTACCCAGGTACGCAGTGTATCCAGCGGCTCCTTTCCCAATACCACCAGCGTCATCAAACCCGCCGAATAATGGCTGTTGTAAAACGTGATGAGATCCTCGCGCACCGGTGAATCCGGCCGATCGGCAAGTGTGTCCTCCGATCCGACGGGAAAATTCGTAAAAGGGTGTTCGGGATTGAGGGCCTTCTTGCTGGCGGAGAAAATTCTTCGTCCATCACTTTTCAGTCCCGAGACGAATTCCGAGTTCACCACCTGCCGTTCCCGCGTGACGTAACGCTCGTTGAACAGCGGAGCAATAAAAAACTGCGAGAAGCGATCCAGCGCCGGTTCGAAAAAATCCTTGTCAACATTGAAGAAATAATTGGTGTGATCGAATGAGGTATAGGCGTTCTGGCCGCCGCCGTGTGCGTTGATGAAGTCTTTATACTCTCCGGGCTGCGGATACTTCTGGGTGCCGAGAAAGAGCATGTGTTCCAGGAAATGAGCGAGACCTTCTCTGCCCTCCGGATCGCTGCCGTTGCCGATGTTGACGTCCAGTGAGGCTGCGGCCTTGTCCGTTCCGGGGTCGGAGATGACGAGCGCCTTGAGGCCATTGTCCAGCTGAACGTATTCATAGCTCCGGTTGTCGCCCGGATTCTTGATTACCTCGATAGCTCCCACTTGAAGGGAAACGAGGGCTATGAGTGCGATCATCAGCGCTGAGGTAAGCAGATGCGTAAAGCGCGTTTCGATCTTCGAGCTCGATTTCATGGCCACCACTGTTTAAAAAAACGGATTGGAGAACTTTGTTGCACGACTTTAGCACCCCGGGCGGCGTGCCGGGGATCGTCTGTAGTCACGGATCATAGTTCGACCCCGAGGTCTTTGCCGGGTTCCCGCGCTCGAAACGAGGATCAAGAAAGCTGGCCCGGCGCGACGCAGCGGCGACGCCGGACACGCGTTAACCAAGCGTTATTGGCAACCCCTGACACAGAGTTCATACTTCGCGCATGCTCAGAAGCGCAGTCCCGACAGCTCTCTTGCTCGCGTATCTTGTCTGCGCTGCGACTTCTGCGCGTGCGGATCAAACCGACTCCAGACTCGACGATCTCTTCTCCAAGCTTCACAGCACCAGCGATCTGGCGGAAGGCCGTCGAATTACGCGACAAATTCGTGTCATTTGGCGTCAGACCGAGAACGAAATTGCCAACAACGCCATGGCCAACGCCGGGTGGAGACTTTACAACAAGCAGTACGACCAGGCGCTGGGGGCAATTAACCTGGCGCTCGCGGCTGCTCCGGAATACGCCGAAGCGTGGAGCCGGAGGGCCGCTGTTTTCTACATGCTCGGCGATTACCGGAGCGCTGTGGAGGATATCAAGCACACCCTGGCGCTGGAGCCCAGGCACTTCGGCGCGCTGGCGGAACTCGGCGCTATCTATATGCAGCTGGAGGACCTGGAGGCTGCAAAGAGCGCGCTGCTCAAGGCGCTGGAAATCAACCCCCATCTGGCCGCCACGCGCCAGAATCTGGAAACGGTGGAACGTCGTCTCGCCGGCGATCCCGCCTGAGCGCCAGGCCGCGGGCTTCGCGGTCGAAAGCTTATAACCGGGCGTAATTTCATTATCCCGTTCCTTTCTTTTTCTTTGCAACCACGGGCGGTTAGCATCAAATGTCAATCGCAGCCAGGGAAGCGCTGCGCTCAGGCACCAAGCATGAGGTTTGAAAAGCCATGCGCCCTCGAAGCAGCCACCGCAGAACGCCCAGAGTCCACATCATTCACGAGAACTCCGAATGGACCGCGCCCCTGATCGGCGCGCTCAGGGCCCACAACGTCCCCTACCGCGATTGGCACCTAGATGGCGGCAGCGTGGATCTCGATGCCACGCCCCCCGCGGGGATTTTTTACAACCGCATGAGCGCCTCCTCGCACACCCGCGGCCACCGCTTTGCCCCGGAGCTGACGGCTGGGGTGCTCGACTGGCTGGAAAGCTATGGCGCATGGGTCGTCAACCCCAGGAGCGCGCTGACCCTGGAGCTGAGCAAGGTGTCCCAGTACGCCGCGCTGTCGCGGCACGGCATACGCACGCCGCGCACCATCGCCGCGGTGGGCGAAGGGGCTCTGCTGGCGGCTGCAAAGAAGATGCGCGGGGCGTTCATCACCAAGCACAACCGGGCCGGAAAAGGACTCGGCGTCCGCTTGTTCGAGAGCGCTGGCGCGCTTTCACAAGCGCTCCGGCGGGGCGAGTTCGAAGACTCCGTCGACGGCGTGAACTTAGTGCAGCAATACATCAAGGCGCCCACGCCCCACATCACCCGGCTGGAGTTCATCGGCCGTCGCTTTCTGTACGCGGTTCGGGTGGACACCTCGGACGGGTTCGAGCTCTGCCCGGCTCAGGCCTGCGACCCGGAAGACGCCTTTTGTCCCGCGGGCGAGAACGCCGCCAGCGCCAAGTTTAAAATTGTCGAGGGCTTTACCCATCCTCTAATCCGGCGCTTCGAGCGCTTCATGTCTGCGGAGCAGGTGGACGTCGCCGCATTCGAGTTCATCGTTGACGGCGAGGGCAGGAGCTATACCTACGACATCAACACCAATACCAACTACAACCACGGCGCCGAGGCCCGCGCCGGAGTATCCGCGATGGACGTGTTATGCGACTTCCTTGCCACCGAGCTGAAACGCTACCAGAGCGATTCCAAATCCGACGCCGCTTGATCCGGCCTTGCGCCTGAATACGGGGTGGAAGGCGAAGGATTCTTATACCCATTGCAGCGAGTCGCGCCGATCCGAGGCGGTTGGTCGGGTTCTCGGAGGCCGAAACCTCTACAACGGGATTGGCGTGACTTCATTCTCCGCCAGTTAAGGAGTGATCGGCCCGCGCCACTGATCTCGTTTCTGCTATGCGGTAGTTTTTACCTTTGCTGGCCGGCTTTTCCGCCCAGGCACTGGGGCGATTGCGGCGAGGCAGCACTCCAGCTCGACGGCGAGTAGGTGTGCAGCGCGAGGGCGTGGACCGTGTTTTCCAGTTCCTCGTCAAGCAGGGCGTAGACCATCCGGTGCTGGGACAGCAGGCTGATGCCGTCGAAGGCATCGCTCACCAGCACCACTTTGAAATGAGACTCCGACCCGGGCGGGACATTGTGGCGGTCACTTTCATTGATCACCTCCAGGTGCCTCGGTTTGAGGCCCTCGGTGAGCTTCGTCTCGATGCTTTTCTGAACGCTCATTTTGACTCCAATGAACCCGATCGCTGTCACGCGCCGCCCTTCGGGACCAGCCCGGCGGCTGGAAACGCTAACGCTATCTTAGCGAGATTGGGTCTCGAGGGCCGCCGTTCAAGCGGCGTAGCGGTCCTCCACCATGCGTTGACTCACGCCTTCCAGGGCGCCGCCGATACTGCTGTCCACCGCGGCGGCGAGCTTGCGGCTGAGGCCTTTCTTGGTGACGTATTTGACCTCGAAGATGCGTTTCTTTTCGCTCTGCTCGAGTAGATAGTCGTCGCTGGTCTTGAGCTCGTCGCAGAGCTTCATGTCCAGCGCCCGTTTTCCGTACCAGTGCTCTCCGGTAGCCACCTGGTTCAAATCCAGGTGCGGGCGCTGGGATGCGACGAACTCCTTGAACAGCGCGTGGGTGTCCTCGATCTCCTGGCTGAACTTTTCCCGGTCGGCGTCGCTGATTTTTCCAAACAGCGTGACCGTGCGCTTGAATTCACCGCCCTTGAACTGCTCGAAATCTACGCCCTTCTCGGTGAGCAGGCGGTTGAAGTTCGGGACCTGCGCCAGCACTCCGATGGATCCCAGCACTGCAAACGGAGCCGCGAGGATCCTGTTGCCGACGCAGGCCATGAGATAGCCGCCGCTGGCGGCAATCTTGTCCACCGCTACCGTGAGGGTGATGCCGCGTTCACGGATCCGCGCCAGCTGGGAGGCGGCGAGCCCGTGGTCGTGCACCAGCCCGCCGGCATTTTCGAGTCGCAGAAGCACTTCGTCGTCTTTTTTCGCCAACGTCAAAATGGCCGAGACTTCTTCGCGCAGGGAGGCGACCGCGCTGGCGCGAATATCACCACGAAAATTCATAACGAAGAGCCGGCCCCTTTGTTCCGACTTCTTCTTCTCGGCTTTTCGCTTCTTCGCCGCCTTGACCTCCGTCTTGAACGCCTTCTTAGGCAGTATTCCCTGTTTCAAGGTCAGCTCCATGTTACTGAATCGCTGGTTCAGGTCCTTGATCTCCAGTCGCTCCTCTTCGCGTTCCCGACGCGCCAAGGTGGCGATCAAGGCAATCACAACGCCAATTCCGGCCACCAGCGTCGCCACCTGCGCAAGGAACAAACCATACTGCATTAGGTAATCAATCATTTCCGACTCCTTGTTTTCCGATCATTCCGGTTCAGTTGAATTTGTCGCCCGGCGCCTGCCGTGGCTCCGGGCCGGGTCTTTGCCGGCGTGCACGAGCGTGACCCCCTCATCTCGGCGCGGGTTGCGGCTCATGGGATAAGGTCGGCTGCCGCCAGCTTGCCCCATGAGCGGTATTCTTATCACGCGGAACCCGTATCTCGCCAAGCAAGTCGCCGACGTTCCGTCTAAGCTCATTTGACGGGCTCAAGAAAGGTGCCGCCCTGAAAACAGGGTAGTTTGAGCGCCGGATTCCGAGGATGTACAAGCCCGCTCGTTCGAATCAGCTGACTCATGAAGGGATTAGATAGCCAAGCGCTTGGCAAGTACGAACTCGTCCGCGAGATTGGGCGCGGCAGCATGGGCACGGTTTACCTTGCCCGAGATCCCTTTTCCCTGCGCGACGTGGCGATCAAGATCGCCGACGTGGACCCCAAGAGCAACCTGCGCATCGCTCGACGCAGGCGCAAGCTCTTTTTTAATGAGGCGAAGGCCGCCGGCAAACTTCGCCACCCCAACATTATTGCCACCATTGATGCAGGCATCGAAGATTCGCTGCGTTATATCGCCATGGAGTACGTGCCTGGCGCGCAGACCCTGGATTTGTTCTGCACGAAAGATAACCTGCTTTCCCTCGATCGCGTCGTCAGCATTATGATCAAGTGCTCCATTGCGCTGGACTATGCCCACAACAAGGGAGTGATTCATAGAGACATCAAGCCTAAGAACATCATGCTGACCCAGGAGAACGAGGTAAAGATTTGTGATTTCGGCATCGCGTTGCTCACCGAGGGCGAGGACGTAGACACCACGCAGGTAATAGGCACACTCGGCTCACCACGCTACATGTCTCCTGAGCAGGTAACCAACGAGGGAGTGACCAACCAGTCTGACATCTTCTCTCTCGGCGTCGTGCTCTACGAGCTTCTTTCCGGAATCAATCCGTTTTCTGCTCGCAACATGGCGGATGTCACACAGAAAATCACCCGTGTGGCCCACCAGCCGCTGAAGGAAATCCGGGACGACATTCCTCCCATGCTGATGCATATCGTCGACCGAACCCTGAAGAAGCATCCGGCGGGTCGCTACCGCGTGGCCATGGAACTTGCTGCCGACCTCAATCTGATCTATCAGGACATCAAGCTCAGTGAGCAGGAGCTTTCCGGTAAAGATCGCTTGGAAGCGCTGAAGGAACTTCCCTTTTTTCGCGGCTTTGACGAGTCGGAAATCATGGACGTCCTGGTCGGCGGCGTATGGAAACATTACCAAGAGGGCCAAGTGATTGTGGAAGAAGGCGGCGAGGAGGACGGCTTCTTCGTGCTCGTCGACGGCCGTGTCTCGGTGCGCCGGGCCGGAAAGGAGATCGATGTCCTCAACCCTGGCGCGAGCTTCGGCGAAATAAGTTTTTTCTGTCGTCCGGAACACACGGCCAGCATCGTGGCAAAGGATTTCTGCACCGTACTTGAAGTGGGGATGAATCACATTGAGCATGCGTCAGTGAGCTGTCAGCTCAGATTCCTCAAGGCTTTTTTGCGCAACATGTCGATCCGCTATGTTCACGCCCTGGGGCAGCTTTGTCCCAATTAGCAGGCTGTGAATTGCGACCGGGTAGCAATATTCGACAACCTGTTGCTTTGTTCCCGAAGTAAGATCCAGGGGCCGGTTCATTTTACGGGCTGTTTATTATAGCTGGCCCGCTGGAGGGTTGAGTCTTTCATGCCGACAGCCGAGTTCCGTTTCTACGAGGAGCTCAATGATTTCTTGCCCGAGTTTCGGCGCAAGCACTCCTTTCGCTACGGCTTTGCCGACAACGCCACGGTGAAGCACGCCATCGAAGCCTTGGGCGTGCCCCACACCGAGGTTGAGCTCATACTCGTCAACGGAGTTTCCGTTGATTTCTCCCATCGGATCGAAGACGGCGACCGCGTCAGCGCTTACCCCGTGTTCGAGTCCCTGGATGTGACGCCGCTGCTCAAGCTAAGGCCAGAACCGCTGAGGGTGATGCGGTTCATCACTGATGCCCACCTGGGCGCTCTGGCCAAGCGGCTGCGCCTACTTGGGTTCGACACGCGGCATGCGGCCGCCCTGGACGACGCCGAAATCGCGTCTATTTCCGCCTCGGAGCGAAGAGTATTGCTGACCCGGGACCGCGAGCTGCTTAAGCGAAGGCAGATCAGTCACGGCTGCTACATCCGGCAGAGCGCACCCAAGCTGCAGCTCGCCTACGTGATGCAGCGGCTCGACCTGCGGCGCGCCGCGCGGCCGTTTAGCCGATGTGTCGAGTGCAACGGCATCCTCGAGGAATCGAACCTGGAGGCAGTCGCCGACCGCTTACCCGGCGATGTGGCCAGGCGCTTTCGGCGCTTCTGGACCTGCGCCGGCTGCGAGCGCGTGTACTGGCGGGGTTCCCACTACCAGTCGTTGTCTATGCGGGTGGCGAAAGCGCTCGAGGACCAGGAGTGAATCGTCCCCGGCGCTTGTTCCGGTGGGAAAAGCGAACACGTTTGGTTGCCGTAGACGGCGTGAACGGAGCCTGGGCGCAGGCGCTTCGTGCTAAGCTCGATGACGGCATCTTTGCCGCACCGGTCAAGTAAGCCTGGGTGCCTTCTTCCTGTAATAACGACTTTATTCCCGTTCTGCTTTCGCTTGCCGCCGCCTTCTTGTTCGCGACCGGGATTCAGTTTGCGCGCATGGGGCTCGAACACATCGATACCCGCACCGCGACGCTGACCCAGATCGGTGCCGCCAGCGTGCTTTACTGGATTGCGGCCCCGCTTTTCGTCGAGGCCTGGTTCCTTGCTTCCCCCGCGATCGTGCTGCTGGCCGCCATCGGGCTGTTTCGCCCTTTTCTCTCCGCCAATCTCGCTATGGCGGGAACGCATCTGCTCGGCCCAACCATCTCCAGCACGCTTTCCTCCACAGCGCCGTTGTTCGGTGTGCTTCTCGGTGTTGTGGTGCTGGGGGAGTCGCTTACCCTTCCGCTGATCAGCGGCGCACTCGGCATCGTAATGGGCGTTGCCTGCCTTTCCTGGAAGGGCGACGTCACTCGCGCATGGCCGCTTTGGGCCCTAACGCTGCCCGTGGGTGCCGCGCTGATCAGAACCCTGGCGCAGGTGTTTGCCAAGATCGGTATGGAATCCATTCCGAGTCCTTTTTTTGTCGGTTTGGTGGGCTACACGGTGTCATTCGCAATCGCGCTGCTGGCCGCCAGAGGTCCTGTCGGGCGACGGCCGGAGCGCCTGTGGACGCCCGGCTCAAAGTGGCTGGTGATAACCGGAGCTTGTTACGGGTTTGCCATACTTTCATTGAACACTGCGCTTCAGTGCGGACAGCTGGTTGTGGTTTCCCCCATCGTGGCCTGCTCGCCGCTTTTTTCGTTGCTGCTTGGACGGCTTGTTTTTCGTGAGAGGACCATCGACCGGAGGGTGGTTGTGGCGGTCGTCCTGGTGGTGCCGAGCGTTGTCTTGATCGCGCTCAAGGGCTGAGCTCAAAGCGGTGTTTATCACTTGAGCAGGGTGTTAATCTTTTGCCTAGTGGGCCTAAGCAACAAACGCGAGGACTGATCCTATGAGGACTTTACTCGTTCCGTTTTTCGACGACGCGAAAGCAGAGGCGGCGCTGGCCGCTGCTTGTCACGTGGCACGTCGCTTCTCGAGCCACGTGGAAGGATTGTTCGTGCTGAGGCCGCCGCCCGTATTCGAGGGTGAGGGGATCGCCATGGCCGGCTCTTACATGACCCAGTTTCGGGAGGAAGGCCGGCGACTCGCTGACGGCGCCAAACAGCGCTTCGATCGATTTGTCGTCGGGCAGAACTTCACCATAAAGGGTCTCGACCAGGCGGAAGATGCCGCCACCGCTGAATGGCGCGAGCTGGAAGGTCTGGAAGGTCCGGTCATCAGCGACCACGCGCGCCTGTTCGACATGATGATCATTGGACGCGAGTTCGGTCACCCATGGTTCGACTGGCAGGTGATGTGCGAAGCGGGATTGTTCGAGAGCGGTCGCCCGGTTCTGGTGACGTCCGAGCAGACCATCGGCGCGCTGGGAGAAACCATATTGTTGGCGTGGAACGGGGGCACGGAAACCGCGCGCGCAATTTCCATGAGCATGCCTTTTCTTACCCGGGCGAAATCCGTTCTGGTGTTGACAGTCGAAGGCGCCACGGTGCCCGGCCCGTCAGGAGACGCGGTGGCTCAGCATTTGAGAAGAAACGCCATCGAAGCGAGCTCGAAGACGGTGGGGCTAGGTGGCCTTGCGGCCGGGGAGGTGATTGTCAACGAGGCGCAAGCTTTCGGTGCAGACATGATCGTCAAGGGCGCCTACACCAACAGCCGCTTGCGCCAGCTGGTCTTCGGCGGCGCAACGCGCTACCTGCTGGGAAAGGCCACGCTGCCGCTTCTTCTGGCTCACTGACGTGCTGCGACGCACGCTGAGGGCGGGTGCTTCGTTAGTCCCCGCCTCCTCGCTACCCGACCAGGTAGAAATCATCTTGGCGCGTAAAGGGCCTGGCTTCGCTCGCGCGCTCCTCGTTTTGATCTCCTGCCTGTACTTACCCCATCGAGGGTGAGGGAGCCCGCCTGTTCAAGCGGGCGTTTCGGGTTGACCAAGGGAAATTCCGTCTTCGATGGTCAGACCAAAGAAAGGGTGCCTTATTCCGGGGTGCGTAGACGCTTGACGTAGATCTCTTGAGCAAGGGACTGGATCGCTCCAGGGCGGACTTCGCGCACCTCGCTGATGGCTGAGGAAGGCTCGAGGCCGAATTCCACCAGCAATCGCGCCGCGACGGTGCCGGTGCGACCAAGTCCGGCCCAGCAATGCACAATGAAGCGGCCACCATGGCTCAGGATGCGGCGCAAATTTTCACCCTCCAATGACCATGCCGCATCGAACGCATCGTCGGGCGCGCACATGTCCCTTATCGGCAGATGTCGCCACCATAAACCGTGATGCTTTGCGGACAAGGGCATGTGCCTTATCTCAAGCATACCCATTTCTTCTTCTTCCAACAGCGTTACCAGACCTTCGGCGCCCCATTCGCGGATAGCGCGCAAATCGTCCTCCAGCTTTCGTGCCCGGGCGCCAAAATAAGTACTTAGCCCCGGACAGGCGCAAAGGCCGATGCGTCCGCTGGTCCCGGGCACGGTCACGCTGTCGATGCGAATCGAGCCAGCTTTCAAAAACCTCATCGTTGCTCGTCTTCCAGCACGATCCTGATACCGGCGCCACCGAGCGCGCTTTCGACAGCTTCCAGTCTGCCCCCGTACACTTCAGTTACCAGCTCGTCGACAATGGCCAGCCCGATCCCTTGGCCCGGAACGGAAACGTCGCCCCGCGCCCCCCGGGCGCGAAAGCTTTCCAGCGCGGCATCGGGCAGTCCCGGCCCATCGTCTTCTACTTTCAGCTCGAGACGCTCTCCGTTGCGTGCACCTTCAACGCGCACCTTTCCCCGGCCCCATTTACAGGCGTTATCGAGAAGATTGCCGAGTATTTCGGTCAGGTCGCCTTCGTCGCCCTTAAAGCGCAAGTCTTTATTCAGTGCCACCTCGATGTCGAGCCGCTTGTCGGCGTAAACCTTGAGCAAAGTGGCGCGGATGCGTTCGATTACGCTGGCTATCCGCACCGAGGGTGTCAGCGCCGTGCGCCCCGACGCTGCGGCACGCTGGAGCTGGTAGTCCACGGCACGGTCCATGCGCTCCAGCTGCTCCGCCAGGGTGGAGCGCGACGGGGTGGAATCCGGTAAGGCGTCGACTTCGTTGCGTAATACCGCCAGCGGCGTCTTCAGGCTATGGGCCAGATCGCCAAGGGCATTGCGGTAGCGCTTAAGCTGGGTTCGGCTGTGGACAATGAGCAGATTGAGGTTCTGCGTCAAACGGTCGAGTTCCCTGGGGTAACTCCGCTCAAGACCCTGTTTCTTTCCCGCCTCGATTTCGGCCACCTCTCGTGCGAGCTGGCGCAAGGGCGCGAGACTCCAGCGCAACACCCCGCCCTGGACCGCGAGCAGAACCAAACCGGCGCCGGCGAGCCACATCCAAAGCGTGCCGCGAAAACGCGCGATTTCGGCTTCGAAGGGGGCTCTCGCCTCGGCCACCCGAAGCGTGAACGCCTTGTCCTGGCCATCGGGAAACGTCCATCTGAGACCGTAGGTGAGCGCGAAAAGCCGCGTACCCTGGGAGTCGCGGGTGTTAGAGAACACCGCAACGCCCGGCTCTCGCGCGTCCGGGTAAGCGATGTCGATACCGAGCGCGGACTGCGAATGCCAAATCACCCGCCCGGAGCCGTCCGCGAGCTGCGCGTACACCCCGGACTGGGGCACCGACAGCCTCGGTTCCGGCAGCGCCTTGGGAATCTCGAGGGCGCCGTTCTGCGGCTCGGCGGCGGCGATGAGGGCGTAGATGCGGGACTGCAGCCTATCGTTCACTCGGGCCAGCGCGCTTTCCGCAAAGGCCCGATCCAGGGCCACTCCGGCGAGCCCGAGAAAGGCCGCCAAAACCACGCTGGCGGACACGATCAGCCGCGCGTTTAGAGAAAGCATGCCTTCAAGCGTCGTCGTGGTCGAAGCGGAAACGGTATCCCTGTCCGCGCCGGGTCTCTATGGGGTTGAGGCTCCGATCCGGATCCAGCTTTCGGCGCAGACGACCGACTAGCACTTCGAGCACGTTGCTATCGGGATCAAAATCCTCGTCGTAGACATGCTCGACCAGCTCGCCTTTGGGTACCACGTTGCCGGCGTGCATCATCAAGTACTCGAGCACCTTGTACTCGAACGCGGTGAGTTCCACCGGCGAGCCCTCGGATTCAACGCTGCGGCTGCCGGTGTCCAGCTTCACCGGTCCGCACTGGAGCACGTTCCGGCTCAGGCCAGAGGCGCGCCGCACCAGCGCCCGCAGCCGGGCAAGCAGCTCCTCCATGTGAAACGGCTTGACCAAGTAGTCATCGGCCCCCGCCTCGAGCCCGTCCACCTTGTCCTGCCAGCGGCCGCGGGCGGTGAGAATGAGCACCGGAAACGAGCGCCCGCCGGCGCGCCAGTTCCGAATAACATCGATACCGGAACGTTTGGGCAGTCCGACGTCCACTACCGCCACGTCAATGGGGTACTCCTCACCAAAATAAAGTCCCTCCTCGCCGTCGCTCGCCGTATCCACCGCGTAGCCCGCGTTCCGGAGTCGCTGTTCCAGCTGTTGGCGCAGAGGGGCTTCGTCCTCAATGACCAGCGCGCGCAAGGTGTGGTCCCCTGGAATTGATCGCTAACCGAGGATGTTTCCGGAGCTCCCGTCCACGTTGTAGATGCGCACGTGACCGTTTTTGAGCACCTTAACCCGATAAACGACTCGTCCGTCACGCTGAACCGCCCGCACGCCGAGCACTCTTCCGCCGGTGAAGTCGCGCACGATGGCGGCGGCCTGGTCCGGTCCGATGTCGGCGGCAAGATTGACCTCGCGGGGGAGCGCGCGCGAAGAGTGAGCGGCGAAAGCCGTCGGAGCTGAAAACAGAGCGGCTGCCAGCATCAAGGCTACGGCGAATCTCTTGGTCGATCCGAACATTTTTAAGCGGGCTCAGTCGAGATTCTTTACCGCGTCGGGGCGGGAGCGTTGGGGATGAATTCCGCGCCGCCGACGAGCGAACAAGTCAATTCTAGCAGCGTTCACTGTTCATAACGTCGGCGGCGCCATTTCTACGGGCTCAGCGGATGGGAACCACGCTAACGCTTACCGGCAAGCTGTCCCCCGGATGTTCCTTCATGCGGGTGAGATAAACACGGCCATTGTAGCTGTACTTCACTCGGTAGGCCTCGACCCGCTCTTCGTCGTGATATTCCGTGCGCACTGTGCAGCGAGTCTGCATGGTAGTGTACTCGCTGTATTCGTGAGCGGCGGCGTGGCGATGGGCGTGGTCGCGGCCCACCGAGCCCCCCAGCAGGGCACCGGCAACGGTCATGGCGGTCTTTCCGCTGCCCTTGCCGAACTGGTTACCCACGACGCCGCCGATAATGCCACCAATAATCGTCGGCGTGGCCGAGCCGTGGTAGGGGGCGCTACGGCGCACCGGAACCTCCTCGTCCCAGCATTCTCGCTTCGGGGTCTCGACGCGAACCAACCGGGTAATCGGCTCCACCTCGATGACTTCCGCCATGTCGGTGTAGCTGCCGTTTCCGTTCGCCGGGTACCCGTAGCGGTCGGCGCTGGCCGCCTGGGTGTAGGCGAGCGCCATAATCATGACGCCCGCAATAAGCTTGACCTTGTTCATGATCCTTCTCCTGTAACGAGTCCGTCCCGCTAAGCTTGAAATTCGGAATCGAACAGAGTTCGAGCGCGACTTCGAGTATCAATCGAGCGGTAAAATTAGATTGATCCCGTATCCCATTCCCAGATAGCCGTAGCCGTAGCCGTAGCGATTACCGTAGCGCGGGTGATGTCCGTAACGTCGCCAGTACGGCTGGTGTCCGCGCCAGTGCCGGTGTCCGCGCCAGTGCCGGTGTCCGCGCCAGTGCCGGCTTCCGCGCCAGTGACGAGGCCCGTGACGGTAGTGGTTGCGAGAGTAGCCGCGGGGTCCGCGGTAATGGCCCCGAGCAGGACCGGCGTGGCTGCGGGGACCACGAAACTCGCCGCGTGGTCCTCGCGCCTGGCCCCGATGTCCGCCCACCTGGACAAACGGGTCGTCGCCGCCACGGGTTTCGCGGGCGCTCTGGTCTTCGGCCGCGGTGGCAGGTGCCGACAGCATCAGCGCTGCGCTTAACGCGCCGGCGCTCAGAATCAAAGTTCGTTTCATTGCGCTCATGATTACAACCCTCGTTCATTAGCCAATATTCGAGCCTGGCGCACATTCTGCGCCCGGCCGCCTGAACCAGAGCTGAACCGAAAAGTCTCCGAATATGCCTCATTTTCAAGGGCTTGCGGGCGTGGCCGAAGGAAGGAAGCGAGACACTCGCCGCTCCGCGGGCGCGAGTATCCGCGCCTTTTAGGCGGACGCTGCCGAGGCCGAAGTGGTGACAGCCACCAAGCGCCGGGTCAAGTCGAATCCGGGATCGCCGAGCCCCTCGAGGATGGTGAAGTGGTTGCTTGCGGGGAGCTCGACGTAGGCGACCCGGGCCCCGTCCTCGCTCCAACGTGAGGCCAGGTCCTCGGACTGCCAGCGAAACTCCTCGCTTTCGTCGCCGCCGACGCAGATGTTGATGGGTCCGCTCATCTGCGGACGCAGGAGCGCGGGGCTGTTGCGCTTTGCCGCCTCGACGTCTAAACGCAGATCCTCGTTGACCGAGTGCCGTAGCAGCGGTTCGAGGGTGAAAAGACCGCTCACCGGCGTGACGCTCTTGATCATATCCTCCGGCAGCTGCTGCTCGAAGTCCGGCCAGCGGGTGACGGCGAGCATGGCGCTCAGGTGACCGCCGGCGGAATGTCCGGAAACGTGGATACGGTCCGGATCGCCGCCGTGCTCGGGCGCGTTTCGCCACAGCCAGGCCGCAACGCTGCGCATCTGACGGACGATTTCGTCGACTGTCACCTGAGGGCAAAGTGAATAGTTGGTGATCGCCACCAATGCGCCTGCCTCCACCAGCGGCTCGGCGAGGAAGCTGAACATGGACTTGTCACGGGATCGCCAGTAGCCGCCGTGGATAAAGAGATGCACCGGCGCGTTGTCGCTTTGGGGTAGAAAAAGATCCACTCGCTCGCTCTCGCTTCGGCCGAAAGGAATATCCAGCAGCGCCCGCGCCCGCTTTCTATAGGCTTCGCTTCGTGCCATGTTGCGGGCGACGATTTCCTCATTGTTATCGACCTGGAGTCTGGCGTTGTACTGCCACTCGAACTGGTCACGGTCGTAATTGCGGTAAACGTAGTCATTCATAGTTTCATCACCATTCAAATGCCGCCGGCCTCGCTCAGCCGGCTTAAGCCCTCGCGAAACACTTCGGCCATGCGCTCGGCCCATTCGCTTTGCCCGGACTCGGTTTCAATCAAGTCTTGACGAATCTCGATCTCCACGTGAGGAATTCCCCGCTGTTCTCCGTGCACCGGCACCGCGTAATCCTTGTCACTGGTCAGGAAATAAGGCTCGTTGTCACCCACAATGAGTTTTCCTTCCCCATGCAACAACTCCAGCAGGATGCGGGCAAAAGTGGGATCCTTGTCGTACAGCACTCCCACGTGCCACGGTCGAGAAACCCCTAGATAGACCGGCGTGCAGCTGTGCATCGCCACCAGCAGCGTGGGTCTGGCGTTGGCAATGCGTACGTCGAGCAGGTCGCGAATAGCGTGATGATAGGGATGGAAGATTTCTCTCGCTCGCGCCTCGATCTCGTCCTCTGGGAGGCCCACGTTTCCCGGAATCTCGGTGTCTTCGCTGAACACAGTGATGAAATCCCGTGCGGTAGGCCAGCGGTTGCAGTCGACGACCAGACGCGAGTAGGTCTGCAGCACGGCCACGGCGTCGAGCTTTTCCGACAGTCGATGAGTAACGCCGGCGATGCCGATGTCCGAGGCGATGTGTCGATCGAGATCCCGGTCTTTAAGACCGAGGGTCCCCAGCCGCTTGGGGAACGCCCGCCCAGCGTGCTCCGCGGTGAGAAAAAAGGTCGAGCTTCCTTCTGCGCGCAGCACCCGGACAGGCGCCGGATCACCATCGCCGAGGAGGCTTGCCGCAATTTCGTTAGGGTTATCCATACTCTGAACCGATACCGCAACGCGTCAGCGAATGAGTCCGGCGCTCATCCTACACGGTCGGACCCGCGCCCTGTCCATTGCTGTCTCGTTGTCTGAAAATGGGCGGGAAACGACGCGGCGAGGGCACAAGGAGAGAGCGGCATGACTTGGGAACTCAATCAGTATCAGCGGGCTTTAAAACAGCAGGCGCGAGACCTCGCTCAGAAGGTCATCGCGCCGACGGCGGATGAAACCGATCGGAGTGAGCAGTACCCATGGCGCAACGTTCGCGCCTTGACCGACGCCGGCTTCATGGGAATGACTATCCCCGAGTCCTACGGCGGTCGCGGGCTCGGATATCTGGATGTGGCGCTGGTGATCGAGGAGATGGCCAAAGTCTGTGGCGTCACCGCCCGCATTGTGGTCGAAGCCAACATGGGTGCCATATCCGCGATCATGCACTACGGCAGCGAAGCGCAGCGAAAGCTCGCCGCGGAGCTGGTGCTGTCCGGCGACAAGCCGGCTATCTGCATCTCCGAGCCGGGTGCCGGCAGCGCCGCCTCGGAGATGGTGACACGCGCCGATCCACGCGGCGACGGCTACGTTCTCAATGGGAAAAAACACTGGATCACCGGTGGTGGCGTTTCCCGCCTGCACTTGATCTTCGCCCGGGTGTTTGACCACAAGGGAAAGGATCAGGGCATCGGCGGCTTCATTGCTCTGCGCGACCAGACCCAGGGACTCGAGATCGGCGAGCGCGAGCCCACCATGGGTCTTCGCGGGATTCCGGAAACGGAGGTCTTGTTCAAAGACATGGAGATTACGAAGGACGGGGTGGTGACACCGCCGGGGGGGTTCCGGCGTGGATTCGCCGAGCTCATGAACGCCTACAACAGTCAGCGTATAGGCGCCGCTACCGTGGCCTTGGGTCTCGCCGCCGGCGCATACGCGAAAGCGCTGGATTTTTCCAAGCGCCGCGAGCAGTTCGGGCGTCCCATCTGCGAGTTCCAGGGGATTCAATGGATGCTTGCAGACATGGATACCCAAATCGAAGCGGCGCGGTTGCTTATCCACCACGCGGCCTCGAGTGCCGATGCTTTTCCAGATCCCAAGCTCGCGGCGCAGGCGAAAGTATTCGCCTCCGAAATGGCCATCCGTGTCACCAACGACGCGCTGCAGATATTCGGCGCCCGCGGCTACTCTAGAAATCAGCCCCTGGAGCGCATGCTGCGCGACGCGCGTATGTTCACCATCGGCGGCGGCACGGCGCAGATCCTGCGCACTGTAATCGCTTCGCGCATCCTGGAGCGCAAGCTGCCACAGGTTAGGGACGGCTATTCAAGGCTCGCCCCCGGCCGGGCGGCGGCGGAATGACCCCTGGGTGTCGCCGGCGGTAAGCGGAGAGCGATGACGGCCGCGTGGTGAGCGGACCCTGGCGAAAAGCGGAGGAGGAAATGCGCATCGAGCCCGTAATGCTTTGTCGCGAGCGCGTGTCTTTAAGATTCGATTACCAGCGGCGGTAACACGACCGTCGCTGCCGACTAGCCCGTCGGCTACGGCTTGGGGCAAAAGACCGTGGTCGTTTTCCTCTGCGATATAAAACCGCCCGTCACCGAATCGTTGGGACAATGAGCGGGGATCCACGCCTTGCCGACGTTTCCGTTGGCGGCGACGTACGGAAGCAATCAGCAATCCCGAGTTCATGCCGCGGCCCCGTGTCGCTCCTTGTTTGTCCGCTGCGCAGCGCTTCGCCCGAAGTCACCCACCTCGATCCGACCCGGTGATCGCGGCTCCACGACGACAGTGAAAAGGATTACGGAACGCGGTCGCAGCGATGAGTTCCGTGTCGAGGCTAGCTCGCCGGTGACGGTGATGCGTCCTGCGACGGTGGCGAGATCGGCGCACCGAGACGGGCACCTTCGCCAATACGCAGCAGGCTCGGCAGCAGGATCAGGGTGAAAGCGGTGCTCACGCTCATGCCGCCGATAATGACGGCGGCGAGGCCACGGTAGAGTTCGGTGCCCGCGCCCGGCACCACCAGCAGGGGCAGCATGCCGAAGATGCTGGTGAGCGTGGTCATCAGAATGGGCCGAAGCCTGCGACTCACCGCATCCTCCACCGCGTTCCGGCGCGAAAGCCCTTCACGCTCCGCGGCCCGGGTCTGATGCACGAGCAAAATGGCATTGTTCACCACCAGACCCAGGAGAATAATGAAGCCCACCATGGTGAGCAGGTCCATGGGTTGAAAAACGCCGAGCCACTCGTTCATGATGTGAAGCGCCGTCGCGCTGCCCACCGTTGCCAGCGGTAGCGCCAGAAGCACCAGCAGGCTATCGACGAAGGATCGAAACAACGCCGCCATGAGCAAAAACAGTATCGCGATGGCGAGAAGGAAACTTCCTGCCATCTCTTTGAGCGCGGTCTCCAGCTTGTCGGCTGTTCCGGTATAGCGGATCTCGCCGTCCTCCGGCAGGAAGCCGTCCACCACCGGGCTGACCTGGGATTTGAGAATCCGGAGAGTCTCTTCCAGGGGCACGTTCTCTGGCGGGGTTACCTGAAGGGTCACCGTGCGCCGGCGATCCAGGCGCCGGATCTCGCTGGGACCGGCAGTGCGCTTGATCTGGGCCAGCTCGCCCACCGGCAGCACCCCTGCGGCCGGCGTCGCCAAAGGAATGGACGCAAGCTCCTCCGGCGTTTTCCAGGGCTGTACCCGGACGATGATATCCAGGCGGTCCTCTCCGTCGAAGTAATCGCCCACAAACAAGCCCTCGCCCAGCGCTCTTGCCACCAGAGCCATGGTTTCCCGGTTCCAGCCCGCCTCCCGAATTCGCCTCTCGTCGGGCATCAGCCGCAGCTCCGGCTCGGCCAGCTCCAGGTCCGGAAACGGGCGAACTCTGGCCTGCGGCATTACCTTGGCGATGGTTCCGAAAGCCACCCGGGCCGCCTGCATAACGGTCTCCAGGTTGCGGCCCTGCAGATTGACGTCGATGGTGCGGCCTTCGCCGAAGCCCCCGAACAGCGACAACCGCTTGGCGAAGGCCAGGGTATCCGGGAAACCGTGGATCACCTGGTTCAAAACCGGCACCAGCTCGCCGATACGCTTGTCATCTTCGGCCCGCACGCCCATGAATACGCCACGGGGAAAGGCGACGAAGAAGTAGTGCTTGACCCTGGGTTCTTTATCACCATTGAGGTAAGGCGCGATGCGCGCGGCGATCACGTCGCCCATCTCCTTTTCGATGTGGTCGATGTTGACGCCGGGAGGCGGAATGATGAAAGCGAAGGCCAGGTTGCGGTTGCCCTCCGGCAGGTAGTCTGCCTTGGGCATGAGCCAGACGCTCACCCCCAAAGGCAGGCTAACGAGCAGGCCGATCCAGACCGCGCGACGAACCGATGTATCGGTGAGGCGGACAATGCCGCGGGTCATTCCCCGCCACCAGGCGGCGTGGTTGTCCCTGAGCTCGAGGTGGCTGAGCCACGACTTAGCGGCGGTCGGGATCACCGTGAGCGAGAACACCAGCGAGGCCACCACGGCCGAAGCGATGGTCAGCGCCAGGTCGGCAAACAGCTGCCCCGCTTCGTCTTCGAGGAACACCACCGGCAAGAAGATGGCAACCGTGGTCGCGGTGGAAGCGAGCAGCGCGCCCCACACCTGGGTCGGGCCTTTTAGCGCGGCGGCGGCGCCGGGCTCGCCTTTTTCTCTTAAGCGAACGATGTTTTCCAGAACGACAATGGCCGCGTCCAGGGTCATTCCAACGGCAAAGGCAAGGCCTGCGAGCGAAATGATATTCAGGGTGCGGCCGGAGGCATCGAGCACCATGAAGGCGGAAAATATCGAAGCCGGAATGGCAAGCGCGACGATGACGGTTGCGCGAAATTTGCGCAGGAACCACCAAAGCACACCAATGGCGAGGCAGATCCCAAGCCCCAGGTTGCCGCTCAGCATTTCGATGGAGCGGTAGATGTACACGGTTTCGTCGTAAACCTGCTCGAAGGACAGCCTGGCGCGTTCCAGCGGTCCGTCCCGAAGTTCCGTCGCCGCCTTTTTGAGTCCGTCCATCACCTCCAGCACGTTGACGCCGATCTCCCGATGGGCGTTGACGGCCATGGCGCGTTCGCCCTTGGTGATGACGAAGCTTTTGCGGTCCACCATGCGCACGTCGATGTCGGCAATGTCCCTCAGCATCACCGGCCTGCCGTCGCGCCATTCGAGCACCAGTTCGCCCAGCTGCTTGGCATCGAAGGCACCGGTGAAACGCAGGGTGAAGCGGCGCTTGCCGACGTTGGCTTCGCCGGCGGAAACGTCCTCGTTGCGACCGGCAAGGGTTGCAGCCTGCGGCAGCTCGACGCCGAGACTCGCCGCCCGGTAGGGATCGAAGGTAATGCGCACCTCGCGCTCGCGACCGCCGCGGACTTCAGATAGCGCCACGCCGGGGACGCGCTCGAAGCGCGTCTGTATCACCTCCTCCACGTAATCTTGATAGCTCTGAATATCGCGGTTGTTGCCGTCAATGGCCTTGATGATGAACCAGGCGATGGCGCGGGAGCGGCCGCCAACGGTACTGATGACCGGTTCGTCGGCGTCCTCGGGATAGCGCGCCACCCGGTTCAGTCGGTTCAGCACCTCCAGCAGCCCGCGCCCCAGGTCATGGCCAACCGCGAAGCTGATGGTGATCTCTCCCTGGCCCCGCTGCGCCTTGGAGAGCATCTCGGTCATTCCCGGTAGTCCGCGAAGAACCTTCTCCTGGGGCTCGATGATCTCGGCCTCTACTTCTTCCGGAGCCGCGGCGCGCCAGCTGGTTCGGATGGTGATCTCCGGCTTTTCCACCTCCGGCGTAAGCTGAACTGGTAAACGCTCCAGGCTTAATGCCCCGAACAGAATCACCAGCAGCACGCCCACCAGGGTGGCCACCGGATTGGAAAGCGCGGCCTTGGTCCAGACCATCTACGGCGCGCTGTCGGGGGTGAGCACCATGACCGTCTGGCCTGGTCGCAGTCGCTCTCCACCCCGGGTCACCACCCGGTCTCCGGAGTTGATGCCGCTCACTTCGATCAGGTCACCGGAGGCGATGCCGGTTTCCACTTCCACCCGCTCGGCGACATTCTCCTCGTTGACTCTGTAAACCACCGTGCCGTCGCGCCTCAACACCAGAGCATCCCGGTGTACGGCGACCACATCACGGGGCGTGGCAGACGGCACCGCCACGCGGACATCCTGGCCCACCGGCCATTCCACCCCGGGAACCGCGATACGCAGCTCATAGAGGCGCGACAGGCCGTCGCCCACGGGCACGATGGTGTGTACCCTGCCGGTCGCTTCAGAAGGATTGGCTTTCAATCTGAGCTCGGATTGATTGGATAAAAATTTGAGCGCATACACAGGCACCCAGGCCTGCACGTCGGGTTCCAGGGCGTCCACCAGGCGTAAGACGGCGCTGCCCTCGTCCGCCCACTCACCCGGCTCCAGGAGTCGCTCCACCACAACACCCGAGAAGGGTGCTTTGAGCACGGTCCGTTCGAGCCTTTCCCGGGTGAGGCGCACCCGCGCCTGGTTTGCGGCCAGCTCGCTGCGGGCGACGCCGAGGTTCGCCACCGCTTCCTCGAGACGGCTTTTGGTGGCCGTATTTTGCACCACCAGTCGCCGAAATCGTTTGACCTCGGCTTTGAGAAACACGAGCCGGGCTTCTTCACGCGCCACCGCCGCCTGGTTCTCAGCCAGGGTTTGTTTGAGCAACGAGTCGTCCAGCCGCGCCGCCGGATCGCCCGCTTCCAATCGGGCGCCGACCTCCGCAACCGAGACCACGCGCCCGGCGACCTCGGCCGCGAGTCGTGCCCGGTTGCGGCTGATGGTGGTTCCGGGGTACCAGGTCACCGGAGCCAGGGAGTGTATTTCGGCAGTCTGAACCACCACCGGTGCCGGCGGCGGTCCCTTTTGTTCTTGAGCGCCGGCTGCTATGGAGGCGAAGACGAGGGTCGGCAGCCATAGCATCCGACAATGCCTGCAAATTTTCTTCAGTTTAAGTTTCATTCCTTATCGCTCGTACCCATGGCGATGCCTGCCAAGCCGTCGGCATGATGCGGAGATGTGTTTTAGAGTCGCTGTCATTTCGCGAGTTCTAGCCATCGTTCGGTTTCAAAAACCAATGCGGGTGGTCGCGGCGCCCGCGATACCTCCCGGAATTCCTTAAAAGTGCAACAGCGTGTGTACATGCCTGCCCCCGAGACGATCCCTTCCCCTTAACGCGTCCAGCTCGATGAGAAAGGCGCAGGCGACGACTTCTGCTCCCAACTTTTCAAGCAGCTGGCAGCTCGCCGCCGCGGTGCCGCCGGTGGCGATTAGATCGTCCATCAGCAGAACCCGTTCTCCCGGCTGCACCGCGTCGGTGTGAATCTCGAGCGAGGCCGATCCGTACTCCAGCTGGTAACGTTCGGCATGTACGTCATACGGCAGCTTTCCCGGTTTCCTCAGCGGAACGAAGCCAACGCCGAGCTCCCACGCAGCGAGGCTGCCGAAGATGAAGCCCCGCGCCTCCATCCCTGCGACCGCGTTGATGCTGTCGCCCTTGAAAGGCGCGATCAGCTTAGTCAAAGCAAGCTTCAGCGCCGGGGGGTCCGCCACCAATGGCGTGATGTCCCGGAACACGATCCCTGGCTCGGGAAAGTCCGGGATCGCGCGGATCTTCGATTTCAGCGATTGAACCATGCCTACCTTTGCTCGTTCCCGGGGGCTGATTCCTGGTGCGTCATTTGCCCGCGTCGGAGGACAAGTCGATAACGTCCTCGTGACTGAAGGGGATACTCCCCCGAAGTCCCGCAAGGCTCAAACTTCCGGCGATGCGGTATCGAAAAATCCTGGATTCACCGTGACTCAAACTCCTGAACTGCTCGAACACTCTCAGCACCGTACTGGTCAGATTCACGTCGATGATTTCTTCGCCGTAACCCGGCACCCTGAAATCGCGCCCGCTCACGCCGTCCGCGAACTTGCGCCCGTTGACATAGATGGTGTATTCCATTCCGCGCACGTTTAGCTGCGCGTCGTTAGGGTTTTGGACCCTGAGCCTGGCGGCGTATCGCTGCTCGACCAGACCCACTTCGGCAAGGCGAATGTCGGCGAGACTTACCCTCGGCGGGTTGGCCAGCTCGCTGGTAGCCGCGCAGCCCGAAATCAGCACCGTGGTCAAGAAAACCCACACGAAAACGAATAAGGGCGGCAAACATTGTCTCAATCCGCGACCGTTGCCGGCGGACCCATTCAACCCGGCGGCGAAAAGCTGCCGCTTTATTGCCATTTTCACTAAAGGCTCCTCATGATCCCGATGCCGCGCGCCGAAGCGATCCATGGCCGCGCTTCTGATAGCGATCAATCTCACGCAACAGCCAGTCGCGGTGCTCCCGAATGTAGTTCAGCTGTGCCTGAAGCGCGGCTCTTCCTAGACCGGCTACCATCTCCCGACTCGGAGGGGGGAGATCATCGCGCTCGAAGCAGTCGATATTTCCGAGCATGGCTTCGATGTCGCGGGCGCGCTGGTCAATCAATGCCGCCAGGCGATCGCAGGGCAGCAGATGGGCGAAATACAGCAGCACGGCAAACTCTGACCTCACCTTGTGACGCGGTGGCGTGTTGAGCAGCGCCTCCATGAGCAAGGCGCGGCCTTCGGCGGTGATGCTGTAGACTTTTTTGTGCGGGCGCTTGCTTTGGGCGACGTCGGTGTGGGTTACGAATCCGTCCTCGGTGAGCGCGCTGAGCGCCGGATAGATGGAGCCGAAGCCGGCAACGAAGAAATGGCTGAAGGCACGCTCGAAGTGCTTCTTGATTTCGTAGCCGGTCTTGTCCCCCAGGGTGAGCACCCCGAGGCAGATGGTCTTGACGTCCATGGCTTCCTTAGTGGATTTATATCAGTTTGAAATATATTAGCACGATATAGATGCTGTCCAGTGGCCGGTTCCCGGCCAGCGGCGCGCACGACGCCATTAACCCCCGCGGGCCCGGTCGTAGGCCGCGAGCGCTCGTTCCCTCGCCGCCTTGTGCTCCACCAGCGGTTGCGGATAGTCCTTCCCCAGGCTGACCCCGGCCTGGGCGAGAACACCGGGATCGGCCTCGAAGGGCCGGTGGAGAAAGCGATCCGGCATTCGCGAGAGCTCCGGAACCCAACGCCGCACGTAACGACCCTTGGGGTCGAAACGTTCACCCTGGGCCACGGGATTGAAGATCCGAAAGTAGGGTGCCGGATCCACCCCGCAGCCCGCCGTCCACTGCCACCCCAGGGTGTTGTTGGCGAGATCCGCGTCGACCAGCGTGTCCCAGAACCAGCTCGCGCCTTGACGCCAGTGAAGCAACAGGTGCTTGGTAAGAAAAGAGGCCACTACCATGCGCACCCGATTGTGCATCCAGCCCGTGGCCCACAGCTCGCGCATTCCGGCGTCCACCAGCGGGTAACCGGTCAGCCCCCGGGTCCAAGCGGCGTAACTGCGCGCGTCGATACGCCAGGAGAAACTCTCGAAACGCTTGTCGAAAGGCCTGCTGGCGAGAGAGGGAAAATGAAATAGAAGGTGCGTGGCGAACTCGCGCCAGATGATTTGACGTAGAAAAGCCTCGGCGCCCTTGCGTTCGGAAGCGCTGCCGCTTTTCTCCACCTCGCGCACGGCTGAAACGACCGCCCTCGGGCTCACTTCGCCATGGTGCAGGTGGGGTGAGAGCCGGGATACTCCGCGCAGGCCGGGAATATCCCGGTTTCGCGGATACGACGCCAGCTCAGATTCGAGAAACGTCTCCAGCTCACGGGCGGCGCCGTTCTCGCCGGGGCTCCAGTATGAGAGCATGCTTTCGGCCCACGGGTGGGACGGCATCAGCTGCAGCGCTTCAACGCTGAGCCTGGCCGAAGGTTTTTTGGCAGGCGGCTCGAGTCGGGGCGGAAGCCGCGCCGCCTTGGTCTTCGTCAGGCGGGTGAGACAATGCTTGTAAAAAGGTGTGAATACGCGGAACGGTTTGCCCGATCGGTTTTCAATCTCATGCGGCTCGAAAATAAGGGCGGATTTGAAGCTCCTGACCTGTACTCCCTTTGCGGTGAGGGCAGATTCCACTTTCCTGTCTCGGGAAATGCCCTCCGGTTCGTAGCGCCGATTGTAATAAACCATATCGGCACCGGTCTCGCTTATGACTCTTTTCAAGACCTCGACAGAGTCGCCGTGGAAGATATTCAGTTCAATTCCGAGATCTTTTAACTGCTGCGCAAAAACTGTGAGCGAGCGGTGCAGCCAGGCGCGGCTCGCGGCGCCGGCGGCCCATGGTTGTTCCTCTTTCGGCGCGTAAATATATACCGCGACCACCGCTCCCCGGTCGGCGGCGGCGCTGAGCGCCGGGTTGTCATCAACGCGGAGATCTCTTCTCAGCCAGACGATAGAAGTGACGGTCATCAGGGCCCGCTTGTGGGAATCCGAGACTAGAACCTATCTCAAAATGGCTGCGCCTGGTCTAACGGCGTCAAAAACACGCTCAGAGCGCTGATTTTCTGGCGTGAAAACCGCGCTTTTTCGATCTTTTTTACCTTTGTCTTATCCAAGCTCGGAAAATCCGAGTCAGGTTCTAGATAAAGTTGCGAAGCTGTAGTTCTTCCGGGTGTGGCTGCAGATAGAACTGATGACCGACATAAGGATCTGGGCATCTGCGGAAGTGGTGCTTTAGCATTGTGATGGGAACCACCAAAGGTACACGCCCCAGCCGATAGTCATCTATCACTCGAACCAGTTCCGCCTTGTCACCGGCGTCAATGTCTCGTTTCAAGTAGCCGGCAAGATGCGAAAGCACGTTGCTGTGCTGTTTACGCGTAGCCGGCCGCTTGATCGTTTTCATAAGCACGTGCAGGTATTCTTGGGCGAGATCTTGGATATCACGCGTTCCCGCCTCGGCCACCAGTCGGCCCAGGCGCTGGTAACCGACCTCGCCGTGGGCGCGTATCAGCATCTTGTGACGCGTATGGAACTCGACTAGCCGTCCGGCGTTGAGGTTCAGCAGCTGCATACGCTGCCAGCGGTGGTAGACATATACTCTGGTAATAAAATTCTCTCTCAACACGGGATCTGTAAGCCTGCCCTCTTCTTCCACCGGCATCAGGGGGATCTGTTGCATAAGACGTTTGGCAAATATTCCCGCGCCGTGCGAGGACGGCATCCCCTTTGAGTCAAACACCTTGACCCTCTCCATTCCGCAGCTCGGGGAGCCGCGTTTGAGTATGTAGCCGCTGAACGCGCGGGCGGTCTTCCCCCAGCTTCGGGCGTAATCGTCCAGTTTATCGGTGACGTCGAATGTCGAGTCCGTCACACCTACGGCACGTGGATTCTCCGCATCCCCCCGCAGCCGAATGGGGGGGCGCGGCACACCGAGGCCAATAGCGACCTCGGGGCAGGTCGGAACGAATTCGAAGAACCGGCACAGAATTTGGGTGATATATCGGTTTTGCTTGTGTCCCGAGTCGTAGCGCACTGATTTCCCAAGTAGGCAGCTGCTGATGCCGACCCGGATGCGAAGCCCGGAGGTGTGAACCGCGTCTAGTTTTGAATCCATGGGGAGCGCCTACCATACTCTTTTGAAAGCCCCGAAACGATCTCCGGCCGGATACATGAGGACGCTAGTCAAAGCACTTTTCGTCGTCGTTGCGCTGATCGCGTTCACCGCGCTTAGTATTTACGCCTATCTCAGCGTTCTCGATCCGGGCGATTTTCGAGACGATATCGCCAAGCTCGTGAAAAGCACCACCGGACGAGATCTCGTGATGGGGGGGAACGTCTCGTTCAAGTTTTTTCCCGCCCCGAAGCTCCTGGTCGAAAGCGTGTCTTTATCCAACGCAGAGTGGGGCTCGCGCCCTACGCTAGTCAGCGTTGACCGCGTAATAGCCGAGCTTGCTCTCGTTCCCCTTTTCTCTCGCACCATTTCAATCAAAAGCATCGTCTTGATTCGGCCCGTTCTCAATCTGGAAAGAAACGCCAGCGGTGAAAGCAACTGGAATCTGTGGCAAAGCGCATCTCCCTATACCGGCTCCGGCGCGCTTGTCATCGACGTGTCGAACGTGGACGTGCGTAACGGCCGCATCAGCTATCTAAAGCATGGTGCCGGACGTCCCTCCGTCCTCAAGGTGCAAAATTTGAAGCTACGTTCCAAGGGCTTGTTCCAGCCGCTGGATTTGAGGTTTAAGGGCCAGTTCAACAAACGCGCGGTCACGATTCGCGGTGAAACCGGATCGCTCGCCTCGTTGTTCAAGAATGAATCGTTCGCGGTCGACGTTAGCATTAACTCGGGAGGCATCGTAGCGAAAATCGAGGGAGGACTGAAGCAGCCATTGGAGCTTCGCGGTTTGGACGCGAAGCTCACGCTCACCGCCCGTAATTTCAATCGATTCATTAATAGAGACCCGCACATGAGTGGCGAGCCGCTGGTGTTCACGGGAGAAGGGCGCATTCGCGATAAAAAAAATCGCTACGTTGTGGACAACCTCGAGCTCGCCGTCGGCATGAACGATCTCGCTGGTAGCCTTTCGTTCGGCTCGGTCAAAGGTCGACGCCTGGTGAGGGGCACCCTGAGTAGCAAGCTCATGGACGTGGATTCTCTGTTTCCGAAGCCAAAAAGAAAAAAGCGAGGGCCGGGCGGCAGGGTTATCCCGGATTGGACGATTCCGGTAAAAAGCCTTCGGTCTCTGGATTTAGACATCAACTTCACCGGGCGGCGAGTAATTCTGCGAGGAATGGAACTCGGTCGGCTGAAGATGAAAGTGGGGCTTGATTCGGGACGCTTGCAGGTCAAACCCCGCGCAAGACTGTACGCGGGCAAGTTCGACGGACGCATCGAGCTGGACGCTAAGGCCGGCACGCCCCGGCTGTTTATGGAGATCCGCGGCACAAAGGTCAACATGGGTGCGCTGTTGAGCGCGTTGAAGAACAAGCAGGTGATGGCCGGAGCCAGGGGACAGTTGTACCTGAAGCTCGAAGGAGTGGGCCTCAACTCAAGGGCGATCGCCGCGTCCATGGACGGTCGGTTTCTGACCAGCGTGGGGTCTGGCCAGATTCACGGCGCGGCTATCAAGCGTATAGGGGCGGATGCGTTGATGCAGCTTGTGCGTACCTTCGACCCGTCCGATAACGACAGTCAAGTCATGAGCATGCAGTGCGGGGTCATAATCTTTGACGTCGAGAAAGGTATCGCAACTAGCGACCGCGGAATCGTGGCAGAAACAAAACGAACGAACGTGATCGGCAGCGGCACGATCAGTCTCAGGTCCGAGGCCATCGACCTGACGCTGCGGGCGCAGCCAAGGGACGGCGTGGGACTCAGCGCGGGCGCTCTCGGAAACGTGGTTCGGGTGCGTGGAACGCTTGCGGAGCCGGTGAAAAACATGGACGCGTTCGGCGCGCTGAAGACTGGCGCTTCTGTGGGCGCCGCGGTCGCCACGAGCGGGATCTCTTTGCTGGTGCAGGGGCTATTCAATCGGGTGATTGCGGACAATGCGCCCTGCAAAACGGCGCTTAAGGTAAAACCCAGCGCACGGAAGATCGTCCCCCAGTCGTCCTCGGGAATTACGCAAGATCGGAATTCCCGCTAGTCGAACCGTCCCGGGGCCTCTGCACTCGGAGCGCTGGTCCTGAACACTCTGATTAAACTCTAAGGAAGGCCTGATTTACCAGACCTTCCTTAGCTAAAGCTAAGCAGGGATGCGCCGCCGAATCCGATGACTGCAAGTCATTGGATTCGTGAGGCAAATGGAAACCGTGTTTTCACTTGCCGGCTCTGAAAATTCCAGGGATGGGATTATTCAGAGTTTCCCTAAAAAGATCTCAAGCGTTTTAGCGTTCCATGAGGGGCGAGAGGCTCCACCGTCAGGCGCGAATACAAATCGCCTTGAACGATCGAGGGACTCTGCGTGCTTTTACCGCCGAGAAAGTCCGCCGGCAAATCCGGTTTACTCGTGGCAAAATATCTGCGACTGATTATAGGAAGGTTACCGTAACCGCCTGGTTGCAGATTTTCTCGTTTCTACACTTCAACGTGGAATGCCCGTCGCCGCTGAGATTTCGGCGTCGTGTCTCGGCGTTCGAACGATGCGCCTAAAGGAGCTTCAAATGTCCGAACATATTCTCGTTCAGCGCAAAGACGCGGTCGCAACGGTAGTGCTCAACCGGCCGCACAAGCTAAATGCCATGACCAAAAGCATGTGGCAAGAACTGGGTGAAACCTTCAATCAGCTTTCCGCTGAAGACGATCTACGTTGCATTGTGCTGCGCGGCGCGGGCAGCAGGTCATTTTCTCCCGGAAACGACATCAGCGAGTTCGAGCATGAGCGTGCCAACGTAAGGCAGGCGCGCGCCTACGGTGCGATTATGGCCCGCACCATTGATGCTCTGGCCAATTGTCGTCCTCCCCTGGTGGCCTCGATCCAAGGAATCTGTGTCGGCGGGGGCCTTGAAATCGCCTGTTGCTGTGACATACGCATTTGCGGCGCCTCGAGCCGCTTCGGCGTGCCCGTGAACAAGCTCGGCCTGGTCATGTCGCCGCCGGAGCTCGAAGGTTTGGTCCGCCTCGTGGGCCGGGCTGCCGCTCTGGAAATTCTTCTGGAGGGAAGGATTTTTGAAGCCGACAAAGCCTTGCGCATAGGACTGGTGAACCGAGTGGTTGCGGATGACGAAGTCGAGAATGCGACCCACGAGCTCGTTGAGTGCGTGGTCGAAGGCGCTCCGCTGGTGGCCCGATGGCACAAGCAATTCATCAAGCGGGTTGAAGACCCAACGCCTCTTACCGCGGAGGAGATAGACGAAGGCTACCAGTGTTTCGGTACCGAGGACTTCCAGATCGGCTACCGGGCGTTTCTGGGAAAAGAGAAACCCAAGTTTCTAGGTCGCTGAGACGGGAGTCCTCAAGAGGCGTCGAGGTCGTCGAGTTCGATCACATCATGGCGAGGCCGGTGCCGGGTACCGCGGCGATGCAGCGGGATCCCCAGAAGCCGGCCAGAAATGTGGTGCTGCACGTGCCTCGCAGCAGGGTCGGGGAGACCTATACCACGGTCCGCGCGGTCAAGTATTCGCTCACTCGTGCGTAGGTCGTGCCCGCGGCGCCGGTCTTCCGGGAGCATACCCGTGAGCTGTTGACCGAGCACGGCTACGAAGAAATACACAATCGACGCATTAATCGCCGAGCAGACGCTGGCAGCGGGGTGAAGGTTTGAGGTCGAACACTGTCGCAGTCAGGGACGGCGCGCGAGCATGTCGATTTCGACCAGCGCGCCGCGGGCGAGCCCGGTAACGCCGATACAGGTGCGAGCGGGACGGCGGCCCGGCGGAAAGTACGAAGCGTAGGTCTTATTCATTGCCGCGTAGTCGTGCTCGAAGCGGGTTAGGTAGGCACGCACCTGGACCACGTGCTCTAGACCCAGCTCCAGGCCTTTGAGAACGATTATCAGGTTATCCATGACGCGGCGGGTCTGCGCCTCGACGCCATCCGGCAGCGGTTTCGAGTCATCATCGGGATCGGTCGGCATCTGGCCGGTCAAAAACACGAATCCTTCCGATTCCACGGCGTGGCTGAACGGCGCCACCGGGGTAGGGGCGGTCTCGATCATGTGGAAAACTGGTGAAGTCATGGGGCATGGTCCTCCTGGTGGCGGCTTGGCTAGAAACCCGGCGGTTGAAAAGGGTAACCGATACCGTCCTTGGCGCAGCGGTAACCCTTGAATTTCCGTCATTCAGACCCATTTCCGACGGTAGAAAAAAACCGGCGTTGATGCGGCATCGGCATTGTCAGATGCAATCCTGCTCGCGACCGCGTCGGCTGTCATGAGAGACTTGTTTCTTTTCGAGAGCAACTGAAGCCCGGCAGTTGAGCTTCCCGGCGCCGCCGGCGGCGAAGGCCCATGGTAGAAATCGAGCATTTGTGCAAAAACTTCGGCAGCCTCAAGGCGGTCGACGAAGTCAGTTTCGGCGTCGATCGAGGCGAGGTGCTGGGCTTTTTGGGCCCAAACGGCGCCGGCAAGTCGACGACGATGCGCATGATCACCGGGTTTCTGGCTCCCGATGCCGGGCGGGTGAGAGTGTGCGGTGACGACATTGCAACCAATCCGCTGCAGGTGAAGCGCCGCATTGGCTATCTTCCCGAAGGCGCGCCGCTCTACGGAGACATGACGCCACGGGCATTTCTGCGCTTCATCGCCGAAATTCGCGGCTATCGCGGTAAGGAAAGGGAGCTGGCGGTGGATTCGGTGGTGGAGAAAGTGAATCTCCAGCCTGCGCTAGAGAAGCCTATTGATACGCTTTCGAAGGGCTTCAAACGCCGGGTGGGTCTGGCTCAGGCCATCATTCACGACCCCGAAGTTCTGGTTCTGGACGAACCCACGGACGGTCTGGACCCCAATCAGAAGCATGAAGTACGCACCCTGATAAAGGGCATGGCAAAAGAAAAAGCCATCATTCTATCTACCCATATTCTCGAAGAAGTCGACGCCGTGTGCACCCGCGCGGTGATTATCTCCGCCGGCAGGATTGTCAGCGACAGCACGCCGGCAGAGCTGCTGGCGCGGTCGCGCTTTCACAACGCCGTCAGCATTTCCATACGCGCGAATACCGTGGACGGCATGGCGGAGGCATTCCGCGCGCTGCCCGCGGTCGACTCCGTGGAGGTCCTCGAAGCCAAAGATGGCTGCGTGAGACTACAGCTGTTCCCAGCAGGGGACGCCGCGATTGCCGCCGCGGTGAGCGAGCTTGCCCGCGAGCGAAACTGGGCGCTGGAAGAACTTCACCTGGAGCGCGGCCGTCTCGACGACGTGTTTCGCGATATCACGTCCGGCGAGTCTGCCCAAAGCCGAGGGTAACAGGGATGCCGAACGTATGGACGATATTCAAGCGCGAGCTGTCGGGGTACTTCTCGACGCCGATCGCGTACGTTTTCCTCGTCATCTTCGTTGTCTTGAGCGGCGTGTTCACGTTCTACGTGGGAAGCTATTTCGAGCGTGATCAGGCCGACCTCAGATCCTTCTTTCAGTTTCATCCCTGGCTTTATCTGTTTCTGATTCCTGCGCTCGCCATGCGGCTATGGGCAGAGGAGCGTCGTAGCGGCACGCTCGAGCTGCTGCTGACGCTGCCGATCACCATGACCCAGGCTGTGCTGGGAAAATTTCTCGCAGCCTGGGCTTTCAGCGCCATCGCCCTTCTTCTGACGCTGCCGCTGTGGCTGACCACGAACTATCTCGGTAACCCCGATAACGGCGTCATCATGGCGAGCTACGCGGGCAGCCTGCTCATGGCCGGCGCCTTTCTCGCCATCGGCGCGTGCATGTCGGCGCTGACCAGGAATCAGGTCATCGCTTTCGTCATCACGGCGGCAGTTTGCCTGGGGTTTGTTTTAAGCGGATATCCGCTGGTGCTCGAATTCGTCGGCGCGTTCGCGCCGGAATTCGTGGTGGAGGCCGTGGGATCCTTCAGTTTCCTGAGTCACTTTACGGAAGTGAGCAAGGGGGTCATCGATGTTCGCGATCTGGTTTTCTTTGTCTCCCTGATGGCTTACTGGCTGTTTGCCAACGCCGGCGTCATTGAGCTGAAGAAGGCGGAATGATGGATGCTCGATTGAGAGCAGGGAGCAGGTATCTGACGGGCCTTGGCCTGCTCGTCGGTCTGATCTTGCTTTTCGCGATAAACATCCTGAGTAACGAATCCCTCACATCGGCCCGCGTCGACTTGACCCAGGGACGCATCTACACCCTTTCCGAGGGGACGCAGAATGTATTGTCAAAAATTGAGGAGCCGATAACGCTGCGGCTTTATCTTTCCAAAAAGATCGCCACGCGGCTGCCGGAATTCACCAGCTACGCAGTGAGGGTCGAGGACCTTCTGCGCGAATACCGGCGCGAAGCCGGCGGCAATATCCGCTTGCAGGTCATAGATCCGGAGCCGTTCTCCCCAGAGGAAGATCGCGCCGTCGGCTATGGACTGCGCGCCGCTCCGGTGAACAACCGGGAGGACATGTTTTTCTTCGGTCTGGTGGGCACCAACTCGGTGGACGACGAGGAAATCATTCCGTTTTTCACCACCGAGCGGGAAGAGTTTCTGGAGTACGACGTCAGCAAGCTGATCCACAACCTGATTCAGGTAAAACAGCCGGTGGTGGGTCTGTTGAGTTCACTGCCGGTGGAGGGGCAGGGTCCCAGGGCCGCGCTGCGGGGGCTCACGGCGCCGCCCTGGATGGTGGTGGAGCAAATGCGGCAGCTGTTCGAGGTGCGCAGTCTCGAGGCCTCTTTAGACGCCGTTCCCGAGGACACGGATGTGCTTGTGGTGATTCATCCCAAGAACTTGAGCGATCGGACCCTTTACGCCATCGACCAATTCGTGTTGCGTGGCGGGAGAGTGCTGGCATTTGTCGACGCCAATGCTGAAGCCGAGCAGGGCGTGAGCATGGGCGGGCTGATGATGCCGGCTCGGTCGCGCCGCTCCGAGCTGGACCCGCTGCTCGAGACCTGGGGCGTGGTGCTGGAGAAGGACAAAATCATCGGTGATCTGCGGCTCGCCGCCAGGGTGAGAATGGAGCGGGACGGACGCGAGCTCACTTTCGAATATCCGGTTTGGCTGACGGTCCAGCCCGGGCAGATGAGCCAGGAGGACATCGTTACCCGCCAGCTGGGAAATCTTTCGCTTGGCACTCCGGGAAGCCTCGTCCCCGCGAAGGGCGCCACCACGTCTTTTGCACCGCTGATCGAGACTACCCGCGGCGCCGCGGCATTTTCCCCGGACAAGGTGGCGCTGTCGGAGGATCCCCAGAATCTGCTCAGGTCTTACCGGCCCGAGGATCGGACTTTCGCTCTGGCGGCGCGCATTTCGGGGAACATCAAGACCGCGTTTCCCGACGGGCCGCCGAAAGATAAAGAAGCGGAAAAGAAGACCGAGGAGAACGAAGCCGGCGATCAACGCTCGGAACCCGAACGGCCCCATATCGCCGAGTCCGAAGAGGCGGTCAACATCATCGTGGTAGCGGACACGGACCTGCTCCAAGATCAGTTCTGGGTTGCGGTGCAGGACTTTCTCGGCACCAGGATTGCGGTTCCAACCGCGGCCAACGGCAGCTTCGTCGTCAATGCGGTTGATAACCTGGCCGGATCGGGAGATCTGATCAGCGTGCGTAACCGCGGCAGCTTCGTTCGGCCTTTCGAGCGTATCAGCGAGCTCAAACAACAAGCGGAACTCCGGTTCAGACAAAAGGAACAGGAGCTGATGGACAGGCTGGACCAGACTGAACGAAAGCTCATAGCGCTGGAGGAAAATAGACAGGGTGATGACGTCACCGTTTTGACACCGGCGCAGCAGCAGGAATTGATGGAGTTTCGTCAGCAGCGCTTGCGCATCCGCAAAGATCTGCGCGACGTACGTCACCGCTTGCGCAGGGAAATCGAATCGCTGCAAGACTGGCTGAAATTCATCAACATCGGGCTCGTACCCATTTTCGTTGCCTTGGGCGGGATGGGCGTCGCGATTTGGCGGGTTAGCCGCAGACAACGTAGCTTGAGAACCGTCTGAGGACGCAGGGGATGCTGAGCGTTCGATCCTTTTCCGTTCTCTGCTTGTTGACTTTGTGCGTCGTCATCGCGGCGGTGCTGGTGTCCGGGGACTCGGGGGCGATTCCGGGAAGCGGGAAACCTTTGTTTCCAGATCTGATGTCGCGGCTAAACGATATTGAAGAAGTGCAGCTGGAGAGCGGGTCACAGCGCTTTGTCCTCAAAAGGACCGATAGCGGTTGGGTGGTCCCGGACAAGTCCGGCTATCCGGCCGACGCGGACAAGATCCACAAGCTGCTGGTGGGGGCCGCGGGGCTCAGCCGTGTGGAGCCCAAGACCTCCGACCCGGCTCGTTATCCGAAGCTGGGCTTGGCCGACGCCGGCGCACCGGCATCCGCGGCCACGTCATACCGACTCAAAGCCAGCGCCGACTCGACGCTTGCGGCCCTGATTGTGGGTAACAGCGCCCCCGCCAAAGGCGACCCCGACTTGAGTGAGTTCTACGTGCGACTGCCCGACGATCCTCGCGCCTGGCTGGTGAAAGGCAAGCTGCCGCGGGGGGATACTCTGCTGCAATGGTTGGATCGAACGATCGCGGACATCGACCGCGCCAGGGTACGGGAGACGCGGGTGGCGCACGCGTCCGGAGAAGTGGTGACGGTCACGCGGGAGTTGTCTGCCAAGGATGAATTCCGGCTTTTGAATGCGCCCCCCAGCAAAACGGTTGACGCACAGTGGAAGCTCAATGACATTGGCCGCTTGTTATCCAATCTGGAGCTAGAGGACGTCCGCCCGCAGGATGAGTCGTCGGTTGAAGGTGAGCCGGACTACGTCGTCACCATGCGTACCTTTGATGGACTCGTCGTTCGAATGGACGTTTTCAGAAACGACCAGCAATCCCTGGGCGTGCTGAAGGCGGATTTCCGACCGCAAGAAGCCGGCGTCGAGGTCAAGCCCGGGGAGGAGGCATCGCTTATGAGCGCCGAGGAGGTTCGCGAGGAGGTGGACAAGCTGAATGCCAGGTGGGCTCGCTGGGCGTACGTGCTGCCGGGGTTCAAGCTTGACGCGATGGCTCGAACCCAATCCGAGCTGTTGAAGGATCTCGCGCAAGAGAACAAGCCTGATCAGGGTTGAGGCTCGAGATGGTGTCCTGCTTCGCGGCGGTGATGAGGTTGCTCCAGTACAATCGATCTGATTCGTTGCCGTGATGAACGAGTCCTCCGCTCTCGCCCTGGCGCGCGATTATCCCTACGCTATTCCTCGGCGCTCCTTCATTTACAGGGATTCGGGAGTAACCGAATTTGATTCCTCGCTTTGCCGCGGCCGAACCCCGGTGCTGGCAATCGGCTCGAATCAGGCGCCTGCGCGCCTGGCGCAGAAATTCGGTGACGACGCGAGCCACGTGATCCCGGTGCAGCGCGCAAGGCTAAAAGATTTCGACGTGGTCTATTCCGCGCACATATCGACCTACGGCGCGGTGCCGGCAATGCTCCAGGTTTCCAAGGGTTCCGATGTGGAGCTGGCGGTGACTTGGCTCAACGATGCTCAGCTCGAGATCATGAATCAGTCTGAAGTCCGCGCCGCCAATTATGCATTCGCCCTTATTGAAAGCATCGAACTCAGCTTCGAAGACGGCGACACGTCGTCGAGCGCGTATGCCTATGTAAGCAGCCGCGGGCACCTGCGCCACGACGGCGATGCCGTCGCCCTGTCCGCAATCGGATGCAGTGGACGCCGCTACCCCGCTATGAGCACCGCGCAGGCGCTGGAGGTCATTCGCGCGCGGCTGGCGCCCCAGCTGGATGGTGACGCCTTTGTGCTCAAGCTCATTGCCGACCAAGCCTATAGGCTTGCAGTGATTACGCTGCTCGCCGCTGATGCGGCGCCGTTTGAACATCCGTTCGAGCAGATGGGTTGACCAGCCAGGGTCCAGAATCTCGCTTCACGCATCGGCGTCGATCCCCTGATTCAGTTCGATAATATGGCGCGCCTGTCGGCCGATACCGCGACTCGCTGAAAGATCCTCATGAGCAAGTTTGGACTCAGCCAGCCCGTACGCCGGGTGGAGGATCTCAGGTTTCTTACCGGGGTGGGTCGCTACGTGGACGACATCAATGCCGAGGGGCAGGCCTTCGCCTATGTGGTGCGCTCGAACGTCGCCCACGGTCGCGTCCTGGGCTTGAACACCGAAACGGCGAAACGCATGCCCGGGGTCGTCGACATCATCACCGCCAAAGAGCTCGAAGCGCGCGGCGTAAACGCCCTCAGTTGTGAAATTCCACTCAAAAACCGTGACGGCAACCGCCGCGCAAATCCGGCCCGTCCCGTCCTGGCCAGCGGCCGGGTGCGGTACGTGGGCGATCCCGTGGCCTTCGTGGTTGCCGAGTCGAGCGCCCTGGCGCGTGACGCCGGCGAATCAGTCGAGCTGGATCTGGATCCGCTGGACGCGGTGACACGAACGGACAGCGCCGACGCCGAAGGTGCTCCGCTGGTACACGACGAGATAAAGCGAAATCTGATTTTCGACTGGGACTTCGGCGATGAGCAGTCGGTGAGATCGGCCATGGAGACGGCGGCGCACCGGGTCGAGATACGCCTGGTCAACAACCGGGTGGTAGCCAATTCCATCGAGCCCCGCGGCGCGCTGGCGGTGCCCTGCAGCGAGGATGAAGTTTTAACCCTGTACGCCAACACCCAGGGAGGATGGGATCTTCGAGACGTGATCGCCGAACGCATCGGCCTGGATCCCGCGCGGGTGCGCGTCGTGACCCCGGACGTGGGCGGCGGCTTCGGGATGAAGGGTGTGACCTATCCGGAACAGGTTCTGACCGCCTACGCGGCGCACAAGCTCAAGCGCCCGGTGAAGTGGTGTCCGGAGCGAAGCGAAGCGTTTCTTTCCGACACCATGGGACGGGATCACGTGACCCGGGCGACGCTCGGTTTCGACCATGATCAGCGAATCCTTGCCATGGCGGTGGACACCCGAGCCAACATGGGGGCGTACCTGTCGGACTATGCGCCCTTCATCCCCACGCTTGCTGCGGTCAAGGTCCTGCCCGGCGTCTACGACGTAAAAAACCTTCACTACCGCGTCCGCGGCGTGGCCACCCACACCACCCCGGTGGACGCCTATCGCGGCGCCGGGCGTCCCGAGTCCATTTTCGTTATCGAGCGGCTGATGGACGAATCCGCCAGGGCTCTCGGCACCGACCCGGTGACGTTGAGAAGAAAGAACTTGATTGCGGCGAAGGATATGCCCTTCAAGACGGCTGCAGGAGAAGCGTATGACTGTGGAGATTTTGCGGCCGTGCTCGACGCGGCGCTGGCTAGGGCCCGGACGAGTGAATTCTCTGCCCGCCGCCGCGAGGCGCAAGAACGAGGAAAGCTGCTTGGGCTCGGTCTTTGCTACTACATCGAATCCACCATGGGATGGCCGCAGGAAAGCGCCGAAATTCTTTTCGACGGCGACGGCGTGGAGGTGCTGGTCGGAACCCAGTCCAACGGCCAGGGACACGAGACGGCCTACAACCAGTTGGTGCATCAGGGCCTGGGCCTTCCCTTGGAATCGATAAACGTGGTGCAAGGGGACACGGGGCGCATCCGAAAGGGGGGCGGAACCGGGGGCTCGCGTTCCGTCACCGCCCAGGGCTGGGCTATCGGCGACGCGGTCAGGGTGGTGCTCGACAAGGGCCGCCGATACGCGGCCGAGCGACTGGAAGCGGCGTTGGAGGACATTGAGTTCGAGAGCGGGCGCTTTCGCATCGTCGGCACCGACCGCGCGATCTCTTTGCTCGAGCTCGCCCGCTCGCTCGCCGAAGAGAGCGAAGCAAAGGACCCGCATCCGATGGACGGCCAGGCGTCGGTCAAGATCAAGAAGTGGACCTTTCCCAATGGCTGTCATGTGGCAGAGGTAGAGATCTCCCCGCAGACGGGCAAGGTGGAAATCGTCCACTACACCGTGGTCGACGATTTCGGCAACGTCATCAACCCGATGCTGCTCGAGGGCCAGGTTCACGGCGGTGTTGTTCAGGGGGCCGGACAAGCGCTGATGGAATGCGCCGTTTATGACCATGCAGGCCAGCTCCTCACCGGCTCGTTCATGGACTATCAGATGCCAAGGGCGGACGATTTTCCGTTCTTCGACTTCACCACCATGGGTGTTCCCACGACCAACAATCCCCTCGGCATCAAGGGCTGTGGGGAAGCAGGAACCGTGGGTTCCATCGCTGCGGTTGCCAACGCGGTGCACGATGCTCTGAACGACGCAGGCGCCGGGCCGGTGGACATGCCGCTTACCCCGATGAGGATCTGGTCGGCGCTGAAAAAGGCAAGGATGGCCTGAAGGGTCCGCCGCGTCTAAGCCGCTGGTGCTTGTATTCGAGTCCGTAAGCTTTCGCTGCATCCGCGTTTGAATCCGCCTCCGATCCGAGGGGTGGCACCGGCACGCTAAAGCTCGACGCAAAGCGCAGCGACAGGCGCTACGTACCGAGTGGAAATCCACCGGCTCCTGTCCGCCCCTGGCTGAGTACGCCAGCTGAGCCGCGCGCAATTTGGTTGAAAAATCTCGGCATGAATCGCCGGCGGAACGATCTCATCGCGCCGCGGCCAGCAATCGTGGCTTAAAAATCTCATTTATTCACTTGCTTCCCGTGTCGTACGCGGAAGCAATAAGTCGCCGCAACAAGTAAACAACAATTCTTAAGTTTCATGCGCCATCCCACAGGCGACAAGCGAGGCCCTATGCTACGCTTTAATCCAATCGCCGCTGGGGGGCGGCTGCATACATTTTGGGAGGAACTGATGACTAAACTTCGAAAGCTGAGTCGAATTCTCGCAATGCCGGTGGCGCTGGCGATGTTCCTGAATCTGGGCGTGCTTCCCGCAGCTAACGCAGCATTGGTTTCCACGGACAAGGTCATCGACCAGGCTTCTGCAACGAAGGACCGTGAGCGCGTGGAGTCGTTTCTCGCCCGCGAGGATGTTCGTCAACAAATGGAAACACTTGGGGTCAATCCGGAAGACGCCGCTGCGCGGGTCGCAGGGCTTTCCGACAGCGAGGTGAAGAAGATAGTAAACAGGCTGGACGAGATGCCGGCGGGTCAGGACGGTATTGGCACAGTCCTCGGCGTGCTGGTGTTCGTACTTCTAGTGCTTTTGATTACGGACATTCTTTGTTTCACCACCTTCTATCCGTTCACCAAGTGCGCGACCAGCAAGTAGTGACGACGAGGGCGTGGACTACATTATCCAGCGGCCTGCTGTTCCTGGGACTGACCGCTTGCTCGGCAATTCAGACGCAAAACGTCGTCGAGAATCGACAGCAGCTGCCGCTCAAAGCAGAAGTTGCTGACGTCCCGTTCTTTCCGCAGGAAAGATACCATTGCGGTCCGGCGGCTCTGGCCATGGTGCTGGCCTGGTCGGGGCTGCCGGTCACTCAAGAGGATCTCGTATCCGAAGTTTACACGCCGGCCCGCCAAGGTACGTTTCGAACCGACATGCTGGCCGCCGCCCGTCGTCACGGTCGACTCGCGGTGGAAATCGGCGGCTTGCGGGATCTTCTGGCAGAAATCGCCGCCGGGAATCCGGTGCTGGTGTTCCAGAATCTGGCGCTCAGCTGGTACCCCCAGTGGCATTACGCGGTGGCCATCGGTTACGACCTGAAGGCAAGGGAGATTACGCTGCATTCCGGTTTGGACCAAGGCCGCGTACTGCCCTTGAGCGTGTTCGAACGCACTTGGAAACGGGGAGACTACTGGGCCGTGGTGGTCCTCCCGCCCGGGCGAATGCCGGTGAGCGGCGAGGAAACGGCGGTGCTCAAGGCAGCTGCCGGGCTCGAGCGGGTGGAGAAGCATTCAGAAGCCGCAACCGCTTACGCCGCCGCCGCATCCCGATGGCCGCAAAGCTTCACTGCGCGCATGGGTCTCGGCAACTCACTTTACGCGCTCGGGGATTACGCCGGCGCGGAGAGGGCGTTTCTCGAGGCCATCGGCAACAAGTCGAATGCCGCCGCCGCCTGGAACAACCTCGCCTATGCGCTCGCTGCGCAAGGCCGCCGCCAGGAAGCGCTCAGCGCGGTGGAGAAGGCGGTGTTGCTCGGCGCGGAAAACCGGAGCCTTTACCAGGATACGCTTCGCGAACTCTCGAGCCGGGAGATGTAAATGGGTGCGCGGACAGTTCGCGCCGGGCCTGCCGAGGATCGCCGGTGCGTGAGAATGGTGGGCCCGGTAGGACTTGAACCTACGACCGACGGATTATGAGTCCGCTGCTCTAACCAACTGAGCTACAGGCCCGGCGTTCATTCGGTTACATAATCTTAGAAACGGAAAAGGCCGGCAAGCAGCCGGCCTTTTTTTGCTCGAATGCTGCCCCTTAGTCGAGAAAGCTTCGCAAACGCTCGGAGCGGCTGGGATGCCGCAGCTTGCGCAGCGCCTTGGCCTCTATCTGGCGTATGCGCTCGCGCGTCACGTCGAACTGCTTGCCCACCTCTTCCAGCGTGTGATCGGTGTTCATCTCGATACCAAAGCGCATTCTCAGAACCTTCGCTTCCCTGGGCGTCAACCCGGCGAGGATCTCCTGGGTGGATTCGCGCAGGTTCTCGAAGGTCGCGGAATCCGTCGGCGAGCTGATGGTGATGTCCTCGATGAAGTCGCCGAGATGGGAGTCCTCGTCGTCGCCGATAGGTGTCTCCATTGAGATCGGCTCTTTGGCGATCTTCAGTACCTTGCGCACCTTGTCTTCGGGCATCTCCATCCGCTCGGCCAGCTCGTCCGGCGTCGGTTCGCGACCCTTCTCCTGAAGGATCTGCCGCGAGATCCGATTGAGCTTGTTGATGGTCTCAATCATGTGCACCGGAATTCGAATAGTGCGTGCCTGGTCGGCGATGGATCGCGTGATGGCTTGGCGGATCCACCACGTGGCGTAGGTGGAAAATTTGTACCCGCGCCGGTATTCGAACTTGTCCACCGCCTTCATCAGACCGATGTTGCCTTCCTGAATAAGATCCAGGAACTGAAGCCCACGATTGGTGTACTTCTTGGCGATGGAAATCACCAGGCGAAGATTCGCCTCCACCATCTCCTTCTTCGCCCGCCTTGCTTTGGCTTCGCCGATGGACATGCGGCGATTGATTTCCTTGATCTCGCCGATAGTGAGCCTGGTTTCGTCTTCGATGCCTGCAAGCTTGGCCTGAAGACGCTTGATCTCCGTGGCGCGCTCTTTCAGCGCCGGCACGAACTTCGCTTTCTTGCGCGAGAAGCTGCGCAACCAGTTTGGATTCGATTCTTTCCCGGCAAAAGAAGCGATGAATTCCCTGCGCGGCATTTTCGCTTCGCGCACACAGAGCTTCATGATCGCCTTCTCGTGCGAGCGGATGCGGGCTACCACGCGCCGGAGAACGCCGGTCAAACGCTCGGTGAGCTTAGGCACCAGCTTCAGCTCCAGGAATTGCTGAATGAGATCGTTTCGAATCTTCTCCGCCTGCTTGGAATCCGCACCGTGCTTGGTCACCGCAGTTTGCAGCCGGGTTGCGGTTCGCTTGAGCTTGCGCATCCTCGCCATGGCCTCTTCGGGATCGGGGCCGGTGTTTATTTCCTCTTCTTCTTCGCTCTCGTCCTGGTCCTCGCCGCGCGCCTGTGCCGGGCGCGGGATAACGTCTTGCTGGGTGGGATCGATGAAATCGGTGAGAACGTCGGTGAGCTTGATCTCGCCGGCGTCGAACTTGGCGTATTCTTGTTGCAGCCTGACCAGCGTGGGCGGAAAGGCGGCGAGTGCCCTCAATGCCTGGTTCAGACCCTGCTCGATTCGCTTCGCAATCCGGATTTCCCCTTCCCGGGTGAGCAGGTCGACGGTGCCCATCTCGCGCATGTACATGCGTACCGGATCTGTGGTGCGTCCGAACTCGCTGTCGATGGTGGCCAGCGCCGCGGCGGCCTCGTCGGTATCGTCATCAACCGCGTTCACCGCGGTTTCCATCAGCAGCAGAGCGTCGGAATCCGGGGCGACCTCGTGCACGGAGATCCCCATGTCGTTGATCATGCTAATGATGTCCTCGATCTGCTCCGGATCGACGATGCCTTCGGGCAGGTGGTCGTTGACCTCGTGGTAGGTCAGATAACCCTGATCCTTTCCCTTGGCGATCAGTAGTTTGAGCTGGGATTGTTGATTTTCGAAGTCCATTTGGCTGCCTTGGAAGTTTGCGGAACAGGCTCCACGAGCGAGCCGCCCAATATAACATAATTGCGGTGACCGACCCTGCTTTCAACCACCTTCAGGCGGTCGGCCAAGCCGCGCCACGATCTCGCGATAGGCCTGCTTCTCCTCCTCGCTGGCCTGTCCGGCTTTGATCAGGGCCTGAAGCGCATCTCGACGAGCCTCCAAGCGTGTCTCCTCGGCCCTTCGGGTGACGGCGCGGATGGCGTCGTCGAGCTCGATGCGGATGCCGTCACCGAGGTGCGAAAGCTCCTCCGACGCCAGCCTTCCTAGATGGACGCCAGCCTCGTTGTCACGGTACCGTTCGAGCACTTTGGCGGTGCTGAAGTCGGGATTCTCTCGCAACAGCTCGATCAGCTCCAGTAGCAAAGGCGCACCCGGCAAATCGAGATCTTTTAGCGCGCTGATATCCGAAAGATCTGACGCCAGCTCGGGGTGCTGGACGAGCATTTTGATTGCCCGTCGAACAGGCGTCTGGGAGGACAAAGCGGCGCGAACAGTTGCTGCGGATTGCCGCTTTGTCCCGGGCGACCGGGACCTTCCGATCAGTGTAGCCGAGTCGTCCGGGTCCATCCCAGTCAGGTCTGCGAGCTTTTTCAGGGCAAGTTTTCTGAACGCACCCTCGGGTATTCTTCCTAGCAAAGGTCTTGCCAGCTCGATTAGCCGCGAGCGTCCGTCAATAGTTTTCAGATCCACCTGAGCCGAAAGACGTTCGAAAAGGAACGTTCCGAGACTGACCGCGTTTATGGACAGCTGTTCAAACGCTTGGCGGCCACGACTTCTCACCAGGCTGTCCGGGTCTTCGCCCTCAGGAAGAAAAATGAAAAACGCCTGACGGCCGTCGCGCAAGCGCGGCAGCGTAGTTTCCAGCGCCCGCCAGGCCGCGCGGCGTCCGGCTTCGTCACCGTCGAAGCAATACACCACGTCGGGGGCAAGCCGGAAAAGCCGCTCCACGTGGTCCGGCGTTGCCGACGTGCCGAGGGTGGCCACGGTGTTGCGTAAACCCACTTGCGCCAGGGCTACAACGTCCATATAGCCTTCGACAACATGGACACGTTCGAGATTCCCAGCCGAGCGCATGGCCTGGAAGGCGCCGTAGAGTTCTCTGCCCTTGTGGAATACCGGGCCTTCCGGAGAATTGAGATATTTGGGCGTGTCCTCGCCTAAGACTCGACCGCCGAAGCCGATGGTGCGGCCGCGACGATCGAGAATGGGAAACATCACCCGGTCGCGAAACCGATCGTAGTATCGCTCGCTGCGCTGAATGATGAGTCCGGCCCGCATCAGAAGTTTGAGCCGGTCGGCTGTGTCGCCCAGAGCCTGGACCAGGTTGTCCCATCCCGGAGGCGCAAAACCGAGCTTGAACTCGGCGGCGATTTCGCCGCTCAATCCCCGCGACTTGAGGTAGTCCACTGCGCGGCTTCTTTGCGGATGTGCGCGCAGCTGACGCTGGAAAAAACGACTGCCCTCCTCCAGCACCTCGTAGAGCGGGCCCGTGGGCGGACCCGCGGGAGGTGCTTCGCCGCCCTCGCGTGGCACGTCAAGACCAAGCCGCTGCGCCAGAGATTCCACCGCTTCGACGAATTCCAGGTGGCGAAAGTTCATCAGGAAGCCGATCACGGTTCCGTGAGCGCCGCAGCCAAAGCAATGATAGAACTGCTTCTCGGCGCTAACGGTAAAGGACGGCGTTTTCTCGTCGTGAAAGGGGCAGCACGCCTTGTACTCGCGGCCGGCTTTCTTGAGCGGCACATGGGCGTCGATGACCTCGACGATGTCCGCTCTGGACATCAGATCGTCGATAAAGCTCTGTGGAATTCGGCCCGCCACCTTTGGAGAAGCCTCGAAGCTGGCGGCCTGCGCCTTGCACGACGCGCCCGCCACGGGGTTAGCAGATTTGTGAAAAAAGGTCTTCGAGACCTTGTTCTGCGCTCAAAACGCGGAGTTTAACGGTGATTAGCTGCCGAGGCGCGTTTTCACTTTTGCGCTCACCGCGCCCATGTCGGCGCGCCCTCGAATCTTCGCCTTCAGCGCGCCCATGACTTTGCCCATTTCCTTCATGCTCGTGGCGCCGGTCTCGTCCAACGCCGCATCAATCAGTGCCTCTAATTCAGCCTCGTCCATAGCGGCAGGCATGTAGGTCTGAATGACCTCGATCTCGTAGGCCTCCCTGGCCGCGAGCTCGTCCCGTCCGGCCTTCTGGTAATGTTCTATGGAATCGCGACGCTGCTTGATCATTTTCTCGAGCACGCCGATGACTGCCGCATCATCCAGGTCGACGCGGTCATCCACCTCCTTTTGCTTGATCGACGCGGTAATCAGGCGCAGCGCGTCCAGTCGGTTACGGTCCCGGGCGCGCATAGCGCTTTTAACGTCGTCCTGAATCCTCGATTTCAGGTCGTCCGCCACTACACCGGGTTTGGGATGGCTAGGAGCTAAGGGGAAGGGAGAATCAGTAGAGCCGCTGGCGTTTCAGGCTCTCGCGGGCGAGCTTCTTTGCGTGCCGCTTCACTGCCGCGGCGGCTTTGCGCTTGCGTACCGAGGTCGGCTTTTCGTAGTACTCTCTGCGGCGCACCTCGGTGAGCACCCCTGCCTTTTCGCAGGCGCGCTTGAAACGCCGCATGGCGACGTCGAAGGGTTCATTCTCGCGAACACGTACTGAGGGCATTGATTCTCCTTAATAGCCTATGTTCCTGACTCGACATAAGATAGCCAGGGTAAAGCTCAAACGATACATTCTAATTATTCGCCCGCTTTCGTGTAAAGCCACCCGGCTCCTTCCGCTGTTCCGCGGGAGACTGGAAATGCCCCCGTCTGCGCCATGATCGTGCTCGGCATTGAGACCTCCTGCGACGAGACCGGGGTGGCGCTTTACCATGCCGGCCGCGGTCTTCTGGGCCACCGGGTCCACAGCCAGGCAGCGCTGCACGCGGAGTTCGGTGGCGTCGTTCCGGAGCTTGCCTCTCGCGATCACGTAGCCAAGCTGGCGCCCCACTTGCGCGCACTTCTAGTTGAAACGGGTGTCGTGCTGAAAGCCATCGACGGGGTGGCCTACACCGCGGGACCCGGTCTGGTGGGCGCGCTTCTGGTTGGCGCCGCCTTCGGCCGCAGCCTGGCGTTTGCCCTCAAGGTGCCCGCCGTGGCCGTGCACCATATGGAAGCGCACCTGCTGGCGCCGATGTTGGAGGCGCAGCCGCCAAGGTTCCCTTTCGTCGCCCTACTGGTCTCCGGCGGTCACACCATGCTGGTGGGGGTCGAGGGCGTAGGCCGCTATCAGCTGCTGGGAGAATCATTGGATGACGCCGCGGGCGAGGCTTTCGACAAGACCGCCTCGTTGCTGGGGCTTGCCTATCCCGGTGGACCCGCGATTGCCGCCCTGGCCGAGAAGGGGGATCCAAAGCGCTTTCACTTTCCCCGCCCCATGATCGATCGCCCGGGGCTCGATTTCAGCTTCAGCGGCTTGAAGACCTATGCCCTCAACACCGTTCGCGAGCAGCCGCAAGACGAGCAGACCCGCGCGGACATCGCCCGGGCGTTCGAAGAGGCGGTCGTGGATACGCTCGTTATCAAGAGCCTGCGCGCGTTGGACGCAACCGGAATCGATAACCTGGTGCTCTCCGGCGGGGTCGGCGCCAATCGCCGCCTGCGAAAGCGGCTGTCCGAGCTCGAGCAAAAGCGCGCTATCCGGGTGTGCTATCCCAGGCCGGAGCTTTGTACCGACAACGGGGCCATGGTGGCTTATGCGGGCTTCGTGCGTCTTCGCGCCGGCCAGCGCGAAACGCCTGAAATCGAAGTGCGGGCACGCTGGCCGCTCGCCGATCTGGTTGCGCCTGCTAGCCGCCCGAGGTGAGATTGGGCCGATTCAACTCTCGGCGTCCTCTCCTATGCGGCTTTCGGTGCCTGAGCGCAGGCGCTCGATGTTGGCCTTATGGCGGTAGATGATGAAACCCGCCATCACCGCTAGCGCGGCGAAGGTGGCGGGATGCAGCGCGAGGGCAAAGGCTGCCACCGGCGACACAGCGGCCGCGATCATGGAGGCCAGCGACACATAGCGTGTCGTCGCCACCACGATAAGCCAGGCAACGGCCATGGTCAGCATCACCGGAAAGGCGACCCCGGCGGCCGCGCCGAAGGCCGTGGCCATGCCCTTGCCGCCCTTGAAGCCGAAATAAAGCGGAAAGAGATGGCCGAGGAATGCCGCCAGCGCGACGGCCGCCACCACCAGCTCGTTGCTCAATGCCCTGGCGAGCAACACTGGTAGCAATCCTTTGAGCATGTCTCCGATTAAGGTGAGCGCGGCGGCGGTTTTGCCCCCTACTCTCAAGACGTTGGTGGCCCCGGGATTTCCAGATCCCCCGCTGCGCGGATCCGGCAGCCGCATGAGTCGGCACACCACAATGGCCGAGGCGACGGAGCCAATGAGATAGGCTGAGGCGATCAGGAGCAGTCCGAGAACCATGAATACATACAAGCCGCAACAAGCATCGCGGTCAAGTTCTCGCCTCCGGGGACAAGCCGACGGTGCCGGCATTTTCGCTCGTGTTCTAATAGGATCCGGTAGACCTCAAGGTGAGATTTTGGGTACAGACGGCGCCGGTTGAAGGGCAGGCAACCTTATGGACACTATTTTCGTCAACGATCTGCGCGTCGATACGGTTATCGGCGTCAATGACTGGGAGCGGAAAAGCCGGCAGACGGTTTCCATCGATCTTGAGCTCGCCTGCGACTGTAAAAAGGCCGCGGCCAGCGACTCAATTGAGGACACCCTCAACTACAAGCTGGTGTCGAAACGGGTGGCGGCCTTCGTCGAGCAGAGCGAGTTCCAGCTGGTGGAAACGCTGGCGGAGCGCATCGGCGGACTTCTGAGGGACGAATTCGGCTGCGAATGGCTGCGTGTCCGGGTCAACAAAACAGGCGCGCTCAGCGCCGCCCGGGACGTGGGCGTAGTCATCGAACGCGGTGAGCGGCGCTAGCATGGCCTCGGCCTACCTCTCCATAGGCAGCAACATCGACCGGGAGCGCAACATCGCCCTCGCCTTGCGAAAGCTTCGGCAGCGCTACGGGGAGCTTAAGCTTTCGAGCATTTACGAGTCCGAACCGGTCGGCTTCAAAGGAGAGAATTTTTACAACCTGGCGGTGGGGCTGGAGAGCCTCGATTCTCCGGCAGAGTTGGTGAAGGTTTTTCGCGCGATCGAAAACGAGAGCGGTCGTAGCCGCGAGCGTCCGAAATTCGGGCCGCGCACCCTGGATATCGATCTGCTGCTTTATGACCATATGGTTTGCGTGCAGGACGGGCTCGAGCTGCCTCGTGAGGAGATAATCCGGTATGCGTTCGTGCTGCGTCCGTTGGCTGAAATCGCGGGCGAGCTGCGCCATCCGACGGTGGGAAAAACCATCGCCGAATTGTGGTGGGAGTTTGACGATTCGGGGCAAAGGACGCGGAAACTGGGAGATCAAGTACTGCAGACAACGGCAGTCGCTCGCTATTCGGCCGGCCGCTCGGGTGGCGCTCGGGGGAGCGAGTAGAGATGAACTTCTGCGGAAAATGCGCCGCGCCCCTTAGCAGGCGGACCCCGCCGGGAGACGATCGCCCGAGGGACGTATGCGACACCTGCGGGGCGATCTTCTACGAGAACCCTAAAATCGTGGCCGGATGCATTCCGGTTAGGGCGAGGGAAATCTTGCTCTGCCGCCGCTCCATCGAGCCGCGCTCGGGTTTTTGGACCATACCGGCGGGATTCATGGAGAACGAAGAGACCACCCAAGAGGCGGCGGCCCGCGAGGCGCTGGAAGAAGCGCGCGCCAATGTCCATATTGGTTCGCTGTTCTGCTACCTGAATATTCCCCACATCAGCCAGGTTTACGTGATATTCCTCGGCAGGCTGGACGGCGGATTCGCCGCCGGCGACGAAACGCTGGAAGCGGCCATGTTCACGGAAGACCGTATCCCCTGGGCCGAGATCGCTTTCCCGGCGGTGGAGGTGGCGCTGGAGCTCTATATCAGGGACCGACGTCGCGGCGCCTTCGGCACCCACACCGTGGACATCAACTGGCGCGCCGGCGAAAAGCGTCCACCCGATGTTCTGTCCATCGGGGGTGCTTGAAAAGCGCCTCAGAGGATCCCTTGTCACGCATGACGGCTAACGCGGGATAGGTAACGCGTGATGGGTGACGCGTAACGCGACTTGACAGGGTACCCGGGCAGATTACGCTGCTTGCATCACGCATCACGCATCACGCATCACGCATCACGCATCACGCATCACGCATCACGCATCACGCATCACGCATCACGCATCACGCATCTCTCCGGTGGTATAGGTGGCGTCCTGGGCCAGGAAACGCACCGCGCGCGCCACGTCCTCCGGATTGCCGGTGCGTTTGAGCGCAGTTCGGGCCACCACCGCGTCCCGTTCCCCGTCACCGCCACGGCGCTCGGGCCAGAGAATCGCCCCGGGCGCCACCGCGTTTACCCGAACCTCGGGCGCAAGCTCGACCGCCAGTGCCCGGGTGAGCATGATCAGGCCGGCCTTGGCCGCGCTGTACACGGCGTAGCCTGCCAAGGGGCGCTGTCCGTAGATATCGACGATGTTGACGATGGCACCAGCCGCTGCCCTCAGATGCCTGGACGCCGCCTGAGCAAGAAACATCGGCGCTTTTAGGTTGATTCCGATGAGGTCTTCCCAGTCCGACTCGGTCACCGCCGGTAGCCGAGTGGGGTAGAAGGTGGAAGCGTTGTTCACCAGATAATCGAGACGGCCGAAGTGGTCGGCGCAGGACTCGACCAGTTCTCCGTGTCGCCGCACGTCGCCGAGATCGAGGCCAAAGACCCTGGCAGAATCCGCGCGTTCGGCATTCAGTGACTGCGCCAGCTTGTTCGCTTCTTCAGCGGAGCTGTGGTAGTGAACCGCGACCCTTACGCCGCTCTGGTGCAGACACCTAACGATGGCGGCCCCTATGCGGCGCGCGCCTCCAGTGACCAGCGCGACCGGTGACGAAGCGGCTTCAGACATCTTCGATTAAACGGATCCTAATCTTAACGCGTGCTCGAGGGATTCTAGGCTCAGGTATCGATCGAGCGCCTGAGGTAGACGTCATCGCGGCGCTTCGACGCCACCGTTATTCCTCTGCTCTCCATACCTGTTTCCCCATTCGTCCCCCAACCTTGCGCGCCGGAGGAGGCGCTAACGTACGCTCCGCGATCTAATTTTCGGAGCAAATGTTCGGCAGCTGCCAAGTCATGACCGAGCGGCGCACCATTTGCCACTCTCTAGCGCGAAAGCCAGAATCTACCCCTTATGAACATAGCTCAGATATCGCCTTATGGGCTCCCCGAACCGGACGAGAAATCTCGCGCCCACAGCGCGCGGCTGGCTGACTTCATTCAATCCGAGATGGAGTCGCGCGGCGGGCGCTTGAGCTTTGCCCGCTACATGGACTTGGCTCTCAATGCGCCCGGGCTCGGCTACTACCGGGCACCCGATCGACAGTTCGGCCGCCAAGGTGACTTCATTACCGCGCCAGAATTGTCGCCGCTTTTTGCCCGCTGTCTTGCTCGTCAGGTGGGCCAGATCCTCGCCCACCTGGGCTCTGGCGAGGTGTTAGAAACGGGTGCGGGCAGCGGAAGGCTGTGCGCGGATCTGCTCAATGCGCTTGATGATCTGGGCCCTGTCCCGGTGCGCTACCTGATCCTCGAGCCATCCGCCGCGCTCCGCGCTCGTCAGCGGGAAACGATTGAACTCATGGCGCCGGAGCAGCTTTCCCGCGTCGCCTGGCTGGACGACCTGCCGGCGTCAGATTTTTCCGGCGTCATGCTCGCGAATGAGATGCTGGACGCGATCCCGGCGCCGCGATTCAAAACGAGCGCCGGTGAAGTGCTCGAGGCTTTCGTTTGTAGTCGTGGCAGCGGCTTTGGCTGGTGTTACGGCGCGCCCGAGGATGAAGCGATGGCGGGGTCTGTGGCCCAAATCGAGGCGCAGCTGGGTGAGCCCTTCGCCGACGGATACACCTCGGAGCTGGGGTTCGGCCGTGAGGCATGGCTTTCCACCGCGGGGCAGAGACTTGACCGCGGCGCGATGCTACTGCTGGATTATGGCTATACCCGCTCGGAGTACTACCACCCACAGCGGCGCGACGGAACTCTGGCCTGTTATTACCGTCACCGGGTTCACTCGGATCCTTTCTGCTGGCCGGGCCTTCAGGACATTTCCGTGCACGTTGAATTCAGCGGCCTGGGCCGCGCGGCGTCAGCGGCGGGGCTGGAGGTTGCCGGATTTACCACCCAGGCGGAGTTCCTCTTCGCTACCGGGCTTCTCGACGCGTGTGGAGGCCACGATCCCGGCAGCCGCGAATTCCTTCACTTCGCCTCCCAGGTGAAGCGACTCACCTTTCCCGGCGAGATGGGGGAATTGGTCAAGGTGCTCGCGTTGACCCGGGCGGTGGATTGCCCCCTGGTAGGCTTCTCCGGTCACGACCTACGTGATCGGCTATAACCAATCGTTGGCACCATTATCGATGCTTGATGCCAACAAGTCGGCGCATTACCGACGCTAGTCCGCCGGGAGAAAAGGACGACAAATCCCATGGAATTCTGGCACGTCATCGTGCTCGCTTTGGTTCAGGGTCTGACCGAGTTCCTGCCGATATCCAGCTCGGCGCATCTTGTTCTACTGCCCCATTTCGCCGAGTGGCCCGACCAGGGCCTGACCTTCGACGTTGCGGTACACGTGGGCACGCTGTTAGCCGTGGTGCTCTACTTTCGCCGCCAGCTTTCAAAAATGGTTTCGGACTGGCTTCAGTCGTTAAGGACCGGCCAAGCCGTGGGGGAAAGCAAATTACTGTGGTTGATCCTCGCGGCGACGGTCCCGGCAGGAATCGCCGGTCTGACTCTCGAGCTGGCTGTTCCCGCAGGATTGCGTTCGCCACTGCTGATTGCCGCGGCCACGGTGGTATTCGGGTTGCTTTTGTGGTGGGCGGACGTCGCTGGAGGACAGCTACGGGACGAGCGCGGTATTGGAATGAAGGAGGCGATACTTATCGGCCTTGCCCAAGCGTTTGCGCTGATTCCTGGAACCTCGCGCTCGGGGATCACCATTACCGCAGGCCGGGCGCTCGGCCTTTCGCGTTCGGCCGCGGCCCGTTTCTCTTTTCTGCTCTCGATTCCGCTGATTGCGCTTGCTGGGGCAGACAAGCTCTACAACGCGATTGGGGCCGCGGAAGCGGTGCAGTGGGGTGCTCTGTCGCTCGGTACTTTGGTGGCCTTTTCGAGTGCGTACCTCTGTATACACTATTTTCTTAAGATTATTTCACGCATCAGCCTGCTGCCATTCGTGGTCTACCGGCTGGTGGTCGGGGGACTGCTTCTGATCCTCACGCTGCTGTAGCAATCCGCGGGCAGGGTCGCCGAATACCGGGGCAGCATTGTTCCGCTTTTCAGCCGCGGCCTGCGGTGCTTCTCAAACCCTGATAGCGACCCAGGCGATTCTGATTTCCCACATATGACGGAACAACCGCTTCGATGGCTGTGGGGGAGATTCCCAGCTGCTGGAAACCGTTGTCGGAACACACGCTGTCTTTGCTCAGCGAAAGATAGTTGTCATAAGAAAATGGTTTGCCCGGAAGGCGCTCGAGCGCCCGCGCCTGAAGCTTGGAAAGCTTCTCACTGAGCCCGATGACTTTGCGTCGCAGCCCGGCCACCCGGGCGGTGTATTCCACCAGCTCTTTGAGCGTATAGCTCCGGGGTCCGCATAGCTCCAATCGCTTTCCGAAGGTCGCTTTTTGGTCAAGGCTGTCGACAAAGGCCCGGCATACGTCCTCGACGTAAACCGGGGCCAGGCGTGAATTTGGGCAGGCCAGGGGAAAGACGAGGGGGCTCAGGGCCAGCAGGGTTGCAAAGCGATTAAAGAAATCGTCATCGGGGCCGAAAATGACCGAGGGCCTGAAGCTGGTGACAGCGGTTCCGTCGACTTCAGCAGCGTGCGCGGCTTCCTCACCCGCCGCCTTTGTCTTCAGGTAGTTGCTCGGCCCTCGCGGGTCCACGCCTAGGGCACTCATGTGGAGAAGACGTTTGGTGCGGTTGAAGTGGCAGGCTTCGGTGACTTTGGCCGGCAGCAGAGCGTGGGTCTCGTCGAAACGATGATGTGCGCCAGCTCCTTCGTTGAGAATGCCCACGAGGTTGATAACGGCGTCGCAGTCCCTGAAGAGCACGTTCAACCTGGACGCGTAATGAATGTCCGTTTCGACCAGCTCCAGGGTCGGGAACACGAGCAGATGACGGCAACGCTCCCTGCGGCGCGTAAGTACCCGAATGCTGAAGCCCCGCCGCGCCAACACGGCGCAAAGGTGTCGGCCCACGAAACCGCTTCCGCCGAGAACACATATCGTTTTCGTTTTCATGCTTTGTTTTTCGATTCCGCGCCGGCAAACATTACACTAGACTGTTCATTTCAGGATAGATTCTCTCGGCCGGCCCCGGTCCGGTCAAGCAAAGATCACTCATGTTGGGCACAAGTGGGTTACCATTGGCAGCTCAATCATGGGTGTTAGTGAAGTCACATGAGCGAGGTGCTGGCCCGTCTCGCTAGGATCATTGCCTCACGTAAAGGGGCGGATCCGGAGTCGTCCTACGTCGCCCGGCTCCAGACCGAGGGCCGCGACGCCATTCTGAAGAAAATCGGTGAGGAAGCCGCCGAAACCATGATTGCGGCCAAGAACGGCGATCCGTCAGCCATTGTGCGCGAAACGGCCGACCTCTGGTTTCATACGCTGGTAATGCTGTCCGATTGCGGATTGAGCCCCGACGACGTGCTTGCCGAGCTGGAGCGCCGTTTCGGTACCTCCGGCATCGAGGAAAAGGCTTCACGAGACAAGAATCGCTGAGGCCGCCCGGAGCGTTGACCGCGGCCGTTCAGGCCGACGTAGTTGAAGCGCGCAAATTCCGATAAAGTCATCCTTTGACCGCGCCGGCCGTGACCGGAGATCTGGAGGGAAAAATGGGAATCAGTATCTGGCAGCTGCTAATTGTCCTGGTCATCGTGCTGTTGCTTTTCGGGACCAAAAAGCTGCGCAACATCGGTTCAGATTTGGGTGGCGCCATACGTGGGTTTCGCTCCTCGATGAAAGAAGGCGGTGAGGAGGAAAAGGACGGCGATGACCCGAAGCTCGAGGAAGAAGAGTCCACCACCGTCTCCGCCGACGCGGAGCAAACCAGCGAAAAGCGCGACAGCGCTTGATACGCCACTCTTAAGTTCCGGTCGCGAGCGAGATTGACTAACGCCTTCGGGGCGTATCGCGATTCGGACCTATATCCAGCAACAACGACCCCTGCAATTCTCAGACCGCGATGTTTGACATTGGGTTTTGGGAGCTGGCCCTCATCAGCATTATCGCTCTGCTGGTAGTCGGCCCAGAGCGATTGCCGGCCATGGCGCGTAGTGCCGGACTGTGGGTGGGCCGGATCCGCCGATACATCTCCCACGTCAAGGACGACATCGAGCGCGAGATCCGGGCTGACGAGCTGCGCGACATGATGAAGGAATCCAGCCGAATCGAATCTCTGGAGGAAGAGCTTGGCGAAACCCGGGACACGCTCAAGGCGGTCGAGCAAGAAATCGAGGAGGCGGACGCGTCGCTAGGCGTCGAAAGCGCGCCGCGCGAAGACGAAACCAAGTCCGCCTCGGAACAGGCCGCGGGCGATCTGGGTAATAGCATTGTCGGCCACAGCGCGCCGGCACCCGCCGGTGACGCCGAGTCCGGCGATGGCGCGCACGAAAACGGATCCGAGAAAGATGAGCGACGATCCGGTTGATCCGAGTCCGGAGACGGACGACAAGCAACTCGGCGGGGACATGACCCTGGTGGAGCACCTGGTCGAGCTGCGCGACCGGCTGCTCCGATGCATTTTAACGGTGGTCGTGCTCCTGCTTCTACTGTTTCCCTTTGCCAACGATCTTTACACCCTCCTGGCCAAACCTCTGCTGCGTCATCTGCCGGAGGGGGCCAGCATGATTGCCATTGAGGTCGCGGCGCCGTTTTTGACGCCCTTCAAGCTCGCGCTGATGACGGCGATTTTCATTTCCATGCCGATGATCCTTTATCAGCTTTGGGCATTCATCGCCCCGGGACTTTACCGTCACGAGCGCAAACTGGTTTATCCCCTGATGGTGACGAGTACCTTTTTATTCTATCTAGGGATGGCATTCGCCTACTACGTGGTCTTTCCACTGATGTTCGCTTTTTTCAACGCCACCGTGCCGGAGGGCGTTGCCGTCATGACCGACATCAGCCGCTATCTGGATTTCGTGCTCAAGATTTTTTTCGCCTTCGGCATCGCCTTCGAGGTGCCGATTGCAACGATTTTGCTGGTTTGGGCCGGGATCACCACCCCGGAAGCGCTGGCGAAGAAACGCCCCTACGTGATTGTCGGCGCCTTCGTCGTGGGCATGCTGCTGACGCCGCCCGACGCCATTTCACAAACCCTGCTGGCGATACCCGTGTGGGTCTTGTTCGAGGTGGGGGTGTTCTTCGCCCGCAACTATTTTGGCAGCCAGGGCCGGCCGCGGGTGGGGGGAAGCGCCGGGGCCTCGAAGCCCCCGGGCTGAACCTCACCCCCTCGGAAAACCTTCCGCCGACCCACGATCACCAGCGGCGGGTTAATTTTTCAGCGCCAGCAAACGTAGCCCCGCCTGCTTGGGAAAGTGATACTGCACCTTCCATTCCGGGCGCCCCAAGACCAGTTCGTGCTCGAGTAGGGCCACACGGAAGCCAAGCGGCTCGTTTTCCCCTTCGAGCTCGACCAGGACCGTTTGCTCCCAGTCGAGGCCGGAATCGAAGCCCTTAACCGATGCGGCCCGCGCGGAGCTCCACGCATTCGCTAACCGTTCGCCGTCGTCGCTGCCGGAAGAGTCCTCTGGTGGATTACTGCGCCAGCGCCCCTTTTGCAGCCGAAGCTCGACCCCTGAAAGGGAAAACCCCACCGGCCGGGCGTAGTCTCCGATGGGCCCCGGGTCCACGAACGCCGGCGCAGTGGCCAACAGGTGATGAAAGTAGACGTCGGTGATCAGATGCACGTCGGCACCGTACTCAACGTAGCGCCATCCGTTTAGGGGCTCTGTGTCGCCAAAGCGGAACTCGTGCTCGGCCAGCAGAACCTTGGCCTTGGGAGGCTGCAGTCCGAATTCTCTTAGATCATTTCCTTGGGCGGGGAATCTGTCGTGCACCGTGGCCGAGGCCAGTCCCAGAAGCGCCGCCACGCGATATTCATTCGCCGGAAGCGAAAGTGGTGCCACAAGTCGCCACACGGAATTGTTGCGGATCAGCTCAATGGTGGAACGCTTCGAGCCCTCGATGCGAAGACTTCGAATCTGGGTCGGGTCAATGGCGCTGAGCTTTTCCCGCACCGGAGAAGGTTTCCGCCAAGGGTCGAGCCAGATGAACAACACCAGTCCGAGAACCAGCGACAGCAGCGCCAAATTGACCAACGCCCGGGCCCGGAGGTTGGTCATCACTTTCGTCGCAGTCTCCAGACGAAGAACCCGGCAGTGAGCAAGGCCACCGGCATTAACGCCAGGGGCACGAAGGCGACGACAAGCGACTTGGTTCCGCTCAGACTGAATACGAGGTCGGGCGCCGTGGTCGCAGGAATGTCAATGAACTCGTCGTCGCCTGCGAGCCAGTTAATTAGATTCAGACCGAACTGAAGATTGCCCGCATTGACCAGAAAGTTGTTGGCGAGAAAATCACCGTCACCGATGATTGCCACCCGCTGCTGGCTGTCGCCTTGGCTGGCATTCCTTGGCCGGCTCAAAGCCAACCCGATCTGCAGTGGCCCCGACGCTTCGTCTTTATCATCCGGGCGCGCTTGTCTGTCTACCGTTCCGGTCTCAGACCAGCTCTGTCCCGTGGTCAGAAGTAAAGGGCTCGTCTGCCAACCGTCGGAGCCGCCCGTATCGATGGCCACGGCGCCGGGGAAAACCGTGATTAGGTTGAAATTCTGCGTCGAGGAGTGAGAGCCGTACCGGGTGACGGCGACAATAGCCGGGTCTTCCACCCCGAAAACGCGGCTGGTTGGTTCTATCACTCGGCCCGGTACGAAGCGCACACCAAGAGCATCAGCGAGCGTGGAAGAAGCTTCGGTTTGGTCCGGGTCATTCAGCCAAAGCACGTTGCCTCCGTGGGCAATGAACTCGACTATGAGCGTGACCTCGCCTGGGAGCCAGTCCACTTCGCCCCGGCTGAGGACCAGAGTGTCGGTATTCTCCGGAATGGCGCCGGCCTCAGGCAGGCTCAGGCCAATGATCTTGAAGCCGCGGTTCTCGAGCTGTTTTCCGAAATTGCCGAGGTCGTGATTGGCTTTTCCAAGTAGATCCCGTTCCCCGTGCCCCTTCAGGTACACGAGGTGACGATCCTCGGAACGGGCAACCCGATGAAGCCCGTTGGTCAGGCTCGATTCATTCAGCGCCTTCACGTTGGCGCTGCGCGTCGAGTGCTTTACCACCAGCTCCCGGTCGGAGCTTATCGCGAGCCGCCGGACTTCGTCGGGATTTCGATCGGGGTTGACGAAAACGAGCTTGATATCGGACTTGTGCCTTTGATAACGCTCAACCAGATCCTGAATCGCTTGCCTCAAAATCTTGTCCTCGCGCGCGTAAGCGGTGATCTGCACGGGACCTTCTATTTGATCCAGAAGCTTGCGGCTGGCATCGGAAAGCGAGTTGCGTTGTGCCGCGGTCCAGTCAATCTGCAATACGTAGCGATTGCTTAACCAGGCGAGCAGGCCGATCACCACGATCAGCAGCATGACGAACAGCGCCGACTGGAGCTTGAGCATCAGACGGAAGTTGCCGTTCATTCCCGTGGATCGAAGTGACGGAATCGCATCAATGCTGCAAGCGAATTGCGTCGAGACGCCTTACGGACAGGGTCAGGAAAGTCGTCATGAACAGCAGGTAATAAATGATATCGCGGCTGTCGAACAGGCCGCGGAAAAAGGCGTTGACGTGATTCGACATCGAAAGGTATGCGAACAGCGCGCTGGAACGGGATTCGTTGCCCACCCCGGCAAAGTCGATTATCCACAGTACAAGCAGCAGACCGAGGGTGCTGGTCGCGGCCGCCACCGGCTGCTGCGTCAGCGTCGACATGTACAGGCCCGCGCTGGCGATGCTCGCAGTCAACAGCAATAGGCCAAGCACGCAGGAGCCAAGCAGACCGAAGTCGAGATTGCCGCCCAGCAGCAGTAGTAAACACATGACCAGGACCAAGGCGATGACCATGCACAAAAACGCCACCAGACCGAGGAATTTGCCCAGGACCACCTCGGTCATGGCTAGAGGCGCGGACAGCAGGAGGGTAAAGGTGCCCGATCGCAACTCCTCGCTTACCAGGCGCATGGTTAATAGCGGCACGATGATCATCATCAGGAATCCGGCGCTATTGAAAAGCGGAGCGACTACCCAGGCGGTGAGACCTCCGGGCGCATTGGGTATGGACGAAAGTCTCGGCTGCCACTCCACGAACGATTCGAGCTGGATGAGAAATATGTAGGCGAGGACGACCTGGACCACGGCGAGCACCGTCCACGCCAGCGGCGAGACGAACAGGCTGCGCAGCTCTTTTCCGGCGATGCTCAGCATGGATACGCTGTGGCGAGGCGGTGCGGGATCATTCAGAAGGGCCTTCGGACGGCGTGACCGGGGGCTGCACTCCCTCCCCGCTGGTGATGGCGACGAAAATTTCCTCCAGCGCGCGCTGATCGGGGATCAGCTCGAACAGACCCCAGCGTTCTTCGACCGAACGCTCAGTAAGCATTCCGGCAACGTTGCCATCGGGGTCGTGGAAGAGGCGAAATCGCTGCTCGTCGATAGCTTCCACCCTTGAAACACCGGCGATGCTTCCAAGCTCCGCGGCGTCGGGTGGGCGGCGGAACGCAGCCCGCAGGGAGCGTGAGGATTGGTTCAGCGTGTCCAGGCGCTCATTGAGTACGATTTCGCCTTGACACAGTATCTGGACCCTTTGACAGAGCGCTTGAACCTCCGGAAGGATGTGGGTGGACAGCACCACTCCATGCTCTTCGCCAAGCTCGCGAATGAGGTCGCGAATTTCGCGGATCTGGTTAGGGTCAAGTCCGGCGGTGGGCTCGTCCAGGACCACCACCTGGGGGCCGTGAATGACGGCCTGCGCGATGCCTACCCGCTGTTGATAACCCTTAGACAGGTTCGCAATCAAACGCCGGCCCACGCCGTCGAGCCCGCAGCGGGTCTTGACCCTTTTCATCGCGGCGGAGATATCGGCGGCTTCGACACGCCTGAGCCGGGCGCAAAAGCGAAGATATTCGTCGACGCTGAGTTCCGGGTAAAGCGGGGGTCGCTCCGGCAGGTAACCGATCTTGCGCTTGGTTGACCGCGGCGATTCCAAGAGACTCTCGCCGTCGATCAGGATTTCACCGGCGGAGGGCGCGAGCGCCCCGCAAAGCATTTGCATGGTAGTGGTCTTTCCTGCGCCGTTCGGACCCAGAAGCCCGAGCACCTCTCCCCGCCCAAGGTCGAAGCTGACGCCTTTTACCGCGTGGAGGTTCCCGTAGCGACGATGAAGTGACCGAACGCTAACCAGGTTCTCACCGCTCATGGCGGTGATTCTATGCGTTCTCAGGGCGTTGTTGCCACGTGTGGCGACAAAATGAATCCTGATTTCCCACCAGCCCGCAGCCTCGGTTTGCTCGCTCCTGATTGGTGGAACTAAATCTCGCCGCTTTCTTCCGGCTTGAGATTCCACGTGGACTTTGCTTTCTCGCGGGCGCTGGTGGAGTCTGGCCGGACATCGGTCAGGTCACGGTGTAGTTCTTCCCTCAACTCAAATCGGAACACAAAGGGGGACTGCGGCGTACCGACAACGATCGTGTTGTCCGGCAACAGCACGCAGCTTTCCGGCCCGCCTGCGCCCAGTCGAACGTTGCCCACCAGGGTGCCGCAGGTGCTCCCGCGGTCCCGGACGAAGAATTCCCCGCTATCGCTGCGCTCGATCTGAAAATGCTCTCGTGAGACGTTGAGAAGCCGGCCCGGATCCCATAAATAAAGATCGTTGTTGGGCGCCACCGCTTGCCGGCGGCGCTCAGAGTCAACGACTACGCCCGCCTCGAGAGGCGAGCGGGATTCGCGCCCAACTCGAAAAGGAAAACTTGTCAGTCTGAGCTCCGCAGCTCCCGAAAACGCAAGCCGCGCCTCGCCAGTGAGCGCTACCAGTACCGAAATTCTGCGATCCATGTCCGTTCCCTTGTTCTACCGCCTCCTGACGGTCCATCGCCGTTGGGAAATGAGACTAGCGTGTGTGGATGCATAATTTGTATCCGCAGCGTCGAAGGGGAGCATTTGTCTGTGGTGTCACCTGACGCAGGGCCAATTAAGGCGCGGGCGATGGTATTCGGCAAGGTGGCAATAATGCTAAACTCATCGTTTATCTCGTGGCGGTCAATTTGTTTCCCCCGCGGGGGCGGGTGCCCCTAATCACCCTGATACCTTAGAGGATAGATGATGTCCGGACTGATTGAACTGCCCGTTTGGGGATACGTCGTGGTCACTTTAGTGATGACCCATATCACCATTGCGGCTGTCACTATCTATCTCCATCGCCACCAGGCGCATCGTGCGTTGGATCTGCACCCGGCCGTGAGCCACTTTTTCCGCTTCTGGCTGTGGCTCACCACCGGCATGGAAACCAAGCAGTGGGTGGCCATCCATCGTAAACACCACGCACGGGTGGAAACGCCCGAAGATCCCCACAGCCCGCAGATTGTGGGAATCGGCAAGGTGTTGCTGGAGGGCACGGAGCTTTACCGTGAGGAAGCAAAGAACGCCGAGACCATGGTGCGTTTCGGTCACGGCACGCCCGACGACTGGATGGAGCGGCGCATCTATGGACCCCGCTCGAACCGTGGATTCTTGCTCATGCTGCTCATCGATGTGATCTTGTTCGGACCCATCGGCATCACCATCTGGGCGGTCCAAATGCTGTGGATTCCGGTATTTGCCGCCGGCGTGATTAACGGTATCGGGCACTGGGGCGGCTACCGCAAGTTCGAGACCGCCGATGCGTCCACCAATATCGTGCCGTGGGGAGTTGTCATCGGCGGCGAGGAGCTGCACAACAATCACCACGCTTACGCCAGCTCGGCGAAGTTCTCGGTTCAGTGGTGGGAGTTCGACCTGGGCTGGCTCTATATCCGCATGCTCGAGGTTCTCGGGCTCGCCCGGGTGAAGAAGCTGCCGCCGAAAACCGTGCTGGTGCCCGGCAAAAAGGCTCCCGATGCGGATACCCTCGCTGCCGTGATCGCGAACCGCCTGCAGATCATGTCCAATTACGCGCGAACGGTGCTGGCGCGGGTTTACCAGGAGGAGTTCCGCCGCGCCGACGGGAATCGCCGCAGCGTTCTCAAGGGTGCCAAGTCCCTGCTCGGGCGCGAAGAGAGCCGCTTGAGCGCGGAAGCCCGAGGGCGCATCGAAGCGGTGCTCAAAACCAGTGACGCGCTCAAGGTGAGCTACCAGTTCAAGCGCCGGCTTCAGGCCATCTGGCAGGAGCGTACGGCGAGCCACGAAGGCTTAATCAGGGCGCTGCAGGACTGGTGCCGGGAAGCCGAGGCTACCGGCATTCGCGCGCTGCAGGATTTTGCCCGCACCCTGCCCGCTTATTCCATGCCGGCGGTATCCGCCGCCTGATCATCTGACGCCGGGAGCCGGGCTCCCGGTGTTGTCCAAGAAAAAAGCCGCCTGAACGGCGGCTTTAGAAGTTTAAATGGTGGCGTCCTGCCTTATTTGATTTTTGCCTCTTTGTACAGGACGTGCTTTCGCACGACCGGATCGAACTTTTTGACCTCGAGTTTCTCCGGGGTCGTCCGCTTATTTTTGGTGGTGGTGTAGAAATGCCCCGTGCCGGCGCTGGAAACGAGCTTGATCTTGTCCCGCATCACTCAACCTCCTAGACCTTGACGCCCTTGGCGCGAAGCTCAGCCACGACGACGTCGATACCCTTCTTGTCGATGAGTCTAAGGCCCTGAGAGGAAACACGCAGCTTGACCCAGCGCTTCTCCTCGGTCAGCCAGAACCGCTGGGTGTGCAGATTGGGAAGAAATCGGCGGCGCGTCCTGTTCTTGGCGTGGGACACGTTGTTCCCGGTAACGGGTCGTTTGCCGGTGATCTGACAAACTTTGGACATCTGCGCTCTCGCTCGGCCGGCCTGCTAATAGGGCGGCGAAGCATAACAATGCGCGCCCTGTTTTTCAACGACAAAGCAGCGAAACCTCCCGCAGAATCAGAGCCAGCCCCGTTCGGCGAAGGAAACCGTTTCCCCGTCCCCGATGACCACATGGTCCAGCAATCGCACATCGATCAGCTCAGCCGCTTGTTTTAAACGGCGGGTCAGTGCCCGGTCTGCGCGGCTGGGCTCCGCCACCCCGGAAGGATGGTTATGGGTCACGATGATGGCTGCGGCATTGTGGCTCAATGCCCGCCGGACCACCTCCCTGGGGTGAACGCTGGCACCGTCGATGGTGCCGTGGAACATTTCCTCGAAGCAGATGACGCGATGGCGATTGTCCAGGAAAAGGCATGCAAACACCTCCTGGGCGTACCCTTTGAGCCGGGCTTCGAGAAAGCGGCGGGTATCGCCGGGACTTGCCAGGGGATCGCCGCGCTGAAGTCGCGACTCGAGATAACGCCTGCCGAGCTCAAGGCTAGCGCTGAGCTCGACGAACTTGGCGACGCCCAGGCCCGGCAATCGGCACAGACGGCGTTGTTCGCTGTCCAGCAGGGCCCGCAGGCCGCCGAGCTCCGATAGCGCATGGCGGGCGAGATCCAGTGCCGACTGTCCCCGGGTGCCGCTGCGAATGAATATGGCCAGAAGCTCGGCGTCTGAGAGCGCTCGCGGGCCCTTGCTAAGCAGCTTTTCCCGCGGCCTTTCGCTCAAAGGCCAGTCCTTGATTGACATACCGACCTCCGTGTCGGTGAATTAGTGCGCATTATCCCAAATAACCCGCGGCCGTGGACATGGACCCGTCCGCATCTGCGGTGCTGCGCTAGAACAAAGCGCTCGACTCAGCTACGGCTACGCCGCTGCGGCATTACCGTCGCGTGCCTGAGCCACTAGCTGCATTTTCTCGCCCTCGTTCAGCGCGTTCGGGAATAATGCGGGCCAGAGTTGATAGAATTTACTGCAACATGACCGACTTGACCAACAAACGCATTCTTCTTGGCATCAGCGGAGGGATCGCCGCCTACAAGAGCCCGGACATCGTGCGTCGCCTGCGGGAAAGGGGATTCGAGGTGAGGGTGGCAATGACCCGAGCGGCCTGCGAGTTTGTCACCCCGCTTACGTTTCAGGCGGTGTCGGGAAAGTCGGTGCATACTCATCTTTTAGACGCCAGCGCGGAGGCCGCCATGGGACATATCGAGCTGGCACGGTGGGCGGATACGGTGCTGATCGCGCCCGCCACCGCCGACTACCTGGCTAAGCTCGCCCACGGCATCGCCGATGACCTTTTGAGTACCCTATGCCTTGCTACGACTTCACCCATCGTGGTGGCGCCCGCCATGAATCGACAAATGTGGGATGCCGAGGCGACGCGGGAAAACGTCGCCGTGCTGAAAGCTCGCGGAGTCACTTTCCTCGGACCGGGGGACGGGTCTCAGGCCTGTGGCGAAGTGGGGCCTGGGCGGATGCTGGAACCGGCCGACATCTCCGCCTTGATTGCCGCCCGTTACAACTGCGACAAACTTCGCGGCCTGAAGGTGATGGTGACCGCGGGCGCTACCCGCGAGGCCCTGGACCCGGTGCGTTTCATCAGCAACCAGAGCTCAGGAAAAATGGGTTACGCCGTGGCGAATGCCGCTGCCGAAGCCGGGGCGCGGGTCATCCTGGTGAGCGGGCCGACGTCTCTCGAGGCGCCCTTGGGCGTGGACCGCGTCTGCGTAAACTCGGCCCAAGAGATGTTCGCCGCGGTCATGCAGCGGGTCGGCGAGAGTCAAATCTTCATCGGCGCCGCCGCCGTCTCGGACTACGCACCCAAAGAATATGCCGAGCAGAAGCTCAAGAAGTCCAAGGATCGCATGACCATCGAGCTGGTTAAGACGCGGGACATATTGGCTGAAGTAGCCGCCATGGATCACGCCCCCTTCACCGTGGGGTTTGCCGCCGAAACCGACGACGTGGAGACCTATGCCAGAGACAAGCTGCGTAAAAAGTCACTGGATATGATCGCGGCGAACCTTGTAGGCGTGCCAGGCTCGGGGTTCGGCAGCGATGAAAACGCGCTGAGCGTGTACTGGTCGGGCGGCGCCGAAGAGCTGGAGCTTGCGCCTAAGCTCCACCTCGCTCGGCGCCTGATTGGAATCGTTGCGGACCGTTATCGTGAAAAGCATTCAGCTCAAAATTCTTGATTCCAGAATAGGATCGGACTTTCCGCTTCCCGAGTACGCCACTTCAGGTTCGGCGGGTGTCGACATGCGCGCCTGCATTGACGCGCCGCTCACGCTTCCGCCCGGCCAAACCCACCTGATCCCAACAGGTGTGGCTTTGCACATCAAAGATCCGGGACTCGCCGCTATGCTCGTGCCGCGCTCCGGGCTGGGGCACAAACACGGAATTGTGCTGGGAAATCTGGTTGGCCTTATCGATTCCGATTATCAGGGCGAGGTTTACGTATCTTGCTGGAATCGAGGTAAGGACTCATTTACCATCCAGCCCGGCGAACGCGTCGCCCAAATGGTATTCGTGCCCGTAGTCCGCGCGGAATTCGAAACCGTTGTCTCCTTCCAGAAAAGCGACCGCGGCGACGGTGGCTTCGGCCATTCCGGACGCGCCTGACGCGCAAGCAGCCCGACCTCGACCAGCTTTCATGGCGTTACCCAAAGCAGATAAGAGAAGGCGGCGCTCGGAGGACAGGGGCGTACCCAGTATCAAGTTCCCCCTGATAATTCTCCTGCTGCTGGCGTTCATCGCCGTGGGCGGATTTTTCGCCTACGACTGGCGCGCGAAGCAGGAACAGGAGGAGCACCGCAAACAGCAGGAGAGCGCGGCAAGAACCTTTGCGCAAAAGATCGCCGATCGCGTGCGAGCAATGACCTCTCCGATCAACGCGGCCATCGACCCCATCACATTGGGCACCCTCCTCAACAGCGGTGACGATGAGAGTGTGGCCGCGAAAGCTGACGAAATTTCGGCCGCCGACGAAAACGTTATTCAAGCACGGGTGCTGGAACCGGGTCATTCCCAGATCGACTACGACGCCTCACCCCCGCTTGGTTACGCGACTCTGGACCTGTTGCGCCGCTCAGAAAAAGACGGGAAGGCGCCGCCGATGGAAGTTCACCTGAAAGGACAAGACGACGAGCACATCGCCGTTTTGCGCCGCATTGAAGGCGCCGAGGGAGTCCTGCTGGGTCACTTGATCATCTATCTGAAGCTGGATGCGCTGAAGGCGGCCGCCTCTCAGGTCAATCTGACCACAGGTTACGCGGAGCTGCAGCAGTCGGTCTCAGGTGGCAGAGCGCTTGTTCTTGTCAGGATGGGCAACCCCGCATTCCGCAGCCTTACTCCCATGTTGACAGTGCCCATCCGAGACACCGCCTGGCGGTGGGTATACTGGCCGCAGCCCGCGGCAAATAGAATGGACCCTGTGGCCGATCTTCCCCTTACCCAGATCGGTGGCGCGCTGGCCGTGCTACTGCTCGGCGTTTTTGCCATGGTGGTGGTTCGCCGGCGGCGTGCAGGCGCTGAGGATGCGGACGACGAGCCCAAAGTCGCACCCGTCAGTGGAGAAGCAATGGTCTCCGGTAGCGGTGCCTGCGCGCCGGCTATTGCCAAAGCGCGTGCAGCCGCGCCCGCCCCGGACGATGCCAGAGAAGGGAGGCAGCAAATGGGCAGCCCCGATAACGCGAAGGCGAACGCGCCCGCGACCAGCTCCGACGAGGTGCCGGTATCGCCGTCGGTCGGATCTGAGTCGCAAGCGGCCACGACGGGCGCGTCTTTAGAACTACCGGCGTCCATATTCCGCGCCTACGATATTCGCGGCGTGGTGGAGCAAAGCCTGACGCCGGAGGTAGTGAAAGTCATTGGTCGCGCCATCGGCAGTGAGGCCAACGCCCTGGGTCAGAAATCCATCGTCGTCGGCCGCGACGGGCGAATCTCCAGTCCACAGCTCGCCGAGGCGCTGACAGACGGTCTGAGATCCAGCGGCCGTGAGGTGATTGACATCGGACAGGTACCGACGCCGCTGGTTTACTTCGCCACCCACTATCTGGAGACCGGTAGCGGCGTGATGATCACCGGGAGCCACAATCCGCCCGAGTACAACGGACTCAAGATCATGCTCGCCGGCGAAACGCTTTTTGGTGATCGCATTGCAGCGCTCAGGACGCGGGCTCAGGCTGGCGACTTTGCCTCCGGGTATGGAGGGCTGCAGACGACGGAAATCGTTTCCGAGTACATACGGAGGATATGCGAGGATGTGCCCGTTGCCCTGGGAAACTCGTTTAAGGTGGTTGTCGACTGCGGCAACGGCGTGGCTGGCGCCGTAGCGCCGCAGCTTATCCGCGCTTTAGGCCATCACGTAGTGGAGCTTTACTGCGAGGTGGACGGGAATTTTCCCAACCATCATCCGGACCCGAGCGTTCCCGCGAACCTGAAAGATTTAATCGCGGCGGTAAAGGACAACGCGGCGGACATCGGCTTCGCCTTTGATGGCGACGGCGACCGGCTCGGGGTGGTGGACGGCAATGGAGCGATCATTTATCCGGATCGACAGCTAATGCTTTTTGCCCGCGATGTGCTCTCCCGCAACCCAGGCGCAGAAATTGTTTTCGACGTGAAATGCTCGAGCCGGCTTCCCATGGTCATCGAGAAGTGCGGTGGCAAACCGGTGATGTGGAAGACCGGGCACTCATATATCAAAGGTAAGCTCAAGGAAACGGGTGCGCCGCTCGCGGGAGAGATGAGCGGGCACATTTTCTTCAAGGAACGTTGGTACGGCTTCGACGATGCGATTTATTCCGCTGCTCGCCTGCTCGAGATCCTCATGGAGTTTAAGCAGCCGCCCGCGGAGGTATTCAAGAAGCTGCCCAAGGGCGTTTCCACACCGGAGCTCCGAGTCGACCTTGCAGAGGGTGAGCACTTGGCATTCATGGAGAAGCTGAAGCAAGCCTCTAGCTTCGGCGATGCAAAACTTACCACTATCGACGGACTGCGGGTGGATTTCGCCGACAGCTGGGGTCTGGTGCGTGCTTCTAATACTACACCCAGCCTGGTGCTTCGATTCGAAGGGGACAGCAAGGAAGCCCTAATTCGCATCGGCAGCTTGTTCAAGAAGACGCTGCTCCGAATTGATCCCAAGCTGAAGCTGCCGTTTTAACCCACTCACGTGACCGCCGCGACAAAGAGCCGAGCTGAGCTTAGATTCGAGTTTCCGGCGGCTCGTTACCTTTGTTCACTTTTACAACTCTCGAGCCAACGATGTCCCTGACACCCGACAAGGCGATGAATACTGCCCGCGTTCTGGCGGAAGCGCTTCCCTATATTCGGCGCTTCAAGGGTAAAACTATCGTCGTCAAATATGGCGGCGCCGCTATGGTGGACGAAAGGCTCAAGAGCGGATTCGCTCGGGACATCGTGCTGATGAAACTCGTGGGCATCAATCCCGTCGTCGTACACGGTGGGGGTCCTCAGATCGGACAGCTTCTCGAGCGCATAGGCAAGGAGACTCGTTTCGTCGAAGGCATGCGCATCACCGACAGCGAGACCATGGACGTGGTCGAAATGGTGCTCGGCGGTCTCGTCAACAAGGAGATCGTGACCCTGATTAACCATCACGGCGGCGGCGCGGTCGGACTTTCCGGAAAGGACGGTGGGCTCATCGAGGCTTCAAAGCTCACCTTTACCAGGAACGGCCCCGTCCTCGATGCGCCGGAGATCATCGACATGGGATTCGTGGGAGAGGTGAAAAGTATCGACATCTCGGTCGTCAATATGCTCATCAGCGGCGACTTCATTCCCGTCATAGCTCCCATCGGCGTGGGCGAAGACGGTCGCTCGTATAACATCAATGCCGACCTGGTTGCCGGAAAGATCGCTGAAACCCTGGTGGCGGAAAAGCTTATTCTGCTAACCAATACGCCGGGCGTGCTCGACGCCTCCGGCAATCTGCTCACAGGCTTAAGCGTCGGCGAGGTGGATAAACTGATCGACGACAAGATCATCGCCGGAGGTATGTTGCCGAAAGTGCGGTGTGCTCTCTCTGCTGTGAACGCAGGTGTGGCCTCGGCGCAGATTATCGACGGTCGGGTGGAGCACGCCGTACTTCTGGAGATCTTCACCAGCGAAGGGGTGGGCACGATGATCAGCCCGCGCGGGCGCGTTGACTGAGCCGATCCCGTGGCAACTTCCGAAAGACGAAGGGAGATACTGGAAGCACTCGCCGAACAGCTCGAGCGTCATCCCGGCGAGCGCGTGACCACGGCGCGACTCGCCAGCGCGGTCGGTGTCTCGGAGGCAGCCCTTTACCGTCATTTTCCGAGCAAGGCCAAGATGTTCGAGTCCTTGATCGAGTTCGCGGAGGAATCGGTATTCAGCTTAATGAACCGGATACTCATGGAGGAGTCGTCCTCGTCTAAACGCTGCGAGCGCATCGTCGGAATGCTGCTTGCTTTTGCGGACAAGAACCCCGGAATCACCCGCGTTATTCTCGGTGACGCGCTTATCGGTGAGCACGAGCGATTGCGCTCTCGCGCCGCCCAGTTTTTTGACCGCTTTGAGACTCAGCTGCGACAGGTGTTGCGCGACGCTAGGCAGGAAGACCCGGGTCTCATTCCCCCAGGTTCGGTAGCCAGGCTCGCAAATTTGCTGATGGCGGTGGCGGAAGGACGGATGGCCCAGTTCCGTCGCTCCGGGTTCACCCGATCGCCGGTGGAGGGCTGGAGCGAGCAGTGGCGGGAACTTGAGCGCGTTGTCTTCGGTCGGCCTTCGGCTTCCGGGTCCGGTTTGACTTGAGCGAGAGATGTCGGCGCGAACCATCGTTCAGCACGGCCAGGTATCGCTTGAAGGGAAAAGCGTTCCCTTCAAGCTGGTTCGCGTCGCCCGGCGCAGGAACGTGCACGTGCTGGTGGACGATGACGGGAGCCTTTCAGTGCGCGCGCCCTGGCGCTTTTCCCTGAACCTGGCACGCGCGGCGATCGCCGAGCATCACTGCTGGGTGGTGAAGAGCTTGCGCTCCGCGAACGAGTCGCGGCGTCGGCGGCCGGCGCTGGTTTCCGGAAGCGAGCTCCCGCTGCTGGATGAGCGCCTCACTCTCAAAGTCCGGATCGACGCTCAGCTCTCTCTGCTTCCGGACTCCTTTGCTCGCTTTTGCAGACGCGGCGAGCACAGCCAAAAATTAGCGCGGCGAAACGGCACCGTATATCGAACCCGTCAGGGCCTTTGGGTGGAGCTTCGCAGTCTCGAGCCCGGCCTGCTGCGGGAGCTTCTGCAGACCTGGTTCCGTCAGCGTGCCGCCGAGCGGCTCCCTGAGAGATTGTATGAGTTAGCCCAACGCCTGGATGTGGAACCTGCGCGGGTCCAGATCCGCGCCCAGAAGAGCCGCTGGGGAAGCTGCTCATCGGCCGGCGACATCAGCCTCAACTGGCGCCTTGTGTTACTGCCGCTCAAGCTTGCTGACTACGTATTGGTTCACGAGCTTTGTCATCTGAGGCACATGGATCACTCCAGGGATTTCTGGCGCCTGGTCGCCTCACTGATCCCAGACTATCGCAGCAGACGGGAGCGTATCGCGCTATTGCAGCCTCGGCTTGCGCTTTGACAGCATTCGAATCGTGAGGCCGATGCCGTCGTGGCTCGCAATCCCGGGTCGCGCGCCGCGGCAGTGTGCTACCGGGCTTTGAGTCGTCTGAAGTGCGCCAGCTCGTCTTCGAAGCGGGTGTTGATCAGCGCCCTCTCCTGCTGACGGTTCTTGATGAAGTCTTTCTGTTCCGTGATCTGCTGGTTCACGATCCCGATTCTTGTCAGGGTTTCGTCAGAAACTTCCTTTCCATTCCGCTCCTGACTGGCAGCGTCCTTAGTGAGCTCCACCAGCCTTTCCTTCAGCTTCTTGACCAGATGCTCGGCGTGGGCAATTTGTGAATCGACGGATGCGACCTTGCCTTTGTGAGCCAGGCGCATGTCGAACTCGGTGGCATAGGTCGCAAGCAAAATCCGGTCGCGTTTTGCCTGCTCCTCATCGAGCTTGCGCTGCGCCTCGAGGCGTTCCTGCTCCTGGCGCTGCGCCTCGATTTCTTCAGGAGTTTTGGCGCGCTGATTTGTTCTTATCGTAAGTCCGCGCTCATTCATCTCTTCGTGCCCCTGCTGCGCGTACTCAGGCGGAACAATGTTGCCGCACTCTCTAACGCCTTCGTTGTTGGTCCAGCATTTGATTTTTCTGACCTTCGCCGCCTCTACCCCGGGCGAGGCAAGCACCACCAGCGCGGCGAGCGCAAGCGGGCTCCATCGGGCCATGAGTTTGCCTTTCATTTCCATACCGTATCTGTCGTCCCCGGCGATTTTCGTCAAAGCGCTACCTATAGGCCGATTTCCCGGGGACGCCGTTTCGAACGAGTGTCAAGGAAGTATAGAAGGTCCGGCGGGGGTGCCAATTGAGCCCGTTCACAATTTGGCCAATCGCTCTCGGGGCCGAAGGGGGACTTTCAGCCCGGCCTCGTTGCGCCGTATTGCCGACGGTATGCGCGAACACGCTCGAGGTCTGCGGATCGGGCCTCGTTCGCCTGCAGAAAGGCCACCAGGTCGTCCAGGCTTACGAGGCTGAGTACACGGAGGCCTAAATCCTCCTCGATGGCCTGAATGGCTGAGCGCGCGTCCGGACCCTGCTCCTGGCGATCCACCGAGACCACGAGCCCAACAGCGCGGGCGCCGCCGTCGGAAATGATGCCTACGGATTCCCGCACCGAGGTTCCAGCCGACACCACGTCGTCCACGATGAGCACCTCGCCCTTTAGGCCCGCGCCGATAATCGAGCCGCCCTCCCCGTGGTCCTTGGTTTCCTTACGGTTGAAGCAGTACGGAACGTCGCGCGAGAAATGCTCGCTCAAAGCCACCGAAACAGCAGCGACAAGCGGGATCCCTTTGTACGCCGGTCCGTAAAGCATGTCGTATCGGATCCCAGATGCTTCGATTGCGCGGGCGTAATGCTGAGCAAGCCGAGCCAGCTTAGCCCCGCTGTCGAAAAAACCGCTGTTGAAAAAATACGGGCTCTTGCGTCCGGACTTCAAAACGAACTCGCCGAAGCGAAGTACTTTACAGTGAATGGCGAATTCGATGAATTCTTTCTTCTGATCGTCCACGTGAGCCTTTTGAGTCTGGTTTCGAGCAGCCGCGTCTGATACGCGGTCGCGTATCATATCGGTCGCGGACCGACGCTGCCAGACGACGCGCTTCTGGTAGCGCGAATGCAAAACTCCAGCAACGAAGAATTCGGCAAGGTGCGGGTCATCACATTCAACGTCAACGGCATACGCTCGGCCGCAAGCAAAGGCGTGTTTGATTGGATACGACGCCAGCGCGCGGACGTTATCTGCCTGCAAGAAATTCGCGCACAGCAAGCCCAGCTCGAAGAGGGCGGCTATCGACCGCGGGGTTATCATTGCTATTACGTCGACGCCGAGCGCAAGGGATACAGCGGCGTGGCGATTTTCTCCAAACCACGCCCCAGGGAAGTCGTGAAGGGCCTTGGTTGGCCTGAATTCGACCCGGAAGCGCGTTTCGTCGAAGCTCGGTACCCGAGCCTAAGTGTGGTTTCCCTTTACGTCCCTTCGGGAACTTCCGGCGGCTCGCGACAGGCTGCAAAAATGGAGTTTCTCCATCGATTCGAAGACCTCATGCGACGATGGAAACGGAGTAGTCGGCAATATCTTATTTGCGGTGACTTCAATATCGCCCACAAGCCGATCGATCTGAAAAACTGGCGCGCGAACGAAAAACACTCCGGGTTTCTGCCCGAGGAACGTGAATGGATGGACCAGCTCTTTGGCCAGATTGGGTTCGTCGATGCGTTTCGCGAGGTGGATCCACGGGCTGACAGATATACCTGGTGGTCGAACCGCGGCCGCGCGTGGGAGAAGAATGTCGGTTGGCGCATCGATTACCAGGTGGCAACACCCGGACTCGGCGCTGCGACCAAGAGGGCGCGCATCTACATCCGCAAGAGATTCTCGGACCACGCGCCGCTAATCATGGATTACGAGTGGCATCTGGAATGACGTAGCCGCGGTGTTGGCCGCTGCAGCGTCCTAACACTGATCCGGAGCGAGATCGAGACTCGCGGGCGCACTTCCGACGACGCTCCAGGCAACCAAAAGTGCTGCACTTATGTTCTCAATCTCATGGTCTGCGGAAACGCAGCACGATCGTTGCGAGGGAAACCTTTGGGGTTTGGGCAAAGAAAAAAACGCGAAATAAGGCCGAAGCCATGGGCATGCCGGATGAAGTAGAACAAAAAGCCGAAAAAGCGCAGGCTGACGGCGCGGATGCTGGATCTGCACGCCTATTTCGAGGAACTGCGGCAGCACCTGAATCTCGTTAAGCCTGAAATTACGAGTGATTTCTATATCACCGAACTTTGCACCCTAAACCGGCTCAGGCAAGGAACCTATCAGTTAACGAGTGACAATTGGGTCCATTCGCACACGTTTTTTTTCCACTATGCCCTAGGGGGCGGTGGAATATTTGAAGCGAAGCTTCCCAGTAAGCTCATGGGAGAGCAGACCAAGGAGACCCTGAGGCGATACGGGCCCAAGTTCAAGCTGAAGCAATATTCTCCGGGTCGCTACTCTCCATTGATAGAGGCGTACATGCCCGTGTCTTTTGAGTTCGAGGCGGATATGGAACGCGCTGCCATTCGAATGCCGGGCGTTTCCACCTACAGCTACGACATCGACGAGATCGATGCCGAGTTCATGCACGAGATGGCGAAATACATACTAGGCAAGCCCAACGGCTTCGAAGGGATGAACGGTAATTGCGTGGCGGAAGAATCATCGGTTCGTACTCGCCAGCAGCTCAAGCATGGGAGAAAGAACGGGTGGGGCGCCAAATACAGCCTGATCGAAAGGATCTTCCGCCACAGGGCTTAATCCCCATTCCCGGCGGTTTGGAGCGTCCCGCGTGATGTCAGCCACTCAGGGATTCGATTAGGCTTGTTGATGGCGACGCGCTTATCGCGTGCCGTTTGGCCGGCGAGGATTCGCACCAGGCTGCGGGAAACTCCGAACTCCTTTGCGAGAAACGCCTTCAGTCTGTCGTTGGCCGCGTCGTCCACCGGCGGTGCACTCACCCGCACTTTGAGGCGACCTTGCGTAATTCCGGTGACCTCGTCCCGGCTCGCCCGCGGTTGAACCCGGAGCTTGAGCACCAGCGTGTCGTCTTTGAGGTGCCAGGCGTGCCTGCTCAATGGGCGTCAGAAAAAAGCTGCGGCCATGTCGCGAATGGGTCGAACGATCAAAATGAGGGCGAGCTGTAACGTGATGAGCACCAGCAACGGCGAGAGATCCACGCCTGAAAACGGAGGCAGCAGTCGCCGCGCCGGGCCAAGCAGCGGCTCATTAAGCCTGAAGACGAGCACCGTAATCGGGTTGTGGGCGTGGGGGTTCACCCAGCTCAATACGACTTGCACGATGATGGAGAAAAAGAACAGGTAGATAGTCAGCTTAAGCAGTTCGGCCACGGCGAGGATGGCGATACCGGTTGCGCTCGGCGATTTACCGTGAATTCCAAGCAGCAACCAGATCTCGACGCATTGGAGCACGATCATGAGCACCAGAGAGGCGAGATCGATGCCGCCGAAGCCGGGAATCAATCGGCGCATCGGGCCCAGGGGCGGCTGGGTCGCCTTGACGATGAACTGGGAGATGGGATTGTAGAAGTCCGCCCGCACCAGCTGCAGCAGAAAGCGCAGTAGAACCACCAGGATGTACAGCCCGAACAGGGTCTGAATCAGCAGCGTCGCCGCATCGGAAGCGTAGGGGTTGCCCATCAGCCGCCGCCCAGCTCGTCGCCCAGGGAGACGGCCCGATCTCGAGCCGCCTTTAGCGCCTGGCGCAGGACGGCTTCGAAGTCACCGGCTTGCAGCCTTTCAAGCGCCGCCTCCGTAGTCCCGCCTGGCGAGGTCACTTTCCGGCGCAGCGTTTCAGGCGAGTCGCCCGTTTCGGTCGCCATGCGCGCTGCGCCGAGTGCGGTTTGCAACACCAGCGCCTGCGTCGTTTCCTGGCTCAGACCAAGTTCCACGCCAATGCGTTCCATCAACTCCATGAAGAAAAAATAGTAGGCCGGTCCGCTGCCAGAAACCGCGGTCACCGCGTCCAACAGGGACTCGTCCTCCACCCACACAGTAATGCCTACGGCGCGAAGGATGTTCTCGGCGCGGCTGCGCTGCTCTGCACTGACGAAGGCGTTGGCGAACAGCGCGGTGGCGCCACAGCCGAGAAGCGCGGGCGTATTGGGCATGGTGCGGACGATGGCGGCGTTGTAACCGAGTCCGCGAAGTATGTCCCGCTCCCGCACGCCGGCGGCGATAGACACCAGAAGCGGAGCGGTGTCCTTGGCGGATTGCCCAATTTCCGCCAGTAGCAAGGACATCACTTGGGGCTTGACCGCCAGCACCACGGTGTTGGCCCGGCGCACCGCCAGATTGTTGTCCCCCGTGGTGTTGACCCGGAACTTGTCCCCAACCTGCTCGAGCTTAGCGGTGTCCACGTCGCTGACCCAAATGGCGTCTCCCCGGTGGCCGTCGGCCACCAGGCCGCCGACGAGGCTGGTGGCCATGTTTCCCCCGCCGATGAATGCAATCGTGTCGCTGGTCATTCGGTGTAATTTTAGGCTCAACCCTGACAGGTTGGTGGCGTGATTCCCGATGCCGCGTCCTTCACCGGACGGTGGCTCCATTATGGGGAATTCCGTGCGGGGCGGAAACCACGCCCGGCGGCTGATCGCCGCTGACAGGCTCAAATTAAGCCCGCTTTCAATCACGAAGCGAATTGATTCTATGCGCCTTTCAGATCTCACCGGCGGCTGCGGGGTATTGCCTTGACGCGCTGGTGCTCACCATTACGATTCTCACCCTCCTCACGCTAGCGCGAGCGGTGGCTTATGCTGAGCATAAGTTGGCGGTCTCCTCAACAACCCTACAGTGGATGCCGGCCACGACGCTCAGTTTCTGTTTCATCAGGCGGAGCGGGCCGACTCCCGCGCCGCCGGGGGCGACCGAAGCGAGGCATTTCGCCGCTTGGAGCAGGCCGCCGATTCATATATGCGAGGGGCCGGCGCTTGGCGATAAGCATGGCTGCTGCCGCCCGCGTGTCCGATAGCGTGGATTACGGCACGGGCGGATCCTTAATTCTCGGGAATCACGGGCAAGACATGGTGTTCGTCACTGTATGGCGCCAATCCCGGTTCGGAATCGGCGAAGGACGGCGGGGAGCGTTGAGCGCGTTGCGGGGCAGGCTCAGCCCCGGGATCTCCGCGAGCTGGAGTCGGTTCAAATGCCGATGCGTCGCTTAATTAGAGATCCGCGACGGGTGCTGAGTGACAGGCGCTAATCCCGGGGGCCGAAAATCGCGGTTCCAATTCGGATCCAGGTGGCGCCCTCTGCAATTGCCGCCTCCATGTCGTCGCTCATTCCCATGGAGAGGGTATCAAGTTCGAAGCCGGATTGATTGAGCTCAAGCATCGCTTGCCGAAGCCGCCGGAAGGGCAGCCTCTGAGAGTCGAGGTCGCTGACGGGCGCCGGGATGGTCATCAGGCCGCGAAGTCGGAGGCGAGGAAGTGCGGCGACGGCAGCGGCAAATTCTTTGAGCTGCTCCAAACGGATCCCCGATTTGGTCGCCTCGGCGCTCAAGTTGACCTCTATACACACCTCGAGCGCAGGCGCGCCCTCCGGCCGCTGGTCGCTGAGTCGCCTGGCAATCTTGATCCGATCCAAGCTGTGGACCCAGGCGAAGGCCTGGGTGATTCCGCGGGTCTTGTTCGACTGAATCGGTCCGATGAAGTGCCATGTGATGTCTAGATGGCTAAGCGCCTCGAGCTTGGCGCGGGCTTCCTGAAGCTGGTTCTCGCCGAAGTCCCGCTGGCCTTCGGCAAAGGCAGCCGCGACCGCCTCGGCAGGTTTGGTCTTAGTCACCGCCACCAGACCGACGCTGCCGGTGGGGCGCTCATAACGCCGCTCCAGATCGGATATTCGTGCTCTGAGCGCCTTCAGCGCCACGGCAATATTTTCCACTGCTGAACTCTCCGATTTCCGCTGCAGGCCCTAGTCGTGCCCGCCGCGGCGGCAGGGGCGGCGGCCTCCTGAGCCCTTTTCCGCGGCGAGGCCCCGGATTTGTGCCCCACGGAGCCTAGACTATACTTTTTTGGACATTTTTCGCTTTGTCCACGAGGCCCTCAAAAAGGAGCGGGGGCTGCTTTCTGTCACGGGTAGATCCAGCTAACTCAGGAACACCAGGAACCAGCGATGGATATCGGTGAACTTCTCGCGTTCGGGGTAAAGAACGGATGCTCTGACCTGCACCTCTCAGCGGGGTTGCCGCCGATGATTCGGGTCGACGGCGACATCCGCAGGATCAATGTGCCGGCCCTCGACCACAAGACCGTTCATGATCTCGTATACGACATCATGAACGACAAGCAGCGCAAGGATTACGAGGAGTTCATGGAAACGGACTTTTCCTTCGAAGTGCCGGGTCTTGCACGCTTCCGGGTCAACGCATTCAACCACAATCGGGGCTCCGGCGCGGTGTTCCGCACGATTCCTTCGACGATCCTGACGCTGGAGGATCTCAAAGCTCCCACCATCTTCAAAGAGATTTCCGAAACCCCCCGCGGCGTTGTGCTGGTCACCGGTCCCACCGGCTCCGGCAAGTCGACCACTCTCGCGGCGATGATCAACCACAAGAACGAGACGGAGCACGGCCATATACTCACCGTCGAAGATCCAATCGAGTTCGTGCATGAAAGCAAGAAGTGTTTGATCAACCAGCGCGAGGTGCACCGGGATACGCTGGGGTTCAACGAGGCTTTGCGCTCGGCCCTGCGGGAGGACCCGGACACCATTCTAGTGGGCGAAATGCGCGACCTGGAAACCATTCGGCTTGCCCTTACCGCTGCTGAAACCGGTCACCTCGTTTTTGGAACGCTGCATACAAGCTCTGCGGCGAAAACCATCGACCGAGTAGTCGACGTCTTTCCCGCGGAAGAGAAGGATATGGTACGGGCCATGTTGTCCGAGTCCCTCAAGGCGGTGATATCCCAGACCCTGCTTAAAAAGAACGGTGGCGGACGCGTTGCCGCGCACGAGGTCATGATCGGTACCCCCGCCATTCGAAACCTCATCCGCGAGAACAAAATCGCGCAAATGTACTCGGCCATCCAGACCGGGCAGCAGATGGGAATGAAGACATTGGATCAGGACCTTCAGCGGCTGGTGCGCGAGGGTCTAGTTTCGCGTCAGACCGCGATGGCGAAGGCCGCAAACAAGGACTCGCTCTAAGCCTAGCACCTGGGTTGTACAGCCGAGCACCGGAGCTCAACGATGGAAAGAGACCAGGCTATAAAATTCATGCTCGACCTTCTCAAGCTGATGCGACAGAAGAATGCGTCAGACTTGTTCATTACCGTCGGATATCCTCCGGCGATGAAAATCGACGGAAGGGTAACGCCGGTATCGAAGCAGGCCCTGACTCCGGATAACTCGAAGGCCCTAACCTACGCGATTATGAACGACCGACAACTCAAGGAGTTTGAAGCCACTAAAGAATGTAATTTCGCCATCGCGCCACCGAAGATGGGTCGTTACCGGTGTAACGCCTTCGTTCAGCAGAACAGTCCGGGGCTTGTGGTTCGAACAATTACCACAGAGGTACCGGACCTGGACAGGCTAGAGCTGCCCGAGGTGATGAAAGACGTCATCATGAACAAGAACGGGCTGATGCTGATGGTGGGCGGAACCGGTTCCGGTAAGTCGACCAGCCTGGCGGCAATGCTCGACTATAGAAACCGCAACAGCTACGGCCACATTATCACGATCGAAGACCCCATCGAGTTCGTTCACCCCCACAAGAACTGTGTGATTATGCAGCGGGAAGTGGGGGTGGACACCGAAGATTGGCACATCGCGTTGAAAAACAGCCTGCGCCAGGCGCCTGACGTTATATTGCTCGGAGAAATCCGGGACCGCCAGACAATGGAATTCGGCATCCAGTTCGCCGAGACGGGTCATCTGGCCTTGGCTACCCTGCACGCCAACAACGCAAACCAGGCTCTCGACCGTATCATCAACTTCTTTCCCGATGAGCGAAAGCAGCAGCTTCTGATGGACCTTTCTTCGAACCTCCGGGCGGTGATCTCCCAGCGTTTGATTAAAAGGCCAGACAGAGAGGGTCGTGTGGCTGCTATCGAAATCATGCTCAACACGCCGCTGATAAAGGATCTCATTCTCAAGGGGGAATTTCAGAGCATCAAGCCAATCATGCAGAAGTCGAAGGAACTGGGGATGCAGACATTCGATATGGCTATATTCGACCTCTACGAGACGGATCAGATCACGTATGAGGATGCCATTCGGTACGCAGATTCCCAAAACGAGCTGAGGTTGAAGATCAAGCTGGAGGGAAAAGCGGCCAAGTCGAAGGATGCCATGGACGGTCTCGACCACCTTTCTCTGGAGGAGTCGAACGAAGGCAAGAGTCGGATGATTCGATGAATTCGGACACTCTGCCACCTGCCGCCGGTGGGTGGGGCCCGTGTGCGATACCGGACTTCCTTGGCGATCTCGCGCTGGCATCAAAGACCATCAGGGTCTAACTTTTCCAATGAGAATCGAAGAACGGGATGCCGGTCGGATCTCGTCACGCCGTGTTGGGCGCAAAGCAAGTAAGTACTCGAGATAAAGACGCTAGTTTCGTTCCCTTGACTTGAGTATTCCTGAAGGACGCAGATGGACATCCAGGCCTACCTGAAGCTGATGCTCGAGAAAAACGCCTCGGACCTTTTCTTCACCTCGGGCGCGTCGGTAAAAATCAAGATCGACGGAAACGTCCAGTCCGTCGGCAAAACAGAGCTTACTGCAGAACTCTGTCGTGCCGCGGCTTTCGGGATCATGAACGACAGGCAGCGCTCGGAATTCGAAGAAACCATGGAGTGCGATTTCGCCATCGCACTGCCGGATAAGAGCGCCCGCTATAGGGTCAACGTTTTTCGCCAGCGCGGCGAGGTGGGCATGGTATTAAGGCTGGTGCCGGTCGAGATTCCCACGCTGGAGCAGTGGGGCCTGCCGGAAGTTCTCTCCAGAATCATTATGGCGCGCAGGGGTTTGGTGCTGATGGTGGGAGCCACCGGTTCGGGAAAGTCGACCACCCTTGCAGCGATGCTCAACCACAGAAACGAAAACCAGGCCGGCCACATTATCACCGTCGAAGACCCGATCGAGTTTTCCCACCCCAACAAAAGATCCATTGTCAGTCAGCGAGAGATTGGATCGGACACCGTTTCTTATGCGCGCGCGCTGAAGGCCAGCATGCGAGAGGCACCGGACGTGGTCCTTATAGGCGAGATTCGCGATCGGGAAACCATGGAAGCCGCGCTCGAGCTCTCGAACACCGGTCATTTGGCGATTGCGACTCTACATGCCAATAACTCGAATCAGGCCATGGAGCGCGTGGTCAACATGTTTCCCCAGGATCTGCACAAGCAGCTGTTCATGGATCTGGCGCTGAACCTTCGTGCCGTCATCTCACAGCGGCTGGTTCCCGACGTCAGCGGCAAGCGCTGCGCCGCCATCGAGGTCATGCTGGTCACGCCCCATATCGGTGAACTCATTCTCCGGGGTGAGCTGAATGAAATAAAACAGGCCATGGCGGACAGTGGTGCAAGCGGCATGCGGACCTTCGACGACGCTCTCTTCGGCCTTTACAAGGAAGGCCGCATCACGCTGGAGGAAGCCCTCAACAACGCTGACTCCCGCAACAGCCTGGAAGCAAAGATCAACTTCGGCTGATTGCAGGCCCGCTATGGTCTCTGCCCACGCGCGGTGAGCGACTCGACGCGTTCTTCGGTAGCGGGGTGCGAGGAAAGGTAGTCGAGCAGGCTGCCTTCTGACCGGCCGTGGGATTTGGACAGCCGTTTCAAAATGTTGGCCAGATGGACCGTCGATACGCCGCGAGCGCGCAGCGTTTCGGCGGCGAAGGCGTCCGCTTCCCGCTCGAATTTCCGGGTGTATTTCTGCTGTACCAGAAAAGTCGGCAGGGTAGCGGACAGCCCTGCGATGGAGTTCAAGTCTCCGAATAGCCCCGCAACCAGCAGTGCGGTCATGGAGTTTTGGAGAATTTGCCGCAGGATGTGGCGGTGATGCACGTGGCCGATCTCATGTGCCATGACCGCAAGTAGCTCCTCGTCGTTTTGCGCCAGCTTTACCAACTCGTCGGTCATGACGACGATCCCCGACGGCAGCGCGAAAGCGTTGGGGCCAATGCGCGCACTCGAGCGGAGCTCAAGGCGTGAGTCGCGGATCTCGACATTGCCGTCCGACAGTATCCGAAACAATCCTTGCAGCTTTGACTGGATCGGCGCCTCCAGGGTGGTGGGCCTGAATATTCCTCGGTCGAGGGTCTGCAGCCCCTCGCGTCCCAGCGTCGACTCCACGCCCGGTGGAAGGGCGAAAGCGACTTGCCGCGCGAGCATAGGAATACCGAACTCGATGATGCTGAAAACAACGCCCAGGCAGACTAAAAGAGCGGCGAACGCCGTGGTATACCGGCTCTCCAGCAGATGAAGGAAGCGATTGCCCTCGTAGCCACCGAGTTGCTCGATGGCGGAATCGATGGCGTCGTTGTCGCCGACCTCCAGTCGGGCGCCATCGGGAAGATAGATGTAGCGCGGCGTATCTCCGAGCCGACATGAAATTCGCAGCGCCGGGTACTCGAGGGAGTAATCGATGTCTTCGCCTCGAATTCTGACCTGGCCCTGTTCGCTGAACACAAGCTCCACCGCTCGCCGAACCGACGAGCGTCCATCGTAATAAGCCGCGGAGACCCGGATCACAGGCCCAAATCGAGATCCAGCGCTTCGCCCATTTCCTCACCGGTCGCGGTGAGCCGTTGTCGCTCACTGGCGGCGAAGCCGTCCAGGGATTCTGAAGCGAGCAGCGAGAGGCAGGAGAGCCGGTAGCGCACCATGCGCACCCTGGCCCACGGAATCATCATTCCGAAGCTGACCACGATCACGACGATGTTGCTGAGTTGAATCCAGAGCACGCGCATCGAATGCATGCGCATGTCCAATTTGAAACCGGCGAGCTCCACGTGCTGAAGTACGTAATTCGTGATCACCGTCTGCACCACGATGGCCGCTGCCATCAACACGGCGAGAATTGCCAAATTGACCGCGAGAGAAAACAAAAACAGAAAGCGCGCCGTTTCGGGATCGTCGGGGCTCACTTTCGGACTGCGGAAAACTTCTGATATCGTCGCAAGGCCGCCGACGATCACAATGATGGCAAAAAACAGGCCCAAGACAACCAGCACTGCGATGACGTACACAACATAGAAGTGTCGTGCACCAGCGTCGAATTTGAACGCGGTTGCGCCGTATCGGCTGCGGTCGACCGCGAATCTCTTGCGCAGATAGATGGCGTACGGATAGGCCAGCCCCAAGGTGAACAGGGCTAAGATCGTCCACAGGATGTAGTAGCGAAAAGCTTCACCGTACTGACCGTCGAAATGGAACCGCAGATTGCGGTAGCTCGAATATCTAGCATTGAAGGCCAGCACCTGGGTCACTACCCACGGAAACAGGAATACCAGCCCCAAACCCATGATGGCGGCGAGCAGGGGCGCGAAGGTGACCATCAGCTGGTAAACCACCAGAACTGAGATCACGAGAATTCTGCCCTTGAGAATGCTGACCGGGTTTGCACTGTACTCGAAGCTCGCGCCATCAAGCGTGGTGCTTCGGTAAAAGTATTGCTTGCTTCGAACCTTTGCCCAGGCGGAATAAATCCCGAGGGTGAGGATGGAGAGAAGAACGTTGACTATCCAGATGCGGAAGAACTCGCCCCCCGTGCCCGAGAATATAAATTGGAGCCGCTTAAGGTCGCCGATCTGGCTCGCCTCCTGCGGTCGGGCGACCACCGGTCCCATTTGATGGACGTCAGTCGAAGGCATGAAAAATACCGTCTGGCTTGATCTGGGTGAATAGAGGTTTCGGTGACGGGCCCCGGATCTTAATCCCGGTGCTTGAGGTTCTGCGCTTAGAGTGCGGACAAGCGGTCTAGATGATGCCTTCGGATTCGAGCATCTGGATTTCTTCGTCTCCAAGACCGAGTCTTTCCCGAAGGATCTCGCCGTTGTGGGCGCCCACTTCGGGTCCGGCCCACTCGGTTCGCCCCGGGCTGTCTTTGAGTATCGGCAAGATTGCGGGAATTTTGAGCTCGAGTCCGTCCACGGCGACCTGCTCGAACATGCCCCGGGCGTTGAAATGTGGGTCCTCGACCATGTCGGCGACGTTGTAAATGGGCCCGCAGGGCACTTCTGCCCGCTCCAGGATCTCGAGCACCTGGTTGGAATTAAGTTTTGCGGTCCAGCGGGAGATAGCGTCGTCTACCTCGGATTGGTGGGCCACCCGGCCGGAATTGTCGGCAAGGCGTGGGTCCGCGGCCATTTCCGGCCTTCCCGCCGCGGTCATCAGGCGGCGGAAGATGGAGTCGCCGTTGCCGCCGATGATGACGAACTTACCGTCTGCGCAAGGATAGGTGTTGGTAGGCACGATACCGGTCAGGGTGGAACCGGAGGGCTCGCGTATGATGCCAGCGCCGTCGAATTCCGGTACCACCGCTTCCAGCATGTTATACACAGACTCGTAGATGGCCACGTCTACGACCTGTCCCCCGGCGGCTCCGTTTGCGTTGCGATGATGCAGCGCCAGAAGGACGCCGATGACCGCATGCAGTCCTGCCAACGTGTCTCCTAAGCTCAAGTTGGGTCGAACCGGCGGCTGGCCCGGAAAACCGTTCAGGTAGCGAAACCCGCCGAAGCCTTCGCACACCGACGCGAACCCCGGGCGCGCGGCACAGGGGCCGGTCTGGCCGTAGCCGGATATCCGAGCCACGATGAGTCCCGGGTTTTCTGCTTTGAGCGCTTCCGGGTCGAGCCCCCATTTCTCCAGAGTTCCCGGGCGGAAATTCTCGATCAACACGTCGGACTGGACCGCCAGGCGCTTGACGATATCACGGCCTTGTTCGCTTCGGAGGTTGACCGACACGGACTTTTTGTTGCGACCCAAGCTCCGCCACCAAAGGGAGGTACCGTCTTTGAGCACGCGCCAGTTTCTCAGCGCGTCGCCACTGCCCGGAGGCTCGATCTTGACCACCTCGGCGCCGAAATAAGCCAGCACGCAGCCGGCGAAGGGGCCGGCGATGAGCTGACCCATTTCTACAACGCGGACCCCGTCCAGAGGCCGCGGCAGTTCGGTCTTTTCGGCGGACATCGAAGTCGACTCAGCGTGGGGCCCGGCGCGCGGCGCCCAAGGCGTTCGCGAGCGCCAGTTTGGAGCGCAAAGATTCCGGGTCGAATGCGCCAAGCGTCCGCTCGGACTCCAGGCGTGGATTTGCCCCGATTTCTAAGCGCCGCACTCCGTCGTCGCCGCGGCAGGAGAACAAAAGCACCATGATGCCGTAGGAATCCTTAGCCACCCAGACGTGCCAGGTGACTCCGCTATGAAGCTCGATAGAGCGCATGAAAGGCTATTTTAAACGCCGCCGCCGGCTCAATACCCGTCGAAGACGACCGTTTCGCCGTCGAACACGGGTCCGTCCACGCAGACCCGCTTCATCGCCGGGCCGTCAGGGGTGCGGATACGCACCGCGCATCCTGCGCAACCGCCCACCGCGCAGGCCATGTACTCCTCAAGGCAAAGCTGCGAGGGCAGGCCGTAGCTTGCAGCCAGCGCCTGGGTGGCTTTGAGCATGGGCGTCGGGCCGCAGGCGAAAATCTCCACCTGGGCGCGGTTCTCGGCAGCCATGGCCTCGATCCACGCCTCCGCCAGGTCGGTTACATAGCCTTCGAAACAGCCGGCAAAATCTTCAAGGCTCGCAAGCCGGCTCGGTATACCCCAGTCCTCCATCAGCGGCATGCAGGCGATCACCCCGTGCGGCATCCCGGGCACGATTATCTGCGACGGGCGCGGGCGGAACGGGAACGGCACCTCCGATCCCATCAGCACCAGGGGCTTTGTTTCCGAGCCCAAAGCGCGAAGCCGGTCGGCAAGAAACACCATCGGTGGAATGCCGACGCCGCCGCCAATGAGGAGGGGTCGGCGACAAGTTGGCGACGGCCTGAAGGGAACGCCAATAGGCCCGAGCAGATTTATCCTTTGCCCCGGCTTCCTATCGGCCAGCAGCCGAGTGCCCTTGCCAACGCGTTTGTACAGGAACTCGGCCCAGCCGGCGCGGGGATCGGTACGCATCACCGACATTGGCCGTCGCATCGGAAGCATCTCGTCACAACGGATATGTGCGAAGCTTCCAGGCTCGGCGGCGGCAGCCACTTTTGGTGCGCTGACTCTCAATACGAACTGGTCGCCATCGAACGCATCGTTCGACAGAATTTCCGCGTCTTCGAGAAAAATGCTGCCGCGGTGGTCGCGAACCATTAGGCTTCACTTGGCGAGGCTTTGGGAGTCCGCGCCGAAGTCTACTATAGGAAGCTGCCGTTGAATTAAGGTTTTTGAGCCTCCTATTGGAGCCGAGACCAGCGCTCTGAGGCCAAGCCCACTCGCGAACTCTGAAACGCGATTGGGCCACTGGTGTCTGCGCTTCGTTTTTCTGGTAAAAGCGACCGGGCTTCGTTGTCGAGAAATTAAACTAGAGGCGACAATCGTTGATATCATCCCCTGATCGACTGTTTCACATTCTCGATCCGCGTCAGTTTTCCCGTCCGCTTTTGGATGAGCTGTGCGCGCTGACCACCCGGGTGCGCAGCATTGCAAAAGCCCGGGAGGGTGCGCGCGCGTTGCAGACTTTGCTCTCCAACAAGCGTGCGATGCTTTATTTCACCCAGCCTTCGACGCGTACATTTTTATCCTTTAACAACGCTTGCCACGTGCTCGGTATCCGCACCAGTGAGATTCGGGACCCATCGATTTCGTCGGAGGTGAAGGGCGAAAGTTTTGAGGACAGTATCCGCACATTCAGCTCATATGTGGACGTAATCATTATGCGAACCTGGGGCGAAGGAATGGCGGCGCAGTCAGCGGCGCTGATGGATCGGATCCGGCGTCCGGTACCCATAATCAACGCGGGCAGCGGTAAAGACCAGCATCCGACGCAGGCGCTTTTGGATATCTATACGCTGGAGAGAAGTTTCGAAAGTCGGGGCGGGATTGACGGTAAAGTGATCGGGCTTATGGGCGATTTAAAGCGTGGTAGAACCGCTCGCTCGCTCGCCTATCTGATGAAGAGTTACTCCGACGTGCGACTTGTATTCATCGCCCCGGAAGCGTTCCGCATGGAGAGTCCGCTGAAAAAACATCTCAGCGACAACGGAATCGAATTCTACGAAACGGCAAACCTGTCTGAGGTCATTTCGGAGCTTGACGCCTTGTACGTCACTCGTCTGCAGGTGGAATACGACACCGCGGAAGAGTCAAAAGGATACGATCACGCACGCTTCACCGTCGGGCTTGAGCAAATGAAAAAGCTCAAGGCCGATGCCATCGTCATGCACCCGTTGCCGAGGGGCCCCGAGCTCGACCCTGAGGTGGATTCAGATCCCAGGGCCATGTACTGGCGTCAGGAGCGGAACGGAATGTGGATGCGTGTAGCGCTGCTGGTCAAGATTTTCGGCGTCGAGAACGCGCTCGGCGAGTTTTGTTGAAGAAGTACTTTGAGACCGGCTCATACCTGCTCGCCGCCGGATGTGCTTTGTTCTGAAAACCAACCTTCCAGGATGACCTGAGCCGCCACCGGATCGGCGCCGTTGTCAACGCGATCTTCCAGCTTCAGTCGGCTTTTCGCCTCACGCGTCGTAAGGCGCTCGTCAACAAGATGCACCGGGAGACCGAAGCGGCCTTCGAGCTGGCGGCCGAATCGCTTGGCGCGCAGGGTCATTTCCTGCTCGCTTCCGTCCATGTTGAGCGGCAAACCCACCACGAGGGCGTCTGGGGTCCAGGTTTCGATCAGCTTGGCTATGGCCGGCCAGTCCGGATGCTCGCGTTTGACGGAAACGGTTGTGAGGCGACTGGCGCTGCGGGTTTGCGTTTGCCCGACGGCGACGCCGATGCGTTTGAGTCCGAAGTCGAAGGCTAAGAGCGTCCGGGGCTGCGCCGCGATCACGCGTGCCCCGCCTCACCTGCGAGACGGTCGGGGTCAATTCCAAGTAGCCGCGCGGCGCGATTCCATCGCTCCTCGTAGGGCGCGTCAAAGATGATGCCGCTGTCAGCGGGCCCGCAGAGCCAGGCGTTTTCGGACACCTCCCGCTCGAGTTGCCCCGCGTCCCAGCCGGCGTAGCCCAGGGCGACCAATGTCCGGTCAGGTCCCCGTCCCTCGGCTACCGCGGTGAGAATGTCGCGTGAGGTGGCGACCCCGATTTCAGCGCTCACCTTGAGCACGGAGTCCCATTGACCCAAGGGCGCGTGGAGCACGAATCCCCGTTCCTTCTGCACCGGCCCGCCCTGCATCACCTGCATCGCCTCGATGCTGGGGTTGATGTTTTTGATCTCCATGTGGTCGAGGACATCCGCCACGTTCAGATCCAATGGACGATTGATGACGATTCCCATCGCGCCTTCGTCCGTGTGCGCGCAGAGGTAAGTAACGGTGCGAGCAAAATTGGGATCCGCAAGCGCCGGCATGGCGATTAGAAACTGGTTGGTGAGGTTCATCGTATTCGATTATGAGATTTGCTCGATTCCCTGACAAGCGGCGGGGTCGTCGATTGCCGAGTTTTAAGGAACGCAATGCTCCGCTGCGTGTTGCTCCGCGTGCACACGGGCTTTGACCGCGATCGTGGACCAGGATTTCTGAAACCCAAGAGCGGCTGGAACTCGTCCTTTTGACCCGTTCCAGCGCCAAAATGGGTAACAACAACTGCGCGCTGGCGGCGTGAATCAAGCGCTTGGCGTTATTTGCGACGCCTTACTGACTCGGCGCGCGATTCGTAACCGCACCCGTCAACTAGCGGCTGATAAAACGGTTTCCAGACAAGAACTGCCAGGTGCGCTCAATATGAAGGATATCCACGTCGTCTTCGCGGATGGCGGCCGGAAACTTGGCGTAAGGCGCGGCCAGCTTGACGATGCGTACCGCTGCGTCGTCGAGCACGCGTTCACCCGACGACCTTCGAAGCGTGATTTCGTTGATGGAACCGTCCGGGTTGAGCGCCACGTCCAAGAGCAGGTTTCCAGAAAGGTTTCGCCGACGTGCTTCATCGGGGTAGTTCAGGTTTCCAATTCGCTCCACCTTTTGCCGCCAGGCCTCCATGTAGGCGGCGTATTTGTGCTCGCGGGTTCTTGCCGTGACCCACTTTCGCCGCGGCCGCTCGGCGTAGGCCTTAAGCCGCCGGTTGATCTCGGCGTTCAGGCTCGCCATGGCCAGGCTGCGGTTGACCAGCGCCGCCGCTGATACCGTTTCCGTGGGCTGGGGCCGGCTCTCGGGTTCGGGCGTCGATTCCACCTCCCGTGCCTCAGGTTTGGAGGTCTCTGCCGGTGACGGCTGCCGGGTCTCGGATTCAGGCGCGGATTTTCTCGCCACCGCCACCTTCTGCTCGGCGGGGGTTTTATCCTGTGCAAGAACCGGTTTGGGCGCCGGCGCCGAAGGCGCCAGATCGGCCTTTAGTTGGGCCGGGCGGAGACTTCGCGGTGACGGTTCCGCCGGCGGCACCGGCGGCGATGCGGACACCAGGGCGGGCTCCGGGCTGGTCAGCGGCGAGGGCAGCGGTGTTGAGGGGCGCTCCGTGGCGTCGTGGTCGCCACCGCCTTCCTGGTTAGCCTGGGCGAGAAAATCCACCTTGTCCGGCGCCGCCTCGGAGCTCTTCTGTACCAAAATCACGTCCAGAGTGGCGGCGCGGCGAAAAGAACGGTCTTCCTGCACGAACGTGATCCCCAGGATCACCACCAGGTGAGCAGCGATGGCGAGAAACACCGTCATCCCCAGCCGGTCGGCAGAGGTGATCTCGGGCGTAGCGGTGATAGCGTGCACCTGGGTCCAAATAAAAACCTGATGGATTGGAGAGAAGTATAATCTAACGTACTGTGTATTCTAGATTTTTTTCCTAGTTTAGGGCGCGGACGGGGAACCTTGACGGCCTGGCTCGGCCACCTTTCGTTGGATCATGTCCATCAACTGGCCGGCAATATCCAGCCCGTAGAGGGCATCGAGCTCGCGAATACAGGTGGGACTGGTGACGTTGACCTCGGTGAGGAAATCACCGATGACGTCCAGACCGACGAATAGCAGCCCCCTGCGCATGAGCTCGGGTCCCACCTGGGCGCAAATCCACATATCCCGCCGGCTCAGATCCGCGCCGACGCCCTTGGCCCCGGCCGCTAGATTGCCCCTCAGGTCGCCTTCAGCGGGCACACGGGCCAAGGCGTGGGGCACGGGCTCGCCGTCAATCAGCAATATGCGCTTGTCGCCTTTGGATATGTCAGCAATGAAGCGCTGCGCCATGGCAAACCGTGTTTGGTGGCGGGTCAGAGTCTCGAAAATCACGTTGACGTTGGGCTCCCCGCGCCCAAGGCGGAAGATAGAAGCGCCGCCCATGCCATCCAGCGGTTTGATTACGATGTCTTTTTGCTCGCTCAGGAACTCCTTCAGCCGAGCGGAATCCCGCGAAACCAGCGTCGGCGGACAGCACTGGGGAAACCAGGCGGTAAACATCTTCTCGTTGGCGTCCCTCAAGCTTTGCGGCTTGTTCACCACCAGCAGTCCAGCTTCCTCCGCCCGTTCCAGCATGTAAGTGGCGTAGACGTACTCCATATTGAAGGGCGGATCTTTTCTCATAAGCAACACGTCGAGGCTATGCAGGGGGACGGTTTCTTCATCGCTTAGGGTGTACCAGTCATTCGTATCCTCGCGCACCGAAATCGCCCGGGTGCGGGCATGGCTGATTCCGTCACGCATGAACAGGTCGTTAAGCTCCATGTATTGCGGCGACCAGCCGCGAGCCTGCGCGGCAAGCAGCATGGCGAAAGTGCTGTCCTTCTTTATGCTAATGGACCCGATGGGGTCCATGACGAAACCGATCTTCATAAGCCTCGATGCACACCTCGGGCAGCGAAAGAATGGTCGGGGTAAAACCCCGAGCGTTGACGCGATCCTAATTAGGTGTGCCGAAATCTGCTACCGAGGGCGTTTGGGAATGGAAGTGTTATCGAACTAACATTCGATTCTCAACCACGACGCTTCGGGATCGCGGTAGATCGGCGTCGCTGCTCGGGTAAGCTCGACTGGGGCCGAATTGCACCCGCGGGGTCGGAGACTTAGCATTGCCCTGTCCCGCCCGCTGAAGTCAAGGCCGTTTTTCTATTAGCGATCAAATGACCACGATACGCATTGCTACTCGAAAGAGCCCGCTTGCGCTGCGTCAGGCGGAAATGGTGGCAGAGCGCTTGCGCCATCTGCACTCCGGTTTGAGGGTGAAGCTGGTGCCAATGAGCACTAAAGGGGACAAGCTGCTCGATGCGCCGCTGGCGACGTTCGGCGGCAAAGGGCTCTTTTTGAAGGAGCTCGAGCACGCCCTACTCGAGGACCGCGCCGACATCGCCGTGCATTCGGTCAAGGACGTGACGGTTTCGTTGCCGGATGGCCTATGTATGCCCGTGATCGCCCCGCGGGAAGATCCTCGGGACGCGATGGTCTCGAATCGCTACCGATCCCTGGATGCGCTTCCCGACGGCGCCCGGATAGGCACCTCGAGCCTCAGGCGACGCTGCCAGTTGAAAGCGCTGAAGCCAGGGCTTGAAGTCTTCAATCTTCGGGGCGGGGTGCACACGCGGCTTAAAAAGCTGGACGCGGGGGAATTCGACGCCCTGATTCTCGCCTGCGCCGGCCTGTTACGGCTGGATATGGAGCAGCGTATCGCGGACACGCTCGATCCCGATCGATTTGTACCCGCTGTCGGGCAGGGCGCCATGGGGATCGAGCTGCGACAGGGCGACGCCGAGGTGGAGGCCCTTGTTGCGCCGCTCAACGACCGGGAATCTTCACTTTGCGTGCAAGCCGAGCGGGCCATGAACGAAGCCTTGGGTGGGGGGTGCCAGGTGCCCATCGCGGGACACGCGAAGTTAGAGGGCGATACACTCTCTCTCGTAGGCGTGGTGTCGAGCATCGACGCAACCGAGTTCATCCGCGTTTCTGATTCCGCTCCGGATTCGGATCCAGAAGCCTTGGGGCGGCGGGTGGCCGACGCGCTCAATTCGCGCGGCGCAAAGCGCATCCTCGATGCCGTTTACGCTGGTGTCTGAAGGCGTACGAAACCTTTCCTCGCTGGGACTTGCCGGCGTCCGCGTAATCCTCACCCGCCCCCGGCAGCAGTGCGATACATTAATCGCCATGCTTGCAAAGCGCGGCGCCGATGCGCGCTGCCTGCCGGTGATTGAAATCGAGCCGCCTACGAACGTTACGCCGGCAACTGAGGCGCTCGAACATCTTAGCCGCTTCGATTTCGTCGTATTTACGAGCGCCAACGCGGTCGGCGGCGCCCTTGTGCTCAAGCCCGATTTACCCAAGGTCGCCGATATACCTGCGGTGGCGGCGGTGGGTCCCGCTACGCGGCGGGCACTGGAACAGGCGGGGATTTCCGTAGCCATTACCCCAGAGGAAGAGTTCAGCAGCGAGGGACTGCTCCGCCACCCGCGCCTGGACTCTTCGCTCGTGCGCGGAAAGCGAGTGCTTATCGTCAAGGGTGCCGGAGGCCGCGGCCTGCTTGCGGACGCGCTCGATGCCGCCGGCGCCGATGTCGCCTCGGTGGACGTTTACCGACGATCCCGGCCGGAGGTTAAAATTTCCGAACTCCTGGGTGAGCCGCTGACCGATTTCGACCTTATCGTGCTCACCAGCGGCACCGCCATCGAACACTTGCTCGATATGGCAAACGGAGTGGAAAAGCGACAAATTCTCGCTATGCCGATGGTCGTTTCGAGCGCGCGAATCGCGAGAATCGCACGCGAGCGCGGCGCGCGGCGAGCGCCGCTTGTCGCAGAGGGGCCGGAAGACGAGGCGCTGGTACGCAGTGTAGAAAGCTGGAGCGAAAGCCAGGCTGAGAATTCCAGGTAGCAATCGACTAATGGGGTTGAGTTCCACATGAGCGTAGGCGTGCTCATCATCACTCACGAAAGAATCGCCACGGCGATACTGGAAACCGCGGTGAATATTTTTGGCAAGCGCCCGCTCCGCGTTGAAGTGCTTCCAGCGGCCCGGGACTGTGATACCGACGCGTTGCGAAGCCGGGTAAAAGAAAAGATCGACGACCTGAACGAAGGTGACGGCGTTCTTGTGCTGTTGGATATTTACGGCAGCACGCCGAGCAACGTCGCCTGCAGCGTAGTAGATCCGGACCGAGTGCGGGTGATCTCCGGGCTCAATCTTCCTATGCTGGTCAGGATCTTCAACTATCCTACGCTGGCGCTACCGGAGCTTGCGAAAAAAGCCGTCAGCGGCGGTAAGGATGGCGTATTCGATTGTCGCGACAGTGACTCGAAAAATGCCTGAGTGCCGTCAAGTAACCATCGTTAACAAACTGGGTCTGCATGCGCGGGCGGCAGCGAAGTTCGTCTCACTGGCTTCGGGATTTTCAAGCCAAATTACCCTCAGGCGCGGCGAACGCGAGGTCAACGGCAAGAGCATCATGGGTGTGATGATGCTGGCGGCGGGTAAGGGAACGTCGATTGAGGTCTGCGCAGAGGGTGAAGACGCCGCTAATGCTGTTAATAAGCTGGCTTCGCTCATCGGAGATCGCTTTGGGGAATCCGAATAGCAGCGCGGCTCGAGGGCGAGGAACTTATCTCTCATGTTCAGCATAAACGGAGTCAGCGCATCAAAGGGTATCGCCATCGGCAAAGTGCACGTCGTTGATCGTGGACAGTTCGAAATCCGTGAGAGCAGCGTAAAGCCCGAGCGGGTAAAGAATGAAATCGCCCGCTTTCACCGTGCGCTCAGGTCCGCCCGGGGCGAACTCAGAGCAATCAAGGATCGAATCCCCTCCGATACCGCTACTGATGTCAGCGGATTCATCGACACTCATCTGCTGATGCTGGAAGACTCCGCGCTGGCCAACGCGCCCGTCAAATTCATCCGCGAAAAGCGTATAAATGCGGAATGGGCGCTGAAGATTCAGCGGGACGCTCTGGTCGCCGTTTTCGAGGCAATGGACGACCCTTATCTGCGCACGCGTAAGGACGACATCGACCACGTAGTCAATCGAATCCAGCGCAGTCTGCTCAAGCGCCACAAGCCGGCGCGGGGTCGCCAGGCGCAGCCCTTGTCCGACCGCATAGTTTTCGCCGACGACCTCACGCCCGCCGATACGGTTCTGATGCAGCACCAGGGAATCCCGGCGTTTCTTACCGAATATGGCGGACCCAACTCGCACACCGCGATTCTTGCCCGGAGTCTTCGCATCCCCGCGGTCGTAGGGCTGCACAGCGCCCGGACTTACCTGCGTGACGAGGAGCTGGTGATCATTGACGGCCAGCGGGGCGTGGTTATCGTCGATCCGGATGCCACGACCATTCGGCATTTCGAGAGGCGGCGGCGGGAGATCGATCGTCAAGTCATCGCCCGCAAACGACTGCGTAAGTCGCCCGCTGTCACCAGCGACGGCGAGGCGATTGAATTGCAGGCTAACGTGGAGCTGCCGTCGGATATGGCTGCTGCTGCGCAGGTCGGCGCTACGGGGATCGGCCTGTACCGCACCGAATATCTCTATATGAATCGGGAAGAACCGCCGGACGAGGAAGAGCAGTACCGCGCATATCTCAAGATGGTCAACGCTTTGAAGGGTTCCCCGGTGACCATACGCACCCTGGACCTAGGCGCAGACAAGCAGGTGGACGGCACTAGGCCAGGCGCACCCGTGTCATCAAATCCGGCGCTGGGACTACGCGCTGTTCGACTGTGCCTAAAAGAGCAGGGGCTTTTTCGTCCGCAGCTGCGCGCGATCCTTCGCGTGTCGGCGCGAAATCCGGTACGGATGATGGTGCCGATGCTTTCAAATATGCAGGAGCTTTTTCAAGTGCTGCAGCTAATCAAGTTGTATCAGCGCGAGCTCAAGGCAGAAGGGAAGGCGTTCGACCCCAGCATGCCTGTCGGGGCCATGATCGAAGTTCCGGCAGCCGCCGTCTGCGCCGATCTGTTCGCCCGGCGGTTAGATTTTTTGTCTATCGGCACCAACGATCTCATTCAATACACTATTGCTATCGACCGCATCGACGACGAGGTGAGCTATCTCTACGACCCGCTGCACCCCGCGGTTCTGCGCCTCATACAGACGACCATTAACGCGGGGAAGAAAAACGGAATTCCTGTCGCTATGTGCGGAGAGATGGCGGGAGACGCGCGCTATACCCGACTTCTTCTCGGCCTGGGGCTAAAAGAATTCAGTGTACATCCTAACGCTTTGCTCGAAGTCAAGCAGGCGATTAAGGAGACTCACCTGGGAGAGACGCGCAAGCTCGCGCGGCGAGTCATGCGGGCGGTGCGTTCGGCAACGCGAGACAGTCTGATCGAAGAACTCAATCACTTGGGCGAAGCCTGAGGCCGGCAGCTTCCAGAGTCAGACCCGAGCTCTCGTACAATCACAGGGCGAAATTCATAGACACTGCAGCCGCTCGAGCATCGACCGGCTGCAGTCTTATTCACTTGCTTCGAGACAAAGCGAAGATAGGAAGGACCCATGAATCATCCCGCTGAAGAGGATCGCCGACAGGAATATCTTCACGATTTGACCGAGGCCGTCCATCGGGACGACTTCGATGCAGTTAGACGGCTGATCGAGAGTCTGCATCCGGCAGAAGTCGCGACCCTGATCGAGTCATTGCCGCAAAGGGAACGCGACCAGGTATGGTCGCAGCTGGATGCTGAGCAGCATACTGACGTTCTGGCGGAGGCCGAAGACGCGGTGCGCGCATCGCGCATGGCGCAGATGAATGCAAAAGAGCTTGCCGCCGTTGCGCAAGACGTGGACCTCGACGACGCCGTGGACATCCTGCAGGACCTGCCAGAGGACCTGATAGACGAAGTGCTCTTGGCGATGGACGCACAGGAGCGCGCCCGGCTCCAATCCGTTCTGCGCTACCCGGAGGACACCGCCGGCGGTTTGATGAACACCGACGTCATTACGGTGCGGGCGGATGTGACGCTGGAGACGGTTATGCGTTATCTGCGCCGGCGGAGCGAGATCCCTGAAAAAACCAACCGGCTCATGGTTGTCGATCGCGACAACTATTACCTGGGCGGTCTGAGGCTCGCGGCGTTGTTGATTAACGACCCGGAGCGCGAAGTGCAAACGCTGATGGAGGTGGATTTCCCGAGCATTCCTGCGAGCACGCCCGAAAGCGAGGTGGCGAAGCTGTTCGAGCAGCGGGACCTCATTTCGGCGCCGGTGGTGGATGAACGGGGGCGGCTTCTGGGGCGCATCACTGTCGACGACGTCATGGACGTCATTCGCGACGAAGGCGAGCATTCCCTGATGGGGATGGCGGGCCTGCACGAGGAAGAGGACACCTTCGCTCCCGTGATGCGCACGGCGCGCGGGAGGGCGCTCTGGCTGGGGGTGAACCTGGCGACGGCGCTTTTCGCCTCGTGGGTGATTGGTTGGTTCGAAGCCACGCTTCAGCAGGTGGTGGCACTGGCAATTCTGATGCCAGTTGTAGCAAGCATGGGGGGGATTGCAGGAACCCAGGCGCTCACGGTGGTCATTCGGGGCATGGCGCTGGGGCAGGTCGGCTGGAGCAACGTGCGCTGGCTGGTGTTGAAGGAACTGATGGTAGGGATCCTGAACAGCCTGGGCTGGGCTCTGGTGGTCGGCGGAATTGCGATTATGTGGTTCGGCAACGGGCTGCTCGGCGCCGTCGTCGGCGTTGCGCTGGTGATCAATTTGGTCGCCGCGGCAATCACCGGCGCCGGCCTGCCGCTCATTCTTCGCAGCCTTTCCATTGACCCCGCTCTTGCCGGCGGGGTTATCCTTACCACCGTGACCGACGTAGTGGGGTTCATTTCGTTTCTTGGACTCGGCACGATCTTCCTGCTTGCTTAAGGCTGGAAGGCGGCGTGGAGCAGCAAACTCGGGCCTATCTTTTTGCCGCGGCCACGATTTTGTTTTGGTCTACGGTGGCCTCGGCCTTCAAGCTCACGCTGGCTTATATCAGCTCGGAAGAGCTTTTGCTGTATTCCACTTTCTTCTCTTTGCTGATACTGGGGACAATTGTTGTTGCCAGCGGTCGCGTTTCAGAAATTCAACGCTGGCCGGCTAGAGAGCTTTTGCGTTCGGCGCTGCTCGGATTCCTGAACCCTTTCCTTTATTACCTGGTCGTTTTCAAGGCCTATTCTTTGCTGCCGGCGCAGGAGGCGCTGACCCTCAACTTCATCTGGCCAATCGTGCTGGTTTTGTTTGCCATCGTCATCCTTCGACAGCGGATCACGTTGAAGACTCTTTTTGCCATGGTGATCAGTTTCTCAGGCGCGCTGGTCATTTCAACCCGTGGAGACGTACTGGGGTTTCGTGTCACGCATCCCCTGGGCGCGGGACTTGCCTTGGGAAGTAGTGTCGTATGGGCGCTTTATTGGGTTTACGGCACCAAAGATACCCGGGACGCGATCTCGCGATTGTGCATGAATTTTATTTTTGGCTTTGCCTTCGTTGCTCTTTACATGGCGCTGTTTTCGAGCCCTCGATTCGTCAGCGTCGAGGGTTTGCTCGGTAGTATCTACGTGGGAGCGTTTGAGATGGGCGTCACCTACGTCGTCTGGTTGTACGCCTTAAGGCTGTCTCGCACCACCGCACAGGTGAGCAATCTCATTTATCTGACACCCTTCCTCTCTCTCGTCGTGGTGCATATCGTGGTAGGGGAGCGAATCTTCGGCAGCACGGTGGTGGGATTGGTATTGATCGTCGGCGGCATTTTGCTCCAACATTACGGTCGCCGAAAATCGGGGCTCGCGTCAGGATAATGAGAAATTTGAAACCGGAATCGGGGAGACGCTGAGTGTTGTTGACCAGTCTTTCAGCTGTCGCACACCAGCTTTTTCACCAACGCAGAATTAGCCACATGGGAATGAGAAAGTCGGGGCCATAGGCGCTTCTCCGAGTTTCAAGGTTACCGTCTCCGTCGGTGTCCACCAGGTAATAAGCAGGCGCATTCTCCGGTTCGACCTTGATCGCCTGTAGCCGTCCGTTGACGCGATACTCGGTGATGGTTTCCCTGGCGCGCCGGATGATGGTCACTTCAGGTTCTAAGGTTTCCCCACTGTGCACGCGTTCCGGGATTGGCGGGGGGTTGGGAACGGGCTCGAGCTCCGGCGGCTGAGCGCCGAGCTTATGACTCGAAGCTGCGCAAAGTAATAAAACAAGGGTAATCGAAGTTTTGATGGTACGGCTCCTTGAATCAATAAATCGCCAGGCTCAATTCATGGGCCATGATGAGTGCCCCGCATATAATGTTTAGAGTTCAAGAAGGATCTCCCGTTCCTCTGGCGACGGCTCGAAACCCCGATTTTCATAGTGAGAAAAAATAGCTTCGACGACGTCATCGCCTTTGTCGACGACCGTCATTAGCGACATGTCTTCTGGGTTTATCGTCCCCTGAGCGGCCATAGCCTGCTTGAACCAGTCAAGGAGACCTTTCCAGAAGGCCGAATTCACCAAAATGATGGGGATCTTGCGGGTCTTGCCCGTCTGAACCAGGGTGAGGATCTCCGCCAGCTCGTCCAGCGTGCCGAATCCGCCGGGGAGCACGACGTAGGCCGAGGCGTGTTTTACGAACATGACCTTGCGGGCGAAGAAATGGCGGAAGTTCAGTGAAAGGTCTTGGTAAGGGTTGGAGGCCTCTTCGTGGGGAAGCATAATGTTCACTCCGATACTCAAGGACTTGCCGGCAAAAGCCCCCTTGTTGGCGGCTTCCATGATTCCAGGTCCGCCACCGCTGACCACGGAGAATCCGGCGTCTGAAAGCTTGCGCGCGATGTCTTCGGCGAACTGGTACCACTCGTGATCTCGAGGCGTTCGCGCGGAGCCGAAGATGCTTACGGAAGGTCTAATTCCTGCCAGGCGTTCAAATCCCTCGACGAATTCCGCCATAATTCGAAACACTTTCCACGACTCGCGTGTCAGCGTTTCTTTATCCACCGGACTCAACGGGGGACGCTTGAGCTGATTGCTGGGATAGGCCATTTTTGTCAATCTCTCCTGCTAGACGGTCTTCATTCTGTTTGCTTCATCCTTCACATTAGGCGTTCATAAGCTGAAAGATCAATGCCTCCCGTGCCCGGAAAGCTGCTTCTCGTAGACGGTTCCTCGTACCTTTATCGTGCGTTCCATGCCATGCCTTCCTTGAATAATTCAAGGGGAGAACAAACCGGCGCGGTTTACGGTATGACCAATATGCTGAGGCGTTTACTCCGCGAGTACAGGGGTCATCACATGGCCGTTGTCTTCGACGCCCCTGGCAAGACCTTCCGTGATGACATTTATCCCGAGTACAAGGCGAATCGCCCGCCTATGCCCGAAGAGTTGGTGGTCCAGATCGAGCCCATACACGAGCTTGTCAGGGCGCTGGGCATTCCACTGCTCCAGGTGCAAGGGGTCGAGGCGGACGATGTCATCGGCACGCTGGCTGAAAGGGCCCGCGACGAGGGGTTTGAAGTAGTGATCTCGACCGGCGATAAGGATATGGCGCAGCTCGTGGACAGGAAAATCTGGATCGAAAACACCATGGACGGAGGCACACTGGATGCCGATGGAGTGAAAAAGAAATTCGGCGTTTCGCCGCAGCAGATGGTGGATTTTCTGACTCTGGTTGGGGACAGCGTGGATAACATTCCCGGGGTACCGAAGGTGGGACCGAAGACCGCTGCCAAGTGGCTCGACACCTACCACACGCTGGACGAAGTTGTCGCCCACGCTGACGAGATTAAAGGAAAGGTAGGCGAAAACCTGCGCTCGAGTCTCGAGCAGCTGTCGCTTTCAAAACAGCTTGTCACCATAAATCGAGCCGTGGACCTGAAAATCGAGCCCGCCGATCTCAGCGTTTCGGCTCCCGACCTGGCGGCGCTAAAGAGTTGGTACTCGCGGCTGGAGTTCAGAACTTGGCTTTCTGAAATCCTGGAAGGAGAAAATGAGGAAAGCAGTTGCAAAGAAAAACCGCCGGAGTACGAGATCATTCTCGACCAAAGGCATTTCGACGCCTGGATCGAGCGTCTCTCAGCCGCGGAACAGTTTGCCTTCGACACCGAGACCACCAGCCTGGACTACATGTCGGCGGAGCTGGTCGGGGTTTCCTTTGCCCTGGAACCCGGGCGCGCGGCCTACGTGCCTTTCGCCCACCGCTATGAAGGTGCGCCGAGACAGCTCGATAGCGCCCGTGTGCTCGGCGCCTTGAAGCCGCTGCTGAAGTCGGAGACAAAAGAAAAGATCGGCCAGAATCTCAAGTACGACATGAGCGTGCTGGCGAAATACGATATACCACTGCGCGGGATCCGCTTCGACACCATGCTGGAATCCTACGTTCTAGACAGCACCGCCACCCGCCATGATATGGATTCACTGGCGCTCAAGTACCTCGCCTACAAGACCATCAGCTACGAGGACGTGGCGGGCAAGGGCACCAAGCAGAAGCGCTTCGACCAAATTGAAATTGACCAAGCCGGTCCCTACGCGGCGGAGGACGCGGACATCGCCTTGAGACTGCACCTTGCACTTTGGCCGAAACTCCGCGCCGAAAAGTCGCTCAAGACGCTGTTTGAGGAAATTGAGATGCCGCTGATTGCCGTGCTCTCCGCCATGGAGCGCAATGGCGTGAAAGTGGATGCGAAAATGCTCGCCGAGCAGAGCAAGGAGCTTAAACTCCGTATCAAAGCGATTGAAAAAGAGGCGTATTCAGAAGCGGGCGAGGAATTCAATCTCGGATCACCGAAACAGATTCAATCGATACTGTTCGAAAAGCTTGAATTGCCGGTTCGCTCTAAAACGCCCAAAGGGCAGCCTTCGACGGCGGAATCCGTGCTCATGGATCTGGCCGCGGAATATCCCTTGCCGCGACTCATTCTCGAGTATCGCGCCATGAGCAAGCTGAAATCCACATACACCGATGCCCTACCTGGCCGGATCAATCCACAAACCGGAAGGGTGCATACAAGTTACCACCAGGCGGTGGCTTCCACCGGGCGACTTTCGTCCACGGAGCCCAACCTGCAGAACATCCCGATTCGCACCGAAGCCGGGCGGAAGATCCGCAAGGCCTTCGTTGCCGAAACGGGCCGTAGGCTTTTAGCCGCAGATTATTCCCAGATCGAGCTTCGCATCATGGCGCATCTGTCGCGTGACGAGGGCCTGATCAGCGCTTTCGAAGCAGGGGAAGACATTCACCATGCCACCGCGGCAGAGGTCTTCGGAGTCCAGAACGGCAAGGTGTCGGACGAGCAGCGCCGCCGAGCCAAGGCGGTAAACTTCGGCCTCATCTACGGCATGTCGGCGTTCGGTCTCGCGCGTCAGCTAGGGATTGGGCGCGGCGAGGCGCAGCAGTACGTGGACACCTATTTTGCGCGCTATCCAGCTGTCAAGTCTTTCATGGACGAGACCCGCGAACGCGCCCGAGACAGGGGTTACGTGGAAACCGTATTCGGGCGCAGGCTTTATCTGCCAGAGATAAAATCCCGCAACGCCCAGCGGCGACAGTACGCCGAGCGCACTGCCATCAATGCGCCGATGCAGGGAACGGCCGCAGATATCATCAAACGGGCCATGGTGCGGATCCATCACTGGCTGGAAAAGGAACAGCCCGACGCCCGGATGATCATGCAGGTCCACGACGAGCTGGTTTTCGAAGTGGCCGAAGATGACCTGGAGGCAGTGCGGACAAAAGTAGTCGAACATATGTCCGCTTCGGCAAAGTTATTCGTACCACTTGTGGTTGACGCCGGAGTCGGTAGGAACTGGGACGAAGCCCATTGATTCGGTAGCGTGAAAATTTCGACAATAGATACTCCCGGTGCGAATCACTGTGCTAACATTATTGTCAGTCATCTGAAAAAAAGCGCGGATTTTCGTCCTCGCCTACCCGTTAGAGTTTGCCCATGCTTCTCATCCCTGCAATCGACTTGAAGGGCGGACGATGTGTGCGCCTCCGCCAGGGACGAATGGAAGAGGAGACGGTTTACTCAGACGACCCTCCTGCTATGGCCGCGCGCTGGGTCGAGGCGGGTGCTCGAAGGCTCCACATTGTCGACCTGGATGGGGCCACCTCGGGTGAGCCGGTAAACGTGGACATCATCCACCGCATCGCCGAGGCACACCCGGAAATTCCGATCCAGGTCGGCGGCGGAATCCGTGACGACGAGTCCATCGAAGCTTACATCAACGCCGGAGTGCAGTATGTGATTCTCGGCACCAAGGCGGTTTCCGCGCCACACTTCGTCGCCGATACCTGCGTAGAGTTTCCCGGTCACATCCTGGTAGCCCTGGACGCTCGAGACGGTAAGGTGGCAATCGACGGCTGGTCCAAGCTCTCTAATCATGACGTGCGTGATCTCGCGCAAAAGTTCGAGCGCGACGGTGTCGAGTCGATCCTGTTCACCGATATCAGCCGCGACGGCATGCTCAGCGGTGTGAACGTGGACGCCACCGTGGACCTTGCCAGGGCGATCAGCATTCCCGTAGTCGCTTCCGGCGGCGTTCGCGGCCTCGAAGACATCCGTGCCCTTTGCGCCCGCAGTGAAGAAGGCATATCAGGCGTCATCGTAGGGCGCTCAATCTACGACGGTAGCCTGGACTTTGCCGCGGGTCAGAAGCTGGCCGACGAGCTGACCGCTAGTCCGGACCAGTCGCATTGAGTCTCACCAAGCGCGTTATTCCTTGCCTCGACGTCGATCGCGGCAGGGTGGTCAAGGGCGTGAAATTCGTCGGCATACGCGACGCCGGCGATCCGCTCGAGGCGGCCAAACGTTACGATGAACAGGGCGCCGATGAACTCACTTTTCTCGACATTACCGCCTCTTCGGACCAACGGGACACGATGATCAACGTCGTCGAGGCCGTAGCCTCGGAGGTCTTCATTCCGCTCACGGTTGGCGGTGGTATCCGCAGCGTCGAGGACATCCGCCGTTTGCTCAACGCGGGCGCCGACAAGGTTTCCATCAATACAGCGGCGGTGCTCGACCCGGACCTGGTAGCGGTCGCCGCAGCCCGCTTCGGATCCCAGTGCATTGTGCTTGCCGTCGACGCCAAGCGCAGGCGGGACGATTCGGACGGGTTCGAGGTCTACACCCACGGGGGGCGTAAGGCGACGGGCAAGGACGCCATCGCGTGGGCGAAGCAGATGGTGGACGTCGGCGCGGGGGAAATCCTGTTAACCAGCATGGACCGAGACGGCACCCGCGAGGGCTTCGACCTGGAACTGACCCGCAGGGTGAGCGATGCGGTTTCGGTGCCCGTGATCGCATCTGGCGGAGTGGGCTGTCTGGAACATCTTGCCCAGGGCGTCACCGAGGGGGGCGCGGACGCCGTGCTGGCGGCCAGTATTTTTCATTTCGGTGAACACACCGTGGCGGACGCAAAACGCTGCATGGCGGCAAGGGGTATTCCGGTGCGACTGTGAGCGTCGAGACCGCGCCCTCCCGCATCCCTTATTGCGGCGAGTCGATGCAGCGTGGCGTGGCGGAGCGGTCTCGAGACTGAGAGCAAGGTCACAGTTTGGATTCCGGGGCTAGTCCCAGAGGGCCCGAAAGGACCCGGATTCAGGCCGCTTCGGTTGGGTAAAATTCCCCGATTGCCCTACACTTATCTCCGGGGGTGACACAAACACCAAAGCAACTCGACGTCCTGCCCGTACCTTCATAAGGACTACCTGTGGAGCTTGTCTACGAGATCGCCGGGGATCAGATCGACGGCGCGCGTGACTATCAGGAAGACGCGTTCCTGATCACCTATCTGGATGACGACGCTGGTCAGTCGAGGTCTACGGCACTCATTGTCATGGCGGACGGCATGGGGGGGCACGCCGCTGGAAACATAGCCAGCAATCTAGTCGTCTCCACCTTCAACAAAAGCTTTACCGGCGGCTTCGGCAGCCAGGAGCCGGCGAGCATTCTTCGCGCCGCGCTGCAAAAATCAAACACGGCGATCGCTGAATCGATCAAGGAAACCCCCGCCCTGGACGGTATGGGATGCACCATGGTCACCGCCGTTCTGACCAAGAGTAAGGTTTTCTGGCTGAGCGTCGGCGACAGCCACATGTATCTGATTCGCGACGGGGAACTGGTAAAGAAAAACGAGGATCACAGTTACGGCGGCTATCTTGACCGAATGAAAGCTCAGGGCATGAACATCGAGCCAGAGCCAGGGCTGTCGAGAAACATGCTCATGAGCGCCGTAACCGGTGACGAAATTGCCGACGTCGACTGCCCGGATAAGGGATTTCAGCTGCTACCGAAAGACCGCGTCATAGTCTGCAGCGACGGGCTCGACACGCTGCCCCAAAGCACGCTTCTGGAAATATCGGCCTGGTCGCCGACGGCCAAGGAGTGCGTCAGCGCGCTGCTCAACGCTGTAGAGGACGCCAACAAGCCGCGTCAGGACAACACCACGGTTATCGTCATCGATGTGGGCGACCGTGAAGCCGGTACGCCGTCAAGGCGTAAGGGCAAAGGCAAGAGCGAAGGAACCGCGCAGCGATACGACGACATTCCAACGCTCAAAGCCGAGCCCCGCGAGGCGAAAAAGAGCAAGCGCGCGCCGGGTAAACGGGGTAAGGGCCCGTTTATGCTCGTCCTGATAGTGCTGCTGGCGCTGGCCGCCGGCGCCTACTTCATGCTGTCTAAGAAGGAACTCGAGCTTCCTCCGATTCCAGCGCCTGCGCCGGAGCCGGAGTCCGAGCCGGCGCCTGCCCCGGCCCCGGTGCCCGAACCCGAGCCCGTAGCCGAGCCTGAGCCGGCCCCGGTGCCCGAGCCAGCGCCGGCCCCTGTTCCCGAGCCTGAACCTGCCCCGGTGCCCGAGCCAGCGCCGGCCCCTGTTCCTGAGCCTGAACCTGCCCCGGTGCCCGAGCCAGCGCCGGCCCCCATTCTCGAACCGGAACCCGCACCGTCCCCAGCGCCCGCCCCGGGGCCGGCAGAGTTGGTGGTGGAAGCTTTCCGCGACCGGCTAAAAGCCGGCGGCAGTGGCCCGCAGATGGTACCCATACCCGGCGGCAGCTTCCTCATGGGCAGCGGCCCACACAGCATCGTCGCCGAGGAGCGGCCCCAGCGCCAGGTATCGGTCCAGCCCTTCGCCATTGGTACCCACGAAGTCACCTATGCCGAGTACGACCGCTTTGCCAGGGCGACTGGCCGCGCGCGGCCGGGCAGTGGCGGTTTGGACCGTACGACGCATCCCGTGGTCAACATTTCTTGGGACGACGCCAACGCCTACGTCGCGTGGTTGAACAGTCAGACCGGCGAGTACTATCGGCTTCCTTCGGAAGCGGAGTGGGAGTACGCGGCGGCTGCGGGAACGACCACGCCGTTCTGGTGGGGATTCGACGTCGGTGAGAGGAAAGCCCATTGCTTTGACTGCGACAGCGGCTTGAATCCCCGGCAGCCGACCCGCGTCGGCAGTTTTGAGCCCAATCCCTTTGGCCTTCACGATATCGCGGGCAACGTAGCCGAGTGGGTGCAGGACTGCTATCACGCCGACTACCAGGGCGCGCCGGCTGATGCCAGCGTATGGGAGGGGGGGGATTGCACCTTCCGCGTCGCGCGCGGCGGCTCCTTCAGTAGCGCGTCCACGTCGCTGCGCTCTCGAAAACGGGCCAAACTGCGGGGAAACACGGGTTACGACAATGTGGGTTTCCGGGTGGTGCGAGAACTGAAATAGAGTGGCGGGGCGGGCTTAGGTCGGCTGAGTCTTCTCCTTCTGTCCCACGCACCGCTGCAGCAAAACGGCGGGAATGAGTTCATGATTCCGATGCCAGGCAGGAGCTTCTCCGGACCGCTCTTGCCCTTGAGCGGAGAACAGTCGGCGACCAGCGACAAGCTTAAGCAACACCTTCATTGCTTGGCGGAAGTCATTGGGGAGCGCAACCTATGGCGCTATTCGGCGCTGGGTGATGCGGCGGAGCATATCTTCGATACCCTCGGATCTTACGGATACGCGCCGCTGAAACAAGAATTCAGCGTTGGTGGCAAGACGGTAAATAATATCGAGGCGCTGCTGCCCGGCGCCGGCCAGAATTCGACTGTGGTAATCGGCGCGCACTACGACACCGTGCGTGGATCTCCAGGCGCCAACGATAACGCGAGCGGCGTTGCCGCGCTGCTGGAGCTGGCGCGGCTACTGAAGGGGTTCCGCCCCAGGCGGGAAATTCGCTTCGTCGCATTTGTCAACGAGGAACAGCCTTTCTTTGCCAGCGAAGCAATGGGCAGCTGGCGCTACGCCAAGCGGTGCGCCTCGCGCGGTGAAACGGTCTCGGGCATGCTGTCCCTGGAAACCATTGGTTATTACTCGGACCAGCCGGGAAGTCAGCATTACCCTTTTCCCTTTGGGCTGTTCTATCCCACCCGCGGCAACTTCATCAGTTTTGTCGGCAATCTCCGATCTGGAATGCTGGTGAGAAAAGTCGTGGAGAGCTTTCGCCGAAACGCTGACTTTCCCTCGGAGGCGGTGGCGGTGCCGGGTTGGATGACCGGTATCGGCTGGTCCGACCACTGGGCCTTCTGGAAAGCGGGGTACTCAGCGCTCATGGTCACCGACACGGCCTTTTTTCGCTATGCCGAGTACCACACCAACGCTGACACTCAGGAGGTCGTTGACGTTGAGCGGACGGCGCGGGTGGTACACGGGCTTGCCGCAGTAATTCGCGACCTGGCCGGAGAACGCAGCTAACGCCGCGCGCAAGAGCCACGGTTCTGTTAAACGACTCCGTTTGGCGTCTTTGCAGCACGCCCTGGCTGTCGAAGACCCCATGGGTCGCCGCGGTTTTCTAGCCCATCCTGACACCGTCCGATCAACCTCTACCGGCAACGCTGTGGCTCAGAGATTCAGACTGTGTTTGACTCGACCTTTTTTTAAGTGACAGCAGCGCCAGAGGGTGCGTTCTTCTCGCCAGAGATCGCTATCAGCTGCCGGGGTAATGGCCGACCATTCAGTGCCTATGCCGAATACGCGGCGGCCTCAAAACAATTCCGTTGCAGGAAGTTTCTGAACTATCTACAGGCGCACCCCGGGGCCGTTGTGAGAGATGGACCCCAAAACTTGGACAGTGCTGTAAGTGAAAGCTTCCTTGGGTTTCAGGCTGCCAACTCGGCGGCGGCCTGTTCGAAGTACACCGCATCT
>CAMYJH010000008.1 GCA_947258715.1 uncultured Gammaproteobacteria bacterium
ATCGTCGGAAGCGGTATCTCGGGCCTCACCGCCACGCACGTGCTGTCGCAAAAACACAGGGTGACGGTGTTCGAGTCTGGTGATTACATCGGCGGTCATACCAACACCGTGGACGTTCGCGAAGGCGACCGAACCATTCCGGTGGACACTGGATTCATCGTCTTCAACCAGCCGAACTATCCAAACCTGTGCCGTTTGTTCAGTTATCTCGGCGTTGAATCGCGGGATTCGGACATGAGCTTCAGTGTTTGCTGCGATCAAAGCGGAATTGAATATAACGGCGGCAGTCTCGACTCGCTGTTCATTCAGCGCGCCAACCTGCTTCGGCCGAGCCATTGGCGCATGATTGCCGAGATCCTTCGTTTTCATCGCGAAGCTCCAGCGCACCTTCGCGCGGGACTCGACGATTCGATCTCGGTAAGCGGGTATCTCGCCAGACATAGATTCAGCAGCGCCTTCGAACGACGTTATCTGCTGCCCTTAGGCGCGTCACTGTGGTCTTGCAGCGCAGCGCAGTTCGGCAACTTCCCTATCCGATTCGTAATTGAGTTTCTGTTGAACCACAGAATGCTGCAGGTGGAAGGAAGGCCGGTGTGGAAGACCGTGCGTGGGGGATCGCGGGAATACGTGCGGCGGCTGGTCTCGCAGACGAATGCGGACGTGCGGCTGAACGTTTCCGTTGCCGGCGTGCGCAGGAAGGGAAGCGGCGTAGAGCTGAGACTCCCAGACGGTCACTCGGAGCGCTTCGACGAGGTGGTGATGGCCTGTCACGCGGACCAGAGCTTGAGGCTGGTGGAAGACGCTGACGGACTCGAGCACGACGTTCTGGCGCGATTTCCCTACCAGCCCAACGAGGTGGTGCTGCATACCGACACCCGGGTGCTGCCGGCGCGAAGAAAGGCGTGGGCAAGCTGGAATTACCGGATCCCCGCGCGCTACCGCAGTAATGTCACCGTCAGCTACAACATGAACATGCTTCAGGGGATCGAAAGCGAGCGCACCTACTGCGTTTCTCTGAACCTCAGCTCTGAAATCGACCCCTCGAAAGTAATCCGGCGCATCCGCTACGAACATCCGCTGTTCGCTCCCGGTCGCTCCATCGCCCAGAGTTACCACAGCGAGCTCATCCGGCGCCGGGGGATCTCCTACTGCGGCGCCTACTGGGGATACGGTTTCCACGAGGACGGCGTGCGCAGCGCCCTGAACGTCTGCGCCGCATTCGACCAGAGCCTGGAGCGGGCGGCGTGAACAGCTGCGTGTATGAGGGCTGGGTGGAACACCATCGAAGATTGCCGCAACGGCACCGGTTTCGTTACCGCATTTTCCTCATGTATCTCGATCTGGCCGAGCTGCCCGATTTGTTCGAGAGACGCTGGCTTTGGTCGGCAAAGCGGCCTGCGGTTGCGTGGTTCCGCCGCCGCGATCATTTCGGCGATCCTAATCTTCCTCTGGATAGCGCGGTGCGCTCTCTGGTTGAACGCGAGACGGGCACGCGGCCGGGCGGACCCGTCCGGCTGCTCACTCATTTGCGCTATTTCGGCTATTGCATGAATCCGGTCAGTTTCTTTTATTGCTTCGACGAAAACGACAAAACCGTCGAGTTCGTCGTTGCCGAGGTCAGCAACACCCCCTGGGGGGAACGCCACTGTTACGTGCTCGACTGCCGCGCGCGTCAGACCTCGAGCGGCCGCTACCGTTTCGAGTTCGACAAACAGTTTCATGTTTCGCCTTTCATGCCGATGAGCCAGCGCTATCGCTGGACCCTGTGGAAACCCGCGACCAACCTGGGTGTACACATGGAAAATCGGGCGCAATCCAAGCGCCAGTTCACGGCCACCATGCTGCTTGAACGCCGCGCCTTGAGCGCTGCGACGCTCGCAAGGGTGCTCGTCAGGTATCCAATGATGACCGCTCGCGTGGTATTCGCAATTTACTGGCAAGCCCTTGCGCTCTGGTTTAAAGGCGTGACCTTTTATACCCACCCCAAACACCTTGCGCCTAAAGAGGCAAAACGATGAACTCAGAAACCGCGGTATCAATCCTTCCGCATCGGCCGACCAGCCGGCCAAAACGCGGCGTCGACTACTGGATGCGCGCCCAGGTGAAAAAGCGGCTAGAAGGCCTCGAATCCGGCCGCATCCTGGTACGCGATCCCTGGGGTGAATGGTCGGCAGGAAAGGAGGGCGGTCTTTCGGCCGATCTCCTGGTAGCCGATCCAGACTTTTACCGCCTTCTCGTCCTCGGCGGCGAGCTCGGCGCAGCGCGCGCCTACATGAATGGTCACTGGCAGAGCAGTCGGCTTGCCGAATTGTTCCGAATATTGCTTCGCGATACCGAGCGCCTGGATGAACTGGACGGCAGCTTTGCCGCAGTGGCCGGGGCCGCGTCGCATCTTCGCCATCTTCTTAATCGGAACACACGAAAGGGCAGCCGGAAAAATATCCACGCTCATTACGACCTGGGCAACGATTTCTTCGCCCTGTTTCTCGATTCCACTCGGACCTATTCCTCAGGGATCTTCGAGCAGCCTGCGGCAACGCTGGAGCAGGCTTCGATCGCCAAGCTGGACCGGATCTGTCGCAAGCTCTCGTTCCAGCCTGACGACAGAGTGGTCGAGATCGGCACCGGCTGGGGCAGCTTCGCCATCCACGCGGCAACCCGCTACGGCTGTCACGTCACCACCACGACCATCTCCGAAGAGCAGTTCGAATACGCTCACGAGCGCGTTCGCGAACAAGGGCTGGAGGACCGAATCACGCTGCTGCGACATGATTACCGGGATCTCAAGGGAAAGTTCGACAAGCTGGTTTCGATTGAAATGATTGAGGCGGTAGGTCACGAGTATCTGCCACAGTACTTTGCCAAGTGCTCGGATCTGCTCCACGCAGACGGCGCCATGCTGATCCAGGCCATCACTATGCCGGATCAGCGCTACGAGCAGTATCTCAAAGGCAGCGACTTCATCCGGCGATATATTTTTCCCGGAAGCTGCGTGCCTTCTTTGTCAGCGATGATGGAAGCGGTACGCAAGCGGACGGATCTCAGTGTTGCCCATCTGGAAGACATCGGCCCCCACTACGCGACGACACTCAGGGCCTGGCACCAGCGCTTTGTGCAAAATCTGGATGCCGTTCGTGAGCTGGGGTATCCGCCGGAGTTCCAGCGCATGTGGGTCTACTACTTGAGCTACTGCGAGGCGGGCTTCGCGGAGCGATATCTGGGCGCGCTGCAGCTTTTGTTTCAAAAACCGCGCTGTCGCATGACGCCGCCGCTAGGAACACTGTAAGCAAGGCGGAACTCGTGACCCGTCCAATTGCAAACTTCGTTCTTTTCCAAATCTGCTGGCTGGCGAACTGCGTCGGCGCCGGCGTCGGTTGGCCGCAGTTGGGACCGCTGGTCACCGCCCTATGGATCACGCTGCACTTGAGCGCCCTGGGTGAGGACAGGATCAGTGAAGCCTGGATCCTGTTGGCCGCCGCGGCCTTCGGCTATGCCGCCGATTCGCTGCTGGTGATGCTGGAATTCATCCAATTTCCGCTGCATGCGCGCCTGGGCGGGCCGAGTCCGCTGTGGATGGTGGCGCTATGGGTCGGTTTCGCGGCCACCCTGCGCCACGCGCTTCGCTGGCTTGGCGGCCGCTATGTGCTGGCCGCGCTGCTCGGCGCGATCGGGGGCCCGCTCGCGTACCGCGCCGGAGAGGCGCTCGGCGCGATTCAGATCCCCGATCCGCTTTCCGGGCTCACCGCGGTGAGCGTGGAATGGCTGCTGGCCATGCCGCTGCTGCTCGGCCTGATCGCGCTGTTCAAGTCTCGGGTAATTGGCCCTGTGAACGCCTCAAATGAAACGGAGCCAAGCTGTTGAGCACGCAGCTTGTTTTCTTTTCCGGATGGATCGTTGTCGCCGCCACCATGCTGTTCCTCTGGTTCGTCCAGCGGCAAACCAAGAATGCGGGCATTGTCGACGTCGCCTGGGCTTTCGGCACCGGCGTGCTCGGGATATGGGTGGTGCTGGGTTCCGCGCAGGCCGACCCGCAGAGAAAAATCCTGATTGCCGCCATGGCCGCGATCTGGAGCATCCGCTTGGGCATGCACTTGGCTTCGCGAGTATTCTCAGAGAGCGAGGACGGCCGTTACCGCTACCTACGCGAGCACCTTGGTCAGCGAGTGCAGCCGTTCATGTTTCTCTTTTTCCAGGTGCAAGCGCTGTGGGCGGTAATGTTCGCGTTGCCCATGTGGGCCGCCGCTCAGTCGACCGTAATCGGGCTCACATGGACAGACTTTGCAGGCGCAGCAGTCTTTATCGCCTCCATGATCGGTGAATCAGTGGCCGACTCGCAGCTGAGCCGTTTCAGACGAAACCCCGATAACCGCGGCAAGGTGTGTCGAATCGGTCTCTGGCGTTATTCCCGGCACCCCAATTACTTTTTCGAATGGGTGCACTGGTGGGCCTACGTTGTCGTCGGGCTCAAGTCGCCTTACTGGTGGGTGACTCTAGCGGGACTCGTCGTCGTCTACTTTTTTCTAACCAAGATCACCGGTATTCCATTTACGGAGCAACAGGCGTTGCGGAGTCGTGGTGACACCTACAGGCGTTACCAGGAAACGACCAGTCCTTTTTTTCCCTGGCCGCCCTCAACCAAACAGGAAACCCGAGCATGAACACAGCAGCGCAGATAGCCATTGATTTCACCGAGCGCGGTTGGGTCCCGGACGCATTCATCAGGCGCGGCGTGCGACAGCTTGTCCGAGACCGGCTGCGAGAGATCCGGGCGGACGATTGTGAACTCAACGCAGCCGAAGCGCGCCAGTTCGTGGCCCATATGGACAATGCGGTCATTGCGCCGCTCGCCGAAATGGCAAATGAGCAGCATTATGAGCTTCCGCCAGAATTTTTCGCCCACGTGCTCGGGCCGCAGCGAAAGTACAGCTGCTGCTACTGGCCGAAATCCGTTGAGACCCTCGATGCGGCAGAGGATGCTTCATTGCAAGTCACCGCTGAACGCGCTGAGCTGGGTGAGGGGATGCGGATTCTGGAGCTCGGCTGCGGCTGGGGCTCATTAACACTGTGGATGGCTTCCCGTTATCCAATGAGCGAGATCACTGCCGTCTCCAACTCTGCGTCACAGCGTCAACACATTTACGAGCAGGCTCGTCGCCGCGGGCTGTCCAACCTGCGGGTGATTACCGCCGACATGAACAAATTTGAAACTGAAGAGCGCTTCGACCGCGTTGTTTCGGTGGAGATGTTCGAGCATATGCGTAACTACCGTGAACTGTTTCGTCGCATCTCTCGTTGGCTGAAGCCGAGTGGGAAATTCTTCATGCACATCTTCTGCAACAGGAGCGCACCCTACGCCTTCGAGGACAACGGACCGTCAGACTGGATGAGCCGATATTTCTTCTCCGGTGGCATCATGCCATGTGACGACCTGCCGCTTCGATTTCAAGAACATCTCAAGTTCTCGAAACTTTGGCGATGGAGTGGTAAGCACTACGAGCGCACCGCTAACGCATGGCTCAAGAACATGGACAGGCGACGGGAACTCATCTGGCCGATTCTGGAAAAAACCTATGGCGAGGGCGAAGCGCTGCGCTGGTGGGTACGCTGGCGACTCTTCTTCATCGCCTGCGCCGAGCTTTTTGGCTACGTAAACGGCCAGCAGTGGTGGGTCAGCCACTATCTATTCGAGCGCCGAGCAAGCTAAAGAGGTTCATTGCCATGTCGTGCCGTTATCCCTCACTCATCGCTCGGATACCGCTGATGGTGAGCCCGCCGGGGCGGATTTGGCTGCGTACGATGGCGCTGCTGCCGATTTTTCTCAGTCCCCTGGCGTTCAGCGCAGAGACGATTCGGGAACGAGTCGGTTACGCCTACGCGGCCGGTTCCGAGACCCTGCTCTACACCGAGCACCATCAGGAGTGGTGGAAGAGTGGTCGCATCCTGAGAGACACGGTGACTTACCGGGATGCGCAAGGTGGCATTATCGGAGAGAAGCACGTGGACTTCCGTATCCGCGAGAGTGCACCAAAATTCCTTCTGCGCAACATCCGCACCGGTCACTCAGAGGGTGCGACCACGGACTCGAACAAACTCCAGGTCAGCTTCCGATTGAGTCAGAGCGCCCCGCTAAAGAAAGAAGCGCTGGAACTGCCTGAAGGTGCCATTGTGGACGCGGGCTTTGACCGTTTTGTGGAAAATAACTGGGAAGCGCTGATCCAGGGCGATACTTTCGTACAGCCATTTCTGGTTCCGAGCCGTCTTCAGTTCATCGACTTCAGAATTCGCCGCATTGACGACGGTAGCGACCCCGAGCGCGCAACTTTCGAGATGGCGACCGAATCCGCGCTGCTGAGATTCTTTGCTCCCGCGATTACTGTGGTTTACAGCATACGTGATCGGACCTTGCTGGAATATGACGGCGTCTCCAACATGCGCAACGCCCGGGGCGAGAACTTAGACGTCGAGATCCTGTTTCAGCCCTCTCGTCAAGCGGTGACCTCAGCCTCCAGTTCGACCTAGAAACCTTCGTTGATGAGTTGAAACACTGCGCTTTAGCGGGAATCGGGCGCATGCTGGGCTTAGTTCTCGTTTACAAATTGTCCCGACGATCACCAAGGCTCGAGAGTTTCGATGCCCCCGGTCTGAGGCCAGCACCGTCGTGTCCCTGTCATAATGGCGATCGAATCTTGACCCAAGGAAGGGAAGCGAATCCGTGCAACAAGGTCTGATAGCGGGGGTTGAGCGGCGCGAACGGATCACCGTCGACCGGGGACGCACCATCGCTTTCCTCGGCGATGAAAATCGCGTCTACAGCACCCCGGCGATGGTGAACGATATCGAGTATGCCTGCTACCGACTGATCGAGGAGCACCTCGAGCCGGGCGAAAGCTCGCTCGGTACTCACGTCTCCGTGGACCATTTGGGCCCCACGCCGCTGGGTGCGGAAGTCACGGTCTTGGTGCGGGTGAGCGAAGTCGAAGGGCGGAAAATCACCCTTGACGCCGAGGTCTCGGACTCCGTCGAACTCGTAGGCCGGGGACGGCACCTTCGCTTCGTAATCGACATTGGGCGTCACGAAAAACGGCTCAAAGCCAAGATCAACTTGCTTAGTCGCTAACGCTAACGGTCCCGCAGGATTTCCCGCGCCGCGTTGTGACCCGGTATACCGCTCACCCCACCGCCCGGATGCGCCCCCGAACCGCAAAGGTAAAGACCTTTGACCGGGCCGCGGTAATCGCCGTAGCCGAGAACCGGCCTGGCGCTGAAGAGCTGGTCCAGGGATAGCGCTCCGTGAAAGATGTCGCCGCCGGTAAGACCGAACGTGCGCTCGAGGTCCAGTGGGGATAGCACCTGGCGCCCGACGATGCTGGATATAAAGTTGGGCGCGAAGGCGTCAATGGTCTCCAGGATCCGATCCGCCGCCTCGTCCTTGGCCTCGTCCCAAGAGCGACCTTCGGGAAGCTCAGGGTCGAAGTGCTGGCAAAACAAGCTCGCCACGTGGGCACCCTCCGGCGCCAGAGTGGCGTCGACGGTGCTGGGTATCAGCATTTCGATCACCGGCGACTTCGACCAGCCTAAGGCGCGGGCGTCCAGGTACGCCTGGTCCATGTAATCGAGGGACGGCGCCACGAAAATGCCGGAGCGGTGGTGAGCAGCTGGAGCCTTTCCGGGCAGGCAGCTAAAGTCCGGCAGCTCGGACAACGCCACGTTGATGCGAAAGGACGCCGAGCCGCAGCGATAAGCCCGAATCCGTTCGAGGAGCTCCGGCGAAAGGTCTGCCGCGTCCATAAGTTCGAGAAACAGAAGCTTCGGATTCACGTTAGCGACGACCCGCTTTGCGGCGATGGTTTCACCGCTTTGGAGCAGGACGCCGGTCACCCGGCCGTTCTCCACGCAAATCCTTTCCACCGCGGCCTCTAGCGAGATCTCCACGCCGCGGCTTTTTGCCGACTTGGCCATCGCCTGGGTAATCGCTCCCATGCCGCCCTCAGCGTGACCCCAGGCGCCACGCTTGCCGTTCACTTCCCCCACCAGATGGTGCAGGACCACGTACGCCGTGCCAGGCGTATAGGGGGTCGCAAAGGTTCCTACCACGGCGTCGAAACCAAGTATGCCTTTGATGGGATCGGTCTCGAACCAGCGATCCAGCCAGTCGCCAGCGCTGCGGGTGAACAAGGCCAGTAAATCCCGCTGGACCTCCACATCCAGGGCGTTGAGCCTGCGCCCCAGTTTGAGCGCCGCGATGAGGTCCTTGAGGCCCCCACCCGCGTTTGGCGGTGTGATCAGCATCAGCTCACGCACGAGGTCGGCGAGTCGCTCCAGGCTTGCGTAATAGAGGGGAAGTGCTTCGGCGTCGCGCTCGGAAAACCGTGCCAGCTCCCGCTGTGTGTCCGCGCTGTTGCCGTGAACTTTGAGACACTGATTATCGGGCAGCAAAAGAAAGTTGGAGAGCGGCCGCTCGAGGATGCGAAGGCCAAAGTCGTGAAGCTGCAACTCCGCGATAACCTTCGGATGTAACAGGCTAACGGTATAGCTCGCCACCGAGTTGCGAAATCCCGGATGAAATTCCTCGGTTACGGCGGCGCCGCCCACTACGTGCCGTCGTTCCAGCACTCGAACCCTCAAACCCGAGGCCGCGAGATACCCCGCGCAGACGAGGCCGTTGTGCCCTCCGCCGATGATCACGGCGTCGTATGTCTTGGTAGAATTCATAGTCTTGACACTATCGAATCGCCGCTAAGAATACTCCAGCTCGGCGTACAACGCTGTCCGTCGGTGGCCTCACTTCAGGTGCTCCAATTGGCGCTACAATGAGAACATGGAAGCAGCGTAATAACTCCAGCGAACCGTTCTGATAGCGAGCGAGCTCACAGCATGACGATGCGAATAGTCAGCGCGGGCGGAAACGTCGAGCTGCTGCGGGTCAAGCCCCCCGCGGTAGCCGGAATGTTTTACCCTGCGGATCCCGAGACTCTGAGGGAGCAGGTGTCCGCGTTTCTCGACGCCGCGCAGTCGGTGAAGTCAGCGCCGCCTAAGGCGGTCATCGCGCCCCACGCCGGCTATCGCTACTCCGGGCCAGTGGCCGGTTCAGCTTACGCGCCGCTGCGAGCGCTGGCGGGGAGCGTTAAGCGGGTCGTGTTGCTGGGTCCGGCTCATCGCGTAGCTTTTAACGGGGTGGCGGTAAGCGCAGCTGAAGCATTCAGTACGCCTCTGGGCGCCGTTGCCGTTGACGCCGACGCTATTCGGCTGGCGCGAAGCTTTCCCTTCGTAGTCGAGCACGATGCGGCCTTCGCCGAGGAGCACAGTCTCGAGGTGCACCTGCCCTTTCTTATCGAGACCCTGCGGACTTTCCGCCTGGTGCCACTGTTGGTCGGCGATGCAAGGCCTGAAGACGTAGGCAGGCTCATCGACGCGCTCTGGGGCGGACCGGAAACGCTTTTCGTAATCAGTTCCGATTTAAGTCATTACCACGACTATGACACCGCGCGCGAGCGCGATGCTGCGACGTCTAGGGCAATCGAATCCTTGGATTGCAGTGCCATCGGTTACGGCGACGCCTGTGGGCGCAATGCGGTGAACGGGCTATTGTATCTGGCGCGGGGCCGTGGGCTCACGGCTCAAACCGTCGATCTCAGGAATTCCGGCGATACGGCGGGCGGACGCGATCGAGTGGTCGGCTACGGCGCCTATCTGGTTCACGAAGCTGGCGCTAAGCGGCTTTCCTTCGCTGACCGCCGCGTGCTCTTAGGACTGGCGGCCAACTCCATCAGCCACGGTTTAGAGCATGGCGGGCCCAAGCCGGTCGAGCCAAACGAGTTCTCCGGTCCGCTGACGGAGAATCGCGCAAGCTTCGTGACGCTGAAGCTGAACCGGGAGCTCAGGGGCTGCATCGGCACTCTTGTGGCTTCGCGGACGCTGGTGGAAGATGTGTACTTCAACGCGTACGCGGCGGCATTCCGCGACAAGCGTTTCAATCCCGTAACTGCTGATGAGGCGACGCGGATTACCATCAGCATCTCGATCTTATCGCCGGCAGAAGAATTGAGCATAACCTCGGAAGCCGATTTGCTTAGCAAACTCCGGCCGGGGGTCGATGGGCTAGTGATCGAAGAAGGATCGCGCCGGGGTACGTTTCTACCCGCGGTATGGGAGAGTCTGCCCGAGCCTTTGGATTTCGTCAGCCAACTCAAGCAGAAGGCGGGATTCAGGCCGGATTACTGGTCGGACCAAATGCGGTTCAAGCGCTATTCGGTCGAATCGTTTTCTTGACTGAGTCGTACTTGTTCAAGCGCCTGAAAGCTCGGGCGACGCTAAGAGCCGTCCCGGGAATTCAGGTGCTTCATGACCAAAACCGGAAGATCGTCCACACCTTCGTAGAAGTGTTGATCCAGATCCGAAAGATCGCACTCGTGCTCCGAATCCACCCGCTCAAGGCGGTCGTACCACTCGTCCAGATCTTCCGAAGGGGGCGCACCGTATAGCTTCATCGCCCGGCGAAGGAGCGACGCGGTTTCTTTGGCGCCCACTCGTTTTAGCACATCGACCGTAACCGCGGCGTGCTGTCCCTCGGTGTTCCAAAAATACTGGCTGAAGCCCCCGTTATTGACTTCCCCTTCCAGGAGTCCGACGACATAAATGTCGCGCGCGTCCGGTTCGAGTTCGGTAAATCGGTCCGTATCGGCATTAGTCACGATATCGACGAAACGCTTATAGAAGCTTTGTCTCAAGCGCTCCAGCGCTTCTTCCGCAAAACCAGCATCAGCGGGCTCCGCAGTCTCAAAAACGACATGCACAAAACTAAACTCGCTGGAAAGACAGGCGCGCACGACAAAAAGCCGCTCGCCGCTCGGTAGCCTTTCACTGTACTCCGACAATTCCCCGTCACTCGCAACCAGCCTCAGCTCGTGGCCATTATCATTGAGCAGCCCGATTGCGTCATGGACCCCTTTCTTGCCGTTCTCGTTCATGGCCTCGAGCAACGCCAGCTCCAAGTCGGCTTTTAACCTTCTTCCCGCAGGACTGCCCGGATCTAGGCTTTCTATTGCGTCAAAAGAAAACTGAGATGCATCCATCGTTGACTCTCAGTCGATTGGCTCGTCAGCCGTAGTCGGCGATACCTTCCATGCCAACGTAGCCAGGTAGACTCTGCACCCGGCGAATCCAACGCAGCAGGTTCGGCCGATTGGCGAGTGTAATCTCCCCCTCCGGCGCCAGGGCAACGTAGGGATAGCATGCAATATCAGCGATTGTAGGTTGACCTGCGGCGAGCCATTGTCGATTTTTGAGGTGTGCGTCAAGCACTTTCAGCCCGCTTTTGCCATATTCCTGGCTCGCTTTGAGGTCGAACTCTCGACCAAATTTTTTCACCGCGCGCGCTCGCGCCAGTCCGAACAGCAGCTCGTTTTCGGAGACGGCCAGCCATTGCGCGACTTCAGCCATTGGCGCCGGATCGAGCGGCAGCCAGGCTCCGTCACCGTAGCGTCTGGCGAGATAAACCAGAATGGCCTGAGAATCCCAGACGATTGCTTCCCCGTCTTCCAGCACCGGGATCTGTCCTCGTGGATTTCGTGCCAGATGTTCCGCCTTGCGGTTATCGCCGGCCCTCAGATCGACAGGCATCTTCTGGTACTCGACATCGAGCAGCGCCAGAAATAGCCGAACCTTGTAGGCATTCCCCGATAACGGCGAGTCGTAGAGCTTAATCACGCTGCTACTTTTTCATCTTCCCAGGCGACCGACGCCGCCCACGATTGCCGCCTCTCCGGCTGAATAGAGATATTCATATGGTCTTTGTCCTGGCGCAAGCGTCTGGGCGTTTGGTGCAAGACCCGTGCTGCTCGCGCTTTGTCTCAGCGCGGGGGCCGGACACTTTTTGAACCGACCTTTTGTGTCGCAGAAACGTCGAATCGCGTCGAGCCAGGGTCCTGAGCTCGGTGCGGTCAGGGCCAATTGGGAGCCGCGAGAGTGCTCCAGCGGCCAGCAGCGAAAATTTGTCCAGCTCCGAGTTTCTCGTACAGCACACCGTAAAAGGACACCTACGCGACAGGATGCCCCATTCATCGATTCGAGTCACGGCGACGGCGCCCCCATGAGTATGCGGAATTCGTGGCGAGCTGCCTCCGGGTCCTTTTAGGTTTCAGCCGCGCTAGCGTGTTTACAAGTCGGACTTCATTCGCCAGCGCGGGTCAGCCAAGATTCGCTTCAAGGAATTGTCTCGTACGCTCGCCGGCGAGCGTCGCTGCGGCTTCATCGTAGTGGACACCATTGTGCCGGGCGAAGGCGTGATTGACGCCGGGATAATTGTAGATGGTGACACAAGGATGATTCGCGAGGGACTCATTGATCTTCGACTGTGCTTCCTTTGATACGAATTCGTCTTCTTCGGCAATGTGGAGCATGGTCGGTTTGGTGATCTGAGGTGCCTGTTGCAGCAGCTCGTCGAGACCGACTCCGTAATAGCTTACGTTGCAGTCCGCATTCGACCGGCACGCCATCAGATAGACAAGTTTGCCGCCTAGACAAAAACCCATAGTCGCCATAGCACCGGTACAGCCGTCTAAATTCCTCAGGTACTCGAGGGAGTCCTTGAGATCGACGACCCCTAATTCCACGTCGAAGCCCTGGAACAGATCGAAGGCGCGAGCCCACTCTTCTTCGGACTTATCGCTAATCTGCACACCGGGCTCTTGGCGCCAGAAAAGGTCCGGGCAGAGGGCGAAGTAGCCCTGTAACGCAAGACGATCGCAATGATCGCGCATGTCTTTGTTGACGCCAAAGATTTCCTGAATTACGAGTATGCCGGGACCATCGCTGCCCGGGGTAGCCAGGTATGCCGAGAACTCGCCGTCTGAAGAACTTATTGTGACGTCGGGCATATTTTGTCTCCTCCCTTTAACTTGACTGCCCACGTCGCAACCGATTTCTAATGTTCTTGTTTGATTTTCCAGCCTAAGCCGAGAATTAACGAGCGATTGAGGCTACCGGGCTGCCTTAAGATGCGTTTTTCAAAAGCGCATTGTACATGGGCGAGAGCAGCGCGGGGAGCGTGTACATGGGGATTTGCGCTACGGCGAAATAAAGCAGCGTGTCAGGCGCCGAGCTTTCAGGCAACACTGCCAGCAAAAGCCCCATATTCCGATTACCACAGGCGAATGCCGCGGTGAGGGCACTGCGCGCTCCGGTAGAGAAAAAAACTGCGCCACCGGCGACCTGTAGAAGCACGTTTGCGAAAAACGACACCGCCATCACGGTGAGCACGTATTCTGTTTCCACCGAGAGCCTGTTGCCGACTCCGTCCATGATCGCGACTGCGAAGGCCAGTAACAGCAAGAGCCCGAGCACATCGATATACGGTTTATTTTCATTGATCCGTCTCGCGCCCAGTAGCAGCCGCAGTATCGCGGCGAGGGCAAAGCAGATGCCTATGAAGGCAGCCAGCCGCACGGCCAGATGAAAGGGATTGATTCGAAGCTCCGCACCGACAAACCAGTCTGCCGTCAATCCTAATGTGAATGGTGCCAGCAGCGTCGCTCCGACGACGACTGCAAGCATGCGCGAGGCGTTGAGTCGCAGCATCAAGGCCATCGCAGGCGCCGCCATGATGGGCGGTGCTGCCGCCATGAGCACTAGCGGGGGCTTGAGACCGTCGGGCACTTCGAGCAGATTGACAAGCATCCACATCAACGCCGGCGATGCGCAAAGCAGGCAGAAGATGATGCTTGCCGGAACGCGCGGTTGCTCGAGCTGGCGTCGAAACTCGGCGTAGTTCGTCTGCATTACTGAGAGCACAAGTAGGCCGGCAACGGCGAGAGGCAGCAGCGGCCGCAGCTGCGCTGCGACCCCGGGAAGTGCAAGCCCCGCAAAAACTCCGAGTGCGAGTACCCAGGCGGCATTTCGCGAAAGAAAAACGAACACCGATTTCGCGCCTCAGGCCGTATCGGCCGCTAAAAGACTAAACGGCTCGCACGCCTCCACCACATGGTCGATCGCTTCGCGGGCGCTTCCAACAACCCGACGCCAAAATTTTGGAAAAATATCTCACGCGTGAAGCCGACTAAAACCGCTGTTACCGGACGCACAGCAAGCATGGGGATCGGATTTTCGGATCGGCGTTTTTACTTGAGCTGGCTTGAAGGCAAACCAGAAACCGCACAAAGGTCACTCAGGCGGAGTGGTACAGTCACCTCGCTGCCCTAGTGGAGAGAATAATACCGCCTGATGATTTGAATACCGTCGTCGCCGGCTTTCTGTGACCAGTCTACGGTCAATTTGCGACCGATCCTGTAAAGGCTTTGCATCAGAACGTTCTCGGGCCTGTGCACGCTTATCCCGTTGTCGCGCAGGATGTCGAGTTTTTGACTGGTCTCCTCCCTGCTTGCTTCCCAGCCGCGCAGCTCGGCTCGAACCGCAGCGGCCACAATCGCTTGCTGCAGACCCTTGTCGAGCCGCCGAAAAGCTTGACTGTTGACGACCACGATATTTTTCGGCAACCAGGCCTGAGTGTGATAGAAGTATTCGACGAAGTTCCAGGCTTTCGTCTTCGCCCCGGTGAAAGGTGAATTGATCATGGCCTCGATTCGTCCGCTACTGAAGGCTTGAGGAATGTCCGGTAGCTCGATCCTGGTTGGAATCGCGCCAGCATGCCTTGCCAGTTGAGCAGTGTTGGTATCGTCTGCGCGGACTCTTAGACCTTGTAGATCGTTGATTTTCCTTAACGGTTTTTTGGAATACAGCCCCTCTGGCGGCCACGGCACCGCAAACAGAATCATCAGTCCCTGCTTTTCCAGAAGAGAGGCGATGGTGGGTTTCGACGCCTGCCAGAGGTAGTCGGCTTTCTCGTAGGTGCTTGCGAGAAAGGGCACGGCGTCAATTTCGAATACCGCGTCTTCGCTGCTCAGGCGGGAGAGCAAAAATTCGCCAATGGGCACCTGCCCCCAACGCACCGCATTCTTAATCTCGGGATGTTTGTACAGTGATCCATCGCTGTGAACCCTGATTTCGAGCCTCCCCTTCGTAGTACTCCCAACCTCATCGGCAAACCGCTTGATGTTCATGGTATGGAAGTTGCTTTCGCCGTAAGGGGTTGGCATGTCCCAAACAATCGCTTGGACTGGGAGCCAAATACTCAGGGCAATTATTCCGCAGAGTGCAGATGAAATTTTCATATTGGTCTACTCGCAACGATACTTAAGTTTCAGTCTTTAACTTCAGCTCGATAAAAGCGCATCCTCGGGCTTGAATGCCGAAAAACGGGGTCGGAGTGCCTCGGTGCAACGGCAAAGCTACGCCTTGCGTGAACATCATTCAAATAGATCCCGCTGCCCGCAAGCGTCCGCCGAGACTTCGCGTTCCAGAAGCGCTGACTCCGGCTCCATCCGGCCGTCGCCGCGAAGGTGCAGAATTTCCAAGCCGCGCTGCATCAACGGTGGTGTTAGCAAAAAACGGCGATGACAGCGCATCGGGTCTTCCTCTGCGCAAACCAAGGCGAGCCGAAAGGATTGGGCCTTGGCAGCAAGCAAATCCAGTGCGGTGTGGAACTCCGGTCTTTCCCCAAGCCTGTCCCAGAGGATTTCTCCTCTGGGTCCACAAAATCGCTCCTCCCGGGGGCGCCCAGAAAGATATTTGCCGCTCCAAGTGTAGCCGATTCCTTCGGCTTTCAAGCTGCCGGAGAGACGCTCCCGGTTGAACTGCGGGTTGTGGCGCGAATAAGGCTGACCGCGAACATCAATAACACGTTCAATATGTTTTTGCTTCAATAGCTCAATAAACGCGTCTACGGAGTGACGGCTATGGCCGAGGGTGTATAGGGTGGCGCGCTTTCTTGATTGCATTGCTGACGAATCCCGCTTTAAGACGCGGCGCACGCTACGAATCTCCGACCCCGCCTACCAGCTACCGAGATACGAAGAGTCAATGTGGTCAAACCGCCTTCTCCATTCCCGGCACGACGATCACTGCTTCAGTCATCCAACAGCCTTCGCACGGCGGTCCGGTCTGGCGCTGGAGCAGAAAATCATAGCTCCGGATCTCCCGCCGGCCCACCAGGGTCACACGCTGCACCGCATGGGCACCCTCGACTATGGTTGGCATGTAGCTGGCGTGCTCGAATTCGAGCATCAACCGGTACGGACCCTCTTTGATCATGCGGATGAATCGCGGTAATGGCCCAGTGGACGCTTTGTTTCGCGGCGAGGCGAATCGAAAAGCGATAGCGATGCCGTTATCGGCCTCGTCGTTGTCCCGCAACGCCTTGAGCTGAATCTGTACCACCTTACTGGGCTCGAGCTCGGGCGACGGTGACACCTCCTGGGGCCGCACAGCGGGCGTCGTATCTGCGTCCACGGCCGTTGTAGTGCCGGGCCCCGCCGCAAACAGCAAAACCGCCGCCGCCGCCAAAAGAAACCGTATTTGCCCGGAACCAAGTAACACGCTGCCTGCCCCATCGCCATCGATGTCAAAGCGCGAATCTAACCCATAAGCACAGAATTCGCGTGCCCGAGCGAGACCGGCCCACGGTTTTCTTGACACCCCGTCCGGGGAGGGTCAAGCTTTTGCTGGTGAAAAAGAAGCCTCCCGCCGCTGGACGCGTCTGGTGGTGGCCGTCTTGAGCGGGCGGCCGCGATAGCTTCGTTTCGTCGAGCATCAAGAAAAGGGCCGCCACGGATGCTGGCGGCCTTTTTGTTTGGCCCCGCCACATCCGCAGCCACTCCATTCACCAGACAACGCGGCAAATACGCCGCACGGTAAACCATGAGCAACAGCGATCACACCAACCTCGGCCTGATATATGAGACCGCGGGCGGGATCCGCATAAGACGGGAAGAGGTTTCGCAACCCTATGAGCACGCCGCTGACTTCCTTGCAAGCGCTCTGGACAATCGCCGCGGCGTTCTGCTGACCTCTTCGTTCGAGTATCCGGGGCGTTACACCCGCTGGGATATCGGCTTCGTTGACCCGGTCATAGAGTTCACCGCACGCGGGCGAACCTTCACCCTGCGCGCGATAACCGACCGCGGCAGCGTTCTTCTTTCCGCCATCTTCGGCGCGCTTGAAAATTGCCAGGCGGTCGAGTCACTCGATCGGGACGGCAATCTCATTTCGGGCGTAGTGCGCCAATCCAGCGAGTGGTTTCCCGAGGAGCTGCGAAGCAAGCAGCCAACCGTATTTTCAGTGCTGCGCGCAATCACCGACCTGTTCGATAGTGCGCAGGATTCACATCTGGGTTTGTATGGGGCTTTCGGCTACGAGCTCGCTTTTCAGTTCGAGCCGGTGCGACAAAGGCTCGAACGTGACGGGTCCCAGCGGGACCTGGTGCTTTATCTCCCCGGTGAAATTCTGGTCGTAGATCACCGGCGGGAGGTGGCCACGCTCTACCGTTATGAGTTCGAAACCGAAGACGGGGATACCCGCGGCCTGGAGAGGGGCGGCGAAGAATCGTTGTATGTGCCCGCCCCCGACGCCGAATCCCGGTGCGATCATGCTCCCGGTGAATACGCAAACACCGTTCGCGAAGCCATCGAGCACTTTCGCAGAGGGGACTTATTCGAAGTCGTGCCCAGCCAGACTTTTTTCGAGCCCTGCCCTGCGCAGCCGTCTGAAGTTTTCAGGCGCTTGAAAAGCCGCAACCCGGCGCCATACGGAGCGCTGATGAATCTGGGTGAACAGGAGTACCTGGTCGCCGCCTCGCCGGAGATGTACGTGCGTGTGGAGGGGCGTCGCATCGAGACCTGCCCCATTTCGGGAACCATCAAGCGCGGCACCAACGCCATCGGCGACGCCGCGCAGATATTGGAGCTTTTGAATTCGGAAAAGGAAACTTCCGAGCTCACCATGTGCACCGACGTGGATCGGAACGATAAGTCTCGAGTTTGCGAACCCGGCAGTATCCAGGTTATCGGCAGAAGGCAAATCGAGATCTACTCGCGCCTCATCCATACGGTGGATCATGTGGAGGGAATTTTGCGCGAAGGCTACGACGCGCTGGACGGCTTTCTTGCCCATACCTGGGCGGTAACGGTCACCGGCGCTCCCAAGCAGCACGCGATACAGTTCATCGAGGACCACGAGCGCTCTCCGCGCTGCTGGTACGGCGGGGCGATTGGATTCATCGGCTTCAACGGCAGTATGAATACCGGGCTCACTTTGCGAACGGTCCGGATCAAGAACGGCATCGCTGAAGTGCGTGCGGGCGCCACTTTGCTGTTCGAATCGGATCCGGATGCAGAAGAGCGGGAGACGCGGCTCAAGGCTTCAGCACTGCTCGACGCCATCACTCGCGCGGATGACGAGCCGCTGGCCGCGGTCGCGGCGATTCCGGAACGTCCCGGCGCGGGCAAGAAGGTGCTCATGGTGGACCACGAGGACTCCTTCGTGCACACCCTGGCGGGTTATTTCCGCCAGACTGGCGCGGAAGTGGTGACCTTCCGCTGCGGGTTTCCGATGGAACGCTTGCAGCAGGAGTCTCCCGATCTGATGCTGCTTTCACCGGGACCGGGTCGCCCGGAAGATTTCGAGCTGGCCCAAACCATAGGCATGGCGCTGGAGCAGGGCCTGCCCATATTCGGGGTGTGCCTGGGGCTCCAGGGCATGGTCGAGCATTACGGCGGCTCGCTGGAAATTTTGCCCAAGCCCATGCACGGCAAGACCTCACGGGTGCGCGTGATCGGCGGCTCCATCTTCGAGGGAGTGCCGCAAAAATTCGTGGCGGGACGATATCATTCTTTGTTTGCCGTCCGCGACACCCTGCCGGAAGCGCTTGAGGTTACTGCCGAGACCGACGACGGCCTGATCATGGCCATCGAACACCGCGAGCTGCCGCTGGCAGCGGTCCAATTTCATCCGGAATCCATAATGACCGTGAACGATGACGTCGGCCTGCGCATCGTGAACAACGTAATGAAAGTGCTTGCGGTCAGCAACGGAAACCGCAGGGCATGAGCAGGCCCTGTGAGTTGAGCGCCCTGAATGCGCGAAAACTGATTGCGACCAAGGGGCTCTCGCCCGTCGAGCTGGTCGACGACTGCATTGCTCGCATCGAGGCAATCAATCCCGCCGTCAACGCCGTGGTGGCGAACTGCTTTGAGCGTGCCCGCGAAGAGGCTAGAACCGCCGAGGCGGAGACGGTGAAGGGCGGCGATTTGGCACCGCTTCACGGCCTGCCGATGGGAATCAAGGACCTCCACGTAAGCGAAGGCATTCGCACCACCTTCGGCTCGCTGATTTACGAACACCACGTTCCGGACAAAGACGAACGCGTCATCGCCGCGCTCAAGCGGGCCGGCGCCATTGCGCTGGGCAAGACCAACACCCCGGAATTCGGGGCCGGTGCCAACACCGTCAACAAGGTCTACGGCGCGACCCGCAATCCTTTCGACACCCAGCGCACCTGTGGCGGATCGTCCGGCGGATCCGCAGTCGCCCTGGCCTGCGACATGATGCCGATATGCACCGGCTCCGATACCGGCGGCAGCCTGCGCATTCCGGCGGCCTTTTGCGGAGTGGTCGCCATTCGTGGCACCCCCGGCCTGGTGCCGTCGGACCGTCGGGTGATAGGGCTCACCACCTACAACGTGCAGGGCCCCATGGCGAGGAACGTTGCGGATGCGGCGCTCATGCTCTCCGCCATGGCGGGCAGCGACAGCTGCGATCCGCTTGCCCGTCCGCTGGAGCCTTCGAGCTACGGCGAAATACAGCAAACGGAGCTTTCGTTATTGCGCGTCGCCTTTTCCGAAGACTTGGGATTCGCCCACGTCGACAACGGCGTTCGTGAGACTTTCAGAAAGTGCGTCGCGCAAATCGCGCCGCTGTTCGGTCGATTTGAACCGCGGGATCCTGAAATGAAGGAATCGACGCGTGTATTCTGGCTCATCCGCGGCCTGCATTATCTCGCCAGTCAGCTGGACAACTATCGAGCGCACCGGGATCTGCTCGGCCCTAATGTTGTCAGCAACGTCGAGGCCGGGCTTGACATGAAGCCCGAGGACATCGGCTGGGCCTACGCGGAATGCACCCGCATGTACCGAAAGTTTCAGCGATTCTTCGAAGACATCGACCTGCTCATCTGCCCCACCGTGGCGGTGCCGCCCTTTCCCGTGGAGCAGCTTTACTGCACCCACGTCAACGGGGTCGAGCTCGAGAACTACATCCAGTGGGCTGATCTCACGGCAGGACTGACGCTTACTGGTCACCCCATCGTTTCCATCCCCTGCGGATACGACGCCACCGGCACACCGTTCGGAATTCAGATAGTAGGACCGCGCTGGCATTCGGATCGCTTCATCATCGGCGTTGCCGCCGCCCTCGAACGCGCCCTCGCCGATGACCCGTCATTATCTCGGCCAACGCCGGACATCGGCGCACTTTCGCTGACTCCATAACGCTCCGGATTACAGGCAACGAGAAGCCGCCAGCGTCGAGTCAGTGAGCAGCGCGGAGTGTTACGAACTCACGCACTTTCCTTCGCTGCACCTTACCCACCGAGCTTCTGGGCATGTCGTCAAGCACGTGGATGCGCTTTGGCGCTTTTACCGATCCGAGGCTTTTTTTGGCGAAGCTGATAATGTCATCGACATCTGCGCTTTGACCGCTTCGCAGGGTGATGGCCGCGTGCACGGCTTCGCCCCATTTTTCGTCGGCCACACCGAACACTACGCACTCGCTCACCGCAGGATGGGCGGCAAGAACCCGTTCCACTTCACCGGGGTAGACGTTAAAGCCACCGCTGATAATCAGGTCCTTGATGCGGTCGGTAATATAAAGAAAGCCTCGCTCGTCCAGATGGCCAAGGTCCCCGGTATGCAGCCAACCATTCTTGAGCGCTTCAGCCGTCTGTCGAGGAAGATCCAGATAGCCGCTCATGACCAGATCACCGCTTACCACGACCTCGCCGGACTCACCGGGGGAAAGAATCTTTCCGTCGAGGCTCATGATCTCTACCCGGTTGCTGACGCCCGCCCGGCCTGCGGAGGCAAGGCGTTCGCCGTCCGCCTGCTCCGGCGTCAGCGCAGTGATGATTTGAGGCGCTTCGGTCAGACCGTAGTTGACGCCGATGATCGGACCAAAAACGGACTGCGCCTCGCGCACGCGCTCCGGCGGCATGGGCGCCGCGCCGTAGATCAAAAGTCTCAGGCTGCCGAAATCCTCGCGCGCGTCGTCCAGCGCGCTCATCAACATGTAAATCAGCGTAGGTGGAAGAAAAGTCGCGGTGACATTCCTGCGGGCAAAGGCGTCGAGGACGGAGTCGGGCTTCGCCCGGCCGCCGAGCAGCACCACGGTTCCGCCGGCGGCAAGCATCGGGGTCACGTAGCAGGAGGTACCGTGGGTGAGTGGCGCCGCCAGAAGAAAACGATCCCTGGTCTCGAATCGGTGGGCGGTCAGCATGTTCCTGGCGCCGGCGATCCAAGCGCGATAAGGTTGGAGCACGCCTTTGGGCGCACCGCTGGAGCCGCCGGTGAACTTGAGCGCCTGAATCGCGGTGCCGTCGAGGCTCGTTCGAGTCGGCCTTTCACCGAGGTGCTTTTTTATCAGACCGGCTACCGTCTTCGCGGGATCATGCTCTTGAGAATCGCAGGCGCCGAAGATGACCTCCGTGTCGGCATCTTCGATGGCGAAGAAGCAATCTCGGTCGGTCACGATCAGGCCCGGACGGGAAAGCGCCATCTTCGATTTCAGCTCTGAGTTTGGATCCAACGGGTTGAGCGGAACCCACACCTTTCCCGCCGCCATGACCGCGAGGATGGAAAGCAAGTGCTCCAGAGTGTTGTGACCGCACACTCCGATCCGAGATTGCGGCGCCGGGTCGAGAGCCTGTAGCGCCACCGCCAGGGCGTCGACCCGTGTGACCAGCTCAGAATAACTGAGCTCAACACCAGGCGCGTCTATCGCAATTGCATCGGGATTGATGCGCGCGGATCGGTAAAGCCAGTCGATGGGCTGCAAGGTGGAAAAGCGGGGCTCAGAGTTTGGGAAATTGTAAAGGGAAGGGAGACTTAAGCGCGACGTTAATGGATCGGAGTTAAGCCGACTGAGTATGTCGTAGGTAGTCTGTGGTATGTAGGAAGGACGCGGTCAGTCGCTTTTAGGGTCCCTACATGCGACATACCACATATTTCGTAAGGGCCGGAGATTAATTAGATACCGTGGTCTTTGATTTTGCGCGTCAGCGTATTTCGACCCCAGCCCAGCAACCGGGCTGCATCCTGCCGGCGACCGCCGGTGAAGCGCAGCGCGGCATCCAGCATGATCTTTTCGAATCGAGGGAGCGCCTCGGCGACAAGATTGTCCTTTCCCGCTGAAAGCTGTCTCTCCATCCAGCGCTTGAGCCCGTCCTCCCAGCCAAAGGACGCTTTCTCGCCACCCTCCCGGGCTTTCAATTCCGGCGGCAGATCAACCAGATGGATCTCGCTGCCGGAAGCCATCACCGTGAGCCAGCGGCAGGTGTTTTCGAGCTGGCGCACGTTGCCCGGCCAGTCGAGGCCCGTGAGGTAGCGCTCCACTTCGGGTTTCAGCGTCTTGACTTCGGTATTCAACTCTTCCGACGCCGCTTTCAGGAAATGGTCCAACAGCAGCGGGATGTCCTCGCGTCGATGACTCAGGGACGGCGAGTGGACGCGGATGACGTTCAAGCGATGGAACAGATCTTCGCGAAAGCTGCCCGCCCGAACGCGCGCTTCCAGATCCTGATGGGTGGCGGCAATGATGCGCACGTTGACGTGGATCGGCTCGTGACCCCCCACGCGATAGAACTCACCGTCGGCCAACACGCGCAGCAGTCGGGTCTGGAGCTCCGACGGCATGTCGCCAATCTCGTCGAGAAACAGCGTCCCGCCGTCGGCCTGCTCGAATCGCCCCCGGCGCTGCGACTGGGCCCCGGTGAAGGCTCCGCGCTCGTGACCGAACAGTTCCGACTCGAGAAGCTCCTTGGGTATCGCCGCCGTGTTCAGCGCGATAAACGACTTTCCGGATCTTGGACTGTGACGGTGCAGCGCCCGCGCTACCAGCTCTTTGCCGGTTCCGGACTCCCCGGTAATGAGCACCGTAATGTTCGAGCGCGAGAGTCGCCCAATGGCGCGGAAGACCTCCTGCATTGCCGGCGCAGAGCCGATGATGCTTCGGTCCGGACTCTCGATGGCGGGACGCGATACGGATCGCTGCTCCTGGGCGTGGGTCGCGGCGCGACGCACCAGCGCCACGGCGTCGTCCACGTCGAAGGGTTTGGGCAGATACTCGAAGGCCCCGCTCTGAAAAGCAGCCACGGTGCTGTCCAAGTCCGAGTAAGCGGTCATGATGATGACCGGCAGGCCGGGATAGCGCTTGGAAATGGATTCGAGCAGCGTGAGTCCGTCGGTTTCCGGCATCCGGATGTCGGAGAGAATGACGTCGGGGCGCGAGCGATCCAGCTGGGCCAGCACGCCGGCGCCACTGGAGAAACCGGTAACGCTCATTCCCTCGCGGGCAAGCGCCTTTTCCAGCACCCAGCGAATTGACTGGTCGTCGTCGATAACCCATACGTCCACCGGATTGCTCACCGTCGGCCGGGTCCCATGATTGGGTTTTGTACCCGGCTGCTGTTCTCTCCACCGTCGCCCACGGGCAGCAGGATGCTGAACGTGGTGTTGCCCGGCTCGCTGTGACATTCGATGAGCCCTCCGTGCTGGTTGACCAGAGACTGCGCGATGCTCAAACCCAGGCCGGTGCCATCCGATCGTCCGGTCACCATGGGATAAAAAATGAGCGCCTTGAGCTCTTCCGGTATGCCCGATCCGTTGTCGCTGACGTCCACCCGAACTACCAGGCGATGGCGGCGCTGGCCGATGGTGTACTGACGGTGGATGCGGGTCTTGATCAGTATCCGGCCGGCGCCGTCGACGGCCTGCACGGCGTTCTTGACGACGTTGAGCGCGGCCTGGACCAGAAGCTCCGGATCGGCCTCGAGTTCGGGAATGCTGGGATCGTAATCGCGATCGACCACCACTGAGGGAGGCGCCTCCGCCTCGACCAGGGCGCGCACGTGTTCGGTGACCTCGTGAATATTCATGGTGCGTTTTTTAAGCCGGGTCCTGGGACCGAGCAGTCGCTCCAACAGAGCCTGAAGTCGGTCCGCCTCGTGAACAATGATGCGGGTGTATTCCTTCAGCTCCTCAGAATCGAGTTCCCGGTCCAGAAGCTGCGCCGCACCGCGCAGGCCTCCCAGAGGATTGCGGATTTCGTGGGCCAGCCCGCGCACCAGGGCGCGCGCCGATTCGTTCTGCGACATCAGCTGCTCTTCGCGCGAAATCTGCTTGTGGCGATCGAGATCCAGAAGCTCGACCAGGGTTCCAGCGAAGGCCGGCGACTCGTTCACCGGCGTCATCACGCAGTCGACGGTGATGACCTGTGTGTTCGGAAGCACCAGCTGCATGTCGCGCTCGGTGAGCGGGTAGCCGGAAGCGGTCAGCCTCGCGAGCGCGGCGGCAAGAACTTCCGCTTCGGGAAGCAGCTGACGCAGATCCATGCCGCGGACCTGGTTGGCGCTCACGTCCAGCAGCGCCTCCGCGGCAGGATTGAGGGAGTGGACGCGAAGCCCGGCGTCGAGGACAAGCACCGCCGTGGTCAGGTTGTCGACGATGAGATGGTCCGGACGGCGAAGCGGCGCGATGCTTCCCGGTCGCTGGGGGGCAGAAAGGGTTTTGCGTTTGGCGCTCATGGACAGATTTGAGATGAGCAATTTCCGGACCAGGTCCTCCGATCGGAAGCATCGGCGCAGAAGACGGCCTCCGCGACCGACCGAAGGCCCCGCGGAGGCATTCGCCGGTGGATGCTTTAATTCAATAACGCACGAGACATGGCCACAGTATGCACCAAAATGGTGCGGTGGCCGAGAACGAGGGCGGGGAAAGCGCTTAATGCGGTCCTTGTGAAGGCATCAAGGGGACGATGCCGGAGCCGGGGGTGGTGTCGGCGTCGCGCCGAAGCGGGGCTGCACACCGCCGGGGCTCTTGGGTCCGCCGGGGCTTCTGGATCCGCCGGGGCTTTCGGGTCCGCCGGGGCTTTCCGGTCCGCCCGGGTTTTCGGGTCCGCCAATCGTTTCGTCATCGACGGAGACGCGCTGCAGGTGGACGGTGACGGTCCCGGTTCGGGCGAGCTCGGCGCCAGTTTCGTCGACGATAGTGGCGTAGATCTGGTGGCTTCCCCGCTCAACGTTGCTCAGCGTGACCACTGCTGCGGTGCTGCGGCCGAATTTGCGCTCGTCCATGAAAATATCGATGGCGTGCCCCTGGACCAGAGTCGGGATTATGTTGAAATTTAAGGTGACATCGCCAGCATTGTCGCGAACGGCCTCGTCGTTGGCCGGCGAGGCGATGGTGAAGCTGTCATAGCCGTCAAACTCGGCCGCTCCCGCCGTGCCTGCCGGCGCCGCGGCGGCCGGCGGCGTGTAGGTCACCAGCGGACTCAGCTCGACTCTTTCCGCGCCTTCCCCCGGCGGTCGATCGGAATACTCGATTGATCCGTCTGGCAGGACCCACTTGTAGATCTCGGCCTGGGCGGCAACCGCAGCCAACGTCAGCGATAGGACCAAAATCCACCGTTTCATTGTTAAAACATATATCAGGAAGCCCACGGTCTCCAGCGCGACCGGGCCTTCAACTCGGCCCGGCTATTCAGCAAAAATCGCGCCAGCAGAGGAAGAGTATGCACCAATCTGGTGCATGAGCGCAGAAGCGCAGCCAGCCGGCCGGCGTTGAGCGGACCACAGGGTCGGCACCGAAGCGCTGCACCGCCGCCGAGTCTGACGCAAGTCAAGGCTGGACAAACCGCTGAAGCGCCTCTGATCGCTACCGGGGATAGCCGGACCCGTCTACTCGGGTCGCCCCGGCCACCTCAGCGATACAGGTGAACGGTGATGGTTTCGGTGCGGGCCAGCTCAACGCCGGCGTCGTCAATGATGGCGGCGTGAATCTGATGCGTGCCCCGATCCACGTTGTTCAAGGTGACGGCCGAAGTGTCGCTTCGTCCAAACCTCTGCCCGTCGATGAAAATCTCGATGGCGTGACCCTGAATCAGGCTTGGGCTGACGGCAAAGCTAAGCGAGATATTGCCGCTGCCAGGGGAACGCACGGTGGCGTCGTTGGCGGGAGAGGCGATAGTAAAGCTGTCGTATCCCTCGGCTGGCTCAGCGTTCCCGGCTTTCGGACTCGCGGACTGCTCGGGGATGGCCGTCGGCGTATAGGTTACCAACGGACGCAGATCGACTCTTTCCGCGCCTTCCACCGGCGGGCGATCGGAATACTCGATGGAGCCGTCAGGCAGCGCCCACTTGTAAAACTCCGCCTCCGCAGAGGCCGCGCCCAGCGTCAACAACAGGGCGAGAACTCGCAACCATGTGCTCATTCGCTAAACATAGCCCAGGGTCCACGCGGCAACAAGAAAAGCCCCCGTAAAACGGGGGCTTAGGCCAAAGTCCCGATTGAGAAATAGGCTATGACGCTGGCCCCGCAGCGGCCAAGCGACGGTCCGTGGTTCGGTCTTACAAACTGTAATACATGTCGAATTCCACCGGGTGGGTGGTCATGCGAAAGCGTGTGACCTCCTCCATCTTCAGCTCGATATAAGCGTCGATGCAGTCGTTCGAGAATACGTCCCCTGCCGTCAAGAACTCTCTGTCCGCGTCCAGGGCATCGAGCGCCTGATCGAGAGACGAACAGACAGTGGGGATGTCTCTCTCCTCTTCCGGCGGAAGGTCGTACAAATCCTTGTCCATGGGCACGCCCGGCTCGATCTTGTTCTGGATGCCGTCGAGCCCCGCCATCATCATGGCGGTGAACATGAAGTAGGGGTTGCCGTTGGAGTCGGGAAATCGCACCTCGATGCGCCGCGCCTTGGGATTCGCCACATAGGGAATGCGCACCGAGGCAGAACGGTTCTTGGCCGAGTAGGCGAGCAGCGTCGGGGCTTCGAAACCCGGCACCAGACGCTTGTAGCTGTTGGTGCCCGAGTTGCAGAAGGCGTTGAGCGCCCGAGCGTGCTTGAAGATACCGCCGATGTACCACAGGGCCTCCTGCGAAAGACCGGCGTACTTGTCGCCGGCGAACACGTTGTTTTTTCCCTTGCTGAGCGATTGGTGCACGTGCATGCCGTTGCCGTTGTCACCCACCAGGGGTTTGGGCATGAAAGTGGCGGTTTTGCCGTAGGCGTGGGCCACGTTGTGCACGCAGTATTTAAGGATCTGCAGCTCGTCGGCTTTGCGCAAAAGCGTATTGAACGCGGTGCCGATCTCCGCCTGACCAGCGGTCGCCACCTCATGGTGGTGCACCTCTACCGCGAGTCCCATTTCCTCCATCGCCAGACACATGGCCGAGCGGATATCGTGCTGGGAGTCCACCGGGGGCACGGGGAAGTAGCCGCCCTTGGGACCCGGACGGTGACCCATGTTGCCGTCGTCATAAACGCGCTCGGTGTTCCACGCCGCTTCCTCGGAGTCGATACGATACGATGCGCCCCTCATCTCCGCGTTCCAGCGCACGTCGTCGAAGACGAAGAACTCCGGCTCCGGCCCGAAGTAAGCGGTGTCGGCGATGCCGGTGGATTTGAGATAAGCCTCCGCGCGCTTGGCCAGCGATCGAGGATCGCGACCGTAGCCTTCGCCAGTGGCGGGCTCGACCACATCGCAGCGCAAGTTGACGGTGGGTTCGTCGGAAAACGGATCGATGACAGCGGATGTAGAGTCCGGCATCAGAATCATGTCGGATTCCTGGATCCCTTTCCATCCGGCGATGGACGAGCCGTCGAACATCTTTCCGTCTTCGAAAAACTCGGCGTCAATTTTGCTCGCGGGCACGGTCATGTGCATTTCCTTGCCGCGGGTGTCTGTGAATCGGAGGTCAATGAACTTGACCTCTTTATCCCTGATCAGACTTAAGACGTCTTCTGCGGACATTTCGTTACCTCCACTGTCGGCTCCGTTTGCATATTCGAATACACTGAAAAATCAATCCATGGAATTTTCACACCCCGCAAGGCGATAAGTGTGAATTTCTACCTCGTCCGTGTTCTCGGCTCCCTACCGTAGCCGAAAACGACGACCCATCCCTGTGCCGCAGGAACCGCTGAATCAGTCAGGGGTTCCTTCTAGCGCGCCGTGTCCCCCGGCGAAGATGACGGCAGGAGAAGCAGAAAGCGTGCCACTGCCGGGCGCTGGCGCGGCTGACTCCATCGCCCCCCGGAATTGGAGCAGAATTACGCCCGTTTCCGCTCCCGCCGCGGGCCGCTCCTGCACCGGGCGTCGCGAGAATCAGTCGCTTGGAACGCCTCAGGTGGCGATATCCGCGACCGCGCTCGATTCCGCGTCCCTGGGCTCTAATCGTCATCTTTCACCCGCGCCCTGCGGCTACCGGGGAAATGCGGCACCATTATGCACCATTCCCGCGCATGCCCCGGGAGTCCGCACTATCCTGGTGCGAAATACCGAACACCAGCCGCACGTCTCCCACGTCGGGCTCCTCGGAAATCGCTTCGCGGAAAGCTACTGTCAAGCGCTCTGCGCTCTTCGTATCCGGCGCCAGTGTCAACGGCAACTCAAGCTCCAGGTGCACCTTTCCGTTCAAGTAATGGATCGTCACCCGGCGGATCTCGGCGGCCGCGTCCAGGTGACGCCAGCGCGCCTGCAAACGCTCGAGCATCTGCCGCCTGAGGGCCAGGCGCTCCGAAGGCGCGGCACTCTCGTCGTCCTCGGGATCGATATGCACCATCACGTCCTCAACGTGGTCGATTCTGCGGATCAGGCGGCTGCGAACATTTTCGCTGATGTGGTGGCCCTCGGAGACGCTCAATGTGGGGTCCTCGAGGATGATGTGCACGTCTACCAGCGCCTTTCCACCCATCCTGCGCGTGCGCAGCTCGTGAAGGTCCTTAACCCCGCCAACCGACAAAATGGTGGAGCGTATGTCTTCCAGCTCGCCCGCATCGAGGCCGGTGTCCACCAGTTCCCGCAGACTCGACCAGGAAAGGTCATAGCCGATCTTGGCGATCATGGCCGCCACCACTAGGGCGGCAATGGCGTCCAGGTACGCGAAACCGAACTGGGCGCCGCCCACGCCAATCACGACGACGATCGAAGAAAGCGCGTCGGATCGACTGTGCCAGGCATTCGCGCGCAGCAGGTTGGATTTGAGCCTCCGGGCGTAGCGCATGGTGTAGCGGTAGATCCATTCCTTGGAGACGACCGAGATAGCGGCGATGGCCAGGGCCCACGCTGCCGGAACCATCAGGGCTTCGGGCGATGTGAGCCTTCTCGCAGCGTCGATGGCGATTCCCGCGCCGATCAGCAAAAGCAAAATCCCGAGGCCCACGGTGGCCGCGGTCTCGATACGCGCGTGACCGTAAGGGTGATCTTCGTCCGCGGCCACGCTGGCGTGCTTGGCGGCAAAGAGCACCAGAACGTCGGTGGAAAGGTCCGAGAGGGAGTGCACCCCATCGGCGATAAGCGCCTGAGAGTGGCCGACGAGCCCGCCGATTATTTTCGCCAACCCGAGAAACAAATCCAGCGCGGCGCCGATCAGCGTCACCCGGCGGGTCTCCCGATAGCGCGACTCGTCATCGATCGGGGCTTCGGCCACCGGGACGCTTGACTCGGACATCATGGATGTCTCCCTTCTCCGCTGCCTACTCTGAGGGTGATGACCAGTTCGTCGCGCTGCTCCTCGATGCCCACCAGCTGATGTCCATTGATCCGGCACCAGGCGGGTATGTCGCTGCGGGTTCCTGGATCGGTGCAGAACACGTCGATCAAGTCACCGCTTGGCACTGTGGAGACGAAATCCTGAAGCCGGATGACTGGCATGGGGCACAGCAGCCGGCGCGCGTCCAAAGTATGTCTTTCGGACATCATGGTTCGCTGGTCCGCGATAGGTGCGGCGAATGCTTCACAGATACCACTCGCGGGGCACCTGCTTGGATGAGAGCGGAACCACGTTCAGCCGCCGACTGTCCCCCTGGCACTCATTGACCTGAACGCTCACGGATTTTGCGTCACGCCCCTGGCTGAAGCGGGCAGTAAGTCTGGCGGCCAGGATCAGATCATTTTCGTCCACCTGGCCGTCGATGAGGGCTAGGGGTCCCGAATGACTCAGTGCGCGCATATGAGTAAAGCGCTCGCGGTAGCCCTCCAGGAATCTATTCTCGCCTTCTTCGCGACCGATTATGAGTTTGAAGTTGTTGCGCGGACGTAGGTGACGACCAACCTTCAGCAGCATGATGTCGTCCAGCTCATAGTTTCGGTCTCCTCGCGCCCGCCACAGATCCCTGAGCTTGTTGCTGTAGCTCGAATCGGTGAGAAAACAGCAGCCGCCCGCGGGTTGTGCGTAGTCTTCGATGCCGAAGCTCGCGGCCAGAGCGAGCTGGGGTTTTCTCGAGCGACCGTGGAAAGCGTGCAGCTGCTCTCGGTCCACCCAACCTTCGCGTTCGGGAAGCGTGGCGGGAAGATGCTTAGCGCAAAGCGGGCGCAACAGCCGATCTCCGGCGCCGGAATCGACGGCAATAACGGGCAGACACCGCCGGCGTTGCGACATGGGTCGTTGGTTCAGCACCTCGCCTGTGACGATGAAATCGAAACCATTGGCAAGCATCCACTGGTACGCTATGCGGGCCATGAAAGACTTGCAGTCCAGACACGGATTCAGGTTTTTGCCGTAACCGTGCTTCGGATTGATGACGACGTCTTTGTACGCGTCGACTGCGTCAATGAAATGCAACTTGATGCCGAGCTGCTCGGCGACCCACAGCGCGTTATTGCGCTTTTCTCGCTGTCGGTCCTTCTTGCGAATGGCGTGTGTGTGGCCTTCGACGCAAAAGCCGGTGAACAAGTTGATGCCTTCGACATGGACGCCTTGTTCGAGCACGATCCGGGCGGCGAGCATGGAATCCAGTCCGCCCGAAATCAGCGCCACCGCTTTTTGCTCTTTAGCGCGCATGGGGGCGATCTTAATCAACGTGGTCATGGAACCGAAGCGTCGCCGCCAATGGAGGACAGCCGGGGAGCGCTTCAGGCCGCCAGGCGCCCGGCGACGGCCCAGTGGCGGTCAGACACCCGCTTTGGCCGGAGCTGCAACAGACCGCTGGCTTGGAGTTGTGCCTCGACCTCTTGCAGGGTGTAGGCAGCGCAAAGTGAGGCTCGGAAATCCTGACGCAGGACCTCGGGCGCTTCAGCCGCGTAGGCCTCTACTAGCCTATCCACGGCGGCTTCGTCGTCGGGGCGTATCAAGTCCATTACCACCACCACTGCGCCGAGCCCGGCGCAGCGGGTAATGGTCTTCCACAAGTCGTCGGGTTCGGCCAGATGGTGCAGCAAACTGTTGCAGATGACGCCGCTGTAGCTCGCCATTTCCAGTCGCTCGTCGGGGAGTCGGCGACGGAACAGATTGATCCGTTCACCCAGACCTGCTTTTGCAACCGCTTCACGCGCGCATCGAAGCATGCTTTCCGACCCGTCGACGGCATCAATTCTAATCTCTGGAAACGCTTGCGCGATGCGGATGGGGATGTCCGCGGGACCGCAGCCGAGATCCAGCACCCTGCCGCTGGCGGGCGCATCTCCCCAATGGGCGCGAAAGATCTCCACGAACATGGCGTTGGACTCGGAAAAATCCGCCTCGGCGTAGGCTCTTGCCTGGGCGGCGGCGGCCATGAGTTCTGGCTCGGGTATGCGTTTCATTTTGGTGATGCGTGATGCGTGATGCGTGATGCGTGATGCGTGATGCGTGATGCGTGATGCAAATAGCGTAATCGGCCCGGGTACCCAGTCAAGTCGCATCACGCGTCACCCGTCACGCATCACCTCCTTTGCCTTACGCGTTACTCGTCACGCGTCACCAGTCGTTACGACAGCGATTACCCATCCGCGGGCATCCTAGATTCCAGCGCGAACAAGTCCTTCACCTGCTCGCGCCGGCGCACCAGGTGCGCGCGCTCGCCGTCCACCATGACTTCTGCCGCCCGGGGGCGGGTATTGTAATTCGAGCTCATGACAAAACCGTACGCGCCCGCAGACAGAATTGCGAGCAGGGAGCCCGGCTCGATGTCGAGTATCCGATCCTTGGCAAGAAAATCCGACGATTCGCACACGGGGCCGACAATGTCGTAGCGCTTGCCGGCGGACTCACCGATGACGCTCACCGCACGCACTTCCTGCCATGCGCCGTAAAGCGCTGGGCGGATGAGGTCGTTCATGGCGGCATCGGTAACGGCAAATCGCTTTTCACCGTTACTCTTGAGATAAATAACTCGGGTGAGCAGCGCGCCGGCGTTGCCGGCAACGGCGCGCCCGGGCTCGACAATGAGCTTCAAGCGCCTCTCCTCGAGGCGCTTTCGGATTGCGGCGATGTATTCAGCAGGTGCGGGTGGCGTTTCGTCCTTGTAACGAATGCCCAAACCTCCTCCGACGTTCAGGTGCCGAATCGGAATGCCTATTTTCTCCAACGCGTCCACAAGACCCAGGACTCGATCTAGCGCGTCTGCAAAAGGCTCGAGGCTCGTCTGCTGCGATCCGATATGACAGTCGACTCCGTGCACCTCCACATGCTCCATCCCCGCCGCCTGACGATAGAGAGCGGGGGCCTCCTCTATGGGCACACCGAACTTGTTCTCGTTCAATCCCGTGGCGATGTAAGGATGGGTTCTGGCATCTACGTCGGGATTGACGCGGAACGATATAGGCGCGCGTTTTCCGACCGCCCGGGATACGCGGTCGATGGTTTCGAGCTCCGCCGCGGACTCCACGTTGAAACAATACACTCCCGCCTCCAGAGCCTGGGCGATTTCCGGAGCGGTCTTTCCAACGCCAGAAAAGACCGTACGACTTGCTTTCCCACCCGCCGCGAGCACGCGCTGGAGCTCGCCTGCGGAAACAATGTCGAAACCGGAGCCAAGACGAGCAAGCACGTCGAGCACGGCGAGGTTCGAATTCGCCTTGACGGAGTAGCAGACCAGGTGGTCGATGCCGAAAAGCGCCTGATGGAAAGCATTGAAGCGTCGCTCAAGTGCAGCGCGCGAATAGACGTAACAAGGTGTACCGTAACTTTCGGCGATCTCCTCCAGGGAAACGCGTTCTGCATGGAGAACACCGTGCACGTAAGTAAAAAATTCCGCAGGCACCTTAAGTGACCTCGCAGTTTGGTCGAGCCGCGAATTGTTGACCGGGACGCGTCGCGTTTCGGTGAACTATGGGTCAGGCGCGCGGAGAGCGGGACCGGCCGAGCGCCGTGGTCTTTTGTTTCTTCTTTTTTTCATCCTCTTCTTCTTCGGGAAGATAAAGCGGTCCTTTCTGCCCGCATGCGTTCAACAGGACAGCGGCGACGCTAAGCAGGGACAACCGGAGAAGCAGTCTTCGGGTATGGATCGTCACCGCGGCCGTTCCTCGATGCGAGAGTCCCGCGAGTATAGCCGCGGTTCAATGGCGGCAAAACCCAGATTGCATTTCGCCGCGCATTTTGACCCCACCGCATGAGCCACTACACTACGCGCGGCCAGCTAGCGGCTAGCATACCGGAGACAACGACACAGTCAGGCAGAACATGTCCGAGTTCGAAAAACCCCTCGTCATTGAGCCCAAGGGCAAAGCCAGCGCCAGCGTCATCTGGCTTCACGGGTTGGGCGCCGATGCCCACGACTTCGAGCCCATCGTCGCCGAGCTCGGTGATGATCTACGCGGAATTGTCCGCTTCGTTTTTCCCTTCGCGCCCCATCGGCCGGTGACCATAAACGGAGGCGTGGTGATGCGCGCCTGGTACGACATTAGCGATACCGACCTCACCCGACGCGCGGATGAAAAAGGTGTGCGCGATTCCGCCGAGATCTTGAGCGCGCTGGTGGACGTCGAGGTCCAGGACGGCGTCAGCCCGCGCCGCATCGTGCTGGCAGGATTTTCTCAGGGCGGTGCCATTGCGTTGCATACGGGTTTACGCTATCCGCAGCCGCTTGCGGGAATTCTCGCCTTGTCCAGCTACCTGCCTCTTCATCAGGACACGCGCGCGGAGGCCAGTGTCGCCAATCGCAAGCTGCCGATCTTCATGGCCCACGGCAGCCAGGATCCCGTAATCCCCTTGTCGACCTCGGAAGGCTCACGGGAATTCCTCACCAGATTGGGTTACGTGGTCGAATGCCACACCTACCCGATGCCGCACTCTGTTTGCGCGGAAGAGGTGCGGGATATCCGCGATTGGTTGTCGCGGATTTTGATCTGGTCCGAGCACCTCGCGGATTAGTCTTCGCTCATCGTCTCCGAGGCTTTTTCGGCCGTCCGCGTCGGCCGGCATCGACTGAGCCGCGCGGGCGAACGAAATGGCGCCTACGCCTGACCGGGGGTTTGAGCTCGGCCAGCAGCGACTCAGGCGCGATCTCCGAGGGGATTTTCTCACCAATAAATTCCTCGATCTCGTCTAAGGAATAGACGAACTCCTCGCAGGCTAGGCTGATAGCGTTACCGCTGGCGCCGGCACGGGCGGTGCGCCCGACCCGGTGAACGTAGTCTTCCGCGTCCTGGGGCAGATCGAAGTTAATCACATGGCTGACGTCCGGTATGTGCAGACCCCGGGCAGCCACGTCGGTGGCCACGAGTATTGGCAGCTCGCCGCGCTTGAACCGGTTGAGCAAATCAAGCCGCTTTTTCTGCGGTACATCGCCGGTGAGTAGCCCACAATGGTAGCCGTTGCCTTCCAGATAGTCGGCAATGCGTTCACAAACGCGCTTGGTATTTGCGAACACCAGCGTGCGGCTAACGTCCATCCGACTAAGCAGTCCGTGCAGCAACGAGATCTTGTCATCCTTCGAAACGTGGTAAACCTTTTGCTCGATCATTTTCACCGTGACCCGATCTGGGTTGGCGTCAACGATGATCGGCGCGTTCATGTGCTCGTAAGCGAGCTCGGAAACCCGGTGCGATAGGGTCGCGGAAAACAGCATGTTCAACCGCTGTTCCGGGGGCGGCATGCGGCGGAGTAGGTAACGAATGTCGCGAATGAATCCCAAATCAAACATACGATCCGCTTCGTCGAGAACGGTCACCTGCACGCGCTTCAAGCTGAAAATATTTTGCTTGAAGTAATCGATCATACGGCCGGGTGTGCCAATGAGAATTTCGACCCCTTTCAGCAGCATCTGGCGTTGCGAGTCGTAACCCGTTCCACCGAAAACCACACCGATACGCAGGCCGGTGTAACGGCCTAAGATTTCCGCATCGGAGTGGATCTGCACCGCCAGCTCGCGGGTGGGTGCGAGAATGATGGCGCGCGGATCGCCGTCTTTGCCACCTCCCAGGGCGGACTTTCGCAGCAGAAAATTCATGGTTGCGAGTAGAAAAGCAGCGGTTTTTCCCGTGCCCGTTTGGGCCTGCCCCTCCACGTCGGTGCCGGCAAGCGCCTTTGGAAGGGCCCCAGCCTGGATCGGCGTGCAAAATTCAAAGCCGGCATCAGCCAGCCCCTCCATCAGAGAAGGTTCCAGGTCAAGGGTTTCGAAACGGACGTCGGTGAGAACGTGCTCTTGCGCTGCGGTTTCGGTGTCGGTCATTCGAATTGGCGCGGGTTAACTCGTGGGCGACCGGCTGTCCTTGGCTGAGTGTGGGGGCCGGTGCCTCCTATTAGAATGCATACGTTACGGCGCGCTTCTGAACGGATCATCATCTTGGGTGAATAAGCTATTGAGTTCACACCGAATCTTGGTTTAGCGTTAGCGTCCGGTATTGTGACGAGGCGATTGCCGGTACTTGAAATGCCAATCCAATTTCGCTCAAATGACTTTCACCCCATCACGAGAATCACAGCATGAGTGACAAAATCGTCCACATCACGGACGAGACGTTCGAAGAGGATGTTCTTAAATCCAACGAACCCGTACTCGTAGACTACTGGGCCGAATGGTGCGGTCCGTGTAAGGCCATTGCCCCGATCCTCGGAGAAATCGCCGAAGAATACGCGGGTAAGCTTAAGATCGCAAAGCTGAACATTGACGAAAACCCTGAGACTCCACCCAAGTACGGGATCCGTGGTATCCCCACTCTGATGCTGTTCAAGGGCGGCAACGTCGAGGCGACCAAGGTGGGGCAGGTGTCCAAATCACAGCTCTCGGCTTTTATCGACAGCAACCTGTGAGCGGATCCGGGATCGCCATCGTAAGCGCATAAAAACGGGCTGGACGCGGTCGAATTTGCGTGCTAGTTTAATTGCAGAAGGTGGCGGTTTTGCCGCATTTCGCACGCTTCTCAATAATTCCTAGCTGACCCGGACCCAACCCTTTCTTTTTTAGTTTTTTCCGCGCGGGCGTGCACTTGCATGAGCACCTGGCCGTGCCGTGAAGGTGGCCGATCTCATTAGATGAACCTGACTGAACTCAAACAAATGCCCGCCCCTGAGCTGCTGGAGCTTTCCCAGCAGATGGGTATCGAAGGTGTCGCGCGGTCGCGCAAACAGGACATCATTTTCAGCATCCTCAAGGGCCACGCAAAGAAGGGCGAGGACATCTACGGCGATGGAGTGCTGGAGATTCTCCAGGACGGCTTCGGGTTTCTCCGCTCGGCCGACAGCTCCTATCTTGCCGGCCCCGACGACATCTACGTATCACCTAGCCAGATACGCCGCTTCAGCCTCCGCACCGGCGACACTGTGGCGGGGAAGATTCGACCCCCGAAGGAAGGCGAGCGATATTTCGCCCTGCTCAAAGTCGATGAAATCAACTTCGACAGCCCGGACGCGGCTAAGAACAAAGTTCTTTTCGAGAACTTGACGCCGCTTTTCCCCACCAAAAGGCTCAATCTCGAAATCGGCAATGGCTCCACCGAGGATCTCACACCCCGTGTCATCGACCTGATTGCACCCATAGGTAAGGGACAGCGCGGCCTCATTGTGTCGCCGCCCAAGGCCGGAAAGACGATGATGCTTCAGAGCATCGCCCACTCGATTGCGGCGAATCATCCGGAGTGCTACCTGATCGTTCTTCTTATCGACGAGCGCCCGGAGGAAGTGACCGAAATGGACCGTTCGGTCAAAGGAGAAGTGGTTTCGAGCACTTTCGACGAACCCGCCAGTCGCCATGTCCAAGTTGCCGAAATGGTGATCGAGAAGGCCAAGCGGCTCGCGGAGCACAAGCGCGACGTGGTCATTCTTCTTGACTCGATTACCCGCCTCGCTCGCGCCTACAACACGGTGGTGCCCTCCTCCGGCAAGGTGCTCACGGGCGGCGTGGACGCGAACGCTCTGCAGCGACCCAAGCGTTTCTTCGGCGCCGCGCGCAACATCGAAGAAGGTGGCAGCCTCACCATCATCGCCACCGCGCTGGTGGACACCGGCTCTCGCATGGACGACGTGATTTTCGAGGAGTTCAAAGGCACCGGTAACAGCGAAATTCACATGGAAAGAAAGATTGCCGAGAAGCGTGTCTTTCCCGCAATCAACATCGATCGCTCCGGAACGCGCCGTGAAGAGCTCTTGACCAAACCCGACGAGCTGCAGAAGATTTGGATCTTGAGAAAGCTGCTCCATCCGATGGAAGAAATTCAAGCAATGGAGTTTCTCCTCGACAGGCTGAAGGCAACGAAAACAAACGGCGAGTTTTTCGACGCCATGAAGCGCCAGTAAATACGTCCCGCGCCCTGAAAGCGCGGCGCGCCGGATACGATTCTCCCTTTGATCGCGGTCAGGACACCGTTAACCCGGCCTGTTAGCATTTCTAGTCATGGCGAAGTCGAGCCGAAAATACCGGTCTTTTGCCAAAGCGCAGGGCGCAGTACGCGCCATTGCCCCGATCGTTATTCTGCTCACAGGCGCCGCCGCTTACGCCGCATTGAAGGTCACCCGGCCGGAACCGAAGCCTATCGAGTCGCAGGAAAAAGCGTGGGCGGTGGTCACGGAGACGGTGGAGCCGCGCGCGCTGTCTCCCAGTTTACGTCTCTTCGGACGGACGGAGTCGCCGCGAACGGCGCGGCTCACCTCCGGCGTCGAGGCCGACGTTTTGAACGTCTCCGCGCGCGAAGGCGACCGCGTCCAAACCGGCGAGTTGCTCGTTGGCCTCGACGATCGGGAGGTTGCGCTGACGATTGCGCAGCATCAGGCGGAAATCAGTCAAATTTCGGCCGAAATCGAACTCGAGAAGGAGAAGCACGCCAACGATTTGACGACCCTCGAACACGAACAAGCGCTGCTCGCGCTCGCAAGGAAAGAGGTCGAGCGCGCTCAAAGGCTCGCAAAGACCAACGTGGGTTCACAGTCCCAGCTCGACGCAGCGCGCCAGACTGTGGAGCGACAGACTATCGCCGTGGACAGTCGCCAGCTTGCGATCCGCCAGTACGAGAGCGTGATGGCACGGCTCGAATCCAGGCTGCGTCAGGCCGAGGCGGTGCGCAATCGATCCAATCTCGACCTGGAGCGCACAAGGGTTACGGCGCCATTTGATGGCCGCATAGGCAAAGTTTCGGTCTCTATTGGCGATCGGGTAAAAAACGGCGACCTTCTGGTCTCCGTCTACGACACCAGCGCGCTGGAGATTCGCGCCCAGGTTCCGACAGCTTCCCTGCCGCTGGTGCGTCAGAGCCTGCTTCAGAGCCGCCCGCTGACGGCAAGCACCCTGGTCGACGGTATCCGGGTGGAAGCGGTGCTGGACCGCATATCCGGCGAAGTGCGCGCCGGATCCGGTGGCGCGGATGCACTTTTCAAAATCCGCGAGGGGTCCCCCTGGCTGCCCTTGGGACGCACCGTGGAGTTGGTGGTAAAGCTTCCGCCGGTCAGCGACGCCGTCGCCTTACCACTAGAGGCGCTTTACGGCAGCAACAGGATCTACTTATTCGACAATGGCCAGATGAAGGGCGTGAAGGTTGAGCGCTTGGGCGAGGTCCACGCCATCGGCCGGGAGCGTCGTGTACTCGTTCGTAGCGATCAGCTCAATCCTGGCGACAGAGTCATTGTCACCCAGCTGCCCAACGCTATCGACGGATTGCGGGTACGCGTGGTGGAAGGTTGAAGACACAGACTCTGTCGTTAAAACAGTGCTTTGAAGCCGCGGACACGGCGTTGCCCCGCGCCGGTCAACTATCCGCGCCCTGAGGGGCGAGTTGAGCCGGGTTTTTTTTCAAGTCAATCCCAAAATCGTCCTCCTTTACCCTAAATTACCTTGGCGGCTCGCAGCGCGGCCAGCTCCTCGTCGCCCACCTCCAGCAGCTCGCGCAGCACAGACTCGGTATGTTCGCCGAGCAGCGGCGGATGCTGACGATAGGCCACGGGCGTTTCGGACAAGCGCAGCGGACTGGCGATGATCCGAGCTCCGTCCGATCCGGAGAGCGGATGAGGAATGTTACGCACCATTTCCCGCGCGATCACATGGGGGTCGGCAAACACCTGCGCCAACGTGTTGATGGGCCCGCAGCCGATTCGTAACTTTTCCAGCTCTTCAAGCCAGTAAGCGGAGGGTTTCGCGGCCAGGATGGGTCGCAGGCGCGCCACGGTTTTTCCCCGGTTGTCTACCCGAGCATCGTTGGTGGCAAACGCTGGGTCCTCGGCGAGATCGGGCGCCCCAACGAAATCGCAGAAGGTGCGAAATTGCGAATCGTTGCCGATGGCCAGCACAATATGCCCGTCGGCCGTCTCGAACACCTGGTAAGGCACGATGTTCGGGTGCGCATTTCCCAGGCGCTCAACTTCTCCGGCGTAGAGAAAGTTCATGCCCTGGTTGACCAGCCAGGCAACCTGGGTGTCGAGCATCCCGACATCGATGTACTGCCCCTGGCCGGCCACCGCGACGTGACGCAGCGCGGCGTTAATGGCGACGGCGGCGAACATCCCCGCCATGATGTCGGCGATCGGCACGCCCACCTTCTGCGGCTCGCCGTCAGGCTCACCGGTAAGACTCATGATGCCGCCCATGGCTTGTATCAGAAAATCGTAGCCGGGACGTTTCGAATAAGGACCGCTCTGTCCGAAGCCGGTGATCGAGCAGTAAATCAGCCTGGGGTACTCGCCTTTTAAATCGTCGTAGGCGAGCCCATACCTGGCGAGGTTACCGGTCTTGAAGTTCTCGACCACGACGTCGGCTTTGGCGATAAGACGGCGAACCAGTTTCTGGCCCTCGGGTTTCGTGAGATCGACGACGACCGAGCGCTTGTTGCGGTTCGCGCTCATGAAGTAGGCGCTTTCACTGGTCCTCTCACCGTCCGGCCCGCGAAGATAAGGAGGAGCGAATCTGCGGGTATCGTCACCGGTGCCAGGACGCTCGATCTTGATCACGTCAGCGCCCAAATCTCCGAGTATCTGTGTGCAGTAGGGTCCCGCGAGCACCCGGGTCAGATCGACAACGGTGATCCCGGATAGTGAGCCTTTTTTTGGTGCCATGAGCGTTCCTTGGAAAAAAAGACGTCGAAAAAATTTTGTTTCAAGTCTTACAGCGACGGGGCTTTCAACCTATGCGCGCTGGGAAATGTGTGTCTATTCGCCCAGCCGCGGATAATGAGGAGTAGCGTCGGCCGAAGGCAGCGCACCCAGCATGGCGACGTGCCACCATCAGGTACCGTGCCGTGTGCGGCCCCAGACGCCTTGGATTAGGCGGCTGCCTTATCCACCTTAGCGGCGCAATACTTGAACTCCGGGATCTTGCCAAAGGGATCCAGGGCCGGATTGGTGAGCACGTTGGCCGCGGCCTCGGCATAGCAAAATGGGATGAATACCACGCCTTCCTGAATCGCGCTGTCAATGCGGCATTTGAGCTCAATGATTCCGCGTCGCGTCGATACGCGAATGAGATCTCCGGGGCTTAACCCCAGGCGCTTCATGTCCCGGGAACACAGGCTCGCCACCGCCTCCGGCTCCAGGGTGTCGAGCACGCTTGCCCGGCGGCTGATGGCTCCGGTATGCCAGTGCTCGAGCTGGCGGCCGGTGGTCAGCACCATGGGATATTCGTCGTCCGGCTGTTCGTCGGGCGGGACGATATTCGCGGGAACGAGCTTGCCGCGGCCGTCGGGCGTCGGAAATCCCTCGCCGAAAACGATGTCGTTGCCAGGCTTGTCGGGCGCGTCACACGGATAGGTGACCGAGCTTTCCTTGAGCAGGCGATCCCAGGCAATGTTGTTAAAGGAGGGCATCACCGTCTTCATCTCAGCAAAGACATCCGCCGGGCCCGAGTAGTCCCATTCGAGCCCGATGCGTTTGGCAATTTCCTGGATGATCCACCAGTCCTGACGCGCATCCCCCGGCAGCTCCAGCGCCTTTCTCCCCATCTGCACCTGTCGGTTCGTGTTGGTGACCGTGCCGTCCTTTTCCGGCCAGGCGGAGGCAGGCAGAACCACGTCGGCGTGATACGCGGTTTCCGTCAGGAAAATGTCCTGAACGACGAGGTGCTCCAGCTTGGCAAGCCCTTCACGCGCGTGCTGCGCGTCAGGGTCGGACATGGCCGGGTTTTCTCCCATGATATATATGCCCTTGATGACGTCGTCGTGGACGGCGTCCATGATCTCTACCACCGTGAGGCCTTTATTTGAATCCAGCGGCGTGCCCCAGGCGTCTTCGAACTTGTTGCGGATGTTTTCTATTTCCACCGACTGGTAATCCGGGAACACCATGGGAATGAGTCCGGCGTCGGACGCTCCCTGCACGTTGTTCTGACCGCGCAGGGGATGCAGTCCGGTGCCGGGCCGGCCCACCTGTCCGGTGATCAATGAGAGTGCGATCAGGCAGCGCGCATTGTCGGTGCCGTGGACGTGCTGTGAGATCCCCATGCCCCAGAAAATGATGGCGCGCTCCGCCTTGGCGTAGGCGCGCGCCACGTTGCGGATAGTTTGCGCATCTATTCCGCAAATGCCTTCCATCTCTTCGGGACTGAAGTCTTGTATGTGGCGCTTTAGATTTTCGAAGCCCTCGGTTTGCGCCTCCACGTACTGCCGGTCATAAAGCTCCTCGGTAACGATCACGTGGAGCATGGCGTTCAGCAGCGCCACGTCGGTGCCCGGCTTGAATTGCAGCATGTGGGTGGCGTGCTTCCTCAACGCTTGTCCGCGCGGATCCATGACGATGAGGTTGGCCCGCTTCGCCGCCTGCTTGAAAAAGGTGGCTGCCACCGGATGGTTCTCAGTGGGGTTCGCACCGATGACGATAATGACGTCCGAGTCCTGGCAGGCGGTAAACGGCGCGGTCACCGCGCCCGAGCCGATCCCCTCGAGCAGCGCGGCGACGGACGAGGCGTGACACAAGCGCGTGCAGTGGTCTACGTTGTTGGTTCCGAAGCCCGTGCGCACCAGCTTTTGCACCAAATAAGCCTCCTCATTGGACCCTTTCGCGGAGCCGAAGCCGGCGAGCGCCTCGGACCCTTCACGGTCACGGATGCGCCTTAAGCCCTCGGCGGCGCAGTCCAGCGCTTCTTCCCAGGTGGCCTCACGGAACTGATTCAGCGGGCTGGCGGGATCGACCTCACCATTGGCGTGCTTCGGCGCATCCTCGCGGCGGATCAGCGGTGTTGTGAGGCGATGCGGGTGCTTGATGTAATCGAAGCCGAACCGTCCCTTGACGCAGAGCCGGTTGTGGTTAGCCGGTCCGTCGCGACCCTGCACGGCGATGATTTCGTTGTCATTGATCTGGTAGGCGATCTGGCAGCCAACGCCGCAGTAAGGACACACGCTGTTCACTTCCTCAAGTTCGAGCCGTCTGCCGACGCCTTTCTCGTCCACCAGCGTCGTCTCCATCAGCGCTCCGGTGGGACAAGCCTGCACGCACTCGCCGCAGGCGACGCAGGTGCTTTCGCCCATGGGGTCGTCGAAATCGAAAACGATCTTCGAGCCGATTCCGCGGTACGCCATTCCGATAACGTCGTTGACCTGAACCTCACGGCAAGCGCGAACGCACAGATTGCAGTGAATACAGGCGTCGAGATTGACCCGCATGGCCGGATGGCTCGGGTCCGGCGCGGGCGGACAACGCTTTGGGAAACGGCTGTCAGTGACCGCGATTGACTCCGCCCACTGCCACAGCTTGGAGTCGTGCTCATGGGCAACTTCCCGCGGTGGCTGGTCTGCCACCAGCAGCTCCATCACCATCTTGCGCGAGAAATCGGCACGTTCGCTGTCTGTGCGCACCTTCATCCCCGGTGTGGGTTTGCGGATACAAGAAGCCGCCAGCACGCGCTCGCCTTCGATCTCAACCATACACGCGCGGCAGTTCCCGTCCTCGCGGTAGCCAGGCTGCGGTGAATAGCAAAGATGGGGTATTCGAATTCCGTTGCGAAACGCAACCTGCCATATGGTCTCGTCCGGCGTGGCCTCCACCTCGAATCCGTCGAGGCTGAATCGGATCGGCTCGCTCATGAGATGTCCTCACGGAAATACTTCATAACCGAATTTAACGGGTTGGACGCGGCCTGGCCGAGGCCGCATATGGACGCGTCCGACATGGTGCGCCCAAGCTCCTGTAACAAGGGCTGATCCCATTTCGGTTCAACCATCAGCTCGACCGCTTTCTCGGTACCGACGCGACAGGGCGTACACTGCCCGCAGCTTTCGTCTTCGAAAAATCGCATCAGATTCAGCGCCACATTTTTGGCGCTGTCTTTGTCGCTGAAGATCACCACCGCGTGCGAGCCGACGAAACAGCCGTGCTTTTCCAGCGAGCCGAACTCCAGCGGCAGGTCTCCCATGGCGGAGGGCAGGATCCCGCCGGACGCGCCTCCCGGCAGGTAGCCCTTGAAGGTATGACCCTCAGCCATGCCGCCGCAGAACTCGTCAATGAGCTCATTGACGCTGATTCCCGCCGGCGCAAGCTTGACACCCGGCACCTTGACCCGGCCGGATACGGAATAGCTGCGAAGCCCTTTGCCGCCGTTTCGGCCATGAGCCGCAAACCATTCAGCGCCTTTTTCCACGATGTCGCGCACCCAGTACAGCGTCTCGACGTTCTGCACCAGTGTGGGACGGCCGAAGAGACCGACCTCCGCCACATAGGGCGGCCGGTGCCGTGGCAGTCCGCGCTTTCCCTCGATGGATTCGATCATCGAGGACTCCTCGCCGCAAATGTAGGCACCGGCGCCGCGGCGCAGATGTATTGCGCTGTGACCCGCTAGCCCCGCCGATTTAATTTTGGCGATTTCCTTGGACAGAATTTCGCGGACGGCCGGATACTCGTCGCGCAGATAGATGTATACGGCTTCTGCCTCCACCGCCCACGCCGCGATCAGCGCGCCTTCGAGAAAGCGATGCGGATCCCGCTCCATGTAATAGCGATCTTTGAATGTGCCGGGCTCGCCCTCGTCGGCGTTGACCGCCATCAACCGTGGTCCGGGATACTCACGCACGATGCGCCACTTACGCCCGGTGGGAAATCCAGCGCCGCCCAATCCTCTCAATCCCGCGTCATCCAGCGCCTTGGCGATGGTTTCGAATTCGCGCCTACCGCTGACGCAGGCACGCAGCAATGCGTAACCCTCGTTGGCGACGTAAGCGTCAAAGTCCTGGTATTTGGGTATTTCCGCATGCACGTGTTTATTTTCGATTGCCGTCGAGACGTTTTCGACGCTGGCGTGGTCGACGTGATAATGGCCGACTTCCGCCACTGGAGCCGTATCACAACGACCCATGCACGGCGCGCGCACGACGCGGAAACTGTTACCGGCTTTTTCCTCCAGTGCTTTAAGCAGCTGCCTCGCGCCCATCATCTCGCAGGTGATGCTGTCGCAGACACGCACGGTGATTGCCGGCGGCGGCGCTTCACCTTCTCTCAAAATGTGGAAGTGGGCGTAGAAGGTCGCGGTCTCATAGACCTCGGCCATGGGAAGGCGCATTTCCTCCGCCAGCGCCGCCAGATGCTGCGCAGACAGGCAGTGATGCGCATCCTGTATCAGGTGCAAATACTCGACCAGAAGGTCCCGCCGGCGCGGGCGCTCGCCCAAAAGACTGCGGACCTGCTCCAACGCGTCGGCATCGACCTGGCGTCCCTTGGGCTGCGCGCGCCCGCGCCGACTCCCCGAGCCGGGATGACGCCTCTTTTTGAGTTCTCTTTGACTGCCGGACATCGGCAACTTCCCTTTCTGGCTCTGGCCCTAGCTCTTCGGAATTCGAAAATAAGGGACGAATGCTTCAGGCGGGGTCGGCGATCGCGTAGTTCACTTAAGCGCCGACGCCACGGCAGCGCCGATGACCGCAGGAGAATCCGGCACCCTGATGCCCGCCATCTTGAACGCCTCGATCTTTTCTTTCGCGCCGCCGCTACCACCCGAAACGATTGCGCCGGCGTGACCCATACGTCTTCCGGTCGGCGCGGACACGCCGGCAATGAAGCCAACAACGGATTTTCTTGGTTTTTCGGCACGCAAGTATTCTGCTGCGGCTTCTTCCGCGGTGCCGCCGATCTCACCAATGAGAAGAATGCACTCAGTCTCATCGTCGGCGAGAAACAACTCCAGACAGTCGACGAAGGACATACCGATGACGGGATCGCCACCAATGCCGACCACGGTGGACTGCCCCAGTCCGACCGCGCTGGTCTGCGCAACTGCCTCATATGTAAGCGTGCCTGAACGCGAAACGATTCCCACTTTGCCCCGACGGTGAATGAGCCCCGGCATGATCCCGATCCTGCATTCTCCCGGGGTGATGATCCCAGGGGAGTTCGGCCCGATGAGCCTCGACTTGGAGTCCTCGAGCGCGCGGCGCACCCGCACCATGTCTAGAACCGGAATCCCCTCGGTAATGCATACGATGAGGGCCAAGTCGGCGTTAATGGCCTCCAGGATGGCGTCGGCGGCCTGCGCGGGCGGCACGAAGATGACCGTTGCGTTGGCGCCGGTGGACTCGGCGGCTTCCGATACGCGATCGAATACCGGCAGATAAAGATGCTGGGTGCCGCCTTTGCCCGGGGTGACGCCGGCCACCATCCGAGTGCCGTAGGCGATGGAGCGCTCACAATGGAAGCTGCCCTGGGCGCCGGTGATGCCCTGACAAACCACTTTGGTCTCGGCATTGACCAGGATCGCCATCAGCTTCCTCCCACGGCCCCAACCACCTTGGTGGCGGCATCCGCCAGGGTGTCAGCGGGGATGAAATCCACTCCGGTGTCGCGCAACGTCTTTTTGCCTAGATCCCGATTGGTGCCTTCGAATCGCACCACCAGGGGCACGCGCCGGCTGATGGCTCGATAGGCAGAGGCAATTCCGTCTGCTATGGCGTCGCAGCGGGTGATGCCTCCTCCGATGACGTTGACCAAAACGGCGGCGACGTCGGAATCAGAGAGAATCAGCTTGAAGGCTTCAGAGATCTGCTCCCGGGTAGCTACCGGAGGTACATCAAGAAAGTTCGCCGGCTTACCACCGTTGGCCTTGATCACATCCATGGTGGCCATGGCGAGGCCCGCACCGTTGACCAGACAGCCGATATTGCCATCCAGCTTGATGTAATTGAAACCGTGACGCGCTCGCTCCAGCCTGCCGGCATCCTCACGGTCACGGAGATCGGTGATCTGCTTGTGTCGAAACAGGGCGTTGTCGTCGAAGCTCATCTTGGCGTCGAGGGCCAGCAGCTTCTCGTCCCGGGTCACGCCCAGCGGATTGAGCTCCACCAGCGAGGCGTCTAGGTTGACGAAGGCTTCATAAACACCGAGGAGCACGCGCTCGGCGGCTTCTGCCACGGCGCCCTCGAGACCGAGCTTTGCCGCCACCTTACGCGCATCGGCGGACAAAAGTCCCGCTTCAGGGTCGATGGCGAAGCGATCCACGGTTTGCGGATGTTTTTCCACCTGGACTTCGATTTCAGTGCCGCCTTCCCGGGACGAGATCAGGGTGACCCTGGCCGTTGCGCGATCGACGATCACTCCCAGGTAGAGTTCCCGACTAACGTCGCATGCCTCCTCCACGTAGACGCGGCTCACGGTGTCGCCGCGCGCGCCCGTCTGGGCAGTGGTGAGGATGGTACCGAGCATTCTGGCGGCAGCTTCGCGCACGTCTGCGGGCGTGCTCACCATCTTCACGCCGCCGGCCGGCCCGCGGTCGCCGGCGAGGATTTGTGCTTTAACAACGAACCCGGAGGCGGCCAAATCTTTCGCTACCTTTTGCGCCTCTTCCGGCGTGTACGCCACCGCGCCGCGGGGTATGCCGACCCCGTATCGGGAAAGAATCTGCTTGGCCTGATACTCGTGGATGTTCACGCGCTTCCCGGAAAACAAAGGAGTTTGCGGACGTAGGGCTGTTTTACCCGACCCGGCGGCTAGAATGAAGTGAGCGGGTTTTGGTATACAATATACCAGCCAATGCTTTGCAACAAGGCTGGAGCAAATTTCTTCCTATGTACATCCAAACAATGGGGCATTAGACTGACGCCGCTTGGTATTTGGCATAATGTATACCAGAAGCAATATAACGCGGCTCGGTGTGTCGATGGCAACAGCGACGCCGTCCGCGATGGTCCCACATAAGAATGCTCGCCCCCTTGCCCATTTAAGATAGCCCCACTCCCGGGGGCGATTCGATTAAGATAGATGCGCTGTTAGCAGCGTCAATTGGAGGAGAAACTTTCATGAAAATCATCACCAGATCCGCAGTCTCCGGCGTCGCGTCCGCGCTGGTGCTGGGCACCGCCCTGAGCTTAACGCCTAAGGACGCATCCGCCGCTTGGGAGCCGAAAAAACCGGTCGACTTCGTCATCATGGCCGGTAAAGGTGGCGGCGCGGATAAGATGGCTCGTCTCATGCAGAGCGTCATCGAAAAGCACAATCTGTCTTCCAAACCGTTCGTGCCGATCAATAAGCCCGGCGGCTCCGGTGCCGAAGCGTTGATTCACCTGAAGGGCACTTCGGGAGCTAACAAAGACCATACGGTCATGGTCACGCTCAACAGCTTTTACACCACGCCCATGCGTCAGCCGGGACTCGGCGTCGACATCTCGACCTTTGCCCCCATCGGTCGCATGGCCGAAGACACCTTCCTGCTTTGGGTGCACAAAGACAGCGGTATCAACTCTGTCACCGACTTTGTCAGCGCGGCCAAAGCCAAGGGCAACAACTGGATTATGGCGGGCACAGGCAAAGGTCAGGAAGACCAGCTTCTAACCGACTTCCTCAATCGCGCGTATGGTCTCAACATGAAATACGTGCCGTTCAAGGGCGGTGGTCGGGTTGCCAAGGAGTTGGCCGGCAAGCACGCTGACTCCACCGTAAATAACCCGTCGGAGCAGCTCGGCTTCTACGAGGCCGGAACGACGCGACCTTTGGCGGCATTCACCCCTAATCGACTGGAGCTCTTCGGCGACGCGCCGACCTTCAAGGAGCTGGGCGAAGACTTCGTCTATTTCATGCAGCGCAGTGTGGTCGGCGCCCCGGGTATGAGCGGCGAAGCCGAGGCCTACTACCGCCGCGTATTCGCCCAGGTGTATGCCTCCGACGAATGGCAGGACTACATGAAGAAGAAAAGCCTTTACGGCGGTTTTCTCACTGGTCAGCGTCTCAAAGACTACTGGCTGCGTGAGCGCGACATTCATCAAAAAATGCTGAAAGAGATCGGCGAAATCTGATTTAGGCTTCTCTATTCAACATCGGACCGGGAGCAACCGCCATGCGACGGGCAGAACTCGTCATGGCTCTGATCTTGGCGCTCTGCTCCATCAGTCTGATGGTCAAAAGCGCGGAGCTCCCCATCGGCTGGATACCGGGAGAAGGTCCAGGCGGTGGGGCGTTCCCATTCTGGCTGTCCACCGGCATGCTGATCTGCTGTGTCTGGATCATCATTAACTGGGTAAGAAAGCTGGGCCCGGTGGCAACCTCCACCGCCGCCTACATGGACAAAGAGGCGCTGATTCTGTTTGTGCTCGCCGCCGGATCGCTGACCGTGATGATTGGACTGATTCACGTTGTTGGCGTCTACGTTTCGGTCCCGCTTTTCCTCGTTTTTTACGTGCGTTTTGTCGGCCGTCACTCCTGGCCGCTTACCGGCGGGCTCGCCGTCGTCACCCCTATCGTGGCGTTTTTCTTTTTCGAGATCGCTCTACGTATCACCTTGCCCAAAGGAAAGACGGAGCCCTTGTTTTATCCGCTTTACGATATTTTTCTCTGACCGGGGGTGATCCTGAGTGGCGGCCCGCGTTTGGGTTCCCGAATCGCGGCTCGATTTTCTTGCGTCAGATTGAAAAACGAGTACTCCGGGGGCGGAGCTACCGTGACCGCGTTTAAGCTGCGGGAGCCCACTAAAAAAAAGCAGAAGTGCGAATGCAGCCGATTCGGGGAGCAGATTTATCGGAAATGTTTAAGCGTTAGAGCGAATAACCTCTAGAGGTTGGCGCTTTAGAGCACGAAATCCAACTCAAGCACGCTCATGGAAATCATCAATCTTCTTGCTGACGGTTTTTTAATCGTCTTTCAACCACTTTACTTGGCCATAATCATTGGCGGTGTCACTTTAGGACTGTTTATCGGCGCCATGCCCGGGCTCGGCTCAGTAAACGGCGTCGCCATTTTGTTGCCAATGACGTTTCTGATGGAAGAGCAAGCGCCGGGATCAGCGATTATTTTTCTCGCTGCCATTTACTACGGCGCCATGTACGGAGGCGCCATCAGCTCCATCATGTTGGGTATTCCCGGCGCCTCCACCGCGGTGGCCACGACATTCGACGGCCGCCCGCTTGCGCTCAAGGGCCTTGCCGATCAGGCGCTGGTGGCTGCGGCCACGGCATCGTTTATTGGCGGCACAATTTCGGTGCTACTGTTCACCGGATTTGCGCCGCCGCTGGCCAAGGTTGCCCTGTCATTCGGTGCGCCGGAAGAGTTCGCGCTGATGATGCTTGCGTTTGCCACCTTTATCGGTCTCGGCGGTGATGACATTTCCAAGACTTTTTTTTCCATTTTCATCGGCCTGGTGTTGAGTGCAGTCGGCCTAGACATCATCAGCGGCCAACCCCGCCTCATATTCTTCGACATTCCGGGGTTTTTTCACGGAGTCAACTTTCTGGTGCTGGCCATCGGCATCTACGGCATCGGCGAGATGCTCTGGACCATCGAGTCCAGCCGCGGCGACGTTCAGTTATCCAAAGCCACGGTCTCGGTCCGCCGCATCATTGACAATATCGTACGGATGAAGGAGACCACAAAGGCCATGGTGATGGGTTCCTTTCTCGGCTACTTCGTCGGAATTCTGCCTGCGGCCGGCGCCACGCCGGGTTCGCTGATGGCCTACGGCGTCGCTAAGACCATGTCCAAGGACCCGGACAGCTTCGGCAAGGGCAACCTGATCGGCGTGGCCGCGCCGGAGGCCGCCAACAACGCTGCCAGCACGGGCTCCATGCTCCCCATGCTGACGCTGGGCATCCCCGGCTCGCCGACCACGGCAATCCTCCTCGGCGGCATGGTGATCTGGGGACTAGAGCCAGGTCCGCGGCTGTTCATCGAAGAAAAGGAGTTCGTTTGGGGCCTGATTGCCAGCCTCTACGCGGCCAATCTGTTTGCCCTGCTGGTTAACATCGCCTTCATTCCGGCCTTAATTTGGGTGCTTAGAACCCCGTTCACCATTCTCGCGCCAAGCATTTTTGTTCTCTGCGTCATCGGAGGCTACGCGCCGACCCAGGACATGCATGACGTCTGGCTGATGCTGTTGTTCGGCGTGGTCGCCTACCTGCTGCGAAAGCTCGATTACCCGATGGCGCCGGCGGTGCTAGCGATCGTGCTCGGACCGTTGGCGGAAGCCTCGTTGCGTCAGTCCCTTATCATCAATCACGGCAGCCCGATGATCTTCTTCGAGCGCCCGATATCCGGACCGCTGATAGGGATCGCTATCTTGCTGTTTTTTATGCCGTTGTTTAAAGCTTTGAAGTCCAGGCTGACGAGCAGCCGTGCCGCCCAGGAGAGAAGTTGAACTCGGTTGCGCCACCGAGGGGTCTGGTATACGGTATACCAGATAAATCGAGCAACTCCGTCCCTAGGCTAAGGACAATCTACCATGGCAACCGTAGCTCTGGCGCTAAAGCGGGTCGAAAACGGCGTCGTTCTCAAAGACCGCATCTACAACGAGCTCAAGCGCGCCATCACCGCTATCAACGTCTACGCGGACAGCGACGAACACCGCCTCGACGAGCGCCAGCTGTCTGAGGAGCTGGGTGTAAGCCGTACGCCGGTGCGCGAAGCGCTTTGCCGCCTCGAAAACGAAGGTTTCGTTCATACCGTCCCTCGCCGCGGCGCCTTCATCGCCAGAAAAAGCAAAAAAGAGATCGTGGAGATGATTACGGTCTGGGCGGCACTTGAAAGTCTGGCCTCACGCCTCATCACCGAGCGCGCGAGCGAGAACGAAATCGCCGGCTTGCGCAAGATGTTCGCGACCTTCAGCGACGACAAGGTTCAGGCCCACATCGATGAGTACTCCGAGACCAATATTGAGTTTCACAAGGCACTTTTTCAGATCAGCCACTGCGATTTGCTCAATAAGCTGACGGAGAACATGTTTTTGCACATGCGCTGGATCCGGATGCGCACCATATCCGAGAAGGATCGCGCCAGCCGATCCATCATCGACCACATGAATATCATCGAGGCCCTGGAGGCAAGAGACGCTGATCTCGCCGAGCGTCTGACTAAAGAGCACACGCTCAACCTGGCCAGGCACGTCGAGGGGAACGTCGACTGGCTCAATTGAGTATAAGTATCGAATTCAACTGAGTTGGGGCGAATTCTGCGCTCTGCTTAATAAGGCTGAACTAAAGAGGAGAACCGTCATGTCCACTGCAGCAAAAGACGTCACGTCGCGCGCGAGTACGGCGGACGATACGCTCGCGCGGAAAAGCCGGGAGGGGGATGTCGTCTCCGGCGGCCACCTGGTGGCAAAAGCGCTAAAGAGTGAAGGCGTCGACACGATTTTCACACTCTGCGGCGGTCACATCATAGATATCTACGACGGCTGCATCGACGAGGGCATTCGCGTCATCGACGTACGCCACGAGCAGGTGGCCGCGCACGCTGCGGACGGCTACGCCAGACAGACCGGGCGTTTGGGTTGCGTGGTCACTACCGCCGGCCCCGGATGCACCAATGCAGTGACCGGCATCGCCACCGCGTTTCGCTCCGAAAGCCCGGTGCTGCACATCGGCGGCCAAGCGGCGCTGACCCAGCACCGCATGGGTGGGCTGCAGGACCTTCCCCACGTGGACATAATGCGGCCCATCACCAAGTTCTCCTCCACCGTCGCTTCGACCGAACGGGTCGCGGATATGGTGGCAATGGCGGTGCGCGAATGCTTCACCGGAGCGCCCGGACCGAGCTATCTCGAAATTCCGAGGGACGTTCTCGATCGTGAAATTCCCATGGACAAGGCAGTTATCCCTCACGCGGGGAATTACCGTGCATCGACGCAATCCATCGGCGATCCGGCTGACATCGAGCGGCTCGCCGATCTGCTGGTCAACTCCGAGCGCCCGGCGATCCTTCTGGGGCAGCAGGTTTGGACCTGCCGCGGTCATAAGGAAGCTATCGACATGGTCCGGAAACTGAATGTGCCCGCGTACTTCAACGGCGCCGGACGCGGCTTGTTGCCGCCGGGCGACCCCCATCATTTCCACCGCACGCGCAGGGACGCATTCAACAAGGCTGACGTCATCGTCATTGTCGGCACGCCGTTCGACTTCCGAATGGGTTACGGAAAGCGCCTGAGCAAAGAAGCAACTATCGTGCAGATCGATCTCGACTACCGAACGGTGGGCAAGAACCGCGACGTGTCGCTCGGCATCGTCGGGCACCCCGGGGCTGTGCTCAAAGCGGTGCAAGATGCGTCCAGCGGCCGCGCGGACAACCGCGCCAAGTCGCGCGAGGGCTGGCTCGAAGAGCTGAGGGCGCTGGAGAAAGCAAAAACCGAGAAACTGATGCCGCTATTCAAGTCCGAGAACAACCCGATCCACCCTTACCGCGTGGCCTGGGAGCTGAACGAGTTCCTGACAGAAGACACCATTTATATCGGCGACGGGGGCGACGTGGTCACCATCAGCGCCCAGGCGGTGCAGCCGCGCGCGCCGGGCAACTGGATGGACCCGGGCGCGCTGGGGTCACTCGGCGTTGGCACAGGCTTCGCGCTCGCCTCTAAGGTCGTGAACCCGAACAAGGAGGTGCTCTGCTACTACGGTGACGGGTCTTTCGGCATGACCGCCTTCGACATGGAAACCGCAAATCGATTCGGTGCGCCTTATATCGCCGTTATCGGCAACAACTCGGCCATGAACCAGATCCGTTACGGCCAGATTGCGAAGTACGGCGAGGAAAGAGGCGACATCGGCAATCTTCTGGGTGACATACCCTTCTCCAAGTTCGGAGAAATGCTCGGCGGTTACGGCGAGGAGGTGCTCGAGGCGGGTGATATTGCGCCGGCGCTGCGAAGAGCTCGTGAAGCGGTCAACAGCACTGGAAAATCCGCGGTGGTCAATATCTGGGTCGACCCGCGCGAATACGCGCCGGGAACGAAAAACCAGACCATGTATAAGTAGCTTCCGCAACATAGCTATTCGCGAGGCCGGAACCGGCCTCGGGTCTTTGTTTTCTTTTGATCTGCCTGAACATTGAGGTTGAGATAGTGATGGGTAAAGCACTGGAAGGCGTTCGTATTCTCGATATGACACACGTGCAGTCCGGACCGACATGTACCCAGCTGCTGGCATGGTTCGGCGCCGATGTCATCAAGGTCGAGCGCCCCGGCGTAGGGGATGCCACTCGAGGTCAGCTGCGCGATATTCCGGATGTCGACAGCCTTTACTTCACCATGCTGAACCACAACAAGCGTAGCATCACGCTGAATACCAAGAGCGAAAAAGGCAAGGAAATCTTCACCCGGCTGATCGAGGAATGCGACGTCATGGTCGAAAACTTCGCTCCCGGGGCTCTCGATCGGATGGGCTTCTCCTGGGACCGGATTCAGAAGATCAATCCAAGGCTCATTTACGCTTCCGTCAAAGGCTTCGGCCCCGGCCCCTACCAAGAGTGCAAGGTTTATGAAAACGTCGCCCAGTGTACCGGCGGCTCGGCCAGTACCACCGGCTTCGACGACGGTCCGCCCCTCGTCACCGGCGCACAGATCGGTGACTCCGGAACCGGCCTGAACCTTGCTCTGGGCATCGTCACTGCGTTGTTTCATCGCGAAAAGAGCGGCCGCGGCCAGCGCGTCGAATGCGCCATGCAGGACGGCGTGCTGAATCTTTGCCGGGTGAAGCTCCGCGACCAGCAGCGGCTCGCCCACGGGCCGCTGCATGAGTATCCGCAATATCCCAACGGAACATTCGGTGACGCAACCCCGCGCGCGGGAAATGCTTCCGGCGGCGGCCAGCCAGGCTGGGTGGTCAAGTGCAAGGGCTGGGAAACCGATCCCAACGCGTATACTTATGTGATCGCCCAGGCGGCGGCGTTCCCTGGACTGGCCAAGGTCATCGGGCGCGCAGACTGGCTCGAGGATCCCGAATGGAACACACCTGAGGCGCGGCTGCCCAAGCTCGAAGCCTTATTTCATGAAATAGAGAAATGGACCATGACCAAGGACAAATTCGAGGTCATGGAAATTCTCAACCCACTGAACGTACCCTGCGGTCCGATCCTGTCGATGAAGGAGCTTGCGGAAGAGCCGTCGCTTAGAAAAACCGGCACGGTTGTCGAGGTGGATCACCCCACCCGCGGTAAGTACCTCACCGTAGGCAACCCGATCAAGCTCTCCGCGTCGCCCGCGGAAGTGAAGCGATCGCCCCTGCTGGGTGAACACACGGAAGAAATCCTGAAGAAGGTTCTCGGTTTCAGCGATGATGAAATAAAAGCGGCCCAATCTTGCGGCGCGGTGGGTGACGAACATGTCACGGCGGACGCCTTAAGGCTTAAATCGACTTCGTTCGGGTGACCAGGATACATTTGCCTAAGAGCTAAGTTTGAAAACGAAAAACGGCAGCTCGGAGAGCACGCACAATGCCCATCAAGACCCTTCTCATGCCCATTAGAGAGAGCGACACCAGCTCCGAGCTGATGCAAACCGGGCTGCTCGCGGCCGAGCAATTCACGGCCCATCTAGATCTGCTCTACGTGCATCCCAATCCCAATGAAATGCTGCCCTACGCCACACTCGGTCTCTCCAGCAGCATGAAGGCGTCGGTAACTGAAAGTGCCGAGCGAAACGCCGCGGACCAGGCAAAGCGGCTCGAAAACGAACTCGACGCTCTGTGCAAACGCGTCGGCGTGCCGCGACAACCACGCGGCGAGGATCCAGCCAAGGCGAGCGCTGAATGGATCGAAGAGCGGGGTTTGCGCGACGTGCTCATCGGACAGCTAGGCCGGCTGGCGGATCTAGTCATCGTGCCCCGGCCGATGAGGATTAACCCACCGCCGAGCTCTTTTGAGGCCGCAGTGCGGGAGAGCGGAAGACCGGTACTCATGGTGCCGCGAAAGAGCGTAAGCGAAGTCGCCTCGCGAGGCGCTGCTATCTGCTGGAACGCGAGCAAAGAAGCGGCACAGGCGATGGCGGCCGCGCTCCCTATCCTGCGTATCGCCGGCGCCGTTCACATTCTGTCGTCGGAAAAGCGGATGAAACAGAGACCCAATGCCAACGAGGTCTCGAACTACCTCAAGTGCCACGGCATCGAGGCGAAGCCATACGTGTTCCACGCCGAAGGACGCTCCGTCGGTGAAACGCTGTTGAGCGACGCGAAGTCGCTAGGCTGCAGTCTTTTGATTGTTGGTGGCTACAGTCGCCCTCGTCTTCGGGAAATGTTGATGGGCGGCGTCACCCGCCACCTTATCGAGCACGCCGATATCCCCGTTTTTATGAAGCACTGACGTCGCCACCAAACGTAAACGGTAAATGCGAAGTCGAGCGAAGGCGATTCAAGATGACAACCATCGTGACCGACAACTGCAAACGCTGCCGATTTACCGATTGCGTTACCGTTTGTCCGGTCTCTTGTTTTCACGGCGACGAGGAGATGCTCTATATCGATCCTGAGGAGTGCATCGATTGCGGCGCCTGTATCCCCAAGTGCCCGGTGGAAGCGATTTACGAAGATCCGATCCCTGAGGATAAGCAGCACTGGATTGAAATTAACGAGGAGCGCGCCCTCATGTTTCCTGTGATACAAGACCAGCAGGATCCTTATCCGGGCGCGGAGGAGAGAAAAGCAGAACTCGGATTTTGACCGGGGCCGCCGTGCCGCGGCCCCGCATCTTCCCTAATTTCCGTTCACCGGGAGCGCCTGCGCATGAGCGACGTTGGCTCCGAGCAGAATCCGGTACGCGCCGCGATCGTCGGCAGCGGGCCAAGCGGCTTCTATGCCTTGGAGGCGTTGATTCGTTCAGAACCTGCGGTGCTGGTGGACATGTTTGAACGTCTACCTTCGCCCTTCGGTCTGGTGCGCAGCGGCGTCGCGCCGGACCACCCTAAGCTCAAGAAACCTATTGGCGTATATCAGAAGCTGGCCGGGGCACCGGAATTTCGATTCTTCGGCAACGTCAACGTAGGCCGCGACGTCAGCGTGGAGGAGCTAAGGAATTGCTACCACGCGGTGGTGTTCGCCTGCGGTGCGGAGACCGACCGAAAGCTTGGAATTCCGGGGGAGCATCTGCCCGGTAGCCATGCGGCCACCGAGTTGGTTGGCTGGTACAACGGGCACCCCGACTATCGCGATTTGGAATTCGATCTGTCCCACGACACCGCGGTGATAATTGGACAAGGAAACGTCGCCGTCGATGTCTGCCGAATCCTCGCCAAGACCGTTGATGAACTGAAACACTCGGATATCGCCAAGCATGCGCTTGAAGCACTAGCGCAAAGTAAGGTTTGCAACATCCATATGATCGGACGCCGCGGTCCGGCCCAAGCGAAGTTTACTCACCAGGAGCTTAGAGAATTCGGGGAGTTGACAGAATGCGAGCCAGTGGTGAACCCAAAAGACCTGGAGTTGAATGAGACCAGCCGCGAAGAGCTCGCGGATAGAAACAACAGGGCGAACCTTAAGAGTTTTGAAGTTCTGCAGTCCTTTGCGGCGCGTCCGCCACCAGCGAGCCGTCGACGCTGTCGGTTTCATTTCTTGAAAAGCCCTTTAGAACTCAAGGGCGAACACCGAGTTGAGCGGATGGTGCTGGCGCGAAATCTCCTCGAGGGCAAGCCGTCGCAACAATTTGCGCGGGCTACGGAAGAGTTGGAAGAACTCACGTGTGGTCTGGTTTTCCGCAGCATCGGATACCGGGGCATGCCCATTCCCGGTGTGCCTTTCGACGAGGGGCGTGGCGTATTCCCCAATCGGGACGGGCGCATCATCGATGGCGAGTCCGCGGTTCCGGGCTTATACGCGACCGGCTGGATCAAGCGGGGTCCGACGGGAATTATTGGTACGAATCGTGCCGACAGCGTGGCCACTGTAAAGGCGCTATTGGAGGACCTTCCGAATTTCGGCGCGACGCAAAAGCCGGGCGCCGACGGCCTTAAGAGTTTTTTCGAGTACCGTGGCGTTCGCGTGGTAAGTTACGAAGACTGGCAAAAGATCGACTCAGCGGAGATACGACGGGGCCAAGCTGCGGGAAAGCCGCGGGAGAAATTTACCCGGGTGGAAGAGATGCTCTCGGTACTCGATGAGGTTAAATAGGGTCACGTCATGGGATAAAACTGAAACAAAAAATGACGATAGTCGTTCATGTGACGATTGCGGCATTTGAATGTGGAACATTGCGCTTATTGAGGCGCAGGAGATTTCATGTCTTGATTCAGCGTTCGGTTTCGATCAAATGCATTTGCTTATCGCGTTTCTCAAGCGTTTTAAAGCCTATAAGATCCGTTCCGCCAGTTCTATTCCGCCGGAAAAAGATCAGCCCCGCCCAAGGTCCGGCTGATTGTCGAACAAAAGCACAAGCCCGTAACCTGAGAGCCTCATTTGCGGGAGGCTCCTCACTACTAATAGACCAACCAGGAGGAATGCACAATGAGCACCGGATCCGTAGAGGTCGTGTATCGCGGCATTTTCCAAAAGACATTGGCCAAGAACATTTGCCGGGGGGTCGTGTTTGCTGCAAAGAAGGCGGGCAAGATCGGCATTGCCTTCGGGCGTTACAGCGACTCCCCTGAGCGTAACGGTATCCCAGCCAAGCAGTTTGCTGTGGTTTCGGATACCGAGGAGGAGCTGGAGGAGTACCTGTCACGATACGAACCCGACAACAACGATGTCACTATCGCCGCCGACGATACACTGTGTAAAGGCGTCGAGTCCTGGGCGTGGTACGGCCTGCAACCGATCAATAAGCTGCTCGCCGACGGCGGCACGCTTTTAGTCACGTCCACCCAGTCACCGAATAGGCTGCTCAGCTTTATCCACCGCAAAGGGACTCCATACAATCTCGCCCTAGTCCGATCCCCGGCCAGTTTCTCGGGATTGTGGGTATACAAAGACGACCATACCGATGTGCGGCTACTCGGTGCGCTGGCGAAGGTGGCTCCGCACATCGTTAGCCTGGAAGCCATTCTGGAGACCATCAAGGAGCAGTGGAAGGACGACAGCAAGGTCCAATCTGCAAAGAAGGCTTACGGCGCGACGGAGTCGCACCCGGTCAGCGCGGAGCAGGGTAACGAAGAGATACCTTACGAGTTCGAGCTCCCGGGCTGGAAGGACATGGAAGAAGGTCTGGTGATTCGCGGAATTTCCGCCGAGGCGCAGAGCATTACGGGGCGCGACGACGGTGGCTACGTGCCGACACGAAACACCACCTTCAAGAAGTTCTCGACCCGCAGCATGCGTCCGGTCATCAATTTCGATACCTGCACCAAGTGCACCGTCTGTTGGCTCAATTGTCCGGACACCTGCTTCGACGTTACGCCCGACGGTTTCTACGACGCCAACATGGACGCCTGCTGTGGCTGCGGCGTATGCGAGGCTGTGTGTCCGGTAGCCGACTGCATCACCATGGTCAACGAGGAGGCCTTCGACGGCAACGACGGCCAGTGGGAAGCGTGGAATAAGGATAAGGAAGCTTACGCCGGCTGGCTTGCCGAAAAGATTGCCAATAGACCCCCCAGGGCCCACGGATTCCACCATGTGGGTCAATACGCGGAGGAGGTGAAAAATGAGTCCGCCTAAAACTGCAACAGCGAAGAAAGCAGAAACTGAGGGGCCCGGTGGACCAAGCGCCGGATCCGAAGAACTTATCAGTGGCAGCGAAGCCATTGCCCACGCCTGCCGGCTGGCCGACGTGGACGTGATCACCGCGTACCCCATACGGCCCTACGATACCGTTATGCAGTACGTATCTCAGATGATCTCGAACGGGCAATTTGACTGCGATTACATCGTTGCCGAGAGCGAGCACTCGCAGTTCGAAATCGTCAAGCACGCGTCGACGGTGGGGGCACGTGTATTCGTGGGCTCCAGCGGCGTCGGTTGGCTGTATGCCTTCGAGGCGCTTGCCGTCACCGCCGGACTGCGACTTCCAATGGTCGCTATGGTCGGCAACAGGGCTTTGGACGATCCGGGTGCTTTCGGTGTCGAGCACAACGACGCTCTTGCGGTGCGAGACCTCGGCTGGATGCTCTGCTGGGTGGCTACGGCACAGGAAGCGCTGGACACGGCGCTGATTGCCTATCGAGTAGCCGAGGACCAGCGTGTTTTCCTTCCCTGCGCGATCAGCTGCGACGGTGCGTTCCTCACCCACTCGCAGTCCATCGTCAACGTCCCCTCCCAGGAGGCGGTAAACAGTTTCCTGCCGCCGTACGAGCGGGGGGACAAGCTATTGCATCCCGACAACCCGATCACCATTGCACCCCAGGCGAACGAGGACTGGGTAATGGAGATCCGCAGACAGAGTGACGCCGCGATGCGCCGCGCACGCAAAGTGCTCATCGAGGCCTACGAGGACCTCAATGCCAAGTTCGGTCGGGGTGGTGAACCCTTCATCGAGCGCTACATGATGGAAGATGCCGAGGTGGCGCTGGTGGGGATGGGAACCCTGGCAATGCCGGTGAAGGTCGCCGTGCGCAAGATGCGTGAACAAGGCAGGAAGGTGGGCTTCGTCCGCGTCAGGTGGTTCCGTCCGTTCCCTTCCGAGGAGCTCCAGCAAGCGCTGTCCGAGGTTCAGGCCGTGGGCGTAATCGACCGGGACTATGGCTTTGGCTCGGCCTTCCACAGCGGGGTGCTGGCCAACGATTTGCGTTCCGCACTCTACCCCATGGAACGCCGACCCAAGATAGTATCTTTCGTCGCCGGTCTCGGTGGGCGTGAGGTGAGCGCCGCTAACGTTATTGAAATAACCGACAAGGTTTTCGATGCGGCTGGCGGCGACGCCACCAGTGATCAAGACACCTACTGGATTGGAGTGAGGGAGTAACGATCATGCAAAAATCCAACGTAGAACCGATAACGGACTTCATCGGCACCCAAGTTCTCGAACCCTGGAAGGGCATCAAGAAAGTTGCACAGCAGGAGTACTTCACATCCGGCCACCGCACCTGTCAGGGGTGCGAATCGGCTCAGATCATGAAGCTCATGGCCAAGGCCGCCGGACCGCGCTCGATCATCCTCGGCAGCACGGGTTGCATGTACGTGGCCAATACCACCTATTACTCGACGCCGTGGGTGATTCCCTGGATGCACACGCAGCTCGGCTCGTCGGGCTCTGCGGCCACCGGCACCGCGGCCGGTCTGCGAGCGCTGATGCGCAAGGGCAAGATGAGCAAGGAGCCCATCAACGTCATCGCCTTCTGTGGCGACGGTGGCGGTGCCGACATGGGTCTTTCGGCCATCTCGGCGGCGCTCCAGCATACCGAATACAACCTGCTGATTCTAATGTACGACAACGAGTCCTATGCCAACACCGATATTCAGGTGTCGGGATCGTCTCCATACGGTGCAAACACGACTTTCAGTACGCCGGGCAAGGTGCAACGTATCATGCATCGGCGCTGGAAAAAGAACACCGCGGCAATGCTGGCAGCCGGGCACCCGGAATGTAAGTATGTCGCGACCATCTGCACCTCCAGCCCCATCGAAGCGATGAACAAAGTCCGCAGAGCTTTGAGCATAGGCGGGCCGACGTTCATTCATTCGCTCGATCCTTGCCCGAAGGGCTGGGACTATGACCCTATGTACTCCCACGAGCTCGGTGAGCTGGCGATCGAGACCGGTATCTGGCCTCTTTACGAAGTGGAAGAGAATACGGTCAAGTTGTACGGAAAGTCCCGGCAGATTGCCAAAGGGCTGCGCAAGCGTAAGCCGGTTCGGGAGTACCTGGAACGACAGGGACGCTTCGCTCACTTCATCGACGAGGACTTCGACTACTTCCAGGCCAAGACCGACGAGATGTGGGAAAAATGGCTGGTGCCGGGGGTGATACCGTTCAGCAACCCTTAGGCTGCCTTTTTCAAAGGGCCAAACTTCTTGAGCACCCGGGTCAGTGCGTCTCGACGCGGCCAGCCTAGAGTATCAAGAACTTTAGAAGTCTGTCGGACTTAGGGGTCTAGAGGCGAAATGCCGCTTAGGGTCAATTCGTGCGGTCGTTTTAAAAGAATAGCCGTAGCTATTTGACGACAAGGACCGAGCAAAGGCACTAGGATCCACCTTTCCTCGGTCCGGCATCCCTAAGTTCGGCGGACTGCTTGCCCGCATATCGCATCAAAGTGCGCTTTGGGCGCGCAGATCCGGGCGTGATCGTTCCAATGACGTGCAACTATCCGGCGGCGCGCTGGTAATGCGCTCGAATCCCCGAATCTCTGACCACTCCGGCGCGACACCGGGGTTGATTCCCGGGGACTCTGACAGCTAACCGCTTAGCTGTCGTTAGCCGCTCACATCACGTTTTCGATCCCGAATCTGCTGAATTCGTTCTTATCGAAATTCTCACTGAACATACCGCGGAGCTTTTCTGCAGCCGTGTCGTAAGCGTCCTTATCCCGCCACGTGTTGCGCGGATTCAGAATCGATGCATCGATTCCCGGGCAGGATTTCGGCATTTTCAGGCCGAACACCGGGTGCGGCTCCAGCTCCACGTCGTCGAGCTCGCCGTTCAGCGCCGCATCCAGCAGCGCCCGAGTGTCCTTGATCGAGATCCTGTCGGCTTCGCTGGCGGAACCGCCGCTCCAGCCGGTATTGAGCAGGACACAGCGTGCCTTGTGGGACTCCATTTTGTCTTTGAGCAATCCGGCGTAGACGGATGGGCGGTGCGCCATGAACGGCGCGCCGAAGCAGGCGCTGAAGGTCGCCTTGGGCTCGGTGAGACCAACTTCGGTGCCGGCGAGCTTGGCGGTGAACCCCTGCACGAAGTGATACATGACGTCCCTGCCATCCAGCACTGATAACGGCGGCAGAACGCCGAATGCGTCGGCGGTTAGCATCACGATGGTTTTCGGATGGTCGCCGCGGGCGCCGATTGCGACGTTGGGGTTGCAGCTGAGCGGGTAGGAAAAGCGCGTATTCTCGGTGATCGAGCCGTCGCTGAGGTCCAGCTCCTGAGGATCGGTTTCCTCCAGCGGCTTGCCCGGCAGCGGTGGAACGTTCTCTATGATTGTCCCGGGCATGGAAAGCGCCGCCGCAATCACCGGCTCCGCCTCCTTGTCCAGGTCGATGAGCTTGGCGTAGCAGCCGTCCTCGAGATTCGATATGCCTACATGTGTCCAGCCGGTTTCGTCGTCGCCGATGAGCTTACGACCCGGATCCGCGGAAAGCGTCGTTTTTCCGGTTCCGGACAGACCAAAAAGAATGGCGCTGTCATCCCTTTCACCGATATTCGCCGAACAGTGCATGGAAAGGTACCCGGCGTTGGGCAATAGAAAATTCATTACCGTGAAGATGGTCTTTTTCACCAGGCCGCAATAATCCGCACGCCCGACCACTAAGCAGATCTGGTTGCGAAAATCGATGATCGCGGCGCGGTCGGAGCGGCTGCCGTCGCGTTCGGGCTCGCAGCGGAATGATTGCACGTTGAGCATGGTCCAGCGCTTTTGTTCCGCGTTTTCGATCCCGTTCACCTGCTTTGGGAACATGTTGTGGGCAAACATGGCGTGAGTGGCGTATTCGCCGACGAAGCGGTACGGCACCGAGTACGTGGGATCCGCTCCAGCGTAGACATCCTGGACATAGAGATCTCCACCGCGGTCGTTGAGATGCTTCACCACCCTCTTCAGCAGGCCCTGATACTTTTCCGGGTCGTAAGGTTTCAAATTGTCCTTCCACCAGACGTCGCCTTCGACCTCGGGCCAACAGACGGCGAAGGTATCGTCTACCGGGCGCCCGGTGCAGGTGGGATCGGTGTAGAACATCAGCGGACCGTTTAAGCCAAGCTTGGTGGCGAAGGCTTTTCTCTCGCTGTCGGGACCATCCTGCCTCACGCGTCCGCGGTCGTTGGCGACGGCCTCCCGGAACAACGCGTCCTTGGGCAGGTTGTATTTATAGTTGACTGATTTGAGTCCGAGCTTGTGTTCGAGCGCAGCGCGAAAATCCATGGTGGTAAAACCCCGGTGTTCTATTTGGTGATTGCTGCCCGGGTTCAGTAAGCCAGTTCCCAACGGCGTGCTTTTTCGGGCATGTGATCGCGAAAGGCCAAGCTTAACGGCGGAGCCGCCGGCGGGGCAACCGCGGAGCCGGGAAAGGATCATGCACCAGTCTTCGCTCCCCTGCCGCGCCCCTTCGACAGCCCCGGGGCACCACCCGCCGGCCCCATGGGCATTTCCCTCCGCACCCGGACCAGGGTCTCCGCATCGACGTCCACCAGGCTAACTCCAACCTCGTCACCTGCGTCGAGCATTATCCGGCCCCACGGATCTACCACCATTGTGTGCCCGTAGGATCGGTATCGGGGACCGTGTTGCCCCACCTGGGCCGGGGCGGCAATGTAGCATTGATTCTCGATCGCCCTGGCCCGAAGCAGTACCGACCAGTGGGCCTCGCCGGTGGGGGCGGTGAAATTGGACGGAACAAAGACGATTTCGGCCCCCCGCGCGCGCAGGTCCTGGTAGAGGTCGGGAAAACGCAAGTCGAAACAGATGCTGAGGCCGATGTTGCCGATATCTGTGCTCACCACGGGGGGCGGCTCGGATCCGGGGATGACGGTTTCGCTTTCCTTGATCCGAAGATGGGGAAGCTCCAGGTCGAAAAGCTTCGTCTTGCGATACACCGCGGCGATTTCGCCGGTGCGATCGATGAGCACCGAGGTGTTGTACACGCGTTCGGATTCTGCTTGCGAGCGTTCGTGTATGCTGCCAAGCAGAATCATCATCTGGTGGCGTCCGGCGGCCTCACGGAAACGACCGACCGTCGGACCGTCGAGGGTCTCGGCGACGGCGAGCTTGCCAGCCCGTTGGCCGAGGTACAGGAATACTTCGGGATAGGCCAGAAGGTCGGCGCCGCCTCTGACCGCTTGCGGAATCAGGCGTTCAGCCACGGCCAGATTGCGGGAAAAATCTTCGCCCGAGGTCATCTGCACCAGAGCAAGTCTTATCACGGTATTCGTCGGCGCCTTTTACTGCATCCAAAAGCCCGCTCGGCGACCTTATTTGCCGCCACATCGAACTGCAGAACGAGATGTTAAATCAAGTCGAGATTGAAGTATCGGAGCGCGACATCGACGAGCTCGGGCACGTGAACAACGCACGCTTTCTGGAATATTTCGAACGCGGCCGAATCCGCTGGTACAATTCCATAGGACTGTTCGGCGACTCATCGATCGGCGGGCGATTCGGAACCGTGGTCGTTTGCATCAAGATCAATTACCGGCGCGAATGTTTTAAGGGGGATCTTTTGCGCGTGCGCACCGTGCCGCAGTCAAGGGGCAAACGAAGCTACGTTTTGCATCAGGAAATTCGAAACGACGCTGGCGATGTTGTCTCGGACGCCGAGGTCACGAGCGTGGTCATGGATCTCGACCTGAGGAAAACCATTGACATGCCTGCCGAGCTCGCGGACCGATTCGCAAACAAACCGCGGGTTGAAGATCCAATTAGATTGAAGGAGAAGCAATGAGAATTATCGTCAACGGCCAGCAAGCGTTCGGCAAAAGCGTGCTCGAGGCGTTGCTCGATCGCGGCGAAGAAGTCGTCGCGGTCTACTGCGAGCCGGACAAGGACGGGCGCCCCGCGGATCCCATAAAAGAAGCGGCGCTTGAGCGAAACGTTCCCGTATTTCAACCCAAATCCTACCGCAAGCAGGAGGTATGGGATCAGATCGCGTCGCTCAAGCCGGATCTTTGCGTCATGGCGTATGTCACGTTGTTCGTGCCGGATGAAGCTCTTGGCATTCCGACTCGCGGAAGCATCCAGTACCACCCATCGCTGCTTCCGAAGCACCGGGGCCCGAGTTCGATCAACTGGCCTATTATCTGGGGCGAGAAAAAAACTGGACTGACGATTTTTTGGCCCGACAACGGCCTCGATGAGGGCCCTGTTCTGCTTCAGAAAGAAGTGGAGATCAAGGACGAGGACACTCTTGGGAGCCTTTATTTCAACCAGCTATTTCCCTTGGGCATTGCGGCCGTGCTCGAGGGTGTGGACCTAGTGCGCGAAGGTAACGCGCCGCGGGTAGAACAAGATCATTCCCAGGCCACTTATGAAGGCTGGTGCCGGCAAGATCTCGTACGCATAAACTGGCACATGCCGCTGCAGACAACCTGGAACCTGATCCGGGGGGCCAATCCGCAGCCGGGCGCCTGGACCCGCTTCGAAGACACTGTGGTTTCTATCTTCGACTGCGAAAAGATCCTTGAGCCTAAGAGCGTTCAGCCGGGCCAGGTCACCGACTTAAACCAGAAAGGCATTACAGTGGCCGCGGCCGACGGTCAGATTCGAATAAAGCGGCTTCGGCCAGAAAAGGGTAAGAAAGTTGACGCCGGTGCGTGGGCCATTGAGGCAGGGATCAAAAAAGGTGCGCGATTGATCTGAAGCCTCGTCGCTTTAGGGGCGGGCCGGTGGCGCGCCCGGAACGACGGCAAAGCGCCGATGATTAATGTCCGGTGCCACCGGCGATCTGCCGCAGCTTGGGGGAACCGTTCTCGCTGCCCTTCACTGGCGTTGCTCCCACTCTAACCGCCTCTTCAGTGATCGTGTAGCTCAACAGCCTCACCGCGTGGTAGATGGCGCGGATGGTAGGCGTGGGAACACCGGTAAGCTCGCCCAGTTCCACCACCGCGCCAATGAGCGCCTCGGTTTCAAGCGCCTTGCCTGCCTCCACGTCCTGCAGCATGGATGTCTTGTGCTTGCCCACCCGCTCGGCGCCCGCGATACGCTTTTCCAGCGGAACGCGGAAGCTGACCCCCAGGTGTCCAGCCACGGCCTGGGCCTCTGTCATCATAGTGGCCGCCAGCTCACGGCCATCCGGGTTCTGGCAGATGTCCACCAGGGTCGCATGGGTGAGCGCGCTGATAGGGTTGAAGCTCAAGTTGCCCCAGGCTTTGAGCCAGATTTCCGAGCGTATGTCGTTGATGACCGGAGCCTTGAAGCCGGCTTCGGTCAGAGCCTTAGAGACCGTCAAAACGCGATCGCTTTGGATGCCGTCCAGCTCACCGACGGGAAAACGGTCGCCTTCGATGTGACGGATCACGCCTGGGCGGATAATTTCCGCCGCCGGAAAGGCGATACAGCCGATTATCCGCCGCGGCTCGATGCTGGCGCTGATGCGCCCGCTGGGGTCCAGTGTCTTCAGCACATAACCTTCGAATGGACCACCGTGACGCTGGAAATACCACCACGGGATACCATTCTGGGTGGTGAGGATGATTGTCTCGGGAGCGAGAAGCGCCGGCAAATCGTCCACCACCGACTCGATTTGGTGGGCCTTCAACGCCAGAATCACCAGATCCTGGGGCGTGAGCGTGCGCAGGTCGTCGCTCGCCTCCACGTTTGAAGCCCTGGATATCTCTCCGTCAGGGGAATGAAGCTGAAGCCCATCAAACTGAATTGCCCGAAGGTGCGGACCGCGGGCGACAAGGCTGACCTCGTGACCCGCCTGGGCCATGCGCACACCCAACAGACCACCGATGGCCCCAGCGCCTACGACACAAATTTTCATTCCGCCTCCCGCACCTCCGTGGTGCTTATGATTTAGTTGCCCGCTCGTCCCAAAGCGCGCCCGTATCAAGTGGAGAACGGGATCGAGCCCGCCATCATTATGTTCCCACGCCCCATACGGGGCTGAGTATTGGATTTGTTAATCTAGACTATTAATTGCGCGTTGTGCAACGCAGCACGAGTGGCCGCGACCGGCGCTCTTTAATCGTCAACGCGCAAAGATTCGAGAGGCTCCTAAGCGCGCGGCGGAAAAGGTGCGCAGGCGCGCCTTAAGGTCTGTTGAGCGCCTTTTCGGCTGCGCTTTGCCACAAAGATGCAAGCAGCTGACCCGCGGCCGCGGGCTTAGGCTTTCTCGCCGGCCAGAAAGAGCCAGGTCTCCACCACCGAATCCGGGTTCAGGGATACGCTTTCGATACCTTCGTCCATCAGCCAGCGGGCCAAATCCGGATGATCCGAGGGCCCCTGACCGCAAATTCCCACGTACTTGTTCGCCTTGCGGCAGGCTTGTATGGCCTGACGTAGCAGCACTTTGACCGAAGGGTCGCGCTCGTCGAACAGACCAGCCACCAGACCCGAATTGCGATCCAGGGCCAGGGTCATCTGGGTGAGGTCGTTGGAGCCAATGGAAAAACCGTCGAAATGCTCTAGGAACTGCTCCGCCAGCAGCGCGTTGGACGGCACCTCGCACATCATGATCAGCTTGAGCCCGTTCTTTCCCCGCTCGAGCCCCTGGAGCGCCAGCAGCTTGTTGACGTCCCGCGCCTCCTCGAGGGTCCGAATGAAGGGCACCATGATTTCCACGTTGCTCAAACCCATTACCTCACGCACATACCGAAGCGCCTCGCACTCCATCTCGAAGCAGCGTGCAAAATCGTTAGATAAATAACGCGAGGCACCGCGAAAACCCAGCATAGGGTTAGCCTCGTCGGGTTCGTAGCGGCCGCCACCGATAAGGTGAGCGTACTCGTCAGACTTGAAATCCGAGAGCCGCACGATCACAGGTTTTGGCCAGAACGCAGCGGCGATGGTGGAGACGCCCTCGGCAAGCTTCTTGACGAAGAACGCCGTCGGGGATTCGTAACCGGCCACGCGCTCGGAGATCTGCGTCTTGAGATCGCCATCAAGAGAATCGAAGTCGAGCAGCGCCTGCGGGTGCACGCCGATGCTGTTGCCGATAATGAACTCGAGACGCGCCAATCCTACGCCGGCGTTCGGGAGTCGCTGAAAATCGAATGCGCGCTCCGGGTTACCCACGTTCATCGCGATCTTGAACGGAATCTCGGGCATGCTGTCGATATCCAGCGTGTGCACGTGGTAATCCAGCGAACCGTCGTAGACGTAACCGGTATCGCCTTCGGAGCAGGACACCGTGACCTCGACTCCTTCCTTGATCGCATCAGTGGCGTGGCGCGTTCCTACGACCGCGGGAATGCCCAGTTCCCTGGCGATGATAGCCGCGTGGCAGGTGCGACCGCCTCGGTTGGTGACGATGGCGGCGGCGCGCTTCATGACGGGTTCCCAGTCGGGGTCGGTCATGTCGGTTACCAGAACGTCACCGGATTTCACCTTGTGCATTTCGCTCACTTCGAACACAAGCCGCGCCCGGCCGCTGCCGATGCGCTGACCGATGGAACGGCCGGCGCAAAGAATCTCTCCTTTGTTCTTCAGCTCGAATCGCTCCAGCTTTTGGCTACCGTCAGTGCTCCTCACCGTTTCAGGGCGGGCCTGAAGAATAAACAGCCCTCCGGTCTCACCGTCCTTGGCCCACTCGATGTCCATGGGCCGACGGTAGTGCTTCTCGATGGCGACGGCGTAGCGGGCAAGCTGCTCCACTTCGCCGTCGTGGATTGAAAATCGGAAGCGCTCGGTGTAGGGAACTTCGGCGACGTCGACACGTTTGGCGGGATCGTCGCTGTAGACCATTTTCACCGCTTTAGTGCCGACCTCCCGCCGCAGTATTGCTGCACGGCCGGCTTCAAGCGCCGGTTTGTAAACGTAGAACTCGTCCGGGTTGACCTGACCCTGAACCACCATCTCGCCAAGCCCGAATGAAGAGGTGATGAAGACCACGTCTTCGAATCCGGACTCCGTGTCGAGGGTGAACATGACGCCGCTGCTGCCGCTACCTGCTCGGACCATGCGCTGGACGCCGGCGGAAAGCGCCACCTCTGCATGGTTAAAACGCTGGTGTACGCGATAGGAAATTGCGCGATCATTGAACAGCGAGGCGAACACCTCCTTGACCGCAAGAATGACGTCGTCCGCACCGCGCACGTTGAGAAAAGTCTCCTGCTGACCGGCGAACGAGGCTTCGGGCAAGTCCTCGGCGGTAGCGGACGAGCGAACCGCGACGGGGAGCTCCTCGCCGTTCGACAGGGTGGCGTAGGCGGAGCGAATTTCCCCTTCGAGCGCGCTCCCCAAGGGCGTTTGAGCAATCCATTCACGAATGCGGCGACCGGTTTTCGCCAGCGTCTCGACATCGTCCGTATTCAGGCCGCGCAGAGCGTCTTCGATCCGCCCACCGAGCCCTCCGGCGGCTATGAATTGCCGGTACGCCTCAGCCGTGGTCGCGAAGCCGTCGGGAACCTCGACCCCCGATGCCTTCAGGTTCGAGATCATCTCGCCCAAGGAGGCGTTCTTGCCGCCGACAGTGGCAACATCGTTCATCCCTACGGTCTTAAACCACTTGATCCGTTCCATATTTTCAGAGTCCTTGTCTGCGAATGGCACCAGGCCTCTACATTTTACACCCCGCAGCAGCTGCTACGGTTCAAGCGCTGGTAAACTCTTTAGCTCTATCAAGCCTAGGCGATTTCGGCACCAAAGCAGTCATGAGCATGGCCTCGGTACACAAAGACGATCTCATCGGGAGGTTTGCCCGTCATCGAGTGGCGTGCAACTTGCTCATGGCGATGATGATCCTCGCCGGGATCTGGTCGCTGGTCCATCTGAACACCCAGTTCTTTCCCACCTTCGCCCTGGACTTTATTACCGTCCGCGTGACCTGGACGGGGTCCAGCGCCGAGGACGTGGAAGACTCGTTGGTCAATCCGCTGGAACAGGCGTTGCGCACCGCCGACGGCCTGCGTCAGATGACCTCCACAGCGAGTGAAGGGGGCGCCCGGCTGACCCTGGAATACGAGGAAGGCACCGACATGGGTATCGCGCTGGACTGGGTCAAGGAACAGGTGGCTCTGGTGCGGAACCTGCCGTCGAGCGCTGAGGAACCGGAGATTAGCCGCATCGTGCGCTACGAGCCGGTGGCGCGGGTGCTGGTGACGGGACCGGTGGCGCTGGAGCGCCTGCGACCGCTGGTGCGTGGCATTGAACGCGACCTGCTCGCCCGAGGCGTAGCAAAGGTGGTTATTAACGGGCTGCCGGAGGAGGAGATCGCGATTCAGGTGCCGACCTCCGCGTTGAGGGCCTTGGACATGTCTCTGGAGGACATCGCCCGGCGCGTCGCCGCGGAGAGCCGCGATCTACCTGCGGGCACCGTGGGACAGGAAGACGTCTCTCGACAGCTGCGGGCGCTGGATCAACGCCGGACGGTGCTCGGCTTCGAACAAATAGCTCTGTTCTCCGACGATACCGGTCGCCTCGTCACCGTGGGCGACGTGGCCAAAGTCGTACGCCGGCCTAAGAACCAGAGCACCCGTTTGATCTTCAACGGTCAGCCCGCGGTGGAACTCTCAGTCAAACGCGCGGAGAACACAGACAGCCTGGAGGCAGCGGGGATCCTGCAACAATGGCAGGAGGATATTTCGTCGCAGCTGCCCTCGGGGATCGAGGTGCACATTTACGATCAGCAGTGGCGTCTGATCCGCGAACGAATAATGATGCTGCTCAAGAACGGCGCCGGCGGCCTCGTTCTGGTGGTGATCATTCTCTACCTGTTTTTAAACGGCCGCGTCGCCTTCTGGGTGGCAGCCGGTATTCCCGTTTCTTTCATGGCGACGCTGGGTGTGCTTTACGCCATCGGAGGCAGCATCAATATGGTGAGTCTGTTCGCGCTAATCATGACCCTCGGGATCATTGTCGATGACGCAATAGTGGTGGGGGAGAATGCGCTGGCCGAATACCAGTCCGGCACCGAGCCGCTGATTGCGGCGGAAAGCGGCGCGCGGCGCATGCTTTCCCCGGTGCTCGCATCCTCGCTCACCACGGTGGCGGCGTTCATCCCGCTGATGCTGGTGAGCGGCATCATCGGCAATATACTGTTCGACATTCCCACCGTCGTCATTTGCGTCATCGCGGCCTCCCTGGTGGAAAGCTTTCTGGTTCTGCCCGGTCATCTGCGCCAGAGTTTCCAGCACCTGCACCGCGACGCGCCTTCGAAACTGCGCCGCCGCTTAGAGCGCGCGATCAGCGGCTTCCGCGAGCGCCGATTCCGTCCGCTGGTGACCTGGGCGGTCGGCAATCCCGTGACCACGCTCGCGGGTGCGGTTGCCTTGCTCATGTTTTCTGCTGGACTGTTCGCTGGTGGCAGGATTGTATTCAATTTCTTCCCCAGCACCGAGGGAACGGTAATCCAGGCCAAAGTCGGCTTCGTCGCCGGCACGCCTCCTGAACGGGTGCGGGATTACATGGTACGACTGGAAGAATCCTTGAAGCGCACCGAGCAGAGTTTCGACGCCGACCTGGTACGCATGTCGGTAGTTAGACTCGGGTCCTTCGATCATCTTGACGGTCGCCAGCCGCCCGTTTCTGGCAATCAGTACGCGGAGCTCTTCGTCGAGCTTAAAGAGCCGGACCACAGGGACGTTCGCAATCCAGAGTTTCTCAAACGATGGCGCGGGCACGTGCCGAACGCGCCCGGCATCGAATCGCTAACCATTGTCGAGCAGCGCGCCGGCCCCCCCGGCCGGGACGTGGATATTCGTCTTTCCGGCGCTGACGCCGGGGCCAACAAGGCGGCTGTGGAGGAGCTGTCAGAGACGCTCAAATCCATCCCCGGTGTCATCGGCGTCGATGACGACATGCCCTATGGGCCGCAGCAGCTCATCTTCAGCCTGACGCCGGAGGGCCGGGCGCTGGGTTTGAGCGTGGATGAAGTAGCGCGGCAGCTGAGAAACGCCTACGACGGCAGGATTGCGCAAATTTTCCAGCATCATGATGAAGAGGTCGAAGTGCGCGTGATGCTGCCGGACCAGGAACGCCACAATCTCCTCAGCCTGGACAGCCTGAGCATTGCGCTCGGGTCGGGAGAGGTGGTGCCGCTGCCAACGGTAGCCGAGATCAGAACCCGTCGAGGATTTGAAACCTTGAGGCATTTTCAGGGAAATCTATCGGTACGTGTGAGCGCCGACGTAGATCCCGCCGTAACCAATAACAACGCGGTGATCGATGCGCTCAAAAAGGACGTGCTTCCGTTGCTTAAGAAGCGATTTGGCGTCGACTACGCATTCGAAGGAAGGCGCGCCGACCAGGAGGAAACGCTTGCCGACATGCGCGTGGGCGGACTGTTTGCGCTGGGTATGATTTACCTGGTTCTGGCCTGGGTGTTTGCCTCTTATGGCTGGCCACTGGTGGTGATGTCGGCCATTCCCTTCGGACTTGTAGGCGCGATACTGGGGCACTGGCTCATGGCGATCGACCTCACCATTCTCTCCCTGTTCGGGTTCTTCGGCCTATCCGGCATCGTGGTCAACGACTCCATCATCCTCGTCATTTTCTACAAGCAGCTGAAGGAAGACGGTGAGACCATAGGCGCACCGGCCATCGTCGAGGCCGCGTGTCAGCGCCTGCGCGCCGTGCTGCTCACTTCGCTCACCACCATCGCAGGTCTGACGCCGCTGATGTTTGAAACCTCGCTCCAGGCGCAATTTCTGATCCCGATGGCGGTGTCCATATCTTTCGGCCTCGCATTCGCCACGGTGCTGGTGCTGATGGTGATTCCGGCATTGCTTTGCATTCACGAGAGCGTTGCGGAGCGTATTCGAGGTCGTTATTTTCAGGGCGGCCTCGGGGCTCCGACGGCAGAGGTCCCATGAGCCGGCAGCGGCTGACCTTTGGCCTGATTGTTATCGGCTCTGAGCTTTTACTGGGTAAGCGCAGCGACGGTCATTTCGCCTACGTGGTCGAAACCTTAAGCCGCCGCGGTCTCGAGCTTCACTGGTGTCAGTACCTGGGAGACGATCCGGATCGAATCACCGCCGCCCTGCGGCGCTCCATGGGGGACGGCGACATCGTCTTTTGCTTCGGCGGCATCGGCGCCACACCAGACGATCACACCCGCGCGTGCGCCGCCAGGGCGGCCGGAGTAGATCTGCTCAGGCACCCTGAGGCGGCGTCGATCATCGAAGCGCGTTTCGGCGATGACGCCTATCCCCAGCGCATTCACATGGGGCACCTGCCGCAAGGCAGTACCCTCATACCCAACCCAGTGAACCAAATAGCCGGATTCAGCATCGGCGACCACCATTTCGTGCCGGGCTTCCCGCAGATGGGCTGGCCGATGCTCGAGTGGGTGTTAGACCATCGCTACGCGCAGCTTGCGCCCAGCGACCGACCGGTGGAAAGACTGTTGACCCTCCCCGGCACCAGCGAAGGTCAAATCATCCACATCATGCAGGATCTTGTTGCCCGCTTTCCCAGGGTGCAGCTCTCCTGCCTGCCCCACATGGACGGCGATTACCGCGAGACGGAGCTGGGAATACGCGGAAAACCCGCCGACGTGGAGGCGGCGGCAGCTTGGCTCAACACTACCCTGGATCGGGAGGGATTTGCGTGGAAATAGAAATCTGTCGCGCATCAAAACAAGTGGCGATTTTCAGTTGGCACCCGCACTTCAAGTTTTTCGCTGACAATTTCAGACTAGGATTTGGTAAGATTCCCTTTCGCAATGTGGAATCCGTGACCGGTCCAGGTGTTCATAACAATTAGGAATGCATTGGGCAAACAGTCTCCCGACATCATTCAATAATTCTCACCACACCCGTCATAATGCCAGGGAAAGGAAAGGCGGTAGAATCCGGCGCAAAGCTAAGGGACGAAGTTGCGAAAATCGCACGCTCCCTGGGGCTAGAAGTAGACACCGAAGTAACTGTCGGCCGTCGAATTTGGGGGGCCAAAAGACGCATCGATGTTGTAATACGACATCCAGACACGCGAGTTGGTCTAGGCGTGGAGTGTAAGTACCAAGGCGCAAAAGGTACCGCTGAAGAAAAAATCGCTGGGACGATCGCCGACATTCAAACATGGCCAATTCGAGGGATCGTTGTATTTTCGGGAGACGGCTTTTCGGAAAACATGCGAGCGTACTTACTATCCACTGGAACAGCGGTTGAACTCAATGACGCAAAAACTTGGCTTGAACTCTATTTCGGTCTTTAATCATGCCGACATTTAACGAGCCATCTCCTCGACCTTTTCTAAAATGGGTTGGTGGTAAAAGGCAGCTTTTGTCAAAGCTCCTGGAAGCGGTCGACGCAGCCGTACCGTTTGATGATTACCATGAGCCATTTCTTGGCGGCGGCGCGCTTTTTTTTGCCATGGCGAGAACGGGCAGAATAAAAAAAACGTCTTTCTTGACAGATGTAAATGAGAATCTGATTTCCGCTTATATGGGCGTTCGAGACGAGATAGAAAAAGTCATTAAGACTCTCCTAGAACACAAGAGAAAGCACTCCGAACCATATTTTTATGAACTTCGCAGTCGTATGCCACGAACACTCGCGAATCGCGCCGCCAGAATAATCTACTTGAATAAGACCTGCTATAACGGGCTTTATCGAGAAAACTCCAAGGGCTTATTTAACGCACCTTTTGGAAGATACAAAAACCCCAGGATCTGTGACTCTGAGAACCTCCGCGCAGTTTCAGAAACCCTGAAAGCCGCCCAAATTTACGCTACTGACTTTACTTCCGTAGCGAAGAACGCGAATCGAGGCGACCTCGTGTATTTCGATCCGCCGTATACGCCAATCTCTAAGACGGCGGATTTCACCAATTATTCTCGCGATGGGTTTAATGCTGCAGCTCAAGTTAAGCTGGCCGAGCTGTTTTCAGAGCTATCCAGAAAAGGCGTAAAGGTGATACTGTCGAATTCAATGACAGAATCTACAAAAACACTGTATAAGAATCATTTTATCTACGAAGTGTTTGCCAATAGGCTAGTCAATAGCAAAAGTGAAAGACGGGGAAAAGTTCCAGAGGCTTTGATTACGAACTTCCCGATCGATGAAAACACTCTTGATGGAGCAAAACGCGTAAACGGGCGGGCGGTAAATGCTCAAACGAACATAGGGCTCGAAAAACTAGTAGCCAAGCAGTGGCTCAAAGATAACAACTATGACGATGTTGCCGCGCTTATTGATGAGATCACAAAGGAATGGAAAATCAAAGGGAAAAATACGAGACGAAGTTGGTGGGAAATATTAGCTGGCGATTCGCGAGGAAATCCAAGAACCGTTGCCGGAAGAGAATTTCCGGTCCTACGCGCCGCTCAAATTAGACAAGGAGTACCTATTACGGATAGCGCACTATGTCGTAACGGCAGAGAACAGGCTCCGCCGATCAGGGTTACGAGACGCCAACGATGAGTTAGATTCCTTTTTCACTTAGCCCTTCTATGTGACGTTAGTCATCCTCAATTCGCCATATATGTAATCTAGTCCTCATCCCGCTTTCCACCATCCAAATCTCGTCTTCACCATTCACCACCTGAAGTATGCTTTGTACGAATAGAACTCGAAAAAACCACCGGATTATTGAGGCATCGTCGGGCTCTGAGTCATACGTTCTATATTCTTCATCTTCGAAGTCTGCGCCGGAGATTGGAGTCTTTCGGCGGATCGCACCACCGCACGGAAAAATGAATCGCACGACTGCAGTCGTCTCGTCAATTAGATATTTCTCACCAACCTTTTGGATTTCTGCGACGTCGTTCATAGTGGCCAAATCGTTCGCACGAAAACGGCCGTTTACGTGGCTAATCGAATAACCTCCAAATTGGCTCGAAATCCATTCGCAGACACGATTTAAGTATGCAGACTCTGATTCTTCTGACTGGATGGGAAAATGTTTTAGTACTGTTTCATGGCCTATAGTCTTCAATCTTCCCAGAATCGTATCTTTGTAGAATAACGCATCGAGCGCGGTTCTAAGATGCCCTTCATTTGTTAACGGCATGTAAAATTCATAAATAATCAAATTATCATACGTTAGCGAAGTGTAATCTGAGTAAATTCTTCGAACCTGTGATGCGATATTTTTCTTAAAGCTTTGCCAGTTGGAGTAAGGCCTAAACGCCTCGCTGACGCGAAACTTCCCTCTGCCCGCCGGCGCCAACAGACGTTTTATTTGCTTGGACCAATATGTGTTTAAACTACTATTTGACCATTCAGGCACGGCGGCACGTAAGTCGGCTTTTGTGAATAGATCTTGGCTTTGAAAGTGACGAGGAAGAAACTGAAATGCCTTCTGTTGCGTTCTGGAATCCGGCACATACCTCTCCTAGGCGGTCTTATCCGCGATCAAGTCGGCAGTACTTGATAGGCAAATCACATTTGCGATTTTTGCTCAATCTGTAAATACGTAAGACCTAACCTCGTAGCGCTGACACATTACTTAATGCCTCGAAGGTGCGTAGACCCTAGGCTAGCCTTTATTAATCCTATTCCGAAAATCCAAAAGAGGCCAACCGATTCAGGCTTGGACCATTGCTCGATATAGAACGCGGGACGTCAGGTCAGTTTCCTTTGTGAGGTCCTACACCCGTGGCGTAACTGCTTTCGACTTTCGTGGCAGCCGCGATTCCAATTGAACTTAGTCAAGTGTTACGGTCTATTTTTAGACCGAAACTTGTAGCCTCTACGGCAAGGGAGAAAACGAGAATGGCGAGGATCGTACAAATTCCTCACAAGCCCCGCAGACGGCGCTTCCTCGGCACTCTGGTAGGTCTCACGGGCCTCGCGAGCGCTTCAGGAGCCGCGGGCGCGCTGCTGCGGACCCCGGCTCAGAGCCGAGGCCCTTTTTATCCCCAAAAGCTGCCGCTGGATTCCGACAGCGATCTGGTCCAGGTCGAGGGCAAGTCCGGTTTGGCCAAGGGTGAAATCACCGATCTCCGCGGTCGGGTGCTCGACCTGCGCGGTCGGGCCGTGGCCGGTGCGCGAGTGGAAATCTGGCAATGTGACGCATTTGGGCGCTATCACCATCCCGGGGACCGCCGCAACGTCGCTTTGGATCCGAACTTCCAGGGCTACGGCCGCTTCACCACCTCCCAAGAAGGCGGCTACCGCTTTCGCACTATCAAGCCCGTGCCCTACCCGGGGCGCGCGCCCCACATTCACTTTGCCGTGACCGCGCCGGGCGCAGACCCGTTCATTACCCAGATGTACGTGGCGGGCGCGCCGGAGAACGAGCGCGACTTTCTGCTCAACCGCATCAGCGACCCGCGGCTGAGAGCCCGCCTGATTGTGGCATTCACCCCGACCGGAGGCGGCTCGGCGGGCCTGAAGGCGCGCTTCGACATCGTTTTGGGCCAGGGTTGAGGCGCGGCCGGGGCCTGCCTTTATAAGCTTCACCGTCGCCGGCCCGAGCTCGCTTGAGCGAAACGGCCGCTGCGTCTACGATGCACGCTCCGGCGCCTCACAGGCGGCGGAATCAGGGAGATAATAAATCGGGGGGGGGGAAAGTGCGGGAGGAGGTAACAGGCCCGAAAGGAGCGGAGGCCGGCCCGTCGGGCGCTGCGCCAGCGCAGTCTATCTCGAAGATGCACGTGTTGTTCATGCTCGCGGTTCACGCCGGCGCGGTGGCCGCGTTCGCCTGGTTCAGCTGGGGCGCGCTGTTCACCGGGCTGGTGCTATACGTTGTCACCGGGCTCGGAATCACGGTCGGCTACCACCGCCAGCTGGCGCACCGGGCTTTTCGCGCCAAGGTCTTTGTTACCCGCATCCTGGCAACAATGGGTTCGCTGGCGCTGCAGGGCGGCCCGCTGCGCTGGGTTGCCGATCACCGTCAGCATCACTTCCATTCCGATTCCGACGGCGATCCCCACGATATCGCCCGCGGCCTGTTCTTTGCCCATGTGGGCTGGGTCTTTTACGTCTATCCAAGAAACTATGACCAGCGGCGTATTCGCCAGCAAACGAAGGATCTCTGCCGCGATCCTTATCTGCTGTGGCTAGAGAAATACGATTTCGTTCCAGGGTTCATCCTTGGCGGGTTGCTGCTGCTCGCCGGTGGCCTGTCTTATTTTCTCTGGGGCTTTTGCGCTCGGCTCGTGTTTCTCTATCACTCCACCTGGCTGGTCAACTCGGCCTGCCACAGCTGGGGTTACCGAAGATTCCACGCCTCGCCCGGTACCAATAACTGGCTAGTGGCCCTGCTGGCGTTTGGCGAGGGCTGGCACAATAATCATCATGCCTGGCCCGCGTCCGCGCGCCACGGGCTTAAGCCCTGGGAAGTGGACCTGTCCTTCGCATTGATAAGCGCACTGAAAAAGCTCCGCCTGGCATGGGACGTCACTCTGGTGAAGCCGGATCCGAACTCCAGGCGGGGCGGCGTGCTGGTCCGAACCTAGAGCCCTTTTCCCGGGGTCATAACTTCCCTCGGCCAGAGTCCGCGATATGGCGCCTTAGTTACCGCCTCAGGAATCAATCTCCAGGGCTCTGCCGCGACGAGCCCAAGTACTCGGCGATCTATCGCTCAATCGGAACAAGCCCCGTCGCGGGGGTATCTGAACCGTTCTTTCGTTTTTTCGCCATCGAAGCTGCGGGCCGACGGCCCGGCGACACTACTGGAGGCCTCATCATCCGGTTCTGTCCGCGCAGCTGTTCGCCCATCGCCACGACCTGCTGAGGCTTGGGAAATGCGCCTACCCGCAAGGCCGACCACAGAGCTGGACCCCGCCGGTTGGACAGGGATCGGGATCTGATAAGTGAAATCTTCTGCAGTTAGAGTGTCGAGAGAGAAGGAGCAGAAGATGACCCGAAG
>CAMYJH010000009.1 GCA_947258715.1 uncultured Gammaproteobacteria bacterium
CATTCTGGACCTGGCGGCAGGCGACGTGCGTCTAATGAAAACAAGGTGAGAACTGTCTTTCCCATTAGCTCGAATTGACGCCGCTAAGTTGACAGTACCCCACCGGATTGAACAGACAATGAAAGCCATCCATGTCACTCGCTACGGTGGCCCCGAGGTGCTTGCCCTCGAGAACGTACGCGTGCCTCAGCCGGGAGACGGCGAGGTCTTGATCGCGCTCGAGTTCGCAGGAGTGAACTTTATCGACGTCTACACCCGTCGCGGCGATTACGCCAAGTCGAACACCTACGCCAACAAGCCGCCGTTTACGCTGGGGCGCGAAGGCGGGGGCACGGTGGCAAAGACTGGCCCGGGCGTCGAAGGCCTTAAAGAAGGCGACCGCGTCGCCTACTGTCTGGTGCTCGGCGGTTACGCCGAGTACGCGCTGGTCCCGGCCTGGCGCCTGGTCCGGGTGCCCGATGACGTGGACATGAAGACCGCGGTGACGCTGATGCTCCAAGGCTGCACCGCGCACTATCTCTCCCATTCACTGTTTCAGCTCGGAAAGGGGCAAAGCTGTCTAATCCACGCCGCTTCCGGCGGGGTGGGCCAACTTCTTCTCCAGCTCGCCAAGATCCGCGGGGCGGAAGTGTTTGCCACCGTGGGGTCCGAGGACAAGGCAGAGTTTGCCAGGGAGCGTGGCGCCGACCACACGATTCTTTATAAACAGCAGGATTTTGCGCAAGTGGTGATGGAGCTTAGCGATGGCGAAGGCGTCGACGTGGTCTACGACGCGGTGGGGCGATCGACCATCGAAGGATCCATGCGCTGCGTAAAACGCCGCGGCACGCTGGTCAACTTCGGCGGGGCGTCGGGCCTAGTCGAGTCCATCGAGCCCTTGGCGCTGGCGGAAGCGGGCTCGATCTTTTTCACCCGGCCACACATGGCCGACTACATGCGCCATGCTGACGAAATCCGCTGGCGCGGCTCCGAGATGTTCGACCATGTATTGAACGACCGTCTGAAAGTCCACATCGACAGGGAATACCCACTCGCGGACGCGGCGGAAGCACACCGTTACCTCGAAGCGGGCAGGACAAGCGGGAAGTTACTGCTCCAAGTGTGTACTTGAACCGCCTATTCTCCAGTACCCGCGCAGTTCTCTCCATCAGGCAGGGACATTACGCAGGGATCCATCGGGATCCATGACGGAACTCGATCCCTCTTTAATCGCCTGGTGCGCGGGATCTCTTGCGGTCGCCGGAGTGGTCAAAGGCGTGGTCGGCATCGGCATACCGATGGTGTCCATCGCCCTGCTTTCGCTCGCTATCTCCGTTCCCCAGGCGGTGGCGCTGCTGCCGGTGCCCATACTGGTGGCGAACACCTGGCAGGCGTTCAGGGGCGGTCGCTTCAAATCGTCGCTGCGCAGATTTGGTCCGTTGATCATTGCGCTCGCCTTCGGCATGGTCATCGGCGCGCTGCTGCTGAAGCACGTGGACGATCGCGTGCTCCAGGCCGTCATCGGAATTGCCGTCATGTTGTTCTCGATTACCAGCCTGAGCACGCCCGAGTTTCGGGTTCCCTTAAGGGCCGAGCGGTGGCTGGGCGCCGTGGCCGGAGTTCTCGGCGGCGTGCTCGGCGGAATGTCGAGCCTGTTCGGTCCGCCAATCCTGATGTTTCTCGTTTCGCTGCATCTTTCCAAGGACGAATTCGTCGCCGTTATCGGCACCGTTTATCTACTGGGCGGCGTGTTTCTGCTCGCGGCGCTGGCCGGCGTTCGGGTGATGGGAGCCGACGAAGTTGCGCTTTCTGCGCTGGCGACCCCACCTCTGCTTGCCGGCATGGCGCTGGGTCAGTGGCTCAGGAATAAAATCAGCCAGGAGGCGTTCCGGACGGCCCTTCTGGTTACCGTGACGTTGATCGGGGCAAGCTTATTGCTGCGCGCCGTTTTTTAACAGGGATGCGTGAGGCGAAGAAGTGACAAGTGATATGTGACACGTAACAAGTGATTAGAACCTATCTCAAAATTGCTGTGCTTGCCGATACGGCGTTAAAAACAGGCTCAAAATGCTCATTTACTGGCGTGTAAACTCCGCTTTTTCTTTTGCCTTGTCTCGCCTGCGCTCGCTAATTTTGAGATAGGTTCTAGTGATTCGCGGCGCGGGAGTCGCTACGTTTCGCCGAAATACGACGTACGCTCCGACCCCTTAGCATTCCGGCTGCTTCAGCGCTTCCACCTCTTCAAGCGTCACGTCAATGGCAAAGTTTCCGTAGTCGAAAATCATGTCACCGATTACGCCATTCTCGAAGACCTCGGCGCTCATCTCGAACTCCGGGGCGAGACTCACGGATCCTGGCTTGAAGTAAGCCAGTCTTACCGGCCAGAACGTGGAGTCATTCAAAAGGGGGATGTTTTTACTCTCACCGTCACTGGCACCGCCGATAAACGTCGAGATCTCGAAGGGGTTTTCCCTGGTGCTGCCGTCAAACACGGTGTGTCTGACGTTCTTCTCGCCATTTAGCGCAGCCTCGATTATCAGTTTGAGATGCTTGATAGGAAGCACCGTATTCTTGGGAAGCGCCTCGGTCACCTTTTCGGGGCGGCTATAACGAATCTCTCCCGATCCGGAATCTTCGATCCTTACCTTTCCCGCAAGCTCTTCCGTCAGTCGGCGGTTCTCGAAGGTCCGTGCTTGGAAATAGAACTCCTTTCCAGGCGCGTCTTCGAAGCTCGACAGATACGCCAGGTGTTCGAATTGGCTTTCGTCATCGCCCAGGACGTGAAAACCGAGATACTGATCGATCTTATAGCCGTCACAGGATATTTCGAGACGCATCTCCATCATGCCTTTTACCGCCGCGACTCCGCTATCTGGATCGGCAAAATTGCGGCTCAAGCTGTAACGCGCGACATGGGGAAGCAGGGACATGCCTGGCGCGGAACCTACGCTCCTGGGGACACTCAGAGCTAAAATCAGCATCGCCAGAATTGGGAGCGCCAGCGACACCGGCCGACGCAGGTGGTAATAGTTCCATGCTGTTGTGACGTTGAGTAACATCGGTGGTGGAGGCGTTTTTAAATCGTCCTTATCATCAATCCGGCCGCTGATGGCGGCGCGCTAATGCGGCGTTGAGCGTAAGTTTAACCTCATGAGAACCAGAGCGCGCCTGCAGATATGATGGAGCCATGAGCAGTTCGCTGGTTTGCTGGAAATGCGGGGCTTCGCTCGAGGACGTGCTTGTGCCCTTCAGCCGGCGCGAAGAATGCCCCGAATGCCACACGGATCTGCACGTGTGCCGTATGTGCGAGTTCTACGATACTTCAGTCAGCCGAAGCTGCCGGGAGCCCGTTGCCGATGACGTCCGCGACAAGCAGCGGGCCAACTTTTGCGGATACTTCAAACCGATCTCCGGCGCCTATCAGGCGCGGGATCGCAGCGCGGCGGACGAGGCGGAATCAAAGCTGGCCGCTCTGTTCGGAGATGCGGCGGGCGCGGAAGAAAGCGGCGAACGGAAGCCACAATCCGAGGAGGAAGCGGCGCGGGAAAAGCTCAACCGGCTTTTCGGTATCGACGGGGAAAAAAACGATTGATTCGGCTCAGGCCGCCGCTTCCGACGGTCCGGGATCATAGCCGAGCACGGGGCTCAGCCACCGCTCGACGGACTTAACGCTCATTCCTTTTCGCCGGGCATAGTCTTCCACCTGGTCGCGCTCGATGCAGGAGACGCCGAAATAACGGCTTTCCGGATGAGAGAAATAAAGTCCGCTTACGGAAGCTGCAGGCATCATTGCGAAGCTTTCGGTCAGCGTGATGCCGGCGTTGGATTCGGCAGCGAGCAGGTCGAACAGGATCCGCTTCTCGGTGTGGTCCGGGCAGGCTGGGTAGCCGGGCGCCGGCCGGATCCCGGTGTAGGCTTCCTTAATCAGTTCCGCATTGGTGAGCGCTTCGTCTGAGTCATAGCCCCAGAACTCTCTGCGCGTTCGCTCGTGCATGCGCTCGGCGAAAGCCTCTGCCAGCCGATCGGCCAGAGCTTTCGCCATGATGGCGCTGTAGTCGTCGTTCTCCGCCTCAAAGCGTGCCGCAACTTTCTCAACGCCGAATCCGGCGGTGGTCGCGAAAGCGCCGATGTAGTCCTCGACGCCGCTTTCTTCCGGCGCGACGAAATCCGCCAGCGCCAGATTGCTCCGCCCGCGGTCCCGGACCAGCTGCTGCCGCAGGGTGTGGAAGGTGGTGAGCCGTGTCTTGCGGGAATCGTCGCTGTAGACCGCGATGTCGTCCTCGCCAACTCGGTTCGCCGGAAAGAAGCCCACCACCGCCCGCGCGGTGAACCAATTTTCGGCCACGACGCGCTCGAGCATCGCCTGGGCGTCGGCGAACAGTCCGCGGGCCGCCTCGCCCACGACCTCGTCTTTCAGAAGTCGCGGATAAACGCCGGCGATATCCCAGGTCTTGAAGAAAGGCGTCCAGTCGATGTAGGGAACCAGCTCCTTCAGGTCGTAGCGGTCAAAGGCCTTGAGGCCGAGGAAAGAAGGCTTCCTTGGCCCGTAGTCGTTCCATTCGACCGGATGGCGGTTCGACCGTGCCTCGGCGATGGTTACCCGCCTCGCGCCCTTGCGTTGTGTGGCGCGCTGGGTGCGAATGGCTTCGTACTCCGCGCGCACGCCTGACGCGAATTCCTCGCATCTGGCGCCGATAAGGTTGCCCACCACGCCTACCGCCCGGGAGGCGTCCGGAACATACACCGTGGGGCCGCTGTAGTTGGGTGAAATCTTCACCGCGGTGTGCACACGGCTCGTCGTGGCGCCGCCTATGAGCAGCGGGATGTCGAATCCTTCCCGCTGGAGCTCCGACGCCACATGGCACATCTCGTCCAGGCTCGGCGTAATCAGGCCGGATACGCCCACCAGATCGGCGCCCTCGTCGCGGGCCGTCTGCAGCAGGCGGGCGCTGGGAACCATCACCCCCAGATCGATGACCTCATAGCTGTTGCATCGGAGCACCACGCCGACGATATTCTTACCGATGTCGTGCACGTCGCCCTTGGCCGTCGCCAGCACCACCTTGCCGTTGCTGCGGCGGCCGCCGGCGTCTGTTTTCTCTTTCTCCATGAAAGGCTCGAGGTAAGCCACGGCCTTTTTCATCACCCGCGCGCTTTTCACCACCTGCGGGAGAAACATCTTTCCCGCGCCGAACAGGTCCCCCACCACGTTCATGCCGTCCATCAGCGGGCCTTCAATAACCTCGAGCGGGCGTTCGGCTTTCGAGCGCGCTTCTTCGGTGTCCTCGACGACGTACTCGTCGATCCCGTGCACCAGCGCGTACGACAGCCGATCATGTACATTCTTTTCCCGCCAGGAGAGATCGTCTTTCTTGCTTCGCGCTTGGCCCTTGACGTTCTGGGCGATTTCCAAAAGCCGTTCAGTAGCGTCTCTTCTTCGGTTGAACAGCACGTCTTCGATGCGCTCCAGCACGTCGGGCTCGATGTCTTCGTAAACCGGGAGCCGGCCGGCGTTGACGATAGCCATATCCAGACCGGCCTTGATGGCGTGATAGAGAAACGCCGAGTGCATCGCCTCGCGCAGCGGATTATTGCCCCGGAAGGAGAACGAGAGGTTCGAGACCCCCCCGGAGACTTTCACCAGGGGGAAACGCTCCTTGATGATGCGCGTTGCCTCAATGAAGGCTCGGGCATAGTCGTTGTGCTCTTCGATGCCGGTAGCGACGGCGAAGATATTGGGATCAAAGACGATGTCCTCGGGAGGAAATTCGACTTTCTCGGTCAAAAGCTTGAACGCGCGCTCGCACACGCTCACCTTCTGCTCGACGGTCTCGGCCTGTCCCTTTTCATCGAAAGCCATTACAACGACGCCGGCGCCGTAGCGGCGCACCAGCTTCGCTTGGTGGAGGAAGGCTTCTTCCCCTTCCTTGAGACTGATGGAGTTGACGAAACCCTTGCCCTGCACGCACTTGAGTCCCGTCTCGATCACCGACCATTTGGACGAGTCGATCATTACCGGCACCCGTGAGATATCCGGCTCCGCGGCAATGAGATTGAGGAAACGCTTCATCGCCGCTTCGGAGTCGAGCATCCCTTCGTCCATGTTGACGTCGATGATCTGGGCTCCGTTCTCCACCTGGTCACGGGCGACGGCCAGCGCGGCGTCGTAATTCTCCTCGCGGATGAGCTTTGCAAAGTGCGCCGAGCCGGTGACGTTGGTGCGCTCGCCGATATTGATGAATAGCGTTTCCGGGCCGATAACCTCGGGCTCCAGCCCCGAAATCCGGCAGCGGACCGGCAGCTCGGGAGTTTTTCTCGAGGTGTGCGGCTTGACCGCCTCGGCGATCTGGCGCACGTGCTCCGGCGTGGTGCCGCAACAGCCGCCGACGAGATTGAGCAAGCCATCTTTCGCAAACTGGCCCAGCACTTCGGCCATATTTTCCGGCGTGTCGTCGTAGCCGCCGAACTCGTTGGGCAGCCCCGCGTTGGGGTGGCAGGAGACGTGGGTATCCGCCACCTGCGCCAGTTCGTCCACGTAGCCGCGCAGATCCTTGGCGCCCAGAGCGCAGTTGAGTCCGACAGCAATTGGTCGCGTGTGTCGTACCGAATACCAGAAGGCTTCGGCCGTCTGACCGGATAGCGTCCGTCCGGAACGATCGGTAATCGTTCCGGAAATAATCAGTGGCAGCGTGATGCCGCTGCTGCCGAAATATTCATCCACGGCGAATAGCGCGGCCTTGGCGTTCAGAGTGTCGAACACAGTCTCTACGAGAATGATGTCCGCGCCTCCGTCGACCAGACCTTTAATCGCCTCGCTGTAAGCCTCCCTAAGGCGGTCGAAGTCGGTGTTGCGGAATCCCGGATCATTGACGTCGGGCGAAATGGAAGCGGTGCGGTTTGTCGGACCCAGTACGCCGGCAACAAGGCGTGGCTGATCCGGGGTGAGTTCGGTGGCGGCATCCGCCGCCTCGCGGGCAATACGCGCAGCGGCGAAATTGAGCTCATGGACCAGAGACTCCATACCGTAATCAACCTGGGCGATGGAGGTCGAGTTGAAGGTGTTGGTTTCGACGATATCGCAACCCGCCTCGAGAAACTTGGCGTGAATGTCGCCAATGGCTTTGGGTTGGGTGATGCTCAGCAGGTCATTGTTGCCTCGAAGCTCTTTGGGATGGTCGGCGAAGCGATCCCCGCGAAAGTCCGACTCGTCGAACTTCATCGCCTGGATCATGGTGCCCATGGCGCCGTCCAGCACGACGATGCGCTTTGCCAGCGCGTCACGAAAGGCCCGAATTCTCTGCGCTCTTTGCTTCATGGTTCAGACGCTTTGCTTTTTCACTGCCTCAGCAGCCGGCGGAGATTCGACGCGTATTCCCAAAATGCGGCAAATGGCCGTTGTGAGTTCTGAGCGGTTCAGGGTGTAGAAGTGAAACTCGTTCACCCCTTGGTCGGCGAGGCGGGTGCAAAGCTCAGCCGCCACCGTTGCGGCGACGAGCTGACGAATGTCCGGGGAATCGTCCAGGCCGTTGAATAGCTTACTCAGCCAGTTCGGCACCTTCGCGCCGCACTTGTGGGCGAAGAAAACGAGCTTGGAAAAATTAGTTACCGGCAGGATGCCGGGAACAATGGGCACCGAGATGCCGGCGTCGCGGACCTTGTCGATGAAGCGAAAGTAATCCTCCACTTCGAAGAAAAACTGGGTAATGGCGCGGTTTGCCCCGCTGTCGATCTTGCGTTTCAGATTATCCAGGTCGGCCGTTGGGGACAGCGCGTCGGGGTGGACTTCAGGATGTGAGGCGACGCTGATTTCGAACTCGCCAACGGCCTTGATGCCGCTCACCAGCTCGGCTGCGCAACGGTAGCCGCGGGGATGCGGGCGAAAGTGGCCGTGGCCTTCCGGCGGGTCGCCGCGCAAGGCAACAATGTGCCGGATCCCGGCCTCCCAGTAGCGACTCACCACCTGGTCCACGTCTTCACGGGAGGCGCCAACACACGTGAGGTGCGCCGCCGGGGTGAGATCGGTTTCATCGAGAATACGCTTCACCGTTGCGTGAGTTCGCTCACGGGTGCTGCCCCCGGCGCCATAAGTTACGGACACGAAGCGCGGAGACAGAGGCGCTAGTTTTTCGATTGAGTTCCAAAGCGTCTGCTCCATCTTCTCCGTCGCCGGCGGAAAAAACTCGAAGGACACCAGCGGCTCCGCCTTGATGGGCTCGAATGCTGGTTTCGGGCGGCGAAGCAGACGCTCGTAAGCGTCGCGAGCGCCGCTTCCGATGGAAGTGCCGTTTATGGTGTTCGCTTTCATCACGCCACCTCGAGCTGGTAGTGAGCGGAGGCGTCCTTGTTCTGAGTCGCCGTCCATAGCGTTACGATGAGTTTGTTTTTGCCTTTCCTTCCCCTGGCCTTTAAATGCTCGATGCGCAACTGTTCAAGCCCTGCGGCTTTGCAGCAGCCCGCGATTTCTTCGTCAGTGAAACCAAGGCGCCGGTGGGCGTATTCGCTGCGCAGGAATTCCAGCTGGTGGGGAGCGAAGTCGACAATGAGCAGGCGACCTCCGGGGCGCAGCGTGCGCGCCGCTTCGCGAATGGCGGCGGCGGGATCGTCCAAGAAGTGAAGCACGTGGTGAATGGTGACCACGTCCACGGAACCCTGGGGCACGGTGAGGTTGTAGATGTCGCCTTGGCGTACGTGACAGTGTCGCAGATTGCGTTTCTCCAGATTGGCGCGGGCGACGGAAAGCATCTCGCGGCTGAGGTCGATACCGAGACCGCGGCGCACGCGGTCGGCAAAAACTTGCAGAATTCGGCCGGTCCCGGTGCCGATGTCCAGCAGGTCGTCCAAGCGGCGATCCTCGACCGCCTCGAGCATGGCTCGTTCCACCTCGGTTTCCGGCACGTAGAGCGAGCGGATGCGGTCCCAGTGGGGCGCGTTTTCCTTGAAGAACTGCGCGGCAGCCTCGGCGCGGTTGCGGCGCACGGCTTCGAGCCGCTCCAGGTCCCGTACCAGATTCATATCGTCACCGGGCACCCTGGCCAGCACCGCCTGGGCGAGATCGGCGCCGAGGCCGTCGTCGGCCAGGCGGTAAAACACCCAGGTGCCCTCCTGGAATCGGGTCAGCAGGCCGGCGTCACACAGCAGCTTGAGGTGCCGGCTGACCCGGGGCTGGCTCTGGCCCAGCACCTGGGTGAGCTCGGTGACGGTGAGATCCGTGCGGGCGAGCACCGCCAGGATGCGGAGCCGGGTCGATTCGGCAGCGGCCCGAAGGCCGGCGAGAAGCTGTTCCACGCTCGGGTCCTCCTGGGGGTGGGGGAAAGGGCTGGGCGGAATAGATATGGATATAAAGATATCGTTATATTTACGTTTGTCAACCCAGCGCCTGCACCCGATACTGCCGCCCCGACCCAGACCGCGGTCTTCGGCGTCGTTTGTCGCCTCCGGACGGCGCGATTCTGACCGACGAGCCAAGGAGAGCAGATCACCCATGCCCAAGCTGATTGAGAGTCCCGCCCGGGTGGAAACCGCCGGTATCCCGCCTAAGCAAATCGACGAATACGTCGGCCGGGTGAACTCTAGAGACGACCATGTCAGCGTCGCCCACATGCGCTCACCCGGTGGCTGGATCGAGCCTGGCCAGCGGCCCGAGTTCGAGGAAATCACGCTGGTACTCCGAGGCGCGCTCCAAGTGGAATACGAGGGCGGCGTGATGGAGGTGCGCGCCGGCCAGGCGGTGGTTGTTGGCCGCGGAGAATGGGTGCGATACAGCACACCGGATCCAGCGGGGGCAGAATACGTGGCCGTGTGTCTGCCCGCTTTCTCCCTGGATGCGGACCATCGTGACTGAAGCAACCGCTGCACGCACCGGTGAACCGCCGGAGCTCGTGTTCCTGCACACGGCCGCTGTTCACGTGCATACGTTTGACGCGCTTTTGCGCGAGCTGCAACCACAGGTTCGGGCCCGCCACGTGGTACGCGAAGATCTGCTGGCGGCGGCCCAGCGTAAAGGCACCGACGATCCGTCGAGTAAGGCTTCGGTTGCCGCTGCCGTCGCCAATCTCGATGCGACTCCGGGCTCGGTGGTGCTCTGCACCTGCTCCACCATCGGTGGATTGGCCGAGTCGGCCGCGACATCAACCCGGGCCCGGGTGATCCGGGTCGACCGCGCGATGAGCGAGAAGGCGGTGGCAGCGGGTGCGAACATTCTCGTCGCCGCGGCGCTCGCGAGCACCTTGGCCCCGACGGAGGCGCTGATCCTGGAAGCGGCGTGCAGCGCCGGCGTGAACGCGCGCATCACCCGGTTGGTGGTGGAGGACGCCTGGCCGTTGTTCGAGCAGGGCGACTTCGACGCCTATCTAGGGCGAATTGCCGATGCGCTGAAGAAGGTCGCCGACTGTGACGTGGTGGTGCTCGCCCAGGCCTCCATGGCGGGTGCCGCGGAACAATGCCCGGGTCTATCGGTTCCGGTGCTTTCCAGCCCGCGCTCAGGGCTCGAGTCGGCGCTCGCCGCGTGGGACGCGAGCGTGGCGCGACGCCAGTCTTTCTGATTCCAAATAGATGCCGGCGCTGGCGCTTGGTAGCAATCGGTCGGCGGGATAGCATTTTCAGTTCCGACAGGGCAGTCAGGGCAAAAACTCACTCCACGGGTAATAAACAAATGAGCGAGAAGGAAAGCAAAATTCAAATCAACCGGGGACTGAAAGGGGTCTATTTCGACCGATCCGCCACTACCTTCATCGATGGAAGGGCAGGCGAGCTTCGCTATCGCGGCTACTCCATTCATGACCTGGCGCGGCACTCGAACTTCGAAGAAACGGCGTACCTTCTCATGCACGGCGAGCTGCCGACAAAAGCCGAGCTCGAGGCATTCGACACCGAGCTCAAAGCCGCGCGCCAGATACCGGCGCCGGTGTATGAAATCATCCGCATGATCAAGGACGCCCACCCCATGGACGTGCTGCGCACCGCGGTGTCGGCGCTTGCCGCTTTCGATCCCGAAGTCGGCGACAACTCCCGCGAGGCGACGATACGCAAAGGCGTACGCCTCACTTCCCAGGTGCCGCTGATAGTGAGCGCCCACCACCACATCAGAACGGGGCGCGAACCCGTTGAACCCAGCACTTCCTTGAGCCACGCGGCCAACTTTCTCTACATGCTCAAGGGTGACTCCCCGAGCGTGGATTCGGCGAAGCTCATGGATACCGACATGGTGCTGCACGCCGAGCATGGATCGAACGCATCGTCGTTTGCAGCGCGAGTGGTTATCGGCACCGAGGCCAATCTTCATGCCGCGGTTACCGCGGCAATTGCCACGCTTTCGGGGCCGGCGCACGGTGGAGCGGCGGAGGACGTGATGCGCATGGCGCAGGAAATCGGAGATCCCTCGAAGGCCGCCGAATACGTCAAGAAAAAACGCAACAAGCGTGAAGCGGTGACGGGTTTCGGACACCGCGTGTACCGCGCCGAGGATCCCCGCGCGCGTCACATGCGCGAAGGCGTGGAGCGGCTCTCACGGGAGATGGGTCAGCCGCACTGGTACGAGATCCTTCAGGCGCTGGTGGAAGCGATGAAGCCCTACGCCCGGCACGGCGTCAACGTCAACGTGGATTTCTATGCCGGTGTGGTTTATTACCTGCACCAGGTGCCGGAAGATTTGTTCGTGCCCATCTTCGCCATTGGCCGCGTTCCCGGATGGACCGTGCAGGTGCTGGAGCAGCTGGAAAATAACATTCTTCTGCGCCCATTGACGCTCTACAACGGGCCCGAGCCCCGCGAGTACGTGCCGATAGAAAAGCGCTGATGCCAGAGTCCGCCGCAAGCGACGCCGCTCGCATCGATTGCCGTATAGACGGGTACGTCGCCCGCGTAACCATCAACCACCCGCGGCGGCGCAACGCCGTCAACTACGCCATGTGGCGGATGTTCGGCGAGGTACTGGAAAAGGCTATTCAGGACAACAACGTGCGCGTCATCGTGCTGACGGGAGAGGGCGAGCAGGCATTCTCAGCCGGAAATGACATCTCCGAGTTCGGGCGATGGCGCGAAGATCCGCACAAGCTTGCCGAGTACAACGCCCGCAGCGCTCGCGTGTACCATTTGTTTCAAAGCTGCGACAAGCCGGTTATCGCGCTTATTCGGGGTGTCTGTGTCGGTGGCGGCCTGGAGCTGGCGCTGCTTTGCGATCTGCGCGTGGCCGCGGATAACGCCCGCTTCGGCATCACCCCGGCGAAGCTCGGGCTCGGCTACAAGCTGGAGGACCTTCAGCTGGTGGTGAACGCCATCGGCGCCGACAAGGCAAAGCTGCTGCTTTTTACCGGGCGTCTGTTCGATGCAAATGAGGCCATGAGCATGGGACTGGTGAACCAAGTGGCCCCACTGACAAAGGTTCAATCCACGGTGGACGCGCTGGCGGAGGAAATTGCGGGCAATGCTCCGCTCACGCTGCGCCAGCTCAAGCTCGCCATCGGCGAGGTGCAAAAGCCTGAGGGCGCCCGTGACCGGTCGAAGGTGCAGGCCCTGGTGGACGCCTGTCACGTCAGCGAGGATTTCCAGGAAGGTCAGGAAGCGTTCAAACAAAAGCGGCAGCCTCGATTCAAGGGTCGCTGACGGTCCGCTGTATATTCTCCACCGCGGCTTTTGCGAACTGGCTGTTCACAGACCTCGAATCAGCGCCGTCGGTGCGCAATGCGATTGAGTAATGAACCCGCCAACCCGCGGTCGCGGCGCGGATCGGCAAATGTAAGCTTCGAAGCGGATATAAGGATAGGGGCAACAAAGCCGAGGCGCGTGTGTGCGTTCGAAACGTCGATCATGCTTCTTAACCTCAATCCAATTAGCGCGCCATCAGGCGCGGGCTGTTGCGGACAGTTAAAAAGTCCAGAAGCAGGGTATGACTCACGGAACAGATTTACGCGATTTGAGCCTTAGCACCTTCGGCGACGCGCTGGCCGGACGTCCGGCCGCGCCCAGGAGCCAAATCCAGCGCTGAATGTTAGGATTCGAGGCGCCGTTGCTCATTGCTCCTAACTCGGAAAGCTTCCTCGTTGGACTGCGGCTTCTCGCGCAGGAGATCGTTTTTCAGATGCCGGTTATGCGCAGGGCGCGGGCCGTCGCGTCGGCGTGAGAGTTCAATTTCGACTATCTGATTCAAGGAAACAAAGCCCATGTCCGTCGTTGCAGAACGCCTGAATCGAATAAAGGCTTCCCCCTCGATCATGATCTCCAGCAAGGCCATGGAGCTTGCGCGCGCAGGAAATGACGTCATCGCCCTGTCGGCCGGCGAGCCGGATTTCGATACGCCGGATCACATCAAGGCGGCGGCCAAGCGCGCCATCGACGAAGGCAAGACCAAGTATCCGCCTGTCGCCGGGATCCCCGAGCTGCGGGAATCCATCTGCGAAAAACTCTCGCGGGAAAACGGACTCGAATACTCACCGCACCAGGTTCTTGTCTGTAGCGGCGGTAAACAGGTGATCTATAACGCTCTGGCGGCCACGCTGGACCCGGAGGACGAAGTCATCATCCCGGCGCCGTATTGGGTCAGTTATCCGGATATGACTCTCCTCGCCGGCGGGACGCCGGTGGAAGTCGCCACCGACCCGGGAAACGAATTCAGAATGACTCCGGGCCAGCTGCAGTCGGCGATTACACCCAAGACCAAGTGGGTCATCATCAATAATCCCTGTAACCCGTCAGGCGCGGTGTATTCGTCAAAAGAGCTTGAAGGTTTGGCGGAAGTGGTCCGCCGGCATCCGCAGGTGTGGGTGCTCACGGACGACATCTACGAACACATCATTTACGGCGACACGCAGTTTGCGACCATGGCTCAGGTGGCGCCGGACCTCTACGAGCGCACGCTGACCATGAATGGATTTTCAAAGGCCTACTGCATGACCGGATGGCGGCTCGGCTACGGCGCCGGACCCCGTGAGCTGATCAACGCCATGACCAAGATCCAGTCGCAGACCACCAGCGGCGCATGCAGCATCAGTCAGTGGGCGGGCGTCGCCGCGCTTCGAAGTGACCAGTCTTTTATCCGCGAGAACAACGCGGTCTTCGAATCGCGGCGCGACCTGGCGCTGTCATTGCTCAATCAGACAAAAGGGTTGTCCTGTCGTCCGCCCAAGGGGGCTTTTTATCTTTACGTAGCTTGTGGTGAACTCATCGGCGGTCAAACGCCGAGCGGGGATACGATCAAAAACGACGCGGACGTGGTGAATTATTTTCTCGATACCGAAGGCGTTGCCGTAGTGCACGGGGAAGCGTTTGGATTGTCGCCCTTTTTCCGTATTTCCTATGCCCTCGACAGCAGCCAGCTGGAAGAGGCCTGCATGCGTATCCAGCGAGCCTGCGCCGCGCTGACGCGTTAAGCGCAGCAGACAACGTCGTCGGCGTCCCGGACGGACGATTGGCGCATAACGATCTGTTCTTGTGGGCTAAATATCTCTTTGCGCAGAATTGAGTTGGCTCAGACTTCGCCTCCCGCGGCAGCTTGGCGCTGCTCACTCAATTTGAGGCATTGCGCTCGATGGAGACTCCTCTTCCCATTCTTGCCGCGGCCGCGCCGGCTGCTTTACAACCGACGGCGCTGATTCCCGAAGCGACCCAAGTTGCGTTCAAACCCATCGCCGACAAGCTCACCAGGGTCCTGTTTTACGGCCTGCTCGTGCTCGGTATTGCGTTTCCGTTCGTTGCCACGATTTACGCGCTGATCATGCTCTGATCAATTCGGGGCGCGGCGCCCCGGCGCATCACAGGACGAACACTTCGACCCGCCTTTTAAGGGGGTCGTTCTTCTCAGGCCTACTCCGCCTGAGCCAGAGCGATGACGGTGGTGGCAACGATGTCCTCCACGCTTGCGCCCCGGGATAGATCGCTTACAGGCTTGGCAAAGCCCTGAAGAATCGGCCCGATGGCGCGGGCGTTGCCGAGGTACTGGGTGAGCTTGTAAGCGATGTTTCCCGCACTGAGATCCGGGAACACCAGCACGTTCGCGTTTCCCGCCACGTCGCTTGCTGTCTTGACTTTTTTGGCCGCCACCGAGGCGATGAGCGCAGCGTCCACCTGCAGTTCTCCGTCCACAGCGAGATCGGGTGCGCGCTCTTTAATCAGCTTCAGCCCCTCGATCACCTTTTCGACTAGCGGGTGCTTTGCGCTGCCCTTGGTGGAAAAAGACAGAAGGGCGACGCGCGGCGTTTCAGACAGCAGGCGCTTCGCGCTCTGCGCCGAAGCCAGTGCGATGTCGGCGAGTTGTGAAGGCGTCGGGTCCACGTTGACGGCGCAGTCGGCGAAAATCAGGGCCTTGTCCCGCTGACCCTGGAAGTCCGGTACCAGCATGAGGAAGAAGCTGGATGGCGTTTCAATCCCTGGCGCCAGCCCGACGCCCATGAGCCCCGCTTCGATAACCCGCGCCGTTGCGCAGGTCGCGCCCGCGACCATGACATCGGCGTCGCCGCAACGGTTCATCATGGAGGCGTAGAACAACGGCTTTTTGATCAGCCGTGCGGCGACCTTGAGGCTTGCCTTGGGCCGACCCTCCAGGTAAACGCTGGCATAGGATTCGAGTGCGCTGCTGGTCCGGGTATCAATGACGGTGATCTCGTCGAGCGACAGATTAATGCTGGCGGCGCTCTGCTCGATGTCTTTCTTCGCGCCGAGTACGCACGGCCGCGCGACGTCTTCATCGGCGATGAGCCTCGCCGCCCGAAGAATACGTTCGTCGTTTCCTTCCGGTAGGGCGACAATTTTTCCGCGTCCCCTGACCGACTCTTTGAATGCTTCGATGGGGTCCATGTGGATACACGATCTCCAATTACCGTCGGCCAATGATGAACGACGCGATCATCCAGGCCAAATAATACGGTATCGTAACGCCCTCGATGGGGCATGAATGACGGATAAATAGCCGCAGCCAACGAGCCACGGGAACCTCGAGTGAAAGCAATCCAAGAGCACTCAGAAACATTCGATTACGTCATCGTGGGCGCCGGTACCGCCGGCTGCGTCCTGGCCAACCGCCTGAGCGCGGATCCGTCCATTCGGGTGCTGCTGCTCGAGGCCGGCGGTCGCGATATCAACCCGTGGATCCACGTGCCGGTGGGCTATTTCAAGACCATGCACAATCCCAAGACGGACTGGTGTTACAAGACCGAACCCGATCCCGGGCTCAGCGGCCGAAGCCTCGACTGGCCGCGGGGTAAAGTGCTTGGAGGTTCGAGCTCCATCAACGGACTTTTGTATATACGCGGGCAGGCGGAAGACTATGATCACTGGCGACAGCTCGGAAACACGGGCTGGGCCTACGATGACGTTCTGCCCTATTTCATTCGCGCCGAGGACCAGGAGCGGGGCGCCGATGACTATCACGGCGTCGGTGGACCGCTTGCGGTATCCGACACGCGCATCCGGAGAAACGTCTGTGATGCATTCATCGCCGCCTGCGAAGAGCTCGGTATTCCGCCAAACGACGACTTCAACGGTGCTCGGCAGGAAGGCGCCGGCTACTTTCAGCTGACCTCGCGCAATGGATTCCGCTGCAGCACGGCGGTGGCCTACCTGCGCCCCTCGAAGCGACGGAGGAATCTGAAAATCGTCACCAACGCCCTGGCCGAACGGGTCGTGTTGGATAAGCGGAAAGCGACGGCGGTGCGTTACTTTGCCGACGGCACGAGCGTCGAAGTCCGCGCGCGGCGTGAAGTGATTCTGTCGGCGGGGGCTATCGGATCGCCTCAGATACTAATGCTTTCCGGCGTCGGAACGGGCGCGGAGCTTCGGCAGTACGGTATCCCAGTAATTCACGACCTGCCCGGCGTGGGCGGTAACCTGCAGGACCACCTTCAGATCCGAGCCGTATATAAATGCACCGAGCCGACCCTGAACGACGAGGTCAACAACTTCCTTCTCAAGATGCGCATCGGGCTCGAGTACATCCTGTTCCGCACCGGCCCCATGAGCATGGCGGCGAGCCTGGTGTGCGCTTTTGCCAAGATCCGCAGTGAGCTCGCAACGCCGGACATTCAGTTTCATTTCCAGCCGCTGTCCGCGGACAAGCCCGGCGAGGGCCTGCATCCGTATTCGGCCTTCACCGCGTCCGTGTGCCAGCTGCGCCCGGAAAGTCGCGGTCGCATTAAGCTTAAAAGCAGCGACCCCTTCGCCTACCCGGCGATTCATCCGAACTATCTTGCCACCCGCACGGACCAGGAGACGGCGGTGGCGGGGATGAAGCTGACGCGAAGGCTGGCGCAGTCTCCGGCCATGGCCCCCTACGTCGAGGGAGAGCTGTTGCCGGGGCCGGACGTAGTGACGGACGAGGAGCTGCTCGACAGCGCCCGGATGCTGGCTCAGACCATCTACCATCCCGTGGGCAGCTGTAAGATGGGCAACGACGAGCAGGCGGTGGTGGACGAGCGCCTGCGGGTGCGCGGTGTCGAGTCGATACGGATCGTCGACGCTTCCATCATGCCCACCATCACCTCTGGAAACACCAACGCGCCGGCGATCATGATCGGAGAAAAGGCGTCTGACATGATACTGGAAGACGCGAAGAATGTATGAGCGGTGGTGGCGGGATCGAAGTCGCGATTGGTCGATGATAGATGGTAGATGGGACAAACAAGCTCATAGTCCCTTTCTACTATCTACCGTCTACCATCTACGAACCAACCTGCAAAGATCACTTGCCCCACGATGCCCGAAACAGCCGTTACATCTGACGTCATAGAGCGGTTCAAATCCGCCATCGGGGCCGCGGGCGTCATCGACGATGCTTCGGACATGGCTGCTTACCTCGTTGACGAGCGCAAGCTGTTTCGCGGCAAGGCGCCCCTCGTGTTGCGTCCCGCTTCCACCGAAGAGGTGGCGACAGTCGTATCCATCTGCGCCGGCTCTGGCATCGGGGTGGTGCCCCAGGGCGGCAACACCGGCCTATGCGGTGGCTCCGTGCCGGACGAAAGCGGCAAGCAAGTCGTTCTCTCGCTGGCGCGGATGAACCGGATTCGAGAACTGGATCCGGTGAATTACACCCTGACGGCCGAAGCCGGCTGCGTGCTGGCGGATATTCAGGGGGCTGCCCGCGAAGCGGACAGGTTGTTCCCGTTGAGCCTTGCGGCAGAGGGGAGCTGCCAAATCGGCGGCAACCTTTCCACCAATGCCGGCGGAATAGCGGTGCTTCGTTACGGCAACGCCAGGGAACTGGTGCTGGGGCTGGAGGTGGTGCTTCCCGAAGGAAAGATCTGGAACGGCCTGCGCAGATTGCGCAAGGACAACACCGGCTATGACTTGAAGCAGCTTTTTCTCGGTGCCGAAGGTACGCTCGGCGTCATCACTGCCGCGGTGTTGAAGCTGTTTCCGCTTCCAAAGGAAACGTGCACCGCCCTGATCGCGTTTCGCGACCCCTCGGCCGCGACCGAGCTGCTGGCGAAACTACGCGAAGCCAGCGGCGATGCGGTCACGTCGTTCGAATACATACATCGTCAGTGCATGGATCTCGTGATCAGGCACATGCCGGGCCAAAACGATCCCTTCGATCATCGTTACCAGCACTACGCGCTGGTAGAGCTTTCCGCCAGCCGAAGCGGCGCAGGCCTGGATCAGATCCTCGAGTCGGTGTGCGCTGAAGGATTTGAAAACGGCGCGCTGCTGGACGCGGTCATCGCTTCCAGCGAGTCCCAGCGTCAGCAGCTTTGGTCAATTCGTGAAAGCATCCCGGAGGCGCAGAATCATGCCGGGGCCTGTATCAAGCACGACGTGTCGGTGCCGATCTCCAGCGTGCCCGAATTCCTCGGACGGGGCACGAAACTGCTCACGGACGCGTACCATGAGGCGCAAGTCATTGCCTTCGGCCATATGGGCGACGGCAACATTCACTTCAATCTGCAGCAGCCGGAAGGCGAGGACCCGAACGCGTTCATGAAGGAGGCGCCACGCATCACCAAGGCGGTGCACGATCTCGCCATCGAGTTCGAAGGCAGCTTCAGCGCCGAGCACGGAATCGGCGTGCTGAAGCGAAAGGATCTTTACGGCTACAAGTCAGATGTCGAGATCGAGATGATGAAATCGCTCAAGAAAGCGCTCGATCCCAAAGGCATCATGAATCCGGGGAAAGTGATCTGATTTTCGATCCAATTCGCCTATTTTGGATCAGGTTTTACATTGCCACGTCCATGACCTGCCGGCGCTCTCTCGGTGCGATCTAGCAATGCAAGACCTGACCCCAGCCATTCAGACGGAGCGGGTAATTCCACCATCGACCCGAATATTCTGTCCCGTGATATAGCCAGCGCTGTCGGAAGCCAGAAAGGCAATCACATCGGCAATCTCTTGGGTTTTTCCGTAGCGCTGCATAGGTATGCGGTCACGAAATTCCTTCTTTTCCGGCAGGCTGTCGATAAAGCCAGGCAATACATTATTCATACGGATATTCTCCGCCGCGTATTTATCCGCGAACAGCTTCGTATACGCTGCCAGCCCTGCACGGAAAACGCCTGAGGTTGGAAAAACGGGATCGGGCTCAAATGCGGCGAAGGTGGATATGTTAATGATCACACCGGATCTCTGCCGCTGCATGACGGAGGTTACCAGCCGGGTCGGACGGACGACATTGAGAAAGTAGACCTCCAAACCCGCGTGCCAATCGTCGTCCGAAAGTTCCAGGATCGGCGCTCTTGGCCCGTGCCCAGCGCTGTTCACAAGCACATCGACTCGACCCCACTTTTCTAAAGTTTGATCCACTAGACGCTGCAAATCGTCGTTCGACTGGTTAGACCCCGTGACACCGAGGCCGCCAAGCTCTTTCGCCAGGGCTTCTCCCTTGCCGGAGGAGGAGAGGATGGCAACACAGAATCCGTCGGCCGCCAACCTGCGTGCGGCACCCGCTCCCATGCCGCTTCCGCCGGCCGTGACGATCGCCACCTTTTTCGATGCCATAGCTACCTCCCGCGCGTCCGAAGTACGTGATTGGCTGACTAATGTGATGTCGACTGAGATTGTGTCGCAGCTGAGCGCCGACGACGAAAACACTGCGCCAACTGAATAAAAAGCGCCTTCACCGCGGTGAAACCGTGAAGGACGCCGTTCGCCTGGAGGAGCGTCTTTTCAGACGTATTTCTTGTATTTTTTCAGGTGCCGCACCGGCTTGCTCAGCGCGTCGCGGCGGAATGGGTCGCCGAGCTCCTGGGTGACCATGATCTCGAGCACCGTGTGCTTGTTCGATTTCACCGCTTTTTTCAGCGCGTCGCCAATCTGATCGGGCTGATCCACCTTGATGCCGTTGGCGCCCATGGATTTGGCCACTTCGGCGAAGCTCGGGTTCTCGATGTTGGTGCCGACGTAGCGGTCGCTATAGAAGTCCACCTGATTTTTCTTTTCGGCACCCCACTGCTGGTTGTTGAAGACCACAGCGACCACAGGGATCTTCTCGCGCACGCAGGTTAAGGTTTCCATGAAGCTCATGCCCCAGGCGCCGTCGCCCACGTAGGCAATCGCCGGACGATCGGGCGAGGCAACCTTGGCGCCGATGGCGCAGGGAAAGGCATAGCCGCAGTTACCGAAGCTCATGGCGGCCAGCATGCTGTTGGGTTTTTCGAACCGCAGGTAGCTGTTGGAGACCGAGCAGATATTGCCGATATCCGTGCTCACTATGGCGTTCTTGGGCATGGCGTTTTCAAGCTCCCGGAGCGCGCGGCGGGGAGAGACGGGTGAGCCATTTGATTGACCCCACTTGTTCAGTTCCTTTTCCCACGCCTTCTTCTGCTTTTTGATCTCATCCTGGCGCTGCTTTTTGTTGGCGCGCCAGGCGTGCTTGCGGTTACCGGTCTGAAGCCGCTCCAGGATCTCTTTCGCGGCGGCGCGCGCGTCGCCGAGGACCGGCAAGTCCACCTTGCGCACCAGGTTGAGTACCTTGTGGTCGCAGTCCACCTGGATGATCTTGGCTTTTTTCGGCCAGTAGTCGATGCCGTGCTGTGGCAGGGTGCCGAAAGGTCCAAGACGCGTGCCCAGCGCCAGCACCACGTCGGCCTTCTTGATCAATTTCATGCCCGCCTTGGAGCCCTGGTAGCCGAGCGGTCCGCACCACAAGGGGTGGCTGGCCGGGAAAGAGTCGTTGTGCAGGTAGCTGTTCACCACCGGCGCGCTCATGTACTCGGCCAGCGCAACGGCTTCCTTGACGCCGTTGGCCATGACCACGCCGCCGCCGGAGACGATGACCGGAAACTTCGCTTTGGAAAGAATATCGGCGGCCTTTTCAAGGCTGTCGGGTCCGCCAGCGCCACGCTCCAGTGTTGCCGGTTTCGGAATCTTGTAGTCTCCTTCGCCGTAGAACTTGTCGCGGGGGATGTTGATCTGCACCGGACCCCGCTCGATTTGGGCCATATCGAAGGCGTAGCCGGTCTGCTCCGCCATGCGCGCATGGTTGTCGATGTGCACCTGGTACTTGGTGATCTTGGAGAAGATTGGCATCTGATCCGTTTCCTGAAAACCGCCGAGCCCTTTAGTCGAGGTGCCGCCCTCCGGCGTAATCATGACCACCGGCGAATGCGCCCAGTACGCTGCGGCGATGGAGGTCACGAAGTTGGTGATCCCGGGTCCGTTCTGGGCGATGCAGACTCCGTGCTTGCCGCTCACGCGCGAGTAGCCGTCGGCCATGTGGCCGCCGCCCTGCTCGTGCTGCACGGAAATGAAGCGGATACCCGCCGCCGGAAAGATGTCCAGGGCGTCCATATAGGCCGAGCCGACGATACCGAAGACGTCTTTTACCCCCTGAGCGGCAAGCGTTTCGACGAAAGCTTCACTGGAAGTCATGGTTGTCATTCTCTGAATCCTCGAACTATCTGTTGTGTGTGCACTGTCGCCCGTAGCCGGTCAGCCGGCCTTCATCGCGTCCAAGGCTTCGACGTACTCGTAGCCGAGATCGTGCGCCACTTCCTTTTGGGTTATCAGGCCTTTGTGCACGTTGAGTCCGTTGCGCAGGTGCACGTCGTCGGCAAGCGCCTGCTCATAACCTTTGTCGGCGAGCTTGACGACGTAGGGTAGGGTTACGTTATTGAGCGCGTAGGTCGATGTGCGCGGCACCGCCCCCGGCATGTTTGCGACGCAGTAATGGACGACCTCGTCAACGATATAGGTGGGCTCCGCATGGGTGGTGGGCCTGGAAGTCTCGAAGCAGCCGCCCTGATCGATGGCAACGTCAACCACGACCGAACCCCGCTTCATTCGCCTGATCAAATCGGCGGTGACCAGCTTGGGCGCCGCCGCCCCCGGGATGAGCACGCCGCCGATGACGAGATCGGCATTGAGAACATGCTCTTCCAGCGACGTGCGGGTCGAATACACCGTGTTCAGCGGCCGGCCGAATTGGCGCCAAAGGTCTTTCAAAACGTCGGTGGATCGATCCAGTACCCATACGTCCGCGCCCATACCCAACGCAATGTGGGTCGCGTGGGTGCCTACGACGCCACCTCCGATAATGACCACGTTCGCCGGATCGACGCCCGGCACGCCTCCTAGCAGAATTCCGCGGCCGCCGTTGACCCTCTCCAGGCAGTGTGCTCCCGCCTGAACCGACAACCTGCCCGCCACTTCCGACATCGGCGCCAGAAGCGGCAGTCCGCCGAGCGGCGAGGTGACGGTTTCGTAGGCGATGCACACGGATCCGCTCTCCACCAGATCCTTGGTCTGCTCCGGGTCGGGGGCCAGGTGCAGGTAGGTAAAAAGCACCTGACCTTCTTTCAGCATGGCCCGTTCGTTCGCCTGGGGTTCCTTGACCTTGACGATCATTTCGGTCCTTTCAAACACCTCGGCAGCGGTGGAGACGATAGTGGCCCCGGCGGCCTGGTAGACGTCGTCACCGGCGCCAATTCCAACGCCCGCGTTGGTCTCAACGATGACGTCGTGGCCGTGGTGGACGACTTCCTGAACGCTTTGCGGCGTGAGCCCCACCCGGTACTCGTGGACTTTTATCTCTTTGGGAACGCCAATCAGCATGACTTAACCTCCGCTCAAGAAAAACTCCCGGCCGCGCCGGGCCGCATAAGCTAAAACCCGAATCGGGTGGCGCATAGGGCCAACATCAATTATCTCCCTGTGCCAGCATTGAACCGTCGCTCGAAAGGCGCTCGCGACGGCTTTTGCCGCGCTTCTATTCGGGTTCTATTCAATCATTTTCGCGCCGACTTTGCTTCGCGCAGCCGTTCGGCCCAGGCTTTTGCTTTTTCTTCGTCGACGCGCTGGCCCAGTCTACCGCTGCGGTAGACGTCTTCCATCAACGCCATCGCTCCCAGGTGACGGTGCTCGGCCGCTCTGATCGCCCAGTACCTGGCCTTTTCCGCCTCTGCAGCGACGCCCAGGCCGATTTCGTACATGTGCACCAGGCTGTACATCGCGGTGGGCTCTCCCAACTCCGCCGTGCTTAGAGTTGCCTCGAACGCCTGTTCGTACCATCGCAGCTTGAGGAAGATGAGCGAGGCCATTTCCTGCGCTTTGAGGTCGTCGGGCTCAAGCCGGATCGCGGCCCGAATGGGCGGTGCAGCTTCCTCATAGCGCTGGACGAAGGAGAGCGCGGCGGCAAGATCGTAGTGGGAGCGGGCATCATCCGGTGCGGCACATAGTTTCCATACCTCGCTCCATCACCGTGCCTCTCGCGCCCGTGGGAATTGCGGCGGCCCCGACCCGGCGGCGCTCGTCGTCGAGCCCTGCCGCAGAATTCCGCACATAAAGCTCCATGCGCCCGGAGGGCTAGCGTAAAATGCCTATCGCCGTGGTCCTGCATCGAAGAGCGAGCAGCATGCAGACCTTGAAATCGAACCGCAAACCCAGGGAGAGTAAAAATGGCGCATTGGGCACGTTTCCGTCACAACCAAGAGGTCCGTTTCGGACAGCTCGAAGGCGGCACCATCAAGGTATACGAAGGGGACCTATTCAGCTCGCCCAAATCGACCGGCGATACGGTCCCGCTGGCGGACGTGGAGCTGCTCACGCCGGTCGAGCCGAGCAAGATGGTGGCGCTCGCCCACAACCTGCATCCGTTGATCAAGAAGACCAACGGCAGCGTGCCCGACGAGCCCATGTATCTGCTCAAGGCCAACAGCTCGTTTCACCCCACCGGAAAACCCATCCGCCGACCCAAAGCCTACGACGGCAAGATCATATTCGAAGGCGAACTCGGCCTCGTTATCGGCAAGACCTGCCGTGACGTGCCGATCGATAAAGCGCTTGATTATCTCTTCGGCGTCACCTGCATCAATGACGTCACCTCCATCGAGATTTTGAACAAGAGCCCGGTCATGCAGCAGTGGGTGCGGTCGAAAGCGGCGGACACCTTCGGCGTCATGGGCCCGGTGGTGGCCACGGGCTTAAATCCCAACGGGCTCACTATTCGCTCGGTGCTCAATGGAGAGGAAAGGCAGAACTATTCGGTAAGTGACTTCGTCTTTACCCCGGCGGAGATCATCAGCCACATCTCCGGAGACATGACGCTGCTTCCGGGCGACGTCATCGCCTGCGGCACTTCGGTTGGCGCAGGATCGATGAAGCCGGGCAGCGTGATTGAAATTATTATCGATGGAGTCGGCACTCTCAGTAACACGTTTGAGGGGTAACTGGTAACGCCCGCCGGCTTTGGTTAATCCCATCGCGGTCGACCCAGAGACTTCGTTCCCGCGTTCCTTGTCCCTCCCCCTCGTCGCAAGGGGGAGGGTAAATTCATTCATGGGCAGAGTCGCCGACTCCTTCGCCTTGGTTCAGTTTTTCTCGGCGGCTTCCAGAAGCTCAAGAAGGGTGGCATTGAACGCGTCGGGACGTTCGTACATGACCCAGTGGCCGGCGTCCTCGATGAGGCGAAAGTCGCAGCCGGGCTGAATGGATTGAAACAGCTCGATGCGGTCGTTCATGTAGGGCGCCGCGATCACGTCATTTTCTCCCCATATCCCGGCAAGGGTAGTGTCGATGCGCCTGAGCGCGTTGGTCAGCGTGCCGGTCCAGGGGATCTTGCCGCTTCTCACCCTCGCCCGGCGCACGGTCTCCGTCTGGACGTGAATCGCCAGATCGTCGATCCGATCGGGATTACTGATCATAAGGTGGGAGAGATTGGTGCGGTGAACCTCGATGAGGGCTTCCGGCGTTGAAGCGGCGCTCATGGATTCGAGCTCGGGAAAAGGCGCGTTGCGAAGGCCCAGGCCCCCGGCGCAAACGGCGGTAAAGGATTTAACCCGCTTGCCCTTGAGCGCGGAAATGTGGCCGCCGATGATGCCGCCGAAGGAAAATCCCGCGATATGAAAGCGCGCGGGCGGTGGCACGAGCTCATCGACACCGGCAGAAACCGTCTTAGCTATGTTTTCCGCGGTGTACTCCTCGCTGATGGGATCGGAATCGCCGAGCCCGGGCAGGTCGGCGGCGATCACCCGGTACCTTTCACTCAGCGGCAGCAGGTTGAGGATCCAGTGCCGCCAGGATCCGAAGCCGCCGTGAAAAAGCACCAGAGGAGGCCGCGTGTCATCCCCCCAAACGTGCCAGATCATTCGACCGTTGCCGCAGGGCGTCTCCACTCGGCGCGCAACTGCGTGCACGCGGGCTTCGAAATCCGCGGGCGACTCATCGACGCGCCGCTGGTGATCGCCCGCGCCGGCGCTCATACGGATCGCTTTTCCCGAATTTCCTTACTGGGAAAAAAGCGCTTGGTAACCGTGCGCTGGTTTTCGTAAATCGATCCCTGGTGGAGGGCTTCGGGGTAGGGCATCACCACCGGCAGGGACTCCATGCGCGGTGCGCTCACCTGCTCTCCGGAAACCAGGTTGGAGTGGAAAGTTTCGTAGTCATCCACACCGAGCAGCGGCCAGGCGTCGGCCGCGGTGTACTGGTGCAGCAGAAAGCGGCGTGGGCGGTTCGAGTTGTTGGGCGCAGATGCGTGCAGCACGCGTACGTGATGGATGGTGATGGAGCCGGCTTTGCCGGTGAGCTTGATCGCTTGGCCGGTATCGACTCCCTCCCGCTCGACGTCGATGGCGCCGCAGAAGATGCCGTTTGCGTGATGGCTGTAGACCGGGCCCCGGTGACTGCCGGGGATGACCATCATGGGCCCGTTTTCCATCGTCATGTCGTCGATCATGAAGCCCACGGCAGCGAGATTGTCGTTGGTGTGGGGATAAAAAGCCCAGTCCTGATGCCATTCGACCGCCGGTCCGCCTCTTTCGAGCTTCATATTGAGCTTGGATTTATCGAACCGTACCCCGGCTCCGTCCCATAGCGCCTCCAGCACCTGTACCACTTTCGGGTGTTCGATAAGGGCGCGGAAGGCAAAATGGTGAAGGTCGGGATCCTTGAAACGTCGCACCCTGGGAGTGGCGGCGGTGTGCGAATCTTCCAGGTCGTGAAAGTCATCGTTGTCGGAAACGTTTCGGGAGCGCTCTACCCAATCATCTACGAAACCTCGGAGCGTCAACACTTGATCCCCGGAAAGCGCGTTTTCGACCACGAGATAGCCCTGCTCGCGGTAAAAGCGTATGTCTTGGTCGGAAACCATACGTTGTCGCTCAGTCATCACCGCAGCGAATTCTGAGGTGTCACCGAACCTGGTTCAAGAACCGCCCCTTTCGCGAAGGCCGGGTTTTCCGGGATACTTGGCTTCGCCACGGCAAATACCAGCCAAGGAGAAAGCATTGACGGACGACGCGGGCGCGGATACGCCTCTCGAAATCGAGCGTAAGGTCAAGGCGCTCAAGATCAGAAACATCAAGCGGCACATTTTTCTCTGCTGCGATCAGACCGAGCCCAACTGTTCAGAAAAGGGAAAGAGTCTCGAGTCGTGGGCTTTCCTTAAGAATCGTTTGAATGAGCTGGGACTCGCCCCGAAAGGGCTCGTGTACCGCACCAAGGCGAACTGTCTTCGGATCTGCGACGGCGGCCCCATCGCCGTGGTGTACCCGGAGGGCGTCTGGTATCGGGGCTGTACGCCGGATGTCCTGGAGCGAATTATCCAGGAGCATCTCGTCGGCGGAAAACCCGTCGCTGAGCACATTATCGCCGAGCACCCGCTGCGACCGGATCCTGATTGAACCCGGGCATAAACGCCCGAGCGCGAACCCCGATTCGAACATGAGCGCTTCGTCCGGCGGCGCCGGCACACGGTCAGCAGGCGATTACCCTCTAAAAGGTATTCTGCTGATGCTCGCCGCGATGGCGGTGGTGCCGCTTATGGACGGTGTCGCTAAGCACCTGAGCACGAGTTTTCCCGTGCTCCAGGTCGTCTGGGCGCGGTACTTCTTTCATCTGCTCATTCTTCTACCGGTGGCGCTTTGGCGTCACGGCGCTGGCGCATTGTTGCTCAAGAATCCCTGGCTGCAAATCGTCCGCGGCGGGTTTCTTCTGGGATCTACTATTCTTTTTTTCGCCGCCATTGCGGTCATGCCCATCGCCGACGCTTTGGCGTTGGTCTTTGTAGCGCCCCTGGTGGTCACCGCGCTCTCACCTTTAGTCCTCGGAGAGCGCGTAGGCCCGCGGCGCTGGACGGCGGTTAGCCTTGGCTTTGTCGGCGTACTCGTGATCGTGCGTCCCGGTATGAGCGCCTTTCATTCAGGCATGTTGCTCGCGCTGGGCGCAGGCACTGTTTATGCGTTATACAGCCTGGCGACGCGCAAGCTCTCCGGCAGCGCGCCACCCCTAGTCACGTTGGCTTACACCGCTTTGCTCGGGGCGCTGGTGATGTCGGCGGCCGTGCCCGCGGTTTGGACGCGGCCCGATGCAGCGAACCTCTTATGGATGGCCCTGATGGGAGCGCTGGCCGCGGGCGGACACTTCCTGATTATCAAGTCCTTCGAGCACGCCGAGGCGTCCCTGCTGGCGCCGCTCGCCTACAGCGAGATCGTTATGGCGACCGTCGTGGGCTACCTGGCCTTTGGCGATTTCCCGGACCTCTGGACGTGGGCTGGGATCGTCATCGTGATCGCGAGCGGCGTTTATGTCTCGCTGCGTGAACGCCGTGTCGGCGGGGGCTGACTTTCTCGCTTGCGTCGGGGTTTCGTTGGGTTAGACTCAGGCTCCCCCATAGGTGATTCGGCCCCGAGGGGCCCGAGGAGAATAACCAATGAAAGCTTTGGCCTATCGCAGATCGGTTTTTAAACGTGTGCTCGGATTGATCGCAGGCCTCGTGCTGCTTTCAGGCACGCCCGCCGCAGTTTCCGCAGTACAGATGCACATCGCTTTTGGCGACATCGCATCGGTGGAAACACTGAATTTTCTAATCGCGATTGAAAACGCGAAAGCGCGTGGCGTCGACGTCAAGGTCACTTACTTCAAGTCCGAAGACATTGCGGCGCAAGCGGTCGTCGCTGGGCAGGCCGACATCGGCGTGGGTACGCCCTATGCCCTGCTGCAGAAAGTCAAGGCGCCGATAAGGATGTTTTACCAGCTCAGCGCGCTGCGATTCTTCCCGGTGGTGAACACCGAGTACTACAAGGACTGGAAGGATCTGAATGGTCATGAAATGACGGTGCACTCACGCGGCTCAGGCACTGAGGCCATCATGAGACTGATGGCGCAGCGAAACGGCATCAAGTACAGCAAGATAAGCTACGTGCCGGGCTCGGAAGTGCGCGCCGGCGCCATGCTCAAAGGCACCATACGGGCCACCATCGTCGATGCCGCCAACCGGCGCGTGCTCATGGACAAGGGTCAGGGCAAGTTCATGGTGTTGCCGATGGCGGGCGTCAACGCCAGCGACGAAGCGCTTTACGCCAATCAGGACTTCCTGCAGAAGAATTCGGACGCGGTTGATATCCTGGTTGAAGAATTGATCGCGGTATGGCGGGCAATCAACGAAAATCCGGCATACGTTGTCGAGCAGCGCAAGAGGCTCAATTTGCTGCCGGACCTTCCCGCCGACCTCCAGGCTGAGATCCTGCCCTATTATCAGGAATCGACCCAGAGCGGCGCGTTTCCCAACAACGGCGGCGCAGACGGCGCGTGGAATGATGATTTTGATTTTTACTCGGTGGCGGGTCAGCTTCAGGGCGATCCGAAAAGCTTGAGGAAGGACGACTTCTGGGACACGGGGCCCCTCGACAGGGCGCTTGCCAAGCTCGGTCGAGCATAATCCATTAGCTATCACGGGCGGCCGGCCAGAGCGCCGGCCGCACGCTCTATTTGGGGCAAGTTAATTGTTCGGAGCACGAGCTGATGCGCTGCGCGGTCTCGCGTGGCGGCTGTTGTCCATTGCTCTCGTTTGCGGCGCCTGGGAGATCGCCGGCCGGGTACCGATAAGCCTGGCCTTTCCGAGCTTTTTCGACACCGCCGCTGCGTTTTGGCGCATGACGCTGGACGGCAGCCTGCCGATAGCGTTCTTGATTACGCTGCATCCGCTGGTTATCGGGATCGGGATCTCTATTGTCTTTGGTGTCGGGCTTGGCGTCACCATGGGGCTCTCCCGGGGTTTCGAATGGCTCGCAGCGCCCGTCTTCATCGTCATGCAGGCGGCGCCCATGGCGGCGCTGATTCCTTTAATCACCTTCGTCTACGGCATCGGGCTCACCGCAAAGGTGCTCGCGGTCTGCCTGCTGGCGGTGCCGGTGGTGGTGCTGAACTCCTACGCCGCGGTGCGCAACGCCAACCCTTCGCTTGTCCAAATGTGCCGCTCGTTCCAGGGCACGCGTTTGCAGCAGATCATGAAGGTGATCATTCCGGACGCAAGCCCGGTCATTTTCGCCGGACTGCGCCTTGGCGTCGCGGCAGGCTTTATCGGTATCGTGCTTGCCGAGCTCCTGATCACCCCGACCGGGATCGGCGATCTCATTACCTATCACAGAGCAGTGGCGAACTACGCCGAGATGTACGCCAGCATCGTCTCCATCGTGGTGTTCTCGGCGGTGATAGTCAGTCTGCTGGAAAAAGTGGAAGTGGTGCTTTTACGTCCGGAGAAAAGAATCAAGGGGACCCCCGAATGAGTGACCAGGTTGCCCAGGCGGCGCAGAGCGCGGGATCGGATCCCATCGTGCGGGTGACGGGGATCTCGAAGCGCTACGAGGGCGGCGTGCAGGCCCTGGAGGGGGTCGACCTGGATTTCCCCGAGGGTCGGCTCACCTCGCTGCTCGGCCCGAGCGGCTGCGGCAAGACCACACTGCTGAAGATCATCGCCGGTCTGTTGGAGCCAAACGCGGGCGAAGTGCAAGTGGCCGGGCGGCGCGTGACCGGCCCCGGCCCGGAGCGCGCTTTCGTATTTCAGGATTTCGCCCTGCTGCCCTGGGCGACAGTGACGCGAAACGTGGCCTTTGGTCTAGAGCTTCAGGGAATATCCAAGGCCGAGCGGCGGGAAAAAGCGCGCCACTACATCCGGGAAGTGGGGCTAACCGGTTTCGAAGACCGCTATCCTCACGAGCTTTCAGGAGGCATGCGCCAACGAGTGGGTCTCGCCCGCGCCATGGCGGTGGACGCCGACGTGCTGCTGATGGACGAACCCTTTTCCGCGGTGGACGAACAGACGCGGCGCAAGTTTCAGGAAGATCTGCTCCATCTCCTTTCCGTCGAAAAGAAGACCGTGATCTTCGTCACCCACAGCATCGAAGAGGCGGTATATCTCTCCAGCCAGGTGGTGCTGCTTTCCCGGCGGCCCGGCCGGGTGTCGAAAATCATTCCTACCGATCTCGGAGGGCTCGAGTCACCCGACGCTATCCGGCGCTCAAAGCGCTATCTCGACACCGTCGAGGACATCTGGGGCATGCTCAAGCAGTACTTGCTGGAGGACGAGATTAAATGAAGGTTTTCGGGTGGCGGGTGCCGATGATGTTTTCCCTGGTGGTATGGCTCGTGGTTTGGGAAATCATCGGTCAGGCCGGGTGGATGTTTTTGATCCCGCCGTTCACCGACGTGCTGCGCGCCAGCTTCGAGCTGCTCGGCAGCGAAAGCTTTCATAAATCTGCAGGCGTCACGCTGAGCGCATTCGCGTCCGGAATGGGCATTGCCATTGCCGCGGGGATTCCGCTGGGTGTGCTCATGGGCCGCGTTGACGCCGTCGATCGCCTGCTGGGCATGTGGGTGAACGTGTTCGTAAGCGCCCCGCTCACCGCGCTGGTGCCCATCATCATGATCCTGTTCGGCTTCGGACAGACGACCATCATCGTCACCGTAATGCTGTTCGCGATCTGGATCATCGTGCTCGATACGCGCGCCGGTATCCGCAGCGTGAACCCGTCCCTGATCGACATGGCGCGGGCTTTTTGCGCTTCCCGTTTTCAGCTCTACACGCGGGTGCTGATCTTGGCCGCGCTGCCCGAGATCCTAGCGGGCATCCGGCTCGGTCTCATCCGCGGCGTCAAGGGCGTGGTCATCGGCCAGCTTCTGGTGGCAATCATCGGTCTCGGCGAGCTGTTCGAGCTCTATTCGCGCAATTTTCTAATGGACAAGTTTTGGGCGGTCACAATACTGCTGTTTGCCTTCGCCATTGCCGCCTCCTCGTTGATAGAGATGCTCGAGCGGCGAGTCGAGTATTATGCAGGGGCCCGCGGCTGACATCGTTCCGCTCGCGGTGGGCAATGATAAAATCCGCCGGGTGAACGCCAGCCACCCGAAGATCGAAGTAAAGCCCATTTCTCCCGCGCTGGGCGCGGAAATTTACGGCGTCGACATCTCCAGACCGCTGGATGACCGGGTGGTGGCGGAGATACGCGCCGCGCTGCTCGAGCACTTGGTCGTGTTCTTCCGCGACCAGTCTCTGACGCCTCAAAGCCTGATCGCCTTCGCCAAGCGTTTCGGCGAGCTCGCGCGCTACCCCTTCGTCAAGGGCATGGACGACTTTCCGGAAGTGGTGGAGGTCATCAAGCGTGAGGACGAAGTACATAACTTCGGCGGCATCTGGCACTCGGACACGACTTATCTGGAACGCCCACCCATGGGCTCGGTGCTCTACGCCTGCGAAATTCCCCCGCTGGGCGGCGATACGCTGTTCGCCAACATGTACCTGGCCTACGACACCCTGTCCGACGGCATGAAGGCCTTCCTCAGCGACTTAAACGCGGTCAACAGCGCGGCCAAGCCGGACGCCGCCGTCGGCAGGATCGAGCGCAAGACGGAGCGGCCCACTGGCGAGGACGAAATCAAGACCGAGTCGGTGCATCCCATCGTGCGTACCCACCCGGAGACCGGGCGCAAGGCGCTCTACGTCAACCGGGGCCACACGGTGAAAATCGACGGTTTCAGCGAAGAGGAAAGCCGGCCGATCCTGGAGTACCTGTATCTGCATCAAACGCGGCCGGAGTTTACCTGCCGCTTTCGCTGGACACCCGGCGCCGTCGCCTTCTGGGACAACCGCGCCGCGCAGCACAACGCGATCAATGATTACCAGGGCTATCGCAGGGTGATGCAGCGGGTCACCTTGGCTGGAGAGAAGCCCGCCTGAGAATTGGCGGAGTTTGATGAGCATGGGCATCCGAGTCAAACCCATCGAAGGTCCTATCGGCGCCGAAGTCATCGGCATCGACACCTCTCGCATGCTGTCCGCTGAAGAGTTTCAGCAGATCGAGCAGGCGATGCTCGATTACGTGGGCATCGTCATCAACGATGTGGAGGACAACTTTGACTGGCTGATCGACTTCGGCCGTCGCTTCGGTCCGCTCAAACATCACATCCTCACCCAGCACCACCACCCGAAGACGCCGGAAATGTCCATCATTACCGCCAACATGGGCAATACGGAGTCGCGAAAGACCAGCAAGCCCGCAGGCGCGTTCTGGCACTCCGACCTTTCCTACGAAAAAGATCCGTCCGACGCGATATTTCTCTACGCCACTCACGTACCTGGCGACGGAGGCGACACGCTGGTGGCTAACACCTGCATGGCGTACGAGGCGCTGCCGGAAAAAATCAAGAAGCGAATCGAGGGTCTGACCGCCATTCACCGCTACGGTTGGAACGGCGGCGGCGCGATCACGGAGCCTACGCCTCAGCGCCGCGCCCAATACCCCGACGTGGCGCATCCCGTGGTGCGCACCCACGCGCGCACCGGCAAGAAGATCCTCTACGTGAATCCCGGCTTCACTATGTGCATCAAAGACATAAGCCGCAGGGAGAGCGATGAGCTCTTGGCCGAGCTGTTCGAGCACCTGCTCAAGCCCGAATTCCAGTACCGCCACAAGTGGCAGAAGAATCAGCTCGTCGGCCTGGACAACCGCGCCTCCATGCACTGCGCCATCGGCGGCTACAAGGAGCCCATGCGCAAGCTGCGGATGATTGTGGGGTGCACGGAGCGTCTCGGCGCGTAACTCTTGCGTGATAGATGGACAAGATCCGTGTTATTACACGGAAAGTTTCCGTTTACTCTAAGTTGGGCACACAACCGCGTCACCAATGGACTTGGCCGAAGCGAAACAGAAGCTCCAGGCGGCGGACGCTGAACTTGACCGGCAGCCGCTCGCGGTCTTCGCCGATCTCGATACACCTCAAGGAAGCCTCTCCGTTCTGGTCACCGATCGGCTGCGTCGGAAGTGCCGAAAGGGTCGGGTCTGGAAGTCCAACGCGATGTTGACCGCCCTGAAGAACGCGACCTATGGATTCGACTCGATTGCATCTCGCAGCCGTGGTGGGGCCGACGGAATCTTCGTGATCGATCGGCGGTTCAAACCAGTCAACTCGATGATGAAGAAGATCTTTGCCCAGTTCATAGACAAACCCGACCCCCTCGTGGGGGTCATCGCCGAACTGCTTGACTCCCCGCCGGAACGCTGGATCGCCGTGCGGCTCGTATCGCACCATCTCCGGCTGCTTGGTGTTCTCTCCGTTGCGGAAGGGGTTACTCACCTGACTCTCGTTGACTACGATGACGAGAAAGGTGCCTAACCCATCGTTGCAGCTGACGGTCGCTTTCGTCACGCGGCTTGCTTGCGCAAGCCACGCGCCGACCCGGCTTCGCCGGACGCGCCCGCAGCTGAACGCCATCCGTTAGAAAAAAAGAAAAACGCGACGCACTTATTTTCTGCCGCAATCTTTAGCAAAACTAAACGCGTCTTCGTTATCCTGTTATTGTTTTGCACCGCCAGTCACCGTTCAGTCGGGTTAATGGGGTCAACCATCATGCGTGCAATCCTCTCATTGACAGCGTGCCTCGTCGCGGGATTTCTGATCAGCTGCGCCGCCAGGCCGCAAAAGACGGGCGAGCTGCGGGTGCTTAAGGCCGAGCTGGACCAGGCCAGAGCGGAGCGCGACATGCTGCGTGCCAAGGTGGAGGGTATGTGGGACGATTTTGAGGAGGAACGGGGCCAATGGCTCGACCGCAGCCACGCGCTTCGTACCGAGCTGGGAAAGCTGCAGGACATCGGCCGCGAGAAAGCAATGCTGCAGTCCCGCTGCGATGGCCTACAGAACCGGTACGAGCGGCTCGAGCGCTGGGCGAGCGATCTCGCGCGAGGCTACGGCCCGGGCATCTGGGTCTACAGTGACGACCACCAGTGGCCGCTCTACGGCCGCAAGCCGCGGGATGCGACCGTGCGCGGCATCGTCGATGAGCTGAACGCCGCTCATCGTCGTGCCGGCGGTCCGCTGCTCGTTCTGGAGGGCGTCGACGGCGGGGTGGCCACGCTCGGAGTGACTGACGCGCTCAAGCTAACAACCGAAATGGGTTCGTCCGGCGCCAATTGCTATATCCAGACCGCCGTCTACTCGCTGACTTCACTGCCCGACATCGACTGCGTGCATTTCGACTTCGAAGAGGGCGATCACGCAGCACCTGGGAAGTACTGCAACTAGAGTGGCGGAATAGGGGAGCGCACTTAGTTTCGCTTATGATTTGCTTCAGAGAACGAGTGCGCCCCCTTTTTTGACTTTTGGAGACAACTGGCGACTACAGTGAGAAAACCTCTGTTCTCTCTTTGTTTTTCTTTGTTTCTTGTCGCGTACGCATGCCCATTAGTTTCCGAAGAAAAGCGCCACCCTTTGATTGATGGCGGCGGCTTTGACTGTTTCCCGCTTTCAACTTTTGGACTGAAAGGACTACGACTATGGCAGCCTGAATCCTCGATTCCGGTGCTTCTTGGCGAACCGATTTCGATAGTTACGTACTGGAGTGAAGACGATGGCGGTCGGCACGACGTAAGGACATACGACTACGGCCATATCCAGGTCGACGCCGTGCGTGGCAAAGTCGATCGAATCTACACCGAGTCCAGTAACACGGCGATGACAGCGGGTATTAAAGTGGGCCAGACCATGGAGCAAATCGTAAAAATTCTCGGAAGAAAACCTAGAGGATGGCAAGGTACAGGGTCGGAATTCACGATAGTTACTTGCCCTGAAAACGGCCAATGGGTCCAAGAGGACTACGTGACACTTAGATTCAATAACGAGAAAGTACTCGTAAGTATCGCCTATGAGGCCAACAGGCCCTGACAAATACCCGCTCAGAAAAAGACAAACCTGGTACGCAGTCATCGTTTCGCCAGGATGATTGTAGGAAGATAAGTGTGACTTTATTGCGCTTTTTTAAGTGCGGGTCTTCGCAGTAAAGGATAGAGGCATGGAAAAACATAAGGTCGTCTCGAGAGATGACTGGATCTCCGAGCGAAAAAAGCATCTCAAGAAGGAAAAGGAATTCACCCGGCTCAGAGATCTGCTGAGCAAGGAACGGCGGGAGCTGCCGTGGGTCAAGGTCGAGAAGGAATACGTTTTCGACGGGCCGAAGGGAAAGGAGTCCCTGGCTGATTTATTCGAGGGAAAAAGCCAGCTGATTATTTATCACTTCATGTACGGACCGGACTGGGACGAGGGCTGTCCGAGCTGTTCTTTCTGGGCAGACAATTACAATGGCATTGTTATCCATCTCAACCACCGGGACATCAATCTGGTGGCCGTGTCCAGGGCGCCGCTGGACAAGCTAGAAGCCTACAAAAAGCGCATGGGCTGGAGCTTCAAGTGGGTGTCGTCCTATGGAAACGATTTCAACTGGGACTACCACGTGTCGTTCACGCCCGAAGAGGTGGAGAAAGGCGAAATGTTTTACAACTTCGGCGTCACTTCGTTTCCCAGTGACGAAGGACCGGGCATCAGCGTGTTTTATAAGAATGAAAAAGGCGAGATCTTCCACACCTATTCTTGCTACCAGCGCGGCCTGGACATGCTGAACGGCGCCTATCATTTAATGGATCTGGCGCCCAAGGGACGGGACGAGGACGATCTTCCCTACACCATGGCGTGGGTCGAACGTCACGATCAGTACAAGGATTGACCGCGGCTTTCGTCTACCAATAAGTAACCGCCTGGGAAAAAATTCCCGCGATATCGTTCTTGTTGAGATCTCTCGGGGCATTGCCGATTGCGCGGCGTTGAGCGCAAGCGGTTTCGGCAAGCGCTCCGGCGTCTTCCGCGCTGAGTCCCACCCCGCCGAGTCCATTGGGAATGCCGATGTTTTTCATCAGCCCGATGATGCGGCCGGCCACTACTTCGCCAGCGTCTTCCGGGGCCGCGTCGCGAACATCTGCGCCGAGGCAATCGGCCGCTTCCAGATGGCGCTCAGGCGCCGCTTGCGCGGTAAATCGAAACACCGAGGGCGAGTTGAGAATAACCGCGATACCGTGGGGAATGAAAGGCCCCTCGCCTGGCGGATAATCCTTTGCCCGCCAGGATTTCACCAGCTTCGATACCGCGTAGGAGAAGGCATGGGGCAGATGGGTGCCGCAGTTGCCGAAGGCCATACCGGAAAGCGTCGCGCCCCACATCAGCCGGTCTCTCGCTTCCGTGTCTTTTGAATCGCTAACCCCGCGCTCCAAGTACTCACTTACGACTCGTAAAGCCTCCCGCGCGTGCAGATCGCTCCAGGGGTTCGCCCCCTGGATCATGGGCCGCGCGCCAGGCTTGTCCACTTTCGGCCAACGGGTGTAGGCGCGGGCGGTGTAGCACTCGATGGCGTGGCTCATGAGGTCGAAGCCGCTGGAAGCCACCACCATGGGCGGCAGGCTTTCGGCGCAGGCAGGATCGACAATGGCCTCGTCGGGCAGGATGTGGCGGCTGGCAATCACGTACTTGACGTTCAAAGACTCGATGCGGATGACGGAAAGGCCCGTCGTCTCTGAGCCGGTGCCGGCAGTGGTGGGACACGCAAGATGCGGCATCACGGGTCCCGGAACGGGCTGTCCCTCCCCAATGGGTGGGGCGAAGTAGGCCGTAACGCTTGCCGGATAGCGGTGATAGACCATGGCGGCCTTGGCGGTGTCCATGACCGATCCGCCCCCCACCGAGACCACGCCATCGAAGTTGCCTTCGGAAAGAAACTGCGTTGCCTGCATCACCGCGTCGTCGCCGGGTTCGATGAGGACTTCGGAGTACTCGGCTGCGTCGACGCCGGCAGCTTTGAGTGAGTTTCTCACCTTTGCGACGTGCTCGGAGCCGGCAAGGAACGGATCGGTGAACAGGGCGGCCCGACTCATGCCCAATTCCCTGGCGCGCTCGCCCGTTTCCGACAGCGTGCCGCGACCAAAAGTAATCCGCGGCATTTGGACGGTGAAGCTTACGGCTCCGCCTTTGCTCGGCTCGAAATACTGACAACAGCCCATGACTTTCTCCCTTTCGCCGTACCCGGCTCGATGAGTTCGGCCACCGTCATGATAACCGTGCGCGGTCCAATGCGGCACCCGAAGGCCAATTGCACCGAAATTCCCGCCAACCGGGATTTAGATTCGGCAATGCCCGGGCTCGCACCCGACGTTGCGACCGTGGTCACAAATTGCCCCAAAGGAACCGTGACCGCGGGCACGCGAGTCAGATACCGCTCTGCATATATTGACTGGCAGCATTTCCATAAAACGCGGGACGAGCGCGAGGAGAGGCAGCAAATGAAACCCGAAACAAGATCGGCGACGGTGATCGATATTAATGAAGCTCGCAAAAAGCGTTCTCGAGCTGAGCGACGACGTTATTTTGCCACTGAGCCCAGCTCGTCGGCGTGCACCGGGGATTCAGTGCGCGTAACGCTCATGAACGGTACCGTGATCACGATAGAAAGCGGCGATCTCTCCCTGGAGGGAGTTAAATTGCGCACCACCGAAGCGAGCGCCAGAACTTTGTACCAGCCTGGACAATTCATTGGCGAAGAAACGCCGACTATAGAGATCGCGATCGACCTGCCGCTTCCTGACGGAGACCTGCGTCTACTGGCGTGTTGCCGTTTGGTTCATTTTGAGATGCTGTCGGCCGAGGACGTAACCTTCACGCTCGAATTTCTTGCATTTGTTGGGGCGGGCGAAGCCATTCTGCGGCACTTTTTGCGAATTCGCGCCAGTCAGCGGGTAGAGGAAACACGGCATCAAGGCGAGATTTGCGCTTTCGAAGAGCACAGGTGACATCGATCTCGATTACCTAAACGCCAAAGTGGTGGTTCAAAAAGAAACGCTTAGCTGAATTAATAATCGTCCAGCAGCTCGGCTTTTGATCACTCGGGCGGCGGCGTGGCACCGGTCTGGCTGGCGATGATGCCGTAGTGCTCGATTCGCCGATGGCGCTCGAAGTCGTAGGTGGTCTGCTTGAGATACTTGCCCAGGTCCATATCGCAGTCGTAGCTCACCAACTCGTCTTCTTCGGTAAGCGCCTGGGCGACGATCTCGCCCGTGGGTGCGATAATGCATGAGCCGCCGATCATTCCGTTGCCGTCCTCGTAACCCGCCTTGGCCGTACCTACCACCCAGGTGGCGTTCTGGTATGCGCCGGCCTGCATGGAGAGGTGGTTGTGGAACATCTTCAGATGCATGGGTTCGTCATGCGTCGCGTTGCCCCATGGGGTGTTGTAGCCGAGCAGCACCATTTCCACGCCTTGAAGTCCCATCACTCGGTAGGTTTCCGCCCAGCGTCGGTCGTTGCAGATGCACATGCCCATCACTCGTCCAAATACGCGCCACACGGGAAAGCCCAAGTTGCCGACGTCGAAGTAACGTTTCTCGAGGTGCTGGTACTTGTAGTCGGGCTCGTAGTCCTTGTGGCCCGGCAGATGCACTTTCCGATACTTGCCCACGATATTTCCATCGGGAGCGACGATAATCGAGCTGTTGTAGTGCTTGGTCTCACCGTTCTTATTATCAAGCTCGGCGTAGCCGAGATAGAAACCAATACCACGCTGCTTCGCCTGGTCGAAAAGAGGCTGGGTAACGGCGCTGGGCATCTCGCGCTCGAACCAAGAATCAATTTCGTCCGGGTCCTCGATCAGATAGCGGGGAAAGAAAGTGGTCAGCGCAAGCTCCGGAAAGACCACAAGCTTGGCGCCACCCGCGTCTGCCTCTTTGAGCAGCTCGATCATGCGGCTCACGGCGCTTTGGCGCCCTTCGGCTTTCTGAATCGGCCCGAGCTGGGCCGCGGCGACTTTGATGTGGCGGGTCATGGCGTGGCTCCGTGTCAGGATTCAGTTTGGCTAAACGATAATGAATTCGGCAGCGCTCTGGAATAGGCCGAGGTAGGGTGCGCCGCGTGCGTCATCTGCGAAAAAAGTTCCCCTTTTTTCAATTTTTTACTGGATTCCCGCTTTCGAGGGAATGACCAGCACGGAATAAGACCGCTCCAGAGTGCGCTGCGCGCGGCAGCGTTCCCGAAAGGAGAGCTATCAACGACTAATCACGAATTACCAACTGTGAGCCGCTATCAGTGACGGTTAGCCGTGCCTCGATCCTTCGCGTCACGCGTCACACGTAACCCCGTTCATATCTCCGCGCCGAAGTTTGTCCTCGGATCCAGTTCTGGGGACAACGCGCCGTTGGGGTTAGCCGCCTCGGATAGCTCGCACGGAAGAAAAACGCCGCTGCCGCGATCTGCATTCAGGGCACCATCTTCCACCACCACCCGGCCGCGGCTCAGCACCGTTTCTGGCCAGCCGCGCACGCTGCGTCCCTCGTAGGGGGTGTAGCCGACATTGTCGTGGAGCAGGTCGTAAGTGACTTCAACCGCCTTGTCCGGATTCCAAATGGCGATATCGGCGTCGCTGCCGATTGCAATCGTGCCTTTACGGGGATAGAGCCCGTAGATTTTGGCCGCATTGGTGGCCGCCAGGGAGACGAAGCGGTTCAGGTCGATACGGCTGCGGTTGACGCCTTCGGAGAACAAAAGCGGCAGGCGAAGCTCGATGCCGGGAACGCCGTTGGCGATGTCCTTGAACGCAGCCTCCTTACCCTTGGCGAGCTTGCCGCTTTCATCGAAGCGGTAAGGGGCGTGGTCGGAAGAGAAGACCTGGAAAATGCCGCTGCGGATGCCTTTCCACACGGAATCCTGCGCCGCTTCGTCCCTGGGCGGTGGGCTGCAGCAGTACTTCGCGCCTTCCATTCCGGGGCGGTCGAGGTCTTTTGCCGTCAGGAACAAATACTGTGGGCAGGTTTCGCCGTAGATCTTGAGACCGCGCGACTGGGCGTTTCGGATGGCGTCAATGGCTTCGGTCGCCGAGACATGAACCACGAGCAGCGGCGCGTCGACGAACTCTGACAGGCAGATGGCGCGGTGGGTCGCCTCGCCCTCGGCGATCCTCGGGTGACTGACCGCGTGATACTTGGGTGCGCTATAGCCTTTTTCCAGTAGTCGCTCGGTGAGCCAGCGGATCATGTCGTGGTTTTCGGCGTGCACCATCACCATTGCCCCCTCGCGCCGGGCAAGCGAAAGCACGTCCAGCATCTGATAGTCATCGAGCTGATAGTTGTCGTAGGTCATGTAGACCTTGAATGACGTATATCCGTCGCGGATGAGCGCCGGCAGCTCCTGACCCATCACCTGCGGCGTCGGATCGGTGATGATGAGATGAAAAGCGTAGTCGATCACCGCTTTCGGTCCAGCGCAATCGTGATAATCGTTCACCACTTGGCGCAGCGACTGGCCATGATGCTGGGCGGCGAAGGGAATGATCGTTGTCGTGCCGCCAAAGGCGGCCGAAACGGTGCCGCTGAAGAAGTCATCGGCGCACACCACCTTGGAGGACGACAGCTGCTCGATATGGCAGTGGCTGTCGATGCCTCCGGGAAGGATCAAGCGACCTCCGGCGTCGATCTCACGTTTGCCTCGAAGATCATCCGCCAGGGCCACGATTCGCTCGCCGCAGATGCCCACGTCACTGGTGAATGTATCCGTGGCGGTAACCACGGTGCCGTTCTTGATCACAAGGTCGAGATGGGACATTCACTGGCTCCGCATTTACCGGTTCTGCTAAAAGACGCTCATCCAGACGGCTGGAAACGGCCGTAAGCAAACGGCTCGATCAGTGACGGATTATTCCGGCTGAGCCGGTTTTCCGCTAGGCACTCGCCAATAGCGGCGACCGGGGTTTCGCAATTCATGTTGAGACGACGCTTCGTTAATATTTGAATTACCCTTGATTATCCTGGAAGATTCGCGAGCTATGCACCCGGTGGGAATCTGTGGACTTTATCCCAGAGCAATTCCGTTATAACGTTGTGTTCTGAGCTTCGACGCCCCAGCCTCAGCCCCTGCTACATTGTCGAGATGATCTTTCGCCAGCTTTTCGATCCGGTGTCGTGTACGTATACGTACTTGATCGCGAGCCGTAAAGGTGGCGAGGCGCTGATCATCGATCCTGTACTGGAGAAAGTCGACCGCTATCTTCAGCTCCTGAAGGAGCTGGATCTCAAGCTCATCAAAGCCGTTGATACCCACGTACACGCGGATCACATCAGCGGTCTCGGCGCCCTGCGTGACCGCACCCGATGTATTACTGTCATGGGAGAGCCAAGCGGCGTCGATGTTGTTTCAATGCGGATAGCGGACGGCGAGGCCTTGGCCATTGAAGGTATTTCCCTGATCGCGCGATACACCCCCGGTCATACGGACGATTCCTTCAGCTTCGTCATGGAGGACAGAGTGTTCACCGGAGACACGTTGCTCATTCGTGGTACCGGCCGAACAGATTTTCAAAATGGAGATCCGGTCGCACAGTATCACTCCATATTCGACGTTTTGTTAAAACTTTCGGACACCACTCTGGTGTACCCGGCTCACGACTACAAGGGCGATACCGTGAGCACTATCGGCGAGGAGCGCAGCTTCAACCCCAGGCTCCAGGTGGAGTCTGTGGATCAGTACGTCGAGATCATGAACAACCTGCACCTGCCCAATCCGAAAATGATGGACGTGGCGGTACCTGCCAACCTGAAAATCGGCCTGCATCAGGACGAGCTCGAGGAGCGAGGTTGGGCGCTTTCGTGCGAGCAGATGCGACCCCTAATGGGCTCGGCGGAAATGGTGTTGGTAGACCTGCGCGACGACAGCGAGCGGGAGCGCCACGGTGTCATTCCCGGGTCCCTGCACGTGCCTTATGCAGAGCTGAGCGAAAACGTCGCGCCAGGCGGGCTTCTGAACGAGCTGGCACGAGCGACGGGCAAGAGGGTGATATTCTATTGCGCCTTCGGCGAGCGTTCGGCAATGGCGGTGGAGGCTGCACAGGAAGCTGGACTGTCGAACTCCTGCCACGTTACCGGTGGCCTCGACGCGTGGAAAAAGAGTAACGGCGAAATCGCTCCAGTTGAATAGACCCGTTGCTGATGAGACCGGCGGGGGCCCAGCAGCGCTAGCGCGGTTGAAGTCACTCGGATGCGAAAACTCAGGATTACTGTCGGCGGCGTGAGCCTCGAGGCCGAGCTGCTGGATACAGCAACCGCGGACGCCATATACGATCACGCCCCGTTCGAATCTAGAGCCATGATCTGGGGCAAAGAAGTGTATTTTTCGACCCCGGTGAATGCGGCCCGTGAGCCGGATGCGCGCGATGTAATTGAGGCCGGCGAACTCGCCTTCTGGGTCGAAGGTGCCGCTATCGCCATCGGGTTCGGCAGAACGCCAGTCTCCACCGGTGATGAGATACGCCTGGCCGCACCGACGAACATCTGGGCCCGAACCAGTGACGATGTGAGGTCGTGTTCCGCTGTCGCAAGCGGCGACGTCGTGCGGGTGGAGAGGATTTCAGAATAAGAGAGTGAGTCGCGATACAGCAAGCGAATTGTATCAGGCCTGCCGTAGCAACGCGCTTAGGGCGATTCATTGAATCAAGGGGTCGAGAAAAGAACGATGTCTTTAATCATCACTCCCCTCGCGGCGGTTATAGGCGCCGAGATCGAAGGGATAGACATCGTTTCGGGTGTCGACGACAAAGCGCTGGCGCGCATTCGGTCGGCGCTGATTGAATACCAGGTGGTCTTTTTTCGCGATCAAAAGCTTTCGCTGGACGGTTTGGAAGAGTTCAGCGCGCGCCTCGGACCGCTCTTGCGCGTGCCCTACGTCGAGCCGGTTGATGGTCATCAGAACGTAATTGCGGTGCTCAAGGAGGCGGACGAAGCTCAAATCAGCATATTTGGCGGAGAATGGCATTCCGATTTCAGCTACCTGGAGTCGCCACCATCCCTTACCGTGCTCTATGCCGAGGATGTGCCGGACGGTCGCGGCGACACGCTCTGGACCAACATGTACGCGGCCTACGAAGGTTTGTCCGACGGATTCAGGCGGAAACTCGACCGCATGCGGGCGATGCACAGCGGCCACATCTACGGGGCAAAACGTCCGCGCCCCACGCGCCTTAAGACCAGCCAATCGATGAAAATCCGTCGAGGCAATCCGGAAGCCGACGAAGAGCGCTCACACCCCGTAGTTCGAGTGCACCCGGAGTCTGGCCGCCGAGCGCTGTTTATCAATCCAATCTACACCACGCGCTTTGAAGGAATGGGAGAAAACGAAAGTAGTCCACTTCTGGATACGCTCTACGCAGAAGCGACCCGGCCAGAATATACGTGCCGGTTCGAATGGCGTGACGGGTCAGTCGCCGTATGGGATAACCGCTGCACCATGCATATCGCGATCAACGATTATGACGGCTTCAGGCGGTTGCTCTACCGCACCACAGTTGGCGCCGAACGGCCAGTGGGTCTGCATGAGAACGAGTAATCCCCGCGCGCTGCGCGTCAGAAAACTACACCGAGACTATGGTGAATACGGCAAACGCGAGCGCGCTCGCGCCGATCACTACGATGGACCAGAGCAGCGCGTCCGAGCCGCCGGACGATTCTGCATAAGCGGGGTCGCGTTGGGGATCGAAACCGGGAATGCCCCTGGCGAACTCCAGCGCGGCCTTTTCCGAGCTCTCTTGGGGCTGAACATCGATGCTGAAAGTGTAAACCAGTGGACCGATCTCTACCGTGTCGCCTTCGTTCAGCATGACCCTATCGACGGTTTTGCCGTTGACTCTGGTGCCGTTGGTGCTATCAGAGTCTTCAATGTACCAGCAACACTCGTGAGGAAAAACGCGCGCGTGTTTGCGCGAGACACCGTCGACTTTTAGGACCAAATCGTTGTTATCTCCGCGACCGATGGTGACCTCGCTGGCGTTGAGGAGGATCTCGGCACCCGCGTTATTACTCAGGCTTGAGGGCTCGGTGCAGGTGAGCCGCGACTCGGGGGCAGGGGTGAGACTGCGGTCCGTACCGGGTGCCGCAATCATGGTTTTTGATTGAAGATTCGGATCCTCGATCATGAATGAATATCCTGCCTGCCAACCACTGCCTGGGCCCGGCCAGGCATTGCTCTGTCCGAGGGACGCACGGAAAGTGACGGCCCTTGCCCGGGTCTATGAGTACAGTATAGATAACTCCGGAGCACCCGGCGGGTGGGCGGCAACCGCCAGTCGCGCCGACGCAACCGTCAGTCGTGGACCGGGAGCGGCCTGCCGTCCAGATTTGCAGCGGAAAGGCCCAGATGGCGAAGGATGGTGGGGGCAATATCGACGTTGACGCTGGGGAATTCTGTCCGACCCGGAGCAAAGCCCCCGCCGTCAACGATGAGAAACGGATTCGTTTCGTAAGGCCCGAGGCCTCCATGCTGACCGAGGCCGGCTTCGTCGGTATTCATGAACCGGTCCTTGGCCACGTGTCCAAATCCCCTCACGCCGAAGCGATTGTTCACCTCACGCTTGGCCATGCTGAAGGCGACGGCAAGATTGTTACTCGCAGCAAGTCCCACGCGCTCCAGACCTTCCCCGGCGTATACCTCCCCGCACCAAGCTTGTTTGTTTAGCCATCGCACGATTGAGCCGCGCCTTTCCAAGGCCGTGTCGCTCAGGTAAACGAGCGCTCCCATGCCGCTGGATGCGAACACCACGTCGCTCGAATCGGTCGAGGCCTTGAGTCCCGCTTCCACCAGCAGGTCTTCGACCGGAATGATTTCATCGACGGTCTCATGACCGTGGTCAGAGGCAATGATGAAGAGCACGTCATCGCCTTGAGCCCGTAGTATCTCGACGGTTTCCTTGACCGCGGCTGCGCAGCGATCCGATCCTAGGATCACTTCGCGATGCTCACCCGATCCGAGCTCAAGGGTGTGCTGTGAATGATCGGGTTCACAAACCCACGTGATGAAAAAAGGCACGTCAGCATCTGACCTCATGGCGTCGCAAAATCGAGCAGTGGTCTCTGCGTCACCCGCGCCGTCGTAGCTTACGTTGAGATGCGCCGTGCCCTCGATCGGGTCGAGCCCGGGAGAAAAGGATCCGCTTCGGTGGTACAGCCAGCCGTGACCGTCCGGGTCAAGCATATGTGCGGCACCGGCCGAGGAATTGGAATAAATTACCGCCCCACCATTGTGGCGCACACGCTCGGCGAGAGTCGGACGCAGCAGAGTACGGCCGGTGACCGCGCGAAGGCGGTCGCGAAACTCGGGCGGTCCGACCGACACCGGCCGCAATCCGTCACCTTCGTCCAGTGCGATGGCGTTGCCGAACAGCCCGTGTGTTCCCGGGTAACATCCGGTGGAAATGGAAGCGGAATTAACCCGCGTCGCCGAGGGAAATACGCTGCGGTGACGGCTAAAAAAACGCGCGCTTCCGGCGATGCGAAACAGCGCCGGCGTGTACTCGGGCGTCACCAGATCGGCGCGAAGACCGTCGATGATCATGAGCACGGCGCGCTTCATCTTTGCGTGACGCGGGGAAACTCATCGCGAAGCAAGGATGACGGAAAAGTTTTTGTTCGCGCATCACGCATTACGCGTCACGCGTCACCAACTGTTCCTAAGCTCTCTCAACTTGAGAAAAATCGTTTTCGGATCAGGATCGTCCGGGAGGTCGGGAAAAGACTCGCGCAGCCGGGCGATGACCGTCGGGCTGTGTAGTCTAAAGAAAGTATTGACCTGTTTTTCCAGGCCAAGGGTCGAAACAATGGCGTTCTCCGGCTCGGTCTTTTTCACTGCTTCCAACATGGATTTGGCCTGCCGGTTATCCGGCTCGCGGTCCAGGGTAAAGTCGAGATTGTTTGCCCAGTAGTCGTGCCCCGGGTAGACCCGGGTGTGATCCGAGAGCTTGGACAATTGAGAGGCAAAGGTTTGGTAGAGCTCTTGTGGGTGGCCGCCGTTGTGGCAGTTTCCTGCACCGGCGTTGAACAGCGTATCGCCGCAAAATAACGCCGGCGTCTCGGTGTGGGAAAGCAGGCAGACGTGACTCATGGTATGACCGGGCGTGTCCAGGCATTCGAGCTCGACGGTCTTCCCAATCTTGATTATGTCTCCAGCCTTGAGCCCCACGTCCACGTCGGGGATTCGCCCCTTGGCGTTGGCGTGGGCGAGGAGCTTCGCGCCGGTGGCGGCAACCATCGGCCGGTTGCCACCGATATGGTCCCCGTGCTCGTGGGTGTTCAGGAGCTGGGTGATCTCGAAGCCCTTCTCCTTGGCCCTGGCAAGACACTTCTTGTGATCCAGCGGATCTATGGCAAGTGCCTCTCCCGTTTCAGGGCAGGCGATGATGTAGTTAAAGTTGCGGTAGGCGTTCGCGGTCCAGATCTGTTCAACGATCACGACTTTCTCCGGGGTCCTTGCTGTGGTTGAATTCTAACGACTCTGGAATGTCGCCAACACCCGCCCCTCGGGCAGCGTCTCCGGGGTGCCCGACACAACGACCATCGCAGCTGGAGATCTCATGGCCACGCGACCGCCGGCAGAAATCGGAATGCCGCTTGACGAAATCGATACGCCGGCCCTGCTCGTGGATCTGGATCCCCTCGAGCGCAATCTGGAACTAATGGCCACAAACGTCGAGGCTTGCGGCCTGCGCCTGAGGCCCCATGCCAAGACCCACAAGTGCGCGGTAATCGCGCGTCGCCAAATGGCGCTGGGCGCGGTGGGCGTGTGTTGTCAGAAAGTGAGCGAGGCGGAGGCGCTGGTGCATGCGGGGGTGCCCGACATTGTGGTGAGCAACGAGGTCGTCGGCCGGCGAAAGCTCGAACGCCTGGCCGCGCTTAGCAAGCAGGCGCAGGTTGCTGTGTGCGTAGACAACGCGGCAAATGTCGGCGACGTCGATGCTGCCGCGGCGAAATTCGGTACCGTTGTCGACGTCTTTGTGGAGGTCAACGTGGGGGCCAATCGCTGCGGCGTCGCTCCCGGGGAGGCCGCCCTCAGTCTGGCTAAACGCGTAGACGCGGCCGGGCACCTGCGCTTCGTCGGGCTGCAGGCTTACCAGGGGCGGGCGCAGCACACGCGGGACTTCGACCAACGATGTGCGGCTATCGATGCCGCCTGCACCTATGCGCGACAGACGGTGGAATTATTGCAACGCAGCGGCCTCGAGTGCGAGGTGGTCGCGGGGGCCGGCACCGGCACCTGGGCCTTGGAGGCGAACAGCGGGGTATATAACGAGCTTCAGGCAGGATCCTACGTATTCATGGACGCGGATTACGCCCGCAACAAGAATGCCGACGGCGATCGCTTCGCCGAGTTCGAGCACAGCCTGTTCGTTTTCGCGACCGTGATGAGCATGCCCGAGCCGACCCGCGCGGTTGTCGACGCGGGTCTCAAATCCATGAGCTTCGACTCCGGCATGCCGGAAGTCGTCGGCAGCGAGAGCATGCGTTATGCCGGTCCGTCAGACGAGCACGGTAATCTGGATCTGAGTCAGTCCAACACCCGCCTTAGGCTGGGCGACAAGCTCCGGCTCATTCCCGGGCACTGCGATCCGACAGTCAATCTCTACGACTGGTACGTATGCGTGCGCGGCGATCGGGTGGAGGCGCTGTGGCCGATCGTCGCTCGGGGAGCAGTCTGGTGAAGAAAGTCGGTCGAAGCCTGTTTTAGGAGCGCCGGCGGGCGCGATTTCTCAGCCGGGGCTCCCGGCGATATGCGTGTTTAAGCAAGAATTTCCACCGGATCGCCGATGCGGACATGCCCGAGTTGCTCAGGTATCAGATGACGTCCGAAATAGACCCCGACCGGCAGGCCTTCGCAGCGGTCATTCCACACCGTTACCGCGTGCCGCCGTGCTCCGGGATCGGGGATCAGGGATCGGGGCCTCAATGGTGGGCATTCCCGGTGCGCTCATCTGTAACCGGTCCTCATGTGGCTCGGTGCGGATCCCGACAATCTTTGGGAGTTCGCGGGCGGTGAGAAATTCACCGCTGTCGTCCGTAACCACCCAGCGACGGTCGGCGGCGAACCCTCGCGGCTCAAGCGACGCTTCGTCCACGGCGATTCCGGCAGTGGATTTGATCGGGTAAAGGAAAATTCCCGCGATCTTTGCCCGCTCTGTCATTGTTCGTCGCGCCGATGCGCGTCAACCTAGCCAGCGTTGCTTGAGCTGCGGATAGTTCAGCGCCAGCCACTGCAACGCGATGATGGTCTTGGCATTGACGATCTTGCCCTGGTCCAGCATTTTGAGAGCTTCGTCGACACCGTAGACCATCACCTTGATATCCTCATGCTCTTCGTCAAGACCATGCACGCCCCCGGCGCCGCTTGCGTTTATGCGGCCACAGAACAGAGCAACGGTTTCGGTGCACGCGCCCGGCGAGGACAGGTAGCGCATCATTGGCACGAGCTCCGAGATCTCGCAGCCGGCTTCTTCTCTGGTTTCCCGTTTCGCCACCCCTTCCGCCGATTCACCGTCTTCTATGATCCCGGCTACGCCTTCCAGCAGCCACGGATTCCAGCCCACGGCGTAAGGGCCGATTCGAAACTGCTCGATGAGCACCAGCTGGTCGCGTATCGGATCCACGGGTAGCACCGCCGCCACCTGGCCGCGCTCGAACACCTCCCGCTCCACGGCCTGGCTCATTCCGCCTTCGTGGAGCGAATATTTGAGCCGGTATCGATGAATCTGAAAGTAACCGTTGAAGACCGTGCGCTTGTCTAAGAGATCGACTATTCGATTTTCCTTGTTCATGCTTTCTGCTCGAAGCCGGTGAGCACATTTACCGCGTTGACCCCGATCTCCTCCACGGCATAACCGCCTTCCATGACGAACAGCGTTGGCGTATTCAAGCCAGCGATGGCTTCCCCCATGCGCAGGTAGTCGTCGTTCTCGAGGCGAAAGAGGGAGATGGGGTCATCCTTGAATGTGTCTACACCAAGTGAAACCACTAGCGCATCGGGGCCGAATTCGCGGATTCGAACCAGCGCCGTATTCAAAGCCGCCGAATAGTGCTCCCACGCGGTTCCGGCAGGCATGGGCAGATTGAGATTGAAACCTTGTCCTGCACCTTCGCCGGTCTCGTCGAAGTAACCGAGATAGTAAGGGAACTCGGACCGCGGATCGCCGTGAAGGGAAACAAAGAGCACGTCACATCGGGTATAGAAAATGCCTTGGGTGCCGTTGCCGTGGTGGTAGTCCAGGTCCAGGACCGCGACGCCGCGGGCCCCCGCGTCGCGCAGCGCCTGCGCGGCAATGGCCGCATTATTGAGGTAGCAATAGCCGCCACCCAGATCGCGCATGGCGTGATGCCCCGGTGGCCGGCAGAGGGAGAACGCCGCTTGCTCGCCGCCGTTCAGAAGGTCGTAACCGGTGAGCGCCACGTCGGCGGCGGTGCGCACCGCTTGCCAGGTGCCCTCGACGATAGGGATGGCGACGTCGAAGGCGTAGTATCCAAGCTTGCCGTGTATACTTTCGGGCGCAGTCTGTCGCAGACCCCTGCAGGGGAATACCCAGGCGATGGCGAATTGACCATCGCCTTCTTCCTCAACCCACTCGCTCCAAGCTGACTCCAGAAACTGCACGTAATCCTTTGCGTGCACCGCGTGGATTGCCGCATCTCCGAATCGCCGTGGCGCAACGATTTCACCAAAGCCCGTGTCTTTAAGACGCTTGACAATCATCTCGGCCCGACTCGGGGTCTCGAACAGCGGTACCATCTCGCCGCGGTTGAGCTCCTTCGCTCCGTGGTGAAGCTTGTGGTCTTCGCTGTAGATAATTTTCATGACCGAGCTTACTTGGCGGAGGTTGCGGCGAGGGGAGCCTGCTGTGAGACCAGGTCGCGGAAAGGCGTATCGATAGTTACAAAGTCGTTTGGATAGAAACCGTTGAAAGTGGTGCGAAGCGACAGCGTATACGCCCCCATGCAGCCGAATTCAATCCAGTCGCCTTCGCGCACGTCACCCGGAAGCAACAGGCGTTGGGGTAACTCGTCGAGTCCGTCACAGGTGGGACCATAGGCGAGAAATTCGGTATCGTGCGGCAACGGACCGGCCCCCGGACGCACAAGCCTCAGCGGAAAGCGGACGCCGATGACCATTCCGTGAAGGCTCCCGTATATACCGTCGTTCAAGTAAATGCGCCGGTCTTTGCGAAGCTCCACCCGGGTGAGAACGCTCATGCCCTCCGCCACCAGCGCGCGACCGGGTTCACACATGAGTTCGCATCGCTCAAGTCCGAGCGATGCAAATTCACTTTCGATCGTATCGATGAAATTTTCCAGCGGCGGCGGATCGGTGTCCGCGTAGTGCACCGGGAAACCGCCGCCTACGTCAAGGCATTCGATTTTCGCACTGCACGCTGTGAGAGTTTTCCGAACCTCGTCGAAGGCGTGTCTGAAAGCTTGGGGGGCAATGCACTGGGAACCGACGTGAAAGCAGAGGCCGGTAGCGTACCGTCGTGCAGCAGCGGCATCCAGAAGGACGGCGGCACCTTCGGCCGATGCACCAAACTTGGCCGACAGGTCGAACTTAACCCCTTCTCCCGGCGTGGCCAGCCTCACCATCACCACGATGTCCGTGCTGCCCAAAACGTCACCGAGCTTTTCGAGCTCCGCCGGGTGATCGACGACAAAGTGCCGGATCCCGAATTCGCGCCTCGCCCGGGCGATGGCGCTTCGCCCCTTAACCGCGTGCATGTAATAGCAGCGCGCTCCAGGAAAACGGCCGCGGACCAGCTCCATTTCGCCCGGCGAAGCGGTGTCAAAGTCGCGGACGCCGGCATCGTGCAACCATTGGACCGCCGCCGGATGCGGATTGCTCTTGACGGCGAACATGACGCGTCCTGGAAATCGGGTGAGGAACGAGCGAGCCTGTTCGGCCAGCACATCCGGACGGAAACAATACACCGGCCGCTCGGGCGAAAGCGTCCTGGCCAGTTCTTCCACGGTTTTGAAATGCCGGTACAACGAAGTCTCGCTATGGCCTATATCGCAGACGACAAATACGATACACGTGGGTTTGCGAAAGTTCTCCCTCGAATGAAAGGAGCACCCGGTGCAGAGCTATGAGCCCATTGTAGAGACGTGGACCATCACAAAGCCCGTGGTGGAGTCAGAAGCAGGGGTGGTGGCGTCGCAGCATTACTTCGCCTCCGAGGTGGGCGCGCAGGTGCTAGAGGGCGGCGGCAACGCCGTGGACGCGGCGGTGGCGGCGGGACTCGCCATCGGCACCGTGGAACCCTGGATGAGCGGCCTCGGCGGAGGCGGTTACATGCTGGTTTACCGGGCGGCAGAAGATCGATGCGAGGTGGTGGACTTCAGTATGCGCGCCCCCTTGGCCCTCGATCCCAAAGACTATCCGCTGGCGGAAAGCGGCGTTGACAGCGACCTATTCGGTTGGCCGGTAGTCGTGGACGACCGCAACGTGACCGGTCCACTATCGTTCGCGACCCCCGGTTTCGTCGCCGGAATGGCTGCCGCGCTGGAACGCTTCGGTAGCATCTCATGGCGGGACGCATTGGGCCCCGCCATCGACAGCGCAAGGAAGGGATTTGTCGTCGACTGGTTTGCGACGCTGAAAATTGCCGCCGCGGCCAGAGGGCTGTCCGCATTTCCGGAAAGCGCGCGCACGTTTCTGCCGGAGGGATTTGCGCCGGCGGGGGAGTGGGGCGGGTCCGCGCCGAGACTCCGCCTCGAAAAGCTCGCCGACACCCTTGTTCAACTGGGCGAGGCGGGAGCCGAGGATTTTTATCGCGGCGAAATAGCAACCGCGCTTGTGGATGACCTGCGCGAGGCCGGAGGCAGGTTCCACAGGGAGGACTTGGAGAGCTACGAGGCCCGCGTGGTCCCCGCGCCGGAACGCCGCTATCGGAGCGCTCGGGTGTTCGTGGCGCCGACGCTGACCGCTGGGCCGAGTCTGAGCCGTGCGCTGGAGCTGCTGGAAAGCAAATTCGATCCCGCCGGGGCGCCGGACGCGACAGCCTACTCGGCCTACGCGGAAAGTCTTTCTGTCAGCTATGCGGAGCGACTGCAGCGGATGGGCGACGTGGACACGGGTAAAAGCTGCACTACGCATTTAAGCGTGGTCGATGGCGCAGGCAACATGGTTGCATTGACCCAGACGCTGCTGTCGGTATTTGGCTCCAAGGTAATGCTGCCGCGCACGGGCATACTTATGAACAATGGGGTGATGTGGTTCGATCCGCGACCGGGCGGACCCAACGCCATGGCGCCGGGGAAGCGTCCGCTCTCCAACATGTGCCCGACGGTGGTCGAGCGCGGCGACGGTGTTCGAATTGCGCTCGGTGCGTCCGGCGGCCGCAGGATCATGCCGGCGGTGTTGCAGCTGATCTCCTTTTTGGTGGATTACGGTATGGAGCTCGGTGATGCGATGCACCAGGCGCGCATTGACGTCAGCGGGGCGCCGCCGGTAATCGTCGATAACCGTCTGGATGCTGCTACGGTGGCCGGACTGAGCGAACTCTACCCCACTTACGTCACGCCGCACGGCGTTTACCCCGCTCTGTTCGCCTGCCCCAACGTGGTGACCCGCGATATTCATCGCAAAATCAGCGCCGGCGGCGCGTTCGTCATGTCGCCCTGGGCGGCGGCGTGCTCGGAACGCTTCAACGGCGCGGGTTGAGTAGACGCACCCGCCGTGACTTGAAGAGGGGTACCAGCGCCATGCCGGCGAGAAATCCGCCGATGTGTGCACCGAATGCGATGCCGGCCACGTCCTTGGGCGTTAGCGCGGACTGCACCAGCTGGAGCCCGAACCACAGCGCCAGCACGATCCCCGCCGGAAGCAGAATGACTTGGCTCATGAATCCAAAAGGGATGAGTACCACCACCTTGGCATGGGGATAGAGCAGCAGATATGCACCGAGTACCCCGGAGATGGCGCCGCTGGCGCCGATCATGGGGATGGTGGATTGTGTATCGGGAAGCGCTTGGGCGAACACCGCAACCGTGCCGCAAACGAGATAGAAAACTATGAACCGCAGGTGACCCATGCTGTCTTCGACGTTGTCGCCGAAGATCCACAAGTAGAGCATGTTGCCGATCAAGTGCAGCCAGCCGCCGTGCATGAACATGGAGGTAAAAATGGTGACCTCTGGCGGCACCAGCGCGATCTCCGGCGGTAAGCGCGCGCCTTCGAGCAACACCGCGGGAATGACGCCCAGGGCAAAAATCGCTTCCTGGTTGCCGCGCGGGCCGAGACCCAGCTGCCAAAAAAAGACCAAGACGCAAACCCCCATAACCGTCCAATTCACAACCGGAGTGAGTGTCGTAGGGTTGTCGTCTTTAAGCGGGATCATGGTGATAGACGTCGGCGATCGCCTGCGGCGAGGCGATGATTCGTCGGTCTTTGTTTCTATGTGGTATGTCCGAAAATGACGTCGGCTTGAGACCTAAACGAAGCCCGCTTTAGGAGCGAGCTTGCTCGCGATTCCTCAAATCAGGCGGGTCAGAAGATGACGGCCCCACTCCAGTGAAGGTTGATCATTTGCTTTCCTCCGCCATCCACTCCGCGACCCGTTTGGCGAAATAGGTAAGGATTCCGTCCGCTCCGGCGCGTTTGATGCCGACCAGGCATTCCAGAATGCCCGCCTTCTCGTCCACCCAGCCGTTTTCAATCGCCGCCGACAACATGGCGTACTCGCCGCTCACCTGATAAACGTATGTGGGCACGCCGAACGTGCTTTTGACCTGCTGCACGACATCCAGATAGGGTAAGCCCGGCTTCACCATCACCATATCGGCGCCCTCAGCCAGATCCATCGCCACCTCTTGCAGCGCCTCATCGCTGTTGCTGGGATCCATCTGATAGCTGTACTTGTCGCCGCTGCCTAAAGTCGCCGCCGAGCCCACCGCGTCCCGGAACGGCCCGTAAAAAACGGAGGCGTACTTGGCCGAGTAGGCCAGAATGCGCGTGCCGACATGCCCATCTGCTTCCAGAGCGCTGCGGATGGCGCCAACGCGGCCGTCCATCATGTCTGATGGGGCGACGATGTCAGCTCCGGCCTGAGCGTGGGAGACGGCCTGACGAACGAGCGTTTCCACCGTGGCGTCGTTGACCACATATCCAGACTTGTCGATCAAGCCGTCTTGACCGTGTGAGGTGTAGGGATCGAGAGCGATGTCGGTAATCACTCCGAGACTGGGGCAGGCCGATTTGATCGTCCTCACCGCGCGCTGCACAAGCCCTTCGGGGTTGTAACTTTCGCTGGCGTCGTCGCTCTTGCCCTCAGCAGGAATGACGGGAAACAACACGATCGCAGGTATACCGAGGCCGTATACGGATTTTGCCTCCTTCTTGAGCAGATCTATGCTCAGACGTTCGATGCCCGGCATGGATTCCACCGGCACCCGCTGTCCCTGTCCCTCGATCACGAAAATAGGGTAGATGAGGTCGTCTACGGAAAGCGTGTTTTCGCGCATGAGCCTGCGGGAAAAAACATCCCGCCGCATGCGGCGAAGACGGGTAGCCGGGAATTTTCGATCGCTGATTCTCACTTGAGCGTTTGATTTGGACGGGATTGAGGCTCGGGAGCCGCAGGTTGCGCCGGAACTTGGGTTCAAAGTGCTATTAATATCAACTCCGAAACCAGGAAACCAGCCGTCCGGCCATGCCGCGGTCGCGCCTCAACCCGTTTTTTCCACCTCGTCTGGTGTTGCTTCGCGCTTTGCGGGCGCGGGAGATACCGCATCTTTTCTCGATGCGAGCAGCTTGGCTACGGTTCCCTCGATCCATTTTTCCGCCTCACGATTGATTTCCGAAGCAGATTTTCCGCGGCTGTCGATCAATGGCCCGATAACCAGCCGCACCACGCCCGGGTATTTGATAAAGCTATTTCGCGGCCAATAAAGCCCCGCATCGTGGGCGACGGGCACCACCGGAACGCCGGTCCTTTCTGCCAGTGTCGCGCCGCCGGCCTTGTAGCGGCGCTTTGAACCGGCCGGCACGCGCGTGCCTTCCGGGAAGATCACCACCCAACATCCGGACTGGAGCCGGGCGGCGCCTTGTTCCATAACCTGAGACATGGCGTCGCGGCCGGCGCTTCGGTCGATGGCAATCGGGCGAAGCATGGCCAGCGCCCAGCCGAAGAAGGGCAGCCAGAGAAGCTCCCGCTTGAGTACCCAGACCTGCGGCGAAAAGTAGTGCTGAAGGCTTATGGTTTCCCACGCGGACTGATGCTTGCAAAGCACGATAGCTGGTCTGGAGGGAATGTTTTCCTCTCCCTTAACCTCGTGGCTCAAATTGCAGGTTACGCCGAGCCACCAGGTGTTGAATCTTGTCCACTGGTACACGATTCGGTAGCGGGCACGGTAGGGCAGCGCGAAGGCCAGCATGACGAATGGGGCGATCACAATCGTGACCACAACCTGGCCTGCAAAAAACAGCGCCGATCTCAAGACGAGGCCGGGAGTGGCTGGAGGAGGGCGGTAAACGAAGCTCATTTTAGCCTAATGAGAAATAAGACAAGCCTGAATACAGGCAATACCTCAGACCAGGTGACTCAGACAGCAGCGAGCTTCGGCCCGGAATTACGCCGCACGGGCCGGCTTAATCGTTCCGGCATACGATATACGAGATACGAACCTTCATCACGCCCTGCGCATCCGCGGGCTCAACCCTGAAACTCCGATACCCGGATGCGCCCGTCGATTAATTTTGAGCCACGAGCCTCGAGTTTCCGCATTTTCTCCCAGAAAGCGTGGCGCAGATCAAAGTTCGCCGATAGGGCTGTCCCGAGGAGCAGGATGAAAAGATCTGCGCATTCCTCCGCCAGGCGGCCGGCTTCCTTGCCTTTGGTCACGCAGGCGGATATTTCCCCCAGTTCCTCGCTCATGAGGGCGATGCGATAGGTTAGGTCTTCACCGCCAGTGTTGCGGAAGTCATGCTTTTGGTGGAAGGCCTGAACGGCGTCGAGCATGCTTTGATAGGAGTCGGGATTCATGGCTATATGTATAACTCTGACAAAGGGTTAAACGAAGTCCGCTGTATGAGAGGCCCTGACCGCGATTCATTAGTTCGTGTGATACACGAACGATCGATTCTCAGCAGGATCTGTGGCAGTTTCGCGCGCAAGCGCGCTCCCGCATGGTTGATTCTCGGGCGCGGCGATAGGTGCCCGGTTCCGCATACGGCGCACGGTCTTTTCTTAAAGCCTGGAAATGTCCGCCGTCTCCAGGAACAGCTCACTAATGGAGTGGAGCAGCGCGAGCCGGTTGTAACGAATCCTGTCGTCTTCGTCCATGACCTTCACGTTATCGAAGAATGCGTCCACGCTTTCGCGAAGTCCGGCGAGGCTTTTCATGGCGCCGGTGTAGTCCCCCTGCTTCAACATCTCTTTGACTCTCGGGCTCAGGCCCACCAGCTTGGCGGCGAGATTCCACTCTGCATCCTCGGAAAAAAGATCATTGTCGATCTTCATCGGGATCGCGTCCTCAGCCTGTTTGAGTATGTTGTTGATGCGTTTGTTCGCGGAGGCCAGGCTTTCCGCTTCCGGTAGCTTTCGAAACTCGGTGACCGCCTGCACGCGCTTGGCGAAGTCCAGGGGACGCGTGGGGTTTCTCGCCTGCACCGCCAGAAACACCTCAATCGGCACCCCTTGTTCGGTGAAATAGGCGCGCAGTCGCTCGGTCATGAAGTCGTGCACCTGATTTGCAACCGATTCGTCGTCGAACTTGCCCCCATAACCTTTTAGCGCTTCCTGGATCAGGCGTTTGAGATCCAGAGAGAGCTCTCCCTCGATGACGATGCGTAGAACACCCAGGGCCGTTCGCCGAAGGGCGTAAGGATCCTTATCGCCGGAGGGGCCCTGCCCGATGGCAAAAATCCCGGTCAGGGTATCCAACTTATCGGCGATGGCGACGGCCCGGCCGACGGGGCTGGCGGGAATGGCATCGCCGGCGAATCTCGGCTTGTAAACTTCCGCGATTGCTTTGGACACCTGGGCAGGCTCACCGCTCTTGGCGGCATATTCCCCACCCATGACACCCTGAAGCTCGGGAAATTCTCCAACCATCTCGGTGAGGAGGTCACATTTGCAGAGCTGGCCCGCGCGACGTGCAAGTTTGACCGAGTCCGGGTTTTCTCCCATCGCGATGGTGACGTGGGAAGCGAGTCGGGAGATCCTCTCGGCTTTGTCGTACATGCTGCCGAGCTTCTCCTGAAATACGACTGCTTTAAGCTCTTCCTGACGCTGGTCGAGAGTGTGTCGCGAGTCCCTCCGGTAGAAGTAAGCGGCGTCTTTTAGCCTGGGTCGTAGTACGCGTTCGTTGCCTTTACGAACGGTTTCCGGATTAATGCTTTCGATATTACTGATGGCGATGAAGTGAGGAAGCAGATTTCCTTGTTTGTCGACGATAGGAAAGTAACGCTGGTGCCCCTTCATAGTGGCAATCAGCACCGCGTCCGGTAGATCCAAAAATTCTTTGTCGAAGCTGCCTACGATGGCGGACGGCCACTCCACCAAGGCCGTGGTTTCCTCGATGAGTTCCCTGCTGACGAGCGCTTTGCCCTGGACTGAGGCCGCGGATTCCACCACCTGCCGCGTAACTATATCGGCTCTGGCCTTGAACTCCGCCACGACGTGTCCCGTGCTGTAGAGGGTCTTGGGATAAGACGCGGGATCTTCAATCGGGATCGCTTCTGGGGAATGAAATCGGTGCCCGCGGGTCATTCGCCCGGCGCTCACGCCGAAGATTTCCCCATCCACCGTCTCATTGCCGAACAACAGAACCAGCCAATGCACCGGCCGAATGAATTCGAAGTCGAAGTTTGCCCAGCGCATTCGCTTGCGAATCGGGAGATTGTTCAGCGCGTCTTCCACCATCTTCGGGATCAGAGAGGGGGTTGCTTCGCCGACCTCCGTACTGCGAAAAATCAACCAACTGCCGTCGGAGGTTTCTATTTTATTCAGCTTATCAACAGTGACGCCGCAGGAACGGGCGAAACCCAGCGCCGCCTTGGTCGGCATTCCGTCCTTATCGAACGCCGCGTCAAGTGATGGTCCGCGGCGCTTGAATTCGCGGTTCGGCTGGCTTGCGGGCACCTTCGAGATTATTGCCGCGATTCTTCTAGGGGTGGCAAAGACCGCGACTTCGCCGTGACTCAATCCGCGGGCGGTGAGGCGTTCGCAAAGTTCGCTTGCAAAAGCCTCCGATAACGATTTAAGGCTCCCGGGGGGTAGCTCTTCAGTGCCAATTTCGACCAGAAGGTCGGCGTTCTCAGCCATCTACAGTCTCGACCCTGTCGCTGCTTAATAACGGGAATCCCAAAACCTTTCTTGTATCGTAGTATTTGTGCGCCACTGCCCTTGCCATGGCGCGGACGCGCAAGATGTAGCGTTGACGTTCGGTGACGGATATCGCGCCTCGCGCCTCGAGCAAATTGAAAATATGGGAAGCTCTCAGGACTTGTTCGTATGCGGGATACGGTAGCCCTTTTCCCGCCAGAAGCGTGCACTGTTGTTCCGAGGACTCGAAAGCGTCGAAAAGCGCCGCCGTATCCGCATACTCGAAGTTGTACGCGGACATTTCAGTTTCACTCTGTTTGAAGACGTCACCGTAGCTGACTCTGCCCATGGGACCGTCCGCCCAGATGAGGTCGAAAACGTTGTCGACGCCCTGCAGATACATTGCGATGCGCTCGAGGCCGTAAGCGATCTCTGCCGTCACGGGTTTACATTCGAGACCGCCCACCTGCTGGAAATAGGTGAACTGTGTGATCTCCATCCCGTTCAGCCAGACTTCCCAGCCGAGACCCCACGCTCCTAGGGTCGGTGATTCCCAGTTGTCCTCTACGAAGCGGATGTCGTGTTCCAGGGGGTCGATGCCCAGCATGAAAAGGGAGTCGAGGTACATTTGCTGGATGTTCAGTGGCGAGGGTTTGATAGCCACCTGGTACTGGAAATAGTGCTGCAGCCGGTTGGGATTCTCCCCGTATCGTCCGTCAGAGGGGCGCCGCGACGCCTGGACGTAGGCGGTGCTCCAGGGCTCGGGTCCTATGGAGCGGAGAAAGGTCGCGGGATGAAAGGTGCCGGCGCCGACCTCCATGTCATAAGGTTGTAGTAGCACGCATCCCTGCCGGGCCCAGTATTGCTGCAACGCCTGAATCAGGCCCTGAAAGCTTGAGACGTCTTGGTCAGCTGACATCGTTGTTTGATCGCCGCGAGTGCCGCCGAGGTTCCCGGCGATGCGGCGAAAAGTATAGCCCGGGGATAGCACGATTGGTACGAGCCGAGGGCAAGGTCAGAGTTGGTTTCAAAAGATCACTATCCTTACCTTCAAGCAGATGTCGGCTTTTCGCGCTCACAAGCGTTCTATATGCTATCAGGCTGTCTAAAAATTGCGTTTTGCACCATCTCGGTCCGGCGTAGAGGAGACATCGTTGCGGATGCAACGCGATGGCAGCGTCTAGGTCAGAGTCTGTTGAACGCTAAACAGCGGTTGATCTTTGGAATCGGCTCAGTGATCCGGCATCGATGCAGGAAGTTTTGGTATGCAACATCCACGGCGCTTTGACGTCATCGTAGTCGGCGGAGGCCACGCGGGCAGCGAGGCGTCGCTGGCGGCGTCACGCATGGGCGCGCGCACGCTGCTGCTCACTCAGAGCGTCGATACCTTGGGCCAGATGAGCTGTAATCCGGCCATTGGCGGTATCGGAAAGGGTCATCTGGTCAAGGAAATCGACGCCCTTGGCGGCCTAATGGCGATCGCAGCGGATCACGCCGGAATCCAGTTTCGAACGCTCAATGGGAGAAAAGGACCGGCGGTTCGTGCGACCCGCGCGCAAATCGACCGCGCGCTGTATAAGGCCTACGTGCGCAGGGCGCTGGAAACGCAGGAAAACGTGACCCTGTTCCAGCAGCCGGTGGAAGATTTGATTATCGAGGATGACCGGGTCGCGGGCGTCACCACCCAAATGGGTCTTGAGTTCCGCGCCCGGCACGTGGTGCTCACCGTTGGCACCTTCCTCGGAGGACGGATCCACGTGGGCTTGTCCAACTATGCCGGCGGGCGCGCGGGTGATCCGCCGGCCAACGCGCTGGCCGAACGGCTGCGGGAACGATCATTTCGGGTCGACCGCCTGAAGACTGGAACACCGCCGCGGCTGGATGGACGCAGCATCGACTTCGAGCGACTCGAGGTTCAGCCAGGGGACGAGCCGGTGCCGGTATTTTCATATCTGGGCGACGTCGCACAGCATCCAAGGCAGATCCCCTGTCACATTACCCACACCAACGAATGCACCCACGAGATCATCCGCTCAGGCCTCGACCGCTCGCCTATGTACAGCGGCGTGATCGAAGGAACCGGTCCCAGATACTGTCCTTCGGTGGAAGACAAGGTGGTACGCTTCTCTCACAAGACCGCCCATCAGGTCTTTGTCGAGCCCGAAGGACTCGACACCACGGAGGTCTATCCCAACGGCATCTCCACCAGTCTACCCTTCGACGTGCAGTACGCGATGGTTCGCTCCATGGTCGGGTTCGAACAAGCCGAGATTACCAGGCCGGGCTACGCCATCGAGTACGACTTCTTCGATCCCAGGGACCTGAAACCAACGCTTGAAACCCGCGACGTGGGGGGTCTTTTCTTCGCCGGCCAGATCAACGGCACCACCGGATACGAGGAGGCCGCGGCCCAGGGTCTCGTCGCCGGCATCAACGCCGCGCTCAGCGTCCGCGGGAAAAAAGGCTGGTACCCCCGCCGGGACGAGGCCTACATCGGGGTGCTGATCGACGATCTCATCACCCTCGGCACCTCTGAACCCTACCGCATGTTCACCAGCCGAGCCGAATATCGGCTGGTGCTGCGGGAGGACAACGCCGACCTTCGCCTGACAGAGCAGGGGCGACGACTGGGGCTGGTAGACGACGCGCGCTGGCAGGCATTTGAGGTCAAGCGCGAGGCCATCGAGCGGGAGCAGGCGCGGCTGGAGAAAACACGCGTCAAGCCCGACCACTTGTCAGCGGCAGAACAGGAACGGGTGTTCGGCGGGACGCTTGCTCACGACTATACGGCGCTGGAACTGCTGAAGCGTCCGGAGGTGAGCTACCAGGCCCTAATGTCCCTGCCTGGAATCGGTCCCGGGGTGTCCGATGCCACGGTTCGGGCTCAAATCGAGGTACAAACGCGCTATCACGGTTACATTGAGCGCCAGCTCAAAGATATCGAACGAACCCGCGCCAACGAAGCCACGCGGCTTCCCGATGACCTGGACTACGCGACGGTGAGCGGCCTGGCGGCGGAGGTAAAGGAGAAGCTTGCCCGTTATCGGCCCGAGACTCTCGGTCAGGCGTCCCGCATCTCCGGGGTCACGCCGGCAGCCGTCTCACTGCTACTGGTCCACCTGAAAAAGCGCAGCCTTCGCGCCGCGGCGCCGGAAGCCGACCAGGGTGCGGCCCGGCGCAGCGCCTGACGGCGACGCGGGAAATAAGGTGAAAACTGCGCTGGATCCGGCGCGAGACGCGCTCGAAGGCGGGCTCGTCGAGATGGGGCTGGACTTGGGCTCAGAATCCACAAGGTCCCTGCTTCAATACCTCGAGATGCTGAGCCGCTGGAACCGCCGCTTCAACCTGACCGGTACCCGAGCGCCTCAGCAAATCGTCACCCGGCATCTGCTCGACAGTCTCACCATAGTCCCATATCTGCGCGGCGATCGGGTGCTCGACGCCGGCACCGGCGCCGGGCTGCCGGGTCTGGTGCTGGCCATCGCCGTGCCGGCGATGCATTTCACTCTTCTGGACAGCGCCGGAAAGAAAACCCGTTTTTGTATTCAGGCCGCCGCAGATCTCGGTCTTGGCAACGTCAGCGTGGTTAGGGCACGACTCGAAGCATTCGAGCCGCAGCAACGATTTTCGTGCCTGGTCAGCAGGGCCTTCGAAAGCGGAGCCGAGCTGTTGAAGCCCGCGCAGCGATTGCTTCAGCCGGGGGGCCTGATGCTGGTGATGAAGGGGGCCTATCCGCAATCGGAGCTCGAGAAAGTGAAGGCGGGGGGATTCGAGGCCCGGGTGACGCCGGTTGCGGTACCCGGGCTCGACGCGGCGCGCCACCTGATACTGGTCGAAGCCACGTGAGGTGGGGTTTTCCGGGCGGCGTTTCCCGCCCACGATTTTTCCGCCACAATCGCATTCCTGTCGGCGGGCGCTTTGACCTCCGGCGTTCACCATTAACCCCGCTTCGAGATCATGGCCAAAGTCATCGCGGTCGCTAACCAGAAGGGCGGCGTAGGTAAGACCACCACCAGTATCAATCTGGGCGCGTCGCTTGCCGCCGCCAAGCGCCGGATTCTCCTGGTGGACCTGGATCCCCAGGGCAATGCCACCATGGGAAGCGGCATCGACAAGAACGCCTTGACGCGCTCGAGCTACGACGTGCTCATGGGCGAGGCCAAGCTGGCGGACGTGCTGGTGCCGGTGGAGCACAGTAACTACATGGTTTCTCCGAGTAACGGCGATCTCACCGGCGCGGAGGTTGCGCTTTTGGACGAACTTGCCCGGGAGCTTCGCTTGAGGCACGCGCTGGACCCGGTGCGCCAAGAGTACGACTACATCATTGTCGACTGCCCTCCGGCGCTCTCGATGCTCACGGTCAACGCATTAGTGGCCGCCGACAGCGTCATGATTCCCATGCAGTGCGAGTATTACGCCCTGGAGGGACTTTCGGCCCTGCTCGACACCATCGAGAAGATCCGCAGGATTTTAAACCCCGGGCTTCGCGTCGACGGGCTGCTGCGCACCATGTACGACGCCCGCAACAACCTCTCGAGCCAGGTATCCCAGCAGCTGGTCAAGCACTTCGGAAACAAGGTTTACAGCACGGTCATTCCGCGCAACGTGCGCTTGGCGGAAGCGCCGAGTCACGGCTTACCGGCGCTGCTCTACGACAAGAACTCCAGCGGCGCGCTGGCCTATCTCGCGCTTGCGGGTGAAATTCTTCGCCGCGACGGCGCGCACCTGAAGGCGGCGCAATAAATTTGGTATGTCCTAGGTGGTATGTAGTATGTGGGGTAAGGGATGCGGGCGAGGAAAGACGAAATGTCCGAGGATGACGCTAAAGTGTTTTGTCCGGGTCGTTGCCGGTAATCCATTGTCCGCCCCTTTTCCCTACATACCACATACCACATACCACATACCTCAATCCCGAAATGGCTAAAAAAAGAGGACTCGGTCGCGGTTTGGACGCGTTGCTCGGCGGCGCGGCGGTGGCGTACGCGGAAACGAGGGGGGAGGACGGCACCATGCGCGAGATCCCCGTGGATCTCATCCTTCGTGGCCGCTTCCAGCCGCGAATGGACATGAACCCGGAGGCCCTGGAGGAGTTGGCCAACTCCATTCGCGTTCGCGGCGTGGTGCAACCGGTCGTGGTGCGCCCGGCCGCTGACGGCGTCCACTACGAGCTGATCGCCGGCGAGCGTCGCTGGCGAGCCACCCAGCTTGCGGGTCGCGACGCTATTCCCGCGGTGGTTCGCGCCGTCCCTGACGATGCGGCCATGGCCATGGGTCTGATTGAGAACATTCAGCGCGAAGATCTCAATCCGGTGGAAGAGGCCAACGCGTTAAGGCGACTGATCGAAGAATTCGAACTCACCCATCAGGCCGCGGCCGATGCGATCGGCCGTTCGAGAGCGGCGGTGACCAATCTGCTGCGTCTGCTGGATCTGGATCCTGAAGCGCGAACCATGCTCGAACGGGGTGAGCTGGAAATGGGCCACGCGCGCGCCCTGCTCGGGCTCGAGGCGCCCTTGCAGCGCCAGGCGGCGGCGGAAGTGGTCCGCAAAGGGCTGTCCGCCAGGGAGACGGAGTCCTTGGTCAAGCGGCTGAAATCGCCGAAAAAACCCCGCGAGAAGGCGCGGCGAAGCAAGGACCCGGACGTTCAGCGGCTTGAGGACGAATTGGGCGGGGAGCTGGGAGCGGTGGTCAAGGTGCGCCACGGTGCCTCGGGTCGCGGCAGCCTGACTATCGAATATTCCAGTCTGGAACAGCTTGACGGCATTATCGCCAGGCTGAAGAGCTGAATCTGCCGCTCGTCCGTTGATCGTCACGAGGAGGCAAACGTATACTGCCCCGCTTGCTTGGGAGGTAGGCGCGGGCCCCAATCCGAGATAGGGTCGAAACCGGCGGTCGCAGACGGAGAAAAACAGTAGATTTCCGGTTGTCAGCCGCGCGCGAATTCGTCAGGCTGCGAACCGTTGGTGTACCGGATCATCTGGATCCAGCTCGTTGTAGCTCTCACCGCCGCTGGCGTGGCTTCCACATTCGGTGCGCCAGCGATGTGGTCGGCATTGGCGGGCGGGCTGAACAGCCTCATCCCGAACGCCTACTTTGCTCGAAAAGTCCTAGACCGCTCGGTCGACGGTCCTCCGGGCGCGATGTTATCAAGGTGGTTTCGGGCAGAGGTGGCGAAGGTTGCGATGATTGCGGGGCTTTTCGTCGCGGCCTTTGCCCTGATTGAAAATCTGAATGTCGTAGCGTTGTTTGCGGCCTTCGTATGTGTCCATGTCTGCGGCATTATCGCCTCGCTCGCGTTGGATCCTTACGGCGGCGACAAACCCAAAAAATGAAGAACTGAGCCCATGGCAGCGGAAGGCACACTCACCTCCACAGGGTATATCAAGCACCACCTCCAGAACCTGACCTTCGGGATGCACCCGGAGAACGGCCTCAGCTTCGCGCACACCGCCGAGGAGGCCAAGGAGATGGGTTTCTGGGCGATTCACGTGGACACCATGTTCTGGTCCGTGTTCCTGGGCGCGCTGTTCTTATGGCTCTTCCGAAAGGTGGCGAAGTCCGCGACCAGCGAGGTTCCCGCCGGTTTTCAGAACTTCGTCGAGGTCGTCATCGAGTTCATCGATAACAATTGCCGGGATACCTTTTCCGCAAAGAACAACCTCGTCGCGCCCATTGCCCTGACCTTGTTCGTGTGGGTGCTCCTCATGAACACCATGGATCTGGTGCCGGTGGACTGGATACCGATGGTCGCCAGTCTTCTCGGCATCGAATATATGAAGGTCGTGCCGACGACCGACCCGAACGCGACATTCGGTTTGTCGCTGTCCGTTTTCGCGCTGATGATCTATTACAGCATCAAGGTGAAGGGCGCTGGCGGGTTTTTCGGCGAGCTCGCCTTTCAACCGTTCCCCAAGTGGATGTTTCCGATAAACCTGTTTCTGGAGGGCGTTTCGCTGCTCTCGAAGCCGGTTTCTTTGTCGCTGCGCCTGTTCGGAAATCTCTACGCCGGAGAGATGATCTTCATTCTGATCGCCTTGATGTACAGCGGGGGAGTGGTACTTGCCGTAGGGGGCGGCATTCTTCAGTGGGCGTGGGCCGTCTTCCATCTTCTGATCGTGCTATTGCAGGCCTTTATTTTCATGATCCTCACGATCGTGTATCTCGACATGGCGCATCAACACCACTGAGAATAAACGGAAGGCTTTGACCTCAAAAATCTGATAGGAGACTTAAAATGGAAACTGCGTTGTTGTACATCGCCGGCGGCCTGATGCTCGGCGTCGGAGCCGCGGGGGCGGCGGTGGGCATCGGCATTCTCGCCGCCCGATTCATCGAGGGTATCGCGCGCCAGCCGGAAATGCTGGGTATGTTGCGCACCCAGTTCTTCATCATGATGGGTCTGGTCGACGCGCTGCCGATTATCGCCATCGCTATCGGGCTTTACGTCTTGTTTGCTGTGGTTGGCGGCTGACCTTTCTTAAAACCGAAACCGGGATTAGATCATGAACATCAACCTGACGTTGATTGGTCAGTCCATCGCCTTCGCGATATTCGTATGGTTCTGCCTTAAGTTCGTCTGGCCACCGATCATCAAGGCGCTGGAGGACCGCAAGACCAGGATTGCGGAAGGCCTGGCAGCCGCCGACGAGGGTCTTCGAGCTAAAGATAAGGCCGAGGAAGAAGTCGAGGAGCGGCTCAAAGAAGCGCGTGAGCAGGCCAAAGACATCATCGCCAACGCGAAGAAGCAGGGCGAGGGCGTGGTCGAAGAGGCAAGAAATGAAGCCCGCTCCGAAAGCGAGCGAATTCTGAAATCGGCCCGCGCGGAGATTGACCAGCAGATCCATCAGGCCCGGGAAGAGCTTCGAAAAGAAGTCGTCAAGATCGCGCTCGACGGCGCTGAGCAGGTGTTGATGCGCGAGGTCGACTCCAAGGCCCACAGCGATACGCTCGAGAAGCTGGCCTCAGGGCTTTAACCGGATAATCAAATGGCAGAGGTCAGCACGATTGCCCGCCCCTACGCCCTTGCAGCGTTCAAGCAGGCGAAGGAAGAAGAGAAGCTCGGCGAGTGGTCCGAGATGATAGAAACGCTCGTCCTCATCGTCTCCGATTCGTCGATGAAAGGTCTCATTGCCAATCCGAGCGTCAAGCGTGACCAGCTCGCCGACTTGATTATCGATGTGGGCGGCAAGTCGCTTTCCGACACCGGCAGAAATTTCGTCCGCGTGCTTGCGGAGAAAAACCGGCTGAAGTACCTGCCCGAAGCTCGGAGAATATTCGAGCAAGAGCGCGCTGAGTCGGAAGGCCGAAGTCGGGTCGAGGTGACCTCCGCCTTCGAGCTCAGCGACGATCAGATGAAAAAGATTACTAGCGCCATGTCGAAACGGCTCGGCACCGAGGTCGACCTTTCGGTACGCGTGGACGACGCGCTCATCGGAGGCGTGGTCATCCGCGCCGGCGACCTGGTCATCGACGCTTCGCTGCGCGGCCGGATGAGCCGCCTCGCCAATACGCTGCTCTAGACGGGGCTAAAAAAGCCAGTCTCAACGGATTTAAAAGAAATGCATAAGGCCGCCTGCCCGGCCGGATGAAAACAGAGGTCCAGACATGCAACTTACCGCGACAGAAGTCAGCGATCTGATCAAAAAGAAAATCGAGAATTTCCAAGTAGGCGTCGAGGCGCGTACGGAAGGCACGGTCGTTACGCTGACCGACGGAATCGCCCGAATCCATGGTCTTTCCGAAGTCATGCAGGGTGAAATGATCGAGTTTCCGAAAAACACTTTCGGTCTCGCGCTCAACCTGGAGCAAGACTCGGTCGGCGCGGTCATCCTGGGTGACTACGAGCACATCACCGAAGGTGACACGGTTCGCTGCACCGGACGCATTCTCGAGGTGCCGGTGGGAAGCGAACTCGTGGGGCGGGTGGTTAACTCGCTGGGCGAACCTATCGATGGCAAAGGCGAGGTCAAGGCCGAGGGCAGCTCGCCCATCGAAAAAGTGGCCCCGGGCGTCATCACCCGCCAGTCGGTGAGTCAGCCGGTGCAGACCGGGCTCAAGTCCATCGACTCCATGGTTCCCATCGGCCGTGGACAGCGTGAGCTCATCATTGGGGATCGCCAGACCGGCAAGACCGCGCTTGCCATCGATGCCATCATCAACCAGAAGGGCACCGGTATTAAGTGCATCTACGTGGCGGTCGGGCAGAAGAACTCGTCCGTCGCAGGCGTGGTGCGGAAGCTGGAAGAGCACGGCGCTATGGAGCACACCATCGTGGTGGCGGCCACCGCTTCCGAGTCGGCGGCGATGCAATACATCGCGCCGTATGCGGGCTGCACCATGGGCGAATATTTCCGCGATCGCGGCGAAGACGCGCTCATTATTTATGACGACCTCACCAAGCAGGCCTGGGCATACCGCCAGGTTTCGCTGCTGCTTCGCCGTCCGCCCGGACGCGAGGCCTATCCGGGCGACGTTTTTTACCTGCACTCGCGTCTGCTGGAGCGCGCGGCCCGGGTCAACGAGGATTACATCAAGCAACAAACCGACGGCAAGGTCACCGGCAGGACCGGGTCGCTCACCGCGCTGCCCATCATCGAGACCCAGGCGGGCGACGTCTCGGCCTTCGTGCCCACCAACGTCATCTCGATTACTGACGGGCAGATCTTCCTTGAATCCGATCTGTTCAACGCCGGTATCCGTCCTGCCATCAACGCCGGCCTCTCAGTCTCCCGGGTTGGCGGCGCGGCGCAGACGCCCATCGTCAAGAAGCTCGGTGGCGGCGTGCGTCTGGCCCTGGCGCAGTACCGCGAGCTAGCGGCATTTGCTCAGTTCGCATCCGACCTGGACGAGGCGACACGAAAGCAGCTGGAGCGGGGCCAGCGGGTCATGGAAGTGATGAAACAGCCGCAGTACTCGCCCATGAGCGTGGCGCAGATGGCGGTGTCTCTGTTTGCCGTGGACCGCGGCTACTTGGACGACGTCGATCTTTCCAATGCCGGAGATTTCGAGTCCGGGCTTCAGGCTCACATGGAGTCGAAGTACGGCGACTTCATGACGAGTATCAATGAAACTCCGGAGTGGAACGACGACGTGGAGAAGAAGATGAAAGAAGCCGTCGATGACTTCAAGAAGAACGGAACGTGGTAAGTATCCATGTCAAACGCCAAAGAAATACGCGGAAAGATCCGCAGCATTCAGAACACGCAGAAGATAACGCGTGCCATGGAGATGGTTGCGGCCAGCAAGATGCGCAAGGCGCAGGAACGCATGCAGGCGGCACGTCCCTACGCGGAGAAGATGCGCAACGTAATCGCGCACTGTTCGGCGGCGCACTTGGAGTACACGCACCCGTACCTGATCGAGCACGAGAGCGTGAGCCGCGTCGGGTACGTCATCGTTTCCACCGACCGCGGCCTTTGCGGCGGCTTGAACAGCAACCTGTTCCGTACCCTCATCCGGGACATGGATAAATGGCGCAACAAGAGTGTAGAACTCGACGTATGCTGCATCGGCAACAAGGCTGCAATGTTCTTCAAACGCTTTGGCGCAAACATCGTCGCGTCCGCGACCCATCTCGGCGATGCGCCGGCGATTGCCGACCTCATCGGCACCATCAAGGTTATGCTGGACGCTTATAACGAGGGGAAGATCGATCGCCTTTTCCTGGCGTTCAATAACTTCATCAACTCGATGACCCAGCAGCCCGTCATCGAGCAGCTGTTACCGAGAGAAGCTTCCGAAGAGGAGGAGGTGAAGCACTACTGGGATTACATCTATGAGCCCGACGCCAAAGAGGCGCTGGATCAGCTGATGACCCGGTACGTGGAATCCCTCGTCTACCAGTCGGTGGTGGAAAACGGCGCCAGCGAGCAGGCGGCACGCATGGTGGCG
>CAMYJH010000010.1:0-92261 GCA_947258715.1 uncultured Gammaproteobacteria bacterium
GGTCCACTGGATGGCGGGCGAGCGGCACGCGGATATTAACCACAACAGGTTGAACGACGAGTGGCTCTATAACCATATCGACCTCGACAACGGCCACCGGATGCAATCTGTTGTCCCCCCGCGCCTTTGCTTGACGGTGACCGTGTGGTCCGTGTCATCGAGACACTCGAAGAAAAAAGATCGAGAATTTTTTCTCGCCAGGCGACAAAAAAGCCCGACCGTGATGGCACATCTTCCTCCGCTCTTTTGATGCAACTCCGCCACCAGCAGGCCTAACGGCTCGGAAAACAATATCGGGCCGCGGCCGAGACATTTCTTTCTTCCTCAACCCGGGGAGCACACGGTCGTTTGCGCCCGACCCGCATTTAAAGGAAGATCCCCGTCGCCACATTGCTTCGAGCTTCGCGCTCGGGTGTTTTTTTTCCGACGAGCAGAAACCGATGGAAGCCAACACCTTATCCTCCGCGATCCAGCAGATCACCTCTGTCATAGTGAGACTAATCGGAATGCTGATCCTCTTCGTCGGGCTTTATGTCGGTCTGAAAGTCATTCTCGAGGCGTGGGGGCTTTATCAGTCTCCAGACCGCATCGAGCCCTTCGCGGCCGCTATCGAACGCGGCTCCAATATCGATCAGATTTTTTTCGCCACTGTGCGAAGCATTTCCACCGAGATCAGCGAAGACGTCGTAATTCCATCGGGTGAAGCGCAACTCGATGACGCGACCGCGCAGAGGGGGAACCCGGCGAAGACGGCATCGACAGCGCCTGGTAAGAACCTTCGCCTCTCTTATTTCGCCGCCTGGCTTATTGCCATGATGTTGTTTCTGATCATCGGTAGCCTGGCTATGTCAGCCATTAGCACGGGGGGACGGCTCGCACTTTACGACACTGACATGAGAAAGTTTTCTCGTCAGCTCGCGCGCGATTTCTCGCGCATGAAGAAGGCGGCATAAAGCCGGGCATTTTTGTTTAGCTGGAGCACGTTAGAAGGAGGTGGGTAGCTGAAATCCGTTGCGCCTTACCTGCTGCCTAAGATCGATAGACCATCCATCTTCCACCAACGCTATCTGCGTTCCACGATCGTTTAGTAAACCGGCAGATCCACGTCCACGAACAGCGGATCCACCGCTGCTTTCGTCCTCAGCTGAACCGCTGTGTCCACCAGCTCCCGTTTCAGATGTGGTGCGAATAGCTCGATAAAATCGTAGCTGTAGCCACGTAGAAAGGCCGCCCGGCGGAACCCGATTTTGCTGGTGCTCGGCTCAAACAGGCCGCTCGCGTCCAGAGCGCAGAGGTCCGTGTCTTTTTCGTCGTCGACGGCCATTCGTGCGATGATTCCCACTCCGATGCCTGAACGGACGTAGGTTTTGATGATGTCCGCGTCAGTGGCCGTGAACGCAAGCTTGGGTTCCAGCCCGTGCTTCCTGAACGCGGAATCCAGCTGAGAGCGTCCCGTAAACCCAAAGACGTAAGTGGCTAGAGGGTGCTCGGAAACGGCCTTCAGGGTGAGCGGATTGATTGCGCACAGAGGGTGACCGTTGGGCACGATCACCGTGCGGTGCCACCGGTAGCAGGGCAGCATCACCAGATCTTCGAAGTGCTCGAGCGCCTCGGTAGCGATAGCGAGATCCACCTTTCCCTCCATGGCAAGTTCAGCGATCTGCAGAGGAGTACCCTGGTGGAGCTGAATGGCCACACGTGGATACTTGATGACGAATCGCTTGATCACTGAAGGTAGGGCATAGCGTGCCTGGGTATGACTTGCGGCGATAGAGAGCTTCCCAAGGGTGGGATCGCTGAATTCCAGCGCCGCCTCCCTAATGGTATCCACCTCAATAAGGGCCCGGTTGGCGAGTTCGATAATGGCCTTTCCCGCCGGGGTGACCCGGGTCAGCTTTCTACCGTTGCGTTCGAAAATCTGTGTCCCCAGCTCGTCCTCTAACTGTCGAATCTGCTTGCTCACTCCCGGCTGGGAGGTGTAGAGGCTCTCGGCGGCGGCCGAAACGTTGAGCCCGTGACGGGCCACGGCGGAGATATAGCGGAGCTGGCGGATGTTCATGGCGAGGGTGCTATATAACCAGAAAATATCAAGATAACCCTTTAAATCATAAAACGGTATAGCCTGGCTCTGGACTGTGCTGCCGGGATGGCGCCTAAAGAGTGGCTGCAACGCGGCCGATAAAGGATGCAAGCGGCCCGACTGGGCCGTGTTTGCTTCATCCGCCATGGTCCAGGACGCCCCCAGTCATGACTGAGCATGAAGACAGCTCCTCGGAAGAGACGCAGGACTCCACGGTCGGCGACACCTTCTTTAGGCACTACGAGAACCAGTTCGAGGGCGACTTCCGCCGCGCCTTTCGCGACGTCACCAGGCGGGACAACGACGAGCAGCGGATCTCACTGGACCCCAGGTCGCTCTACCGGGCGCTGTTCCTCCCCCAACCCGACGACGACTCGCGCAACACCGTGCGGGAATCCTTCCGAGCGCTTGCGGAGTCCACCGAGGAAGCGGAGGCCGTTCTCAAACGCACCTGGATGATTATGGCGACCAACTTCATCGACTACCGGATGAAGAATGGCAGGGACCCGGAGGATGTCAGCGCGCTGCAGGAGATGCTGGAAGAGTATTCGGCGCTTCTGAATGACGTTTACCTGGATATGTCTTGCAATGTTGAGCTAGAGATCCCCGAAGTCGATTGCGCCGCGGAGAATCATCAGCAGGTAGTCGAAGGATTTCGCGAGTACATGCTGGAAGAATGCCCGCAAGAGCACAAGGAGCTTCTGCGAATATTTACTTGTTTTCGAGGAATTCCCGTCGATTCATCAGCAAAAGTAACCAAAGTCAGTGATCTAGATGTCACCTTTCGCGTTTCTCCAACCCAGGCCGCTATCCTGCGGCGCATGGGATTGGCGCTGATTGAGAGTCCGCTTCACGCGATGGCCTACAGGGCGTACTCGACCCATGTGAACGCAGGCACCTGCGAAGTGACTTTTTCGCATTTCATCGAGCATGACGGGCCGATGGAAAGAAGACAGCATCGTCGGGTCGCACCCGAACGACCGGTGGAAGCGTCAATAATAAAAGGCGCAGATGAATTTACTGGAATGCTGGTCGACGTTTCCGCCGTCGCCGCCGCAGTGTTTTTGCGCAACGTGAATCTTGCTCCGCTCGACGAAGGTGACGAAGTCGAGCTCAACGTCTGGCTTCCGCGGCTTTCAACTTCCGGCGAACTCCACCTGAGCATCCCTGCGCATGTCAACACGGTTCATTCGAGCGTTGAAGCGGACCCCAACGCGCATCGAGTGGTACTGAATATTCCCGGAGACAAAAAAGTCTTCGATAAAATCTCCCGCTACATTATTAATGCCCAGGAAAGGAGCCTGCGCGAATCCACCAACGCCGAGCTTAGCGACTGAAGCGAGCACGATAGTCCGGGGTACGTAGCGGCATTCAATCGCCGGCAATTGTCATCTGTTCGATCAGCACCGAACCCGTTCGAATGTTTCCCCGTACGTCGACGTCATTGGCGATACGTCGTATTCCGGCGTACATGTCACGAAGATTTCCGGCCACCGTGATTTCTTCGACCGGGAAACGGGTCTCGCCAGCTTCAACCCAGAAGCCGCAGGCACCGCGGGAGTAATCTCCGGTCACCGTATTGATGCCCATTCCCATGAGCTCCGTGATCACGAGGCCCGTGTCCATTTCCTTGAGCAAGGCGTCAAAGCTCACATCGTCGGGTTCCACGACCAGGTTGTGTACGCCTCCAGCATTGGCGGTGGTTTGCATGCCGAGTTTTCGCGCTGAGTAACTGTCTAGAACGTATCTCTGAATCACGCCGTTGCTTACCAGATCCCGCGCTTGCGTTGCGACGCCCTCGTTGTCGAATGGTGCGCTCCCGAGCGCGCGTTTGAGGTGCGGTTCCTCGCGAATGTTGAATCCTTCCGGAAAGATCTTTTTGCCCAGAGAATCGAGAAGAAAACTCGACTCCCGATAAAGATTGCTGCCGCGAATGGCGTTGACGAAGTGAAACAAGAGACCACGTGCGGTCTCCGCGGTGTAGATGACGGGGGCTGTTCGGGTGGAAAGCTTTCGGCTGCCGAGTCGCTCCACCGCCCGCTCGGCGGCCTTCTCGCCGACCCGAGGCGGTGCCTCCAGCGCTCCCGCGTCGCGGGCGACGCTGTACCAGTAATCCCGCTGCATTCCGGAATCGTCTTTGGCGATCACCGCACAGCTGATACCGTGACGGCTGCTGGCGTATCCGCCAAGAAATTCGTTGGAGTTGGCATAGACGTAGGAACCTTCATGGTGACTCACATCCGCGCCCTCGGAATTGGTAATCCTCGGGTCGTGTCCGCGGGCCGAATTTTCCGTTTCGAGCGCAATTTCGATTGCTTCCTCCGGCGCAAGAGGCCATGGATGCAACAGGTCGAGATCGGGATATGTCTTTGCCATCAGTTCCGCATCGGCCAGCCCAGCGCATTCGTCCTCGGAGGTGTGTCTGGCAATGGCACAGGCGGCGCGTACGGTATCGCTTACGGCCTCTGCGCTGAAGTCTGTTGTGCTGGCAGAGCCTTTCTTTTTGCCAAAATAAACGGTCAGACCAAGTCCCTTGTCGCGGGTGTGCTCTATGGTTTCAACATCACCCATGCGCACCGTGACCGATAGACCTGAGCTGGTGCTGATGCCCGCCTCTGCAGCCGATGCACCCTGACGCTTCGCTTCTGACAGAATTTCCGTTGCGATGGATTTCAGCCTTTCGAGAGTTTCCTCGCTGTGTACGGTTTCCGGCAGTCGAGTCATTTTTCCTCCACAATTTGCAAGTTTAAATGGTCAGCCGCGCCAAAGTGGCTTCGGCGTTGCTAAGGGCCACGCGTGTTAAGATCTAGGCCCCGCATTACCGAATAAAGCCGCCTTTGAACCCGCCGCGAAAATCCGCTCGGGGCCGCAGCTTTGGCCTCAGGTTCCTCGTTCGCCTGGTTGGCTGGAGCTTCTCTGCCGCCGTCGCGCTCATAGTCTTGTCATACGTGGCACTGCCCGCGCTGCTTCGCTACGGATTACCCCACGCGCTTTCCCGTTACGGGGTGGTTTCCTCCATGGAGGGGGCTCGCGTCAGCCTGACAAATGAGCAGGTGACCCTTGTGGGATTCCAGGTTGGCCAGGCGGGCGGGCCCGCGATTCGCTGGGGCGAGGTTACGGCCCGCGTGGAGATGGCGGAACTGCTCAGGGGGAACATACGCATCATCGAATTCCAGGTAAAGGATGCGCGAGTCGATTTGGCGCAGCTGCGGGCCTCTCGCTGGAGGCCCCCCGACCGCGCGGTCGCTATTCCAGAGCTTGGAGGGCTGAACATCGACATCGGCAACGTGGTGCTACGCGACCTGGAATTCATCGACTTGTCAGAACGCGTCGGGCAGAAGGTCAAGCTGCACAGTCTGAGCGTCGGCAGCCTTTCTCACCTCGAGGCCGGCGCTCGGGTCGCTTTTCAACTGCAAGGCGCCGTAGGCGACGGGTCGCTCAGGCTTGCCGGCCAGGCGCGAATGGTCGAGAACCTGCCGCTGTTTGAAGGCCGGTACGAGCTCGGCGCGCTCGAGCTGAAAGGATTCGGGCAGCTGTTCGGTCTGGCGACGCCGAGATCCGTGGGTGGAAAAGTCGACGGCAACGGTACCTTCTCCCTCGAGGTGCGCCAGACCGATGGCACCGTTGCCGTGGATTTGACCGGTAGCGCGAGGGTCGATGGGCTCGAGCTCGACTCTGGCGAAACGAGCATCACCGGGACCACGGCGAATTGGAGCGGCGAGGCCGAGGTGTTTTTTCCGCTATCGGGAGGCCCGCCGCGATTTATCGCTCGCGGAAGCGTGGCCTCGCCGACTCTGGAAGCGGCTCGGAGGAAATCCGCCGCGCCCTACGGAATTTTCGGGCGCGGGCTGCGATGGAGCGGAGAGATGCGTCGTGGAAGCGAGTTTGAAACAGACGGCAGGCTCAGCGGTGATCTGCTACGCATCGTCACGCGCCGCGAAGGAGAGCGGCGACTCGAAATAGAGCTCTCCCGCTTCAGATCCAGTTCCGGATACCGCTCGGGTCGGGGCCGGTACGCGTTCGAAACGGGAAAGCTCGCCGCGAAGAAAGCGATACTCACTCAGGTGCTAGACGCTGGTCGTCAGTCGGTTGTCGCCTTCCGGCTTGTGTTGGAAAAGGCGCGTCTGGGTACCGACGGGCATTATATCGAGGGGCTCGAAGCTGAAAGCGCGGAGGCCACGATAATCGAAGGCGCGGCGATCGAACCCTCGCGCAGTGCCCGGTTGATCTCACTTGGCGCGAGCAAGATTGAGATCAGCACAGGCGGGCGCGCTCTGATCGGTCAACTTGAGATCGAACGGGCGGGAATCGATATACACGAGCAATCCATTGATCTGAGCCAGGTGCGCGCTCGAAGCGTCGAGGCCGGAGTAGAAGCACCGTTCGAAGCGGAAGCAATCTCCGCTTCCTACCTGCGGCAAAAGTCCGGCGTCTTCGAAACCTGGGGCTCGAATCTTCGCTTTTCCAGCGCTGGAATTTCCGCCTCTGGAGGAGTTTTTTCCGATCAGGCTGCCGCCCAGAGCTTGAGTCAGACGATGGCGGGGGATCCCCTTTGGCAAGCAAATGGCGTTCGTGCCGCCCGCCTGGCCATCGGTTCCCGGCAAATCGAGGCCGGCAAGCTGAGCGCGGGTCGTTTCGCCTATGGAAAGTTGAATCAAGAATCGATCGAAATTGAGCGCGGCGAGGGGGCCGATTTTTCGATTCGCTACGGGTCGGGGATCGACGCGAAGACCGTGAAGCTCGAGTCGATGCGTTATCGCAGCGGCCAAATCGCGGTGCTCGAATTCGCGGCGGCGGAGTTGAAAGCACCGGGGATTGACTTTCAGGGCGAGCTTTCGGCAAGGGGCTTCGACGCCGACAGCGTTCGCTACCTGGATGCAGACGCCAACGTATATCTGCTCGAAAGGCCGAGCCTTGGCGGGCTTTCGGGCCGCTTCTCCACCGGGATTCGCATCGATGCCGTCCGCGCGGGGCGATTCCTTCACGACCGCGCTGCCGGCGCCGACTATGAAGCCACGGAATTGGAGCTCAGCCGAACAGAGTTGTCCGCTGCAGGCGGAGCGTCTGCAGTCATGGCAAGACTGAACAGACTCGAAATCACTCTCGCGGACGACAACCGGCTGTCCTTGAAGGATGTGGCGGCGGCGCATCCGGCTCGCAACGCTGGCGGCAGATTTACGGCCGATGGCGGACGCGTTCGAACGCTCAGCTACAACATGCCCGGGGGGCGTATTTTTGAGCTCCTGGACATTGACGTCGGTGCTATCGATGGCGACGAGAACGATGGTCATCGTATCAGCTCGGTCAGTGCCGCCAGCGCGACAGCTTCGGACCCGGCGGCGGAGGCTGAGCTTAAGACCGGTGCGGTTCAGATTGCTGCCATCAGAATTTCTGCAGACCAAGGCGTGAGCGCCGAGGTCGCCAGTGCTAATGCAGTTTCCCTTGCGGGATTCGATGCAGATACTTCAGCGGCGTTTTCCAGCGACCGGATTAGTGTGGGCGCGCTGACCCTCCGTCCGGGCGAACGATTGCGTCTCGGCAAAATTCTTCTCGATGATGCCGTGCTGACTATGGGCTTTGACAAGGAGGGCGAGCTGGTGCTGCCCGAGCTGCCTTTTTTCTCCGCCGAGCGTAACGCTTCCGAGAGCCTCACCATCGAGCGCCTCGAAACACGACAGCCCGCCAGGCTCGGCTTTTTCGATCGATCCATCGCTCCGCCTTTCGACGCCGTTATCTTTCCGCTTCAAGCGCGGCTGGAGAACTTTCACAACAGGGACCCCGGGCGCCGGGCGGAATTCATGCTCGATGGCAGTATGGACGAGTCTTTGAATCTCGAAGCCTCCGGCCAATTTTCAGTCGAGAGGGACGGATTGAACTTGAAGGTGAGCGGAAAAGTCGTCGCCACTGAGCTCGAGCGGCTTGGCACGTACGTGGCAAAGCATGCCAAACACGCCATTCAGTCAGGTCGTGGCGACGCCGCGTTCGATATCGCGGTCAGAGGACGCAGGCTTTCGGGCACTATTCGATTCGTTTTCACTAAGGTCAGACTCGAGCCGGACAAGGCCTTTGCTTCGGCTGAAGGGCGAAATGGGGAACAGCTGCCCCTTAAGCACGCCTTTGCCATGCTCGAAGACAAAGACGGCATGGTGAGACTGACGGTGCCTTTGTCCGGCTCATTCGACGATCCCGGATTCAATCTCAGTCAAGGTCTGATACAGGCAGTTTCAAAATCGGTGCGCCGCACGGCGATGCTGACTTTCAAACCACTGGGGCTGCTGGTTGGGGCTGTGGGCGTCTCCGAAGGGCTGGAATTCAGGCCGGTCGCTTTCGACCCAGGCGAGCAGAGGCTCGACGGAGACGGGCTCGCCCATCTGGACACTCTGGCGCGGGCGCTGAAAACCCATCCCGGGTTCCAAGTCGGAATATGCGGGCGCGCGGTGTCTGCGGATCGGATCCGCATCGAGCAGCGCCAGAGCGAGGTCCCGCCCGGGGCGCAGCCGCTCGCGGATGAGGAGACATCCGGACCGGCGAGCGTGGATTTTCTTCTGCAGAAGCTGGCGCAGCAGCGAGCGTCCGCCGTCCGACGGCACCTGGAGGAAAATAATCAAATTCGGAAAGTGCGCTTGCTTAGCTGCGAAGCAAAGGTGGAGTCGGCTCCAGGGCGTTTGCCGCGGGTGGATTTACCCGTGCGCCTCGAGAATGAATCCGCTGCGGTTCCGGATTCGCGATCGCCGGGCTGAGACTTCGGAAACGAGCCCGGGCGCGGAGCCGATGGATGATGGGCGCGAAAGGCTCAAATTGCCACTTCCCCGCCGAGCATTGACGCTCCGCCTTCCGCCCATCGCCGCCCATTCGAACCCGGCGCCCATCCCGCCGCCCGCATTCGATAGAATCCCGCCATGGATGTCACCCACATTCTTGATCCCCTGAACGAAGAGCAGCGTCAGGCCGTCACCGCGCCTCCAAGCCACACGCTAGTCCTGGCCGGCGCCGGCAGCGGCAAGACGCGGGTCCTCGTACATCGCATCGCGTGGATGTTGGCGACGGAGCAGGCGACGCCATTCAGCGTGCTTGCCGTCACCTTTACCAACAAAGCGGCGGCGGAAATGCGTGGGCGCATCGAGCGCATGCTCGATCGGCCCATCGGTGGTATGTGGGTGGGCACCTTCCATGGTATCGCCCATCGTTTGCTGCGGACGCACTACGGGGACGCGGCTCTTCCGGAGGGATTCCAGATCCTTGACAGCGAGGATCAGCTTCGATGCATCCGCCGGGTGCTCAAAGACATGGACCTGGATGAAGCGCGCTGGATCCCCCGCCAGATCCAGGGCTACATCAACGCGCGCAAAGACGAGGGTCTCCGCGCCGCGCACCTGGTGGACAACGGGGATCCCTGGCTCGGCCAGATGCTGCGCATTTACCGCAATTACGAACAGTCCTGCGAACGCAGCGGCATCGTCGATTTTGCCGAGCTTCTGCTGCGCGCCCACGAGCTGTTACGTGAGCGCGAGGACATTCTTGATCACTACCGGCGGCGGTTCAGTCACGTACTTGTGGACGAGTTTCAGGACACTAACGCGATTCAGTACGCCTGGCTGCGGCTGATTGCCGGCGACACCGGCTGGATGTTCGCAGTCGGCGACGACGATCAGTCGATCTACGGTTGGCGCGGCGCGCGGATCGAAAACATCCACCAGTTCTCCAAGGATTTCCCCCACGTTGCCACTGTTCGCCTGGAGCAAAATTACCGTTCCAGCGCCAACATTCTCACCGCCTCCAACGCGCTGATCGCGAACAACCAGGGACGGATGGGCAAAAACCTCTGGACCAGCGGCTCTAAAGGCGACCCCATTCACTTGTACACAGCCTTCAACGACCTGGACGAGGCGCGGTTTGTCGTCTCTCGCATTCAACAGTGGGTGGAGTCCGGCGACCGGCGCGACGACGTCGCCGTGCTCTACCGCATCAGCGCCCAGTCGCGCGTTTTCGAAGAAGCGTTGCTGGCTTCGAGCATCCCTTATCGGGTGCACGGGGGTCTGCGCTTCTACGAACGCGCCGAAATCAAGAACGCGCTCGCGTACTTACGACTCGTAGCCAACTGTCACGACGATGCCTCGTTCGAGCGCGTGGTCAACATGCCGGCGAGGGGAATCGGCGCACGCACGGTGGAGGCGCTGCGCGGCGCGGCGCGACATACCCAGGACTCGCTTTGGGGCGCCGCGCGCAAACTCATCGACGGCGGCCGGCTGCCGGCGCGCGCCGCGGGTGCAGTCTCCGAATTCATGGCGCTCATCGAACGGCTAGCCGAAGAGGTAGAAGGGCAGCCCCTCGAGGTGCAGATGGATGTGGTTATAGAGAAAAGCGGCCTGCTGGAGCATTACCGCCGCGACAAGACCGACCGCGCCCAGACGCGGCTCGAAAACCTGGAAGAACTGGTGACGGCGGCCAAGCAGTTCGAGCCGGACGAATTGGATGAAGGCGACCGCCTTGTAGCGTTTCTTTCCCATGCCGCTTTGGAAGCCGGGGAGGAGCAGGCGGCAGAGTGGGAAGACTGCGTTCACCTGATGACCTTACACGCGGCCAAAGGCCTCGAGTTCCCTCTCGTCTTCCTTGCCGGCATGGAAGAGGGGCTATTCCCGCACCAGCGCAGCTCAGACGACGCCGCAAAGATCGAAGAGGAGCGAAGACTTTGCTACGTGGGCATGACCCGGGCAAAGCGCGTGCTGGTGCTTACCCACGCCGAAAGCCGCAGACTGCACGGCCAGGAGTACTTCCCCGCGCCGTCGAGGTTCTTGAGAGAAATCCCTTCTGAACTCCTGCAGGAAGTGCGTCTGCGATCCAGCGTGACGCGCCCGGTGAGCTTCGGCCGGCGCGCAAGAGGCCGAAACAACGCCCAGCCCTCGGATGACGTCGGCCCTTTCCGACTCGGCCAGAGGGTCGAGCACCCCAAGTTCGGCGAAGGCATCGTCTTAACCCTGGAAGGTCAGGGAAGTCACGCGCGGGTGCAGGTGAACTTCGAAAACACTGGCAGCAAGTGGCTGGTCGTGGCCTACGCGAACTTGCAGGCAGTGTGACGCGTGATGCGTGATGCGTAATGGATGAGAGATCGCGCGTGTTGACGAGTTCCCAGGGAGAGTTACGCTCATCGCATCACGCATCACGCATCACGCATCACGCACAAAAAAACCGCCGCCTCCTATTCGAAGACGACGGTTTTTCGAAATCCCGTATTGAGACGGCCGTTTAGCCGGAAATACCCGCCTGCTTGAGCATGTATTCGACGGCGTTGCGGATGTCCTGCTCGCTCAGACTCGGATTTCCGCCCTTGGGGGGCATCGCGTTCTTTCCGTTGAGCACGCTGTTGACGAGCCCGTCGATACCCTGCGCTACGCGTGTCTCCCAGGCGGCCTTTTCGTCCAGCTTGGGCGCGCCGGCAACACCGGCCGCGTGGCAGGCAACGCAGGCGCCGTTGTAGACCGCATCGCCGGATTTCGCGGCGACAGATGCCGCGGGCTGAGCGGCTGCTACCGGCTGCGCCTCCGGAGCCGCAGCCGCGGCAATCTTGTTCGGATCACCGATCCGTACCTCACCCAAAGGTTTAATACGTTCTAGGATGGCGCTGTTGCTGTTCTGCATGTCTTCAAACGCGGCGGAGCCTATAACGCGGGCGAGAAAAATCATGCACACCGTGAACAGAAACAGGAGCAGAATGATTACGGCGAACTGGCGATAAAAGATATCGTCGGCTTTGCTCAAGGCCTTTTTCCCCGCTACCAAGTGAGGCGACGTATGATGGCAAACCGCCCGCATAGATACAAGTTGACGGCCGCCTGTGCGCCGCTCTGAAACCACGGTCAGCGGTATTTCAATCGCGGTGCAGGGGCGTTGGGTCATCCGGTCGTCACCTTTGGCGCGACTAACACCTCCGCAGATTGTCTGGGGCCGGCCGGGCTCGGCGTTGCGCCCCGGGGTATCCGCCCGGTATGCTCAACCACTTTCCAGCCTATCCGCGTAGTCAGCTCAGTTGGGCGAGGTGGAAAAGGCAAAGGGTCCGCCGGACCTTTTTCCCGCCGAGCGTAGAGTAACGGCGGGCGAGTCCGGATCGTCGCTCCAGGGCTGGATGCAAATCGGCACGGCTTTCATTGCCATGCGCCCGTAGCTCAGTTGGATAGAGTGTTGGCCTCCGAAGCCAAAGGTCGCGCGTTCGAGTCGCGCCGGGCGCGCCAATTTCACCGGGGGGCGGGACGTCCCCCTTTTTGGCTCCCAGCGTTTAATTTCCTTATGGGGTGGCGGGAAGCCACGACTGCGGCGCAATACGCTTCGCTATTGCGCCCTACATCTCTTGCTCATTCAGTCCGCGCCTTGGTCAGCAAGCTGTCGAGCTGATTGGCGAAGGCCTGCCGGTCGCCCCTGCTGATCGCTGAAGGGCCGCCGGTATTCACGCCGAAGCTGCGCAGCTCGTCCATGACGTCGCGCATGGTCAGGCGCTCGCGAATGTTCTCTTCGGTATAAAGCTGCCCGCGGGGATTGAGTGCCAGCGCGCCTTTTTTCACCACCTCCGCCGCCAGCGGGATGTCTGCGGTGATTACAAGATCGTCTGCTTGCACCACCTTTACTATCCAGTTATCGGCAACGTCGAATCCGGCGGGAACTTGTTGCGACTTGATGAACTTCGATCTCGGTGTAGTTAGCGGCTGATTAGCGACCAAAGTCAGCTCTACGCCGACCCGCTGCGCGGCTCTGTAAAGAATTTCTTTGATAACTTTGGGACACGCGTCCGCGTCCACCCAGATACGCATTTACAGCGTCCCAAAGCCGTGGACAGTCAACAAGTTTCCGGGCCCTTTGAGCGCAATAACTGCGGCAGCTGTTTCATGCTGTCGAAGACGATCGCTCCGGCGTTAATCAAGATCAAAGGATCGCTCAGCCGAGCGTAGCCGAATACGGTCATTCCCGCCGCTACGCCAGCCCTGACCCCAACCTCCGAATCTTCGACGACTGCAGTTCGGGCCGGGTCTGCGCCCATTCGCTCGGCTGCAAAAAGAAAAACGTCGGGGTGGGGCTTTCCTCTTTCCACCTCGGTCGCCGAAAACAATCGACCGTCGAACCGATCCAAGAGGCCGGTAAGTCCCAAAGTCAGCGTCATCTTTTCGTGGTCGCCACTGGATGCCACACAGTAGGGTATGGAGATTCGATCCAGAGTGCATTCAATGCCGTCGATGGGTCGCAAGTTCTCTGAGAGAGCAGCTCCCGTGCGCCGCTTTAGCTCTTCAACGAAGCCCGTTGGTGGCGGCGTTCCCAGGCGAGCTCGGATCGTTTGCAGGCAGGCGGTCATGGAACGGCCCATGAAATCTCTGAACATGTCCTCCAGCGTCACCTCGAGGCCCAGGTTGTTCAGCATTTCGGCAAAGATGACGTTAGCGATAGGCTCGCTGTCAACCAGTACGCCGTCGCAATCGAATATGACGAGCTCAAAAGAAGTCGGCTTTATGATCGTCACGACGCCGCCCCTTTACGCAGCGTCATAGAACAAGACCGGGTCGAATTATTGCTAAGCCCAACAATGCCGAAACAGCCGAAGCAGGAACTTTTCGCACTGGGCCACCTGATCCAGGGCAATGAATTCGTCCGGCTTGTGGGCCTGCTCGATACTTCCCGGTCCGCAGACCACCGCGGGCATTCCGCCCTGCTCGAAAAGCCCAGCTTCGGTGCCAAAGCCCACCTTGGCAGCTGTGTTGGCACCAGTGAGCGACTTGGCGAGCTGAACGACCTCCGAGTCTTCGCTGGTGTTGAGCTCCGGAATGTGGGATCGGCGCTCCCAGTGAAAGCCGGTATTCACGGACACCGCGTGCATTTCCGGCAGCAATGTTGCGGCGAAGTCCTGGACCTCCTTGAGCAGCGCCACCGGATCGTCTTCGGGCAAATGGCGAAACTCGAACTCGAACTCGCACGATTTCGGCACAATGTTGAGCTGGGTTCCGCCGCGGACCACGCCCGTATGAACTGTGGTGTAAGGCGGAGACATCTCCGGGTCGAAGGGGCCGTCGTCGCGAAAACGCCTCGCCATGACCTTGAGGTAAGCGATCACTTCGGCTGCCGCCTCCACCGCGTTGACGCCCAAGTGCGCCATCCCCGAATGCGATTCCAGACCGCTCACCTTGCAGCAGTAGCTGAGCTTGCCCTTGTGGGCGCGCACCACCCTCATCATGGTGGGCTCGCCGATGATGCATGCTTTGGGCTTAACTTCCCGGGACGAGAGGCGCTTGATCAAACTGCGCACCCCCAGGCAGCCGATCTCCTCGTCGTAAGAGAAGGCAAAATGCAGCGGGATCTTAATCGAGCCTTTCAAGAACTCCGGCGCCAGCGCAAGGCAAACGGCGATGAACGACTTCATGTCGGAGGTACCGCGTCCGAAGAGCTGCCCGTCACGCTTCACCATTTTGAACGGGTCGGAGCCCCACTTCTGGCCGTCCACCGGAACCACGTCGGTGTGTCCCGAGAGCGCGATGCCGCCGGTGTCGTCGGGGCCGAGGGTCGCGTATAAATTCGCTTTTGACCGCTGTTGGTTATACACAAGCTCGGATTCCACCCCAAGATCGTTTAAGTAACTTTGAACGAACTCAATGAGTTCCAGGTTGGAGTTGCGGCTGGTGGTGTCGAAAGCGATCAGCCGCTCGATCATGGCGATGGACTCGGGGCGGGGGGACATCAAGGCTCCTGGACAGGTGATTGACCGGTTCTTGTCGCCTAACTATGCGTCAACGCGCGGCCCTATTTCCACACCGGGCCAGATGTCGCAGTGAGTGGGTGCCAGAGACAGTTTTTTCGACAATGCTGCCCGGCACAATTTCACCCCAGCACTCACCGCCGGGGTCCCCAATCGGCCATCAACGGTGGGGGCTTCCGCGGCCCGCCCGTCCGCCGTACGCTGCGTCCCAGCGTCCTCGCGAGGGGGCTCCGTTTGACTCCAGGGGTCTGATCCCGCATAAGTACGCGACACCCACGGGCGCCGCCCCGCCGGGCCCGCCCCGCATGAGCAAGAACAAACGCAAGAAGGAGGATATCGCGATGAAAATTCTCAAACACGTCACCACTGTGGTTGCCGCCCTCCTGCTGGCGGTCGCCGGGGCGGCGAGTGCCAAGAATCTGACTATCGGGCTCGCCTCGGAGCCGACTGCAATCGACCCGCACTTTCACAATTTGACACCCAACAACTCACTTTTGGGTCACCTGTTCAACGCGCTGGTGCTCCAGGATGAGAACCAGAACCTGATCCCGGGTTTGGCGGTTTCCTGGCGCGCAATCGACGACACCACCTGGGAGTTCAAGCTTCGACAGGGGGTGAAGTTCCATGACGGCTCGCCGTTCACGGCCGATGACGTGATTTTCACCTTCGGGCGTGCGCCCGACGTAGAGGGCAGCCCGTCGAGCTTCGGAATCTATACCAAAGGCAAAGAGGTGGTGAAAATTGACGACCACACCATCCACATCAAGACCGAGCGGCCCTACCCTCTGATGCCCAATGATGTGTCGACCATCATGATCATTTCGGAGGAAAAGGGCCGCGGCGCGAAGACACCGGACTACAACTCCGGCAAGGCGGCGGTCGGCACGGGGCCGTTCAAGTTCGTTGAATACGTCCCTGGCGATCGCATCGTCTTCGAACGCAACGAAAGTTATTGGGGCAGCAAGCCTGAATGGACCAGGGTCACGTTCAAGTCGATCAAGTCGGGACCTTCCCGGGTAGCGGCGTTGCTGGCGGGAGACGTGGATATCATCGAACAAACACCCACGGTTGACATCGAGCGGCTGAAAAAAGATCCGAAGCTGTCTTTGAGCCAGGGTATTTCCAACCGCGTCATCTACCTGCACATGGACCAGTTCCGCGAGGAGTCACCATTCGTCAAAGCGAAAGACGGCGGTAAGATGAAGAACCCGCTTTTGGATGCGCGGGTTCGCAGGGCCATTTCAAAGGCCGTTCATCGTGACGCCATCGTTGACCGGGTGATGGAAGGTATCGCCGTTAAAGCCGGCCAGCTCCTGCCCGAAGGCTTTTTCGGCCGCAGCCCCAAGCTCTCGCCGGAGCCCTACGATCCAGCCGGGGCGAAGGCCCTGCTGGCGGAGGCCGGCGTCGGTGACGGCTTCAAGCTGACCATTCATGGGCCCAACGACCGCTACATCAACGACGCCAAGATCGCCGAGGCGGTCGGCCAGATGCTGACCCGCATCGGTATCGACACCGAGGTCGTGACCATGCCCCGAAGCGTGTACTTCAAGCGTGCGTCCCGCGGCGCTGAGGGTGGTCAGCCGGAATTCAGCTTCATCCTGGTCGGCTGGGGTTCGGGCACCGGCGAGGCCTCGTCGCCGCTCAAGTCCCTGCTGCACACCTACGACAAGGAGCGGGGCTTCGGTCCCTCCAACCGTGGACGTCACTCCGACCCCGAGGTGGACCGGCTGATCGAAGACGCCCTCGCCACGGTGAACGACGCCAAGCGTCAGGATCTGCTCGCCAAGGCCACTGAGCTTGCCATCGGCCGCAATCAGGGCATCATCCCGCTGCACTACCAGGTGAACACCTGGGCGGCGAAAAAAGGGATCAAGTACCGCGCGCGCACCGACGAGCGAACGGTCGCCTACGGCGTCTACACCGAATAATCGTCGGACCTGGGCCGGGGGCGGCGCGTCCCCGGACCGGGTATTGAGCGGAGTGAATGGGCGGGCGCGTTGGCGCCCGCCGATTCTGCCTCGCTTGACCGGCATCGAAGAGACGCTGACACGAACTCACTTTAGCTTTTACGCCACATGTCCGTCTTCATTATTCGCCGCCTGCTTCAGGCCCTGGTCGTCATTTTTTTGATGTCGCTGATTGTTTTCGCCGGCATCAATATCGTCGGCGATCCGGTGGATCTGCTTATCAGCCCGGAGGCGGACCAGGCGGAGATCGAGGCCACCATTCGCCGTTTGGGTCTCGATCGTCCCTGGCACGAGCAGTACGGCTACTTTCTCCTCAACGCCTTCAAAGGAGACCTTGGCAACTCCTTCATATTCGCCGAGCCGGCGCTGAAGCTGATCCTCCAGCGGATGCCGGCAACGCTGGAGCTCGCCTTTGCAGCGATGCTCATTGCCGTCGTTTTCGGCATCCCGCTCGGTATGTACGCGGGGCTGAAGCCCGATTCCACGACCAGCAAGACCATCATGGCCGGATCGATCCTCGGATTCAGCCTGCCCACGTTTTGGGTCGGGCTCATGCTCATCATGGTTTTCGCCGTCATGCTCGGCTGGCTGCCGTCCACGGGGCGAGGTGACACCACGGAGCTACTGGGGATCCAGGTCAGCTTTCTCACCTGGGATGGGATACAGCATCTCATCCTGCCGGCGTTCAACCTGGCGCTGTTCAAGATGTCGCTGGTGATCCGCCTTGCGCGCGCCGGCACCAAGGAGGTGGCGCTTCAGGATTACATCAAGTTCGCCCGCGCCAAGGGCCTGAGCTCACGCCGGGTGGTGCTGGTGCACGTGGCCAAGAACATCATGATCCCGGTGGTGACGGTGCTGGGACTGGAACTCGGCGGCGTGATCGCGTTCGCCGTAGTGACCGAAACTGTCTTCGCCTGGCCGGGCATGGGCAAACTGCTCATAGATTCTATTCAGCTCCTCGACCGGCCGGTGGTGGTGGCGTACCTGCTGATTACCGTATTCATGTTCATCCTCATCAATCTGGTGGTGGACATCCTTTATTCAATCCTCGACCCGCGGGTCCGACTCAAGGACGTAAAGGCATGAGCGCAACCACCGACCATCTCGCCGCTTCCGCTCTGTCTAGTCAGGCGCGGGTGGAAACGCCCTTCCGGCGCTTTGTATCGGATTTTTTTGAAAGCAAAGTGGCCACCGGCGCGTGCGTCATGCTCTCGGTGATCATCTTCATTGCATTATTCGCCCCGCTCATTTCTCCGCAGAATCCTTATGATCTTGCGGTGGTGGACGTGATGAACGCGCGGCTGGAGCCCGGTGAGCAGTCGTGGTCCGGCGATCTCACATTTGTTCTCGGCAGCGACGGTGCCGGCCGCGACATGCTGAGCGCGATTTTCTACGGACTTCGCATAAGCCTCAGTGTTGGCGTGATGAGCGGCATCATTGCCATGATCATCGGCATGGTCGTTGGTCTAATGGCCGCTTATTTTGGCGGGCGCACCGATACGGTGATCATGCGCATCGTGGATCTGCAGCTCAGCTTCCCGGCAATCCTCATCGCCCTGGTGCTCATCGCCATTTTGGGCAAGGGCGTAGACAAGGTGATTATTGCGCTGGTCACCGTGCAGTGGGCCTATTACGCCCGTACCGTGCGCGGCAGCGCGCTGGTGGAGCGGCGCAAGGAGTACATCGAGGCGGCCACCTGTCTCGCGCTCTCCCACCGGCGCATTGTGTTTCGCCACCTGCTTCCCAACTGCCTCCCGCCGATGATTGTCGTAGGTACGCTGCAGACGGCGCACGCCATCTCCCTGGAAGCGACGCTCAGTTTTTTAGGTCTAGGCCTACCGCAGACGGAGCCCTCTCTAGGTCTGCTGATCGCCAACGGTTTCGAGTACATGCTCTCCGGCAAGTATTGGATCAGCTTTTTCCCCGGCATTGCGCTGCTGGTGACGATCGTGACGATCAACCTGGTCGGCGATCAGCTGAGAGACGTGCTCAATCCGAGGCTCGAAAGATAAAGGCTCCGTTATGCCGGAGGGTGGCTTCGAGGGGACAGACCTCGCCACTTGAGCCTCTGATAAGGACCCCGTGGTATCAGATTGTGAGCTGGACATTCAAACGACTCGGGTGGCGAGCTCTCTCCCCTTGGGAGCGCAACTCCGGTCTAACGAAGCCAAAGACGTAATCGCCCGATGATAACTCCCACGCTCGAGGTTGCTAACCTTCGCACTCACTTCTTTACAAAGAACGGCGTCGTCAAGGCTGTTGACGGAATCAGCTTCAAGGTGGATGAAGGGGAAGTTCTGGGTCTGGTGGGGGAATCCGGATCCGGTAAGACCGTGACCGGATTTTCCATCATCGGACTGGTGGATCCCCCGGGCGAGGTGGTAGACGGCGGAATCCTTTTTCATGGCCGCAATCTGGTCGAGCTTCCCGACGAGGAGATGCGGGATCTGCGCGGCTCGAAGATCGCCATGATCTTCCAGGATCCGATGATGACCCTGAACCCGGTGCTGCGTATCGACACCCAGATGGTCGAAGCGGTCCGGGCGCATAAAAACGTCAGCCGTGACTCAGCCTATCAGCGGGCACGGGAAACTCTGGTCGCTGTGGGAATCGCATCTCCGGACGAGAGGCTTAAGGCCTATCCGCATCAGTTCTCCGGTGGCATGCGTCAGCGCGTGGCCATTGCGATCGCGCTGCTCAACGAGCCCGATCTCATCATTGCCGACGAGCCTACTACCGCGCTGGACGTGACCATTCAGGCGCAAATTCTTTTCGAGGCGCAGAAACTTTGCCGCCGGACCGGTACCGCGATGATCTGGATCACCCACGATCTCACCGTGGTCGCCGGGCTCGCAGACCGCATCTGCGTCATGTACGCGGGACGCGACGTGGAGCACGGCAGCGTGGATGAAGTGTTGGATACGCCGCTGCACCCATATACTTATGGCCTCATCGGCTCCGTGCCCAGCCGAAACCGCCGCGGCAGGCCGCTGCACCAGATACCGGGTATGACGCCCTCGCTATTGAATTTGCCCCCGGGCTGCGCTTTTCGTGATCGTTGTCCGCGGGCAACGGAGGTATGCATGGAACAGCCACCGCTGGCGCCCCATGGTCCCGGACGCACCGCCAGGTGTTTTCATCCGCACGTGAATGGTGACAAGAGCAGGCGTGCCGAGATGGAAGCGGAATCGAAGTGACCGATATGTCTCGTCAATTCGTATGTCGTATCTCGGAAAATCACCCTGAAACGACCCGGTAGATTACCGATATACGACATACGACATACGGAGAGAAAATGCGTCCCATTGCCCGGTAAACCCGACTCATTTCCTCAAACCATCAGCCATGCCCCCACCTATCGTCGAAATTCGCAATGTGTATAAACGCTTCGCCAAGCCACTCGACTTAGCCGCAAAGATCGCGCAGCGCCTAGGCGCCGACGTGCACGAAGAAGTGGTGCACGCGGTGGACGACGTGAGCTTAAGCATTGACGAAGGCGAGGTGGTTGGGCTGGTGGGCGAATCGGGCTGCGGCAAATCGACCCTGGGGCGCATGGTTGCGGGTATCCTGGCGCCTTCCGCCGGGCAGATTCTTTACCGCGGCGGGGATCTGGTCACGATGCCTCCAGAAGAGGCACAGCGCGCTGCGCTTAAGGTGCAAATGATTTTCCAAGATCCATTTGCATCATTGAACCCGCGCATGCGAGTTGCAGACATCATTGGCGAAGCGCCACTCATTCACGGCATAATCGATAAAGCCGAGTTCGACGATTATGTGGACGAGGTGCTAAAGGAATGTGGCCTCGACCCGAGCTTCAAGCGCCGTTATCCGCACCAGTTTTCCGGCGGACAGCGCCAGCGTATCGGTATAGCACGGGCGCTTGCAGTCAAGCCCGAGTTTATAGTCTGCGATGAGTCCGTTGCGGCCCTGGACGTTTCGATCCAGGCGCAGATCCTGAACCTGTTCATGGAACTGCGCGAAAACTTCAATCTCACCTATCTGATTATCAGCCACGACCTGGGCGTGGTCGAGCACCTGAGCGACCGCGTCGTGATCATGTATCTTGGCAGAGTAGTGGAAAGCGCCGCTACGGAGACACTGTTTGACACCCCGAATCATCCTTACACCCAGGCGCTACTACGGGAGGTGCCGCGTCTGGAAAGCCGGCGCTCGGAGTTTCAGCCCATCCGCGGCGAGATCCCTTCTCCGCTCGATCCCCCGCCCGGATGTCACTTTCATCCGCGCTGCCCTTACGTCATGGACCGGTGCAGGTCTGAGGTGCCGGCGCTGAAAAGCTTCAAAACACGCTGGCACTCGGCGTGTCATCTAAACGATCAGTGACGCGTGGCGCTAATGGCCGCCCCAATTTTCCATGGCGGGGAAGAATTCTCTGTAACTGCCTTTGCTCATTCCTGACCCGAGCGGGCGTTCGGATCCGAAATATCCGACCGCGCCGACTGTGCGCAATCTCCCGCAGTCGAATGCATTTACGCAGACGATTTCGGGCACAACGCCGCGTTGGAGAAACCGCGTCAATTCGGGCCGGATCGAGACTAAGGCGGATTCGCCGCTGTGGGGATCAAGATCGCGACGGCTATTGCGACCGTCTGCGAGTTAGCGGTGAAAGCTTTCAAGCGGATCTGACGACAACGGCACAGAGGCGCCTGGAGCGCTCTAAACCGGACGCCGAGCAGCTGGTCCAGGGGGCCTTCAGGCCTCCTCCGTGGTGCGAATGCCGAACGCTTCCCTCAGGGCGAGAATGGCGGCACCTGAAATGAAAAACGCGCCGGCGGTATAGGCCTGAGAAGCCTCGTCCCATTGCCAGTCGCGGGCGCGCCAGTTGATCAGCCAGGCGTCACTGTTCTGGGTAATACCTCGCACCTGGCGGGTGATTTGAGAAATTTCCTGGCCGAGATCGTCGTAGCGCTGATAGCCGCCGGCAGCGAGCAGGTTTTGTAGCTCACCGTGGCCGGAGTGGCCGTCGAAGTTTCTGGCGAACACCCTCAAGATTTTGCGTCCCGGCTCGTCCAGAGATCGGATCAGAGCAACGGCCTCGTCCTCGGTCAATGGATAGGAGACGTTATCTTCCGGGTCCCAGCTGAGGTCGCGGAACGAGGTTTTAAGGTCTGAAATATCCGCGCTTAAAATATCCAGCAACTCGCGACGCGCTCCGGGCGTCAGCCGCTGAAGATGAGTTTCGTCAATAAAGAAACCGGTCATGACCGTGACCCTCCAAGGCGTAACGATGACGGGGGGTTTAAACCTAACTCCCGGCGAATTATTCGGCGACTCCTGCGCCCGAGTCTTTTTACTATCACGAATACCGGCCCATGGAAAGGCGGGCCGCCGAGGCGCGGCACGCGGGGCACAAGGTACGATCAGGACGCCAGGGGAAAGCTCAGAGTGACTTCCAGGCCGGCCTCGCCGGAAAGCGCGATATCGGCCTTGTGGATGCGAACAACCGCTGCGACGAGGCTCAGTCCAAGGCCGTTGCCGGGAGCATTGCGGCTGGTTTCGAGCCGCACGAAACGCTCGAACACGCGATTGCGTTCCGATTCAGGGATCCCCGGGCCGCTGTCCCGAACGACGACGCGGGCCCTGCTGTCGCCACGGGTCAAAGTCATCTCGACCTGACCTTGCTCAGGGGTGTACTTGATAGCGTTGTCGACCACGTTGGCGATGGCCTGGAACAAGAGATCCCTGTCACCGGAGATCTTCAGATCCTCTTCGATGCTCGCCGTGAAGATTTGTTGCCGCTCGTGGGCGAGCGGTTCGTAGAGCTCGACCACGTCGCGCACGAGCTGTGAGAGGCTCAAGACCTCAAATCCTGCTGTGCGGTGTCCGGCTTCGATTCGGGCGATGCGCAGCAGCGCATTGAATGTGGACAGCAGGCTGTCGGCTTCGGAGATGGCGTCTTCGATATCCGTTCGGTCAGGATTCGTCTGCACGTTGATAGCTTCCAACCGGTTCCTGAGCCGTGTCAGTGGCGTCCGGAGGTCGTGAGCAATATTGTCTGAAACGTGACGCACGCCATCCATCAGCATCTGGATCTGGTCCAGCATGCTGTTCAGATTGTCGGTGAGCTGATCGAAATCGTCTCCGCTTCCTTCGGAAGGAATGCGCCGGGAAAGATCCCCCTGGATGATTTCGCGGCTGGTCTGATTGATAGCCTCGATGCGCCGCACCGTGCTGCGCGACATCATTACGCCTCCTGCAACGCCAAGCAGCACGGTGATTCCAAAACCCCACCCCAGCGTGCGAACGATGAGTTGTCGCGTTTCGGTGAGCTCGTGCATGTCCCTTCCTACGAGCAGATGGAACCCCCCGCGAAGCACGAAGGTCCGGGCGCGCGCGCGATGCACTGCTTCTCCACCCAGGCTGGCCTGCTCGAGCTGGAACGAAAGCCAGCCGTCCTCGCCCGCGGGAATGTGCGGCCAGCGGTCCAGGTTGCCGACGACTGGACGGAAAGAAGTGTCGGTCAGCAGGTAAACGAAGCTTCCCTGGGGGTTACGCTGCAGACGCTCGTTAATGGATCGCACCAGTCCGTCGAGGCTGGTCAAGCGGTAGCGATCGGCCAGCCCGGTAATTTCCGCCTCGATGGTGGCGTCGGTCTGGCGCGCCATGTAGCCAGCGGTGGACCAGTAGATGAATCCCAGCAGCAGCACCGCGGAGGCGCTGAACAGCAGCATATAAACGAGCGCCAGTCGAAACGTGGAGCTCTTGATAAGCCTGTCAGGCTTGAGCCTTACCACTGAGCATGTATCCGGCACCGCGTACGGTGTGAATCAACGGCTTATCGAAGTCACGATCGATCTTGCTGCGTAGCCGGCTGATGTGAACGTCGATGACGTTGGTTTGAGGATCGAAGTCGTAGTCCCATACTCCTTCGAGCAACATGGTGCGGGTAACTACCTGATCCGTGTGGCGCATGAGATATTCGAGCAGGCGGAATTCCCGCGGCTGGAGATTAATGGCCTTGCCGGCGCGTTTAATGCTTCGGGAGAGAAGATCCATTTCCAGGTCATCGACGTTGAGCGTGGTCGCGGGCGAGTCTGCTTCTCTCCTTCGCGTCAACGCGTCCAGCCGGGCGAGCAATTCGGCGAAGGCGAACGGCTTGACCAGATAGTCGTCGCCGCCGGCTCGCAGTCCTTTGACCCGATCGTCTACTTCGCCCAGCGCGCTCAGAATCAGCACTGGAGTGTCGTTGTCCGAGGCGCGCATGGCCCGAACGATGGATAAACCGTCGGTACCGGGAAGCATCCGGTCGATGACGGCAGCGTCGTAACGGCTCTCCAATGCCAGATACATCCCGTCCTTGCCATCAGCCGCGTGGTCTACAGTATGGCCGGCCTCTTCGAGGCCGCGCTTCAGGTAGGACAGTGTTTGTTTGTCGTCTTCGATGATGAGAACACGCATTTCGGGCAAAGCGCCGGGGGCGCCCATGAATAATGGATGAAGTTCACGCGGCTGCTCGTGCTACGGCAGCACACTGACGGGGCGGGCAGAATATTTCAACCTCCAGCCTCCGATCTATGCTTGCCAGTAGCAATCAAGAACCTGCTCCGTCGACGTCGTCTCATTGCCGCTGAGATGTGGGGAAGGCAAATTTCTGAGAGTGATTTTCCCCCGCTATCCGCGCTCGGCAAGGTTCCCTCCCCCTTGACGGGGGAGGGATAGGGAGTGGGTGAAAGCAAGGAGCGTGTGGCCAGGGCCAGGCCCCTAATACGCCGATAGGCTTGTTGCCGGGTCGCGAAGCGACAAGGCGGTGGGGATCAGGCGTTGTCCAAGGGAACGGCGATGAAGCGGTCGCTGCCCTGGCGCGAGATCAGCAGCAGCACCGCCTTCCGTTTGGTCTGACCCATGAGCGCCTCGATGACCTCATCCGGCGTGCTGACCTTTTTGTTGCCCACCCGCTTGATGACATCTCCGGCCTGCAGGCCTTCGCGCGCCGCCGCACTGTTGCGCTCCACGTCGACGATTACGACACCTTCAGCATCATCGTGCAGACGGAGTCGCTGCTTGTATTCCGGGGTCAGGGGCGCCAGGGAAACGCCGAGCCTGGCTTGGCCCGAACCCTTGGATTCGGAAGATTTCATCGCCACCATGTCGTCACCCGGCATGCGCCCGACCTTGACGTTCACGAATTGCTCGTTGCCGTCACGCAGTATGCGCACCTTGGACTTTTCGCCGGCTTTCGCGGCCGCAACTAATCGCGGCAGATCCTTGAGACGGTCAACCTTCTGTCCATTGAACTCGAGGATGAGATCGCCAGTCTTCAGCCCGGCTTTCTCCGCGGGTCCATTCGGCTCCACGCTCGCAATCAGTGCGCCCCTGGCCTCGTCGAGATCGAGGCTTTGAGCGATTTCCTCGGTGACTTCCTGGATCTGCACGCCCAGGAATCCCCGCTCCACCCGGCCGGACACTTTGAGCTGCTCGACAATGGTCTTGGCCATGGCCGAGGGAATGGCGAAGCCGATACCGACGTTGCCGCCGCTGGGAGAAAAAATGGCGGTATTGATGCCGATCACCTTCCCATCCCTGTCGAACAGCGGGCCACCCGAGTTGCCGCGGTTAATCGGAGCATCGATCTGCAGATAGTCATCGAAGGGACCGGACTGGATATCCCGCCCTCTGGCCGAGATGATTCCTGCCGATACGCTTCCACCGAGGCCGAAAGGGTTGCCGACGGCAATGACCCAGTCCCCGACCTGCGCTGCGTCGGAGTCACCGAACTGCACGTAAGGAAGGGGCTTATCGGCTTCGATTTTGAGCACTGCCAGGTCCGTTTTCGGATCCCGGCCGATGATTTTCGCCGGGTATTGATCTCCGCCGTTCACGTTGACGGTGATCTCCTCGGCCTTGTCTATGACGTGGTTATTGGTAACCACGTAACCGTCTGGATCGATAATGAATCCCGAGCCGAGCGCTCTGGCCCTCGGGCCTTGATCCTTTTCCGGCTGACCTGGGAGCCCGTGGTCGAAGAATTCGCGGAAATAGCGCTCGAAGGGCGAGCCTTCCGGAAAGCGAAATTCCGGAATGGGTGGGGTTTCGACCCGAGCCGTGGTGGCGATGTTGACCACGGCGGGTTGCACCGCCTTCACCAGCTTGGCGAAGCTCTCCGGCTTGTCGACGACGCCCTGCGCTGGGGGTACCGCCGCCAGGGCCGTTGCTGGCGGAGTGCTCAGCTGCATGGCCGCCGCAATGGCGGTCACGATGGCCGCCGAAGCGATGATCTTCCTGTAATGACGGGCGAACCTGCCCGCGGGCACGCTCTTGGATGCTCGCATAAAATACCTCCTCATAATCCGTTTACTCTCGCCCGGCGCCCGATGGAGGCGACGGCGTATCTTGTGCGAGCGGAAAGACTAGCGCGGCCGCGTTTACCAGGAGGTGAACGGAAGATTAAATTTCGGTAAGTTTGCTGCTCCGACGCAACGTACTTAGGTTGGCGGTGATCGGGGGACACAGAATTTTGTCCGGGGGTTCAACCCCTGAGGCGCACGCAGGTGGGGAGTAAACCGTCTTGATAGATCTGAGCCGAGCAGCAGCCAGATGGATTCGACCGCGACCGCTGCTTGCCGCTGTTGCGTCTGGGCTGGCGTCGAAAAGTTTCGATGTCGTGGATAGCAGAAGCTTGGCATACCGCGGCGGCGGGGACCTACGGCCCGGTCCAGGCGGCGTACCGCCGCCACCTCCAATTCTCGATCATCCGTCAGTGTCCGTACGCGGCTGATGTCGAACGGCGACTACCCCGTGGAGCTGGAAGCTCCCGACATCTCTCCATACCAGAAGGGCAACATCGGGGTGGAGTACGTTGTCACATTCGACAGCAAGACCTCCGGACCGCACGTCATGGTGAGCGCGGTGGTGCACGGAAACGAGCTTTGCGGTGCCATCGTTTTGGATTTCCTTCTACGTAACGACGTTCGCCCGGTAAACGGCAAGCTCACCCTGGGATTCATGAACGTTGCCGCTTATCAAAGCTTCGACCCGGCAGATCCGGGTGCGTCCCGTTTTGTCGATGAGGACTTCAATCGCCTCTGGAGCCACCAAGTGCTGGAGAGCGATCGAGACAGTGCAGAGCTCAAACGCGCGAGGGAAGTGCGCACGATTATCGACCAGGTGGATTACCTGCTCGACGTGCATTCCATGCAGCATCCTACGGTTCCTCTGCTCCTGTGCGGCCCAAGGGTAAAAGGACAGCGACTGGCGCGCGCTGTCGGCGCACCCATGCACATCGTCGCCGACGCCGGTCATTCAGCGGGCACCCGCATGCGGGACTATGGAGCATTCGTTGATGAGAGCAGCCATAAGAATTCTTTGCTGATCGAATGCGGTCAGCACTGGAGCGCTGCGAGTGCAGACGTCGCGAAAGACGTGGTGTTGCGTTTTCTAGGCAGTCTCGAAGTCCTGGATCCGAAGTTTATCGACCAGCATCTGGAACATGCTCCGCCGCCGATGCAGCACATCATTCAAGTCACCGGACCGGTGACCATAGAAAGCAATCATTTTCAATTCGTCGACGATTTTCGCGGCATGGAGATCATTCCAAAAGCGGGCACCATTATCGCCACGGACGGTGAGAAAGCCATTCTTACGCCGTACGACAACTGCGTGCTCATTATGCCGTCACGCCGGCTGAGGAAAGGAGAGTCGGCGGTTCGCTTCGGTTATGTCGCCGAGTAGCTCAGGGTGCGAGTGTCGACAAATTGGAGGCGGCCGCCGAATATGCATGCCGCGGCAGTCTGAATCGGGAATCACGGGAGTAATTTCACCATGGCCAAGGTCGTGCTCGTCGTCGAACTGGAGATCAAACCTGGCGATTTCGACGCATTCGTCGATATCGTCACCAAACACGGGGCGAACACTCAGAAAATCGAGGAAGGATGCCTTCGATTCGAGGTGCTCAAACCGAGGGAATCGCAGAAAAAATTGATCCTGGTGGAAATGTATGCCGACGATGCGGCGCTGGACGACCACTGGAATTCCGATCACATGTCGGCCTACCGCAAGAAAGTCTCTGACATGATTGTCTCGCGAGTCGCCAATCGGTGTGATTTGGTGTGAGCTTTAGTTTGGTTGCGGTCGATCCCAGGGTCGAGGGTAGTGGTTAGATAGCAGGCCGAGTCGATATGACGCCATCGGGCTTAAGCGTCTATCGATAGTTTTAAGGAAGGTCTGATTTATCAGACCTTCCTTAGCTAAGCAGGGATGCACCGCCGAATCCGATGACTGTAAGTCATTGGATTCGTGAGGCAAGTGGAAATCCTTAACTCAGGAATTGGAACAGGGGGGTCCGTGCCAGGGTCAGTGAATCCTTAAGAAAGGCGTCACTTTGATGATCAGTGCGGCCCAAATAGAGGGCGGAACCGGCGTCTTATTGAGTGCGAAGTAGCGCTACTCAACGAGGGGGTTCTAAAGATCATATTAATGTGCGAGCGGTTACTTTAAAGGCAACAACAATGAAACCACTGAAATCAAACCTTCTTGCAACGTTGATACTTCTCATGTCTACGTTCAACCCCGTTTGGGCAGACCAAGCTCAGCCCTTGTCTCTAGGACCTTTCGAAGTTTTGCCCAGCGGTAAAAGCAGGCTCATGGTCGGGGGGGGAGCGTTCAATGCTTTTACGGATGGGGGTCAAACAGAAGACAGAACTGCTGCCATGTTGAACCTGGAGTACCGATTTGGAAAAAAGATTGCTTATCTGGGATTCGCGGTCGGTGGTCTGGTGACCTCCGACAGCGGGAGTTTCGTGTACGTCGGAAACTACGCCGATATCAGGTACAAGAACTACATTGCCACGCCGATGCTTTCGGTGGGCGCATATCGAAAGGGGGCCGGTCCTGACTTGGGTGGAACGCTGGAATTCCGTTCGTCCATCACCCTGGCCTACGAGTTCGAGGACGGCTCCCGAATTGGGCTCCGCGTTGCCCACGTCTCCAACGCGTCCATACATGATGATAACCCTGGGGAAAATGAAGTCCTGATAACCTGCAGCTTTCGCTTCTGAGCCCAACCCGATTGCGAAGGCCGTTTTAACCCCAAGGACCGCTCGCGCTCCTAGCGCTGCCTGGAAATGGGTGCATAAAAACCGCGGTCCGATTAAAGTTATAGCCAGCCCAGACAACGACCCATATAGATCAGGAGTATCTCAGATGCCCATTAAACCCGGTGACAAGGTTCCGTCCGTAGCGCTTACCCACATGACCGCCGATGGCCCCAAGCCGATAACGACTGAGGAGCTGTTCGAAGGCAAAAAGGTCGTTTTGTTCGCGCTTCCGGGAGCCTTCACTCCTACCTGTTCGGCCTCGCACCTCCCCGGCTTCGTAGTGAACGCAGACAAAATAAAAGCCAAGGGCGTTGACGAAATTATTTGCCTTTCCGTCAACGACGCATTCGTCATGGACGCGTGGGGGAAAGCCCAGAATGCCGAAGAACTCCACATGGTCGGAGATGGAAACGCAGATTTCGCCAAGGCTGTCGGCCTGGAGCTGGATCTGACCGCACGTGGGATGGGTGTTCGACTTCAGCGATTCGCCATGATTGTGGAAAATGGAGTGGCAACCCACATTAACGTGGAGGCGCCGGGCAAGTTCGAAATATCGAGCGCAGAAAAAATGATGGAGCTTCTTTAAGCGGAGCCGAACCCACACTCCACTGCCAGTACGGTTCTTTCATCCTACTTGGCTCGCGGCTTCACCTCGAGCAATCTGTGCACGCGACAGCTGGATCGATGCCGACCGACGGAGCGAATCGATGAAATCAATCAGTGAGAATCTCGAAATGGATCCCGATTGGGATACGCCGCTCAGGCTAACATTAACTCCCGCGTCCATCATAGAGACCGTTTTCTTGACCGCCCACAGTGCCCATACCGGGGACCAGTCTTGCGTAGACCAATCACTCGTGGTCATGGAGACGACCGCAATCGATGACCAAAGCGAAAATTACTGCCGTTTCGTTGAGCAAGAATACGTGGAAGAAGAAGACACGGAAATGACTTGGCACGACTGGGCGGTGGAGATCAAAATTGACAATGTCATGATCGTCGGTCACTGGCGCGCGATGGTAACAGGCAGTCCTTCCGACTGGGAGTGGTGCGCTGTGGAAGCGGAAAAAGCCTTCGCCACCGCGTGCGTGCTCGTCGGAAAACGCGTGCGCCGCGGCATTGTCGTCGATCCGCCTAGCGCCGCCCCTCGCCCTTCACAAACACACCACTGACTTCTAATGATTCGATATCTGACCGTCTAATCACGTTCTCGTCAACTGGATTTGTATTTCGTTGGAAAATGTACTTGCGGCGATTATCTTGAAGAAGCAAGGCGGTCGGCGGCGCGGGTGGTTTCCGGCAGGCGATAGTGGGTCACGCATTTCATTACCAGCTCGACGGCGGTGTCCAGGCTTACCCGATGACCTACCGAAACGAAAACCGGCTTTACCCCTTTTCGGGTTCGCAGCACGGCGCCTATCGTCTCGTTCCCGTCCACTAAGGGGACCCAGCATCCCTTTTTCCGTGGTACACGGTCGTGGGTGCCGATGAGGCGGGACTTGGCAACACCGATGGTTGGAATGCCTGTCAAGACGCCCAGGTGACACGCCAGCCCGAATCGGCGCGGATGGGCGTAACCCTGGCCGTCGCAGAGTATGAGTTGTGGAAGCTCCTTGAGCTGATTCAACGCCGCAACAATCGCTGGGATCTCGCGGAACGACAGAAGGCCGGGAACGTACGGAAAGCTCGTATTTGAGGTGGCAACCGCTTCGGCAGTCGCTTTCAGGGAGGGAAATTCGAGCACCGCTACGGCGGCACGAGTGCGTTTCCCGCCGTCTTCGAATCCTACGTCGACCCCGGCCACACTGCGGAACTTCCTAAGGCGGTCACGAGCGCTGACTAGTCCTCGCAGCCGCTCCTGTATCGCCTTGGCCTCCGCGGGCGCGACGTTCCAGGGGTGGGCATGGTAAAGCTTCACCACGCAGATTGTCCCTTGAAAGTCAGGCACGGTTCGTAAACAGCGCCTACAATGATCAGCAAGTGAAAAACAGCGGTGGAAATTTCCGCTACTATCGCCTATTGAACGCGGATAAGCCCTATTTTGTCGTTACCTAGTAAGAAATTGCACGTGCTGACGAAAATTGCTCGCCTCGTCCCGCGCCTGATCGCGGGTGTCGTCCCGATTGTGTTTGTTTTAACCCCAGCCCTCGCCACCCACGAGATTGATCATCGTTTAATTGTCTGGGGCGAAATTGTCACCAGTGACGGCCAGCCGGTTTCTGGCGAGACAATATCCTTCACGGTGTCGCACGACACGTCTATTGGCTCTGTGGTCACCAACGAGCGCGGCCGCTACCGGGTGGTGATGCACGTCCACGACGAGGACCTTGGAAAGGTCTTCAATATGACCGTGAGGGGCGTTAAGACCCAAGTAAAAATCGAGTTCGACCCTGGGGACAAGGTGACTGAACGGGTCAAACGGGTGGATTTCACCATCGAGAAATGACGGACGAGACGCCGCGACCGCGGTATGGGGTCGAGTGAGGCACGCTCGTGCGGTTCGTTTCGGGGGTGCTCCCAGCCCTAGAGCACTTTTTTCAGCTCTTCTTCCAGATCCGGCAGGGCCTTGAACAGATCGGCCACGAGGCCGTAGTCGGCCACCTGAAAGATCGGGGCCTCCTCGTCCTTGTTGATGGCGACGATGACCTTACTGTCTTTCATCCCGGCGAGGTGCTGGATTGCGCCGGAGATCCCGATTGCCATGTACAGATCCGGCGCGACCACCTTGCCGGTCTGACCCACCTGGTAGTCGTTGGGAACGTAGCCGGCATCTACCGCTGCCCGCGAGGCGCCAATGGCGGCATTGAGCTTGTCAGCGATGCTTTCGATGAGCTTGAAGTTTTCTCCGCTTTGCATTCCTCGCCCGCCGGAAATCACGACACGCGCGGAGGTGAGCTCCGGTCGCTCCGACTTGGTCAAATCCTGCCCAATGAAGCTGGATAAACCGGGATCGTCCGCCGCAGAGACGTCTTCGACCGACGCGCTGCCGCCTTCCGCTGCCACCGGATCGAAAGCCGTGGCGCGAACCGTGATCACCTTGATCGAATCCTTAGACTTGATCGTGGCAATAGCGTTGCCGGCATAAATCGGACGCACAAAAGTGTCATCGGATTCCACCTCGATGATCTCCGAAATTGGAGATACGTCAAGCAGCGCAGCGGCGCGCGGCAGTACGTTCTTGCCGAACTTGGTGGCCGGCGCCAGCAGGTGCGTGTAATCACCGGCGAGACTCACCAGCAAGGCCGCCAGCGGCTCCGCCAGCGGATGCTCGTAGCGGGAATCATCCGAGACCCGGACCTTTGAAACGCCCTGAGCCTTAGACAGCGCCTCTACCACCGGCTTGCAGCTGCTTCCCGCGACCAGAACGTGGACGTCGTTCGAAAGCTTGCCGGCAGCGCTGATGGTGTTGAGGGTTGCCGCTGCCAGCGCCGCGTTGTTGTGTTCCGCTAGGACTAGAACGGTCATCCAATCACCTTTGCTTCGTTTTTGAGCTTTTCCACCAGCTCGGCAACTGTTTGCACCCGAATTCCGGCTTCACGCTTCGGTGGATCAGTGACTTTAATCGTCTCCACGCGGGGCGTAATGTCGACGTCCAGTTCCTGGGGAGTCACCACGTCGATAGGCTTCTTCTTCGCTTTCATGATGTTCGGTAGCGAGGCGAAGCGCGGTTCGTTGAGACGAAGGTCAGTGGTAACGATCACCGGCATCTTAAGTGACACCGTTTCCAGTCCGCCGTCGATCTCCCGCGTTAGCTTGAGCGATTCTCCTTCGATTTGTAGGCGGAAAGCGTAGGTGCCCTGCGCCCAGCCAAGCATGGCGGCGAGCATCTGTCCGGTCTGGGAGTTGTCGCCATCGATAGACTGTTTACCGACGATGACGAGACCGGGCTCCTCACGCTCCACGAGGGACCTGAGTAGCTTTGCCACTGCCAACGGCTCCGGATCTTGGTCGGTTTTGACCAGGATGCCGCGATCGGCGCCCATGGCGAGCGCGGTTCGAATTGTTTCCTGGCACTTTTCAATGCCTATGGAAGCCGCAATAACTTCCGTCGCCGTGCCTGCTTCCCTGAGCCTCAGGGCCTCTTCGACCGCAATTTCGTCGAAGGGGTTCATGGACATCTTGACGTTAGCGGTCTCGACTCCGCTGCCGTCCGATTTCACGCGCACTTTCACGTTGTAGTCGATGACGCGCTTGACTGCGACGAGTACCTTCATTTTCCGTCCCAAATAGCCGCTGAGCCTGCCGATCCCGGGGAGCGCGAAGGTTAATACGCCGGCCACGGCTAAGCAATTGCCGCCAGGCAGCTGAATAGCGCAGCGCATTCACTGCCTCGCAGGCGGCACATCGGTGAGCAGGAGTGAGACGCAGCTGCAGCGGACCTTCGCCACCGCGAACAACTGAGCCAAGAACCGCGGGCTGCGAGCTTTCTCCGCAACGCATAGACTGCCGCTGCTGATTTAGGACGCTAAGTGCTTGATCAATAGCGAGTGGCGAGGACCGGGTCTTCGCCAATGGGGGTCAAAAATCGATGCGACATGAATTTTCGACTTAACTCTTGAACCACGGCCCTTGCCCGCATTGTGCGCCGCGGGGAAAATCCGAAGTCCGGCCAGAGGTCATGGCCGGCTGCAATTCAAGGGTGCACGGAGGAATCGAATGGAACGCGAAGCCATGGAGTTCGACGTGGTTATCGTCGGCGCCGGCCCCTCGGGACTGGCCACGGCGATCAGGCTTCGCCAGCTGTGCGCAGACAGCGGCCAGGATCTCTCGGTCTGCGTGCTTGAAAAGGGCTCCGAGGTCGGAGCCCATATTCTTTCGGGGGCGGTGGTCGAGCCCAGGGCCTTGAATGAGCTCGTCCCGGACTGGAAAGAAAAAGGTGCGCCGCTCAATACCGAGGCGAAGCACGACCGTTTCCTTTTTCTCACCCAGTCGTCTTCCATCCGCCTGCCCACGCCGCCACAGATGAACAATGATGGCAACTACATCGTCAGCCTGGGCAATCTATGCCGTTGGCTTGGCGGCCAGGCGGAAGAAGCCGGGGTCGAGATCTTTCCCGGCTTTGCCGCCGCCGAAGTGCTTTATCACGAAGACGGTAGCGTTAAGGGCGTCGCCACCGGGGACATGGGCATCGGCCGCGACGGTACGCCCAAGCCTGGACACGAGCCCGGCGTGGAGCTGCACGCGCGACAGACCATTTTCGCCGAAGGATGCCGGGGTTCGCTGACCAAGACCCTGTTCGAGCGCTTTGATCTGTGCAAAAACGCCGATCCCCAGACATTCGCCATCGGCATCAAGGAACTTTGGGAGGTCGAGGTGGAAAAGCATCAGCAGGGGCTCATCGTTCACACGGTGGGCTGGCCGCTGGATGCGTCCACCTACGGCGGCTCATTCATCTACCATCTGGAGAACAACCAGGTGGCGGTGGGCTTCGTCATCGGACTGGATTATCGGAACCCCCATCTTTCACCGTTCGACGAGTTCCAGCGTTTCAAGACGCATCCGAAGATTCGAACTACCTTCCAAGGGGGGCGGCGGATCGCCTATGGGGCCCGGGCGCTCAACGAAGGGGGTTTTCAGGCCATTCCCGAGCTGGTCTTCCCCGGCGGCCTGCTGGTGGGCGACGGCGCAGGGTTTCTAAACGTACCCAAGATCAAGGGCACCCACACGGCGATGAAGTCGGGCATGACGGCCGCCGAGTGCGTGTTCGAAGCGCTCACTGCTGGCGACGAGGTGAAGCGGGTCACGTCATACCCTGAACGTCTCAAGCAAACGTGGCTTTGGGCCGAGCTTCATCGAGTGCGAAACATTCGGCCATCATTCCGATTCGGGCTCTGGGGCGGAATCGCCTATTCGGGTCTGGACAGCTACATTTTGAGGGGCAGATCGCCCTGGACCATGCATCATCACGCCGACCATACGCGGCTCAAAAAGGCCAGCGAGTGCCCGAAAATCGAGTACCCGAAGCCGGACGGTATGCTGAGCTTCGACAAGAACTCGTCAGTCTACCTCTCGGGAACCAATCACGAAGAGGACCAGCCAGTTCACCTGCAGCTGAAGGACCCGTCTGTCGCCATCGAGGTGAACCTGAAAGAGTACGACGCACCGGAGCAGCGCTATTGCCCCGCCGGGGTGTATGAGATCGTTCGCGATGCTGAAGGCGCCAATCCGCGGCTGCAAATCAACGCCCAGAACTGCGTGCATTGCAAGACCTGTGACATCAAGGATCCGAACCAGAACATCAACTGGGTCACTCCCGAGGGTGGCGGTGGTCCGAATTATCCGAATATGTAATGGGTGATGCGTAACGGGTGATGCGTAATGCGAAAAAGATTTTCTTTCGCGTCACGCATCACCCGTTACGCGTCACGATTCCAGAGCGAAAATTAGGGCACTGATAGATTACGAGTTTAAAAATGGCTATATACAAAGCACCCGTCCGCGACATGCAGTTTGTCCTACACGAGTTGCTCGAGGCTGAGACCGAGTTCAAGGCGCTCGGATTTGACGAGGCCAGCAGCGACTTGATCGATACCATTCTCGAGGAAGGCGCCAAGTTCTGCGAATCGGTGATCTTTCCGACCAATCGCGTCGGCGATGAGCAAGGGTGTAAATTCGACAACGGTCACGTCACCACACCGGCCGGGTTTCAGGAAGCCTACAAAGCGCTTTGCGAGGCAGGCTGGATGTCGCTCGCCTGCGATACCGAGTTCGGGGGTCAGGGGCTTCCAAACACGCTGAGCGTTTTCTTTGAGGAGATGCTTCAATCGGCCAATATGGCTTTCAGCCTTTACCCGGGACTGACCCGCGGCGCCTACGTGGCGATGAAGGCCTACGCATCGGACGAGCTAAAACGGCGTTTCCTGCCGAAGATGGTGGAAGGCACTTGGAGCGGCGCGATGGCGCTGACCGAGTCCCACTGTGGCACCGACCTGGGAATGCTGCGGACCCGCGCCGAGCCCCAAGAGGACGGAGGGTTCCACCTGAACGGGACCAAGATTTTCATCACCGGCGGCGAGCACGACCTGGCAGAGAACATCATTCACCTGGTGCTCGCCAGGCTTCCGGACGCGCCCGAAGGCACCAAAGGAATCAGCATGTTTCTGGTGCCCAAGTTCCTGGTCAACGAGGACGGCAGCCTTGGTGAGCGGAACGGTATGAGCTGTGGATCCATCGAGCACAAGATGGGAATCAGGGGCGCATCGACCTGCGTGATGAATTACGAGAACGCCAAGGGCTGGCTGGTGGGCGAGCCCAACCGTGGCCTGCACGCCATGTTCTCGATGATGAATCACGAGCGCATCATGGTGGGGCAACAGGGTCTTTCCCAGGCGGAGGTGGCGTATCAGAGTGCCGTCGATTACGCGCGAGAGCGCGTCCAGGGCCGCGCGCCCACGGGACCGAAGTTTCCCGACCAGCCGGCAGACCCCATCATCGTGCACCCTGACGTGCGCCGCATGCTGCTCAACTCCCGGGCGCAAAGTGAAGGCGCGCGAGCGCTGCTCGGCTGGGTTTCGCTGCTAACGGATCGGGAAGAGCGTCATACGGATCCGACCGAGCGTGAAGCAGCTGAGGACTTGGTGGCCCTGCTCACCCCTGTGGTGAAAGCTTTTATCACGGATATGGGTACCGAGGCCTGCAACAACTGCCTGCAGGTATTTGGCGGTCACGGTTACATCACCGAGTGGGGCATGGAGCAGTTGGTGCGCGACGTGCGCATCTCGCAAATTTATGAAGGCGCCAACGGCATTCACGCCATGGACCTGGTAAGTCGCAAGCTGCCCATGCACCAGGGACGCCCGGTACGACGGTATCTGGAGTTCCTGAATGCTTTCGTGAAGGAACACGCCGAGGACCAAGAGCTGGAAGAGTTCATGGCCCCGCTGGGCGAGGGGGTGAAACGGCTAACCAAGGCCACCGAATGGCTTGCTAAAGCCGGGGCAAAGAATCCGGATGAGCCTGGCGCAGCGGCGTACGACTATCTGCGGCTAATGGCGCTCATCGCCATCGGTCACATGTGGGCAAAGTCCGCCAGTATTGCGGTGAACAAGGTGGATGGAGATAACACCGGTTTTTACCGAACCAAGCTCTCAACCGCGCGCTATTTCATGAAGCGAGTGATGCCTCAGACCCTGGGCCTGTTGGCGTCGCTCACCTCCGGTAGCGACACGCTGATGGCGCCGGACGCCGAAGCATTTTGAGCACGCTCGCATCCGCATCGGATCCCGGCGGGGACGGGGGTGGAGATCTTCGCCAGAGCGTCGATGCGGCGCTGCTTCATCAGTTACTCCAGGCCGCGCTTCAGTACGCCGATTGCTGCCGGGAGGTCATTTGGCAAATCCGCAGACAAGGCATCGAAACCGATGCCAAACCGGATCTGTCTGTCGTCACCAACGCGGACCTCGCCGCCGAGCGCGCATTTCGCGAAAGCGTGGAACGGGACTTTCCGCAGATGGGCATCATCGGGGAGGAATTGGTCGCGTCGCGGCCGCAAGCAGCTTATCAGTGGGTCATCGACCCGGTGGACGGCACCGCCGACTTCGCCTGCGGGCTGCCCACCTGGGGCAGCATCATTGGACTTTTCTTCCAAGGAGCGCCCATCGTGGGGGTTATCGATCATCCGGACCTGGGGATCAGGGTGCACGCGGCTCACGGCCTTGGCGCTTATCGAAACAACGAGCGCATCGGTCTCGAGGAAAACACGTCGAGTCGACGCGCGTTATCCGGGCGCATCGGTCTACCGTCGCGATCGAGCTTCATCCGCTGCAACGAAGACGGTGATATCTTCGATATTCTTGCGCACGCGCATCCGGATTTTAGGGCTTTACGCACATGTCTCAACCATACCTATGCGGCTACGGGACAACTCGATGCAGCGGTGGAGTGGGACGCGAATTTGTGGGACTTGGCGGCCACACGCATCATCGTCGAAGAGGCGGGTGGGCGCTACGTCTGCGTACGTGAGCGCCAGCAGCCGGGAGCGGGTAAGCTCTACTGCGCCGTGTTCGGTCGGCCGGCGCTCGTTGATCGAATCGCCGCGCTGCTAGCAGCTCATGTTTAATCCACAGCGGCGCGGAGACCGCGTCTACGCCTGAAGCTTTCGTTGTCGCTCGATACGAATTCGAATTTCAACATTCTGTTGATTTCACGCGGGAGAACTGTATGAACATGACCGTGGCAATCGCGGCCGGTGGTGCGTTTGGCGCATTGTTTCGCTACTGGGTATCCGTGGGCGTGCACCGATTTGCGGGCGGAGGTTTTCCTTACGGCACGCTCACGGTGAACGTCGTGGGCTCGCTGCTGATGGGCACAATTTACGTGCTTTTCATCGAGCGCATGGATGTAGACCCGGTGTGGCGCGGGGCGCTGCTCATCGGTCTTCTGGGTGCGTTCACGACTTTCTCCACCTTTTCCATGGAAACGCTCAGTCTGGTCGAGAACGGCGAATCACTCAGAGCGATGCTCAATGTGGCGGCCAGCGTGGTCTTGTGCATCGTTGCCTGCTGGGTCGGCGTAGTGGCGGGAAGGCAGCTATGAAAGCGCAAGCGGTTACCGTGGTGAGGGTCTATCTGACTGAAGCCAGCGGCATGCTGAAGTCGCTTCTGAATTACCTGCATGACGAGAGCAAGGTGCACGGCGTCACGGTTTTCCGCGGCATAACGGGGTTTGGCAAGTCGGGTCGATATCACTCGTCTACTCTTATGGACATGTCGCTGGACCTTCCGCTGGTCATCGAATTCTTCGAGTCGCCGGAACAGGCTGCGGCCATCATTGAATATCTGAATACCCAAGTGGAACCGGGACACATCGTTTACTGGGACGCGCACATGAATGCGGCTGGCGCCGACGGCCGCGGAGAAGACGACAGCGCACGCTAACCCCAGCGTAATCCGGCTACGTTTATAAGCACTGAATTCTTGCGGAAAACGAGGCTTGGACTACAAATGGCTCCCATTCATCTAGCAGCGCGCGCGATGCGCTCCCTCATTTGCGTTGTCCTCGTTTTCTTGATCTCCGCCGCTGCCGTGCAGCCGCGGGCCGCGCCGCTTTCCGAGGAGGCCGTGCCCGAGCCGTTGAAGCCTTGGGTGGAGTGGGTGCTCCACGGCCACGAGTCGCGGCGCTGCCCTTTCGTTTATCGCGACTTTGACCGCAAGCGCTGCCTGTGGCCGGACGTGCTGGACATTCGGGTAGACGCTTCCGGCGTGAGCTTCAGTCAGAGTTGGCGCCTGTACACCGAGGGATTCATTCCGCTTCCGGGGGATCCGTCCCTGTGGCCTCAGGACGTGCGCCTCGACGGCATTCCGACAACGGTCTCATCCAGTGACGCAACACCCAGAGTTCCCGCGTCCGCCGGCACCCATACCGTGAGCGGGCGACTGTCCTTCGACCGCGCGCCTGAGTTCTTACAGATCCCGGCCGGGACCGGGCTCATAGCGCTGCAAATTTCGGGGCGCAAAGTCGAGGCGCCGGAGCTCGATGAAAAGGGACGTCTGTGGCTCTCCGCCGATGCGGCGCGCCGGGATGGCGCGCCAGAGGTCAAAAACACGCTGGAGCTTCGCGTGTTTCGGCAGGTCGTCGATGAGGTTCCGCTTCAGATCACCACTCGTATCGAGCTGGACGTTTCCGGCGAGCATCGTGAGGTCCTGCTTGGACCGGTGCTGGTCGCCGGCGCCATTCCACTGTCGCTTAAAAGCGCGCTTCCCGCTCGACTGGAGCCCGACGGTCGCCTGCGGGTGCAGGTTCGCCCCGGTCGCCACGCGCTCACCGTCGCTTCCCGTCAGCCGGGCCCCGTTACCGAGTTGTCGCGTATTGAAGCGTCTGCGCCCTGGCCGGAGCCGGAGATCTGGGTGTTTGACGCCCAAAATCACTTGAGACTGGTACAGATTGAGGGCGTTCCCAGCGTCGATCCCCGGCAAACCTCACTCCCGCCCGAGTGGCAAAACCTGCCCGCCTACCGGGTTGGGTCCGGCGATGCCTTCCGAATTGTCGTCAAGCGCCGCGGCGACCCGAAGCCCGACGCCGACCGACTTCGATTGACGCGCACCCTGTGGCTGGATTTCGACGGCGGCGGTTATACGGTCAACGACCAAATCGGCGGCCAGCTGTCGGCCAGCTGGCGTTTGGAGGCGGAGCCGGTGCTGGATCTCGGCCGGGTCGCGGTGGACGGTGAATCGTGGTTCATCACCCGCCGCACCGGCTCCGAGCGCAAAGGGGTGGAGCTTCGGCGTGGCGACCTGAACCTCTCCGCCGACGCCCGGGTCGAATCGCGCAGCGGGTTGCCCGCAGTCGGGTGGGACCACGATTTTCAATCGGTGCACGCCAGCCTGAACCTGCCGCCGGGCTGGCGGCTGTTTTCCGCCACCGGCGTCGACCGCGTCAACCACACCTGGATCTCCCGCTGGACGTTGTTCGATCTGTTTCTGCTCCTCATCATCGCCGCCATCGCGCGAGGACTGTGGGGCTGGAAGTGGGGACTGGTGGCGTTGCTAGCCGTCGGCCTGGTGTTCCACGAGCACGGCGCGCCGCGACAGGTATGGTTGCATATCTTTGCCGCTACCGCGCTTTTGAGCGTATTGCCCCGGGGCAGGTTCTCCCGCTGGGTGGGCGTCTATCGCTACCTCGCCCTGGGCGCTTTGCTGATCATCTTCATTCCGTTCGCCGTGGACCAGTTGAGGGTAGCCCTGTTCCCACAGCTGGAACGTCCGTGGCAGGCGCAGCCGGTGAGCGCGCCGGCCAGGGGGCGGATTCAGCTTGATCAGGCGGAGCTCAAAAAGCGCGCGCGGCCGGAAGCGGCGCCGGCGCCAGGTTTAGACATGGAGGTGGACAAACCTGCCGAGACCTTGCGGGAAGCTGTTTCGAGCGCGCGCAGATCTTATTACTCGGACGAGCTGGTGCGCATCGACCCTAAAGCAAATATTCAGACCGGACCGGGACTGCCGCGCTGGCAGTGGCAGCGCGCGGAGCTTTTATGGAACGGGCCGGTTTCCCGCGGACAGTCGTTGCAGCTTGTGTTGCTGTCCCCCGGCGTGACCCTGGTGTTGCGCCTGCTTTCTGTGGTGCTGCTTGCCCTGCTTGCGGTACGGGCGCTGGGCGTTACGGCAAACGGACGCTTCACCTTTCGTCGCCCCGCTGGCGGCGCTACCGCGGCGGCGCTGATCGCGGCACTCATCGCCAGCGGCGTCTCGGACCCCGTCAACGCGGCTCAGGTTCCGGAACCTGCCGCTTCCAATCGACTTCCCGGCCCGGCGCTGCTCGAGGAATTGCGTCAGCGATTGCTCAAGGCGCCGGACTGCGTGCCGGGCTGCGCTGCGCTGCCGCGCATGAGTCTAGAAGTTCTCGACGAGAGCCTGATCGCTCGAATGGAAGTGCACGCGCAGGCGGAGGTCGCGGTGCCACTGCCCGGGCGTCACGGCGCCTGGCTTCCTCAGCGCGCGCAGCTAGACGGTTTTTCCGCGGACGGCGTGTTTCGCGACGACGAAGGCAATCTCTGGGTTGCGATCAAACCTGGTGTGCATCAAATCACGGTGAGCGGAAGGCTGCCGGCTCGGGAGCGGGTGGAAATCCCGCTGCCGCTGAGACCCTACCGCGTTGAAGCCAGGGCCGACGGCTGGGAAATAGACGGTATTCACGACAACGGCGTCGTCGGCCAGCAAATTCAGCTGCGCAGAATTCGCGCCGCGGAATCCCGGCCCGAAGCCCTTGCGCCGGGAGCGCTGCCGCCCTTCGTGCGCGTTGAGCGCACGCTTTCCCTGGGCCTCGAGTGGCGTGTGGCGACGACGGTGCATCGCGTCTCGCCGCCCGGCTCGGCCATCGTGCTGGAGGTTCCGCTGATCCGCGGCGAGGCGGTGACCACCGAACGGGTGCGAGTAGAAAACGACCTCGTCCAGGTGAGCCTCTCCGCCAACGCCACTCAGGCAAGGTGGGACTCGGTGTTGGAGCAGCATCCCAGCTTGGAGCTGCTGGCGCCGGAGGTGACCACGTGGACGGAAGCGTGGCAGCTCAACGCCAGTCCAATCTGGCACGTGGAGAGCTCCGGGATTCCGGTCATAAAGCAGCAAACAAATGGGCGCTGGTTTCCCCAGTGGCGTCCGTGGCCCGGAGAGCGGGTGTCCCTCAAAGTGTCACGTCCCGAAGGCGTCGAGGGGAGGACGCTCACCATAGACATTTCCGAGCTCAAGCTTAAGCCCGGTCATCGCGCGACCGACGCCGAGCTTTCCCTCGAGGTTCGGAGCAGCCAGGGCGTGCAGCATCCGATTACGCTGCCGCGGGGCGCCGAGCTACAGTCGGTGATGATCGACGCTCGCTCCCAGCCGATACGCCAGGAGAATGGCGTCGTCACCCTGCCGCTGGACCCCGGTGCCCACAAGGTCACGCTCATGTGGCGCAGCGCGGAAGGAATATCCGCGCTGTTCAACACCCCGATGCTGGATCTCGGCGCGTCGAGCGTCAACGCGTCCACTCAGATGGAAATGCCTCGAAGCCGATGGGTGCTGTTTGCCAGCGGTCCGTCGCTGGGTCCGGCGGTGATGTTCTGGGGACTGCTGATGGTCATTGTCGCAGTTGCGCTCGGTCTCGGGCGCACCAGGCGCACACCGCTGAAGACACATCACTGGCTGCTACTCGGCGTGGGCTTGAGTCAGATACCCATTTACCTTTCCATCGTCGTGGTCGGCTGGCTGTTCGCCCTCGATGCCCGCAGCCGTCTAAATGCTGATCTACGCAAGTGGCAGTTCAATCTCATGCAGGCGGGTCTGGTGCTGCTCACCCTGGCCGCGTTGGGTCTGCTTTTCTACGCCGTCAAGCAGGGACTACTGGGTTTGCCCGAGATGCAAATAGCCGGAAACGGCTCCAGGGGGTACCTCCTGAGGTGGTTCCAGGATCGAGCCGGCGCCGTGCCCGCGGAAGCTTGGGTGTTGTCGGTTCCGCTGACCGTTTATCGCCTGCTGATGCTCGCCTGGGCGTTATGGATTGCATTTGCGCTTCTCAGGTGGCTTCGCTGGAGCTGGGAGGCTTTCTCACGCGGCGGCTACTGGCGCTCCATTGTTATCGGTCGCCCGAAGCGCGTGCAGACGATCACAACAGAATCGCCGCAGGATGACTCCAAGTCTACGTGACACGGCCTGCGCTGACGGAATCAAACTGGCGGACGCCGCGTTTCGTCGATTTCAGGCGCATGCGTTGGGCATCATGCCTGGGTGACAGCACTGGTTTTGGTCCCCGCTCGAGCTTCAAAACCCTGCGCGGAGATTCTAATGCCGGCGTGATCGCTGCAGTGGTTGCGTGGCCGCTTGCGCTTGCTTTTGGTCCCGCCTCGGGCGCCGGCATTTAGGGTGCTGAGTTCTTGGTCGGAATACCGCCGGCATTAGAACAGGTGTTGGCTCAGCTCGTGTTGGCTCAGCTCGAGGTGCCACCCCGAGTGCCGCTTCCAGACGCGCTTGGAAGCCTTCAGTCAGGCGGCTCAGCGGATCTGCGCCGATGCCCGACGGGGCGCTTGCTTTAACAGCAATGATCATTGACCCACGGCTTGCTGCTATCCTTGCGCCTGAGCGCTGGCCAAAGCTCGCGTACGGCGCTCCAGCGACTGATTCAGCGCGGCGCCGAGCCGTTTCTCATCGCTTCCGGGTCAGGATCGTGATCGAACAGTACTGGGAAGGCTTCAAGCTTCTGTTGTGGAATTCCGTCTGGGCGGTGAACGTGGCGGCGTTGCCCCCGGCACGCGCCTATGCCGTTCGCACCGCGCGGGTGTGCCACACGCTGATTCGCGAATTCGTCGACGGTGAGCTCAATCAGCGCGCCGCCAGCCTCGTCTTTACTACCCTGCTTTCCCTGGTGCCGCTGCTGGCGGTGAGCTTTTCCGTACTCAAAGCCTTCGGAGTGCACAACGATCTGGAACAGGTGCTGATCGGTTTTCTTGCCCCGCTGGGTGACAAGGGTATCGAGCTCGGTGACCGCATTATGGCTTTCGTCGACAACGTGAACGGGCGGGTGCTCGGAGGCATCGGTCTTACGCTACTCATGCTCACGGTGTTGTCGCTGGTGCACAAGGTCGAGCGATCCTTCAACTACATCTGGCGCGTCGAGCGGCCGCGGGGATTTATCGAACGTTTCAGCGGATATCTGAGCGCTTTGCTGGTCGGTCCCGTGCTGATCTTCACCGCGCTCGGAGTCACCGCGTCGATCATGCATACGTCCCTGATGCAGGAGATTATTGCCATCGAGCCGCTCGGCACCGTCATCAAGTGGCTCATCAGCATGATTCCTTATCTGCTGGTGATCACGGCTTTTACCCTGGTCTACGTTTTCGTTCCCAATACCAAGGTCCAGATCCGCGCCGCGTTTGTCGGCGCCGTTATCGCTGGGATATTGTGGGAATCAGCCGGCTGGAGCTTTGCGTCTTTCGTCGCCAATTCACCCAGGCACGCGGCGATATATTCCAGCTTCGCCGTGGCTTTCCTGTTCATGATCTGGCTCTACGTTGCCTGGCTGATCCTTTTGGTCGGCGCCACCGTGGCGTTCTTCATTCAGCATCCCGAGTACCATGGCATGCCCGACCGGGTGATCACGCTGAGCAATCGCATGCGGGAGAAATTGGCGACGCTGGCCGTCTTTCGTATCGCCCAGCATCACGTCCACGGGGGTCCGCCGGTCTCGGTCAGCCGGCTTTCACTGCAGCTCGGTGTCCCGGTGGCGGCGCTGGAAGACGTGCTGGACGAGCTCGTCAGCCGCGGGCTGCTGGTCGAGGTCAGCGGCCAGGAAGTGGCTTACGTACCCGGGCGTGACGTCTCCAGTATCAGCATGAACGAGGTGTGGACGGCTATTCGGGTTGCCAGCGAGTCCCACTGGATCTCTCATGATCGCATGCGGATCGATGCCGCGGTGGAGGAACTGATCGGGAAAATGGACGATGCCGTTGCCGGCGTCATCGGCAGCATGACGCTTAAGGACCTAGTGTCCGATCATCCGCCGGAGCAGCGAGTGAAACAAGAAGTGGCGACCGACGAAGGGTCATTGGAAACAAACGAGCCAATAGAACGGTCTCGTCCGTCCGCGGCTGAGCCCGTGCCCATCAGTTCGGCAAAGCGGGATCGCGAAGGGCGAATAGATTGAGCGCTTTGCCGCTCGGCGCCAGATCTTACTGACCGGCAGCGAGCGCGCCGGGACGGCGTGGATCCGCGGCGCCTAAAAATCCTTCCCCGATTCGCATCACGCTCTGGGTGCTGCCCATGGCATTCTTCTCCGCGATCTCGTGGCCGCGCGCCCTGAGCAGGTCCAGCGTATCTACGCTCAAGCCGGATTCGACCCGGAGCTCATCAGGCAGCCACTGATGGTGCACGCGCGGCGCGGCGGTCGCGGCGGCAATATTCATACCGTGGTCGATGACGTTGAGAATCACTTGCAGCGTTGTGGTGATGATGCGGCTGCCGCCGGGACTTCCCGTTGCCAGAAACGGTTTTTCGTCTTTGAGCACTATGGTTGGCGTCATCGAACTGAGTGGCCGCTTGCGCGGGTCGATGGCGTTGGCCTCTCCGCCGATAAGACCGTAGGCGTTAGGTACCCCGGGCTTGGCGGAAAAATCGTCCATTTCGTTATTGAGCAGAATCCCGGTGCCTTCGGCGACGATCCCTGAGCCGTAGCTGAAATTGATGGTGTAGGTGTTGGATACGGCGTTGCCGGCGCGGTCCATGACTGAGAAGTGAGTGGTCTCGTTGCTCTCATAGGGAAGCGGATTGCCCGCTCCGAAGGTGGATGAAGGGCGCGCGCGGTCGAGACGGATGGCTTGCCTTAGGTCTGCCGCGTAGCGCTTTGACGTAAGGCCCTTTATCGGCACCTTCCAGAAGTCCGGATCGCCCAAATGCATGCTGCGGTCGGCATAAGCGAGCTTCATCGCTTCCGCCATGAGGTGAATCGTGTCGGCGCTGTTGTGAGCAAGAAAAGCGATCGGAAATCCTTCCAGGATGTTGAGTATTTGAACCAGGTGCACGCCGCCGGAGCTCGGTGGCGGCATTGAGCGGATTTCGTAACCCCGGTAGCTGCCTTCCACCGGGGCGCGCAAAACTGGACTATATCCGGCCAGGTCGGCGGCGGTGATTGGGCCGTCATTTTTCTGCATGTCTTCGACCAAGCGCTCGGCGATCGCTCCCTGGTAGAACGCTTGCGCCCCCCTGGCCGCAATCTGCTTCAAGCTCCATGCCAGATCCGATTGCACCAAACGGTCGCCGGCACGATGCGGCGTGCCGTCCGGGCGAAAGAAAATGCGCGCTGCCGCTTCGTTGCCCAGCAGACGTTGCTTCCTGGCTTCCAGGGATTGTGCAAGGTCGGGAGAAACTTCGATGCCTTCTTCCGCAAGGCGGATCGCAGGAGCGATGACCCGTTGCAGCGACATGGTGCCGAAGCGATCCAGCGCCAGCACCAGCCCCGCAACCGTACCCGGTACGCCCGCCGCGTAGCGACTGAAGCGCGATTTCTTCTTGTCCACGTCTCCGTTCTGGTCCAAGAACATTTCCCGCGTGGACGCCGCCGGCGCCATCTCTCGGTAGTCCAGGGCGTGCGTCTTCCCGCTGCCGGCCTCGTGGATCAGCATGAAGCCACCGCCGCCGAGGTTGCCCGCGCGGGGCAGCGTCACCGCGAGGGCGAAGCCTACAGCCACCGCGGCATCCACCGCGTTTCCACCATCCTCGAGCACTTTGACTCCGATACTTGTCGCCTGCGCTTCCTGAGTCGCCACCATTCCGTTGACGGCGAAAACCGGGTGGAAGATATCCTTGCGCGAAAAAATCGCTTGTTCCTGCGCCACCGAGGCGAAGGAGGCAAAGCCAAGCAGGCAACAAAAGATCAGCTGAGCGGCAGCGACGGCGATTTTCCGGGTTGAAAGCAAACGACGCATGTTATCTTCCCGCAAGTTCTGGCGTGACTCTGTCGAAGGGGGCTACCACGATACACCGGACGTTGGTCGTGATGCATCGGGCGGATGGCAGACTATGAGGAGACGAGCTTGAGATGAAAAACAAACGCCGCCTGCCTTACGGTGAGTGGCCGTCCCCGGTGACCGCAGAGGCGCTGACCCGCGGCAGCGTGCGACTGGGTGGCGTGATGCTGGAGGCCGGCGCGCGCTATTGGCTTGAAGGCCGCCCGGAACAGGGAGGGCGAAACGTGCTGGTGAAGCAGACTGCGGGCGGAGAGGCCGTAGATCTGAACTCCGCCCCCTTCAATGTGCGCAGCCGGGTTCACGAGTACGGCGGCGGCGCTTTTCTCATAAGCGGCGAACGTCTCTGGTTCAGCAACGACTCGGATCAGCGCGTCTACCAGATGGAAGGCACCGGCGCGCCGAGACCCTTGACCGGGGAAGGGCCCTACCGCTACTCGGACTTTGCTCTCGATGAACCGCGCCAGCGGCTGCTCTGTGTGCGCGAGGACCATGGCGGCCGGGGGGAGCCGGTAAATGCTCTGTGTGCAGTTCCGTTGATTGGAGGCGAGGTGGAGATCATCGCTTGCGGGCACGACTTCTACTCCAATCCGCGCTTGAGCCCGGATGGGCAGCAGCTTTGCTTCCTAGGCTGGGATCACCCGCGCATGCCCTGGGACGGTACCCTGCTTTACCTTTGTGCGCTGGACGATGCAGGACGCATCCGCCAGCCAAAGCCCGTTGCCGGGGGAGAGAACGATTCCATTTTCCAGCCGCAATGGTCGCCTGCGGGCGGGCTTTATTTTGTCTCCGACCGCAGCGGGTGGTGGAACCTTTACCGGCTCAACGAAAGCGGGGCCGTGAACGTTTATTTTCTAGAGGCCGAATTCGGTCGTCCGCAGTGGGTTTTCAATATGCGCACCTACGGCTTCACCGCGAAAGGAGACATGATCGCCGCAGGCTGTCGCGACGGCCAGTGGTCGTTGCACCGGATCGATGTCGAGAATCGCGAGGGCAGCGTGATTCCCGTGCCTTACTCGGATATCGACGATATCGTCGTTGACGGCGATGATGCGCTGCTCATCGCCGGCGCGCCGGATCGGGCCCAGGCCGTTGTGCACCTGGATTTAAACAGCGGCGCGACGGAAACCCTGCGCGAGTCGACCACGCTCACGCTCGACCCGGCATTCGTATCCGTACCGGAGACGCTGCGCTTCAAGAGCGGCCACGCTGAGCATGCTCACGGCTTCTTTTACCCGCCCTCGAACGCCCAATTTGAAGGTCCGGAAAACGAAGCGCCGCCGCTCATCGTCATTGGTCACGGCGGTCCGACGGGCGCCACCGGAACCAGCTTCAGGCTGCCAATCCAGTTCTGGACCAGTAGGGGGTTTGCGGTGCTGGACGTCAACTATCGGGGCAGCACGGGCTACGGGCGCGCATACCGCCATCGACTGTACGGTGAATGGGGCGTCATCGACGTGGAAGACTGCGTCAACGGCGCCAGGTCTCTTGCTGAATCCGGACGCGTTGACGGCGAGCGCCTCATCATCCGAGGCAGCAGCGCGGGCGGCTACACTGCGCTCGCGGCACTCACTTTCCACGATGTCTTCAAAGCCGGCGCGAGCTATTACGGAGTCAGCGAGCTGGAAGCGCTGGCGAAGGACACCCACAAGTTCGAGTCGCGCTACCTGGACCAGCTCATTGGTCCTTATCCTGATAAGAAGGATCTTTATGCCGCCCGGTCACCCCTGAATCATGCCGAACGTTTGTCCTGCCCCGTAATCTTCTTTCAGGGACTTGAAGACAAGGTGGTGCCGCCGAACCAGGCGGAGATGATGGCGAGAGCGCTGGAAACCAAGGGCATCCCGGTCGCCCATATTACATTCGAGGGGGAGCAGCACGGATTTCGCAAAGCCGAAACCATCCGCCGCACGCTCGAAGCGGAGCTTTATTTTTACGGCCGCGTTTTTGGTTTCACCCCGGCGGATGAAATTCGACCGGTAGACATCCACCAGCTGCGGTAAATTAATTCTCTGCAGCGGGTTGGGTTGAAGCGGAGAAGATTAAGAATGCTCGCTGAGGTGCCGTGGGCGTTCAACACTTTCGGAGACGATGACGCGTTCCTCCAGCGCGGCCTCCACGGCTGCGCGGCGGCGCCAGACGAACAGCCATACCGACACACAAACGATCGCGCCGGCGACCAGCGGCGGCCTCAAGCCCACCAGCTCCGACGCGCCTCCGAGCATCATCGCTCCCACTGCTGGGCCCGCGCGCACGATGATACCGTACAGGCTCAAGACCCGTCCGCGAACCTTCGACTCTACAGACAGCTGGATGATGCTCTGGGCCGAGACCCCGCTTATGGCCATGAATACGCCGGACACGGCGGCAAAAAATAATCCCGCAGGAAACCAGTCGCTGGCTGCAAAGCCTAGAATCGCGAGCGCCGTGAGCAGGCTGTGAAACATCGCCACCCGCGCGAGCCCCGGCGGACCGCCCCTCTGGGCCAGCCATATGCCTCCCGCCACCGCTCCGACGCCCACCGCGGAACCGAGCGCCGCTAGACCGCCTGCACCGCGGGAAAACACATCTGCGGCAAATCCCGGCAGCAGCTCGACATAACATCGAACGCCCACAGAAAGCGCCGTCACCAGCAAAAGCAGCGGTCCGATCCCAGCGTGTCCAGCGAGATAACGAACACCTTCGACCACGTCCGCAACCATCGATCGGCCATTGCTACCGAGGGCGGGCATGCTCGTTTTGTCCAGGTGAATTCGCGCCAGCGCGACCAGGAAGACAAGGTAGCTTGCCGCGTTGACCGCGAAAGCCGCGCTCACTCCGACAGTAAGGATCAAAATTCCGGCCAGCGCGGGTCCGACGAAGCGGGCGAGGTTAAAGACGATGGAGTTTATGGCTACCGCGGTGGATAGATGACGCCGCGGTACTAGGCTCGACACAAGCGCGAGCCGAGCAGGCTGATTTACTCCGACCACGATGCCGTTGGCCAGGACCAGGGCAATCAGGATCCCGATGGAGATCCATTCAACAAGCGCGAGCAAGGCCAGCGTCGTCGCCTGGATCATCGCCAGCGTTTGAACGATGCGCATGATCCTGAGCCGATCCACGCGATCCGCGATAACCCCCGCGAAAGGCCCAATGATCAAGGATGGACACAGATCCGCGAGGGCCACCGCGCCTAGCCATGCGCCTGAATGAGTCAGCTCCCAGGTGAGCCAGCCGACTGCAATCCGTTGGGTCCATAGGCCCACCAGGGATACCGCGTTGCCGCTGACATAAAGGCGGAAGTTTCGCTGTTTGAGCGCTTCAGTTACATGATTGAAAGATGACGCCATCAAGATGTTGGTCGTAAATCCGGTCCGACGAACGGCGCAGAGCTTTGAGCCGAACCAAGCCGGCGCCATATGTTGAAACCGCTCTAGGGGTCGAGGCGGGAGAAAATCAGCGCTTCGGCTTTGCGAACGAGCGGACTCTATTACGCAAAGTCCAACCGCGGATCAGACCTCCAAGCTGGCAATTTGCCGCCATCTCTCGGGGCCGTGGCCGAAGTCGAAGTGATCGGGGTGCAGCGCCTGGGTGATGATCTCCAGGGAATCCGCTAGTCTGGGGCCCGGTCGGTTAAAGAAGTGGTGGCCGTCAGCGGCGAAACAGCGGCTGTTCTTGACCGCGGTCAGGTTATCCCATCCTTCCAGTTGTTCAAGAGCCTTAGCTTCCTTCAGCGTCCGATTCAGATTGAAACCGCAGGGGCTGATAAGAATGGCGTCTGGATCGGCGGCGCGCAGCTCCTGCCACTGGAGTTGCGGCGAATGCTTGCCGGTTTCTCCAAACAGGTTTTCGGCGCCCGCCATTTCCACCAGCTCGGGCATCCAGTTGCCGCCCGACATCAGCGGGTCGATCCACTCTATGGTCGCAACCCGCGGGTGATTTCCAAGAACCGCCGTTCGCTCCTTAATCGAGCGCATGCGGCTGCGAAGCACGTCGACTATCTTGTCGCCATGGTGTCTGACGCCCAGGGCCTCGGCGACGCGGCGGATATCCCTCAGCACGTCTTCGACCACATTGGGCGATAGCGACACGATCTCGGGTCTGGCCTCAGTCCATTCGTGCACCGCCCGCCTCAATTGCTTTTCGCTTACCGCGCAGACCTCGCACTGGGTCTGCGTAATGATGAAGTCCGGCTTGAGCGACTTGAGCGTGTCCTCCTGCACCTCGTACACGGAGAGACCGCGGCGAACGATGTCTCGAATCCCGTCATCGACCTCGCGGCTATTGCCGTCCACCTCGACCCTGGGCGAGGAACAAACCGGGAGATCCTCCACCGCCTCGGGGTAGTCACACTCGTGAGAGCGCCCCACCAGGTTGTTCCTGAAGCCCACGGCGCACACGATTTCCGTGGCGCTGGGAAGCAGGGAGACGATTCGCGGCGATACGGCCATGTGCGGCGTGAGCAGATACTCGAAAGGACTTCTGGAATTATAGAGCGCGCTGGCGTTTTGTACCGGAATCTAGCGTGTCGGCAGCTCCGCCGCGAAGGACTCGAGATAACGTAAACCCGGGATGGCGCGTGGTCCGTACCAGGACACCATCTCTGCATCGATGGCGCTGATTGGAACCGGCCATCGCTGGGTGAGGGCGCGCACTTCTTCCACGTGATTTTGCTTGAAAGGAAACGGTTCGCTGCTCATCAGCACGGCGTCCACCTGATCCATCAGGGTCTCGTCGAATTCGATTTCCGGGTAGCGCACGTCCGCCCGTCCTCCCATCGATTTCAGTCCGGCAAGCGCCAGCGTCCTGGAGATATAGGTGTCTTCGGATATGGTCATCCATGGGTCGCGCCAGATGAGGTAAAGCACATTTCGTTGCGGCAGGTTCTTGGCCCTGTCCAGCAGCGATTCGTGGGCCTGTTCGAAATCCCGGCAAAGCGTTTCCGCCGCTTCCTCTCGACCGAAAATCCCGCCCAGAAGCCGGTAAAGGCGAAGGTTGTCCGTAGGCTGAAGTGGATGGGTGACGACGATGCTGCATCCCCACTGCGCCATCGCGTCCACGTCCTGCTTGCGATTTTCGTCTACGTTGACGACGACGTGGGTCGGAGAAAGTGCCTTCACCCTCTCGAGCCTGACCGTCTTCGTCCCGCCGACTCTGGCGATCGACTCCACCTCCCTGTTTGGATGCACGCAAAAGTTCGTTCGACCGACGAGCTCATTTTTGAGTCCGAGGGCAATGACGAGCTCGGTGATGCTCGGAACCAGTGAGACGACGCGGACCTCTCCTTGGGCCGGCCGGTGGGCCACACCGATGTCGTCGATGAGTGCCTTCTGCGTCACCCCGATCAGCCGCCAGATCTTGCCGTGAAATGAGCCGGCCAGTGCACCTTGACGACCTCGCCGTCGCTTTTGAGCGCGTGGCAGCTATCGAGAAAAAACGGACGCGCAATCGGTGCTTTCGAGTCGCGCGCTTTGCGCTGGCCCGCCAGCGTCTGGTACGCGGTGGTAGCGATGGGCCCGAGCAGCTCCACCAGGTGGGTGCACCCCTCCACACCGCCGACCCGCTTTCGCACCTCCCGCATCCACCCGGCGCCGATACATAGTCCGACCAGCCGTTTGAAATTGGGCGTAACTTGGGGACATACGGCGTAGGGCGCGTATTCCGTAGACGCCTCGGCGTCCCTTACTTCAAGCTTCTCGTCGATGGTCAGACGCAGCCACATTCCGTGGACGGGCTCTCCGGCGGGGATTTCACCTCGATCCCGGTTGCGGAAGGGGTAGCTCTTGATGTCCTCCAGGTGGCCCTCGATGTCGAGCAGGCCGTCGTCCCGGCGGTAGCCACGGCAGGTGATGACGCGCTGGTGAAGCAGCTGTCTGGGTACGGGTTGTGAGAGCGGCATGGTCTGGTCAAGTTACCTCGTCGGGGTCGCGGCATGAGCCAGAAAGCCCAAATTTTCAGTGCCTTCCAGCCGTTCACGGGTTTGTCATATGTGAGGCATTGCAGTATATTGCGGTGCACAAAAGGCTGCAAAGGGCAAATTGTCCTAGGATATTTGCATGGCCAACGACCGTGGCGGAAAGGCTTCCGGGCCGCCTTCAGCGTTCGAACTCATGGACGTCACGGGTAAGCTCGCGCGGGAAAATCTGCGTCGGGCGGCCGGCCAAGCCTTTCCCGTAAAGATTAACGGCCGCCGCGTGCCAATGGCGGATCCCTTGGGACTCGGAAATCTTTGGATCGAGTTCTCCAAGCGGTTGTGGACCGACCCGGTTGCCCTGGCACGGGTGCAGATGGACTTCTGGCGGGATTTCTCCTCTGTTTGGCAGAACACCTTCAAACGCGGCTTTGGCGCCGAAGTGGAGCCGGTCATTTCACCGGAGCCCGGCGATAGGCGGTTCTCCGACGACGCCTGGGATGAAAATCTCGTCTTCGACTGCATCAAGCAGACCTACCTGTTGTTGACCCGCGCCGGCCAGGAGCTGGTTTCAGGCGCCAACGGCATGCACGAGCAGGACGCGCGCAAGCTCGAATTCGCCACCGCTCAAATGCTGAATGCTCTTTCGCCCACTAACTTTGCGGTCACGAATCCAGCGGTTCTGCGCGAGACCCTGGAGTCACGTGGAAAGAATCTGGTGGACGGGCTCAACAATCTATTTGCCGACTTAAGCCGCAGCCGGGAAGGTCTCGACATCTCCATGACCGACATGGAGTCGTTCGAGGTGGGCAAAAATCTGGCCGTGACGCCGGGCAAAGTGGTGTATCAGAACGAGCTCATGCAGCTCATCCAGTACGCGCCCACTACGGAACAGGTTGCCCGACGACCGCTGCTAATCATTCCGCCGTGGATGAACAAGTTCTACGTCATGGACCTTCGGCCGGGCAACTCGATGATCCAGTGGCTAGTGGATCAGGGCCAGACGGTGTTCATGATCTCGTGGGTGAACCCGGGAGCGGAGCTCGCCCAAAAGGACTTCGAGAATTACATGCTCGAAGGACCCCTGGCGGCGCTGGACGCCATCGAGAAGGCCATCGGCGAGCGTGAAGTCAACGCAGTAGGTTACTGCCTCGGCGGCATACTGTTGTCCGCGATGCTCGCCTGGATGGCGGCGCGAAAGGACACTCGCATCAAAAGCGCCACGCTGCTCACCACCATGGTGGATTTCAGCGACACGGGAGACGTGTCCTTGTTTATCGACGAAGAGGGCATCGAAAAGCTGGAACAGCAGATCCAGGAGAAGGGTTATCTGGATGGGCGAAAGGTTTTCGAGACCTTCCGAGTCCTGCGCGCCAATGATTTGGTGTGGTCGTTCTACATCAACAATTATCTCATGGGTAGGAGCCCGGCGCCGTTCGATTTGCTTTACTGGAACGCGGACTCCACCAACATGCCGGCAGCCGTGCACACCTGGGTGATGCGCAATCTTTATTTGGAAAACCGGCTCAAAAAACGCGGCGGTGTCAAGCTCGCAGGTGAGACCATCGACGTGAAAAGAGTGGAGACACCCACCTATGTGCTTTCCACCAGCGAGGACCATATCGCTCCCTGGAAGACGACTTACCAGACAACGCAGCTTTTTTCCGGACCGCTTAAGTTCGTTCTCGGGGCATCCGGCCACATCGCCGGGGTCATCAATCCGCCGCACAAGAACAAGTACGGGTACTGGACCAACAAGGAATTTCCCGCCAGCGCGGACAAATGGCTGGCCGGGGCAAAAGTTCACGAGGGATCGTGGTGGCCCGACTGGAAGCACTGGGTCGGACGCTTCAGCGGGGGCAAAGTGGCGGCGCGAGTACCCGGGTTAGGGGGATTGCCCGCCATCGAGAATGCGCCGGGAAGCTACGTTCGCGCGCGTATTGACTGAGTTCTAGTGCTTTCGTCTACGACGGCCGAAAACGCGGCCGCTCAAGGACCTTTCCACACCGGGAGTCGCTTCTGAATAAAGGCCTCGACCCCTTCTTCTGCATCCTCCGTCATCAAATTCGACGCCATGACGCCGTCGGCGAACTCGTACGCCGAGCGAACTTCTTTTTCAACCTGGACGTAGAACATGCGTTTGCCGGTGGCAACGGCGACACGGGATTTGGAGCAGATGGTCGCGGCGAGCGCATGCACTTCCGCGTCAAGCTCGTCCGGCGACACGACCCGGTTCACGAGGCCGTAATCCTTCGCCGTCTCCGCGTCTATGAATTCGCCCGTAACCAGCATTTCGAATGCCCGTTTGCGTGATACGTTTCGCGACAGGCCGACGCTTGGCGCGCTGCAGAATAGGCCGTAATTAACCCCGGAAACCGCAAAACGCGCTTCGGTCGACGCCACGGCAAGGTCGCAAGACGCGACCAGATTACAGCCATTCGCGGTGGCGGTTGCGTGCACGCGGGCGATCACGGGCTGCGGCAGGCCCGCGAGCCGCATCATCAGTTCACTGCTGCGCGAGAACAGCTCGCGGTAATAGGTCTCAGAGCGATTGTTCTGAATTTCCTTAAAATCATGCCCGGCGCAAAAAGCCCCGCCGTTGGCCGCGAGAATCACAACCCGCAACCTCTCGTCGTTTTCGATCTCGTCCAGCGAATCAGACAGCGCGTCGAGAAGGTCGCCGTTGAGCGCGTTATAGCTCTTCGGCCGATTGAGCGTCAGGGTAACGACGCCGTCCTGCGAATCGCGCAGCAGTACGGGCTCGTTTTTTAAAGATTGCGCAGCTTTGCTCACGTAGAATCAGCCATCCGCTCGGAGCAGGAACGTCACATTGTGGACACGCTTGATGAGTCTAGCAAGGTACCGTCGTCGATAAGGCCGGGACTGAGGTACGCTCGTCCGTGAACAAGACAAAGATTAGCGCTGCGGAGCTCGAGCGCCTGGCCAAAGAGGAAGTCCCGGTGGCGGGAGAGATGGGGGTAGTGATAGACCGCGTCGCCCCCGGCGAGGTAGACGCCCGGGTGCCGTACCGTGAGGCCTTTATTCGTCCCGGCGGAACCGTGGCCGGGCCAGTGCTTATGGCGCTGGCGGATTTCGTCATTTGGGGCGTGGTCATGAGCCTCATCGGCCCGGTGAAGCTCGCGGTTACCACCAGCCTCAACATCAATTTCCTGCGCCGACCCGATCCTGGGGATATCATCGCCAACGGCCGAATCCTCAAGCTCGGCCGGCGCCTGGCGGTGGGCGAGGTGTACCTGTACACGGAGGGCAAGGACGAGCTCGTTGCCCACGTCACCTGCACCTATTCCATCCCTCCGCTGGAGCCGGCAGGATCGTAGCCGTCCCTTCGAACCGGCGAGAGTTCGTCGTCGTTTGGCGAACGTGATATGCTGCACCGCAATAATTTTTCGCCAGGCCGCGCGTCTTTGCGGTCCAAAACAATCTGAGGACAGCGTCATGGGCGAGAGCCAAGAACCGCAGATCGATCCACCGGACCCAGAAAAGCTTAATCAGACCATGGCCAAGATCGCCGAGCAGAGCCAGCGGGTGGTTCAGGACTTCATTCAGCGCCAGTCGTCGGGTCAGAGCGAATACAACGTTCTCGATCCCATGGTCATCGGGCGCGCGTTTCAGGAACTCACCACGCGCATGATGAGCGACCCGGCAAAACTGATGGAATCCCAGATCAAGCTCTGGCAGGGCTATTTGGACCTGTGGCAGAGCACCACCAAGCGGATGATGGGGGAGGAAGCGGAGCCGGCGGCGACACCCGCGCCCAGCGACAAGCGCTTCAAGGACGACGAGTGGAAGGAGAACCCCGTCTTCGATTACATCAAGCAGTCCTACCTGCTCGCCTCTGAATTCATGCTCGATAGCGTACGCAGCGTCGACGGATTGGACCCTAAGACCGCGGAGAAGGTCGATTTCTACACCCGCCAATATGTGGATGCTCTGGCGCCGACGAATTTCGCACTGACCAACCCGCAGGTAATTCGTCGCACGATTGAGACGGGCGGGGAAAACCTTCTCCAGGGTTTGAGCAACATGCTCGACGATCTCGAGCGTGGCAAAGGAAAGCTGCGCGTCAAGATGACTGATCTGGAAAAGTTCGAGCTCGGCGTCAACGTGGCGGTAACCCCGGGCAAGGTGGTTTTTCAAAACGATCTGATGCAGCTGCTTCAGTACGCGCCGACAACGGAAATCGTGCACAAGCGCCCGCTGCTTATCATCCCGCCTTGGATCAATAAGTTCTATATCCTTGATCTCAGAGACAAGAACTCCTTTATCAAGTGGGCCGTGGACGAAGGCCACACCGTGTTTATTATCTCCTGGGTCAATCCCGACGCGGCGCTGGCGGAGAAGAGCTTCGATGACTACATGCACGAGGGTCCGCTGGCGGCGATGGACGCCGTTGAAAAGGCCACTGGGGAGCAGGACGTCAAAGTTATCGGCTACTGTCTCGGCGGCACACTGCTGGCCTGCACGCTGGCCTACATGGCCGAAAAGAATGATGACCGCATCAAGTGTGCCACCTTCTTTACTTCGATGGTCGATTTTTCCGAGCCCGGCGAACTCGGTGTGTTCATCGATGAAGAGCAGCTTTCTCTGATGGAAGAAAGCATGGAGAAGACCGGCTACTTTGAAGGTTCGAACATGGCAGAAGCCTTCAATTTGCTCAGGGCCAACGACCTCATCTGGAGCTTTGTGGTCAACAATTACCTGATGGGGCGCGACCCCTTTCCCTTCGATCTGCTTTATTGGAATTCTGATTCGACGCGGATGCCGCGCAACATGCATAGTTTTTACCTGCGCAACATGTACCAGAAAAACTTGCTCTGTAACCCGGGTGGAATCAACCTTGACGGAGTCGCGATCGATCTCACCAAAATAAAAACGCCTGTATACATACTCTCCACCAAAGAGGATCACATTGCGCCGTGGAAATCCACCTACGCGGCGACCCGGATCTATTCCGGTCCCATCCGCTTTGTGCTTGGCGCGTCTGGGCACATCGCTGGCGTAATCAACCCGCCCGCGGCGAAGAAGTACGGCTACTGGGTCAACCAGACGCTGCCCAATACGCCGGACGAGTGGCTCGCCGGCGCCGAGCAGAATGAGGGTTCCTGGTGGGTAGACTGGGCAGGGTGGATCAGCGAGTACAATGACGGCGTAGTTCCAAAGCGCGATCCCGGCGACGGCAAGCTCGAGGTTTTAGAAGATGCGCCGGGGAGCTACGTAAAGGCGCGCATCTGAAAGAACCAAATCGACGACCTTTTCCGCGGTGGTCCAGATTTCGCGACAGCTGAGTATGTAGCATGTGGGAAATTCGAGAATCCCCTCTATCCCACGCCACCCACATACTACCTACACATATTCGCTACAACCATGGCCCCCCTTAGCTGGTACTTCGATTTCGTCTCCCCGTTTTCCTATCTGCAGACGCACAGATTTCGTGACCTGCCGCAAGGACGGCGGATACGATTCGTGCCGGTGCTGTTCGCGGGGCTGCTCGATCACTGGCAAAGCAAGGGCCCTGCCGAAGTAGCGCCGAAGCGGGTGTTCACTTACCGCTACCTACAATGGTACGCGGAGCGACACGGTATCCCCTTCCGTATGCCGCCGGCGCATCCGTTCAATCCTTTAAAACCGCTTCGCCTTTGCATCGCTGCGGGCGCCACGGCCGAATCGGTGGAACACATTTTCCGTTTCATCTGGGCCGAAGGCCGCGCCATCGGCGACGATTCGGCGTGGAGTGCGCTCTGTCGACGTCTCGGGATCAGCGACGCCGACGCCCGTATTCAGTCACTGGAGATCAAAGAAGCGTTGCGCAGGAATACCGAGCAAGCGGCAGGCCGCGGCGTATTCGGTGTACCCACCTTCGAAGTCGACGACAATCTTTTCTGGGGCATGGACGCCACTGACATGCTTATCGACTATTTGTCTAAACCCACGGTATTCAACAGCCCGGAGATGCAGCGCGTTAGCACCTTACCAGAAGGTGTGCGCCGCAAGGTCTGAGAAACCAGCGCGGCGCGACAGGTGAGGTGAAGCGGCGTGACGCGGCTTGACAGGGTAGTCGGGCCGAATACGCTCCTTGCATCACGCATCACGCATCACGCATCACGCATCACGCATCACGCATCACGCATCACGCATCACGCATCACGCATCACGCATCACGCGCCGGCCGCTTCGCGAGCATTGCGCGGGCAACGTGGGATATCGGCGGGCGGCCGAGGGCATCGCTGATGAATCGGGCAATGTCGACTACCGCGTCTAAGTTCACGCCGGTTCTTATTCCCAGCCCGTTGAGCATATAAAGCACGTCTTCCGTGGCCACGTTGCCGGTGGCTCCGCGGGCATAAGGACAACCACCCAGACCTGCTACGGAGCTGTCGAAAACAGCGATGCCGCGCTGCATGGCGGTGAGAATGTTGACAAGAGCCTGACCGTAAGTATCGTGAAAGTGACCGGCGAGGTTCTGCACCGGGACTTTATCCGTTACCGCGTCGATCATGGTCTGCGTCGTGCCGGCCGTCCCGCTTCCGATCGTGTCGCCGAGGGAGATTTCGTAACAACCCAGTTCGAACAGGCGCCCGGCCACCCAGGCGACGGCTTCAGGGGGAACATGTCCCTCGTAAGGACAACCGAGCACGCAGGAGATGTAACCGCGAACACGAACGTTTTTCTCCTTGGCGGCCTCGATTAGCGCTGCAAAGCGCTCGAGGCTCTGGTCGATGGAGCAATTGATGTTTTTTCTAGAGAAGCTTTCCGACGCCGCGGCGAAGACGGCGACCTCGTCGCAGCCCGAGCGCAGCGCTCCCTCAAGACCCTTCATATTTGGTACCAGAACCGGATAGCTGATCCCGGGTCCACGGCGGATCCCGGCCATGACTTCGGCGTTGTCGGCCATCTGCGGCACCCACTTAGGCGAAACGAAGGCCGTGGCCTCGATGGCCTTGAGCCCGGTGGCGGAAAGCCGGTCGATGAGCTCGATTTTGACCGCGGTGGAAACGGTTTTGGACTCATTCTGAAGGCCGTCCCTCGGTCCAACCTCGACTATCCTTATTTCATCGGGAATATTCATCGACGATCAGCATGCTTTTGGATCACATTTTGCTACCCATAGCGCGGGACGCCGTTTATCGTATAGCGTTGCCTACATTCGGCCCCGGCGGGGGTCGGTTTCAACGCTTGATCATTTTAAAGCACCCGGGTCCAGTCGCGCACAGCAGGAGCACTCCATTGATCTGCCGTTTTCTCAGCCTGGGCGAGAGCCGGGATCCGGGTCCCAGCGGATGGGCTATTACTTCGGCATCGTTGGCGGATCTCAGCGTTGTCCTTTGGTCTGATTTGAGGTACCTATGAGCGAGACCCGTTATGCCGACGCCAGGGCGGTGGCCAAGGCAATCGAGCCGAGCTATCCCGTATATTGTTTGTCGCCTTCCAAGATCGAAGCAACGGCGAGGAATTTTCTCAATGCTTTTCCGGGACGGGTGCTATACGCAGTGAAGTGCAACCCGCACCCGCGGGTACTACAGGCGCTGTATGACGCCGGAATTCGCCACTTCGATACCGCGTCACTTCCGGAGATTGCTCAGATCTCGGAATCGTACTCCGATGCCCACCTGTACTTCATGCACCCGGTAAAAAGCCGAACGGTGACGCGTACGGCTTTTGACGTGTATAGCGTGCGCGACTTCGTCATCGACCACGGGGCAGAGCTGGACAAGATTGTCGCCGCCGCGGAAAGTGAGCGCGTTAATGTTTTCGTACGCTTAAAAACGCCTGAGACCAAGGCGCTTTACAACCTGGCGGCCAAGTTTGGCGCCTCACCCGAAGTTGCGGTTGATCTTCTGAAGCGCGTGCAAAAGGAAGGATTTCGACCGGGTCTCTCCTTCCATGTCGGCTCCCAGTGCCTGGTCCCCCAGGCCTTCAACGAGGCGCTCAATCTGGCCGGTTACGTCCTCTCCAGAGCGGGCGTGCATATACACTATCTGGACGTAGGTGGCGGATTTCCCGCCAATTATCCCGGCCAGGGCGCGGCCCCACTGGAAGCTTATTTCCGCTCCATCAAGAAGGGGGTCAAAAAACTCGGGCTTCGTAACGACTGCGTATTGATGTGCGAGCCGGGGCGCGCGCTGGTCGCGGACGGTTGCTCACTACTGGTTCAGGTGCTGCTGCGTAAGGAAAACGAGCTATATATAAACGACGGCATATACGGGAGTCTCTCCGAACTGGTGCTGGCAAAAATGCAGCTGCCGGCCCGCGTCATAAGACTCGAAGGCGAAGTTTCCCAAACACTGAGGGCATTCAAAGTCTACGGTCCGACTTGCGATTCTTTCGACGTGCTCCCTCATCCCTTTCTGCTGCCCGACGACGTGCGCGAAGACGACTGGATCGAAATCGGTCAGGTGGGCGCATACAGCAACGCTGCTGCAACGAAGTTTAATGGCTTCAGCGCGGAGACCTTGGTCGAGGTGAATGAGGTGTTACTTCCCGAGCCGATGCTACAAGCCGCGAGCGCCCGCGGCTGAGGTCCGGCGGCGAACGTGAATTAGCTTCCCGTCCCTTTATATAGCGGCGTTTCGGGCACGAACGCTGTTCTCGTAGACATTGCTCCCTGGGGTTGAGAAAATGCCCCTGCCTCGTTCGAATTGCCATGGCTGGCGTTTACGAACTCTCCCGGACTCAGCTAAGCAAACGGGAAGATTGATGGGAGCTACGCTTTCTAGACGTTCTACAATCACAGCGATATTGCTGATGGTTGCGTTGGCGCCCGAGTCGGGTGCAACTGACGAAGACCTCGGCGTTCTCACCTGTAACTACGTTTCCAAATCCCGCGTCAGCCTGGCGGTGCGCTCAACGGCGGACATTCGATGCTCGATCAAGTACACCGGCGGGCAAGTCGAGCGCTATAAGGGCGAGTCCGGCATCGCGATGGGGCTGGATCTGAGCTTCAAAGGCAACGACAAGTTTGCATTCACCGTAATTTCTTCGTCCAGCGTTACCACTGCCCAGCACTCTTTGAGCGGCAAATACTTCGGCAGTAAGGTGGCAGCAATTGAAAGCACACGCCTCAACTCCGCTGGCCTGGTAGGCGGCTTTGCTGACCGGATCGGCCTTAACCCGGTGGCGATTGAAAAGAACAATGGTGTGGGTATCGCGGCAGGTATCGGCTTCCTTTACATCGAGCCGGATCGCTGAATCGCGGACGTCGCCACGGCGGCGTAATCCTCACAACTGGGCCGTGAGGTGAATCAGGTCGGCGCCCTCGCGGACCAGATCGCCAACTCCGAAACGGACGTTTTCCACCACGCCGTCAAAAGGCGCTACCACAGTGTGCTCCATCTTCATTGCTTCCATGGTCACCAACGGCTGACCGCGGGCGACGACGGCGCCAGCTTCCACCAGCACCGCAATGATCTTTCCCGGCATTGGCGCGGTCAGGTGTTCGTGGCCGGACTGGGCGGCGGCACGCCGCTCGTCGGGATCGACGAGCGTGAATCGATGCACGTTTCCTTCGAGCCATAGATCGACCCGGCCGTGATCGAAGATTGCCGCGGAGCGCACCCGTCGGCCATCTATACGTGCATCCAAAGCCCCATCCGAATTAAACCGGGCCAAACACGCAAACACTTTTTCGCCACAAGTGATATCCATACCGTTGTCTGACCGCGTCAGTGTGAAGGTCCGCGTTTCTTCGTCCGCGCGAAGCCTTAGGTACTCGACGGCATCGGCGTTGAGCCGAAATCCGCGAAGCCGGGTCCACGGGGATGGTTCAGCCACTGCGACACGCTCGCCGCAGATCGAGCGATTTAGGGCAAGGTGAAGAATTACCGATATCGCCGCGTGTCCTGGTTCGAATCCGGATGCCGGTAACGGCGTGAGCGCATCTTTGAACCGTTCAACGAAACCGGTATCGATTTCCGCAGCGGCATAGGAGGGATGAGAAAGGATCCGAGACAGATAGGCGACGTTGGTTGTGATGCCGAGAATTTCGTAACCTTTAAGGGCGCGGCCGAGCCTGCGCACGGCCTCTGCGCGATCGCGCCCGTGGGCAATGAGCTTGGCAATCATGGGGTCGTAGTGAACGCCCACGGCGTCTCCCTCGCGCACGCCGGTGTCTACGCGTACGCCAGGTCCGGCAGGCGAACGCAAGTGAGTGATACGACCTGAAGCCGGTAGAAATCCGCGCGCGGGATCCTCGGCATAGATGCGCGCCTCAACCGCGTGTCCTGCGGGATTGAGCTCCACGGACGTCTTCGGCAGCGGTTCTCCGGAGGCGACACGGAGCTGCCATTCCACCAGGTCCACGCCCAGCACCATTTCGGTGACCGGGTGCTCAACCTGAAGCCGGGTGTTCATTTCCATGAAGTAAAAAGGATCGCTCTTTTTCTTTTTTTCTTTTGCTGCGTCCGGATCAAGCAGAAATTCCACCGTTCCCGCGCCCACGTAACCGATGGCCTCGGCAGCGTGCACGGCAACAGCACCCATGCGTTCGCGTAGCGCGTCGCTCAATCCAGGCGCCGGCGCCTCTTCGATGACCTTCTGCTGGCGGCGCTGTATGGAGCAGTCGCGCTCGTAAAGGTGAAGCGTGTTGCCGTGGGTATCGGCAAATACCTGCACTTCGACGTGGCGCGCGTGTTCGAGGTAACGCTCCAAAAGCAGCTCACCGTCGCCAAATGCGGTTTGTGCCTCGCGTCGCGACGAATCGATGGCGGCTTTCAGCTCGGTTGGCAAGTTGACAATGCGCATTCCCTTGCCGCCGCCTCCGGCAACCGGCTTTACCATCAAGGGAAAGCCCACTGATTCTGCCGCCTCGATAAGCGCCTCGTCCGACTGGTCGCCTCCGCGGTAGCCCGGCAATATGGGGACCTTGGCTTGGCTCATCAGCTCCAGCGCGGCGGACTTCGAGCCCATGGCGCGAATCGCCTCCGCCGGCGGCCCGATAAAGACAACACTTGCCCCGGCGCAGGCTTCGGCGAAGCCTGCGTTCTCGGCAAGAAACCCGTAGCCGGGGTGGATCGCCTCGGCGCCGGCGCGCTGCGCAATCTTGAGCAGCTGATTCCCGTTCAGGTAGCTCTCTGAGGCCGCCGCTGGTCCCAGCCGATACCCCTCGTCGGCCAGCTCCACGTGCATGGCGCCCGCGTCCGCGTCGGAGTAAACGGCGATGGTACAAACCCCGAGTCGCTTCGCCGTTCGAATTACACGGCAGGCGATTTCCCCGCGGTTGGCGATCAAGATCGACTCGAACATCAGCGGCGCCGCAACCAGCGCGGCTTGCGTTTCTCGAGAAAAGCGGTCACGCCTTCCTTCCCCTCTTCGCTCGCGCGTACTTCCGCGATGCGTTTCGCGGTGTCGTCGATCATTTTTTCGTCCAGCGATCCTCCGGCGACCCGATCCATCAAGGCTTTTGTCGCGGCCATCGCCGCGGGACCGTTTTCCAGCAGCATTGCCAGTACCGTCTGCACTCGTTCATCCAGCATCGCTTCGGGCACCACGTCGTGGACCAGGCCCAGTCGGTACGCCTCCTCGGCGCTGAATCGCTCACCTGTGAGCATGTAACGTCGCGCGTGGCGTTCGCCCATAGCGCGTGACACGTATGGGCTGATCACCGCGGGAATAAGTCCGAGCTTCACTTCAGTGAGGGCGAAGCGGACATTCTCTGAAGCCAAGACGATATCGCAGCAGGCCAGCAAACCGAGGCCGCCGCCGAAGGCCGATCCGTGGACCCGGGCCAGGGTGGGTTTGCCCATATGCTGAAGCGTTTGCAGGAGATCGGCGAGGCGCCGCGCATCCTTGAGATTTTCCGCCTCGGAGTAGCCGGCCATGCGCTGCATCCAGCGGAGGTCAGCGCCGGCGGAAAAGCTTTTCCCGTTGGCGGAAAGAACCACCACTCGAACGGCTTCGTTGTCGTCGAGTTTCTTGAGCGCGCCGTGTAGTGTTTCAATCAGTGAATCATCAAAGGCGTTATGAACATCAGGACGGTTGAGAGTGACGGTGGCGACACCGTCTTTGTCGACTTCGCAAATGACCGTATTTTCCGCCATGGTGGTGTTGTCCTTCGGCGAGGATTTTCGAATGTCGTATTTGGTATGCCGGAGCGCCGACAAACGGAAACCACGCTAATCTGAATACATACTGCTGGAATTTCGCGATGTCTGTGACAGATATTCGGTATACGACGTACGATCCCTCACATTCGAAATACTCCGAAGCGCGTCATTTCCAGCGGCGCGTTCAGCGCCGCCGATAGTCCCAGGCCGAGAACGTTACGCGTCTGGGCCGGGTCGATGACGCCGTCGTCCCAAAGCCGCGCGGTGGCGTAATAGGGGTGTCCTTGGTGCTCGTACTGAGCGCGGATCGGCGCCTTGAATGCTTCTTCGTCTTCCGCGCTCCAGGCCTCGCCCTTGCGTTCGAAATTATCCCGCTTGACCTGGGCGAGAACGTTGGCTGCCTGCTCCCCGCCCATGACCGAGATTCGGGCATTAGGCCACGTCCACAGAAACCGTGGTCCGAACGCGCGCCCGCACATACCGTAGTTGCCGGCGCCGAAGCTGCCGCCGATGATTACGGTGAACTTGGGGACTCTTGCGCAGGACACCGCTGTGACCATTTTCGCACCGTCCTTGGCGATGCCTCCGGCTTCATATTTTCGGCCGACCATGAAGCCAGCGATGTTTTGGAGAAAAATAAGCGGTATGCCGCGTTGGCTGCAGAGCTCGATGAAGTGTGTCCCCTTGAGCGCCGATTCCGAGAACAGAATTCCGTTGTTGGCGATAATGCCCACCGGGTAGCCGAACAGATTAGCGAAGCAACAGATCAGCGTGGTCCCATAGAGCTGCTTGAACTCGTCGAACTCGGAACCATCGACGATGCGGGCAATGATTTCGCGCACGTCGTAGGGCTTGCGCGTATCTGAAGGCACTATGCCGTAGATCTCCTTCGGATCCAGGCGTGGTTCCCGCGCCTCGCGTGACTCCAGTAGCGCGTCTTTGCGCCGGTTCAGGTGGGCGACAATCCGGCGCGCAATGGCAAGAGCGTCGAGATCGTCCTCCGCATAGTGATCAGTGACGCCCGAAACTTTGCAGTGAACCTCGGCGCCACCCAGCTCCTCCGCGCTTACGACCTCGCCGGTGGCGGCCTTGACCAGCGGGGGGCCGCCGAGAAAGATCGTCCCCTGCTCGCGCACGATGACACTTTCGTCCGACATCGCGGGTACGTACGCTCCGCCCGCGGTGCATGAGCCCATAACCACAGCGATTTGCGGTATGCGCGCCGCGGACATGTTTGCCTGGTTGTAAAAGATTCTTCCGAAATGGTCGCGATCAGGAAAGACTTCATCCTGGTTCGGCAAGTTGGCACCCCCCGAATCCACCAGATAGATGCAGGGCAGATTATTGTCTGTGGCGATCTCCTGAGCGCGAAGGTGCTTTTTTACGGTTATAGGATAGTAGGTGCCGCCCTTCACGGTGGCGTCATTGCAAACCACCATGCATTCGACGCCGGAAACACGGCCGATGCCGGTGATGATGCCGGCTGCCGGAACCTCGCCGCCGTACATCCCGTGGGCGGCGAGCTGCGAGAGTTCGAGAAAAGGGCTACCGGGATCGAGAAGGGCGTCGATACGTGCTCTGGGCAGCAGCTTGTCCCGGGCGAGATGCTTCGCGCGCGCGTCCGAAGGGCCACCCTGCGAAATTTCAGCGACCTTGGTCTTGAGATCCGCGACCAGGCCGCGCATGCGTTCGGAGTTGTCGCGGAACCCCTTGGCGCGCTGATCAATGTTCGACTCGAAAACACTCACTTTTTATTCCACCGTGGCTGAGTTGTTCACGCGATCGGTCTCGTTCGGATCACCAGCCGCCGGTTTGCAGCCACTCATCCACTTCCGGGAGGCGATCGTTGCCCCAGAAGGGTTCACCTTCGACGATGAAAAAAGGCGAACCGAATATGCCGCGAGCGATGGCGTCGTCGGTTACCTGCTTGAGTCTCTCCTTGACTGCTGGGTCTTGTAGCGCGTCGGAAAGGGCGTCCGGATCGACACCCGCAGTGCCGGCAACGTCAAGCACCACGTCGGGTTCTCCGATGTTGCGACCCTCGACGAAGTACGCAAGGTACAGGGCCTGAGCCAGCGACTTCGCTTTTTCCTGCTCCTGATCCAGAAGCCAGTAGTAGGCACGACAGGCTGCGACTGTTGCCACCGGGAACGGATCCGGCAGGTTGAGCTTCACGCCGGCGCGCCGCGCGCTGCGGCCGAGATCGGTTCGTGTGTAATCGGCGATCATGGGTTGTATTACTAGCGGTTTTCGCCCGCTGAGTTTCATCGCTGCGCCTATGAGATACGGCCGCCAGAGCACCTCGCGAGCGTGCCGCTCTGCGACGGCGTCGATTTGACACGCCGCCAGATAGCCGTAGGGTGAAGAAAAATCGAAATAAAATTCAATTGGCTCGTTATTGGGCATTTTATGCGCTCGTTTCGGTTCGAAAATTCTCATGTCGTATGTCGGGATACGTCCAGCCAACGACCGGAGTTCCCGACACAGCTGTTTCAATCAGTCCTTCAGCAACTCTCTGCTGATTACCATCCTCTGCACGTCGCTGGTACCTTCATAGATCTGAGAGACACGCACGTCGCGGTAGATGCGCTCTACTGGAAAGTCGTTGAGATAGCCGTAACCGCCGTGGATTTGCAATGCTGCCGAGCAGACCTGCTCCGCCATCTCCGACGCAAACAGCTTTGCCATAGAGGCTTCTTTCAAACACGGCTCACCGGAATCGCGAAGCACTGCGGCTTGGTGAACCAGTAGCCGCGCGGCGTCGATTCGGGTGGCCATGTCCGCAAGCCTGAACGCAACCGCCTGATGTCCCGCGATGGCTTTGCCGAAGGCTTGCCGTTCTTTGGCAAAACTTATCGCCGCTTCGAAGGCGGCGCGGGCCATACCCACGGATTGTGCGGCAATGCCAATGCGCCCGCCCTCCAGGTTGCTGAGCGCGATGCGGTAACCTTCACCCTCGGCGCCCAGCAGATGATTCCCAGAGAGTAGCAGCTGATCGAAAACTATTTGGGCGGTATCGGAGGCATGCTGTCCCAGCTTTCTCTCGACCCGGGCAACCTTATAGCCGTCGCTGTCTGTCGGCACTATGAAGGCGCTGATGCCTTTTTTGCCCGCCGCCCGGTCGGTGACCGCGAAGGCAATGAGGATGTCGGCATGCTTGCCCGAGGTAATGAACTGCTTCACACCTTCAAGCACGTAGCCGTTGCCGTCACGCTTCGCACGGGTGCGCAGGTTCGCGGCATCAGATCCGGCCTGGGGCTCCGACAAAGCAAAGGCACCGAGCAATTCGCCTCTCGCCATGGGCTTAAGAAAGCGTTCCTTCTGCTCTTTGCTGCCGTAGCGGAGGATGGGCGCGCAGGCCACCGAGTTGTGCACACTCAGTATGGTCGAGCATGCGCCGTCGCCGGCGGCGATTTCCTCGATCGCGAGGGCATAGGCCACGTGGTCGGCGCCGGCGCCGCTCCATTCTTCCGGCACCAGCATGCCCAGCAGACCGAGTTCGCCCATCTGCTTCAAGGCATCCCTGGGAAAGGTCGAATCGCGATCCCACGCCGCCGCATTCGGCACCAGATGCTCGCGGGCAAACGAGCGTGCGGTGTCGCGGATGAGCCTCTGCTCGTCGGAAAGATGCATAGATACGTGTGTCGTATTTCGTATATCGAGGTCAGCGATTCAGATTTCCAAAGTCTGTATGAACAAATCTGCGTACTATCGCCCGCATACGCCATTCCGAAATACGACATTCGATATACGACATACGGTTCCAGAACCTATTAGAAAGCGATCTCGTTTGAACGAAGAACGCGTCCAGTCAAAGCCGTTCCACCGCCATCGCGGTTGCTTCTCCGCCGCCGATACACAGCGCGGCCACGCCGCGCTTCAGATCGTATTTCTCCAGTGCCGCCAGCAGTGTCACCAGAATGCGCGCGCCGGAGGCGCCGATGGGGTGGCCCAGCGCGCAGGCGCCGCCGTGAACGTTCACCTTGTCGTGAGGCAGTCCCAGCTCACGCATCGCCGCCATGGTGACCACGGCAAAGGCTTCGTTGACCTCGAATAGGCCGACCTCTTTCGACTTCCAGCCGGTGAGCTGGAAGAGCTTCTTCATCGCGCCCACGGGAGCGGTGGTGAACAGCGCAGGTGCCTGGGCGTGGGTGGTGTGGGCGATGACGCGCGCTAGCGGCTTGACTCCGCGTTTCGCGGCTTGTGCTTCCGACATCAGCACAAGCGCTGCGGCGCCGTCAGAGATCGAGCTCGAGTTGGCCGGCGTCACCGTTCCGCCTTCGCGGAAGGCGGGCTTCAGGGAGGGGATCTTTCCCAGGTTTGCATTGCCGGGCTGCTCGTCGTGGCTGACCGTGGTTTCGCCCTTGCGGCCAGAAATGACAACCGGGGTAATTTCATTGCCAAAGGTCCCGTCGTCGATTGCTTTCTTGGCGCGGGTCAGGGATTCGATCGCAAACGCATCCTGGGACTCGCGGGTGAACTGATACTTCTCAGCGCAGTCCTCAGCAAAGGTGCCCATCAGCCTACCCTTGTCGTATGCGTCCTCGAGGCCGTCCAGGAACATGTGGTCGATGACCTTGCCGTGACCCATGCGAAAACCCGAGCGCGCTTTGTCCATCAGATAAGGCGCGTTGCTCATGCTCTCCATGCCGCCGGCGACGATAACTTTGCCGCTACCCGCCCGCAGCAGATCGTGTGCCAGCATGGTGGCCTTCATTCCCGAGCCACACATCTTGTTTACCGTGGTACAGCCAGTGGCAAGTGTCAGCCCCCCGCCCAGCGCAGCTTGGCGCGCCGGCGCCTGGCCCAGTCCCGCCGGCAGCACGCACCCCATGAATACCTCATCCACCTCTTCGGGCGCGACGCCGGCGCGCCGTATGGCGGATCTGATGGCGTTGGCGCCAAGCTCGGGAGCGGACGCGCCGCTGAGGCTGCCCTGAAAACCGCCCATGGGCGTGCGGGCTGCCCCGGTAATTACGATGGGATCGGAGGGTGTGGTCATTTGATTAACTCCTAAATTCGTATGTCGTATATCCAATAGCGGCGTCAGCTTTTCGGACTTAGAGCTTCATCAAATCAAACCACCGTATTTGCTATGCCGTACGCATAGTCCGACATGCGACATGCGATACACCGGCTTCTCATGCCGTCTCCTCGAACAGCTCCCGGCCAATGAGCATGCGGCGAATTTCTGAGGTTCCGGCGCCGATCTCGTAAAGCTTGGCGTCACGCAGCAGTCGGCCAGTGGGGTAATCGTTGATGTAGCCGTTGCCGCCGAGGCACTGTATGGCCTCCAGCGCCATCCAGGTGGCCTTTTCCGCGGCGTAAAGGATGGCGCCGGCGGCGTCTTTTCGCGTTGTTTCTCCGCGATCGCAGCAACCGGCCACGGCGTAGACGTAGGCGCGCGATGCATTCATGGTGGTGTACATGTCGGCGAGCTTGCCCTGCATGAGCTGGAACTCACCTACGGGTCGGTCGAACTGCTTCCGCTCGTGCACGTAGGGTACGACGATGTCCATGCAGCTCTGCATGATCCCCAATGGGCCACCGGAAAGCACCACCCGCTCATAATCGAGGCCACTCATCAGCACGTTGACGCCCCGACCTTCGCCTCCGAGCACGTTCTCCTCCGGTACCTCGCAGTCTTCGAAGATGAGCTCGCAGGTGTTGGACCCGCGCATACCGAGCTTGTCGAGCTTCTGCGCCGTGGAAAAGCCTTTGAAGGTCTTCTCGATAAGGAAGGCGGTCATACCTCGGGGTCCGGCGCTCGGGTCGGTCTTGGCGTAGACGACCAGAGTGTGTGCATCAGGTCCGTTGGTGATCCACATTTTGGTACCGTTGAGTACGTAGCGGTCGCCTTTTTTGTCGGCACGTAACCGCATGCTCACCACGTCGGAACCGGCACCGGGCTCGCTCATGGCGAGCGCGCCTACATGTTCACCGGATATGAGCTTTGGCAGATAGCGCCGTTTCTGATCTTCGCTGCCGTTGCGTCGAATCTGATTGACGCAGAGGTTTGAGTGGGCGCCATAGGAAAGTCCCACCGATGCAGACGCCCGGCTCACTTCCTCCATTGCCACAACGTGCTCGACATAGCCCATGCCGGCGCCGCCGTATTCCTCTTCGACGGTTACGCCGAGAATGCCAATGCCCCCCATTTTGCCCCAGAGATCTTTGGGAAACTCGTTATCGCGGTCGATGCTTTCAGCCCGCGGAGCGATCTCGTCGGACGCAAACCGCATCACGGTATCGCGAAGCATCTCCGCCGCGTCGCCAAGATCGAAGTTGAGAGAGGGGAGCTGGTTCGGAATCATGACTCGTGTACCGCTTATGTCGTATGTCGTAGAGTGCGCAGAGATTTGTCTAATAGGATCATTCTTGTCACGCGTCAGATGTTCTGAGAAAGCTCGATCCGCTATACGACGTATGAAAAGTTCATTCTTTCTCCCCGAGGCCCTGCATCACCATCATGGTTTCGGTCATGGTGGCGCAGAGCCGTTCACGCTCGCCCTTATGAACCACCACGTCTGCGTGACAAACGATCACGGAGCGTCCCGGCTTGACCACGTGGCCGCTGGCCACAAGCAGCTCACCGTCGGCAGGGGCGAGAAAGTTCACTTTGTACTCGATGGTGAGCACGCTCGCATCCGCCGGCATGAGGGTAAAGCCGGAATAGCCGCATGCCGAATCCGCGATGGTGGTGGTGATGCCGCCGTGGAAAAAGCCGTGCTGCTGAGTCAAGAATTCACGGTAGGGCAGCCGGATCTGGACACGGCCGGCCTCCACCAAGGAAAGCTCGGCGCCAATATGGGCCATAATGCCCTGGCGGTTAAAGCTGTCGCGAACACGCGCGGCGTAGTCCGGGTTAGCGGGCGTAAAAACCTGAGATGACTTGCTGCCGGCGTGCATCAGGCCGCGTTCTCGTCTCGGGCTTGAAGCATCTCGGCGCAGCGTTTTTCCAAATCATCGAGCTCTTCTAGCACACGGTCGATGTCTTCACGCTGTTCCAACAGCGTTTCACGCCTTTCACGCATTTTGCCGATGAACAGCGTGAGCTGACTTACCTCGCCATTGGGCGCGTCATAGAGCTGGAGGAGTTCGCCGATTTCCTTCAGCGAGAAGCCCAGACGCCTGCCGCGCAAAATGAGCTTGAGGTGGACTCGGTCCCGGGCGCTGTATACGCGATTCTGGCCCGCCCGGGATGGCGCCAGCAGTCCCAGATCTTCGTAGTGCCGAATGGTGCGGGTGGTGACTTCGAATTCGCGCGAGAGGTCGCTGATGGAGAAGGTTTCGCTCATCTGCGTCGTGCTCCATGGGAGGATCTGAAGCCTCCGGATTGGGCCTAAATAGGACCGCCGTTCGCGTTAGACTTGAGAGGTTACGCTTCGAGGCGCGATAATATCTGAGCCTATTTGACGTTTACGTAAACGTCAAGTACATTTCTCATCTAACCGCTGTCCTCAAGCGCGAAGCGAGGAATTCCGTATGGCCACGCCTGCTGCCGCCACTGACATCGGCACCCGGCAGATGCCGGCACCCGCAAATCGACTGCGTTTCGTAACCGCAGCCAGCCTGTTTGATGGTCACGACGCCTCCATCAACATCATGCGCCGCATCCTGCAGAGCCAGGGTGCGGAGGTGGTTCATCTTGGCCACAATCGATCCGTCGAGGACGTCGTGACCGCGGCGCTGCAGGAAGACGCGCACGGGATCGCTGTGAGTTCCTACCAGGGCGGGCACCTGGAGTATTTCAAATACATGGTGGACATGCTGCGTGAGCGCCGCGGCGAGAACATCCGTGTTTTTGGTGGTGGCGGCGGCGTCATCGTACCGTCCGAGGCCCGCGAGCTGCACGACTACGGGGTCACGCGCATCTATTCGCCGGAAGACGGCCAGAAGCTCGGCCTCACCGGGATGATCGAGGACATGCTGGCGCGGGCAGACGCCGACCTGACCCACTCGTTGCCGAAGGGGATCGATACGGTGGAATCCGGGGATTTACGCGCCCTGGCGAGACTGATCACCGGAATCGAAGCGAAGACCCTGGACGAAAAGAGTCGAGAGCGCTTACTTGCGCGGGCGGCGCAAAAGGCGAGCATACCGGTCATCGGCATTACCGGCACCGGCGGCGCGGGCAAGTCCTCGCTTACCGACGAGATCGTCAGGCGCTTTCGTATTGACCACGAGGATAGGCTGCGCATCGCCCTCATTGCGGTGGACCCCTCCCGGCGCAAGACTGGAGGCGCGCTGCTGGGCGACCGTATTCGCATGAACGCCATCGACCATCCCAACATCTACATGCGCTCCCTCGCCACCCGCGAATCAGGGCACGAGATCCCCGAAACGCTGCCCGAGGCGATCGCGGCTGCGCGTGTGGCGGGTTTCGACCTGATCATCGTCGAGACTTCCGGTATCGGTCAGGGGGACGCGGGCATCGTGCCCCAAGTGGATCTCGCCATGTACGTCATGACGCCCGAGTTTGGCGCCCAAAGCCAGCTGGAAAAGATCGATATGCTGGATTTTGCTGATGTCGTCGCCATCAACAAATTCGATCGCAAGGGGGGCCGCGACGCCCTGCGCGACGTGCGTAAGCAGGTGCAGCGTAACCGCAACGCATTTAAAGAGTCGGTGGATGAGATGCCTGTATACGGCACCATCGCCTCGCGTTTCAATGACGACGGCGTGACGGCACTCTACCAGGCTCTAGTGGATGCGCTTGCGAAAAAAGGCATCGGCGACTTCAGGGGTGGGGCGCTTCCGCAAGTCGACGTTGCCTTCTCGTCCGAAAGCACCGCCGTGGTGCCGGCAGCGCGGGTGCGCTATCTGGCTGAGGTGGCCGAGACGGTGCGGGAATACCACAAGACCATTGCCGCCCAGGCCAAACTGGCCCGCGAGCGTCAGCACCTCAGATCCGTCAAGCGCATGCTCGAGGAAGCCGGAGAAGCGACGGAAAAGGTGGAAGCGCTGGATGGCAAACGCGACGCCGCCATGGATCCACGTGCAAAAAAGTTGTTGCAGATCTGGCCCAAGATAAAACAAAGCTATTCCGGCGACGAGTACGTTGTGAAGATTCGCCACCGCGAGGTGCGAACCAAGTTGCGCCACGCAACGCTTTCCGGATCCTCGATTCCCAAGGTGGCCCTGCCCCAGTTTGAAGACGACGGGGAGATACTGAAGTTTCTTTTGAAGGAAAACCTGCCCGGCAGCTTTCCATACACCGCCGGCGTCTTCGCCTTTAAGCGCGAAGGCGAAGAGCCTTCGCGAATGTTCGCGGGAGAGGGGGATGCTTTTCGCACAAACCGTCGCTTCAAATATCTTTCCAAAGATTCCGAAGCCAAGCGCCTGTCCACGGCATTCGATTCGGTAACGCTCTACGGCTTCGACCCCGACGAGCGCCCGGATATTTATGGGAAGGTGGGCAATTCGGGGGTTTCCATAGCCACCCTGGACGACATGAAGGTGATGTACGACGGTTTCGATCTTTGCGATCCGAAGACATCGGTTTCGATGACCATAAACGGGCCCGCGCCGACGATACTTGCGATGTTCCTCAATACCGCAATCGACCAGCAGATGGCGGAATTCGAGCAGCAGAACGAGCGTCCAGCGACCGAAGAAGAGGTCGAGGAGATCCGCGCGTGGACCCTGGAAAACGTCCGCGGCACGGTGCAGGCGGACATTCTGAAAGAGGACCAGGGACAGAACACCTGTATCTTCTCCACGGATTTCAGCCTGCGAATGATGGGGGATATCCAGGCGTACTTTGTCAAGAATCGGGTTCGAAACTTTTATTCAGTTTCGATTTCCGGCTATCACATCGCCGAAGCCGGCGCCAACCCCATCACCCAGCTGGCGCTGACGCTCTCCAACGGTTTCACCTACGTTGAGGCGTACCTGGCGCGGGGCATGGACATCAATGATTTCGCGCCCAACTTCTCTTTTTTCTTCTCTAACGGAATGGACCCGGAGTACTCGGTCATGGGACGGGTGGCGCGTCGCATATGGGCCACCGCCATGCGCTTCAAATACGGTGCCAATGAGCGTAGTCAGAAGCTCAAATATCACATCCAGACTTCGGGACGATCCCTGCATGCCCAGGAGATCGACTTCAACGACATTCGCACCACGCTGCAGGCGCTGATCGCCACCTACGACAACTGCAACAGCCTGCATACCAACGCCTACGATGAGGCCATCACCACGCCCACGGAGTCTTCGGTGCGCCGCGCGCTTGCGATCCAGATGATCATCAACCGCGAGTGGGGACTTGCTAAGAACGAAAACTCCAACCAGGGCGCATTCATCATCGAAGAGCTCACCGATTTGGTGGAGGAGGCGGTGCTCAAAGAATTCGAGCGCATCTCCGAGCGCGGCGGTGTGCTGGGCGCAATGGAGACCGGTTACCAGCGTGGCAAGATTCAGGACGAATCGATCTATTACGAGACCAAGAAACACGACGGATCGTTGCCTATTATCGGGGTCAACACCTTTCTCAATCCGAATCCGCCCGAGGAGGAAGTGCATGTTGAGCTTGCCCGCTCAACGGAAGAGGAAAAACAGAGTCAGCTCGAGCGTCTTCGCGAGTTTCACGAGGCGCACGCCAGCGAGTCGCCGCAAGCTATCGAGCGCCTCAAGCAGGCGGCGATTAAAAACGATAATGTATTTGCGGTGCTGATGGACGCGGTGCGCTGCTGCTCCCTGGGGCAGATCACCGACGCTCTGTTTGAGGTGGGCGGTAAATACCGCAGAAACATGTAACTGCGTGATGCGTAACGGGTGACGCGTGACGCGACCTCCACCGAAGCCTCCTGTAGGAGCGGCCTTGGCCGCGATTCTTTAGATCAGGCGGCATGGAAATCTTGACAGCGTATCGAGGCGGAATACCCTCGACGCATCACGCATCACGCATCACGCATCACGCATCACGCATCACGCATCACGCATCACAGTTCCGCCATGTGCCTCATCTTTGTCGCCTACAAATATCATCCACGCTATCCGCTGGTGGTTGCGGCCAATCGTGACGAGTTTTATCGCCGTCCCACCACCGCCGCCGCTTTCTGGGCGGAGCATCCGGATCTTCTGGCGGGACGGGATTTGGAAGGCGGCGGTACCTGGCTCGGGATTTCCCGTTCCGGTCGATTTGCCGCCGTCACGAATTTTCGGGAACCGGGAAATACGCGGGCCAACGCGCCTTCCCGTGGGCAGCTGGTGACTGAGTTTCTGCTGGGGGACGCCACCCCGATGGAATATTTGAGCTGCGTGAGCGAACTTGGGGCCGATTATAACGGCTTTAATCTGCTGGTACGGAGCGAGCACGCGTTGTGCTGGTACTCCAACCGGGCGCATGGCCCGCAGGAGCTTTCGCCGGGCGTGTATGCCTTGAGCAATCATCTCCTGGACACGCACTGGCCTAAAGTCGCGCGGGGGCGGGCGGGATTCGAATCGATTCTTGACCGCGATACCCTGGATGAGAACGCTTTGCTCGAACTCCTGGCCGACCGCACGGCTGCGCTGGAGGAAGAGCTTCCTGATACCGGGGTCGGGCCCGATCTCGAGCGCGTATTGTCACCGATCTTCATCAACAGCGAAAATTACGGTACCCGATCATCTACCGTCATTAGCTTGGACAATGCGGATCAGATCAGATTTGTAGAACGAAGCTTCGGGCCGGCAGGCCGAACGACGGGCAGGGTAGAGTACGGTTTCCCGCTCGCGTTAGACGAAGCTAGGAACTTGAACTCCAGAAACGTCGCGCAGCGAAAGGGCGGCGGCCGGTAGCTGATTCAGACAGTTTTTCAGGGCAATCAAAGGTCGCTATCTAACAAGTCTGCCCGGAGGAGGGGTCCATGAGCGCAAGCCAAGACTGTATTTTTTGCAAGATCATTGCCGGAGAGATCCCGTGCTACAAGCTGTACGAGGACGATGCCACCTTCGCTTTCATGGATATCAATCCCGCCAATGACGGGCATGCGCTGGTTATCCCCAAGGACCATGCCAAAGATGTCCACGCCGTTTCTGATGATTCCATTTCTCGGACGGTGATTACGGCAAAAAAGATCGCCACGGCGGTTGAGAAAAGCATTTCTCCGACCGGCATTAATCTGGTTCAGTGCAACGGCCCCGCCGCCGGACAATCAGTATTTCATTTTCACATGCACGTTCTTCCACGGCGCGAGGGCGACGAGTTGAAATTGAATTGGGGATTGAAGCCCGGTGATATGGATGCAATAGGAAAACTTGCGGACAAGATTAAGAGCAATCTCTAAATCGGCGCCGATTGGTCAAGAAAAGGACTGATCTTCGGTCAAACGCAACACTCGTGTGGCTGGAGGTGAAGAAGAATGTGCTGTCTGCAGCCAGGCCCGCTGTAGGAGCGGACTTGACCACGATTCCTTGAATCAGGCGGATGAAAAGACGAAATGGCCGACGAGGAGACGCTAATGAGTAAGCTGACCAAGTTCCACGGAATCAAGAGCTGCGTGTTCGACGCCTACGGCACGTTGTTTGACGTGCACTCCGCGGTGGGCAAACACCGCAAGCGGCTGGGGGACAAAGCCGAGGCGGTTTCCATCACCTGGCGTACCAAGCAGCTTGAATACACCTGGCTTCGAAGCCTCATGGACCGCTACGTGGATTTCTGGCGCGTTACTGGTGACGGACTCGACTTCGCCCTGGACGCCCACGGTATCGAGGATGCCGCCCTGCGCGATGATCTGATGAACGCTTATCTTTGTCTCGAATGCTACCCGGAAGTTGCGGAGGTGCTGAGAACGCTCAAGGATGCGGGTATGCGCACCGCCGTTCTTTCCAACGGATCGCCGAGAATGCTGGAGGCTGCGGTTCAAAGCTCCGGCATCGGCGACCATCTGGACGCAGTGATTTCGGTGGACGAGATCGGAATCTACAAGCCGGCGCTCGAGGTTTACCAACAGGTGCTGGATCGGCTCGATGTGGGTCGCGCCCAGGTGAGCTTCCAGTCCTCCAACGCGTGGGACGCGGCGGCTGCGGCCACATTTGGGTTTCGCGTCGCCTGGTGCAATCGCTTCGGTCAGGCGAAAGAGCGGCTGCCGGACGCGCCGGATGCGGAAATAAAGACTTTGAGCGAGCTGCCGGCGATTGTGTTGGAATAAAGTTGGCGGGTCTGCTCAAAGCCTCCAGTTCTCTTCTACTCATTGTCGACGTGCAAGAGCGCCTGGCGCCGCACGTTCATGAGAACGCTCGTATCATCGAGAATTGCGAATGGCTAATGGGCGTTGCCGAGGTGGTCGGCGTGCCGGTGCTTGCGACGGAGCACTATCCCGAAGGTATCGGTCATACCATCCGGCGCCTTCGGGACCGACTAGCGGCTGATGCGGTTCTGCGAAAAGACCATTTTTCCTGTGTTTCCGAACCGTCGTGCAAGACGCGTATTGATGAAAGCGGCCGAACTCAGATCGTGGTGGCGGGCATGGAGGCCCACGTCTGCGTGATGCAGAGCGCCATCGAGCTGAAGGAGGCGGGCAAACAGGTGTTCTTGGTCGTGGACGCGGTTTCAAGCCGCACCCCTGAGGATGCGGCTCGCGCCGTAGAGCGCACGCGCCAACACGGGGTTGAGATTGTGACGCGAGAAATGGTGTTGTTCGAGTGGGCGCACCGCGGCGCGACGGAGCAGTTCCGCCAGCTTCACCGCCGTTTTCTCAAGACACCATCGCCTGGCGGTGCTGAGCAGCAGTAGTGTCGCATCCGCATCGATAGAAATCAGCCGAACGGGGGAGTACAGATGGAAATCAAGGGTCATGCTGCCATTGTGACGGGAGGAGGCTCGGGCCTCGGGGCGGAAACAGCTCGGTTCCTTCGATCGCGCGGCGCTAAAGTGGCACTGCTGGATCTTGACGCTGACGCGGCATCCGAAGTCGCGCAAGAGATCGGTGGTATCGCATTTGCCTGCAACGTTTCGGATGCAAAAAGCGTCGAAGAGGTCGTCGCCGAGGCCAAAGAGAAGAACGGCCCAGCCCGAATTTGCATCAATTGTGCAGGTATCGCGCCGGCAAAGCGAGTCGTGGGTCGCGATGGGCCCATGCCGCTGGATGATTTCAGGCAGGTGGTAAACGTCAATCTGATTGGAACCTTCAACGTGATTCGCATTGCTGCGGCGGATATGGCCGCGGTTGAGCCAGTAAACGAGAGCGGAGAACGCGGCGTCATCGTTTGCACCGCGTCCATCGCCGCGTTCGAGGGGCAGATCGGTCAGGCGGCATACAGCGCATCGAAAGGTGGCATTGTATCCATGACGCTGCCGATCGCCCGGGAGTTCGCCCGGGTGGGCGTGCGCGTGGTGACGATTGCACCGGGGCTGATGGGGACGCCAATGATGCTCGGCTTTTCCAAGGAGGTGCAGGATAGTCTGGCGGCCCAGGTGCCGTTCCCGTCCCGGCTTGGGCGTCCCGACGAATACGCTGGGCTGGTAGGTCAGATTATCGAGAATGCGATGCTCAATGGAAGCGTTATTCGCCTCGACGGGGCCATCCGCATGCAGCCCAAGTAACTCTCGCCTAGCGCGTGGATTCGAATTGGGGACCGGAATACGCTTTCGGCGCCGATTTGTCAGAGTTTGGACCGGAGCGGCCGGCGGACTGTAGCCGCGATTCAACCGTTTGAAGTGGGCCTCAATGCGGCTAGGATATATGTCCGAAATTCGCCGCCGGCCCGCTTCCGGGATTTAGTTCCCTGGAGGCGGATAAATTCTTAGAACTCCGCCAGAGCGGCCGTACAAGGAGTGGAAAAATGAATGATGCGAGCCAGGCTGCCAGGACCCAGGGCAGCAATAAGAAGCTCGACACCTTTCCCAAGCTCTTGTTGGAGAACGCCCGCCGCTATGGCGACAAGCATGCCGCGCGGGAGAAGGAGTTCGGCATCTGGCAGCCCTGGACCTGGCGCCAGCTGGCCAAGGATGTGCGCGAGCTCGCTTGCGGTCTCGGGTCCCTGGGTTTCCAGCGCGGCGACAAGCTGGCCATCATCGGCGACAACCGCCCCGGGCTATACGGAGCCATGTGCGCGGTCCAGTCCCTCGGCGGGGTCCCCGTGCCCATGTACCAGGACTCCGTTGCCGAGGAACTCCAATTCGTCATGGACCACGCCGAGGCCCGCTTTGCCATCGCGGAAGATCAGGAGCAGGTGGACAAGCTTCTGGAGATCAAAGAGCGGTGCCCGAAGCTGCAGACCATCATCTACGAAGATCCTCGCGGCATGCGCCACTACAACCAGGCTTTTATCTTTTCCTCCAAGGACGTTCAGATAAAAGGCAGAGAGCTCGACACCAAGCGTCCGGATTTCTTCGAGTCCGAGGTGGCGAAGGGAAAAGGCTCCGACGTCTCCATAATTCTTTATACCTCGGGCACCACCGGCCGGCCCAAAGGGGTGATGTTGACCCATGACAATGTTCGCATCACTGCGAAAAATGGAATTGAGCGCGATGGGCTGCGCCAGGATGAAGAGGTACTCGCTTATCTACCCATGGCGTGGGTAGGCGATCACATTTTTTCTTACGGTCAGGCTTACGTGGCCGGCTTTTGCGTGAGCTGCCCTGAGAGCGGCGAAACGGTAATGCAGGATTTGCGCGAAATTGGACCTACCTATTTCTTCGCGCCGCCCAGGGTGTACGAAAACCTGCTCACCACCGTGATGATCCGGATGGAAGATGCCAGCGCCCTAAAGCGTGCGCTGTTTCATTATTTCATGCGCGTGGCCAAAGGCGTCGGAATCTTGTTGCTCGATGGAAGACCCGTATCCCCGGGCAAGCGGCTGCTTTACGCTCTCGGCTCGCTGCTCGTTTACGGGCCGCTCAAGAACACCCTGGGTCTCTCCCGTATCCGCATCGCTTACACCGCGGGCGAAGCCATCGGCCCGGACATTTTCGATTTCTACCGCTCTCTGGGCGTCAACGTGAAGCAGCTGTACGGTCAGACCGAATCATCCGTCTTCATTACCATGCAGCCCAACGGCGAAATCAAGCCCGATACCGTGGGTACGCCCGCGCCCCAAGTTGAGATAAAAATCGCCGAGAACGGTGAGGTTTTGTATCGCAGCCCCGGTGTTTTCCATTCCTATTACAAGAACCCGGAAGCAACTTCGGAAACCAAGACGGAAGACGGCTGGGTTCACACTGGGGACGCGGGATTTTTCGACCAGGACGGTCACCTGAAGATCATTGACCGCGCCAAGGACGTCGGCAAATTGATTGACGGCACCATGTTTGCGCCCAAGTATCTCGAAAATAAACTGAAATTTTTCCCCCAAATCAAAGAAGCGGTGGCGTACGGTAACGGCCGCGATTATGTCGGCGCCTTTATCAACATCGACCTGGAGGCGGTCGGCAGCTGGGCCGAAAAGCACCATATCCCGTACGCCAGCTATCAGGAGCTCGCCACGCGCAAGGAAGTCATCGATCTAATCCAGGGATGCGTGGAAAAGGTCAACGCAGATCTGGCCGCGGACGAGAATCTTTCTGGCTCCCAAATCCGCCGCTTCCTGGTTCTGCACAAGGAGCTCGACGCCGACGACGGCGAGCTCACCCGCACGCGCAAGGTTCGGCGCGGATTCGTGGCGGATCGCTATGCCAAACTGGTCGAGGCGCTGTATTCAAGTACAGACAAGTGTGCCGTGGAAACCGAAGTCACGTTCGAGGATGGTCGCACCGGCAAGATTAAAGCCGAGGTGGAGCTGCGAGACTTGGACCTCGCTGTTCCCGTTGCCAGGGCAAGCTGAGAAGCGAAGAGAAGATGGCCAACGGAAACGGCGGCAATAGACGAAGGATCGGTGGCGTCATTCTCAATGTGGAAGACGTCTCGCTCAGCTTCGGCGGCGTTCAGGCGCTAGAACAAGTCACTTTCAGTGTTCGCGAAGGGGAGATCCGCGCCATCATTGGTCCCAATGGTGCCGGCAAAAGCTCCATGCTCAACTGCATCAACGGCTTTTACCATCCGCAAGGCGGCACCATTACCTACAAAGGCAACAAGCGTAAGCAGATGCGACCCCACGAAGCCGCCGCCCAGGGCATTGCCCGCACCTTTCAAAACATTGCCCTGTTCAAGGGCATGACCACCCTTGACAACATCATGACGGGCCGCAACCTCAAGATGCGCCGCAACTTTCTTTGGCAAGCACTTTACATCGGTCCGGCGCGGCGAGAGGAGATGGAACATCGGGCCTTCGTCGAGCAAATCATCGACTTTCTGGAGATCCAGGCGATCCGGAAACAACCGGTGGGAAAACTGCCCTATGGGCTGCAAAAGCGCGTCGAGTTGGGTCGGGCGCTGGCTGCGGAGCCGGATTTGCTTCTGCTGGATGAGCCCATGGCGGGCATGAACACCGAAGAGAAGGAAGACATGTGCCGTTTCGTTCTCGACGTCAACGACGAGTTTGGTACCACAATCGTGCTGATCGAGCACGACATGGGCGTAGTCATGGATATTTCAGATCGCGTGGTAGTTCTTGACTACGGAAAATTGCTGGCCGACGGCACGCCGGACGATGTGCGCGGGAACAAGCAGGTGATCGACGCTTATCTGGGGGCGGTGCATGATTGATGTCACAAAGGCTATCGAAAGACGAATATTTGAAACCGAAGCGAGCCCAAACGGCTTGATTTAAGGAATCGCGAGCAAGCTCGCTCCTACAGCGGGTTTCGTTAAACGTTTTACTGCGGATAGTTATTAGACCATGGAAACGCTGCACGCCGTATTCGTTGCTCCCTGGCTCGACATGTGGGAGGCGCCGGTTTTCTTTGCCGAGGTGTTTGTCAGTGGTCTGCTGACGGGAGTGATGTACTCCCTCGTCGCGCTTGGCTTCGTGCTGATATTCAAGGCGTCGGGAACCTTCAATTTTGCCCAGGGTGTGATGGTCCTGTTTGCTGCGCTCACTCTGGTTGGGTTGATGGAAAAGGGAGTGCCCGTTTGGCTTGCGCTGATACTCACAGCGGTAGTTATGGTGGTGTTGGCAATAGTCATCGAACGCGTAATGTTGCGTCCGCTGGTCAATCAAGAGCACATCATACTTTTCATGGCCACCATTGGTCTGGCCTTTTTTCTTGAAGGATTCGGAGAGCTAATCTGGGGCAGCAACGTCAAACGCCTCGATGTCGGCATTCCCGAAGAACCGGTCATGATCAAGGGTGTTTTGCTGAATTCCTTCGATATCTGGGCCGCCGCCATCGGCGCGATCCTTGTGGCGGGTCTCGCGGTTTTTTTCCACAAGACGCCCATTGGTCGCGCGCTGCGCGCGGTGGCCGACGACCACCAGGCGGCTCTATCGGTTGGCATTCCGCTGAAGACCATCTGGATTATCGTGTGGTCGGTTGCGGGCATTGTTGCGCTGGTCGCAGGAATCATGTGGGGGGGTAAGAGCGGTGTGCAGTTTTCGCTTTCACTCATCGCTTTCAAGGCGCTCCCCGTTCTCATTCTCGGCGGTTTTACCTCCGTTCCGGGCGCCATCGTGGGCGGGCTGATCATCGGAGTTGGGGAGAAGGTGGCCGAGGTTTATTGGGGCCCCCTGATTGGCGGCGCGATTGAAAACTGGTTTGCCTACGTGCTGGCACTGGTGTTTTTGCTTTTCAGGCCGCAGGGACTGTTCGGCGAACGAATTATCGAGAGGGTGTGATGCGTTACGCGTAATGCGTGACGCGAGCCTGTAATCAGTCGCGCATTACGCATCACGTTACGGACTTCCAGTGTCAAGAACGAACGCAACATAGACCTAGGAGTATTGCTGAGTTGCTTTATCGCGAATCCGGTCAGTTCAAAACGAGTTACGAAGCCGATCAGGCGATACTGCCCATCCCGCAGGATCGCTGGTTTCTCATGGCCGTATTGCTCATCGCCTACCTGGTAATACCGGCCGTATCCAGCGAGTACATGCTTCAGGCCGTGCTGATCCCTTTCCTGGTGTTCGCCATGGCCGCTATCGGTCTGAATCTGTTGCTGGGTTATGCGGGTCAACTGAGTCTGGGCACCGGCGGTTTTATGGCAGTCGGAGCCTACATGACCTACAAAATGACCACCGCCTGGCCGGACATGGACATCATCGTCGTGTTCTTGTTGTCAGGACTCTGCGCCGCGGGCGTAGGAATCATTTTCGGCATTCCGTCGCTGCGGATCAAAGGATTTTACCTTGCGGTGGCGACGCTGGCGGCGCAGTTCTTTCTCAGCTGGATGTTCAACAAGGTCGAGTGGTTCTACAACTACAACCCTTCGGGCACCATCACGGCGCCACCGCGAACTGTTTTTGGCCACGTCGTCACCGGTCCCGAGGCCACCGCGGAAACCCGCTACATGGTGGCGCTGATACTGGTAACCGTTTTTGCACTCATTGCGAAGAACCTTGTACGCGGACGGGTAGGGCGATCATGGATGGCGATACGGGATATGGATATCGCCGCCGAGATCATCGGTTTCAAGCCATATCAAACCAAGCTGCTCGCGTTCGCGATTTCTTCTTTTTACTGCGGCATCGCCGGCGCGATGACTCTGTTCCTTTGGCTCGGCAGCGTGGAGACCGAAGCTTTTGCCATCAATATCTCTTTCCAGGTGCTGTTCATGGTCATCATCGGAGGCCTGGGGAGCATTCTTGGTTCTTTCCTCGGCGCTGCTTTTATCACCCTGGTGCCGGTACTGTTGACCAACGCGCCGCAGCTGGCTGGTCTGCAGATGGCGACGGACCTGCAGAAGCATCTGGAGGTGATGATCTTTGGCGGACTAATCATCTTTTTCCTGATTGTCGAGCCGCACGGGTTCGCGCGGCTGTGGCAAATAACCAAGGAGAAACTCAGGCGCTGGCCGTTTCCATACTAAACGGGCGTAAAATTGCCGCTCCGGATGGGCGCGTGCTAGAGTTTTGCGCCACAATAACACTTGTTCAAAACAGACGAAGGCAGGAGGAGCCAATGAATATCAAGAAACTAGCTGTCGCCGGGCTTGGCGCCGTCGCAGCCCTGTCGGGGTTGGTCCCTACCGAGGCCCTGGCCCAGAACGAGCAGTTCATTCCCATGCTCGTTTACCGAACCGGCCCCTACGCGCCGAGCGGTATCCCCGTCGCCAACGGTTTTCGCGATTACTACACCCTGGTCAACAATCGCGACGGCGGCATTAACGGCGTCAAGATCGCGTTCGAGGAATGCGAGACGCAGTACAACACCAAGCTGGGGGTAGAGTGCTACGAGAAGCTGAAGAACAGCGGGCCCACGGGGGCTTCGCTGGTGAATCCTTACAGCACTGGAATCACTTACCAGCTGATCCCCAAGGCGTCCGTAGACAAGGTGCCCATCCTTTCCATGGGTTACGGGCAGACCGCGGCGGCTGACGGCCGCGTGTTCGAGTGGGTGTTTAACTTCCCCACCACCTACTGGAGCCAGGCTTCAGCGTTCGTGCGTTACGTGGCCCAGCAGGAGGGCGGCCTGGACAAGTTGAAGGGCAAGAAAATCGCCCACGTTCATCACAACAGCGCCTACGGTAAGGAAGCGAATCCGACTCTGGAGGCGCTCTCCAAGAAGTACGGCTTCAAACTCACGCTGCTGGCGGTGGATCATCCCGGGCAGGAGCAGAAGGCGACCTGGCTTCAAGTCCGCCGGCTGCGTCCCGACTGGATATTCATGTCGGGGTGGGGCGTCATGAATCAGGTGGCTATCAAGGAAGCCGCAGCGATTCAGTTCAAGATGGATCACTTCGTGGGTAACTGGTGGTCCGGCAGCGACGCCGACGTGGTTCCCGCCGCTTCTGCCGCGGCAGGCTACAAGTCAGCCACCTTTCACGGCGCCGGCGACCAGTATCAGATCCACAAGGAAATCATCAAGTACGTGTACAACGGCAATTACGCCAAGGCGAAGGAAAACAACCTGGGCGAAGTTTTGTACAACCGTGGTTTGGTGAACGCCATGTTTGGCGTCGAGGCTATTCGAACCGCCATGAGTAAGTACGGCAACAAGCCCATGACTGGAGAGCAGGTCCGCTGGGGACTCGAAAATCTGAACGTCACCGACGCCAGATTGGCGGAGTTGGGTATGAAGGGCTTCACCCGTCCGGTGCAGGTTAGCTGTGCCGATCACGAGACCGGCGGGCCCATCATCATCCAGCAGTGGAATGGCAAGGAATGGAACATGGTCAGCGACTGGATCCCGACCATGCGCGACGTGGTGCGGCCGATGATCGAGCGGACAGCCGCGGAGTACGCCAAGGAAAACAACATCCAGCCTCGCAGCTGCACCTAAGCGGCAGTAACGGCTGACAAGGGGTTGTTACCACCATGACGGTGCCGGAAAACGGCTCGCCCCTGCTGGCCGTCAAAAACATCGAGGTGATCTACGATCACGTGATCCTCGTGTTGAAAGGGGTTTCACTGGAGGTTCCCGAGGGGGGCATCGTTGCCCTCCTCGGGGCCAACGGCGCCGGTAAGACCACCACCCTCAAGGCCATATCTAGCCTGCTGAAAGCAGAGCGCGGTGACGTCACCAAGGGATCGATCGAATTCGGTGGCGAGCGGGTGGATCGTTTTAATCCCTCGGATCTGGTCAAGCGCGGCGTGGTCCAAGTGATGGAGGGCCGGCATTGTTTCGAGCATCTCACAGTAGAGGAAAATCTGCTCACCGGCGCTTACACGCGCACGGACGGACGCGCCGCGGTGCAGGAACATCTGGAAAAGGTCTACCACTACTTTCCCCGCCTGCGAGAGCGCCGAGACGCCCAGTCGGGCTACACCTCGGGCGGTGAGCAGCAGATGACTGCCATTGGCCGCGCGCTGATGGCGAAACCAAAGGTCATTCTGCTCGACGAGCCCTCCATGGGTCTCGCGCCGCAGCTGGTTGAGGAGATATTCGAGATCGTCAAGCGGCTCAACGATGAGGAAAACGTGACTTTTCTCCTTGCCGAGCAGAATACGAACGTGGCGCTGCGCTACGCGAAGTACGGTTACATTTTAGAAACGGGTCGCGTGGTCATGGACGGGCGGGCGGACGCGCTGGCGCAGAACGAGGACGTGAAAGAGTTTTACCTCGGCATGAGCGGAGAAAACCGCAGGAGCTTCCGAGACGTCAAACAGTATCGCCGCCGCAAGCGGTGGCTGGCCTGATTTTAGAAGTGATTGGTGATTATTGATTAGTGGAACCAGGCTCAAAGACTCAATGTGCATAGGCGCTGATCCCTGGTCACTGATCACTATTCACGGATCACCTTCGCAGAGTGCCAGGTTTGGCGCTTTGCGTAACTAAGCAGTACTCATCTCATGGGTTCCTACTACGACACCCTTGAAACCCGCAGCCCGGCGGAGCGCGAAGCGGCGCAGTTCGCGGCTTTGCCTCGGCAGATCGCCAACGCAAAGAAGGGTACGGCCGCATTCGCGAGAACTCTAAAGGACGTCGATCCCAGGGACGTCACCAGCCGCGAGGCGCTGGCGAGGATTCCGGTGCTGCGAAAATCGGAGCTGATTCAGCAGCAAAAGTCCGATCCTCCCTTCGGCGGGCTGGCGGCGATTCCCGCTGCCGAAGCGGGGCGAATATTCGCTTCCCCGGGGCCGATTTATGAGCCGGAAGGCACCGGCGATGACTACTGGCGACTTGCGCGGGCGCTGTTCGCCGCCGGCGTCCGCGCCGGGGAGTTGATACACAACACTTTCGCCTACCACTTCACTCCGGCCGGCGCCATGTTGGAGTCCGGGGCCCGGGCGTTGGGCTGTCCGGTGGTTCCGGCCGGTGTCGGTCAGACAGAGCTACAGGTGGAAGCTATCGCGCATTTGAAGCCCGCCGCTTATGTCGGCACGCCGTCGTTTCTCAACATCATTATGGACAGGGCGAAGGAGATGAAGGCCGACGTTTCCAGCCTTTCCAAGGGACTGGTGAGCGGAGAGGCGCTCCCGCCCAGCCTTCGCGGCCAGCTAAAGGATCGAGGCGTAGACGTGCTGCAGTGTTACGCATCCGCGGATCTCGGACTGATCGCTTACGAATCCGAAGCCAAGGAAGGGCTCATCATCGACGAAGGCGTGATCGTGGAGATCCTCCGGCCGGGCACCGGTGATCCAGTGCCCGAAGGCGAAGTGGGAGAGGTGGTGGTCACCACGTTTACGCCGGAGTATCCGCTGATTCGCTTCGCTACCGGAGATCTTTCCGCGGTGCTGTCGGAGATCAGCCCCTGCGGGCGCACCAACATGCGCATCAAAGGCTGGATGGGCCGCGCCGATCAGACCACAAAGGTGAAAGGCATGTTCGTGCACCCTTCACAGATCGCCGCGGTGGTGGACCGCCACGGTGAAGTAAGCCGGGCCCGTCTGGTGGTGGAAAGCGTCGACAATCAAGACGTCATGACGCTGCACTGTGAGGCATCTGTTGGAGACTCGAAGCTGGTGGAGGCCATCGCATCCACTATCCGCGAGGTGTGCAAGCTGCGCGGCGAAGTGAAGCTGGTGGAGCCCGGAAGCTTGCCCAACGACGGCAAGGTGATCGATGACGCAAGGACGTATGAATAACGGCACGATTAACGAAGTCGGCTGTAGGAGCGACCTTGGTCGCGATTCCTTTGATCAAACTTCCCTCCCTTGACCTACGACGACATCGACGAAGCCATTTGCATAACCGGCCTCACGCCAAGGGGCGGTTTTCACCCTCAGCCGGAAGACGAGGTTCCGGACGTCTTGCCGGGAATTCCTTGTGCTACGTTGGTTCTGGCAGGAAACGCCGGTCCGGAAATGTGGCGGCGCTTTAATTCTTCGGCTGAGAGAAATCTTCCGGTGGATCCGCTGAACGGGTTCAGTCGGCGCGTGGTCGGTGAGCTTGCCGAAAAGCTCAATGCAAAGGCGATTTATCCGTTTACCGGGCCGCCCTTCCTTCCGTTTCTCAGATGGGCGCAGAAGGCGGAGCCGGTGTGGCCGTCACCCATAGGGCCGCTGATCCATGCCGAGTACGGGCTGTGGCACGCCTATCGCGGCGCGCTGGCGTTTGCCAGCCGTATTGTGCTGCCCGCCAGGGAACACGCCGAGTGCCCGTGCGACAGCTGCATCAGTCGTCCTTGCCTCACCACCTGCCCGGTGTCGGCATTCAGCCAGTCGGGCTACGACGTGCCGCGGTGCGTGACCCATGTGGACTCGCCAGCCGGCATCGAATGCCTCACCGGCGGCTGCCTGGCGCGTCGCGCCTGCCCAATTGGTCGCGAGTATGCGTACGCGCCAGAGCAGGCCGAATTTCACACCCGGGCATTCGTGGCGGCTAACAAAAAGAGAAAGAGCGGTATGTAGTATGTAGGGAACACGGATGTCGAATATCGGAAGTAAGTAAGGATTAGTGATGCTTGATTAGTGCTTGGTCTCTGATACGAAGCGTCACGCGGGCCCTCTTCTCACGGGCCACTAGTCATGAATTACTTGTTCGCATTATGCGTCACGCAAAACGCGTCACCGTTACGCCGCCAACAACGTCTCCGCGTTGTTCCGCGCTTCCGCAGCAGCCTCGGTTTCGCCCGCGGCCTCCAGCGCATCGGCGTAGCGCCGCCAGCTCCATACGTTTCGGGGTTTGAGCGCGGTGCGTTCAGATAGCAACGCAAGCGCCTCCTGCGCACGACCACAGCGCAGACACGCGGCAATCAGCATCTGCCAGAACATGTCGCGCTGGGCGTGACTGCCGCCAATCTGTCGAATTTGATAACGCACCGGCATCAGCCGGTCCACCACCAGCTCGTAGAGGGATTCGTACCAGGCGGCAAGGGCCTCGCACAGCGGCACGCCGACCTCCGCGGCGATCTGGGACTCGGTCACTCCCGGGTTTCCGGCGCTGTTGCGAACGGAGCGCAGCATCTCCGCCAGCGCGACGTCGTTGCCCGCGCCAGCCAGGGAGAGGGCGAAATGCACGTCGGGAAAAACCATCAGGTGATCGCCAATGCGCGCAGCCGACTTTTCTGAGAGCTCCGTCCAGCGGTTTCCGACATTGATTCCGCGCTCTTCCAGCCGCCAGAGTAGTGAAGCGGCGTTGCAGATGTCCAGGTACTCGTCGGATTTTGTGTCCGCGCGAACCTGTTCGTCGTATAGCGTCAGCACCCGGTCAAAATCTTCCAGCTCGATGTAAAAGAGCGCCAGATGCCACCACAAGTGATAAACGAAATTGTTGCCGCGCCCCCAGTGTTCGGCGCTGGTCTCGAGCCAGGCCGCTCCTTCACGCCTTCTGTCCTGCATCTCCAGCACGTGGGTCACCGCGTGCACTGCCCACAGATCCTCCTGGTCCAGCTGCACCGCGCGACGGCCCTCTCGTTCCGCCGCTGCGTAATCGCCGGTTTCTTCCAGGCCGAAGGCGTGCATTCCCAGCACGGCGTGATAGCCGGGCACGCTCTCGTCCCAGGCGTAGCGCACCTGCGCTACGCAATCCCGAAGCCGTGCGCTTTCACCCAGATAGAAGTGCGTATAGCTAGCCAGCTTGAGGGCGAGAATGTCCCGCGGATGCGAGATCAGGATGCTGCCCCAGCACGCCGCGGCCCCGGCCAGATCGCCCGCCACCCAGCAGGCGAGCGCGTGAAGATGAAGCGTCTCCCGCTGCGTCAGTTCATTGTTCTCGGCCAGGGCGCGGGCCGTATCCAGACACTTGCGCGCCTTAGCATCGAGCCCGCGGTTGCAGAAGAGCTGAAAAAAATATCCTTTGGTGCAGTGAGCGAGGGCGAACTCAGGATCGGCGCCGAGCGCCTGCTTGAGGTGGACTCCCGTATCCTTTGCAAAATGCAGGTAGGCATCCATTACCTCGTCGTAGTGGCGGACGGCGTCAGCGCTGGCGGCGGTTACCGGGAGTCCGCGGGCGTCGTCAAACGTGGTCACGGGATCTCATCACCTCGGTCACAGCTTTTTCGCCTGCTCTCTCAGCTTGAACTTCTGAATCTTTCCGGTGGAGGTTTTCGGAAGCGGTCCGAAGACCACGGTCTTCGGGGCCTTGAATCGCGCCATGTTCTCGCGGCAAAAGCCGATGATGTCGGACTCGGTGACATCTTCGGCGCCGTCCTTGAGTGTCACGAATGCGCACGGGGTTTCGCCCCATTTTTCGTCCGGGCGAGCCACCACCGCGGCCTCCAGCACCGCCGGATGACGGTAAAGGGTATCTTCCACTTCGATGGACGAAATGTTTTCCCCACCCGAGATGATGATGTCCTTGGAGCGATCTTTTAGCTGAATATAGCCGTCCGGGTGCATCACACCCAGGTCGCCGGAATGGAACCAGCCGCCGGCGAAGGATTGCTGCGTTGCCTCCGGGTTCTTGAGATAGCCTTTCATCACGATGTTGCCACGGAACATGACCTCGCCCATGGTTTTTCCGTCGCGGGGAACGGGCGCCATGGTTTCCGGATCCATCACCTCGAGGTCCTCCAGCGCATGATAAGTCACTCCCTGACGCGCCCTCATCGATGCCCGTTCGTCCACCGGCAATTGATCCCACTCCTTTTTCCAGGCGCAGATCACGGCTGGACCGTAGGTTTCGGTGAGTCCGTACACGTGGGTCATGTGAAAGCCCGCTGCCTCCATCCCCTTGAGCACGGCCGCCGGAGGGGGCGCAGCTGCGGTCATCACTTCCACCGTGTGGCTGAGCTCGCGCCGCTCCTCGGGCTTCGCGTTCAAGACGATGCTGAGCACGATCGGGGCGCCGCAGAAGTGAGTTACTCCCTCATCGGCGATAGCGTCGAATATGGCCTTCGCTTCCACTTTGCGCATGCAAACGCTGGTGCCCGCCGCGCACGCTAGGGTCCAGGGAAAACACCAGCCGTTGCAGTGAAACATGGGCAAGGTCCACAGATACACTGGGTGGCTGCCCATGTTCCATCCTAAAATGTTGCTGATGGCATTGAGGTAAGCGCCGCGATGGTGATAGACGACTCCCTTCGGCTTACCCGTGGTTCCCGAGGTGTAGTTGAGCGAGATGGCCTGCCATTCGTCATCCGGCAGGCGCCAGTGGAAAGCCGAATCGCCCTCAAGCAAGAAGTCCTCGTACTCCGACTCGCCCAAGCGCTCGCCGCCGGGCCCCGAGGTATCGTGGACATCGATAATCAGCGGCGGATTCTTGAGGCTCGAAACTGCTTCAGCGATGACCGGGGACAATTCGGTATCGGTGATCAGCACCTTCGCTTCGCCGTGCTCCAGGCTATAGGCGATAGTGGTGGCGTCCAGGCGGACATTGAGCGTGTTTAGAACGGCGCCAAGCATGGGGACGGCAAAGCTCGCCTCGTAGATGGCCGGTATGTTCGGCGCCATTACCGCGACCGTATCGCCGGCGCGGACGCCGCGGTCGGCGAGCGCCGAGGCAAGCCGCCGGCAGCGGGCGAAGGTCTGGGACCAGCTTTGGGTGCGTCCGTCGTAGACCAGCGCCGGGTGCTGCGGGTAAACCGCCGCGGCCCGCCGAATAAGACTCAGGGGAGAGAGCGGAATGTAATTCGCCGAATTCTTGTCGAGGTCCGTTTCGTAGGGACTGCTCGAGCGCGGTTGGTCGGCCATCACGGAATGCTCCTCGGACTCAGCTTGCGGCCGGCCATCGCGGCCGGATGAACGCAGCGTTGTGGTGGTTTAAGCTCAAGAGCCTACGGAAACA
>CAMYJH010000010.1:92320-250867 GCA_947258715.1 uncultured Gammaproteobacteria bacterium
CGGGTTGCCGAGCTTCGCACCATTGCGATGCCTGCGGACACCAACGCCTACGGCGATATCTTCGGCGGTTGGCTGCTGGCGCAGATGGACCTGGCGGCGGGGAGCTATGCCATCCAGCGTGCTCACGGCCGGGTGGCGACAGTGGGTCTGGAGGCCATGAGCTTCCATCGACCCGTCTACGTTGGCGACCAGGTGAGCTGCTACTGCCGCGTGGTGCGGGTGGGTAACACCTCCATCTCCGTGGATGTAGAGACCTGGGTTCGGCGCTATCGGGAGGGCGCGGAGATAAAAAGCCTCAAGGTGACGGAGGGCATCTTTACTTTCGTCGCCCTGAATCCGGACGGCAGCAAGCGCAGGTTGCCCGCTGTGGAGGTGGAAACATGAGCATGTCGGCAACGCACCAAGGTATGATTTCTGTCCCGGTGGATACGTGGGCAGGCCAGCGGCTGGAAATCAGTATCCTTCGACTTTAGGAAATCCGTCAGGTCCACTCTTGGCCAGATAGAAAGCGAGCCGCCTGAAGCAGATGCAATAAAGCTGGTTATAAGGAGCCTGCATGTCGGAGCCACTATGGCGCCCCTCCGCGGAACGCGTCGCTAATTCCAATCTGAAACGTTTTACCGATTACGTCGTCGACCAGCACGGCGCCGATGGATCGGACTACGCCGCGCTGCATCGCTGGTCGGTGGCACATCGCGACGAGTTCTGGGATGCGGTCTGGGACTTCGCCGGGGTTGTGGCGCGCCAAAAAGGCCACAGCGTTGTCGAGAACGGCGACCTCATGCCCGGGGCGCGCTGGTTTCCCGAGGCCCGGCTCAATTTTGCCGAGAACCTGCTGCGCCGGCGCGACGAAGAGATGGCGCTGTTTTTTTTCGGCGAGAACGAGGTCAAGCGCAGCCTGAGCTTTTCCCAGTTGTATGACAGCGTCTCGCGCCTATCGCAAGCACTGCGTGATGCTGGCGTCAGTCCCGGGGACCGGGTGGCCGCTTACCTGCCGAACATGCCGGAGGCCATCATCGCCATGCTTGCTGCCACCAGCATCGGAGCGACGTTCTCGTCCTGTTCTCCGGATTTCGGAGTGCGCGGCGTGAGCGATCGCTTCGGCCAAATCGAGCCGAAGGTTCTTTTCTGCGCCGATGGCTACTTCTATAACGGAAAGTTTTTCGACTCCCTCGGCCGCATCCCGCGCATACTTGCGCAGATCCCCAGCATCGAGCGGGTGGTGGTTGCGTCCTTTTCAGGCCAGTCCGCAAACATCGGCAAGCTCGAAAACGCAATCAGTCTGCCTGATTTTGTCGCGGATTACGCCGCAGACGAAATCGGTTTCAAGCATCTGCCCTTCGATCACCCTCTTTACATCATGTTTTCCTCTGGCACCACGGGAGCTCCCAAGTGCATCGTCCACGGCGCCGGCGGGACGTTGGTCCAGCATCTCAAAGAGCATCAGCTACATGTGGATCTCAAGCCCGGAGATCGTCTGACCTATTTCACCACCTGCGGCTGGATGATGTGGAACTGGCTGGTCTCCGGGCTTGCCAGCGGCGCAACGCTGGTGCTCTATGACGGCTCCCCGTTTTACCCTGACGGCAACCGGCTGTTCGATATTGCCGACGAAATCGACCTCGACATCTTCGGAACCGGAGCCAAATTCATCGACTCGGTAAAGAAAGCGGGCCTCGAGCCTAGGAAGAGCCACAAGCTCGGGGCCCTGAAAAGCCTACTCTCCACCGGCTCGCCGTTGGTGCCTGAGAGTTTCGATTTCGTATATCAGAGCATCAAGAAAGACTTGTGCCTATCGTCCATCACCGGCGGTACGGATATCATCTCCTGCTTTGCGCTGGGCAACGCGACGCTTCCCGTTTATCGCGGCGAGATCCAGTGTCTCGGGTTGGGGATGAAAGTGGAGGCCTACGATGATGACGGCCAGCCGGTCATCGAGCAGCAGGGTGAGCTGGTATGCACGGCGCCGTTTCCCTCCATGCCGGTGGGCTTCTGGAACGACAGCGACGGCAGCCGCTACCGGTCGGCGTATTTTGAAAAGTATCCCAACGTCTGGTGTCACGGTGACTACGTGCGCGTCACCAAGCGCGGTGGTCTCGTGGTCTACGGACGTTCCGACGCGGTGCTCAACCCCGGCGGCGTGCGCATAGGCACCGCGGAGATTTACCGCCAGGTGGAGCAGCTCGGAGAAGTGCTCGAATCGCTGGTGATTGGGCAGGATTGGGAGGGTGACGTGCGCGTGGTGCTGTTCGTAGTGCTGCGCGACGGCGTGACGCTGGACGATGTCCTGCACAAAAAAATCCGTGATCACATTCGCGCTAACACTACGCCGCGCCATGTGCCGGCGCGCATCGTCCAGGTCGACGACATTCCACGCACCAAGAGTAACAAGATCACCGAGCTGGCGGTGCGCGACATCGTTCACGGGCGAGAAGTCAAGAACAAGGAAGCGCTGGCGAATCCGGAAGCGCTGGAGCTGTATCGGAATCTGTCCGAACTGCAGTCGTGATGCGTAATGCGTGACGCGTAATGCGAAGGTCGCCGTTAAAGTCGTCACCAGGAAATCGCGTCACGCGTCACGCGTCACGAATCACCTGTGCGCCTTTGCACTACCTGCTTGCGCTTCTGTTCTGCCTAGTATCCCTCGTCGGGCTGGCTGAAAACTCGAGCTCATCCGGTGTCGAGCGCACCGTCGTTCTTCTCCACGGCCTTGGGCGTACATATCGATCGATGAACGACATAGCGAAGGCACTCGCCGCGGAAGGTTACAAGGTGGAGAACATAGACTATCCCTCCACCGACCAGTCGTTCGAGCAACTGCTGGAAATCGTCAGCGAGGACATCGAGCGCTGCTGCATTCGAGGTGATTCGAAGCTGAATTTCGTCACCCATTCGCTGGGCGGAATCCTCTTGCGCGCCTACGCCAATGAGAAGGGCGCAGAACACATCGGGCGTGCGGTCATGCTGAGCCCGCCCAGCCAAGGCTCGGAGCTGGTGGACGAACTCAAGGATATTACGGTCTTTCAATGGATCACCGGACCGGCGGGCCAGCAGCTCGGTACCGATCCGGATAGCGTGCCGTTAAACCTTGGTCGCGTGAACTTTGAACTCGGCGTTATCACAGGGGACGCCACCTTCAATCCGCTGTATTCCTGGCTCATACCCGGCCCCGACGACGGCAAAGTTTCGGTGGATCGCGCCAGGGTGAGCGGGATGGCGGACTTCATCGTATTACCGCATTCTCACTCTTTCATCATGAACAGCAAGGAAGTCATCCGGCAGACGATTCATTTTCTCGGCCACGGCCGCTTTGACCATTAAGGAAGGTCTGAATTATCAGACCTTCCTTAGCTAAGCAGGGATGCGCCGCCGAATCCGATGGCTGTAAGTCATTGGATTCGTGAGGCAAGTGGAAACCGCGTTTTCACTTGCTTATTCAGAGTTTCATTAAGTCAATCTCCACGGCTTGAATCAGAGGATCAGTCGCATGCTTCGCAGCACCAACGCGCGCTACGGTGTCGTAGCCCGGGTTCTGCACTGGGGTGTCGCGCTGATTATCGTCGTGCTCATTTGACTCGGCTGGTGGATGGTGGACTTGAGCTATTACGATCGCTGGTACAACCGGTCGCTCGAGCTGCACAAATCTCTGCGCATGGCGGCGCTGGCCGTTGCCGCGGCTAAAATCGCGTGGCTGGTCTACGACATTAAACCTGATTATGCGGAAAGTATCGGACCCTGGGAGCGCACCGCCGCAACGGTCGTCCACCACCTGATTTACTTGCTTATGCTGTTGATTCCCGCCACCGGCTACGTCGTTTCGACCTCAGCCGGTGACGGGATATCGGTTTTCGGGCTGTTCCAGGTACCAGCGGTGTCGCCCGTGCGCGAGGGCCTGCGAGACCTCGCCATCGAGCTGCACTTCTTGCTGGCCTCCGGCATCGGCGTGCTGGTGGTGGTGCACGCGCTGGCCGCGCTCAAGCACCAGTTCATTGACCGGGACGGCACGCTCAAGCTTATGCTCTGACAGGGGCCTTACTTCTTTCGAATCCCCTCGATCCCCAGGGTCAGCTCGACAGTGGTGCTGCTGGGACCGAGGTCGTAGTCGATGCCGAAGTCCTTCCGCGTGAGCGTGTACTTTCCCGAGAATCCGGCGCGGTAGCCGCCCCAGGGATCCGGGCCCTCACCCATCTTGGTGATCTCGAACACCACTGGCCGGGTAACGTCGTGGACGCTCAGTTCGCCGTGGAGCTTTCCGGAGTCCGCGCTGCCCTCGTATCGGGTGCTTTTGAAGGTAGCCTTGGGAAATTTTTCACTGCCAGGAAATCGTCGCTTCGCAGGTGCTTGTCGCGCTCGGCGTGCCGGGTACCAACGCTGGTGGTGTCGACTTCCACGCTGATGCTGTTGGCCGATGGATCATTCGGGTCGTGCCTAAACTCGCCGGAAATGACGGTGAAGCGACCGTAAAGCCAGCTGTAGCCGAGATGGTTGGCCCGAAACTCGACAAAGGAGTGCGCCGGGTCAATTTGTACTCCGCCGCGACTGTGGCCCCGGCGGCGAAGAATGAGGCGGCAAATATGGTTGAAAGCAGGGCAGTCGAAACAAATCTCGTCATCATCGAGTTTTCCTTATTTGTGACAGAGAAAGGCAGTTTTCCGGGCGGGGTCCGCCCGGCTACTGGTCTCGGCCCGAATTCAGCGGCGGGGGTTCTAAACCCCCGGATGAAAAAGTTCGCGATTTCTAAGATGGAGCTTGAAGGCTATTTTTCCAACAGACGCGGCATGAGCTCAACCAGGTTGCAGGGAGGAGTTCGGTAGTCGAGCTGAGCGGAAATAACCTTGTCCCATGCGTCCCGACAGGCGCCGGAGGAGCCGGGGAGACAGAAGATATAGGTGGCGTTTGAGACCCCTGCAATTGCGCGGGACTGCAGCGTCGAAGTCTTGATCTGCTCGTAGGAGACCATTCTGAAAACCTCCCCGAACCCCGGGATCTCCTTGTCAAGCAGTGGCCGCACCGCTTCGGGCGTGCCGTCGCGGCCGGTGACCCCGGTGCCGCCTGTGCTGATCACCACCTGCACTTTGTCGTCGGCGATCCACTGGGCGATCTTTGCGCGTATGGCGTAGACATCGTCCCGGACTATGGATCTTTCTGCCACCCGGTGTCCCGCGGACTGCGCCCTTTCCACCAACAGCGCGCCGGACTTGTCGTCTTTCTCCGTGCGCGAGTCGGAGATGGTGAGTACGGCGATGTTGAGCGGAATGAATTCTCGTTCGGACATGATGGCTGATGGCTAAGGCTAAGGTTAATGGCAGTCCGCTTCAGGAGCGGGCGCGGGCGCGATTCTTCAATCCAAGCAGTTAAGAAGTTTCATACCAGTCCGAAAAAAGGCTGCACTTTTACCTCGGATCCTGGCTCCACGGATTCGGACTCATGGTCCAGGACGATGAAGCAATTGGCCTCACTCATGGTGTGGAGCAGACCTGATCCTGTCTTTCCGGTACTTCGTACCACCAGATCGCCTTTCTCGCCGCGCTCCAGCACCGCGCGATAGTACTCCACCCGGCCTTTTTTCTTCCGCAGCCTGGATACGCAGGTCGCGTTGAGTTCCGGCGTAGGTCTCGGATCGCGTTCGCCCATCATCTGGCAAAGGGCGGGCCTGACGAACTGGTAGAAGGTCACCATTACTGCCACTGGGTTTCCCGGCAGACCGAAGAACGCGGCGCTGCCGATGAGCCCGAAGGCCAGCGGCCGGCCGGGACGGATAGCGATTTTCCAGAAACCGACACGCCCGAGTTTTCCGAGCGCTTCCCTGACGTAGTCCGCGTCGCCGGAGGAGACGCCGCCGGAGGTGATGATGGCGTCGGCATGTCCCGCGGCTTCTTCCAGAGCCCGGTGTAGCGCTTCGCGATTGTCGGGAACGACGCCCATGTCGATAACCTCCACTCCGATGCGCGTGAGCATGCCGAAAACGGTGTAGCGGTTGCTGTCGAACACGGCGCCGAATTCCCGCGGATTCCCGGGAGAGCGCAGCTCATCGCCGGTGGAGAAACACGCTACCCGCGGGCGCCTGAACACCGTGACCCGGTCTTGGCCGAAGGAGGCCAGCACGCCCAGTTCGGCCGGCATGATGCGGATGCCCGTTCTCACCGCGGTGTCGCCGCGGCGCAAATCCTCCCCGACCTGACGCACGTTCTGGCCTGGGCGATGATCCGCGCCGATGACTACGCTGTCGCCATCCGAGTCGGCCTGCTCCAGCATGACCACGGTGTCGGCGCCCTGGGGCAACGCCGCCCCGGTCATGATACGTACCGCGGTATTCTTGCCGAGCACGCCCTCGAAGGGACTGCCGGCGAGCACGGCACCGACGACCTCGAGACGCCGTTGACCGGATCGCGGAAGATCCGCGCCGCGCACAGCATATCCGTCCATGGCGGAGTTCGTGTGGCCCGGAACGTCGACCGGGGAGATGACGTCCTCGGCGACGATTCGTCCCAGGGCGTCAATGAGCGGAATCGATTCGGTGTCGCTGATGCCGGGCATGTGCGCCGCGATGCGACGCTTTGCCTCCGCGACCTGAAGCAGGTCCGGATCGCCCTGGTAGCAGAAATCGAGGGCGGCTTTGGATTCCGGAGTGGTCAAGACGACGTTTCCTCAGCAGGATGCCGCCCGCCGACCGCCGTCCAACACTTTGTCGATGATGAAGTCCGCGATCTCCTCGGGGCGATTGAGGTCCATGATCGGCAGACCGGGATCCAGATTGGACGCATCGTCGGTGGCGACGGCAACGATATTTTCGTCTTGAGGATAAAACGGCTTTCCTTTGAGCCCCGCGCGTCGAAGCTCAATCTTCGGAAAATGCTCGTCTTTGAATCCCTCCACAAGGATCAGGTCCAGCGCCGCCTGATCGAGCTCCAGCAGCACCTCGTCCAGCTGCGGCTCTTTTTCTTTCGATCTCTCCACCATCAGTGCCCAGCGCGACCTCGAAGCGATGAGCATTTGCGCGGCGCCAGCCTTTCTGAGCTCGTAGCTGTCCTTGCCGGGCTTATCCACGTCAAAGGTATGGTGGGCGTGCTTGACCATACCCACGCGAACGCCTCGAGCCTTCAAGATCGGAAGCAGCTTTCTCAGAAGCGTGGTCTTTCCGGTTCCGCTGTAGGCGGCGAAGCCGACGATGGGCAAGTGGGCGTTCTGGATCATGATTCCCGAGCCTCAGTCAAACGGGCTTCGAGCTGCGATCGCTCTTGAGGCGTGTTGACATTGAGAAACATGGAAGATTCCTTAGAGAAATCGCCCACTGCCGTGTGGTGCATCGCGTACCAAGTGTCGATCTTGCTCTCTCCAGACTTCAGATACGCAATCATGCTGTCTAACAGATCCCGGCGCAAAAGCGCAAACACTGGTTGCATGCGCTCTCCGTCGTGGGCCACCGCGAGCTCTGCGTCTTCCCGCTGCAGCGCTTCGAAAAGACGGGCACCGAGCTGGCGCGACAAAAGCGGCGAGTCGCACGGTGCGGTTAGAACAAGGGACGTTTGCGCCACTTCCATCGCCGACGCTATTCCGGCAAGAGGGCCGGCAAAGTTCCCCAGGCTGTCCGGTACCACCTGACAGCGGCAGAGTTCCCGGTATCGTTCGATGTTTCGATTGGCGTTGATGACCACGGCCGCCGTCTGAGGTTTGAGCGCCTCGACTATGTAAACCGCCATCGGCTTGCCGTCGATCTCCACCAGGCCTTTGTCCTCTCCGCCCATACGCCGCGCGCGTCCGCCCGCAAGCACCACGCCGGTGATATCTTTTCTTGGATATACCACGGCGATGCTCACGCGCTGCGCGCCTTCTTCACCCGGGTTTGTTTGAGCCGAGTGCGCGCCGGAACGGCTTTTTCTATTAGGCGACCGCCTTCCAAACGGAGATGCAGTTGAGCCACCTGCTGAACCAGCTGTCGCTCATGGGTGGCAAGCGCGACCGTGAAACCGTCGGAAACCATCTGCCGAATGAAAAAAAGCGTGCGCTCGCGGCCTTCCTCGTCCATGTTTGCTATCGGCTCGTCGAGTAGCAGCAAATGAGGCGACAGAACCCGCGCCCGCGCCAACGCGACGCGCTGCTTTTCTCCGCCGGAGAGGCTCCTTGCGTTCTGGGATGTATGCCCGGAAAGTCCCGCCCACTCCAGCGCCTGCCGCACTTGCGCCCGCGCTTCGGGCGCCGGCACGCCTTTGCGGCGAAGCCCGTAGGCTACGTTGTCGAAAACGCTGGCGTCGAACATGTAAGGGAACTGATGCAGGTATACGACCCGCCTGCGCAGGCTTCGGTATGCCCGCTGCCAGGAAAAATCCCGACCATCGAAGCTGATCGTGCCGCGGTCCGGAGCCAGCAGGCCGGCGGCGATCTTCAGAAGCGTGGTCTTGCCAGATCCGTTGGCGCCGGTCAGAACCAGGCAGGTCTCGGACCTGAACGTCAGCCGCTGGACGTCGAACAGCTGCTTTCCACTGAAGGACATGCGAGTGCCGATCAGCTCGAGCACGGTTTCAGTCACGCCAGTTCCCCGCGACCCTGGAAGAGATTGAGAAAGAAATTGAGCACCAAAGCCAGGAACAACAACACCGCCCCGAGCGCGATCCCTTGTGCAAATTCACCCTTGCTGGTTTCTAGCGCGATGGCCGTGGGAATGTTCCTGGTGTAATTGAGGATGTTGCCACCCACCATCAGAGACACGCCCACCTCCGCAATCACTCGGCCGAAGGCCGCGATTACGGCCGCCATGAGCGCGAATCGTACCTCGTGCATAACGGTCAGCAGCGCGCGGGGACTCGCAGCGCCCAGCGTTAGCGCGGTTTCCCAGGCGCGCAGATCGGCGGACTGCAGCGCTGCGTGCGCCATGGCAATGAGCAGCGGTAGCGCTAGCACCGCCTGGCCGATGACCATCGCCGTTTGCGTGAAAAGCAGCTTGAGATCGCCGAACGGCCCCGCGCGAGACAGCATCAGGTAAACGGTGAGACCCACGACCACGGCAGGTACCGCCATCAGCGAGTTGAAAGTAGTCACGAGCATGCGCCTTCCGGGAAAGCGGCCGAAGGCGAGCAGCAGGGCGACGGGCAGTCCGATGGGTACGGCAATCAGTATGGCGCGTAGCGAAACGCTAAAGGAAACGCCGATGATCGTCCAAAGCTGCGCATCCCCCGAGATCAGCAGCTCGAATGCGCGCAGAGATGCCGAGGAGATGTCGTTCATTTGACCGTCGCGCTGTCGGCCCTGTTGGTCACGGCGTTGGGGATGAATAGGCGTTGCCCATTGACGCGATAGTCGTCAATCAGGCGTTGCCCTTCAGCTGAGGTGATCCAATCAACGATCGCCTTGGCACCGACGCTTTGCACATGGGCATGGCGATTCGGGTTGACCGCGATAATGCCGTAGGGGTTGTGAAGCGACTCATCGCCCTCGAACAACAGCTCCAGCGGCAGCTTGTTTTTCATCGCCAGCCAGGTGCCCCGGTCGGTGAGCGTGTAGGCGTCCAGCTCGCCGCTGATCTGGAGCACCTTGCCCATGCCTTGGCCTGCCTCGCGGTACCAGCTTCCGGCGGGAGCGATATCCGCAGCCCGCCACAACTGGCGTTCTTTCTTATGCGTGCCCGAATCATCGCCGCGGGAGACAAACAGGTGCCCGCCGCCGGCGACGCGTTGAAGCGCCTCCGATGCGGTGCGGGATTGGCGAACCGCAACGGGATCCGCTGGCGGCCCCACGATGACGAAATCGTTGTACATGACATCGCGACGATCGATGCCGTGTCCTTGGTTGATGAACTGTTCCTCCGCCGTCCGCGCGTGCACCAGGACCAGGTCCACGTCGCCGTCGCGCCCCATGCGAAGCGCCTTGCCGGTGCCGACGGCGATGACGTGTACGGAGTATCCGCTTTTGCGCTTGAACTCGGGCAGCAGGTAGTCGAGCAAGCCGGAGTTTTCGGTGCTGGTCGTGGTTGCGAGGCGGATGATTTTTTGCTCCACGGCGTGAGCCCCGCCAGTGAGGGTCAAGGCGAAGAAAACAACCCCCAAGCGCAAAGCAGTCACGCGGGTCGATCCTGCTCGGCTCCCAAAGCCATGGTGGATGGGCGCAAGGTTGCCTAATATGGCCCAACTGCGACAGAATTTCATAAGCCGAGTGGTTAATTTTGACCCACTTCGATGCTGTAACATCTGAAGCCCTCGAATTGTTGTAAGTTATTTTCCTTATGAAGGCCGGATTTTCACTCAGAAGGACATTCATCGCAAGACGCGACTCTGGCCGCACTGGAGCGAACCATTCCGGGAGTCAGCAATGAGCGTGATAGCCGACGACCTGCGCGCCGTGAGTGAAGACAGCAACCGTCTGGATGCTTACGCCCGCAACGCCGCGGTGCTGGTGGTCGACGATGAGCCAGGGATGCGCAATTTTCTGTCCAAGGCGCTCAAACCCCACTGCGCCCTGGTGGAGACTGCCGACAGCGCGGAGACCGCCGAAGCCCTGAGACGGCGATACCACTTCGACCTGATGATTCTGGATATTCGCCTTCCGGGGCGATCCGGAGCCGAGTGGCTCAACGAGCTGCGCGCCCAGGACGTGCGCAGTGACGTCATCGTAATGACCGCCTACGCGGATCTGGAGACCGCCATCGAGGCGCTGCGCGCCGGAGCCGCGGATTTTCTGCTAAAACCGTTTCGCCTCGAGCAGATCATCAGCGCCGTAAACAGCTGTCTCGAGCGCCGTCGAATCGCCCGCGAAAATTTTCTTCTCAGACGCCAGGTGCCCAAGACCGCGCTGGGCGGCATCGTTGGTGGCACCCATGCCATACGCGAGGTGGTCGACGTCATTCAGCGGGTCGCGCCGACCAATGCCACGGTGCTTATTGAGGGTGAAACCGGTACCGGTAAGGAACTGGTGGCCCGGGCCATTCACGATCTCAGCGGTCGCCAGGGACCCTTTGTGCCAGTGAACTGTGGATCCATCTCCCGGGACCTGCTGGAAAGTGAGCTCTTTGGACATGTGCGTGGGGCGTTCACCAGCGCCCACAGCAACCGTGAGGGGCTTTTCAGCTTTGCCCATGGCGGTACGCTTTTTCTCGACGAAATCTCCGAGATGTCCTTGGGAATGCAAGCGAAGCTCCTGCGCGCCTTGGAGACCAAGAGCGTTCGCCCTGTGGGCGCCGACCGCGAGTTGCCGATTAACGTGCGCGTAATTGCCGCCACCAACCGTCAGCTTTCGGTGGAAATGGGTGCCAGCCGTTTTCGCGAGGATCTGTTCTTCCGCCTCAACGTGCTGGCGATTACCGTGCCGCCGCTGCGGGAACGCACAGAGGATATCGCCGAGCTGGTCCGGCATTTTTCTCTGCAGCTTTCCGATGAGCTCCGCGTGCCACCGGTTCCCTTGGCCCACGAGGACATCATGAAGCTAAGGGACTACGACTGGCCGGGCAACGTGCGCGAGCTTCGTAACGTCATCGAGCGGTCTCTGTTGCTCGGTAAGCTGCCCGGGGACTTGTTCACCGCGGGTGGCGAAACGAACGAAGGTGGAGCATCTTCTTCCGGCGTGACTTTGCCCCTGGACTGGAGCATGGCCAAAGTGGAGATGCACCACATGCTGCGGGTGCTGGAGAGTATGAACGGCAATAAGTCCAAGGCGGCGAAGAGTCTCGGTGTTTCCCGAAAGACGCTGGAACGAAAGCTCAAACGGTGGAAACAGGAGAGCTAAAGCCAGCGTAGCCGCGACGCAGATGCGACAGCTCAGAGCACGTATATCTCGAAGCCTGCGGCACAAGCTGCTTGTACTCGTGCTGCTGCCGATTCTGCTCATTGCTCCGGCGACGGTCGGCTTCGCAATCTTCTGGAGCGGAATATTCAGTCACGATCAGCTTCTTAACCGCATCAATGCCGATCTGGTGGTCGGACACGATCACTTCTCGCGCTTGCAGCGGGATTACCTGCGCCAGCTGCAGCAGCTGGCGAGTTCCTATGAGTTTCTGACCGCTTACGCAATCGGTGACGGCGAGCGGATCAAAGATCAGCTTTCAGCCATACGCGATACTACCGGCTTCAGTTTTCTCTTCGTTACCGACCTGCACGGGCGCTGGATCTACGGCCCGGATTCAGTTCGGCCCGGCGCCAGTAAGCGCTCTCCACTGCAGCAGGAAGTGACCAACTTCGGGAGCGCCAGCGTCGGCATCGAGATATACGCTCCCATGGACCTTACTACTGTGAGCACCGAGCTGGCTCAGGATTTGGTGATCCCCTTGGTGGACACGCCACGCGCGGGTCCGACGAGCCGCGAAGTCGAAGACCGCGCCTTCGTCGTGCGCGCAATTGCTCCCATCCGTGACTTCAATGGCACCATCGTCGGAATGATCGATGGTGGCGTCGTGCTGAACAAGAATTTCGATCTGGTGGACGAGATCCGCGACCTCGTTTTCGCTGCGGAGAGCCTTCCCAGCGGCAGTATTGGAACGGTGGCGCTGTTCTTGGACGACGTGAGCGTGAGCACCAACGTGCCTCTGGATGACGGCAGCCGCGCGCTGGGCACGCGGGTATCTTCCAAGGTACGAGACGCGGTGCTGGTGGACGGGCGCACCTGGGTGGATCGTTCATTCGTAGTCAATGACTGGTATATATCCGCGTATCGGCCGCTGATCGACGTGTTTGGTCGGCGCGTGGGCATGCTGTATACGGGCTTTCTCGAGGCGCCGTTTCGGAACGCATATCTGCGCACGCTGGGCATATCGCTTCTGTTGGTGTTCATCGGCATTCTGTTTGCCGCTGTGCTCGCCATGCGCTGGGCAAAATCCATCTTCAAACCCATCGAATCAATCGTCTCGGTAGTACACGCGCTGCAGGCGGGAGACGAGGACAAGCGTATCGGCGAGGTCGCCTCCCGCGACGAGATCGGCGAGCTGGCGAGAGAGTTCGACCGAACGCTGGATCTGCTCAAGCTGAGAAACGAGGAAGTGCGGACTGCAGCCGAACGTCTGGAGACTAAGGTCGAGGAACGCACCCGGGAGCTGAAAGTCAAAAATATGCGGCTCGAAGAGACTATCGAGCTTCTGCAGCAGACCCGCCAGCAGCTCGTCGCCGCGGAAAAGCTCGCGGCGCTCGGTGAACTCACCGCCGGCGTTGCTCATGAGATCAACAACCCCCTCGCCGTGATTCAGGGTAATCTGGAGCTCCTGCGCCAGGAATTGGGCCACGATATCGGCGACTTCGAGGTGGAGTTCGACCTCATATTGACCCAGATCCACCGGATCCAGACCATCGTAGACAAGCTTCTCAGTTACTCTCGCCCGTCCAGGCGCCACGGCGGCGTTCCCATCGTGGATCTGAGGCGCGTTGTGGATGACACGCTGCTGCTAGTGGAGCACGAACTCAATAGCAAGCACCTTAGCGCGACGACCAATTTTCAGCAGACGCTAAAGGCACGTATCGATGCTCGCGAGCTTCAGCAGGTGCTGGTCAACCTGCTGGTCAACGCTGCACAGGCTTCATTCGAAGGTGGCAGGATCGAAATAGAAGTCAGGAATTGGGAAGATCGCGGTGTCGTCATCAGCGTGCGCGACTACGGCACCGGCATAGCGCCGGAGCATTTACCGCGCGTGTTCGATCCGTTTTTCACTACCAAGAGAGCCGGTGGAACGGGACTCGGACTTTCCGTGAGCATTGGGCTCATTCAAGGCTACGGCGGTGATATCAGAGCGCGCTCGGATCGGCGAGACGGCGCGGTCTTCGAAGTTTATCTACTCACGAAACCGGTGCTCAGCAAGCCGTCGGGTGTAGACTTGGAAGGCGCCGGAATCGTGCCCGCTAGCAGCGTTGCTTCACAAAGGTAAATAAAATGAACGAAGACACTTTCAACATTCAGATTCGGAAGTTTCTCAAAAAGGTCGGAATAACATCTCAGCGCGAGATCGAAAAGGCGGTGCGCGAAGCGGTCGAAGAAGGAAAGCTCAAGGGCAACGAAAAGCTAGAGGCCGTGGTAGTGCTCAAGGTGCCCAAGGCAGGTATCGAGATGGAAATCGACGACACTATCGCTCTGGAGTGAAACTTTAAAAGGAGCTGCCGAAGAAGCTCTCGAGTGTAAAAAGCCTTGGGCGCGGTCTGCCAGCGTCATCGCGATCCTTTCTTTACCTTATTGCGACGCTAGGCACCGGTGTGGGGTATTGGTTCAGCCGGGCGTGCGTTCGCGGTGAGGTCTTCGCCTGTACATGGCAGCTCGGAATTCGGGTCGTGTCCGGACTCTATACTTTAGTCCGTCGAAGTAACTCCTCGTCCGTAAGGTCCAGATCGATTGCGTATCCAACCGGCCGCGCCAGATACCACCGGGTATCGGCGAACACCTCTACCCAATCGCCCTCTAAGTTTTTTATCTAAGGAAGGTCTGAATTATCAGACCTTCCTTAGCTAAGCAGGGATGCGCCGCCGAATCCGATGACTGTAAGTCATTGGATTCGTGAGGCAAGTGGAAACCGCGTTTTCACTTGCAGAGTTTCCCTAAATCGGCCAGTTGGTGCAGTGGGAGACGACTTCAATGCTGACATCGTGGTGGGGTTTCAAGACTTCGAAAATTCCCTGAGTGCTTCCAGGGTGGCGACGTGCAACGCAATCTGATTCGGTACTATGGGTCTACCATCTCCGCCGAGGATGGGCACGATCGGGTGACGCTCGTCGGGGCTGCAGTTTAACAAAGCCATCAGATTCTTTTCTCCGCTCCGCTCCGCTCGGCGGCCACGAATCCGAGCACCTGGGTATAGAAACGTTCCATGCACTCGACGTTTTTTGCGCACAGCGTGAGGACACTTAGCTAGAGCTTTGGTGTCAGGGCCATGTTCTCAACATCCGCTGAGAAGCTTGAATCTGAACGCGCTTTTCTACCATAAGTCTGTCGGTTACAGCCGTTCTATGGATTCTGGTTCATCAGGCACCGGCATGAGGTGAATAGCCTGGGCGAGCAGTGATACCGATGCGTGTTCCCCGGCGCCCAGCCGATTCCTATCCGCCACGTGCGCCGGTACCTGGAAGGTGATTGCCAAATCGTCGCGCCCCTCGACCTCGAGTACGCTGACGGTGATGTCGCCGAGAAGCACGTGCTCGCTTATCACGCCGGAAACGGGATTTTCCTTGGTCCCGCGGGAAGGACGGTCGCGGCGGTGGAGCAGGACTTTTGACTGCGGCACCAGCCAGGCGACGGCGTCGCCGGTACGGAATCGAGGCGCCGAAGCGGCTTCGATGCGGTGGCCGCTCCAGTCGATAATGGTGTGTCCGGAATCGGAATCCTGTTTCACCACTGTACCGGTGAAGACATTGCGTTGACCCACAAGCCGCGCCGCCTCGACGGTCGCCGGACGCTGCATGACGTCGAGGGGGCGTCCATGCTGGAGCGTGCGCCCGCGGTGAAGCAGGCACAGCGAATCCGCCAGCATCAATGCTTCAGTCAGATCGTGGGTGACCAGCACCACCGGCATGGAAAGCCGGCGGCGCATGATGGCGAGCTCGCGATAAAGACGCTCGCGGGTTCGGCGGTCCACCGCCGAGAAGGGCTCATCGAGCAGCAGCACTCTTGGCTCGCGCGCTAGCGCCCTTGCCACCGCAACCCGCTGCTGCTGGCCGCCGGAAAGCTCCGATGGGCGTCTGTCCCCGAGTCCCCCCAGGTTGACGAGGCGCAAAAGCTCCTCTGCCCGTTGACGTCGCTTAAGCGACGGCAGGTTTTCTAAAGCAGCGCTGATGTTGCCGATGGCGCTCATATGGGGGAACAGGGCGTAGCTTTGAAACACGATGCCGGCCGCCCGTCGATGCGGTGCTACCGCGATGCCCTTAGCGCTGTCTAGCCAGATTTCATCGTCGACGCTGACGCGACCCGCACGCGGTCGATACAGGCCGGCGATGATTCTCAGGATAGTGGACTTACCGCCGCCCGAAGGGCCCACCAGCGCCAGCACTTCGCCGGGCGCGCAGGCAAATCTTGCATCCAGCGGTATCGGCGCATCTTGGCGAAGGTCTACGTTGAGCCCGGTCACGTCAGCTCGACTTTCGGCCGATTCGCCGCGACAAGGCAAAGGTGACCGCAATGGTCACCACCGACAAGAAAAGCAGCAGAGCGGACATTTTCCCCGCCGAGGCGGCATCGAAGGCTTGCACGCGGTCATAGATGGAGATGGCGATGGTCTCGGTCTCGCCGGGGATGTTGCCGCCGACCATCAGCACCACACCGAACTCGCCGAGGGTGTGGGCGAAGGTGAGCACCGACGCGGTCAAAATCCCGGGCCAGGCGAGCGGCAGCTCCACTCGCCGCAGGACCCGCCACGGGCTCATGCCGCAGCACGCGGCGGCATCGCGGAGCTCGCGGGGAATGGCCTCGAATCCCCGCTGCATCGGCAGGACTGCAAACGGCAAATTGAATAACAGCGAAGCGAGCAGCAGCCCCTCAAAGCTGAAAACCAAGGGTTGTCCATACAGGGCCTGCCAGGTTCTGCCGATGGGCGAGGCCGCACCGAACAGCACCAGCAGATAATAACCGACCACCGTCGGCGGCAGCACCAGCGGCAGCGCGACCAGCGCTTCGGCCAGGCCCTTTCCCAGGAAATCGCGGTAGGCCAGCGCCCGTCCGGCGATAACCCCCAGCGGCAGCAGAAACAGGACCGTCAGCGCGCCCAGCTGTAGCGAAAGGAATAGTGCGGTCCAGTCCATAAAAAGCGTGCCGGTCAGTCGAGTTCGCCCGGGAGGGAGTAACCGTATTTCGCAAAAACGGCGCGCGCCGGCGGCCGCGCGAGATAGTCGAAGAACTGCCTCGCCACGGGGCTGGCGCCTTTGAGCAACACCATGCGCTGGCGGAGCGGCCGGTGCCCGGTTTGCGCAATAAGGGCGAAGGATCCGAGCGCGGAGACTTTTGCAGACCGGGCCAGCGATTCGGCGATAACGCCTCCTTGGGCGTTTTGAGAAGCTGCGAACTGTGCCGCCTGTGCGACGTTCTCGCCGTACACCAGGTGACCGCGGATGGAGTCCCATAGGCCGGCACTGCGGAGCGCCTCCTGGGCGCGCTCGCCGTAGGGCGCGTGTTCGGGATTGGCGATGGCGAACTTTTTGAGCCGGCCGTCGCTGAGCGCCGCGCGCAAATCTTCGAAAGTTCCGTCGGGTTTCAGCGGCGATCCGTGCGGCACAAAGAGGACAATGCGGCCGATTGAATAAAGCACGCCATTGTCCTCGGTGAATCCGTCGTGGGCGAGCTCCAGCACGAAGCCTTCATCGGCGGAGAGGAAAATCTGATATGGCGCGCCCTGTCGAATCTGACGCGCGAGGTTCCCCGAGGAACCGAGCGAAATCCTCACCTTGCGGCCAGTTTCAGCCCGAAAAGCGTCGGCGATCTCCTCAACGGCGAACTGCGCGCTGGCGGCCGCGGCGACGACCGGCGCGTTCTCAGATTCTGCCGCGGTGGGAACTATCGCAAGGCCAAAGGCGAGGCAGGCGAGCAGCGCGACGGCAAACAACCACTCAGTGAGAAACGTAGCTTGGGCTCTGTGCGGCATGACGTATTCCAAAAGGTGGAGAAAAACGATTTCGTGGAGCGAACCCGAGGGTCCACAGCCGGGGGTACGTCTCCTTGCGCCTGCGGGTTGCCGGAAATTTCGCTTCAGCGCACCAGCCGCGAAACGAAGTCCGCGCCGAGGCCGGCGCTGTCGTAGTGTGCCCTAGTGGCTTCCAGGCGTGTAAATACGTCCTCGTAGCCGACGGTCTCGCCCGCTTCGTCCACCTTAATGAAGGGGCCGAAATTATGGAAAAGCACCAGCATGTGTCCCGGATTCGGCCTCACCACCAGGGTGTGGGTCTCACCGGGGGGCTCGAACACGAAAGTGCCGGCCTTGGCCGTCCATTCATGCTCCAGATAACCCCAGGCACCCTCCAGGGTAAAGGCGGTCACGGCCGCTGGGTGTCGATGGCGGCTGATGACGCCTTCGCCTTTCGCCCGGGTGAGATTGATCCAACTTCCCTGGGAGACGTTAAACAAAAGCGGCAGACTCCAGACGTTGTCGCCGCGCGGGACCCAAGCCCGCTCGTCCTCGATGTCGGCGTCAAGGACAATCTCTTCGAGCGCCTCTGCAGGAAGCACGTGTGGTACGGGTTTCATCGGGGATTCTGGTCGCTCCGGATCAATAACTATTTCAGAAGAACACAACACATGGGCCAGTGCTATCGGTCGAGGCCTTGGTCGGCGGCCGATAGCAGAGCGGTCATCGCGTCGTTCAGCGGCGTGGGAATTCCATACCGGCATCCGATGCGCTCCACTACCGGCGTTTCTTGTCTCCAGCTCCATGAGACGGCCCCCCCGTCGGTCCACGGCGATGCAGGTCCAGTGATCGCACCGCTCATTGGCGTGGCGGGCAATGATCGCGTCGGGCAGATCGTCACATAAATATGCGCCTTCTGCGCGTCCGACAACCATGATCTCCTGCATGAGTGCGACGACGAAGGGGCGCGTGCACGCTTTCCCGATGACGCCATTCTCCCCCGGCGCCAGCGCGCAGACCGCGCCGCCCGCGGCATTATGCAGCAGCTTCGACCAGGCGATGCTCAAAAACTCGTCACTGAGATCCGCCGTTAGCGTTTTTGATTTCGACAACAGCCCCCATACTCGCGGCCAGTTTCATTATCGGGCATTGTGGCTGTGCCGGCGCGCCCCTGGTGGATCTTCCCGGGCGCCGTGGCGATGGCAGGGAGAATGATGACCGCGGGAACGATGGGATTCTCACCGATCAGCGGTCGCAACCTTGGAACGGGGTCGACGCTGTTTTGAAGAACCGCCACACGCACAGTTGATCCAAGGAGACCTTCAAACCATAACGCCGCGCCGGCGGTTTGATGCGCCTGGGTGCAAACCATCAGCCAGTTGACCCGGATAGCCTTCGCCGGATCCGAAAGCACCGGATGGTCGTAGGCGGTGAGCTTGCCGTCGAGCTCACGTTCGAGCTTTTCGAAAGGCGTGCGCACGCACAGCGTCACGCTCTCCCCGGCATCACCCAAGCCCGCCGCGACGGATCCGCCGATGGCCCCGGCTCCGATCATCGCAGTCGATTTCATCCGGAGTTTCCCGGTTTTCAGTATCCGGCGGTGGAACCGCCGTCAATACTGCAACGCCGCGCCAGTGATGAAACCCGCGTCGCTTGATGCGAGGTAAAGTATGGCACTGGCAATTTCTTCAGGCCGCGCCATGCGCTTCATGGGCGCGGACTCGTTCACCTGCCGTTCCGCGGCTGCTGGATCGTCCGCCCGGTCGATGTAATCCCGGCGAACCATATCGGTGTCTACGTATCCCGGGCAAACGCAGTTGACACGTACCTGCGGCGCGAGATCGAGGGCCATGGCGCGGGTCAGGTTCACTACTCCGCCTTTGGACGCGCAGTAAACCGCCAGCCCTCTTTCTCCAATCAGGCCGGCGTCAGAGGCGAGATTAACAATGCTGCCTTTTCGTGCGCGCAGCACGGGAAGGGCCGCACGAGAGCAGAAAAAAGTTCCTTTCAAGTTGACGTCAAGCGTTCGATCCCAGATCTCCTCCACGCTGTCCTCGATGGTCGCGAGATAGGCGACACCGGCACCGTTGACGAGGACGTCGATTCCACCAAAGTCCTGCAATCGCCGCGTTGACCACGGCCTCGCAACCGGCCGCGGTGCTAACGTCGCCGGGAGCCGAGGTCACCTGATCGTTTGTGCCGATACGAGAGATCGCCGCGGCGACAGATTCCCCGCTACGGCCGTTAATAGCGACACGCGCGCCGCGCTCGAGAAAGGCGGCGGCGGTTGCTCTGCCGATACCGCGGGAAGAGCCCGTGACCAGCACGCGTTTGTCTTCAAATTCCATCAGCAACAGGGAAAGCTCAACGGATCAGCTAAGCAACACCGACACATCCATATTAAGGCTTTCGAAGACTCACCGATTCGATATATCTCGCTCAATGTTTTGGATGAGCTTTATGACGATATCCATTTCGTCGTTCTTCAAAACCGCTTTATCCTGCGCGCGTATGGCTTTCAGCTCGTCACGCATCTCAATCCAGCCGTCCGTGAGGGCATTTATTGAAGCTTGGCCATTAAGCAAGCGTCTAAGCGGTCGAAGCTCGCGCCGATCACACCAGCGGTCAATCAAGAAGTGAATTTTTTCGCCGAGTTCTATCGCGTCCACGAAGACTGAGACCTCTCGTTAAACGCCTTGAATCTACGGGATGCTCAATGGGCGAGTCGCGCTATGACTGTGCCGCCCAGACCAGCTTTCCCAGATCCTCGAACTCGTAGCCGTCCAGAGCCACGCCCACGGACTGGGTGTCGATGTCCTTGAAGCGGTCGAGCATTTTCTGGAACAGGGTGCGAAAGAAGATGGCGCGGTAGAGGACCAGATCGAACGCCTCCCAGCCGCTGGAAACGAAGCTCAATCCGGCTTCCGTGGCGGCGGCGTGGCAGCCCGGCGCCACGTCGGCCTCGCCCATGGCGATGGCGGCGGCGGCTTCCCGCTCGGAGCGCGCGGTGGTTACGGTGTTCACGTCGGACGCCTTGAGCTTGTGCTTAGCAAGCGCCTCATCCAGGAAGCGCATGGAGCCCGCGCCTTCCTGCCGCAGCGCCCAGCGAAAGCGCTGCGCGGTGAGCGCTTTGACGTTGTGATCCTTCTCCGGGACTTTGGTTGAAACAATCAAGCCCTGCTCCCGCAGGAACGCGCGCACCATCACCCACTGCTGGTGCTCGGCAAACTGACTGATCAATGCCGGGTGCCTCAAGTGACTTTCTTCCACCGGACCCCAGTGAATGGCGGCCACGTCGCAGCGCCCTGCGGCGAGCAAGGAAAGTCCGAGCCGGGTGCCCGTGGGCGTATAGCTCACCAGGGCGTGGGATTGTGTTTCTTCGGCGAGACGCGAGATCACCCGATTCAACAGGGGATCGTCGCTTCCGGCGACCACCAGGCGATCGGTGAGCACGCCGCCGTGGCTCGACTCGGTGAGCCACTGATCAATGAGCTCCCTTGGAAATAACCACTTGCCGGTGATCTTGGTTCCCGGAATGCGGCCTTCGCTGGCAAGCGCATAAACCTTTTTCTCGTTGATCTGCAGATAGTCGGCTACCTGGCGGACGCTCAAGAAACGCGGTAAAGAGGGCTTAGCGCCCCTTTCGCGAAGCGGCACGGGCGCGTCCGGTTTTTTATTGGCCATGGGGTGTTATGCCACGTTCACCGTCTTGGACGATGCCCGGGGCGGCGGTTTCGACTTCGGCTTAGCGTCGAACTCGATTTGCTCCACGCCGTTATAGACCAGGAAGTGGTTACCCTTGGCCCGGGCAATCATAATCACGCCTAGGTCCTGGGCAATCTCGAGGCCCATATGTGTGATACCGGAGCGCGACAGGATGGCCGGGATCCCCATGTGCGCGGCCTTCATCACGATTTCGGAGGTGAGTCGGCCGGTGGTATAGAACAGCTTGTCGCCGCCGCCTACCCCGTCGAGCCACATCATGCCGGAAATCGCGTCAGCGGCGTTGTGCCGCCCCACGTCCTCTACGAAGGTGAGTATCTCCGAGTCTTGGCACAGCGCGCAGCCGTGCACCGCGCCCGCCTTCTTATAGATGTCGTTGTGCCGTGCCAGATTTCTGAGCAGCCCGTAAACAGTGGACTGCTTCAGCATGATGTCGGGAAGCCGCACGTCGTAGAGCTTGTCGATGGTGCAGGAGAACACCGTTCCTTGGCCGCAGCCGGTGGTAACGGTGCGCTTGGCCATTTTGCCTTCCCAGTCGACGATTCCCTTGCCGTGGATGGTGGTCACCGAGACCTGCTCGCGATCCCAATCGACGGCCACGGATTCGATCTCCTCCAGCTCTTCGAAGAAGCGCTGATTGCGTAAATACCCCAGCGTCAGCGCCTCGGGATAGGTGCCGAGCGTCATCAGGGTAACCACTTCCTTGTCGTCCACCTTGATGGTCAGGGGGAATTCGCCCGCAATCTCCATGTCCCGGCTATCCCCGTGCTCGTCCACCGCCACCACCGCGTGGGTCGGCGCGAGGCCGGCCTGGGTCATTTTTGGGCGATAGGGTCGTTTGCCTTTGGCCATGCGGGTCCTTGCGGGACGGCCGGATTAGATGACAACGGGGTGACGGGGTCGGCCGCCCGACTTGCCGGATCTTAGCAAGACTCGGGCCACCAGCGTGCGGGACCCTTTCCCGAAGCAAATGGTCCGTTGCAATTTTCGGCGCCGCGCGTGGTATGTTAATTCCGGTGACCGTCCTACGCCGCCTCTAAAAGCCGCAATGTCCGAGAATACTCGCTCAGGTAATACCTCTGAATTTCCGGTGTCGGTGCTCATGGAGCGCCGCATGGCCCGCATGGGCCAGTGGACCCAGCCGCAGTGGGAGGCGGTGGCGGTCGTCGCCGGCGAGGACCTCAACCGTTCGCTGCGGCGCACCCAGGTGCACCACGACGACGCTCGCGACCAGTACCTTTGGTCCGGACTCAAGGTGGAGTTGTTCAAGGACGGTTGCGAGAGCTACTGGTACAACCTCAAGAGCGATAATCCGCGACTGTTTGTGGTCTGCTTCGTCGAGGATGAGCACGACGACGAAACTCTCGAGCTCAAGCCCGTATTCGTGACCGCCAACCAGGACGAGGCCAACGCCCACATGGAATCGGACGACCCGGTTTTCTCGGTGCCGATGCCAGACAAGGTTCTTCACTGGGTGGAGCGATTTGTCGTCACCCACTACCAACCCGAAATCAAGCGCAAGAGAAAGCGCAAGGACTGGGTCGAGGATTCGGAGCATGCGAAGAGAGAACGCGAAGTCCTCGGACGCAATCGACGACACTGAAAGCGCCGAAGAGGGAAGTTTTTTCAGGCGCTGGTCGTCGCGCAAGCGGCGCGCGCGCCGCGAACCTATCGATGACAGTTCCGCAGAGGCGGCGGCCGAGGCGTCGACTGTCAAGGAAAACGACGCGCCGGCCGCGCCCGAACGCGTGCTCACCGACGAAGACATGCCTCCGCTGGAGTCTCTGGACGAGGACAGCGACTACAGCGGCTTTTTGTCGCCCGGAGTGAGCGAGTCGCTGCGCAAGCTTGCGCTGCGCAAGATGTTTTTGAGTTCGAAATACAACGTCACCGACGGGCTTGACGATTACGCCGAGGATTTCACACAGTTCGCGCCGCTCGGCAACATCGTCACCTCCGACATGCGCCACCAGATGGAGATGCAGGCCGAGCGGGCGAAACAGAAGCTGGAAGATGAGGCCCGGGCGGCAATGGAGGGGGCGCCGGCAGGCGAGGAAGATGAGGCCAGGCCTGTTGACGTCGAGGCGCCCGCAGCCGAAGCCGGTGAACGGGAGATCGATACTGTTGTGAAAAATGATTCAAAGTCCGGCGAATCCTTGGATCAATCTTCCACCGACGACGAGTCCCGCCGCGGCTGATCGGTGAACACTCGCGAGGCTGAAATCGCCGGCGGCGACGCGCTCGTCCACGAGGCACTTCCCGAGGCGACGCTGAACGGCAAAGCGCGACGCGTGGCGCTCGGCCATGCCAAAGACGGCCAGCGCCAGCCCACCACTCTGGTGGCCTACGAATCTGCCGGCCGCGTCGCCGTCATCGGCCATGCGGCAAACGCAATGCCTGCCGCGGAGCGTCTCGCAGGCAGCCTCGAATGCACCGCGATCATCACCGCCGGGGAGGCGCCCGGCAGCGGCGGCGACGGCAAACTGCCCGTTACGGGGGGAAGGATGCGTACCATCGCGGCGTCGGTGGCCGAGGTGCGCGGTTACCTGGGTGCGTTCCACATCGACGTCACGGTCAAAGGTGAGAAGACGCCGCTCGCACCGTCGCTGATCACAGCGCATAAGCCCTTCGACATCGTTTTGGACCTGTGTGAGCCGCCGTTCATCCGCGCGGAGCTGCCGCCCGCGGGATACTTTGCCCCGCGGCGGGACTCGAATGCGCTCGAGCTGGCGCTGAATGAGATCCCCGAATTCGTCGGTGAGTTCGAGAAGCCTAAATACTTCAGCTATGAGGCGGGTATCTGCGCCCACGGTAACAGTGGGCTCACAGGCTGCAGCCGCTGCCTGGAAGCGTGTCCGACGGACGCCATCCGTTCGCTCAAGGATCTGATCGAAGTAGACCCTTACCTATGCCAGGGCGGAGGTAGCTGCGCCACGGCGTGTCCCACTGGAGCGATCACCTACGCCTATCCCAAGGTGGCGGATCTGCTGGCGAACTTGCGCCTCATGCTCGGTACCTACCGTGACGCCGGCGGAGCCACGCCCGGGGTCGTATTTCACGACGCGGAGGCGGGTCGTGCCTGGCTTCATGCAAACGCGGAAAGACTGCCGGAAAACCTCATTCCGTTCGAAGTCGAGGAAATCGGCAGCGTGGGTTTGGACGCCTGGCTCGCGCTTGTCGCCTATGGTGCGCGCCCGGTGGTGCTTTATCGCCCGGAAAGCGTGCCCGGGTCGGTTAAAGCCGAGCTCGAGAATCAGCTGGGCATCGCCAGGGCGATTCTCGCCGGCATGGGTTATCCGCCGTCGTGGGTGGTGTTCGCCGATACGGGTGACGCTGAATTGGTGTCCACTTCGGCCCCCAGCGGGGTGCAGGCCATGGAGCCCGCGAACTTTGCCGCCGCGAACGAAAAGCGCACCACTATTCGTATGGCGCTGGATCACCTCTATTCTCAGGCGCCTGAAAAAAAACCGCACGTGGAGCTGCCGAGGGGCGCACCTTTCGGACAGATCCACGTGGATCAGAAGAGCTGCACCCTTTGCATGGCCTGCGTTTCGGTCTGTCCGGCCAGCGCTTTGGTGGCCGGCGGTGAGGAACCCAGGCTCGGTTTCATCGAGTGGAACTGCGTGCAGTGCGGTCTCTGCCAAACGGCCTGTCCCGAAGACGCCATAACCCTGTCGCCCAGATTGCTGTTCGATTCCGAAGCCCGGCGCGCGGCGCGGGTGCTGAACCAGGACCAACCGTTCCACTGCGTCTCCTGCGGCAGAGCCTTTGCCACCTCGCGGGTCATCGAGCGCATGCGCGACAAGCTCAAGGGACACTGGATGTTTCAAAAGCCGGAAGCAGCTCGGCGCCTGGAGATGTGCGAAGATTGCCGGGTCAAGGACATGTTCAAAGACGGCGGCGGCTTGCTGGACGTGCACGACCGCTCATGAGTGGAGTGGCGAACCCGGCACTCTCGGTGAACACTCGCGGTTCGGGCCAGTAATGCGCAGATCACGAGTCAAAAAGTCCCAATCTTTTTGTTGCGATGCAGAATTGGCGCTGCGCGAATGATTCGATTTGGAGCAATTTATCCCTGAGCGGGGAGATTAGCTGGCGTGAAAGTTGCAACAGGGAGTCAGTACGCTGACGTTTCGGCTATCGCCCTGAAGGGGCACTGAACCATGACCGAGACGAAAGCGGCGGTGGCGGAAGGCGAGGTCGTTAGAGCCAACGCCTACAGCCTGCTCGGGGCCTTGCTCGGCAGGCCGCCCACGGAGGAGATACTCGGTCTGCTGAGGCAGATCGAGCCGGATTCAGGGACCGACCGACGCGACATGGCATCCGCCTGGGCGTGTCTCAAGCTCGCCGGAGAGCGGGCAAAAGTCGGACCTCTGAATGACGAGTACCACGACCTTTTCATCGGTATCGGCCGGGGCGAGGTCGTCCCTTACGGGTCCTGGTACATGACCGGCTTTCTCATGGACCGTCCGCTGGCGGTTCTCCGGGGCGACCTCGCAGAGCTCGGCTTTGAACGTCAGGACGACGTCAAGGAGCCGGAAGACCACGTCGCCGCGCTGTGCGAAATCATGGCCATGTTGATCAGCAGTGAAGAACATGACATCGCCGTACAACGCCGTTTCTTTCAGGCGCACATCGAGCCGTGGGGTAAAAATTTTTTTCAGGATCTCCAAAACGCCAAGACGGCCAGGTTCTACAAAGCCGTAGGGCAGTTTGGAGAGCAGTTCATCGACTTCGAGCAGAAGTACTTGGGTTTGTTGGTCTGATCAGCCAACGGTCGGAGGGCTCCTTTAAACCTCTAGATGGAGCCGGCCGGTTGAAAGTTAGCTAGCTGGAGGAGGAAATACATGAGCGAAAATACAAAGACACCAGGGAGCGACCGACGCGCCTTCTTGAAAGGCGTGGCCGTGGCCGGAGGCGCAACTGCGGTCGCGGTAGCCGGCGGTGCGGCGGTTGCCGACGTGTCCGCGGGGAAAGCCGAGGCTGCGAAAGCGAAAGCGAAAGCCGTCACCGGCTATCACGAAACGGACCACATCCGGAAATATTACCGGCTCGCCCGATTTTGAATGCCTTTTGTCGGAGGCTTTGAATTGCTGCAGATAGACTGCGGCGTTTAAGGAGATTCGCAAGATGAAGTTAATCCGCAAAAACAGCCAGGCTTCCGGGGCGGGCAGCGTATCTGTCGGTATGCCCGGGGAAGCCATCGGCCGGCGCGCCTTTTTGCGCCGATCGGGGCTGACGCTAGGAGGCACCGCCGTGGCCAGCATGCTGCCGGCGACGATGATGCGAAAAGCACACGCCGCGGAGGGGTACGCCCCTCAGGCCGGCGTGGAAACCGTCACCCGGCGCAGCATCTGCACCCATTGTTCGGTGGGCTGCGGCGTTATTGCCGAAGTGCAAAACGGCGTTTGGACCGGCCAGGAGCCGGATTTCGAGTCGCCGTTCAACTTAGGATCTCACTGCGCCAAAGGTGCGTCGGTGCGCGAGCACGGAATCGGCGAGCGTCGGCTCAAGTATCCCACCAAGCTCGAGAACGGCAAGTGGAAACGGCTCAGCTGGGACCAGGCCATCGACGAGATCGGCGACCAGATGCTCAAGATCCGCGAGCAGTCGGGTCCTGACTCCGTTTACTGGCTCGGCTCGGCCAAGCACAGCAACGAGCAGTCCTACCTGTTCCGCAAGTTCGCCGCGTACTGGGGCACCAACAACGTCGACCACCAGGCGCGTATCTGCCACTCCACCACGGTGGCGGGCGTGGCGAACACCTGGGGCTACGGCGCCATGACCAACTCCTACAACGACATGCACAACTGCAAGGCGATGATTTTCGTCGGCTCGAACCCGTGCGAAGCGCATCCGGTCGCCATGCAGCACATCCTGCGTGCAAAGGAGAACGGCGCCAAGATGATCGTCGTCGACCCGCGATTCACGCGTACGTCGGCCCACGCCGACCTGGCGGTGCAAATACGGCCGGGCACCGACGTGGCAATCATGTGGGGCATGCTCTGGCACATCTTCGAGAACGGGTGGGAAGACCGTGAGTACATCCGCCAGCGGGTGTACGGCATGGACGAAATCCGTCAGGAGGTGGCCAAGTGGACGCCGGCCGAGACCGAGCGCGTCACCGGCGTGCCCGAGGAGACGGTAAAAGCGGCGGCCAAGATGATGGCTGAAAACCGGCCGGGCACCATCGTCTGGTGCATGGGCGGCACCCAGCACACCATCGGCAACAACAACACGCGCTCCTACTGCGTGCTGCAGCTTGCCTTGGGCAACATCGGCAAGTCCGGTGGCGGGGCCAACATCTTCCGCGGCCACGACAACGTGCAGGGAGCCACCGACCTCGGCGTCTTGTCTCACACGCTTCCCGGCTACTACGGCCTTTCCGCCGGTTCCTGGGGCCACTGGGCCCGGGTATGGGAAACCGACCTGAACTGGCTCAAGGGGCGATTCGACCAGGCCAAGGTGGTTGGTGACGGCGGTAAGGAAGTCTCGCCCATGAACTACAAGGGCATTCCGGTCTCCCGCTGGGTCGATGGTGTCAACGAGGACAAGAACAATATCGGCCAGCGCGACAACATCCGCTGCATGGTTTACATGGGTCACGCCGTGAACAGCCAGAGCCGCGGTCCGGAGATGAAGAAGGCCATGGAAAAACTCGATCTCATGGTCATCATCGACCCCTACCCGACCCACGCGGCGGTCATGAACGATCGCACCGATGGCATCTACCTGCTGCCGGCGAGCACCCAGTTCGAGACCTACGGGTCGGTGACCGCGTCGAACCGCTCGATCCAGTGGCGCGACAAGGTCATCGAGCCGGTCTGGGAATCCCTCCCGGACCAAACGATCCTGTACAAGTTCGCCAAGAAGCTCGGATTTGCCGACGAGTTATTCAAGAACATCAAAGTCGATGCGGGCAGGGACGAGCCGCGGGTCGAGGACATCACCCGCGAGATCAACCGCGGCATGTGGACCATCGGCTACACCGGCCAGAGCCCGGAACGCCTGAAGGCCCACGCCGAGCACAGGGCCACCTTCAACACCACGACGCTGAAGGCCGAAGGGGGTCCCGTTGACGGCGACTTCTATGGCATGCCGTGGCCAAGCTGGGGCACCCCCGAGATGAAGCACCCCGGAACTCCGGTGCTCTACGATCCGAGCAAGCCGGTGGCCGAAGGCGGCCTCACCTTCCGTGCCCGCTTTGGCGTCGAGCGTAACGGCGTCAATCTGCTGGCCGAAGGCTCCTACAGCGTCGGCTCGGAAATTCGGGACGGTTATCCCGAGTTCAGCGACAAGGTACTGAAGCAGCTCGGCTGGTGGGACGACCTCACCGACGACGAGAAGAAGCTGGCCGAGGGCAAGAACTGGAAGACCGATCTCTCCGGCGGGATCCAGCGGGTCGCCATCAAGCACGGCTGCGCGCCGTTCGGCAACGCGAAGGCCCGCACCGTGGTGTGGACCTTCCCCGATCCGGTGCCGATTCACCGCGAGCCGCTGTACACGCCGCGTCGCGACCTGCTGCCGCAGTACGCCACGTACGAAGACCGTAAACGGCACTATCGGCTGCCGACCCGCTACGGGTCGATCCAGGCCCAGGACTTCTCCAAGGAGTATCCGCTCGTCTACTCTAGCGGCCGCCTGGTGGAGTACGAGGGCGGCGGCGAAGAGCAGCGGTCGAACCGGTGGCTCGCTGAGCTGCAGCAAGACATGTTCGTCGAGATCAACCCCAAGGACGCCAACGATCGAGGCCTGCAGGACGGGCAGATGGTTTGGCTATCCACCCCGGAGGGCGCGAAGATTAAGGTGATGACCATGGTCACCCGCCGCGTAGCGCCGGGAGTCGTCTGGTGCCCGTTCCATTTCGGAGGCTGGTTCCAGGGCAAGGATCTCAAGGACAAGTACCCGGAGGGCACCGCACCATACGTCCGCGGCGAGGCGGCCAACACCGCTTTCACCTACGGCTACGACTCGGTGACCCAGATGCAGGAGACGAAAGTCACCCTGTGTCAAATCCAGGCCGCCTGATTGGAGGAGTGACACCATGGCTCGTATGAAATTTCTCTGTGACGCCGAAAGGTGTATCGAGTGCAATGCATGCGTTGTTGCATGCAAGAACGAGAACTCGGTGCCCTGGGGCGTGAATCGACGCCGTGTGGTCGTCCTCGACGACGGCGTACCCGGCGAAAAGTCCATTTCCGTTGCCTGCATGCACTGCACGGACGCGCCGTGCGCTGCCGTCTGCCCGGTGGACTGCTTCTACACCACCGAAGACGGCATCGTGCTGCACGACAAGGACCTGTGCATCGGCTGCGGTTACTGCTTCTACGCCTGTCCCTTCGGTGCACCTCAATATCCCCAGAAGGAGGCTTTCGGGGTGCGCGGAAAGATGGACAAGTGCACCTTCTGCGCTGGCGGCCCTCCGGCGGACAACAGCGACGCCGAGTACAAGAAGTACGGCCGCAACCGTATCGCAGAAGGCAAGCTGCCGCTTTGCGCTGAGTTCTGCTCTACCAAGGCGCTGCTCGGTGGTGACGGCGACATGATCGCCGACATCTACCGCAAACGCGTTTTGAAACGCGGTGGCCGGCCCCAGACCTGGGGCTGGGAGACCGCGTACAAGGCGTCGTAAGTTGAGAGAAGGGCGCTCCGGTGAGACGGAGCGCCCTTTGTTCTCGTTTTCGGCGCGCGCGCGTCGTCCGCCTTACTTGCCACCAGGAGCAACTTCGGGAGCAATACGCATGAACACCAGAGGCATACTCGCCGTTGCGTTGGTCACTGCTGCCGCAGGATTGAGCGGCTGCTACGAGGACGCCGACGTGACGGTTCACGAACCAGGAAAGTACAAGGGGGCCGCGGATCCTTTGCTTTCCCAGCAGGCCTCTGCGCGTGAGGAGGCTTTGGCCAAGCGCTTCCAGATCGTGCAGACGGATCGCTGAGGTCTTCCCGCCCTCCGGCTTGCATCCGCGGTAGACGTTAATGGGAAGATCCGGTTACGTCATTCAGGATGATTAGGCGAGAAGAATGAAACTGTTGAATCTGTTGATTCTGTCGGGAATGACGGTCTGCGTGCTGGCGCTTTCCGGGTGCGGTGATAGGACCGAAGATCCGGGTGCAGAGCGGTCGGAGCGAACGTCCGAGGATCTGCGCCATCGAATCGTGCGCACGCAGGCGGACCGGTAGGGCTTGCGAGAACTCCGAGGCGAAGTTCACCCAAGCCGACTGACCGGTGAATGAAAAATTTGTAAGGAGTGTTGGTGATGTCAAAGGCAGAAACACCCAACCGGGGCAGACGCGCACGCTATCGGCGCATCATGTTCTGGTTCATCGCAATCATCGTGTTCGGTGCGATGGCGCTGCCGATGGGCAGCTACGTCTACACCGGCATACAGCAGGCCCAGGCGCAGTCGGTCAAGGACACCAACCCGCGCGCCAACTACTGGCGAGCAGTTCGGGACGGCCAGGGTGGCTACAGTGCGGTCACCGGAACAAGCATGGAGGGCGAGGTGGTCAACACCGAAACCAGTATGCTGATCAACAACGGCGGCCAGAACTGGCGCCAGGTCCGTAACGGACTCATCGCCAACTACGGTGGCTGGTTCTTGTTTCTGGTCCTGATTGCCATACTTCTGTTCTTCGCCAAGGTGGGCCGGGTGCCCGTCGAACACGGATTGTCCGGGCAGAAGGTGCAGCGCTGGAACGCGTTCGAGCGCTTCGTCCACTGGGTCACGGCCATCTCGTTCATCATTTTGGCGATTTCGGGGTTGAGCCTGCTGTTTGGGCGCGCCGTGCTGATACCGTTGATGGGTTACCCGGGATTTGCCGCGTACGCGGGGCTCGCCAAGGGCCTGCACAACTTCGTCGGTCCGTGGCTGTTCACGCCGGGGGTGGCGCTGATGATCATCCTCTGGATCCGCCACAACATTCCCAACGCCGAGGACATCCAGTGGTTCACCCAGGGCGGCGGCTTCGTCGGCAAGGGCAAGCACCCCCACGCCGGCCGCATGAACGGTGGCGAGAAGATCTGGTTCTGGTTCATCTGCACGGTTGGGGTCGCCGCTATCGTCAGCGGCTTCTTCATGGACTTTCCAAACTGGTGGAGCGCGTCCAGAGAGGGCATGCAACTCGCGAGCGTGGTCCATGCGATTACCGGTATCCTCTGGATCGCGCTCTGGTTCGGTCACGCCTACCTCGGCACCATTGGCACCGAGGGTTCGCTTGAAGGCATGACAACCGGTCGCGTTGACGTGAACTGGGCGAAGCAGCATCACGATCGCTGGTACGAAGAAGTACAGTCCACATCCCACGAGCAGGGTAGAGACGCGACAACAGAGGTGAGGGGACAGCCCGCCTGACACGACACCCCCCATGAGTGCGGGCTTTTAGACCCGCAGCTGATAAAGCAACGCTTCTGCCCTGTCGGGCAGAAGCGTTTTTTTGTAACGTGACGCGTAATGCGTGGTGGGTAATGCGATCAGGCGCCGCCTCAGTTTCCCCTCTCGCGTTACGCACCACGCATTACGCGTTACCAGCTGCGCTTGGAACCGCCTGACCTGAGAAATCGCGGCCAAGGCCGCTCCTCCAGGGGGCGTTGTTTAAGCGCCCGTCGCGCATCACTTTTGAGGCTACTCATCGTAGAATGCCTGGCCCTGACCGTATCGCACCGCTCGTATATAGTGGCTTCTGAAATGAAACGCTTTCCCGAGTTTGTCCGAGACGCCATGCGTTCGGCCGGCGCGGCGGCGACATGCCTGCCGGTGCGGCTGGACCAGGAATACTGGGAAACGGCTTTCTTCTTCCACCTTGCGGGCCCGGAGTGCAAAGAAGACCGGCGCCTGATGCGAAAGCAAGGCCGGCCGCTGCCCGCAGGGCTGGAGACGGATTTGATTGCGACCGAACACGCCGCGGTGGTGGTGCTGCGGCCCGAGGTCCACACCCGGGAGGACAATCCGCTTAGCTGCGAAATTCTTTTGACGCCGGGGAAAGGGGGAGCGCATTTCGACGCTTTGAAACTGCTGTCGAAGCAGACGCGCATCTGCTGGTTCTTTTGCGACCAGGCCTACTGGACGCTCCATTCCCAGCAGCTTCCTCTTGATGACGCCCAGCGCCACGGCTTCGATGAGCTGCTTCGCGACGCTCTGAAGCACGACACGGTGGTGCGTATGACGGGCCGCTACGACGCCCAGGCGGGGTTAGGCGAGATCGTCAAGCATTATGAGCTGCGTGCCGGTGCGCTACGCTCTGAGTATGCTTCCAGCGCCGCGGAAAAGCCGCCGAGCTGAGCGCCCGGGCAGCGTGAATATTCGCTTACCTAATGACCATTAGACGTTGAGATCGATGAAGGTACAAAAGTCAGCTGATTACCGTGTCTTCGCGCGGGTGCTCGGGTTGTCGTTTTGCTTAGCATTCCTGCCTTCGCTGAAGGCGGCCCTGGCATCCGGGGAATCCGAATTCGAAAGGGTGCTGCGCGACGAAGATGCCGCCGCGATTCGCGCCCAGGTGGAAGAGGGTGCGGACCCCAACTTCCGCATGCGGGGCGGAAAGACGCCGCTTATCGTGGCGGCGAAAATCGGTGATCCGAAGCTGGTCAGCCTGCTTCTCGAACTTGGGGCCGACGTCAACGCCGCCACCGAAAGCGGCGGCACGCCAATCATGTTTGCCGCAATTCGGGGGAACCTGGAAACCGTCCAGGCGCTCATCGGCCACGGAGCGGACGTGAACGCGGCAGCCCACTTCAACTGGACCGCGCTGATGGTGGCGGCGGTTAAAGGCCACGACGACGTCGTCGTCGTGCTGCTTGATCACGGCGCCAGCGCCAATGTGGCGGACACCTATGGCTGGACGCCTCTGATGCGCGCCGCTTACGAAAATCGCGCTGGCGCGGTACGCGCGTTATTGAAAAACGGAAAGGCGAGTTTGAACGCCACGGACGAAACGGGGTCGACCGCGCTGCACCACGCGGTCGCCCAGGGCAACGTGGAAGTTGCGCGCTTACTGCTGGACAGCGGCGCCAATCTCGAAGCCAGAAATCGAGAGGGCCTGACGCCGCTGGAAATGGCGCAGCGAATGGAGAAGAAAGAATCCGTCCGATTCCTCGAATCTCGAGGCGCGCATTGACGCGGGAGGCGTTCAGCAGAGCATCTGGGTCGCCGAATATTGCTCGATGCTTGTGACGATCGCGGTGTCAGATACTTTCTGCTGTATATCCGAAGTCCCGAATTCGAGCGCGAGCCTGAAGGCGAAGGTATCGAAAAATTCCCTGTAAAGCTCGCCACCGTAGGTACCGCTGGCATAGATCGCGCCTTCTTTTTTGTCGTACTCAAGCGCTATTGCGCCAAGGGGCTGCGGCGCCGGTCCACCGAGCACCCGCGCCCCGCGCGCGGGGTCGTAGACGCTCTTTTCAGAGCAGCAGTAAATCACCCCCGGCCGGCGCACGGGGTTTTCTGCCTTGTCCTTGAAGCTCACCTCTTCATGCCGATAGTTGATGAAGCTCACCGCCTTCGACGGATGGGTCATCTTGTGGGCGCAGATGGCGCAAAACGAGACAATGGAGCGATGCGGCCCCACTCCCCCCTGCCAGCGATATTCCTCTCCTTCTTCGGTCTGAAGCAGCTCGTTACCATCAGCGGGTTTGCCCAGATTGAGTAGAAAACAAGGGGTGGTGACATAAGGGTAGTTGAAGACGTAGCTTACGCCTTGCTCGAGACTTTCCGCCGTGACCGCGCGTTTCTGGGCGTCCAACAGCTTCACGCGGTTGTACTGGCGCACGGGGGATTTCTGATTCGCGAGCAGGGAAGGACTTGCGCTCACTGAAACGGCCGCGGAGGCGCAGATTTTGACGAAACCTCTTCGCTTTAATGTTTTTGAATCCACCACTAATTCTCGGTCGTCAAGGACGCGGCGACGGCCCGCATTTTCAGCTTGGGGCCACATGTTAATGGATTGTAATGCATGCACCAACGGTCCGCCGGGCGGTGCGGCCGGGCCCTGGCTTCGAGCCGGCGCGGGCTTTCAGCGTGGCCGCTTCAGCGGGTGGCGCCGGCGGCCTTCAGCGCCGCTATGATCCCTTCCTCGCCGACCATCTCCGCCGCCGCCAGCGCTGTCCAGCCGTCCACCGCCCGGGCGCGGGGATCCGCGCCTCGGGCGAGCAGCAGGTCGACCAGGTCGGCAAAGCCGTGATTGGCCGCGTACATCAGCGGCGTGCGTCCGTCATCTGCATCCGCCGTATTGGGATCGGCGCCCGCAGCGAGCAATACGTTCACCATCGCTGTATACCCCGTTCGCACCGCATCAATCAGCGGCGTGCGACCGGACTCGCCGGTCAGATTGACATCGGCTCCGGCGGCGGCGAGGCGGCCGGCGACAACCAAGTGCCTTCCCAACACCGCATTTCCCAGGGGCGAGGCGCCGTCCCTCGCCCGCTGGTTGGAATCCGCGCCGGCGTCGAGCAGCAGCACGACGGTCTCGAGATTGCCGCTAGAGGCGGCCAGCAGCAAGGGAGTATGGCCGTCGTCGTCGGGCCGATCCGCGTCCGCCCCGTTGAGGAGAAGCAGCTCCACGGTGTGAGCGTTTCCGCGGGTCGCCGCCAAATGCAGGGCGCGCCGGCCATCTTCACTCTGGTCTTCGATTCTTGCCCCGGCGGCAATCAGCTCCACCGCGGTGCTCAACCCGGTTCTTGCGCTGGCCGCCCCCATCAGCGCGGTATAGCCGTCGGTGGCCGATTTGTTCGGGTCGGCGCCTCCCTGGATCAGCTGCCGAACGGTGGACTCGTGCGCGCGGGAGGCCGCTTCAATCAGTGCCGTGTTGCCGCGACTGCTTTCCGCCAGGTCGGGGTTTGCCCCGCCGCCCATCAGGGCAGCAACGATTTCCCGATGATCGAATCGCGCCGCGAACATGAGCGCGGTCCAGTTCTCCGACGAACGCGCGTTGATGTCGGCGCCAGCCGCCAGCAGACGAAGCGACGTTTCCAGATGGCCGTTGGTGGCGGCGAGCATGAGCGGGGTCAGTCTTCCCCTGGCTACGTCCCGAGCGTTCGGGTCCGCGCCGTTCTCGAGGGCGTAGCCGACGAGTTCCGCGCGCCCGGCCTCCGCCGCCATGAGCAGGGCCAGATTGGCGACGTCCTCGGGTGTCCGCTGCGCGCACACGGAGGTGGACGCAAGGAGAAGAACCCCTGCGATGGTCTGAAGGAAAAGGCTGTCGGCCACTTTGATCGTCAGTCCTATGGACGCCCGCTCTCGCTTGCACGCGACCGCGGGCGGGAGGTGAATTGTGCCCGCACGGCGGCGAACGCGGAAAATTGACCCGCTGCGATACATCTCATGAACCCGGATATCGTACGCTGGAACGCCAAATACCGCGCGGTCTCTTACACGGCCGTGGCGCAGCCCGATGAGCTTCTGGTCGCGCATCAGGCGTTGCTGTTTAGAAACGCGCGTGTTCTGGACGTGGCCTGCGGCGCCGGCGCCAACGCGATATTTGCCGCTCAATGCGGTTGTCGCGTGGTGGGCGTAGATGCGAGCCTCGAGGGTCTGCGCATCGCGGCCCGGCGCGCCAGGGAGGCGGATCTCGCGGTTTTTTTATTGAATGCGGATTTGGAGTCCTGGCGTCCGCCCCCTGAGCGTTTCGATCTGGTGATGGTCTTTCGCTACCTTAACCGCGCGCTTATGCCTTCACTTCAATCGGCGATTCGACCCGGTGGGGTGCTGATTTACAAGACTTTCAATCGCAACTTTCTCCAGCAAAAAGCGGATATGAACCCGGACTATCTGCTCCAACCGGGGGAGCTGGCGCCTTGCTTCGCGACTTTAGATGAGATTGCCACCAACGACGGGGCAGCCAACCAGGACGTGTTCTCTTGGTGGATCGGAAGAAAACCCGCGCCATTAGACAGAACGCCGACCCTGCTGCGCTTCACTCCACCGAAATAAAGCGTAGGCAGGGCCCGTCTTTGTCCGTACCGAAGCGCCAGATGTCGAGGCACATCTGAATGAAGCCCTCCTCATGGTCGAAACTTTCGGCATCGGCGCGGGCTTTGAGCGACTTCAGCTCACGTGGCGATAACATCAGCGTTCCGTCCTGCCCCAATTCGCCGAGCGCAAACAGCTCGGCGATGTCCTGGAGCAAGTAATCGCCGTCGTCGTACTGGTGAACGAGCGCCGGAGCGCTGCTGTCATCCATGTGGTAAACGCCTGCGGTTTTGTCTTCGTAGGTCATGGCGTCGTTTTCAGGCTCACTCGTTGACGCGCTCGCCTTCGCCGAGGCTGAAATACTCAGCAACGCTGACCTCCCGCGTGATTCCGTCATCGAGCTCTAGCTCGGCCTCGCCACGATGGTTGATTCTCAGCAGTTTGCCGCTCAGCTTGTCCCCGCGCGCGCGTAGCGTCACCGGTTCACCGATGCCGTCGGCCCGAAGCGTCCACGCTCTGCGGACCGGTTCGAAACCTTCGTCCGCCCAGCGGTTTATCCAGGCCAGGAAGTGGCGGCTGAAGCCTTCCAGCAGCGCCTCGACGCTTGCTTCAGGCGTGCCGCTGGCGTGAATGCTGTTGAAGCGCTCGGGTTCGGGGTTTGGCGGATGCTGCGCCACGTTGACGCTCACCCCCAGCACCAGCCAGGGGTAGGGGTCGGCATTATCTCCGGGCGCCGAGAACTGCACCATGCCGCTCTTTAGATCGTTGATGAAAATCTCGCTGGGCCAGCGCCAGCGTAAACCGGTCATGGCTGAGATTAGGTCCGCGATGGCCGTTCCGGTGCTGATGGTCGCAATGTATAACAGCTGTTGCGCGGTGAGGTTGTCGTATTCGGGCTCAATGATCAGCGCGCAGTGCAGATTGCCGCACGGTGCGTACCACTGTTTCCCGCCCGCGGTGCAGGCCCGGGTCTGTTCCCGGGCCCAGATCAAGGTGCCTTCCCCGGCACCTTTGCGGGCGCGGCGAACCGCTTCTTCAACCACGCTGTCCACGTGATCGAGGACAACGAGTTCGTAGGCGGGGGGCAGTCTGGGGAGGTGGGAGGACATGCTACAACTTTGATTCTGGTTCTTGGATGCAGAGGCGACGCTGAATCATTGGCCGCAAGGCGTCTACAATCCGCTTTATTACAAACGCCGGTAGTTTACCCTTGTAGCCTGCGGCGTCGAGCCGCGTCGAGATAACCCTCGAAAATGATCCGCCGTCAGCAATCCGCGACTCTCAAGCCCATACTGCGTCCGTGGCTTTGTCTACCCGTGGGCGCTGTGCTGGTGCTCAACGCGACGCTGGCCGGGAGCGCCGGCGCCGCCGAGCACGGCCTGATTTCGAGGCTCCAGGCAGCGGCCCGGGCGGTGTGTGAAAACGCCGTGCAGCAGGATGTCCATATCGCGCGGGCGCTGGGAGGCGCCATCCTGCTGGAACGTATGCCGCTTGAGCTACGCGGACAGGAAGCCGGGACGCGCCATCGTTACATGCTCAAGGACGGTGCCCGGGTGTATTTGGAGCAATTCGCTCCGGGACAGAAGCTGCAGCGCCTTACGCTCGTGTATCACGCCGACGACGACGGGCAACGCCGCGCGGAGTGGATGATCATTACCGACGGCGAGTGCCGACCACTGACCGGACGGAGGCTGGTGTACGACGGCGCCGGTGCCCCTGTCGCCATCGAGCGCACCGACGCCTCGCTGCAAACGGTCGAGGCGCGCGAACATCTGAATCCGTCGGTGCCCGAGGGTGTGGCGGCAGACAACGGTGTTCCCGTGGCGCTGGTGGATTCGGGGGTGAACTATCTGCTCGATGATATCCGGCGCCGCCTCGCGCGGAACTCCAGCGGTGAAATTCTCGGTTACGACTACTGGGACCTGGACCCACGGCCTTTCGATTCGCACCCCGCCCGCTCGCCGTTCTTTCCGCAACGCCACGGCACTCAGACTGCCGGTGTCATTATCGCGGATGCCCCGGTGGCGACCCTGGTTCCCTACCGCTACCCGCGCCCGGACATGAGGCGAATGGGCGAGCTGGTGGAACACGCAGCCGCCAGAGGCGTGCGAATCGTTAACTTGTCGCTCGGTGGCCGCGACGCCGAGGAGTGGCGCTCATTTGCGGAAGCCGCGCGCCGGCATCCGGAGATGCTGTTCATCGCCTCGGCGGGAAACGACGGCAGTGACATCGACGAAGAGCAGGTGTATCCGGCTGCGCTCGGACTTCCGAACCTGATCACGGCAACCTCCGCCAGCGATAACGGCCTGCCGGCGCAAGGGTCCAACTGGGGCGCCCGATCGGTTGACCTGCTGGTACCCGCTGAGGAGCTTGTGAGCATCGATTTCTATGGCAGGCCGAAGCTGGTTTCTGGCTCGAGCTACGCCTCGGCCCGGGTTTCGGCGCTGGCGGCATGCCTGCTCGCGGCCAATCCGAATTGGCGGGCGCCAGAGCTTAAGGCGGCCATCTACGCGCGGGTCAAACCGTCTGTTAACGACGTCATGCGCTTTGTGTCACAGGGATTTCTCCAAGAGCCCACGCTCGGGCAGCGAGGCGCGTGCCCCGGGGAGCCGGGGGAGGTGACCGTGCTGAGCCGAAAGAGCATTGAAAAGAAGATCCTTTATCCAAACAGCGCCTATCCCAAAGGGGTCGCGCAAACGCTTTCCGTCTCCTTGGTGGTGTTGGATGGAACCGCCTGGTCCGAGCCGCTGCTCGAATCCATGGCCGCGGACGCCGCCCGGATTCTGGCCCAGTGCGGATTGGGGTTGAGCGACATAAGGCTTTACCGGGTTAAGGCCCCCCGGCGTCTGTCTTACTTCAATGATTGGAACGCGAATGCATTGGTTTCCAAGCTGGAGATACCGCGCCCCGCGGTTTTCTTTGTTCGTGACACCCTGCAGCAGATTGCATTCGATGCCGAAGCCATCGGCCATTCCAACGGCCGCAGCCGTGCTTCCCTGGTGGATACTGTTTGGATGACCGAGGCGGTCGGTCACTCGGGAATAGCACTTGCTCACGAGCTCTATCACGTGCTGGCGGATTCCGGCAGCCACTCCGATGACCCCGAGAATCTAATGCACGAGGAGGCGTTGGGCCTCAACACTCGGCTCAACGAAGGTCAATGCATGCAAATGAGAAGGGTCGGTACCGCGTTTGGTCACCTCAAGCCGCTGCGTTAGAAGCGTCGCCGCTCAGACGGCACGACAATTTTCACACACACGCCCCATATTCAGTCCTCCTCCACACCCCAGATTTTCAGTCCCTCGTGGCCCGCTGCATTAGGGCGAATCACTTTGAGACTTTCCTCGATGCCTTCGTCGCCGAACTCGCGCCCTATGGCGAGAAGCGTGTGCAATTCGTGCTCGCAAATGGTTGCCGCATAGTCGGCTTCGTCGCCGGCCACCGGCAGCGCCGCGGCAATGTGGGGCGCGCCGTAATCGGAGATTAAATGCGCGGCCAGGCGATCCACGACCTGTTGGTATTCGTCCTCGGATATCTCCGCGATTTCCACCAGGGAGCTCCAGCCGAAAGTGCGTGTACCCAGGAAGCCGTGCTGGAATGCTTGTAGTGTCTTCGCGCTCATTTTTTCAGGATCCATATCCAGAAATGCGAAAGAACCCGGTACCGCCCACTCTCCGGGCTCAGCAGCGCGTTCATATACACTAACGTCGGAATCGTCGAGTCGAATGGTGCGAAGAAACTTCACGCGAATGACCGGTATCGGAATTGGGCGACGCAGTCAGCGAATCGGTTTGTCAGCGACAATACAATTCAGAGAAAAGCCTCGTAAGGCCAGTCGACTTCCTCTTCCGCGACGACCTCGGTCTCCTCTGCCGCCGCCTGGATCCATTCCCTGACGGCGGCGTCCTCTAGCACAGTATCCAGGTACCTGGCCTCAGCTCCGGAAAAGCTCACGTCGTAGCCGTGAAATCTCAGCGCCACCGGGGCGAACATGGCGTCGGCGATGCAAAACCCGCCAAACAGCCAGGGCCCCGGATCACCGTACGCGAGGCGACAGGTTCGCCAGATTTCGAGCACGCGCGCGATGTCAATGGCCGCATTGTCGGGAACGGGGAAACCTGGAAACCGCCGGCGGCAGTTCATCGGCAGGCTTTGTCTCAGATGCGGGAATCCCGAATGCATCTCGGCGCTTACCGAACGTGCCAACGCCCGTGCCGACGGGTCCTTTGGCCAGCCGCGGCCGGTCATGAATCGCTCGTTCACGTATTCGCAAATGGAAAACGTGTCCCAGACGCGCAGGCCCCCGTCTTTCAGCACCGGAACCTTTCCCGAAGGAGAATGCTGGTCGATCTCGTGCTTCCATTGATCGCTGTGGAACGGAATTCTGAACTCTTTGAAATCGAGCATGGCGTGCTTGAGCAACAACCATGGTCGTAGCGACCAGGAAGAGTAGGTCTTGTTTCCGATCACCAGGGTTAGCTTTGAGTCCATGTTCTGAATACTGCCTTAGCCCCCTGGCGGGCGTTCGGCGCCGCAGGCCCAGCACGCCGTAAACTGTCCCTCCAGGGGTTCACCACAGCAGGTACAGTGCCAGTCGCCGCCGGACTGGTCACCCAGGGCGAGAACGGACTCTACCAGCGCCCGGGCCCTTTGTAGCTGAAAATCCTCCAACACCCAGAGCTCCGGCCAGCACTCGATGGGGGGAAGCTCGCCAGCCCCGCCCAGCAGGAATTCGTTACGGATAATGCAGGCGATGTGGTTAGCCTCCAGGACCCGCTTCAGGTGCCCTACAATCAGCGGATTGTCCGAGCTGTAGACCCTTTTCATACCCTATGGCCTGCACCATGCTGCTTTTATGCGCTCGATACCGACTGCCGGATGCGTCCGGGCGCCTTGATTTCGCCTGATCATAGACCGGGCCTTGGTGACGCCGAAGCCCGGCGGCCTCAGGCGCCCGGCGGCGACGTTTTCTTTCAGGGTCGAAGATGCAGGTCAGGTTCGTGTGTTGCAAGCGCTGGCGGGAGCCAGCATGCGGCCGGCCGACCGCCTTCGGGCCAGACCGGCGGGCATACGGACGGAGTATTCGGCGGCGGGGAGCGACGCCCAGCGGGGATGCTAGTATCATCCCAGCACGGTGGCGTCGGCCCGGGCGGCGCCCCGGTCCTGGTAGCCTCTCAACCCGGAGGAGCTAGAACCCTTTGCCGAGCTCAAGGGGCACCAGTGTCATGTCGATTAATTTGATCGACCTCAGTGTCGCGGACCTCGAGAATAATGAGCGGTAAGTTTCCGCGAAATCGCGTTTCCCGGTTACCCATTACGCCGATTCGCAGACGCGGGCAGCGCGTTCGCCGGGTGCCGCGCGGAAAGCTCGAGATGATCATCACCTACCTTGAGATGCTCAAGCCGCCGCCGCAGCGGCAACTCGTTCATCGCGGGGAAAAACTCGCCTTGATGCGCGCAGAACAGCCCACCGTTTCCTTTTATCGTTATCTGTACAACACGGTGGGCGGTCCGTGGCTATGGTACGAGCGTCGCGTTCTCGAAGACGATGCGCTCAAGCAAATCATCACCGACCCGGAAGTAGAAATCTACGTGCTTCATTGCGCCGGCGTTCCGGCCGGCTTTGCGGAGCTGGATCTGCGCATCGAAGACGAGGTGGAGCTCTCCTACTTCGGGCTGGTGCCCGATTTCATCGGACGCGGCTTAGGCCATCATTTCCTCGACTGGGCGGTAGACGAGGCCTGGCGAAAGCGGCGATCGCGGGTGTGGGTGCACACCTGCAATCTGGATCACCCCGCCGCGATTGCGGTGTACCAACGGGCCGGCTTCGTTCCCTACGATCAGGAAACCCGCATCGTCGATGATCCCCGTAAACGGGGATTCATGCCGAAGGGACAGGAGTTCTGAGCTGACGCCTAAGGGTGAGGCGGTAACGCGTAATGGGTGACGCGTAACGCGATCGGAGGCACAGCGTATTGACAAGCCGCTTAGGCCGATTACGCTGCTTGCATCACGCATCACGCATCACGCATCACGCATCACGCATCACGCATCACGCATCACGCATCACGCATCACGCATCACGCATCCATCGGTATCCCGAAAGAGATCAAACCCCAGGAAGGGCGAGTCGCCCTGTTACCACCCCAGGTGGAGCGGTTGGTAGACCTCGGTCACTCACTCTTGGTTGGGCGAGATGCGGGCATGCTTTCCGATGCACCGGACTCGGCCTACGTGGCTGCGGGCGCATCCATAGCCGACTCCGCCGAGGCGCTATATGCGGAAGCCGAGCTGATCGTCAAGGTGAAGGAAATCCTCCCCGCCGAATTCGGATTTCTGCGTGCCGAACACGTGATCTTCACCAACATTCACGCTGCCGCCGACCGCGTGCAGCTGGACCGTCTGCTGGAGGTGGGTCTGACTGCCATCGCCGCCGAAGAGACGCATGAGTTTGGATCGCCGAACAGCGTGCTCGCCGGTGAGGTTGGAGCGCTGGAAGGCGCGCGACTGGTGCTCGCGCCCCATGGCGGCAGCGGAAGACACTTCATGGCCCATTATGGCGCGCCGGCTGCGAAGGCACTTGTGATCGGACTTGGCGGCGTAGGCCGCGGCGCCCTGCGCACCCTGCTGGGTCTCGGCCTGTCGGTGGTCGGACTCGACGTTTCACCCGGCGCCCAGCGTGAAGCCATGTTGACCTGGCACAAACAAGAGTTTCAGGCTTTTGATATTTCCGCGCTGGCGGCTCATTTGGACGACGCGGATCTGGTGGTCAACTGCGTGCTCTGGGACAAGCAGCGAAAGGACCACCTCATTACCCGAAAGATGTTGAAGCGAATGAGGCCCGGCGCAGTGATCGCCGACATCTCCTGCGATCCTGCCGGCGCCATCGAAACCACGCGGGCAACCAAATGGGAGGACCCCGTTTACGAGGTGGAAGGGATCCGCCACTTTTGCGTCGACAATATTCCGGGCGCGGCTCCGGCTACGGCGTCGGCGGGATACGCCGAGGCCTTGCTGCCCTTCGTCACGCAGATCGCCGAGCACGGACCCATTAGGGCCTGCCGCCAAAATCGCTGGCTCGCGCGGGGCCTGACCTGCGCCGGTGGAGAGCTGATACTGGAGGAAGCGGGGCGGTTTCAGAATCGCCCGTTTACGCCACTGGCAGGGTTTCTAAAGAGGCACGCGGCGGCATGAATCGGTGACCCAGTAACGCGGAGCAGTTAACGCGTGATGCATGACGCGTAACGCGAGTGGACAGGGTACCCGCGCCGGTTACGCTGCTTGCATCACGCATCACGCATCACGCATCACGACCGACGAACGGTCTCGGGTTCCATACCACCTCCCACAGGTGACCGAAGGGATCACGAAACCAGCCGCTGTAGCCTCCCCAGTCGACATCGCCCGCGGCTTTGACAATCTCGGCTCCGGCGCCTCGAGCCCGCTCGAGGCGCCGGTCGACGGCGTCACGGGTATCGACGTTTATCGACAGCGTCACGCTGGAGAATCCATTGCCCTCGGCGGAAACTCCCGCATACCGCGCCAGCGCCTGGCGCGGAAATATGGCGAGCCAGGTCCCCCCGGTGTCGAAGTAGGTTACCTCGCCCTTGACGCTGCCGGTCTCGAATCCGAGGCCTTGGCTGTAAAAACGCGCCGCGGCCTCTAGATCGTGAACGCCGAGGGTAATTACGCTGATGCCGGTGCCCATATCTCGATATATTGCCTCCATCGGTAGCGCCGCGGCCAGCGCTGAGCGTCGCACAGCATCGTCAGGGCGGCGACCGATCCTGGTGACCCGATTCTTGACCGTCGTCTGGAGACGGAGATCGTTCCTTATCTTCCAAATCAACTCCGACCTCAAGTGAATACGCTGAAACCCACAGCCCTCTCGCCGCCCGAAGCCAGCTGGCGTCAGCTGGCGCTGCTGGTTCTTCTGGCCGGAATTTGGAGCTCCTCGTTCATGTTCATCAAGATCGGCGTCGCCACCATTCCGCCGACCACCATGGCGGCGGCGCGCCTATCGCTCGCAGCGATAATGCTGGTCGCCATCGCCCTCGCCCAGGGTTATCGGCTTCCGTTCACCCTGCGGGCGTGGGCAGCATTCACGTTCGTCGGCGTGATGGGAAATGCGGTGCCTTTTACTTTGATTGCGTGGGGCGAACTTGAAGTGGACAGTGGGCTTGCGGCCATTCTGATGGGCTTCATGCCCGTTGCAACGGCCCTGCTTGCCCATACCTTCGTTGGCGACGAGCGGCTTACCACGCGGCGCGCGATGGGCGTGCTGTGCGGATTTTCCGGCACCTTGCTGCTGGTGGGTTTCTCCGCCCTCTCGGGTCTCGGGGCGCAAGCTGCGGCCCAGCTTGCGGTGGTCGGCGGAGCGCTGTGTTACGCCATCACCACCGTATTTGTGCGCCGATTCGCCAATCTCCCCGACGTGCTCATGGCCGCCGGTGCCGTGACCACCGGCGCGTTGGCGATATTGCCGCTGGCCTTCTTTTTCGAGTCACCGCTGTCGGTTTCTCCCAGCCCCGCATCGATGGCGGCGGTCGTGGTTCTGGGGCTGGTGTCTACCGGGTTTGCGGCGCTCATCTATTTTTATCTGATCCGCACCGTGGGTGCGGCGATTTTCTCCCAGGTGAACTTTCTCACCCCCGCCATCGGGGTGGCGTTCGGAATGATATTTCTCGACGAGCTGCCTGGCGCCGACGCTTGGTCTGCGCTGGCGTTGATCGTGATTGGCGTCTGGCTCGTGACCCGCCGGTCGCGTTCCGGCGGCAAGCAGGATTCTGGCTAAAGCAGCTCTTTGACGGCGTTTACGATTTCGTCGGACAAAGGCTCGACTTCGGACGGCCACATTCCCACCAGGGCCCCATCTGGGCCGACGAGGTATTTATGAAAATTCCATCGGGGCGCGGCCGCCTCACCGAACTCGGATTCAACCCAGCGGTAAAAAGGATGGGCGTCGTCGCCGAGCACGGAGACTTTTTTGGTCATCGGAAAGTCGACGCCGAAGTTTGAGTCGCAAAATTGCTTGATCTGGATGTCGTCACCCGGTTCCTGATTGCCAAAGTCGTTGCAAGGCACGCCGAGAACGATCAGGCCGCTTTTCTGATAATCACTCCACAGTGACTGAAGAGCCTGATATTGAGACGTATATCCGCATTCGGAGGCTGTATTGACGATCAGCACCGGATGGCCTTCAAATTTCTTCATCGGCAATGGGTCGCCGTCAATGGATTCGAATTCGAAATCGTGTGCAGTCATCAGACAAAGCGTTTTTAGTACTTGAGTCGTTTTGTAGGCGGTAGATAGAAAATGAACCCGCGAAGCGTTTCTGTCACCTGCCCCGATCCAGCGCCTACTGTTTAGCAAATTCCGCTCGGCGAAATAGGAACTCCGTATTGGGTTTCGTTGCTATTCTTCCAACCCATGCATGGTCTCCTTCACCAGCATGTCAACCACAGCTTTCAGAGCCTCGTCCTTCGAGGCGCCTTCAGCCAGCGCTCCCTCGTAGGTCTTCACCTGCCAGTGGGCGCTGGTTCCACGCTCGAGGATGGCGCGGGCATGTTCCACTTCCGCGACACAGCCGAAAAACTGTGCGTCCTCACGCGTCAGCACCAGAATCTCTTCCAGAAGCACTGGATAGGGCACGATTTCGCCACGGCCAAAGTCGACCAGCCCCTGATCGATGCCATAGCGTTGGGCGCGCCAGCGATTTTCATTGACCAGCGTATTCGAGTACTTGCGCCAGCGCTGGTTGTCCCGTCTCAGACGGTAGAGCATGCGCAGCCAGCAGCGGAACAGCGCTGCAATGCAGATCGTGTCGTCTAGCCGCGTGCATATGTCGCTGATTCGCATTTCCAGCGTGGGAAATTTGACGCTGGGGCGAATATCCCACCAGATCTTCGAGCCCTCTTCGATCAATCCCGCCTGCACCATGACATCCACGTGACGTTCGAACTCTGCAAAGCTGTCGAACTGTTCGGGCAAGCCGGTTCGCGGCAGTTCGTTCCATACCGCTATTCGGTAAGACTTGAGCCCGGTATGGTGTCCCTGCCAGAAGGGAGAGGAGGTGCTGAGCGCAAGCAGGTGGGGAAGTACGTAAGCCACCTGACCCATCAAATCCACCCGCAGCTCTTCTTCTTCGATGCCCACGTGAATGTGCATTCCCGAGATCATCAGCCGGCGTACTACCTCCTGAAGATCCTGAGCGATAACGGCGTAGCGCTCCTTTTCGGTGCGCTTCTGTTGCCCCCACACAGCGAAGGGATGTGTGGACGCGGCAATGATTTCGAGCCCATGGCTTCTGGCGACCTTGGAAACCGTGCGGCGAAGCCTGGATAAGTCGTTGCGGGCGCCGTCCAGGGACTCGCACACCCGGGTCCCGATTTCGATCTGGCACTGCAAAAATTCCGGAGTGACCTGGCCTTCGAGCAGCGCCTCGCATTCCGACATCATGGTCGGCGGCGCTTCGGCGATGAGATTTCGGGTCTCGGCATCGATGAGGAGATATTCCTCCTCGATGCCGACTGTAAAGCTTGGGTCCTTCACCGGCGGCTTTCTCGGCGCGCTGCGTGCGCTCAGCGCAGGCTCGACAAATTGGCTACCAGAGCAGTGGTCGAAGCACGAATTTCATCCGTGAGCTTATGCGCCATGTCCAGATCTGCTGAACAGCAGCTCATGACCAATTGGGTGTGTCGCTCGGTTTCGCTCAACACCGAGGAGACGATGCTCCGCTCGATGAGCCGGGTGAGCTCGCTGTTCTGTTCCTCGTCTGGCTCGACGCCGAGCAGGGCGCAGACGGCCCTGGCCGTGCTCTCCGCGTTCTCAGAGATATTCATGCGATTTCCTCCTTCAGGCTGCTGACCCGGCCAGCTTTATAGATGTTCGACCTCAAAAGACGCCGGTACGAAACACGGGCCCAGACTTGTGCTAGTAACTTTTTCCTCCGGCACCATATTCGCCGGACGCCTGGATAGTCTACCCTGGCCGGCCCCCGCCGCCACCCTGCCGCATGGTTCGATCTGCAACAGGAAAGACCGCGCGGGCCTCAATTCCATCGCCGAGTCGCGGGCGGCTGCGCCGCGGTCTCCGGCGCTAAAGGTCCTACATTCCCGCCGCTGCCCCGGCGTTTATCCATTTGCGGCATCAGGGAGCGGCCACGAGGCGTTTCTGGACCACCCGGTTGTGGTGATATAAATGCCTGAGGATAAAGGATTGTCTTGAGGCGCCTCGGAAGGTTATGGTAGTTTTCTCACGGCGCTACGGATTTAATTGACCGGAACGGGTCCGGGGCGTCTTCCGGAGCCGAGTCTGGCCGTTCAAATAAGACGCAAATCAATAAGCTAATGGAGGAGTCAAAATGAAACTCGTCAACAAACTCGCTGTTTCTGCAGCGTTGGTTTCCCTGGCCTTCGCCAGCGTGACCCAGGCGGGCACGCTGGACGACATTAGGGCCAAGGGCCATCTGCAGTGCGGAGTGAGCCAGGGCCTTCCGGGATTTTCCAACCCGGATCAGAGTGGAAATTGGGTCGGGCTCGATGTGGACCTCTGCCGCGCGGTCGCCGCAGCTGTCTTCGGCAACGCCAACAAGGTCAAATATTCACCGCTTTCTGCAAAAGAGCGCTTTACCGCGCTGCAGTCCGGTGAAGTTGACATTCTTTCCCGCAACACCACCTGGACCCTGGTCCGGGATACGGCGCTTGGCCTCAATTTCGCCGGCGTCAACTACTACGACGGTCAAGGCTTCATGGTGCGCAAGGACCTCGGCGTCACCAGCGCCAAGCAGCTGGCCGGCGCGGCAGTGTGCGTGAATATCGGCACCACGACCGAGCTCAATATGGCGGACTTTTTCCGGGCCAATAACATGAACTACAAGCCGGTTGTGTTCGAGAAAGCGGACGAGGTGGTCGCGGCATATGACTCTGGTCGCTGCGACGTTTACACCACCGACCGTTCCGGACTGGCCGCCCAGCGCCTCAAGCTGAAAGATCCCAACGCGCACATAGTGCTCCCGGAAACGATCTCCAAGGAGCCGCTGGGCCCCGTGGTACGCCATGGCGACGACCAGTGGTTCGATATCGTCAAGTGGACGCTTTACTGCATGGTCGAAGCCGAGGAGTATGGTCTCAGCTCGAAGAACGTCGACGAAATGAAGTCCAAAACGTCTAATCCGCAAATCAAGCGCCACGTCGGCACCGAAGGCGACATGGGGAAGAGCCTGGGCCTGCCGAACGACTGGTGCTACAACGTAGTCAAGCAGGTGGGTAACTACGGCGAGAGCTACGATAAAAATGTCGGCCCAGAAACGTCGCTCAAGCTTTCCCGCGGCGTCAACGCGCAGTGGACAGACGGAGGCCTGCAGTACGCAATGCCGATTCGCTGATCGCCGGATCGATCAGTTAAGCTATTCGGGACGGGCCCGGTGCAACGCCGGGCCCGCATCCCTGCCGGGATAGAGAAACCCGGCGTAAAACAAATATAGATAAACGACAACGGAGGAGAACGGTGGCCGCAGACCCTAAGCAGGTTTCTGCTGACGTTTCGGTACCGCCTAGCAAGCCCGCTTTCTGGAACGATCCGGCGTGGCGGGCAATATTCTTTCAGGTGCTGGTGCTCGTTGGCGTGGTGGTTTTCGCTGCGTTTCTAGTTAGAAACACCCTGCACAACATGGAAAGCCGGGGAATTTCCTCGGGATTCGATTTCCTCAGCAAGACGGCCGGATTCAGTATCGGAGAGACCCACTTCGGAATCAGCTACACCGAAGAGAATTCTTACGGCAAGACCTTCATCGTCGGCCTGATGAACACCATATGGGTGTCCATGTGGGGGGTGTTTCTCGCGACGATACTCGGTTTCATCATCGGCGTGATGCGGTTGTCGACCAACTGGCTGGTTTCCAAGCTGGCCATGGTTTACATCGAGACCATTCGCAACATCCCGCTGCTGCTACAGATTTTTTTCTGGTACTTCGCCATTCTTAGGCCCCTTCCGGGACCGCGGGGCAGCATTCAGCTGTCGTTCCCGATCATTAACTTCACGCATTTGATTATCACGGTGTTGGTCTCCGCCGCGGCAATTTTTCTACTGTGGTGGATAGGCGTGAAAAAGCGTTATGACGCCGATCAAAAAGCCATGCCGCTATGGATGCTGGTCATTGCCAGCGTCGTCACGGTACTGATTATTGGCAACGTCGTCAGCCTCGTTACGGGTTTTGGATTGGTGGCGCAGTGGAATGAGAGTTTCTTTCTCAACAATCGCGGACTGTCATACCCGCAGCCAATTCCTGAAGAAGGTTTTGCCATCACCGGCTGGGCCGTCGCCATCGGCGTCGTGGCCGCCTTTTTCGTCCGCCGCTGGGCAAAGAAGCGCCAGGACGAGACCGGGGAGCAGTTTCCCGTATTCCTGGCCTCGCTCGGCCTCATCATCGGCCTGCCGCTCGTCATATTCATCTTCAGCGGTCTCCCGCTGCATTTCGACTATCCGAAGCTTACCGGCTTCAACTTCACCGGCGGCAGCGTGCTGACGCCGGAGTTCATCTCCTTATTACTGGCGCTGTCTTTTTACACCGCGTCATTCATCGCCGAGATCGTGCGTGCCGGTATCAACGCGGTCAGCCACGGGCAGACTGAAGCCGCGCGCGCTGTAGGGCTGAGGGCTAATCCAATCCTGCGGCTGGTCATTATTCCGCAGGCGCTCAGAGTCATCATTCCGCCGCTGACGAGCCAGTATCTGAATCTGACCAAAAACTCGTCGCTTGCCGCGGCCATCGCCTACCCAGATATCGTGCTGGTGTTTGCCGGCACGACGTTGATGCAGACGGGACAGGCGGTCGAGATCATTGCCATGACTATGGCGGTTTATCTCACCTTGAGCCTGCTGATCTCAACTTTCATGAACTGGTACAACGAAAAAATGGCTCTGGTGGAGCGATAGGTAATGGCGGACGCCGCACAGAATCACATAGTAGGGGAACACCCGGATCTTCTGCCGCCGAAGACGGAGGTCGGCGTGTGGGGCTGGATGTATCACAATCTGTTTTCGTCGCCGCTGAATAATTTCCTGACATTCTTCGGGCTTTTTCTTATCTGGGTGACAATCCCGCCCATGATCGATTGGCTGTTCATCGATGCCGACTGGGTGGGCGAAACGCGTGACGATTGCGGCCGGGAAGGCGCGTGCTGGATCTACATCGGGGTATGGTTCAAGCAGCTGATGTACGGTCGCTACCCGGACGAGGACTTGTGGCGGATCAATTCGATGTACATCATTGGCGCCATCGGGTTGATCTGGCTCGTCTGGCCGAATCTCAAGTACAAGGGATGGATCGGCGTATTCATGCTCTTCTTGTTCCCCGTGGCGTGTTACTTCATGTTTTCCGGAGGCTCCTTCGGGCTGGAAAGAATTGAAACGCCTCTCTGGGGTGGATTGTTTCTCACTCTTGTTATCGCCGTAGTCGGTATTGTTGCCTCACTGCCTATAGGAATCGTCCTGGCCCTAGGCCGCCAGTCAAAAAACATGCCGGTGATCAGGGCTATTTGCGTCGGCTTCATCGAGCTGTGGCGCGGAGTGCCGCTCATTACCGTGCTGTTCATGGCTTCGGTCATGTTCCCGTTGTTCTTGCCCGAAGGCATGAATTTCGACAAGCTTATCCGAGCGCTGGTCGGCGTGATGCTCTTCTCCGCCGCCTACATGGCAGAGGTGGTGCGGGGGGGCCTTCAGGCAATTCCCAAAGGACAATACGAGGCCGCGGACTCTCTGGGGCTGAGCTACTGGAAATCGATGGCGCTGATCGTCCTTCCCCAGGCCCTCAAGATCGTCATTCCCGGCATCGTCAACACTTTCATCGGCCTGTTCAAGGACACCACGCTGGTTTTGATCATCGGACTGTTCGATTTCCTTGGAATGGCCCAGGCGGTTGCGACGAATCCGGACTGGCTGGGGTTTGCAGTGGAAGGTTATGTGTTCGTGGCATTTGGATTTTGGGTCTTCTGCTTCGGTATGTCCCGCTACAGTCAGTATTTAGAAGAGAAGTTGCACACGGGTCACAAGAGATAGAGCGCAAAGGGTTAGGAGCATGGCAGAGCAAAGCATTGAAAGTAGTGGGCAGGACCTCCCAGCCGAGGGGTTGGTTATTGGTGAGGAAGAGGTCATCAAGATTGTCGACATGCACAAGTGGTACGGTCAGTTCCACGTGCTCAAGAACATCAATCTCACGGTCCACAAAGGTGAACGTATCGTCATCTGCGGGCCATCGGGCTCGGGGAAGTCAACGCTTATAAGATGTATCAACCGTCTGGAAGAGCACCAGCGCGGCCAGATCATGGTCGAGGGAACCGAGCTTACCGGCGACCTCAAGCACATCGAGCTCATTCGCCGAGAAGTGGGTATGGTGTTTCAGCACTTCAATCTCTTCCCGCATCTGACGGTGATGGAAAACCTCGCCCTCGCGCCGATCTGGGTTAAAAAGATGCCGCGACGGGATGCAGAAGAGGTCGCCATGACGTACCTGAAACGGGTCAAGATCCCGGAGCAGGCGAAAAAATTTCCGGGACAACTCTCCGGTGGCCAGCAGCAGCGCGTCGCTATCGCCCGCTCGCTTTGCATGAATCCGAAGATCATGCTGTTCGACGAGCCGACCTCTGCGCTCGACCCGGAAATGATCAAAGAGGTTCTGGACGTGATGATCGAGCTGGCCAAGACCGGCATGACCATGCTCGTGGTCACTCACGAGATGGGATTCGCCAAGACCGTTGCCAACCGGGTGATCTTCATGGATGAGGGCGAGATCATCGAAGAGAATGAACCGGAAGAATTCTTCAATAATGCTCAGCACGACCGCACCAAGCTTTTCCTCAGCCAGATTTTGGCGCACTAATAAAAGCCAATAACAATGCCAAAGTGACTACGGCGGCTTCGGCCGCCGTTTTTTTTGGCGGGGCGCGTTCATTTATCCCTGAAGTCGGTTCATATTCCACTGATACCTGCACCGTCCTGGAAATGTAGAGGGTAGATATTAGACGGTAGATCGTTAAGCGCAGGCTGCGCTCCTCTTCCCTATATGGGTTCTACTGTCTACCATCTACGAAATTTGATTCGTCGACCAAAGTTTTTTGCCAAGAAGTTGACCGCTGCCATGCGCGAACACTCTTTCCTCTCTCTCAGCCCTAATGGATTTCACCGGGTTGTCTACAGGGTCTTTGGAGATCCTAAGAACGAAAGCGTGCTCATCTGTGTTCACGGGCTCACGCGTAATGGCAGAGACTTCGATACGCTTGCAGAGGCGCTTTGCGATCGTTATCGGGTGATTTGTCCGGATGTCCCGGGACGCGGACGCAGCGACTGGCTTCCAGTAAAGGAAGACTACGGTTATCCGCTCTACTGCGCCGCCATGGCGTCGCTCATCGCCCACCTGAACGTGGAGGCGGTTCACTGGGTTGGCACCTCCATGGGCGGGCTCATCGGCATGTTGCTGGCGGCGCAGCCGAAAACGCCGATCAAACGCCTGGTGATGAACGACGTGGGGCCGCTGGTTCCAAAAGCAGCGCTGGAACGGATCGCTTCCTACGTGGGAGAGGACCGGCGCTTCGCCTCAATGGAGGCTCTGGAGGCTTATGTCCGCGAGATCTATGCGCCATTTGGTGAGCTCAGCGAGGCTCAGTGGCGAAACCTGGTGGACAGCAGCGCGAGATCGACAGCAGACGGGGATTTCGGCCTCAACTACGACCCGGCGATTTCCACACCTTTGCGCAGCATGCCATTGGAGGATATGGACCTGTGGCCAATGTGGGACAGGGTCAGCTGCCCTGTGCTGCTGATCCGCGGGGAAACGTCGGACGTACTTCTCGCCGATACCGCGGAAGAAATGCAGCGCCGCGGGCCCAAGACAGAGTTCATCGAACTGAAAGGCATGGGTCACGCGCCGACATTGATGTGTGAAAGCCAGATCTCTGCCGTCCGAGACTGGCTGCTGAAATAGGAAATTCTATCCGCGCACAGATCCCCACTGGAGGCGGATAATTGATGCAAGAGTTGTTAACAGAGTCGACGGCAGGGGTTCAGATCGCCGAAGGTCGGCCCGGCGCGAGGCCCAGCTTGCTTGCATCCTCGTGGTTCGCGCCGGATGCGGCACCCGCAAGCTCCCGTATCATGGCAATGCGGCGAATGTCGACATAGCGTTCGAGACGATAATAGAGATCCTGGTCAATCTGCAGGTGAATCACCACGTCGCGAGTATCACCGTTACTGCTAGCGATGGGTGTGTTTCGGATGATTTTGCCTTTGGCGTCCAGGGACAGGCCGCCGTCGGCGGCGAGTCTCGGAATATTAACCTTCAGCATATCGCCATTTCTCATCCCTTTGAACTCGGACTCGCTGACGGAAACCGACAGCGACACCACCGAGATGTCGTGCAGACTTGCGTAACGTTCCCGGTCGAAGCACTTCAGACGGACATTGATGTTGTTTTCCGGCTCAACCCGAGTGTTGATTCTCTGCTCGGCGCCTCCGCGGCGCTGGGTGATGAACTGGGAGAAGGAGGCGTGTCCGGCTTCCGGATCCACCCCGGTCGGTGTGACCCGAAAGCTCAAACCGTGCAGCGGGCTCATGATAACGGAGCGCCCACTGCGCGCGATGGCCCTGGCGTGGAGCTTTTCCATGGCAAAGGTAACATCCGATTCTCCGACGGCGAGCACGCTGGCATTGCAGGAGAGTGGCACGCCGCGATAAGCGGTATGAATCTTCGGAGGGGCAACCGACTCCGCGGCGATGGGGGAGACCCGGTATACATTGAAAGCCGCCACAAGCTGTCTGTAACGCCTGCCCTGGAATCGCGGGTCGTTTACAGAGAGTTGTGCCGTGCGACCGTGACCGGGGCTGAAGTTCACGGGCGAGGTTCCTCCTTATCTTGGTGGTGAAGCTAACGTGCGAGTTCTAACTTCAAGTCCGGCAATTCGATCCTCCCGCCGGAAAGCGAACTTGCGCTGCTTGAATTTTCACTTCCTGTTGTTGTAATTATCCGGCGCATCCAAGCGCCACCTCGCTGGATCGCCTACGATGTGGCTCGGAATTATAACGCGAACAGAGCGTGGCATCCTCTGAATTGGATTCCTGAGAGTAAGGTTGATGTCTTGACTGTGTGAGATGTTGACCGTCTTCAAGCTGCCGCTGGTCATCACGGGATAAGAACTTAAGGAATTAGTGTCTTCAGTTTCTGTGGCGAATGTTTAATACTCGTTTACTTCGGCGGTAGTTTAAGACTGCATGGAGTCGCATCGGTCTCGTATGGCGCCTGTTGGCTGAGACTGAAATAATCTATCCGAATTTAAATAAGGACCTACAAATCATGGACTACGTTATTCCATTCGAGGGCGTTACAACTGTTGAGGTAAAAGGCACCGGCCAGCGTTTCCCCGTTCGGCGCATCTATCTCGTCGGCCGCAATTATGCCGAGCACGCTCGCGAGATGGGCCACGATCCCGATCGCGAGCCGCCGTTCTTTTTTCAAAAGCCGGCAGACGTGTTGCTCCCCAGCGGCAGTGATTTTCCGTATCCCTCGCGCAGCAGCGATGTGCACCACGAAATCGAGCTGGTGGTCGCCTTGGGCAAGGGGGGTTCGGACATCGACGAATCGGCGGCCCTGGATCACGTCTACGGCTACGCCGTCGGCATCGACATGACCCGCCGCGACCTCCAGGGGGAAGCAAAAAAGATGGGCCGTCCGTGGGAGGTTGGAAAGGCCTTCGAGCATTCGGCTCCCATCGGACCCATCATTCCCGCGGCCGAGAGCGGGCACCCGGACAAAGGCCGTGTGTGGCTCGAAATCAACGGTGATCTGCGCCAGGAGGGGGATCTGGCCCAGCTCATCTGGAACGTTCCCGAGACGATTGCTATTCTCTCGGGGCTGTTCACTCTGGCGCCGGGCGATCTCATCTTCACCGGCACCCCCGCCGGCGTCGGACCGGTCCAGCGCGGCGACCGCATCAAGGGTGGCGTCGAAGGGATCGGCGAGATCGAGATTAAAGTTGTGTAAAGAAAAAGGCCGGGTTGCCCCGGCCTTTCGACTGATAGAACCAGCGAAACAGCGTCAAGTGTCGATTCCGCCCATGCACAGGTATTTGATCTCGACGAAGTCGTCGCTGCCGTACTTGGATCCTTCGCGGCCGATGCCTGATTCCTTGATTCCGCCGAATGGCGCCACTTCGTTGGAGATGATGCCTTCGTTAATACCGACGATGCCATACTCCAGCGCCTCCGATACGCGCCAGATGCGGCCCACATCGCGACTGTAGAAGTAAGACGCCAGCCCGTACTGCGTATTGTTGGCAAGTTCGATCGCCTCAGCTTCGTCCTTGAAACGAAACAGCGGCGCCACCGGGCCAAATGTCTCGTCGTTCGTCACCAGCATGTCGGTGGTTACGTTGGCAAGTACTGTGGGTTCGAAGAAAGTGCCACCCAACGCGTGGCGCTTACCGCCGGCGATAACCTTTGCGCCCTTTCCGGTGGCGTCGTTGACGTGTTCTTCAACTTTTTCCACCGCCCTCATGTCGATGAGCGGTCCCTGCTGCGCACCATCCTCAAGACCGTTGCTCACCTTGAGGTTCTTCGCCGCTTGCGAGAGTTTCTCGGCAAATTCGCCGTAGACCTTGTCCTGCACCAGGATACGGTTTGCGCACACACACGTTTGGCCGGTGTTGCGGTACTTCGAAGCGATGGCGCCCTGTATGGCGGCGTCCAGATCGGCGTCGTCGAAGACGATGAACGGCGCATTGCCGCCGAGCTCCAGCGACACCTTCTTCACCGTGCCGGCGCACTGTTCCATCAGCGTTTTTCCGACCTCGGTGGATCCGGTGAAGCTCAGTTTGCGCACAGCAGGGTTAGCCGTGAGTTCCTTTCCCTGGACGCTGGCGGGCCCGGTAATGACGTTGAGCACGCCTTTCGGTATGCCCGCACGGTGGGCGAGCTCGGCCAGCGCCAGCGCCGAGAACGGCGTCTGCGAGGCCGGGCGAATGACCACCGGGCAGCCTACGGCGAGCGCAGGCGCGCACTTGCGCGTGATCATGGCGGCGGGAAAATTCCACGGCGTAATTGATGCCACCACGCCAATGGGCTGTTTGAGCACGATGATGCGTTTACCCGGCAGGGGGTGATTGATCACGTCGCCGTAGATGCGCTTGGCTTCTTCTGCGAACCATTCGATGAAAGACGCTGCGTAGGCGATCTCGCCTCGGGACTCTGCCAAAGGCTTGCCCTGCTCTGTGGTCATGAGGATGGCCAGGTCTTCCTGGTTCTCCATCATCAGGTTGTACCATTTGCGCAGAATGTTGCAGCGTTCCTTTCCCGTCTTTTCGCGCCAGTCTTCCCAGGCTACGTTTGCGGCTTCGATGGCGGCACGCGTTTCCTCGGTCTTGAGCGATGGAACGGTGCCGATAATTTCACCCGTCGCGGGATTGTTGACCTCGATGACTTCGCCGTCGCCGGCGTCAACCCATTCTCCGTTGACGTAACATTGCTCACGAAACAAAGCGTCGTTTTTGAGACTCGGTTTCGCTTTTACTTTGACGTCCATTGGTCTTCCTCCGCGGGCACGTATTCTGATCCGCTGACGATAACATCATTGGAAGGATGGTTCGAACGCTGTCGCTCGCCGGGTGGAGATCTGGCGTTCATCAACCCTCGAGGCGCATGGACCTACCAGTAGCTGCGCGCGTCTAGATAGAGCCCCGCGAGCACCGCCGGGCTCACCTCCACCGGCGAATTGGCCAGCAGGCGCTGCTGCGCCCAGGCGCCGTCGGCGAGTCCCGGGACGTCGGCCTCGCCGTAGCCGAGATCCTCGAGGCCGTTGGGCATTCCGGTTTCCCGCATCATTTCTATGATTCGCCCGGCGAGGACTTCGCCGGCATCATTCTCGCCGGCGTCGCTAAGGTCCGCGCCCAGGAACCCGGCCGACTCCAGGTGCCGGGTGGGATCCGCCGGTGCGGTATGGCGAAAGACAGACGGTGCGTCGACGATAACGGAGATCCCGTGGGGACAGATAGGCCTATCCCCGGGGTAACCTTCGGGGTGGTAGTCCCGAATCATCCCGGCCACGGAATAGGCCATCCCGTGGGGCAGATGGACCCCGGAGTTACCGAAGGCAATACCGGCCAGGGTGGCTGCGTACATCATCCCGTGGCGGGCCTCCTGGTCTGTGCTGTCCCGCACCGCGCGCACCAGGAACTCCCCGGTGCGCTTCAGAGCCTCCACACAGCCCACGTCGCTCCAGGGGTTGGCTCCCTGACTCATGGGCCGGGAGACGGGTTGCTCGGCCGCCTTGCGCCGCGTGAAGGGTGCCGCGGTGTAGGACTCCAGGGCGTGGGAGAGGACGTCAAAGCCGCTGGCCGCCACCACTTTGGCCGGCAGGGTGGCCGTCACCGAGGGGTCGACGAGGGCCAGGGAGGGGCGCAATCTCCTGGAGGCAATTCCGGTCTTGACCTGCTTGGAAACCAAATCAAAAACGGCGATGCCGGTGCACTCGCTGCCGGTACCGGAGGTGGTGGGGCAGGCGATGTGCGGTTTCAGCGGACCCGGCACCGGCCGGCCCTCGCCGATGGGCGCGTTGACGTAGTCAAGAAAGTCCGCCGGGTAGCTGGCATAGAGATTGGCGGCCTTGGCGGTGTCGATCACCGAACCGCCGCCGACGGAGATGTAACCGTCGAAGCGGCCTTCGCTGGCAAATCTGCTCCCGGAATTGAAAGACTGGTCCGTGGGTTCGATGCGCACCTCGTCGTAGACCTCGAAATCGACTCCGCTGTTTGCCAACGCCTGCTTCACCGTGTCCATGGCTTCGAGGCGGCTGACCACCTTGTCGCTGAACACCGCGACTCGTGCCAGGCCCAGTTCCTTCGCGTCGTGGCCTATCTCTTTGAGTGCCCCGGGACCGAAGCGAATCGCCGTCGGGTCGACGGCGAATATTTGCTCGTTACCTTCGATGAATTCGTAGTGGTGACAGCAGGCCATGACAGTCTCCGTGATTGGGTATTTTTCCCTGGCGACATTTTATCGCGGCCCGGCAGCGTACCGCACGCCACCGTATGGCAGGTCTATACTCAATTGACGTGCCTCAGTCGCCTACTCAAAGCGTGGACTTGGATGGAGATCCAGAGAAGAAAATTTGATGACGTCGGCTATTCAACGAAATATAGAAAGAATTCTGAGCTGGGCAGGCGAGAAAGCACCGCAGACGGTGGCTAACTTGAACAAGCCAGCCTCAGAGCCGGATCAAGACGCTATCGAATCCGAGTTCGGCATGCCGTTGCCAGACGGCTTCGCTGATCTCTGGAGCAGCTTCGATGGAGACGGTTTAGGCACCTGGCTGGCGATTTTTGGTAACGGTAACCAAATGCTTTCCTGCAAGGAGCTCGTCGGGCACTACAAGCTCGATCAGGAAGTTGGAAAGAGTCTCTACGATCCGGCGATGCATAAAGTTGACTTCTGGAAGGACCGAATCGCTGATCACGTCATTTTTGTGAAGGGGGCGGTCAAGCCGCTGATGCTGCATCCCAAATGGTTGCCGTTTACCTCCATGAACGGTGACGTCATTCGGTATTTTGACTTCGACCCCGCGCCGGGAGGTGCCGTGGGACAAATTATCGAAGTGGATCCGGAAGGCTGCTCGTATCAGGTGCTCGCCGATTCGCTGCATGTCTTTCTCGCGGAATACGCCGATCAGCTGGAGTCGGGGACGTATTCCGTGGCCGAGGATGGATTTATCGAATCGTCCGTTGAGCCTGACCCGTTCGAGTGGGGGATGCCCGGTTGGCTCAGACAGGCGAGCGGCTGAAAGCACGCGAATAGAGTTGCTCCCATAGAGTCGGGTTCGCGGTAGATCGGCTGCGGCCAGTGGACTCGGCATCCCGCCGACCTTGGATGCTGAGAGAAACCCTCAACCCATAACAGCTTTGCCCCACGTCTCGCCAAACTCCGATTTTTCGACACTGGGGGCGTACGATTCTGGGCCCACAATCGTGTTGACGCCGCGCAAACGGACCAGCTTTCAAATCCGGTTTCCGACACCCCGTCGTATCTCTCCACCGAATAAACTATCGATTGCATTACACGGGTTACAGCACCCGAAGGCGGCAACGTTGTTCGAGCGCATCGGGCAGTCTCGAACTTCAATCTTTCCTCGACGAAAACCTGCACATTCTCAAGGCGAACCTTCTCATTCTTTAGTGCATCGCGACTCTGAAACACATCGCAATGTGATCGATAAAAACCTCTGGACGTCACTGTATTGACTCATTAAGCATAACAAGCTGTTCCACGGCACGGTTTCAAGAGCGAACTGCTAGGGCAACCGTCGCCCGTTTTTTCATCCGTGGGGAAAAGCAATGCGGCGAAAACAGTATTCTTGAACCTGCCGCTTCAAGCTTTGAACGCATGTGTAGATTCAATACGCAGCTAAGCGACTGAACCGCTTCCCGCGGGATTGTTTTCGATCAAATATCCTTCAGCTTGCTGACGAAGAATGAGTTCGAGATATGCACCCTGAACGAGGCTTGTCATGCAGCGAAAAGATCTGCAGGTACTTTTGTGCTTGTCCCGCGACAGCCGCGAAGACTTGGGGGATTGCTCAACAGGCGCTCAGGGCAGGAGACGGATGCGACCCTGATCCCTAGGACCATGGTTTCGTGGCCGGGCACGGGGTTCCGGATTTAGACCGGCATATCTGGGAGCCGTGCACGTGGATCTAGGCGCGATGGGGGGACAGGACGTGCTTGCAATTGACCCGACCTGCTTCATATCCAAAACTGACCGGGGTCAAGATCAGTTGGGTACCAATCTCAAGCCGTTGAACTTGGGGAAATTTTCTTTTTGGGTCGTTGGGAATTCGATCCTGACTCAATAAAAGGTCAGCTCGAGGTTTTGCCTCCGGACCTCGTCCGTCTTACTCTCGGGGCTCCCGACAACACAACCCGTCTAAGAAAGCGGCGGATAAGGAGTAGAAAAATGGCGGAAAGCGTCTACAAAGTCGTCGAGCTCGTCGGAACCAGCACCCAATCATGGGAAAAGGCCGCGGCCGCAGCCATCGAACGAGCGAGTAAAAGCCTGCGCGATCTCAGGATTGCCGAGGTGACCGATTTGGACATGCACATCAAGGACGGCAAAGTCGAATCCTATCGCGCTAAGGTGAAGGTGTCTTTCAAGTACGAGGGCTGAATGCGCTTGATTGATGAATCAGGGAACGGGCGGAAATCCTCTTCCGACAACGCCGATAAATTCAGGGATGAGTCGAGACACCTATGCGCATTGCGGTATACGGCGCCGGTGGGGTAGGAGGCTATTTTGGCGGCCGCCTTGTCCAGGCCGGCGTTGATGTCGTCTTCATCGCACGGGGCAAACACCTGCAGGCGATGCAAAATGACGGCCTCGAGGTCGAAAGCATCTGCGGGAATTTCCGGCTCGACGCCGTGAAAGCCACCGATGACCCGGCAAAAGTCGGGCGGGTGGACGCGGTGATCGCAGCTACCAAGGCCTGGCAGCTGGAAAATGCTGCCAGGGCCATGGGGCCGATGCTAGGAAAGTGCACTTTCGTTTTGCCGCTGCAAAACGGCGTCGAAGCGCCAGATATTCTTGCGCGCGCGCTGGGCGGTGAGCGCGTGGTGGGCGGACTTTGCGGACTATTGAGTTACATCGCGGGACCGGGACATATTCGTCACGCCGCCATCCCACCGTTCATCAAGTTCGGGGAGCTCGACAATCGCCAGAGCGATCGCATCGAGAAGCTGCGCCAGATCTTCGAGCGCGCTCAGGGAGTGCGGGTTGAGGTGCCGGCGGACATCGAAGCCGCTATCTGGAACAAGTTCCTCTTCATCGCCGGTTGGGGTGCCGTGGGCGCGGTCACCCGCGCACCCGTGGGCGTGCTGCGCAGTTGCCCCGAAACCCGGAAAATGATGCGCCAGGCTATGGCGGAAATTTACGCCGTGGCGAAGGCCCGCGGCGTGGCGCTCGACCGGGACGTGGTCGACAAAACTATGGATGGAATCGACGGGCTGTCGGAAGACGGCACCGCTTCCATGCAGCGGGACATCATCAGCGGACGGCCGTCGGAGTTGGAGATGCAGACCGGTGCGATATTGAGGCTGGGACTTGAGGTCCAGGTCGACACTCCCGTCAATCAGATTCTCTATTCCAGCCTTCTGCCGATGGAGCTCAAGGCCCGCGGCAAAATCGCATTTGAGTGATACGGTGGTTTCGCAAATCTCGGACAGGGAGAAATTAAAGCGTGACCGATTTGTCGCTGGAGCAGGCAAGGACCATTGTCCGCGAGGCCTTGGCTCATGGACGCCGCGCGGATTTAGCGCCGCTCACGGTGGCGGTGCTGGATGCCGGTGGGCACCTTAAATGCTTTGCCCGCGAGGACGGAAGCGGCATCTTGCGAGGCGACATTGCCACGGCTAAAGCCTGGGGCGCACTGGGCATGGGATTCGGCTCGCGCACACTGCACGAGCGGGCTATGGCGAGTGAGAAAAGCCGCGTCTTTTTCGGCGCACTGAGTGACGTTTCGGGAGGTCGCGTGGTGCCGGTGCCGGGCGGCGTGCTCATCCGCGGCGAGTCAGGAAGCATCGCCGGCGCGGTGGGAATCAGCGGCGACGCCTCGGAAAAGGACGAGCTCTGCGCCATTGCTGGCATCGTAGCCGCGGGATTAAGCGCCGATGCCGGCTGATCGGTTCAGCGCCGGCGCTGTTGGTATATGCACAGATCCGCGCCGCTGACGACGATACGCGGGCCGATGCCTGCGTCCGTTTCAGACAAGAGTGCGATGCGCTGTTCCGCCCACATCCGGACACGCCGCTTTCAGGCGATCGGCTGAATGTTTTTCGCGGCATCGAATATTTCCCTTACGACGCTAAGTGGCGCGTAGTGGGTCGACTGCAAGCGGCGAGCGGCGAGCGGCGAGGGCTTCGAGATTCCACTTGCCAGGGGCGGTGTGCTCAAGGTGTCTTAAGCTGCGCGGGTGCAGTTTGAGCTTCAAGGACGCTCCAATAAACTGACCGTGTTCTAGGTGAAGGAATACGGCGAGGGGCTGTGGCTTCCCTTTGGTTATGCCAACAGGGGAAAAGCGACCTTTGGCGCTGGCCGTTATCTCTACGACACCATCAAGGGCGCCGAGCTGGGCGTTAACGGCGAGACCATGGTGCTGGACCTCAACTACGCCTATAACCCCTCTTGCGCGTACCACGATCGCTGGGTATGCCCGCTGGTGCCGGGAGAGAACGTGCTCTCCGATGCGATCGAGGAAGGCGAGATAGTCTTTCGCTCAGACCTTGTCGGCGACGACCGTTGCCCGCGCCCGTTCATCGGGCATTCTGCCAGGCTAAGCCGGCCAGACGACGGGAAATTCCGGCAGGTCCATCGGATCGCCCGGCTTAAGGCGTCCCTCGAGCTCAGGAAATGGCGGCGACATTTTTCCCGAACGCACGGCATAAGCCGCGTCATCGCCGAGCCAACGGGTGGAGAAGCCGCGACGGCGGCGGGTCGAGGAAAGATTCGGCGGGGCGCCGTGCACGGTGAGAAAGTGAAAGGCGATGGCGTCGCCCGGTTCGAGATCCCAGGCGCGGATGTCGTAATCGTCCCGGTGATTGTCGAAGTCCGGAATCGGCTCCAGGCCGCCTGCCGGACGCTCGTAATCCTGTCCCGTAAACATGCGCGGCAGGAACCAGCGGCCCCAGCGATGGGATCCGGCGATAAATTCCGGACAGGTGTCTTCAGGCACCGGGTCCAGGGGCATCCACAGACTCACGTTCAGTTTGCCGTCGACGCCGTAATAGGGCTGATCGTGATGCCAGGGCGTGCGCTCGGTCGTTCCGGGCTCTTTGACCAGCACGTGCTCGTGGTAGATCCGCGCCGTTTTCGACCCCATCAGCTTGGCGGCTGTCTCGCCGGCGGGTGAATCGAGAATGAAGTCCTTATATTCGGAAAACCGCCGCCAGTTGCAGTAGTCTCCAAAAAAGCGTCCGGGCTTGCCCTCTGGCGTGTATCCCTTGGTGTAAGGACCAGGGTCCGCGATGTTGCGTTCAACGCCACGTCGTAACGTTTTGATCCAATCATCGAACAGGCCGCGAATCACGACCACGCCGTCGCCTCGGAACTCCGCGATCTGCTGATCGGATATCAAATCGGATCTGACGTCGCCCATAGCGAACACCTACCCGCGTTCGAACCGGCGAGATTTTCGCAGAAAATCTGCGCTCGAGAAAAGCAGCCGAGGTTCAAACGGCGCGCCCGATAATTTTCGCCAGACGGCCATCCATGGCCGCAAGACCGGCAAATATCAGCAGCATGCCCCCGGCGTCGGCAAGATCCAGAGTTTCGCCGAGGATGGGAATGCCGAGCAGCATCGCGCTGACGGGGATCAGGAAAGCCACCAGCAGCAGATTGGTGGCGCCCGCTGTGGCGAGAACGCGAAAGTAAAGAATGTAGGCGAGGGCGGTGCTGAACACCGCCAGAGCCGCCAGCGCTCCGGCGGCACCGAAGCCCGGAGCGGGGGCGGTCCAGGGTTGCTCCAGTAGCAGCGCCGGCGGCGCTAATAGAATTGTCGAGCAGGTGACCTGGCCGGCGGCCACGACCAGGTGCGGCATGCTTCGGAATCTGCGCCCGAAAACGCCAGCAAAACTGTAGCTGACCGCCGCACAGAGCACCGCAAGCTGAGCAACCGTATCGGCCCCGATCCCCGACAGCGCTTCGGGTCCGATGATTACCACCACGCCGATGAATCCCGTCGTCACTCCCAGTAATTTTCCGGGGCTTAGCTTTTCGTCCCGGGTGAAAGCGTGGGCCACCAGAACCGTAAACAGCGGTATGGTGGCGTTAAGGATCGAAGCCAGGCTGCCGCTGATTTCCGTTTGCGCCCAGACGATCAGGCTGAACGGAATGATGTTGTTGATCGCGCCCATGCAAAAGAATGCGAGCCAAACCGCCGGCGATCTCGGAATCGTCAATCCTTTTAAGCCGATGATTGCCCACAAAGTGGTTGCCGCAAGGCCCACCCGACCCAGAACGACCGTAAGCGGCCCGAAAGCCTCGAGGGCGACCTCTACGAAGAAAAAGGATCCTCCCCATAGTATCGAAAGGGAAACCAGCAGCAGCCACTCGGCCACACCCATGCTCGATTTGATGACAGCGTTCACTAATTCGACTCGGAATCGTGAGAGGCGCGCATATTAACGGACTGTAATCGGCTCGCACGACCCAAAAGTTGCGAATTGCCAGGCGGTGTTTTGTTCCTGCCTTCGGAGATTCGCGTCTCCAGCGAGGTGACGTAGAATGAGCCGAGAAACGCGCCTTTGTCGGAATCTGGCGCGAGGTCACATGGTCAGTGGCAGTATCCGGTACTGAGGCATGAATCAGGATACCTGGGCGGCGGGCGAGAAATACGAGACCTATGTTGGCCGCTGGAGCCGGGCCGTTGCCGACGTGTTTCTCGAATGGCTCGCCTGCCCTCCCCGACTGAGCTGGCTCGATGTCGGCTGCGGAACCGGGGCGCTCAGCAGAAAAATTCTGGAAAATTGCAGCCCCAGGTCACTCCACGGTGTCGATCCGTCCGCCGGTTTTCTTGCTCACGCTCGAAACAAAGTCGATGACATAGGCGTGGTGTTTTCGGAGGGCAGCGCGGAGTCCATTCCCTTTGAAGCGAAAAGTTTCGACGTCGTTGTATCCGGACTGGTGCTCAACTTCGTGCCAAATCCGCGCGAAGGACTGGCCGAAATGGACCGGGTCACCCGGCCCGGCGGCACGGTAGCCGTATACTTATGGGATTATGCCGACAAGATGGAGCTGATTCGCTACTTCTGGGACGCGGCGGTGGAACTTAATCCCCAGGCGAGAGAGCTCGATGAAGGTCTGCGTTTCCCCATCTGTAACCAGGATGCCCTTTGCGCGCTGTTTAAGGACAGGGGCCTTGAGCAGGTTGAAGCGCGGAATATCGACGTTCCGACAAAGTTCGAGAATTTCGATGATTATTGGACCCCGTTCCTCGGCGGTCAGGGGCCGGCGCCCGGGTATGCAATGGGACTTAAGTCTTCCGCGCGCGATGGCTTGCGCGAGTTGCTAAAGCAAAGACTTCCCGCTTCGAGCGACGGTAGTATTTCGCTCATCGCGAGGGCGCTGGCGGTCAGGGGTGTTCGCACAAAGGCCTAAAGTCAGCGAAGCAATCATGCCCAAATTTGCCGCCAACTTGAGCTGGATGTTCAACGAGCACGCGTTTCCCGATCGCTTTCAGGCGGCGGCGGACGCTGGCTTCAAGGCGGTGGAGTGCCAGCTTCCCTACGACTACGCGCCGGAGCTATTGGCGGCAAAACTTGATGCCGCCGGGGTACGACAGATCATGTTCAACGCGCCGCCTGGAAATATAAGAACGGGCGAGTACGGTCTCGCGGGGCTGCCAGGGCGAGAACGGGAGTTTCGCGATTCTATTGGCAAGGCGCTGGAATATTCCGAGGCGTTGGGCTGCCGGCTGATCCACGTGCTGGCCGGTATCGTACCGGATGGTGAATCTGTATCCCGCTGTTGGGAATCCTATCTGGGAAATGTTGCTTGGGCCGCCGAAAACTGCGCGCCTGCGGGTGCCGGCGTATTGCTCGAGCCCATCAACACCGTGGAGCGGCCCGGCTATCTCGTTTCATTGACCGCCCAGGCGCGGGACGCGGTAGACAAAATTGGCCTCGACAATGTCGGCATCCAGTATGACTTTCACAACGCCCAGCTGATGGAAGGGCGCATCACCCGCACGCTGGAAGCGAACATTAGCCGCATTCGCCACATTCAGGTCGCCGGACTGCCGGACCGTACGCCGCCCGACGAGGGCGAGATGAATCACGGCTATATATTCGATCTCATCGATCGCCTGGGCTACGAAGGCTGGGTCGGCTGCGAATACCGGCCAAGGGGGAACACATTGGAAAGCCTCGGGTGGGCAGCCCCTTACGGCATCGGATAAGGAATAGTTGCTTTGCGTTACCTTGCCTAGTGTCCCGTCCCGCAAATAACTTCGGTATCTCGCCGACTCCCGCGCCGTGTGGCGGCGTTGCGACTCGTCGCAATAGCTACGGCTATTCCTCCTCCCCGCGCCTTTCCACACGACCCGGGTAGCTCGCCGATATACGCAACCTATTTACGGGACGGGACACTAGAACCTATCTCAGAATTAGCGAGCTGGATAATACGAGGCAATAACAGGGCAAGAAGCGGACTTTACACGCCAGTCAATTAGAATCTAGAGCCTGTTCTCAACGCCTCTAGGTTAAGCACAGCGAATCTGAGATAGGTTCTGAAAATTCGATTGGGCTGCTGTTATTGCTAGTGGCGGCGCAGCACGCAGAAATTCAGCGCCAGGCTTCAGTCGACATCAGGCACTAGATTGAATGTCAGTGGTTTCGCGTTTCGAACCGGTATCTGGACTCGAAGGAGCTGACAGTTTTCGCTGTACCACGTGTCGCGAACGATTTCCCCACGCACGCGGTAGTGGGATGCAACCGTCACACCGCCGTTACGGGGCAGAACTTCCTTGCCTGCGTAATATACCTTGACCAACTTGACTTTGCCGTCAACCAGGTCGATCAGCCGATTGACAAGTCTCGCATCCCGGTGCCACAAGCTGCTTGGTACTACGTAGCCCGAAATCTGCAGCGTGATGTCGGACTCGCTCGAACTCACAGAAAGTATTCCATGTTGCCCACTACGAGCTTCGATTTCGATTTCTCTCTCCCCAAAGCGTGTGGTCGAGCTGAAGGCGTTGAGCCAGCCTCGATGCCAAGTTTCACGCGCGCGGTGAAAAAAGGAAATAGCGCGATTGGAGTGATCCCGGAACTGAAAATCGAGCTCGCTATTGACCATGAATCGGCCGGACTTGCGGGAAAACTCGAACCGCTGCGAGCCTACTTCCTTTCCGTTCTGGTGAGCGGCGTAGCGATCGGTGGAGGTCCGGGGAAACAAGCGGCACGCCTCGGCGGAGCTCGGCAGTACAGCGCCCAGGGCGAGCGCCGCGCCGAAGCCGAGAGTTTCGCGCCGATTCATGCTCATTCTTCGCGCTCCACTTTGTCGGGTAGAGGAAGGGCGCGTTGACGCAGGCGGAGGGACACACCGCCCCTTTTTCACGAATTGTAAGCGCTCCGAAGCGCTCCGGCGAGACGGCCGCGTTCATCGATTATGAGCAGAACGTTCTTGTAGCGCCCGCTGAAGGGAATGTAGAAGAAATCCTCCCTGCGGGCGTTGCGCGCTTTCAGGAACGCTTTGAGCTCATCCGCAAAGTCGGCGTTCTCGTTCTCGAGTTCACGCAAATCCAGCTGATTCCCCGCGGCCTCGGAGAGATGATCGGAGAGGGGTTCGAAGGTCTTTATCTGTGCCACGATGTCGATGCCCTTGTTCAATGCTAGAAGCATCATTTGAGCGAACTCCTCCCTGTCCGCAGGCGGGCGGGAAAACACCAGGGCAGGAGATTGCCGGCCGAAAGCACGGAGATCGGCAACGGATGCGCCCTGCTGACGAATGGTGTTTGCCGACACGGGAATAAACTTGTCCTTCGCCAGCACCACCGCCACCGGACGCTGGTCATACACGACGTAGCCGCCGAGGGAAAGCGCAGCAATCTGCAGCGCGCCGATAACGATAAAGTCAAACTTTATTTTCCCCACAAGCTTGTTAGGGCTGAATATCACAAAGGTAAGTACTGGCCCGACAATGAAATGAACCGAAGTGAGAATTACCATTGCCTGCAGCCCACCATCGCTGTCGAAGTAGGGGGGCGGAAACCAGTAATAGAAGATTAGGATAAGCGGCGTCAGCAGAACCAGAACGCTGATGGTGAGATGTATTCCCGCGGCGTAAAAACGCCGTTTCAAGGCGAATGGCTTCATGCGCGTGTTCCGGTCAGCAGGTCCAGTGGGCGTGTGCTTTGTTGCGTTTCCACCTATCCCTCAATCAGGTCGAGTTTTGCTCTGACCGAGTCTGAGTGGATTCCTGGACGTTGTCAGATAAATACCGGCGATGATCAAACCGATCCCTAGCCCCTGGTGCGCGTGCAGCGATTCGCCGAGTACGGCGATAGCGAGCAGGGCGCTGAACGCGGGAACGAGATGCATGAACAGTCCGGCACGGTTTGCTCCGACAACGGAAACGCCTCGATTCCAACAAATATAGGCGATCACCGAGGCGAAGAGAGCCACGTAAACCATACTGGCCATGGTCTCTTCGTTGAGCTGAAAATCGGGTCCGCGGGCAAGCTCGAAGATGAACGCTGGGGTAAGGAACGCCAGGCCGGTTGCGATGGTGACGGTGAGCAGAACCATGGGCTCTACCGTGGCCGGGCGGCGCCTCAATAGCACCGAGTAAAGAGCCCAGTTGGGAATGGCGATCAGCATCCACAAATCTCCGCGGTTGAAATCCAGGGCTTGGATAACCGACAGGTCGCCACGCGTAACCAGGACGCCCGCTCCGATAACGGACAGACCAATACCGGCGGCCTGGACCGGCGCGATGCGCTCTCGATCCAGGATCAAGGAAAGCAAAACGATAACTACCGGTGTCAGAGAAAGAATCAGCGCGGCATTGATGGCAGCGGTAGATTCGAGCGCGGCGTAAACAAAAGAGTGAAATAGCGTCATGCCGCTAAGACCGAGAAGCACGAAAAGCTTTAGATGTGCCCGTATCAGCCGCAGCTGGCGAAGAACTCCGCGCAGCGTGAAGGGAAGCAGGATCAGCAGCGCAAGCGCCCACCTTCCGTAGCTCAGCGTTATCGGTGTGACCTGGTCATGAATATAGCGCCCGACGACGAAGTTTCCGGCCCAGGCGAGGGCCGAAACGCACAGCAGCAGATAGGCAATGAGGTATCTTCGATTCACGAAGCCGTCAACTTGGCAGACTTACGGTATCGGCATCTCCCGGCCGCGAGCAGTCAGGTTCTGCTTCATTGAGTAGCTTCTGAATCAGAGAGAGTTTGCCCGCTCCCTGAGCACGAACTTCTGGATCTTTCCGGTCGAGGTCTTTGGCAGAGGACCGAAAATGATGGTGCGCGGCGCCTTGAAATGGGCCATGCGCTGTTTGCACCATGCGATGATGTCGTCTTTCTTCACCGCTTCCGCGTTCGCCTTCAGGGTGACGAATGCGCACACGGTTTCGCCCCAGTAATCGTTCGCTCGTGCAACGACAGCGGCCTCCATGATCGCAGGATGCTTGTACAACACCTCTTCCACCTCGAGGCTGGAGACGTTCTCTCCACCGGTGATAATGATGTCCTTGGCCCGATCCTTCACCTCCACGTATCCGTCGGGATGGCGCACGGCAAGATCGCCAGTGTGAAACCAGCCGCCTTGGAACGCGGCCTCGGTGGCCGGCGGGTTTTTGAGATAGCCCTTCATCACTGTATTACCGCGCAGCATCAACTCTCCGATGGTTTCGCCGTCATCAGGCACCGGCTGCATGGTCTCCGGATCGGCAACCATCAGCTCCTCTAGGGTGTTGTACGCCACTCCCTGGCGCGCCATGCGGGCGGCCTGGTCTCCGAGGCCGAGCCCGTCCCAGGAATTCTGCCAGGCGCAAAGCGTCGCCGGGCCGTAGCTTTCCGTCAGGCCGTAAAGATGTAGCACGCGAAATCCCATCTCGCCCATGGCCTCGATCACCCGGCTCGGCGGCGCAGCGCCGCCGGTTGCCACCTCCACCGTGTGCCCGAATTTGGTCTTCACCTCATCCGGCGCGTGGACGAGCATGTTCAGCACCACCGGCGCGCCGCACATGTGGGTCACCCGGTGCTTCTCGATCATCGGAAAAATCAGTGCGGGGTCGACCGTACGCAGACAAACGTGGGTGCCCGCGGCGGCGGTAACGCCCCAGGTATATGTCCAGCCGTTGCAGTGGAACATGGGCAGCGTCCAGAGATAAACGCTATCAGGGCTCAAACCGAATGCGAGGATCTGTCCGATGGCGTTCAAGTACGCGCCCCGGTGGTGATAGACGACGCCCTTTGGGTTGCCGGTGGTGCCCGAGGTGTAGTTGAGGGACATGGACTGCCACTCGTCCGGCGGCGGCGTCGCCGCATATTCGGGATCGCCTTCCTCTAGCAAGGCTTCGTAGTCCTTTTCTCCCAGCAGTTTGCCGCCCTCGAAGATGGGGTCGTCGATGTCTATGACCAGCGGGCGCTGGTCGACGCCGTCGAGGGCCTCCTCGATAGTGGTGGAAAACTCACGGTCGGTGATCAGCACGGCGCTCCGTGCGTGATTCATAATGAAACGAACGGTGGCGGCGTCAAGGCGATAGTTGAGCGCGTTGAGCACCGCGCCGGACATGGGCACCCCGTAGTGGGCTTCCAGCATGGCCGGCACGTTGGGCGCCATCACCGAGACCGTATCGCCTTTGCCGATTCCGCGCCGCGTGAGCGCCGAGGCCAGCCGGCAGCAGCGGTGGTAAAACTCGGCGTAGCTGTAGCTTAGATCGCCGTGAATCACCGCGGTTTTCTTCGGATAAACGGCGGCTGACCGCTTGACGAAACTGATCGGCGTGAGCGGAAAATAGTTGGCCTCGACCTTGTCGAGGTCTTGATCATAGATGGAGCGCTTTTTTTTCATGTCATTTTCAGTTGATTTGCCGTAACAGCTTTCAGCTGCCGTAGCTTCGTTTGTCGTTATTTGACCGCAGCGTGCTCCTCGGAGATCCGAAACGGAAACGAACCCGTCGTTCCTGTGATTAAGCCTGCGTGCGTCAAGCCGACTTCTCTAACGCCTGATCGATATCCCAGAGGATGTCGTCAATGGTCTCAATGCCCACCGAGATGCGGATCATGTCAGGGGTGATGCCGGCCGCAATCTGTTCCTCTTCGGATAGCTGCCGGTGGGTGGTGGACGCCGGATGAATCACCAGGGTTTTGGCGTCGCCTACGTTGGCGAGGTGGCTCATGAATTGGGCCGCCTCGATGAACCGCACCCCGTTATCCTTGCCGCCTTTGACGCCGAAGGTAAGGATGGAACTCGGTCCCCGGGGCGTGTACTTCTTAGCCAGCCGGTAGTACTTGTTGCCCTCGAGCCCCGGATAATTGACCCACGTAACCTTCGGGTGGTCGACGAGGAATTTTGCAACCGCCATGGCGTTGTCGCAATGACGGTCCATACGCACATGCAGGCTTTCGAGACCCTGTAGAAACAGAAAGGCGTTGAACGGACTCATGGCCGGCCCGAAGGTACGCAGAGTCTCACAGCGGGCGCGCATGGTGAAGCCGAAGTCTCCGAAGGTCTCGTAGAAGCGTACGCCATGATAGCCGCGGGAAGGCTCGGTCATGCCGGGGAAGTTTCCGTTGTCCCAGTCAAACTTGCCTGACTCCACCAGCACGCCGCCAATGGAGGTGCCGTGTCCACCGATGTACTTGGTGGCCGAGTGAATGACGATGTCGGCGCCGTAGTCGATAGGTCGGCAAAGGTAGGGCGTCGGAAAGGTGTTATCGATGACCAGCGGGATCCCGGAGTCGTGAGCAATCTCCGCCACCGGTTCGATGTCAAGGACATTGATGACCGGGTTGCCGATGGTTTCGGCGTAAATCGCCTTGGTGTTCTTCTTAATCGCTTTGCGAAAATTCTCCGGCTCGTCGGCATCGACAAACGTGGTTTCGATGCCGAGCTTTCGGAAGTTGACGTCGAAGATCGAATAAGTGCCGCCGTAGAGCGTGCTCGCGGCAACGATGTGGTCGCCGCCCTGGAGCAGGGTCAGCATGGTGACCATGGTAGCGGCCATACCCGAGGCGGTTGCCACCGAAGCGCGTCCGCTTTCGATTGCCGCCATGCGTTCCTCGAACACCGCCGTAGTCGGGTTCATCAAGCGTGTATAGATGTTTCCGAATGTCTGCAGGTTGAACAGGCTGGCCGCGTGATCTGCGTTGTCGAAAACGTAGGACGTGGTCTGGTAGATGGGTACTGCGCGGGCGCTGGTTGAGGCGTCCGGGAGCTGGCCGGCGTGCAGGCAAAGGGTCTCGATTCCAAACTGACGGTCAGCCACAGCTATCTACCTTTGCCCGAGCCGGTTGCATGAGTCCGTTTTGTTCTTCCTTACGGAGTCGCTGTAAGGCCGCAGACCGTAGGCATTAAGGTCAAAGTCTTCAAGCCGTAGTACCCCGTGAACGGTCACATCTGTATTGGCGCTCGATAACTGAACCATCAATCGCCTATTCCCTTCGGCCTTCAGCCTAATACGGCAGATAATTCGGCCGCTTGCCCGATATCACCCGCGTATTCACTCCGACGAAATTGAGTCCACCGAACAACCTGGCGTATTCAATTTTCATGCAGCGATCCATGACCACGTCGAGCCCGGCGTCGCTTGCCATCCGCGCAGCCTCTTGGTTGACGATGCCGAGCTGCATCCACAGCACTTTGGCCTTGATTCGAATTGCCTGTTCGGCGAGCGCCGGAATTTCATCAGGCTTTCGAAAACAGTCGACCACATCCACGGGCACCGGTAGATCCAGCAGCGACGGATAGCATTTTTCTCCCAGGATCTCGTCGTAGGTGGGCGTGACCGGAATCACCCGGAAACCATGGATCTGAAGGTACTTGGCGGCAAAGTTGCTTGGCCGATACCAGTTGGCGGAAAGGCCCACCATGGCAACGGTCTTATTCTCCTGCAGTATGCGCCGGATGCCGGGAATGTCATCGACAATCATGTTTGATCTTCTTTATTACCAGTCGGTGTGTCTCTGATTCGGCCGCGTCAGGTTACGCGGCGACCTTCGATCTTATTGACCCATACGCGATTGGTATGGAAAGTGCTCTGGCCGGCGAGATCGGCCAGGGTATCGGATGTGGTCCAATTCACGTTGCGTCCACCGTTTTGCTTTGCCCAAAAGCCCTTGTAGGTCACTGCGACGCCCGGAATCACATCCTCGCTGACTCTGGCTTCGAGCTTAAACGAGCCCCGGCTGTTGATCACCTCGACCCGATCCCCGCTCGCGATTCCGCGTGATTTCGCGTCTTGCGGATGAAGCTGCAGCGTGGGTGCCCCCTCTCTTCTTGCAAGCTGATCCTGGTTGGCGAAGCTGCTGCTGACGAAGTGGTGAGGCGCAGGGCTTAAGAGCTCAAGAGCCTCATCGCTATCGTATCCGGAAGGTGGTGAAGCCGCGTCCGGGGATTCCGTCCACGCCGGCAAGGGGTCGACGCCAAAGCGTTCGGCGAGCGACTGGCAGTAGAGTTGGACCTTGCCGCTAGGAGTTCGAAACTGTAAGTCCGCGTACGGTACCTCGTCGTCTAAGGCCAGCGGAACGGCGCCCTCGCGCTTGAGGCGATTCAGGTTGATGCCTTTTAATTCCGGAACGTGGGCTGCGGTTTCGGTGATCATTTCGTCAATGATTTCGTCCGCTGTCTGATGTAGCCAGGGTTCAACGAATCCCATGGCGGTCGCAATCAATCCCAGCGTTTCCCAGTTGCTTTTGCATTCGTCCAGGGGCGGTATCGCCGCCTGGTTGTAGGCCAGCACCGTGTGCCCGTAGCCGCGGTGCAGGTCCGTGTGTTCGAGCTGAGACGTGGCGGGCAGCACAATGTCGGCATAGTCCGCGGTGTCGGTCACGAAGAGTTCGTGCACCACAGTGAAGAGGTCTTGGCGCATGAGTCCTTCGGCGATCAGCGCCGCGTTGGGCGAAGAGGCGATCGGGTTGGCGCCGAATACGTAAAGCGACATCACCGGCGGATCGGTAACTTCGCCCGTGAGTGCCGCGCCCAGGCGGTTCATGTTGATCTTGCGTCCCGGCGCCGGACAGCCTTCCCGATGATGCAGCGCGGCGTGGCTCCAATTGAAGTAGTCGCTGGTGGAATAACAGATCCCTGCGCCGCGCACGCCATACTGGCCGGTAATTGCGGGCAAGGCACAGAGGGCCCGCACGGTCTGGCCTCCGTTTCGATTCCGGTTGATGCCGTCGGCAAACTTGATCAAGCTGGGCTTGCGTGTTGCGTAGCGTATCGCCACTTCTTCAATCACGCCGGCATCGACGCCGGTTATTTTTGCCACCCCTTCGAGGGGATACTCGTCGAGTCTTTGCTCGAGCCTTTCCCAGCCAAACGCGTGTGACCTAAGCCAGTCCGGAGCGTGCAGGCCCCGGTCCACAATCACCCGCGCCATTCCCAGGGCTAAGGCGGCATCGCTGCCCGGGCGCGGCGCGAGATGAAGATCTGCGCCGCGTGCAGTGCGCGACCGCCGTGGATCGACGACCACCACCTCGCAACCACGGCGGTGTGCTTTACGAATGAAGGGCATCAGGTGGGGGCCGGTGCTCACCGGGTTTGAGCCCCAGATGATCAGCATCTCGCTGTCGAGCACGTGGTGGTAGGGCACGCTGTGCCGGCCGCCGAGCGTCGCGCCCACGGCAAACTCGCAAGCGCTGCCGCAAATGGCGCGAATCAGGCGGCTCGCGCCTAGGCGGTTCCAGAAGCGCGTGTTGCACACGTCCATCTGGACCAGTCCGAGGGTGCCGCTGTAGCTGTAGGGCAGGATCGCTTCGGCTCCGTGGCGGTCGATGATCTCCCCCCACCTCTCGCTGATCTCGCCCATCGCCTCGCCCCAGGAAATGCGCTTCCACTCGGGCGCACCGCCCTTATGGCCTGTGCGTCGCAAAGGATAGCGAAGGCGCTCGGGGTGACAAGCGTGGGCGAGATAGTCGTTGACCTTAGCGCAGAGCCAGCCGCGGGTGATGGCGTGGTCCGGATTGGCGACAAATGCGACCGCGCGGCCGTCCTCCACCGTGGTAATGGCGCTGCAGGTGTCGGGGCAGTCGTGGGGACAAACGCTGTATACGCTTTGCGCGGTCATGGGATTTTCTTCGACGCAAGTAGGGCCGATCTTCACACAGAAACAGCGGAATTACAGCCGACGGCCTTCAGCCTCGCCTTGCCGGGTCCAGCGGCCTGCGCTAGCCTGCGGGCCGGTTGTCGCTGAGCTTTTTGGTTTGGAACCTTGACACGTTACTTCGACGATTTCTCACCCGGGGACCGCTTCGTCAGTAAGGGCGTCACCTTCACCGAAGCGGACATCATTAGCTTCGCCCTGCGATACGATCCACAGCCCTTTCATATTGACGTGGAGGCGGCGGCTCAATCCCCGTACGGCGGACTTATTGCGAGCGGATTTCATACGCTGTCGCAAAGCTTCCGCATGATGCTTCAGGAAGGCGTATTCTTCGAGTCCAGTATCGGATCCCCAGGTATGGATGAGCTCCGCTGGCTGGCGCCGGTCCGACCCGGTGATACGCTGCACATGGAAGGCGAGGTAGTCGAGGTACGTCCTTCCTCCTCCAAGCCGGACCGCGGCATTCTCAAAATGGATTACCGTACAATTAACCAGCGCGGCGAGACCGTCATGACGCTGAAGGTGATGCATCTGCTGCGCCGAAGGATGGGCGGGTAAAGCGATAGAACCGCCAAGCTGCCCGGACCAAGCATGAGCGAAACATTACTCACCAACGAACCCCTCGTACGCTTGGGGTTTTTCTTCGGCGTTTTCGTGCTCATGGCGCTTTGGGAGTTTTTGTTGCCCCGGCGCTGCCGGAAAATTGGAAGAAGATCCCGCTGGCCCAACAATATTGCCGTCGTCGTCATCGACACGGTCCTTCTCAGGCTTTTGTTTCCCGCCGCGGCGGTGGGGCTAGCGCTCGTCGCCGAGTCGCGCGGTTTGGGCCTGCTCAACCTGATTCAGTGGCCGCGCTGGATAACGATTGCACTCGGCGTCGTACTCCTTGACTTAGCCATATACCTTCAGCACGTGATGTTCCATGCGATACCGGCGTTCTGGCGCCTGCATCGCATGCACCACGCCGATCTGGACATCGACGTGACCACCGGAGTGCGCTTCCATCCCATCGAGATCATTCTGTCGATGCTGATCAAGCTCGGAGCGATAATCATGCTTGGGCCGCCGGCCGTGAGCGTTTTGATCTTCGAAGTGCTATTGAACGCGACCTCTATGTTCAACCACAGCAACGCTTACATTCCCTTCTCGATCGACCGCGTATTGCGTTTGTTCGTGGTGACGCCGGACATGCACCGGGTGCACCACTCCATCGAGGACTACGAGACCAACAGCAACTTCGGATTCAACTTGCCATGGTGGGATCGCCTCTTTGGTACCTATCTAAGCCAGCCGCGGGAGGGTCACCACGGCATGACTATCGGCCTGAATTCTTTTCGCGACGAGCAGACCTGCGTCAGCATCAAAGGCATGCTCATGATTCCGTTCAGGGGCAAGAGCGAAGACTATGTCATCAACAGGCGTAGTCACGGACGCCCGGACGGTGCCGGCTGATTATAGTAGCGGGATGGCAGATGAAGCTTCGCTAACGGGACCCAGCGCGCAGTTCCTCGACGCCGGCCAGTACTCCGTGGAAAGCATTGGAAAGTACCAGCGGATCTACGGCCGGGACGTCATCAGTCCGGGCGGTGCAGATACGGCGCGTGAGTTTATCCCCATGCTCGGGTTGAGACCCGGTGACCGCGTGTGAGACGCGGGTTGCGGCATCGGCGGGGCGGCATTTCTGATGGCAAATGAGTGCGCTGTGTCGGTGGAAGGCATCGATCTATCCAGGAACATGATCGAGATGGCCCGCCAACGCTGCCGGGCGCTCGGGCTCGAGGCACAGGTGACTTTCCGGCACGGTGATTTGATGGCCCTTGGAGCGAATCGGCGCTTCGACGCCGTTTACAGCCGCGACGTCTTTGTTCACGTGGAGAAAAAACCCGCGCTGTTCGACGTGTGATGCGCGCTATAAAGCCTGGCGGCAGGTTGCTGATCACCGACTACTGCCGCGGCGACGGTCGCTTGTCGCAGGGTTTTGAACGCGATGTCAAAGCGCGGGGCTATTTTTTAATCACCATAGAGGCGTACGGGCGAGTTCTGCGGGAGGCGGGATTCGAGCGTGTCAAGGCCGTCGATCTCACCCCGCGCTTCGCGAAGGTTCATGCGCGCGAGCTCGAAAGGCTCAAGCAGTCTGGCGTAGCGGCTGAAGATCTGTCGGATCTGGTTCTCGCCTGGCGGGAGAAGCGCAATCGGGCGCTCAAGGGCGAGCACTGCTGGGGCTTATTTACTGCGGACCGTCCCGAGTAGGCGCTATCAATAGGCGGTCTTCAGCAGCTTGACAATGAAAGGCAGCCAGGTGAGCAGCATCAATGCGAACAGCGCGACCTCGATCCGGATGATGAAGCGGTAGCGCGCGCGTTCGGCGCCTTGGGTTTCACTCATAAACACACGGCTCATGGTGATGTCGAGGGGCAATACGAACAGCATAATGACGTAAAACGCCGGGGCGACCACGCTGGTTAAGAGTGCAAAACCGCTGATGCGCGCCTCGCCACCGGATATCGGGCCCATGACGATAAGGAGCAGCACGATGATGACGAGCATCGTGCGCAAGATTCCGAGCTTTGAAAAAAATTGCATCAACATTTGAATCACGGATTGTATGTGATGTTTTCCCGCCCGATCATGCCGAATCAGCACCACGCTGACTTCCCGTTTGCGCGTCCTCAAGTAATACTTTTCTTGTCGTTCGTGTGAGCCAGACGTAAGCCATGATACCGGCAAGCATATTGGATACCGCTGCAGCCGCAAAAATGCCGTAGACGCCCAGGAGCCGCCCGCCCGCCCAGGCAAGCGGTAGATAAAGCACCACCATGCGCAGCGTCGAAACGGCTACGGCGGGGAAAGGGCGCCCCAGCCCATTAAACGCCGCGTTCACCACCATGACGATTCCGGCGGCGCCATAGCTGACCGGTACGATCCAAAGATAAGCCGCGCCCACTTCCAACACCCGGGTGTCGTCGGAGAACAGCGCCATCAGCGGCTTCGCGAAGAGCGCCAGAACTGCGGCAACGGAAAGTCCGAACAACAAACAGAAAACCGCGCAGCGCCGGTTCGCCTCATCGATGCGATCTTGCTTGCCGGCGCCAAGATTCTGCCCGACGAACGGACCTATGACGGCAGACATTGCGAAGAAGACCACCAGGCTCAATCCTTCTATGCGCGATGCGGCGCCAAAACCGGCAACCGCCTGGTGTCCGAAGCCGGCGATCATCGCCACCACGACAGCCGTGGAAGCGGGAATGATCACGTTGGTGCCCGCGGCCGGCAGTCCCACATGGAGCACGCTCCCCCAAGATCTCAGCACCTCGAAAAGCCTGGGCCAATCGAAGCTCATCATTCTGTGCTTGTAGTGAAGCGCCCAGAATCCTGCCGCGATGGTCGTTGCCCGGGCGGCGATTGTGGCTACCGCGGCGCCCTGGAGCTCGAGTCTAGGGAATCCCAGCAGCCCAAATATGAGCAGCGGGTCGAGAATTAGGTTGACGGCCGACGCGGCGATCAGAAGCCGGCTTTGAAAGCGGCTGTCGCCGGTAGCGCGGATGGCGCCCATGCCCGCCATGGGCGGGACCACCGCCACCAGTCCGGCGTACCAGACGAGCATGTAGTCGGAAATCAGCGGCAAGAGATCCTCCGACGCGCCCAGCAGTCTGAACAGCGGCTCCAGGGTGAGAATGCCGATGGCCGACAGCGCCAGGGAGATCACCACCGAAAACGCCAGCGCATCCGTGGTAAGCCGTCGCACCCGCTCTTCGTCGCCGCGGCCGATGGCCCGTGCAATCACCGACGAAGTGCCCGCCATGAGGCCGATTCCAAGGCTGATGATCACCATCACCACGGGAAAGGTGAAGCTCATGGCGGCCAGCTCCGGCGCACCGAGCTGGGCGCAAAACCAGGTGTCGATGACGTTGAAAGACATCATCGCCAGGATCCCCCAGATCATCGGCGTGGTGAGGCTGATGAGGTGCGCTCGAACCGATCCCTCGGTCAAGGTGGCGCGGGAGGCGGGGACGTATTGCACCAAATGGGAATCCTTGGGAGAAAATGAGCTCGACGGGGGATGAAAAACGTTCTAGACGAAAACCTTGAGGGTTTTGGCGGCGCATGTATGAAGTGGCATTATCTCCGCTCACTGCCGCGGCGTGAATCGGAATGTTCGTTTCCGCAGACACGCCGGTTCCTTTTTCTGGCAATACCCAGCCGGTGAGGTGGCGCACATGAACATTGCCTGTCTCGTATTTGATCAGATCACGCTTTTGGACGCCGTCGGCCCTGTTGAAGTGTTGTCGCGTATTCCGGGAGCAAAGGTCGAATTGGTGGCGAAGAAGAAAGAACTACTGCAATCGAGCAAGAGCGGCTTCCGATTGATGCCAGACTACGTGCTAGAGGACATGCGAGCGGCAGATATTCTGGTGGTCCCTGGGGGTCCCGGCGTACGTCCGCTGCTGAAAGACCCGGCGGTGCTCGACTGGGTGCGCCGGGTGCACCAATCCAGCCAGTGGACGACGTCCGTGTGCACGGGCTCGCTGTTGCTTGCCGCCGCCGGGCTGCTGCAAGGCCTTCCGGCCACCACCCACTGGAACGCCTTCGCCGATCTAGAGCGCTACGGGGCGAAGCCGGTGCGGGAGAGGGTGGTGGTGAAGGGAAAGATCGTCATGGGCGCCGGCGTTTCGGCCGGTATCGACATGGCGCTGACCCTTGCCTCCCTTGCGGCCGGTGAGGCGGTAGCACGGGCGATTCAGCTTCGCATCGAGTATGACCCGAAGCCGCCCTTCGACGCCGGGGCGCCGGATCGGGTAGACGATATGGTGCTGGAACTTGCCCGCGGCGGTCTGGACAGCGTCAGCGCGGTTTGAGAACCGATACGGGCGACCTCGAAGACGCTCTCAGTCGTTGCCGGGCTCGTCCGCGCGACCTTTGGGCATGCGGTGGTCCATCTCTCTCGACGGCTCGTCGTCGCGGCAGTCGCCGACAACCTGCGCCGGCACCCCGACCACCGTGCAGTGGGACGCCACGTCCTCAAGCACCACGCTGCCGGCGCCAACTTTGGCGCAGGCGCCAATCTCCACGTTGCCGAGAATTTTCGCTCCGGCGCCGATAAGCACCCCATGGCGCACCTTGGGATGGCGATCGCCGGTTTCTTTGCCGGTGCCCCCTAAGGTGACTTCGTGCAGCATGGAGACGTTGTCCTCAATCACCGCCGTCTCCCCTACCACTACGCTGGTGGCGTGATCGATGAGAATACCTTTGCCTATAAGCGCCGCCGGGTGAATATCCACGCCAAAGACTTCTGAGGCACGGCTTTGCAGATACAGCGCCAGTGCCTTGCGCCCCCGCTGCCACAGCCAGTGGGCGGCGCGGTAGGCCTGCAACGCTTGAAAACCCTTGAAGTAAAGAAAGGGCTCGGAAAACCTCGTCGCTGCCGGGTCGCGCTCGCGAACAGCGCGAATGTCCGCGCGCATGGCCTCGCCGATCCCGGGATCTTCCTCCATCGCTTCTGCAATCAGTTCGCGCACCAGCATCGCCGGCAGCACCGGGCTCTCGAGCTTGGTTGCCAGCTGAAAAGCAAGCGCGTCTTCCAGCGTCTTATGGTTCAACACCGAAGCGTGGAGAAAGCTCGCGAGTACCGGCTCTCGGGCCGCCGTGGCCGCAACTTCTTCACGTATCTCCTGCCATAGCGGATCCAGTGCCGCCTCGGCAAGCTTGGCTGTTTGTGATTTGGCCACGGGAACGGGGTCTCTACCCAAACTACCGGTTTATAGACTTAGTTTGCGTGAGCGGCGTCGGCTTCACAAGTTGACAAAAAGCGGCCCTGCGCACTCCCACGGGAGGTGTTTTCCAGGGCGTATCGAGGGCCCCTAGCCCCAGGTCGTGCTACGGGAAAGAACTCACTCCACGGGGGTATCCCGATCGTCTGGCCTCGAGCCGCGAGCGGCGGGCAGTGCTCGTCCTCCTCAGCCGCTGCGCCGAGCGTCGAAGGTGCCCCCAGGGACCGCAAACGGTAAGCATTTCGTGGCTCTTCCTTGGGCCTTAGGCCGCTGCAGCAATTGCTCGACAATGAGCGGGACCTGCGAACGCTCGAAGCCGATTTCTTTGAGCATGCGCCGGTCTGAGCTTGGCAGCTTGGCGATGCCGATTCGGCGATCACAAGCGTGTCTAAAGCTTCGGAACCACGCGCTGACGGTTTCGGTGGTGCCTGCTTTCGGCGCCAAGTGGCTGGTTCCGAGGCTGGATCATTTCTACGCCGAGTACCCCGGGACCGACGTCCGCGTCGACGCCCGCACCCGCCTGGTGGATCCCTTACGCGAGGACATCGACCTGTGTATCCGTTACGGGTGGGGCAACTATCCCGGCCCTGCACGTGGACTGTCTGAATTTTGAAGAGGTGACACCGGTATGCAGCTCTGCGTTCTTGAAAGGACCCAATGCGCTTCGTAAGCTCGCGGATCTCCGGCGCCAAACCCTGCTACACGCGGATCTGCCGTTTAAAGACGACTACCCAGACTGGCGAATGTGGCTCACCGCCGCGGGGGTGCAAGATTGCGACGTCGAGCGAGGGCCGCGCTTCACCATGGCAAGCGTGGCGGTGCAGGCGGCGATTGCCGGTCAGGGCGTGGCGCTTGCGGGCAGCGTGCTGGTGGAAGATGACGTTGCCGCCGGGCGCCTTGTGAATTCCTTCGAAGTCCGCTTTCCGGTGAAAATCGCTTACTACCTCGTATGCCCGCAAGCGAGCGTCAATCAGCCCTGCATCGTCGATTTCCGAAATTGGCTCAAAGCGAAGGCGTGGGCATCGGCGCGGCGCGAACCCTTTGCCCGAGCGCTGATAACATCCGTCGCCGCAGAATCAGGAGAAAAAACGGCGCCCGAGTCGGGTGCGGGCTCGAATCGCCGGGTTCGTTGGCCTCAGCCGGTCGGCGGTGCCTGCCAAGATCCTCGTCAAGCGGTTCTGGAGAGCACTGGCGTCACCGATCTCGCGAACCAACGTGGCTTCGCTCTTGAAGCGTATGCAAACGCATGGTCTTTCGAGCATGCGGCTTTAATCTCGACCGGACTTCACGACGCCGCCTCTGCGCGTTGCTCCTTGGTCCACACGTTGGTGCCGTATTTCCAGTAGCCGCGCACGTTGTTCAAGCGCGCGTCGTCGGGGGAATCGATACCCACTACTTCGCCCTGAAGCAGGGGCTTGAGGTAAGAGGCCAACACCGCGCCGCCGCCGCCCGTCACCACCAGGATGTCAATGTCCCAGTCGTCCATCCACAACCGCTCAACCTCGCTGGCGATAGACGTCGCTAGCCGGCCGAAGGCCTGCTCCGTCAGCGGCTTTAAATCGATGGTCTTACCCTTAATCTTGATGCTGCCTCGGGAGACGGCATCGTAAAGGCGGTAGAGCTCGACATTGACGCCGGTCGCTTCGCGTAGCTTGGCAGCAATCAAAGCGAACGCCTTCGAGATTCCGGACTCCGTGGTGCGGCTGCCCCGCTCCGAGTAGCGGGTCTTGTCCGCAACGGTGTAGTCCGAGGTTCTGAAACCGATGTCGATGACGCCGATCTTCTCCTGCACGAATCGCTTTTCCTTGACCTCGCCCGCCTCGTTCAACATGAGGTTGAAGAGTGAGCCGAAAGGTTGGGGAATCACGCGCACGTGGCTGATATTGACCATGGTTTCGAGGTTCTGGCCAGTGTGGTCGGTGAGGGTAACCGGAAACCTACCCTTCAGCCGCTCTTTGAGCTCTTTGCGATGGCGACGGTAGTAGCTTATGGGCAGACCGGTCACCACCCGCACCGGCTCGTTGCGCTCGGCGAGATTGCTGATGGCGGTAAGCGCCATCACCTTGGAAAAGTCGGTGATGAACTGGTTCTGGTCGAGAGTGAAGGACCGGACGTTGCTCTGACGCTCCGCAAGCTCGCCGACGAAGTAGTCCTGGCCGTCGATGCTGACGTGCAAATGCTCTTCTATGGTGGGCGTTCCGAGCATCTGCTCCCGGTACTGGATGTCAGACGCGTCGCCAAAAATCGACTTGAAAACCAGCGAATCGCGTCCGTTCGTTCCCTTGGTAAAGCCGAATCCAATATCCAATCCGATAATAGCCACGCGCGCCCCCAGATTACGGTTTAAGTCCCTTCTAGCGGGCAAAGTTGTAGCACGTACCCTCGGAGGGGGTCAAAAGCAAAAAAATGTATTAGTAATCTGGAAAAAACCAATCTTCGAACTCTCGCAGCCGCGGAGCGAAAAACGCCGCTTTCACTATGCTCGCGTTTTCAGCACCTTGGAAGTGTCATTGGGTTGGGGCATCCCCGCGCCGCCGGAAGCTGTGCAGAAGTCAGAGCTTCCCTGAGCTGCCGGCAAGTGGGAACGCAGAGTCGGCTCAGTTCAGCAGCACCATCAGTATCGGCACCAGGATCGCCGTCGCAAGCGCATTGAGGCCCATGGCGAGACTTGAAAAGGCGCCGGCGACCTCGTTAACGGTGAAGGCGCGGGCGGTGCCGATTCCGTGTGCAGCGATCCCCATGGCGATTCCCCGCGCTCTCCAGTCTTTCACCCGAACCAGGTTCAGGGTGTAAGTGCCCAGCACGGCGCCGGTGATGCCGCTCAGGATGACGAGAACCGCGGTCAAAGAAGGCAGGCCCCCGATCTGCTCGGCAATGCCCATGGCTACCGGCGTGGTGACGGACTTCGGCGCCATCGACAGGAGTGTCGCCCGCGAAGCGCCCAGCAGCCAGGCGATACCCACGGCACTCAAGACCGCGGTGAGGGAACCGAAAACGAGCGCCACGACCACTGCCGTAGCCGAGCGGCGCACATGATGGAACTGGCGATAGAGCGGAACGGCCAGAGCGACCGTCGCTGGCCCGAGCATGAAGTGCACGAACTGAGCGCCTTCGAAGTATCTCGAATAGGGTGTGTCCGAGGCGATCAGCAGGGAGACAAGCACTAGTACCGCTATCAGTACCGGGTTCACCAGCGGGTTGAAGCGACACTTCCGGTACAGGTAGTAACCCAGCACATAAGCGCAAAGGGTTAAGGTCAACCCCAGCAATGGAGTTGTGGACAGGTATACCCAGATCTGGTGAAGCTCGCCTTCCATTATTTCGGCTTCTCGGGTTGTTCACCCGAGTCGCCGCTTGGTTTGAGAAACAGGTTCATGACCCAGGCGGTGGCTGCCATGGTCACCAGCGTGCCAATGATTATGGCGCTGGCGATGGGAAGCCACTCGTCCGCGACCAGGGGGAGGTAAATCATCACTCCCACACCTGCTGGGACGAAGAGAAGTGAAAGATGGTCGAGAATAGATCTGGTCGTGTGTTGCAACGGCTCGGGCACGCTGCCGCGAATCATCAGGCCGATGAATAAGATCGCCATCCCGATGACCGGGCCGGGGAATGGGACTCCGGAAGCTCGGGCGATAGCCTCGCCGGCTAGCTGGCAAACCAGCAGCAGAGTGAGAGACTCGATCATTTCGGTCTGCTTATCGTTTCACGATTTTCAGAGGGCACCGATCTCGAGTCCGGCGGCCACAGTTGCACCGAGTTCCTCGCAACTTTGCAGCTGCTCTGCGGTAAGCTCACCACGCGCTATCAGCGGCTCCTGGATTTTGCGGAACGCGTAGCCGTTCGCGATACGTTCTATGGCCGCCACCGCGCCGGTGCCGTCGTTTCCGGCACTGACGAAGATCGAGTAGGGCATGCCCTCGAGCTTTCCTTCGCAGGGATAGAAAGTGCGGTCGAGAAAGTCTTTCATCCCCCCGGACATGTAGCCGAAATTCTCAGGGGTTCCGAGAATCAGCGCGTCCGCCCAAAGTAAATCTTCGACACCCGCGTTGAATGCCTGAAGTATACGCACTTCAACTTCATCGATTTCTTGCGCGTTGGCGCCACGAAGAACGGCCCGGGCCATTTTCTCCGTGCTGCCCGACTGCGAGTGGAATACGATGAGCAGGTGTTTCAAACTGGGAGACCGGTGGACGGCGAATCTGTTGAACCAAGATCTCGTTCGTAATAGCGCGCCCTTGGACCTATTGTACTCTACGAACTTCGCTGCGGCAGTCGCGGTCCAGCAGGCGAAAGTTCGTCTTCGAACCCACCAAAGTAGAGGCGGCGTTATCGGAACGCCGGCCGACTTAAGCTCGCGCCCGCTTGAGCGCGCTGCGGCCGCGCCGAAACATCGCCAGCGTGAGGGTGTCGCGGTCTTCACCGGCTTCGATTCGGATCAGGCCATCACGTCGGGGCAGACGCGTGTTGCGCGTCAGGGTGCTGCGGTCCATCACCAACGTGTCCGCGAGTGTGGAAATTTGCGGCGAATCGAGAAGCGCGATAGCAGGGAATACACTCAACTGTGTGCTTCCAAGCCCTTAAGGTGCAAGGGCGCGTCTTCGTAACGCTGCGCTGCGACCCGGGCCTGTCTTGCGTACCGCCAGCCCGATGCAGTCCCGTGCACCACCGGCTATAGGTTTTCAGTTCAGCGGCGTTTAACTTGCTCATGGCAAGTGTATACACACCTAAAATCTTCACCGCTCACCAGCGACAATCAAGAAAATCACGTGGTCGGTCGCAAAGGGAGCGCAGGGAAGCCACCTAAGCGTTCGGTCGTCGATAAGTTCTAGGACCATTCCATGGTCTCGAGATAGGACTTGATCCGCCCTGCCGACTTGAACTTCTGCAGTATGAGCGATTGCTTCAGGCCGCAGCAGATGGCCTTAATCTCGGGGGGGTGCTTGGCGTAGTGCTTCGAGCCGCCGAGCGCCTCGTAGAAAACGCGGATCATCTCCACCACGTCAAAGCGGATGTTTTCCTTCTTCGGCGCTCTGGAGTGGTAGAAATCCAGCAGCTTAAGCTCGAAGCCGAGCCCGTAGCGCTGCACGATAATGTTATCGGTGTGCAGGTCCCCGTGATAGTCGCCGGATTTGTGGATGCATTCGATGCCTTCCGCTAGAGCGTGCAGTAGATGCAGCGCTGCGAAGGGTTGCAATCGCTTTCCAGGTTGGCGAGCGATGAAGTGTGAAAGCAACTCTCCATCGATGTAGTCGGAGATGAGATATTTGAGGGGCTGACCGCGAAAACGAATCACATCCTGGGTGTGGTACTGAATGACGATGGGACAGTGCCGCAGCTTGTGGAGCTTCTTGGCGTAGGCCTTGGATGCGCGCTCTTTTTCGTTACGCTGCGGGAAGAAGAACTTCGCGGTGCGCTCGATGCCAGTTTCTCGTTCCCGCACCAGATAGACTTCGCTCTCCCAGCCGGCGCCGAGCAGAGAAATGACTTCGTACTTCCCCGAAAGAATTCGACCGGGCGCGAAGCCATAGCTATTAAGCCTTTTCAGCTGCGTCGTAGACACGTAACTTCGTTATCGAATTTATCAGTCTGAGGTGAGCGCTTCGACCACATCGCCGCGTTTTACCGTGCCGCTTAGAATGACCTTTGCCGGTATTCTGGCGCAGTGGAATCTCGGCCCGATCCACTCGATCCACCTGGGGCGCGGACAGCGCGCCATCGGGGTACTCAGTTTTTCTCCTTCGTCAAGCAACCGACGCCGGTTCAGGCGCTCACCGCCTCGACTTCCACGCGGGCGTCGTTATAGCACGCGCCATGGCACAGATCAGCGAGGTGACCGGGCGCGAGCGCCGAGATGGTCTGGCCATTCGTGCTCGTTCGCATCCATGCACCTTTGAAGGCACAGACCACGCCCGGGCGAATCACGTCGCTCACGCGCAACCTAAGCCGAACTTCGCCCAGATTGTTGTACACGCGGACCAGGTTGCCTTGTTCGAGCCCGCGGGCCGCGGCGTCCACAGGATGCATTTCCAGAACCTCTTCGTGGCTCGTTTCCAGTCCGCCGAAGGTCGAGGTGGTGCGCTCGTCGGATGCTGGGGATATGAGCGCCAGCGGATACTCGGAGACGACCGGACTGAAGTCCGGATAGCGCTGGCCGTAATTCTTGTCGAGATATTCCGAGTCCAGCTCCACCTTTCCCGAAGAGGTCGTGGGAAAGGTGCTGTCGAAAAGCATTGCCGGCTTTCCGTCAAAGCGCATGAGTAAAGCTTCCTCAACGCCGATTTCCCCCGCCTTGCGTCCGCTCAGCCGCGGATCGCGCGCGTCGAAGGCGTCGTTGATGAGGTCGTCATCGCTGGCTTCGAAGGCTTTACCGGTAAATCCGAAGCGTTTTGCCAGGCGCCTGAATATTTCAGTGTTCGGCAACGCGTCATCGACAGGGGGAATCACCGGTTCGGCGCGCTGCAGGAAGTGCTGGCCGTAAGCCTTGAAAACTTCCTTGTGCTCGAAGTGGGAGCAGGCGGGCAGCACGACGTCGGCGTAGTTCACCGAATCGGTCATCACAATGTCGCTCGCCACGATGAACAGATCTTCACGCAGCAGCGCTTTTTTCATCTTGTTCTGGTCCGGATGCACGACCACGGGATTGTGGTTGTATATAAAAACCGCTTTGATCGGCGGATCGAGATTGGGGTCGAGCAACGTTTTGCCCAGGGTCACGATGTTGAGCCTGCGAGTTTGCGCGGGGACCATGTCGGCGCCCTCCAGGCGCGCGCCGTTGACCGGAAACGCGTGCGATGCGCCTTGCAACAACCCGCCGCCGCGGAGGCCGAACTTACCCGCCAGCGCGGGTAAAGCGAATATGCCGCGCAGGCCGCTGCCACCGTTTTGATTTCGCTCGGGCCCGTTGCCTGGACATATGACCGCGGGCGAGCTGTCGCGGTAGAGAGCGGCAAGACCTCTAATCTCGTCGGCGTCGACGCCGCAGGCGGCCGAGGAGTCCTCCAGGGATCGCTGCCGAGCCCGCGCCAGAAACGCATCTGCGCCTTTCACATTGGCGTTTATGAAATCGTGGTCCAGGCCGCCGTTTCGTTCCAGCTCTGCCGCAAGGGCGAACGCGAGCAGCACGTCCGTGCCCGGCAGATTGGCAATGTGCAGGTCCGCTTTTTTCGCCACCGGCGTGCGCCTCGGGTCGATGACCACGAGTTTCCCGCCTTTGCGCATCGCCTCGCGAATCGGCGCCATGAGGTGGAGTTGGGAAACGGTGACGTTCAAACCCCAAACGATAATCAACCGGGAGTGGGCCACGTCCTCCGGACGCATGAGCGGCACCTTACCGTAGGTGCCGACAAAGGCTTCACTCTTTATGCCCCCGCAAAGCGGGGCGCGGTCGAGCTGCGAGGCGCCGAGACGATTGAAGAACCGCCGGTCCATGCTGCCACCGGCGAGCATGCCGTGGGGACCGGCGTAGTTGAAGGGGACAATTGACTGCGGGCCGTGTACCCGGATGGCCTGCTGAAAGCCTTGGTGCACCCGGTCGAGCGCTTCGTTCCAGGAAATTACCTCAAAGCTACCGCTGCCTCGCGGTCCAGTGCGTTTTAGCGGTTTGGGTATTCGTCCCGGGCCGTGCACGAACTCCGGGTAGCGGGTCACCTTGGCGCAAATCGCCCCGCGGGTGAGCGGATTGACCTTGGAACCGCGCACCTTGAGCAGCCTGGCGCCGTCCACGGTGATTGACAAGCTGCAGGTGTCCGGGCAGTCGAGGGGGCAGACGCTGGGAGCTGTGTTGGCCATGGGCACTTCGACGTAGCTGGAGCAATAAAGCCTGTATGTTATCGCAATACGCGCCCGAATCATGTTCCGGCCGAAGGCGTGTTATGCACGCATCCGGAATCAGGCTCGCCTTGATGGGTGCAGGGGGCGCCGGGATAATCGAGCGCTTCGGCGACGGACAGCGGGCGCTCGGCGTACCGCGGACGACACCACTTTTCAGCGGAGATACTTGATGATCCAAAAAACGAGCAACAAATCGGAGAAGGTTGCCTTTCTCGGTCTTGGCGTGATGGGCTTTCACATGGCGGGACATCTGGCCAGCGCGGGCCACGAGGTCACGGTGTACAACCGCACCGTCGCCAAGGCCGACGCCTGGCTGAAGAAATTCTCCGGTCGCAAAGCGGCGACGCCCGATGACGCGGTTGCTGGCGCGCGCATCGTGTTCGCTTGTGTCGGCAATGACCATGACGTGCGCCAGATCAGTCTGGGTGAGCATGGGGCCTTCCATGGCATGAAGTCCGGAGCCGTGTTCGTCGACCACACCACCGCATCGGCCGAACTTGCCCGGGAGCTGGACGCTGCTGCCAGGGAGAAGGGTTTAGGCTTTCTCGACGCGCCGGTTTCCGGGGGAGAGGCGGGCGCACAGAACGGCGTGCTCACCGTCATGGTGGGTGGAAAAGATGCCGTCTTCGAAGGGGTCAAGCCCGTGATCGATTGTTATGCCCGGGCGGTGACGCTGATGGGGCCCGCCGGGGCAGGACAGCTCACCAAGATGGTCAATCAGATCTGCATCGCCGGGCTGGTGCAGGGACTGGCTGAAGGCATGAACTTCGCGCTCAAGGTGGGTCTCGACGCCAAGCGCGTGTTGGACGTTATCTCCAAAGGCGCGGCGCAGTCATGGCAGATGGAGAACCGCGGCGCGACCATGGTGGAGGACGAATTCGACTTCGGTTTCGCCGTGGACTGGATGCGAAAGGATCTGGACATGTGCCTTGCCGAAGGACGTCGCGTCGGCGCGAGGCTTCCGGTGGCCGCGCTGGTGGACCAGTTTTACGCCCAGATACAGGAGCGCGGCGGCGGCCGCTGGGACACTTCGAGCCTCATGCGCCTGCTGACCAAAGCCTGAACTTCAATCGGTTCCGCTGCGGCCCGTGAAACATCGTTATCGCGCGCCATCACGACGGGTTGCTGGCGCCGGCGTTCACGCTTTTCCCTCATCGATGAGGGTCGAGACGCTTACATAGGTGGAGACACAATAGGGCACCGCGTAGGTCAGCAGCATCTTTACAACTTCCGCCAGGCCCAGATCGCCGTTAACCGCGCGATCCGTATAATTGATTAAAACCAACAAGGTGCCCACGATGAGGCAGACGATCACCGATCTGCGCACGACGTCCGGTCTTGCGGCGGCGGAAAGCCAGCGTTTCATCGCAGCGCGGTCCGTTTCAGCTTGACGAGGATCACTGCTGGGCATGTAGCTCCTCTATCTGTTGGATGTAATTGTCCAGGCGCCGCAGCAGAAAGCGTCTTTGCGGGCTTTCCAATAGCCCGTCTACCCCGTCCAATAAGTGCGTCAGAGTCTCTAGCACCTCCTCTGATTTCCGCCTGAGCGACGGATTACTTCCTTCTTGAGCAGTGCGGGGATAGGAATCATAACCGCCCTTTTTCTCCATCGATATGGTTCGGACCGATGCGGCCGACACCGTTCGCGGCGCCGATCGCGGCCCTTGGAGCCTGAATTTTGTTGCGACTGCGGTGGTCCGCTCGGAGATTAGCGCTGTGAGGGGTGTTTTAATTGGCGAAAAGTAAGCTCGGCGCCGGTGGGCACGAGAGGGGCCGTGCCAGTACACCGCAGGACACGGGTTACCAGCAAAGGCTCTGATAGTGCTCCGGAACTGCTTCGATATCCGGGCCGATGCGTACGAGGTCGAGTACCGGGATGCCCTGACAACGCTCCATGACGATGGTTTTGAATTCAGGAGAGCCATTCGCTATCACGACCAGCTCGGCGTGATCGAGGACTGCATCGGCGCGTTCGACCATTAGCGAAGAGATGTGGGGAATCTGCTGGTTGATATATGCTTTGTTCGCTCCGACGAGACTCGCGAGATAAACGTGCCTGTCGTATATGCGAAGGTCCAGGCCCTTTCCAATCAGCTGCTCCGTGAGGGTTACGACGGGTGATTCACGCAGATCGTCGGTCCCGGCCTTGAAGCTGAGCCCCAAGATGCCGATACGCCGTTTGCCAGTTCGCAGTATTGCGTCGACGGCTCGCTCGATATGGATACGATTGCTTGGCAGAATAGCGCTCAATACCGGCACATCGATGTCGAGCTGTTTCGCTTTGTAGGCAAGTGCCCTCAGGTCCTTGGGCAGGCAAGAACCGCCGAACGCGAACCCGGGTTTGAGGTAAGCAGCTGAGAGATTGAGCTTATGGTCGAGGCAGAAAATGTCCATGACTGTGTGGCTGTCGATCTCGAGAGCCTTGCAGATGGCACCGATCTCGTTGGCGAAAGATACTTTGAGGGCATGGAACGAGTTATTTGCGTATTTGATCATTTCGCCGGTACGAATATCGGTACGAACCACGGGCGCTTTCAGAAAAGAGTACATCTTTTCCAGCAGGTCTCCGCTTCGTGAGTCGCACTGCCCGATAACGGTCACCGGCGGATTATAGAAATCCGCGATGGACGTGCCTTCCCTCAGAAACTCGGGATTCACGGCCAGGCCAATCGACTCGCCGACTTTTCGAGCAGACGCTCGCTCTAACTCCGGCAGCAGCAGATCCTCAATCGTGCCGGGTAATAACGTGCTTCTGGCAACGAGGAGGTGGTAGGTATCCCGGCCGCGCAGTATTGTCCCAATTTCGCGAACGCAAGCTCCCACATGCTCTAGATTGATGTTGCCGTTCGGATGGCTTGGTGTTCCGGTACAAACGAGTGATACCTCCGAATTCTCCACCGCCATCTTCGCATTGTCTGTGGCCGTCAAGCTCCCGCTCGAGGACCGTATCGACCCGCGCAAGTCCGAGATGAGCTCGTCCAGCCCATTCTCGACTATGGGGCTTTTCCCGGCGTTCACCATATCGACCTTAGTCGCGTTGACGTCCACTCCGACTACGTCGTGACCTTCCTTAGCAAGGCAGGCAGCCGTGACGCAGCCGACATAGCCTAATCCAAAGACTGAAAGTCGCATTGGTGCCCTCCGGATAGCGGACCGTGCGCAAGCGGCCATGTATTACATCACGCTGTGAATCGTGGTCAACGCGCGCGCCGCCTGGACTCAGAAAATCATGGCCGATATCCTTGGCGCACGTTCACAGTCGGCCAGATTCTTTAGGCTTTTTGTTCGTATCGTTGTTGAATCGGTGTCACTGTTCCCATGGCTAATTTGTTGGACAGCTCCAGACCATCGCCGCCGAAGTCGGTAACCGACGCGTCCCGGGAATCCGAGTCAGCGAGCTACGTCGCGAGCCGCTCCCACGAGGCGACCCTGGAGGCCCTGTTCAATGCGGTGCGCGAGCAGCAACAGCTTCTGGTCATCACCGGACAGCCCGGCGCGGGAAAGACCACCGTGATGCGCAAGCTCGCTCGCGAGCTGGCCGGCACCTTGGCGACGGTGTTCTGCCCCGCCAAGAGGCTCGATTTCCACCAGATCCTGAGCTTCGTGTGCGCCGATCTGCAGCTCAGCTTGGAAGGCCTGAACGCAAAGAGCGAGGTGGACCAGTTGACGGAGTATCTCGCGCTAGGCGCGCCCAAGCCCGTCGCTCTGCTGATCGACGATGCCGATCGACTGCACGGCGACGCCCTGAACCAGCTCCTCAGGCTATCCCGCGCCATCACTCTGAGAAGGGCGCGGTTCCATCTCGTGCTCAGCGGCCGACCCGAGCTGCAGGAGCGGCTGACCCGATCGCGGGCTTCGCACCCCGGGGTCGCGCGAGCGATATTCTCGCGGCTCACGCGCCTCTCGGAGCCCGAATCCGAGGCGTTGCTGGAGCGACTCATTGCCGCTCGAGGGCACCATGAGCCGGTCTCGGTTTCGCCGGCGGCGAGGCAACGTCTGGTGGAACTGGGCCAGGGATTGCCGGGGCGCCTCGGCGCCTTGTACGCGGCCGCCGCCTCGAGCGCCAAACAGCGGAGAGAGGCGGTGCTGTCGGTGAAGACCGCCGAGGATGCTGCGAGCGCGCAACGTTGGAGCCCGCCGAAGCCGGAACAGTACGAGAAGGAGCCCATGGTCCGGGATCCGAGCCCTGACGAGGTAACACCGCGGCGCGAATCGGCCCGTACACCGTCTAAACCGTGGCGCGCGGCAGGCGTCACCTACGTGGCACTGGGGGCAACGATCGTCGCGGTGGTCGTGGTGGTCGCGATGGGACAGCTATCACGGATCGCGGACAGTGGTCGAGAAAATAGAGACGCGGCGGGAAGATCGTCCTTCGCCACGGCACCAGCGTCTCCGCTCACTGAGCGGACGGGCCTCGGTGGGCCCGCCACTGGCTCAATCATCGCGGCGACCGCCCGCGGAGCGGTGCCTGAAGCGACCGCCGCCGATCCGGCTACGGAGAACGAAATCGAACGCTCCACCGGCGGCGCCGAAGCTGACCGCGTCGTTGCGCTTGCGCCCGTATCGGAGTCGGCTACCGCGGGGGCGATTCGAAATGGAAAGAAATCTGCAAAAGTCTCTGCGACCGAAAGCAATGACAAAGAAGGCGGGACCGTGGGCGTCGCGCCTGTCTCTCCAGAAAGCTTATCCGGTCAGCCGACGGCGGCGCCTGTCGCTACCCGCCTTCCCGGGTCCTTGACCCCCACAGATCGGGCGTGGGCCGCCCTGCGTCGAAATGCACTGACGACCCCTGCCGACGACAACGCCGTTAAGTGGGCGGAGCTCGCGCTCTCCATCGACCCGAATGAAAAAGGCGCCATGAGGGTGCTGCGAAACGTAGTGGACAACTACCTGCGGTGGTCCAATAACTACCTCGAGCGCAACCGAATTGGCGCCGCCGCCAAGTATCTCGACAGGGCTCGATCCCTCGGCCGCTACGCCACAAGAGAGCAGCTGGTCGCCATCGAGGTGCTGGACGGGGAGCTTGCGCTCCGCCAAAGACGAATGGGCTACTATTCTGAGGCGCCGAAGTGGCTCAACGACTTGGACTCGTGGTTGCGCACGCTTCCCCTGCCAAGGGACGACTAGCGTCGCCCATCTACGCGGGATTGCGCTCAAGGATGTTCGCCGGCGCGCGCTCTCACGCTCGACAAATCCAGGTCCTCGACGCCCAGTTGCGCATCCGCGCTGCGATGGAGGTTGATGCGCGCGAGGAGCTGCGTCACGCGATCGATTAGCACCTGGCGTTCACCCGGTGAGAACGTGCCCACTTTGAGCTCCGCCCCCTCACGACGCCTGTGCACCCGGTCGAGATAGGCGCGACGCGCACCAAACGCCTGCTCATCCAAATTGCGTTCCGCCTCAAGACGCGCGTGGTACTGGCTGCGTTTTCGATTCCTCATCGTGGCAATGCGCGCGTACCTCGCCTTGCGTTTCGGGTCTAGCCGTGGGGGGAGCCGTCCTCCCTCGCTTGCCGAATCAGGCACCCGCCCCCGCTCGATTTCGCGGTAGAGCCGTCCCAGGCGGTGATACGCCGCCGCGTCCTCCTTGACCGACAGCCGAATCGGGATGTCGGGATAGAGCGCCGCATTCCAGGGCTGCCTCGAGCGCAGCCTCAACCGTGCCCTTGGCCATCCCCCCTCCAGGTCCTCGGGCGGTATGCCCAGCACGTCGGGCAGCAGCTTCAAGTCCGCGCGCGCCCGCGCGTCGCCCAGGATGACCGCCATACTGAGCAGAACGATCCCTTCGTCCCGCTCCGCGGGCCCGGACTCGCCTCTCAGGAGCAAGATCCCGAGTTCACCCATGGCACCGGTATTGCCGTGCATGATGGCCCGTGCATACCAGTAGATGGTTTCTCTACGAGCCTTCTCATCCGACCAGTCCCTTGCGTGGTGGCGCGCGAGCGCGACCATCGCGCGCGGCGAGCCGCCCTCGGCGTACCGACGTATGATCTGAATGGCCGTGGCGCCTTCGTTCGCGTCGCCGGCGGCCGACGCCTTCGACACCGCGCGCTCTCTCTCGACCAAACGTGATCGTCTCTCGATCACGGTTCGGACGTTCTGCCTCAGCTCGCCCTCGAGGAGCACCGATGCGTGCGGTCGAAGATCGCCGGAGAAGTACGCTGGACCTGAGTCGACGTACTTATTGTCGTACAGACTCAGCGAGTCGGCGGACCGCACCTTGACCGCGCTTCTGCCGTTATCTTCGAAGGTGTTGCGCCAAACGTCCGCGGCGGCGCGCTGATAGTAGGGGTCGAGCGCGAAGTTACGAGTCTCGAGACTTGAAATGTCGACCACCGCGATCTCGATGCCGCTAGCCCCGTTCTTCCCGACCTCGTTCGAGAGAATGCTTAATTTCTCGCTGTTGCGCACGTAGATGCCGTTGCGAGCGTTTCGCCGTACCACGTTGTCGGAGAGCACGTTGCGGTCGCTCTCGAACAGGGCAATGCCGTCGCCTTCGTTGCCGAGCACCAGGTTTTTGAGAACCCGGTTCTCGGTGCTGTTCCGATCGAGCATAATGCCACTGCCGGCGTTGTCGATGGCGAGGTTCTCGACGATCCAGCTGTCCCGAACGCCTCGCGAGAAGATGATGCCGTGGGCGAAAGTCGACCCCTCGGCTACATTGCGCGCAACGATCAACCGCTCCGAGTAATCGTGGGGATCGATACCGTAGATCACGTTGTCCCGGAACTGGTTGCCGACGATGACCACATCCCGCGCCCGATTCGAGTAGAAGCCGAAGAAAAGATTCTCGATGCGGTTGCCGATTAGCCAGCCGGTCGGGAGCGGAAGTCGTTTCAAGTAATCCCCGAGCCGCCCGGCGTTGATGCTGACATTGAACGAGATACCGAATGTCCCGGCGGCGCCATGGTAGCCGAGACCTCGGAGTCGCGAGTTGCCGACGTAGGTCCGCGAACCCTCTGAGGCCAATATGTACGGTCGCGGAGTTTGCTTCCGGTAGTAAAGAGCGCTCGCCTTGGACAGCGCTTTCCGGCTGCCATAGCGATCGGACACCGGGTCCCACACCGTTATCTCCGAGTCGGCCACCACCAGCTCTCCGTTAGAGTAGATGAACACACCGTCCCGGCTCGAGAGCTTAAGCCGGTCGCCGTCCGAGAGCGCCAGGGTCGCCGTGGGGCTTATGTAGAGCGGTAGATGCAAGAGGTAGCTCCCGTCGCCTTCCCTGGCCAACACCGAAGGATCTCCGATCTGCCGGTGGACGGTCTCCAGGCTGTAGGCGCCCCGACCGAGCACCAGGCAGCGGGGTCGTGTGTTGCCGTTGGCCGCCCACACGCGATCCATCTCAATGATGTTGGTAACGTGGAGGAAGTACAACTCGTCGATGGGAAGCACGTGCGCAGAGCGGCCCGTAAAACGGGATGGCAAGCGTGCTCTGACGGCGTCGACGGTATAGGGGGACAAATCCGGGGATCCGGAGGCGAGTGGATTCGCTTGGGATCGATGGGGAACCTGAGAAACGATGTAGGCCGAGTCGGCAGCGGACAGCGATGCGGCAGTCGGCACCTCGCCCGAGACCACGGGTGAAAGCAAAGCGCTCATCATGCACGCGAGCGCGGCTCGAGTGGCGCCAGCTATCAAGTATTCCGAGCGCCCGTGCAAGTTTTCCAGACCGTTCACCGGCACCACCAAAACGCTGTCGTGGTACTCACTCCGCGGGCGCTTGCCCCCGTTTCACCCAGAGGCCTCTGAATATATTCACCTCGACCGTCGCGGGCACGCCCAGCAGATCCAGGTCGAGATCCTCGTCCGGCGCGATGACGACCTCATGGTAAGAGATCACGTCGACGGACGCGCGGCTCAGAGGTGCCGCCAGCTGGCGTTCCAGGGGTTCCCCATAGAGCACCTTTCTAACCGTGCCCGCCACGGTGCTTCGATCCGGCAGGGTGACAGTTGCTCTATCGCCGAGCGTGATTCGCCCGGCATCCTCGATCCGTACCTTCGCGCTGACGTACGCCTTCTCTCCCAGTGGCAGCAACGTCATGAGAGGCTCGCCGACGGAGACGAACTCTCCCTGAAGCGCATGGCGCTGCAAAATCCGACAGTCGCACGGGCTGTCGATGGTGACGGCGCCGCCTCCCACCAGCTCCGCATACGCCACGGGCTGGCCGAGCTCGACCTGCGTCGTGTCGGGGCCGCCGACTGCCTTGAAAAAGCTGTACTGAGGCGCGCGTAGGATTACCAGGGGAGCCTCCACCACGGCGGAGGCCGCCTCCACCACGTAGAGTTGCCGATATCCGATCCACAGACTGAGACCGGCTAGAAACACGAGCAGCAACGAAACCATCGTGAGTCCCAGCCATCTCCCGATCAACGCGCGCAGACGTCGCGTCTCGGTCTCCGCCGGCGCGTGTGCTCGATCGTCTCCCGTCTCGTCGGCCACGTCGCGCTTGACCACGTGGATCAGGTCCTCCATCGAAACAAACTCGCCGAGGAGATAGCTGTCAATGACTGCCCTCAGAACCGAGACCTTGCGATTGGACAGATCCGTGAACCGGCAAACGAGACCATCGTCGGCGGGGTCGTGCCGGACCACTTCGGCGTTCATGTCGACGACGGTGGAGAAGCCGTCGAAGCGGAACCAGAGCTTGACGGGAAACCCGCTGCCGAGGGCGCTCGCATTCTGCACCCCGGCGACGGCAAATCCTTCGACCGACCATTCCTGCACGGGATAGCGCCAGTCGTCGATTTCCACAGTGGCCGGAATTCTGTACCGAGGGTACCGGCTCTGCTGGCCAGCTTCGTATACCAGGCTTACGGACATGGTCGGCTCATAGTCAATCGGATGCCCATCATGCGAACGCGTCAAAGGACCCCGAGTATGGAGGCCGCGAAGCCTCGGATTTCTCCCCAGCCGTACAACTTGGTGAGGAGGGCCACCACGAAAAAGAGTAACAGAAACGACGTGGCGAGGGTGACATTGGAGAAAAACCGCTGTATGCCGACCATCAGGGGAGGGTGGCCCGAGGCCAGGGCGGTCTTCTGACGCGTCCACCTCTGCCGATTCAAGTGGCTGAGCATGTAAATCTTCACCAACGAGCCGTAGATCTGGCTGAAGTAGAGCAGCAGCGGCCAAAGGCCAGAGACCCGGGCGCCGGTACTGCCCAGTGCGAGGGTCAAGACGAATCGCGTTAGCATGATCCACACCACATAGGCCCACAGGAGCACGACACCGTACAAAGCGCTACCGACGAGAGCCGCAGACAGGCCGAACAAAGAGGTCCACATGGAGAGCCGTTGGTCGATGAGACACCACCACACGAAGTTGCCGATTCTCGACCTGGGAATGGCGATCGCCCGCGCATTTGTGCGCAGCATGTTTCCGAACCAGCGAACCATGAGCATCGTTGTTCCCACAAGGAAACTGGGATGCGGGGGATGCTCGACGGTGAGGATCTTGACGTCGGGCACGTAGGGCATCTCCCATCCATGTTTGAGGAGAAAATACCACGACGACTTGTCGTCGCCGGTGAGGAAGCGGAACCGACCGAGCCGCCAGTGATTGATGTAATCGTACTGGACCGTCGCGACAAAGGCGGGATCGGTAACGATCTCGGCCCTGAACATAGACATACGGCCGGTTAGGGTGAGGACCCGCCGGGCGAGTCCCATGGAGGACATCAGTACATGGCGCTGGGCGAAGCGCATGTCATACCATGTCCGGTACAGAGTCGCTGAGAATCCCTCACCACTCACCTCGCACACCTCGTCGGTCGTGAGCGCCCCGATTTTCGAGTGGTGGGCGAAGACAGGCACGCAACGAGTGATGCACCCGGGCGTGAGAATGGTGTCGCCATCGATGACCACCGCCACCGCGTTGGCTGGCGGGTGCAGCCTCGCGATGGCGGTGAACCCGCTCGCGAGAGCGTCTCGCTTCCCGGTGCCGGGGCGGCGTACCACCACCAGATGGACCCGGTCGGGCGGCGAGAGCAGGCGGTAAAGGGCCCGGACGAGTTCTGTGTCGGACCGGTCCACCACGGAGGCAACGAGCGTGCAAGGAATACCGGAGCGCACCGCCTCCTCGATGGCTGCCCGGTATACCCGCACGGTCGTGTCCGTAGCGATTCGAAAGGTGGTGATCAGCAGATAAACGTGGTCGGGATAGGCAGACTCACCCAGTTCTCGGATCTCGCGCCGCCAGCGCGGAAAGACGACGTATCGGTAGATGAGAGAACGTATGAAATGCAACGTCGCCCACCCGTATCTCCACGAGCCGACCACGCCGATGATGAAGATGAACTGCGAAGCCTCCGTGTCGAGAAATCGCTGCGGCAGGCTCACCGTCAGCAAGAGAAGGAATGCGAGGTAGACGAGCAGGCTCACGAGCAGGAGGACGTGATCAAGGACAAGGACGGGTGGGATACAACTCGGCCGCATAAGTGCCGCGGACCACGGGGCCCGTCATCGAATCCACCACGTTACCGCACACGCGGCGTTGCGGCCTAGCCATGACCTTGAACGCCGCGTAGTCGTTGTCCCGTAGCGTGTTGCCGTAGGCGTCGTTCTCGATGCCATCACGGTCGGTGTCCCCCCCGAATCGGATTCCTGCGCCTCGGTTGCCCCAGATGAGGTTGAATCGGATCACGTTGTGGTTGCCGCGCAACGAGATTCCACCGGCACGCTCGTCACGCTGGCCGGTGCATGAGTTGTGCTCCACCAGGTTGTAGAGCGCGCCCTCCTTGATGTCTACACACTCGTTACCCCTCGTGTCGAAGTGGTTGTGGTGGACCCAGTTGCCGTTGGAGCGATCGGGTGCCGGGCTGGGATTGCGCCCGAGCTGCTCGGGTGCCGTGCCGATGTACAGGCCTTCCCCGTTCTTGCCTCCGCCATGGAGCTCGAAGTCCCGTACGCCACAACGGCGCACGGTCGAGTACGCGAGCTCATTGTGGTGCGCGAAGTACTTCATGCGGATACACTCGCCTCCTGCGTTGCGAAGCAGGAGGTTGAGCAAGCGCACTCCGGTCACGCCTCCCGCCTCGTCGCGGCCCATGACGTAGACGAGCTTGTCGCGGTACACGGCCCTACCGTTCGCGTGGGTCACCTCGCCGTCCACCTCGAGGTTCGACAATACCAGATGGCTGTGATTGATCTCTATGACCCGGCTGCGGCCGGCGCCCTGGATGGTCGCGCCAGCAGTGCCCACCAGCCAGATAGGGCGCTGCGGCGTGCCGTCACGAACGGAACGAATATCCTCTTGATACTGGCCAGCCGCGATGCTGATGTGTTGTCCGGGTCTGGCCAGATCCAGTGCCCGCTGAATGGTTCGCAGAGGCTGCTGCCAATCATTGCCCGGGTTCGTATCGTCTCCCTCGGTGCTCACGTAGTAATCGAAGGGCGCGAGGTCGCCACCAGGCCGCTCGGGCACGCCGCCGGCACACACAAGGGAAAGCCATCCCATCCCCATGACCAGTGCGCCCAGGGCATGGATCGAGGGGGGCGGAGTCGGGCGGGTCGTCACCAAGTCGGAGGCCTCGTTCCAGACAAAGACGCTGGAAGGGTACGAAATCACGTGCGGCCGTGAAAGTATCGATCCTAAGTAGGGCTGCCCGGGCTACTCCTTAGCGGACTTCTCAAGCCAAAGAGCAAGGAGGCAGGAAGATGAATCCTGCGATCTGTGACAGTGAAAGCCAGCGCAGTTGGACAAACGCCGTATATCGAACTAGAGGTGAGCAAGAAGAGCTGCAAGGCGGTGTTCGGCGATGGGGAAGGCCAATGCGACGTACCCATCGACAACTTCGCAACAACATGCTTGTTGGCCTCGGTCGCTTTGAGATCTCTACCCGATCGGGTGGCTCACTCCGTATCCTGGGCCTTGATATTGGTGTCAGTCTTACGCTCCCGCGATAAAGCCCGTTTCAACGACGCCGAATTTCGGCTCGTTCAGTCTCTCACCTCTCGTGTTCCGAGGGTCTTCATAAAACACCCTGGCGCCGCAGGATCTTGCCGCTGGTGATCTTTCGGGTATAGAAGCAATACCGGCCTTTTTCTCCATCGATATGGTTCGGGCCGATGCGGCCGACACCGTTCGCGGCGCCGATCGCGGCCCTTGGAGCCTGAATTTTGTTGCGACTGCGATGGTCCGCTCGGAGATTGGCGCTGTGAGGGGTGTTTTAATTGGCGAAAAGTGAGCCCGGTGCCGGTGGGCACGAGAGGGGCCGTGCCAATACACCGCAGGGCACGGCGTCCGCGCGCGAGGACGGGGATGCCGTAAGCCTTAATCCCGAAGGTCCGGCAGTTCCTCTTGCGGGGGCGCCCGGGCTTGTGGCCCGAACGCCGCCACCTGTTGCCCGGGGTCGGCGCGATGCAAATGGTTCGATATGTGTCTACGATGGCAACCCGGGTATCAGCCATTCTTGGAACGGCGCCGTTTCGTACTTTGCGAACCAGCGGAACCGATCTGCTTTCGTCTCCGCGCCCGAGAAATATGCGCCCGCCTACGGCGGATACTGCGCTTACGCGGTCGCCAATGGCTACACCGCGGCTACGGATCCCGAAGCCTGGTCCGTCGTCGACGGCAGGCTATTACTGAATTACAGTGAGGGGGTAAAAAAGCGCTGACAGAGGAATAGCAGCGGATATGTCGACCGCGGCGACGCCAACCGGTCCGGGGTTTTGACTAAGTAGTTGAGAGGAAAAAAATCCGCATGGGCAAGTGTGCAGTCTTACCCATGCGGTTGCCGAGCTACGCCAGCAGATAAGAACGGAGGAGACTCACGATGAGTTGGCCGTTCAGAAACTTTGTTTCGACACGTAGGTGCCGTGTGAAGAAAGATCGGTCAACAGCGCTTCTGTTTCCGACACTTGTTCAATAATCAGGTGCTTTCTTGAGACGCCGCTATAAAACGGCTGGATCACGATATCGCAATCGGGATGGCGACCGACGAGATTCTTTCCGCGCCTGATAGGAAAGCTCGAACCGTGCTCATCTTTGAGGCAAAAATTCGCTCCGGCGACGAGCTTGAAGCTATGGGTCGAGAGCCGAATCGCCATCTCCGTTCTGCCCTTGAATTTCAGACACACGGTCTCGCCGCGCGGTAGCGCGCCAAAGCCATCATCCTCGCGACGCGCTACTTTTAGCGAAGACTCGAACAGGTCTGTGTCGTGCGGAGCCTGCAAGTTGTCGACAGCCTTATTGACCTTTGTCTCCTGAGTTGATGAATCCATTGACTCGGTGCCCCGGCGTTCGAAATAGAGGTCGCGAAGAATTTTTTGACGCGCTCGCAGATACTGGGTGTATTTAACCAGCGCGATTTTCTTGTAGACGTCGAATTCCGAACCGCAGCGATTCAGCGCGGTAATGATCTCCCGCCAGCCGTGGTCTTTAGAAAACAGCTTCAGATTCAGTCCCCGCAGCAGCGAGCCAATGATTTCCGGTCTCTCTATGGACGTAGCAATGGCCTCTGCAAAACGCTGCTCCACGGTGCGAATCTTTGCCGCCATGCGCTCCAGGTCCTCCGCCGGCCAGTCGCCTAGACGCGCGGCGCGTTGCAGCGGAAATTCGGTGCGAGGTTTGAGGCTGAACTCAAAGGTCACCGGATCGCTGAATTTCACGATGCGGCGATCGATTTCGAGCACCAGCGCGGGCTGACTGCTTCGACTCAGCATGGTTGTCATGCTCCGCGCCAGCCCGGCGAGGCCGTTTCCCAGCCGGGCATAACGGGATCGGACTCCCTTGAAGGCCACCGGTGGCTGCCCGCCCATGGGCGATCGCCCCGCATCCACTGCGATGGAAGGCGTGTGCTTGGTACGAACAAGAATCATATTTTTTTCACAAAATCAGTAGGTTAACTACCGTTCGTCGTAACTTACATTAAAGAATAGACCTAAAGATCGACCAATTCAAACCTGATTTAGCAAGAATTTTGATTGCCCTGCTTGCGATCAACTCTCCCTGCAGGCTAACGTCAGCCATCAGCCTCGGCAGAACCGCATCCATACATTTAGGAGTTTTTCCCATGTCCTCCGCAGTCGTTTCTATTCATGACTGGAAAGGGCGCGCAGAAGCCCTCGACATTCGTCACCAGGCATTCATCGATGGTCGTTACGTTGATGCCGTCTCGGGCAAGACATTCGACGACGTGAGTCCGGTGGACGGTCGCGTTTTGGCCAAGGTGGCGGCATGTGACGCCGAGGACGTCGATCGTGCTGTTGCCGCCGCGCGTCGCTCGTTCGAATCCGGAAGCTGGAGCCGGATGGGGCCTGCGAAACGTAAACGCATCCTGCAACGATTCGCTGAGCGCATCCGCGACCACGCTGACGAACTGGCGCTGCTGGAGACACTCGACATGGGTAAGCCCATTCGCGACGCCGCCAGCATCGACATTCCGGCAGTGGTGGATTGCATCGCCTGGTACGCGGAAGCCATCGATAAGGTCTACGACGAAGTAGCGCCCACTTCGCAGTCAGCGCTGGCGCTCATTTGCCGCGAGCCACTCGGGGTGGTCGGCGCGGTGGTGCCGTGGAATTTTCCTCTGCTGATGGCGGCTTGGAAAATCGGGCCGGCGCTGGCTACCGGCAACAGCATGGTGCTGAAGCCTGCGGAGCAGTCGCCACTGACGGCGATTCGCGTGGCGGAGCTGGCGTTGGAAGCGGATATTCCAGAAGGCGTGCTCAACGTTGTCCCGGGCTTGGGAGAAACTGCCGGACGGGCGCTCGGTCTTCATATGGACGTGGACGGCATCGCTTTTACCGGCTCCGCCGAGGTGGGCAAGTATTTCCTCGAGTACTCGGGGCAGTCGAACATGAAGCAGGTAAACCTCGAGTGTGGCGGAAAGACGCCCAACATCATCATGGCCGACGCGCCGGATCTGGCGGTCGCGTCAAAGGCGGCGGCCTTCGGTATATTTTTTAACCAGGGCGAAGTGTGTAATGCGGGCTCGAGGCTGGTGGTGCACAACTCGGTCAAGGACGCAGTGCTGGAAAAAATCATGGAAATCGGCCACAGCATGCAGCCGGGCGATCCGCTGGATCCGGATACCCTCATGGGCGCGATGGTGGACGAATCACAAACCAAGCGCGTCCTCGGGTACATCGAGGAAGGTAAGGGATGCGGCGCAGAGCTTAAGATGGGCGGTAAACGCGTACGCGAAGAGAGTGGCGGCTGCTATATCGAGCCGACTATCTTCGACAAGGTGGACAACGAGATGAAGATCGCCCGCGAAGAAATCTTCGGGCCGGTTCTATCGGTGCTCACCTTCGACGATATCGACGAAGCCGTGCGCATTGGGAACGATTCCATGTACGGACTTGCCGCCGCGATCTGGACACGGGACCTCAACGTGGCCCATCGCACCGCGCGGGCGCTGCGCGCCGGCTCGGTATGGGTCAACTGCTTCGACGGCGGTGATATGACCACCCCGTTCGGTGGCTACAAGCAGTCCGGGTTCGGGCGCGACAAGTCGCTTCACGCCATGGACAAATATACCCAGCTCAAGACTACCTGGATTCAGCTGGACTGAGCGGAAAAGGTAATGCCGGGCACTAACTATGAATTTAGGGAAATTCTGAATAATTCCATCCCTGGAATTTTCAGAGTCGGCAAGTGAAAACGCGGTTTCCACTTGCCTCACGAATCCAATGACTTACAGTCATCGGATTCGGCGCGCATCCCTGCTTAGCTAAGGAAGGTCTGATAAATCAGGCCTTCCTTAGAAAACAGTCCCGGCAACTGCTTGACGCTTCACATCAGCGCTTCGAGAGCCGCGAACAAGCGATCTACGTCTTCGTCCGTGTTGTAAACATGCGGCGTGACGCGGACCGCATCGCCGCGCGCGCTGACGAATACCTTGCGCTTGGCGAGAGACTCTGGCAGTCCGCTCGGAATGCCTGCGGGAAAGCGGAGCCCCAGGAGGTGTCCGGCGCGCCGCTTCTCATCCAGGCACCTCAGGCCTAGAGCGGAGGCCCGGTTAGCGATCTCCCGATTGCGCGAGGCTAGGGTTTCCGCGATGCGAGGGATCCCCCACTTTAGGATTTGCTCCACCGCCGCGATCCCCATGGGCAGAAGGTGAAAGTTCGCGCGCTCACCCATGTCGAAGCGTCTCGCTCCGGGCTGGTAGTCATCGCGGTACGCCACCAGGCCGGAAAAGTCCTCGCTTCCCGCGCGCGCGATCCAGTTGTATTCCAGCGGCTCGCCCCGCTGATGATTGGCGGCGGCATAGAGAAAGCCCAGGGAGTAGGGACCAAGCAGCCACTTATAGCACGCGGAAATGACAAAATCGGGTCTTAGTCCGGTGACGTCGAAGGGCATTGCGCCAAGAGACTGGGTCAGGTCGAGCACCAGCGCTGCGCCGTAATTGCGGCAGGCGCTGGAAATGCGCTCAAGGTCCAGCAGCCCGCCATCCGTCCAGCGGCACTGGGGAAGCGCCGCCACCGCGACGCGCTCGTCCAGCGCCTGCAGAATCGCGTCGGTCCAGTCGCCATCCGCCGGTTGCCGGACCGTGAGCAGATCTGACCCTGCCGCGAGGCAGGCTTCTTTCCAGGCATACACGTTGGAAGGAAACTGCTCGTCCAGCACGAGCACCCGTTGCCCCGCGTGAAGCGGAAGATTTCGCGCCGCGACGGCGGCGCCGTAGCTCGCCGAGGGAATAATCGCGATGTCGTCTGCATTAGCGTTGACGAGAGCCGCGAACAGCGAGCGTATTCGTTCGGACTCGGTGAAAAAGTCCCTCGACGTAATCAGCCAGGGTCGGCGTTTGCGCTGAATACCCCGTTCGCCTGCGTCGCACACCGGACGCATAAGCGGCGCCATATAAGCGCAGTTCAGCCAAGCGACGTCGTCTGGTATGTCAAACAGATGGCGTTGGCTGGGAAGCATGTGTGGACGTCGGGTGCTCGGTAAATACGTGGGATGTAGTATGTGGTATGTGGGGACAGAATAAACGTCTCCCAGATTGAACGAAGTCCGCTGTAGGAGCGAGCTTGCTCGCGATTCCTTTGATCAGTCAGTTCGGTAATCTTTAATCAAATCAATTTCGCAGATGACACGTTAAAGGATTGAATGCCGTCAAAAAAAGTTTGCCACCGCTGCCACTGGGTCAACGAAGATCCACTTTACCTGGCCTATCACGACGAAGAGTGGGGCGTGCCGCTAAAGGACGAGCGCGCGCTCTTCGAGCTGCTTCTGCTGGAGGGCGCGCAGGCGGGACTGAGCTGGTACACGGTGCTGAAGAAAAGGGAAAACTACCGGCGCGCGTTTGACGACTTCGACCCGGAATGCATCGCCCGCTACAACGCACGAAAGCAAAAAGCGCTGATGAGCGACGCGGGGATTATCAGGAACCGCCTCAAGATCGAGGCGGCGACGACCAACGCCCGCGCTTTTCTTGCGATCCGGGACGACGGTGAATCATTTGCCGACTTTCTGTGGAAGCATGTCGGCGGCGCGCCGAAGCGGAACCGATGGCGCCGGTCCGAAGACGTTCCCGTGTCTACGCCCGAGTCCGACGCAATGAGCAGAGATCTTAAGCGCCGCGGCTTCAAGTTTGTCGGCACCACCATCTGCTACGCCTTCATGCAGGCCTCCGGGATGGTCAACGATCATTTGACGGTTTGCTTCCGCCACAAGGAGGTTACCCCGATGGGCCGCGCGCTCAGTCGCGGCTAAATTTAATCACGGCGCGGCGGCAGCTGCCGTTGTTTCACGGTTTTAGTAAACGACTGATTCTCCTCTTGATGATTGCTCAAGACACGCTACATTTTGTACATATCGAGGGCGCAAAAATAGGAACCTTTGCTGTCGAAAGGCCTATAAGTTTAAACGTCGCCTCTCAGGCGACGTTACGCGTTGTGTTCGTTTTACAAGGGGATAGACATGTCCATTGGAACAAGAAAGCTGTTGCCGGTTGCGGGAATCGTGGTGTCAGCACTTCTCGCACTGACCACCGGACCCGCCACGGCGCAAGGCATGGGTCTGGGCCCTGAGGCCGGATTCTATGCCGGCGCTGGCGGTGGCTTCACAACCGTGGATCTTTGCGACGACCTTAGGGCCGTTGGTGCCACCAATTGTGACGACGAAGATGTCGGCTTTAAGATCTTCGGTGGGTTCAAATTCAATCAGTATGTTGCCGCCGAAGTTGGTTACGCGGATCTCGGAGAGGTTACCGCATCAGCACTTGGCATTAGCGCGACGGCAGAGGTGGATGGATTCCAGGTTGCCGCAGTCGGAAGCTACCCGATTGAGCAATTCTCGTTGTTGGGCAAAGTAGGCATTTACGCATGGGATGGCGAAATCTCAACAACCGTAGGTAATTTTGACGACGACGGCACCGATATCATGTTCGGTCTGGGGGGTGCATTTCGATTCACGCCCGAGATTTCAGTGCGTGGAGAGTGGGAGCGCTTCGATATCGACGGTGATGATATCGACTTCTTTTCCGCAAGTTTTATCTATAACTTCTAACTGAATCAGTTTGCTCACAGAGCCGCCGATCGGCGGCTCTTTTTTTCCGAGTTCGACTGCGATTCGAAATTATTCCAGAAAGAAGCTGAGTGCGTGCCGCGCCGAAGCTCAACACACGGCATGGATCATCGATCTTGGTTTACCTTTTCCACCGCCCGGCGCCAGCCTTTCACCAGCGCGCTACGACTCGCGGGATCGATTTGCGGTGTGAACCTCCGCTCCAGCTGCCAGTGGTCGGAAATATCCTCAAGCGAATTGAACACGCCGGCTCCGAACCCCGCCAGGTAGGCGGCGCCCAAAGCGGTGGTCTCAGTGACCCGCGGTCGATCGACGCTTAAGCCCGTAACGTCGGCTAGAAACTGCATCACCCAATCATTCACGACCATGCCGCCATCCACGCGCAGGGTTTCCAGGGCGCCGCCCGAATCGCTTCGCATGGCTTCGATCAGGTCCAGGGTCTGGTAGCAAACCGATTCCAGCGCCGCCCTCGAAAGCTCTGCGGGTCCGGAATCCCGAGTCAGACCGAATAGGGCGCCGCGGGCATTGGGATTCCAGTGAGGCGCTCCGAGTCCGGTAAACGCCGGCACCAGATAGACGCCGCGGTTGGACTCGAGGGAGGCGGCCATGGATTCGGTTTCCGCGGCGGACTCGATGATCTTGAGTCCGTCCCTCAGCCACTGAACCGCGGCGCCGGCGATGAAGATGGATCCTTCCAGGGCGTAACTCACGCGTCCGCCCACGCGATAAGCGACCGTTGTCAGCATACGGTTGTTTGAACTAACCGCATCCTCTCCGGTGTTGAGCACGACGAAACAGCCGGTGCCGTAGGTGCTCTTGATCATGCCCGGTGAAAAGCAAGCCTGACCGATGGCGGCGGCCTGCTGGTCTCCGGCGATTCCGGTAACCGGGATCGCGCGGCCGAGTATTTCGCTCTCGCACTCGCCGAAATCGCCCGCCGAGTCTCTCACCTCCGGCATCAGCGCCGGGGGCACTCGGAAGCGCTCCAGCATCGCGTCGTCCCACCGCTGCTGGTGGATGTTGAACAACAGCGTGCGCGATGCGTTGGTGGCATCGGTGGCGTGCACGCGGCCGCCGGTGAGCCGCCAGAGCAGGAAGCAGTCGGTGGTTCCGAAGGCGAGTCGTCCGCTTTCGGCCGCTTCCCGCGCGCCCTCCACGTGGTCCAGAATCCAGGCGACCTTGGTGGCGGAAAAGTAGGGGTCCAGGAGCAACCCGGTCGCTCGCGTCACCTCTGCCTCGGCGCCCTCTCCTTTGAGGGCGCGGCAAACATCCGCCGTGCGCCGGTCCTGCCACACGATCGCGTTGTATATGGGTTTTCCGCTTTCCCGATCCCAAACCACGGTGGTTTCCCGCTGATTGGTTATTCCGATGCACGCGATTTCGCCCGCCCGTTCCGCACTGACCTTCTGCAGCGCTTGGCGGCAGACCAGAAGCGTCGTCTCCCAGATCTCTTCCGCGTCGTGCTCGACCCAGCCTTCCTTCGGATAATGCTGGGTGAACTCCCGCTGGGCGACGGCCCGCGGCTCACCCGCCTGGTCGAACACCATGGCGCGGGTGCTGGTGGTGCCCTGGTCGATGGCCAGTATGAGATCGCTCATCTTCGCTGGTACTGCTTGGCGCCGAACATGATTTCGCGCTGTTCGTCGCTTATCGGGCCGGCGCGTCTGCGATCCGCCAGTACTTCCACGCCCCGCTTCACCGCCGGCCGCTCCGCGATGACCTCAAACCAGCGCTTCACGTTGGGGAAACCTTTCAGGTCAACGCCCTGGCGTTCGTAACTGCGCAGCCAGGGAAAGGTGGCGATGTCGGCGATGGAATACTCGTCGGCAAGGTATTCGTGCTCCCTCAAGCGTACATCGAGCACGTTATATAGGCGGTTGGCCTCGTTGGTGTAACGCTCGATGGCGTAGGGAATTTTCTCCGGCGCGTAGGCGCGGAAGTGGTGCGCCTGACCGAGAAGCGGGCCGATGCCGCCCATCTGGAACATGAGCCACTGGACCACGTTGTAGCGTGCTCGGATTGCGCTGGGCATGAACTTGCCGGTTTTTTCCGCAAGGTACATCAGAATGGCGCCGGATTCGAACAGCGAGTAGGGCGAGCCACCCGGGCCGTCGAGATCGACCATTGCCGGCATCTTGTTGTTGGGACTGATTTTCAGGAACTCGGGCTCGAACTGGTCACCGGCAGAGATGTCGATGGGGTGGACCGTATATTCGAGCCCGGTCTCCTCCAGCATGATGTGGATCTTGTGCCCATTGGGCGTGGGCCAAGTGTAGAGCTCGATCATCGGATTTCCTTTGACATTAATTTCTTTCCGCCGCTTTGTTAGCGACACGAGTTTACCGGATCTGCTCCTCGCCGCCGGCGAAAGCATGTCGCCTCAGAGCTCGCTGGCGCGCCAAAGATACCAGCTCGCCACAGAGCGATACGGGCGCCAGCGCTGGCCGCGTCTCAGCATCCTGTTTGCGTCCGGGAGGGATTTGCCGCCGAAGGTATGCATGAAACCCCGGCGCACGCCGAGATCGTCGAGCGGCAGAACGTCGGCGCGCCCGAGGTTGAATATCAGCAGCATTTCCACCGTCCAGCGGCCGATACCCCGAACCTGGACCAGGTGTTGAATGATCGCCTCGTCGTCCATGGATTTCAGTCGGGTACGGGTGGGCACCGTCCCTTCCAGGCATTTCGCCGCCAGGTCGCGCAGAGCAAGCACCTTGCCGCGGGAGAGTCCAGCGCCGCGAAGAGAGTCGTCGCAAAGCGCCAGCAAACGTTTGGCGCTAGGTCGCTTACCCGGAAACAGCGCCTTCACCCGCTGGTGAATGCTGCCGGCCGCCTTTCCCGAAAGCTGCTGGTAGATGATGGATCGAAGCAAAGCCTGAAACGGCGTCATCGCGCTTTGATCCCGCAGTCGATAAGCGCCGATGCGGTCGATCATCCGGCCGAGCCTGGCATCAGAGTCTCTCAGCGTCGCAACGGCAATCTCGGGGTCGTAGTCGTAGCTCAATTTTCTCTCGGACGATCCTTTCACAAATGAAACGCCGATATTCGACGAAGAATAATGAAAATGATGATCATCGGCGTCAATCGCGGTCGTTTCTTTGCGTCTTCTTTCTTTCCATCTCCCGCTGCCTCAACTCAATGCGACGGATTTTCCCAGTAGTGGTCATGGGCAGCTCGTCGATAAACTCGATCTCTCGCGGATACTCGTGCGCGGCGAGCCGATTGCGCACGCTCTGCTGTATGTCGTCAACCAGCGCTGGTGACGGCGCGTGGCCGTCGGCTAAGACAATGAAAGCCTTGATGATATTGCCGCGCAGCTCGTCTGGGCTGCCGATGACCGCAGCCCTGGCTACCGCCGGGTGCTTGAGCAGGCAGTCTTCCACTTCGCCGGGGCCGATCCGGTGCCCGGCGCTGGAAATAACGTCGTCTTTGCGCCCGACGAACCACAAATACCCTTCTTCGTCCCGGTAGCCCAGGTCGCCGGTGCAGAACCAGTTGCCGACAAACTTTTCCTGCGTGGCCGCTTCGTTCCTCCAGTAGCCCAGGAACATGACCGGGTCGCCTCGCTTGGCCGCCAGCTCGCCCACCTCTCCGTCGGGCATCGGACTGCCGCTGTCATCGATAACGTCGACCGCGTGACCGGGGTAGGGTCTGCCCATGGAACCGGGTTTCAGCGGAAACATCTCGGCGCAGTTGCCAACCAGGTAGTTAAATTCGGTCTGTCCCCACATCTCGTTGACCTTGACCTTAAGCGCTTCTTCCGCCCACCGCACCACTTCCACGCCCACCTGTTCTCCGGCGGACATGATTGAACGGATCTTCAATTTGTAGCGGCGCTCCGCGTCGGGTACCTTCATCATCATCTTCAGGGCGGTGGGTGGTATAAAGGCGTTTCTCACCGCGTATTTTTCCATTAATGCAAATGCCTTCTCCGGGCTGAATTTACCGCCGTCGTAGCCCAGCACCGGCACGCCGTAGTAAAGCGAAGGCACCAGACCGTCCAGCAGTCCCCCCGTCCAGGCCCAGTCCGCCGGCGTCCACATGAGGTCGCCGGGCTGCGGAAAAAAGTTCTGCGACAGCTCGAATCCGCTCAGGTTACCCAGCAGTCCACGGTGGGCTACCAACGCACCCTTCGGCGGTCCGGTGGTGCCGGAGGTGTAGATCAGGATCGCGGGATCGTCGCTCGACGTGCTCTGCGGAAAATAATTCTCCTTTGCCCGCTTAAGCCGCGACCAAAACTCGGTTTCCCCGGGTCCGTCCTGACACACGAGCACCGTTTCCAGCGTCGGCACTTCATCGCGAATTGAAGCGATGGTCTTCGCGCGCCCGGGGTCCGTGATGACCAATTTCGCACCGCTGTCGGAAAGTCGGTAACAAAGCGCGTCGCGCCCAAAGAGCACCGATAGAGGTAGCGCGATGGCGCCCAGCTTGTAGACGGCGATATGCGTGATCACCGTCTCGGCGCGCTGCGGAAGCACGATACCGACGCGGTCTCCCTTTCGCACCCCGAGGTCATGAAGCGCGTTGGCGAAACGATCCGAGAGTGATTTCAGTTCGCCAAAGGTCAGGCGTTTTTCTTCACCCGCGGCGTTTTCCAGGAACAACGCTGTCTGCTGTGCACGATCCGCGTGCTTATCGCAGATCTCGACTCCGATATTGAACTCTCGCGGAATGTTCCAGCGGAACCCCCCGTACACTTCCTCGTAGCTGCGTTTGTCTTTAGCGAAGAGGCGCATGGCGTGAATTACGGGCCCGAAACGGCCCGGCGCTGAGCGGCTTTAGCCGCGCGAGGCGGATAGTATAGGATGGGCGGCCAAGCGATTCACCGACTAGAGAAAGGAGACAGGCACATGAAGTCATTCAAGGCCTTCCGCGTCCACGAGGAGAATGGCAAGACCCAGGGGCGGCTGGAGAACATCACGCTGGAGGCGCTGTCTGAGGGTGACGTGGTCATCCGCTCGATCTGGTCCGACGTGAACTACAAAGACGCGCTCGCGGCCACGGGAAAGGGCAAAATCATGCGTCGCTTTCCGATGGTCGGCGGAATTGACGTAGCCGGCTACGTGCATTCGTCATCGGATAGCAGGTACAAGCAAGGTGACCCCGTGCTCGTTACCGGGTTTGGCCTGAGCGAAAAGCACGATGGGGGATACGCCGAGTACACCCGCGTGCCCGGCGACTGGGTGGTGCCGTTACCGGACGGCCTCAGTCTTTACGAGTCCATGGCACTTGGCACCGCAGGTTTTACTGCGGCGCTCGCCGTTGACCGCATGCAGCACAACGGTCAGACGGCGGACAAGGGACCAATCTTGGTTAACGGAGCCACCGGCGGTGTTGGCAGCTTTGCCATCGACATGTTTGCCGGTTTGGGGTTTGAAGTGACCGCGTTCACCGGAAAGCGTGACCAGGACGAATACCTGAATAAGCTGGGCGCCAGCGCCATGGTCTACCGCGGACAGGTAGAGATGGGATCGGCGCCACTGGAAAAGGCCCTTTGGGGCGGGGCGGTGGACAGCGTTGGCGGTGAGGAGCTCGCCTGGCTCACGCGCACGGTCGGGCCCGAGGGCAACATTGCCGCCATCGGTCTTGCCGGCGGCTTTAAACTCAATACGACGGTCATGCCTTTCATTCTGCGCGGCGTCAACCTGCTTGGAATCAACTCGGTATTCGTGCCGCTCGAAAAGCGGTTGTCGGTGTGGAAGCGTTTGGGAAAGGACTTAAAGCCCAGGCACCTCAAGGAGGTCGTGACCCACGAGGTTGATCTGGACAATTTGCCGGATGTGTTTGACGCCTACATCGAGGGCAAAGTCGCCGGGCGCACGGTGGTAAAGATATCAGACGAATGAGAGCGCTGAGTTGTACCTCGGCAAGCGCCGGTGACTGAATGAATGCGGCAAGCTATCCGCTGATCCTGGAACCCGAAGCGTTCTCACTCCCGGCCGCCAGGGACGTCCTCATCGTCGACCTTTGCAAGGCCGAAACGTACGCCCACGGGCACCTGCCGGGAGCGGTGCACCTGGACTACGCCACGCTCACCTTGAGCCGTCCTCCAGTAGGCGGATTGGTGCCCGACGCCGCCGCGCTCTCGCGCACGCTTTCGGCCATCGGACTCACGCCGGAGAGGCACGTGGTCGCCTATGACGACGAGGGTGGTGGTAAAGCTTCGCGTCTTCTTTGGACACTGGACTTGCTCGGCCATGAGCGATTTTCGCTGCTGGACGGTGGATATCGCGCCTGGACGGACGCAGGATTGGGATTGGACACCGAACCCGTGGTGGCTACAGCGTCGAAGTTCGAAGCGGTGGTCGGGGAGGCCGCGCGCGCTGATCGGGACTACATTCTTGGCCGACTCGGCGCGCCAGATTTCGCCCTGGTGGACGCGCGCAGTGCGGAGGAATATTCGGGACACAACCGCCGAGCCGAACGCGGTGGTCACATACCTGGCGCGGTCAATTTCAACTGGATCGACGCCATGGATAGCGCGCGTGCGCTACGCCTGAAGCCGCGAGACGAACTGGCCGCAGAATTCGCCGCGCTCGGCGTGACTGCGGACAAGGAGGTGGTGACTTACTGTCACACTCACCACCGCTCGTCGCACACCTACATCGTGCTCAAGTCGCTAAGATTCGAGCGAATCAAGGGGTATCCGGGGTCGTGGTCCGAATGGGGAAACGACCCTTCCACCCCGATCGCTGTTTGAACGTCCTAAGCCGAACGGCCAGCTTGCAAAATAGATCAGCCGGCGCTTTTTAGAGAGCGGCGCTCCAGAGCGATCAAACCTTCGGTGATCTGGATCATTCCCTCATAGCTGCCGGCCATGCCGGCCAGGACGCGATATTTCCCGTTCACGATGACGGTTGGCGTCTCCGTAACACCGTATCGGCGCTGCATCACCTTGGATTTACGCAGCATCGACTCCACCGCAAAGGAGTCGAAGGTGTTATCGAAGTCCGACTCCGAGACGCCATGTTCAGTAAATAGTTTTCGCCACGCGTCCTTGGAGTTCATAGCCCGTTTGTCGACGTGCAGCGCCTCGAAGATTGGACGGTGCACCTCATCCAGCACGCCGAGAAGTTTCGCCGTATAGAAAGCACGCGCGGGGGCCTCCCAGCTTTCGCGGAAGATCACCGGCATATGGCGAATCTGGACGTCATCGGCTAACCCTTTCTGAAAACGTTCCATTACGGTTAGAAAGCTGAAGCAGCTGGGGCAGCGATAACCGAAAATATCCACCACCTCGATGATACCTTGCGGGGTCTCCGTGGGTTGGTTCGGGACGATGCGCTGAAATTTTCCTTCAATATCGAAACCGGCGGCTCGAACGCCGGCGGCGCTAGTGAGGGCGAACGCCGCGAGAAGCAAATTGAACTTCCTTCGAATCATTTGGTTTTCCTCTTGAAACCCCAGGCAAAAACAACCGGACATGGACAGCCTAGCGCCTCCGGTCGCACATCGGGTAAGTCTTCAGGCCTGCGGAAGAGTTTCATCGGGGAGAGAACGCTGCAGTCGAAGTGACCGCTCGCTATACCCGCGAGGGCCTGATGCCGGTCAATGCAGTCCGACGATATACTCCGAAACCGCTTCGATTTCTTCCTTAGTCATCCAGCGGGCCACGTCGCGCATCATCGCTCTAGGATCGTTGCCGCGTTCGCCGTCGCGGAAGGCGTAGAGCTGGATGGCCACGTACTTGGCGTGCTGGCCGGAAAGCGACGGAATGCCGCCCAGCGGATCGCCCGCGCCTGTGGGGCCATGGCAGGCCATACAAGCCGGCACGCCGGATTTGGCGTTACCGCCACGGTAAATCTTCTCGCCAAGGGCAACCCGCTGCTCGCTGGCGAATCCGCCGCTTCGCGTCTTGCTGGCGTAGAATGCGGCGATGTCCGCCATGTCCGCTTCTGAGAGCGGGGCCACCATACCGCCCATCAGGGGGTTCACCCGCCGGCCCGCCTTGAAATCCTTGAGTTGTTTGTCCAAGTACTTGGGATGCTGGCCGGCGAGCTTCGGCCAATCGGGATTGGTGCTGTTGCCATCGGCGCCGTGGCAGGCGGCGCAGACCGCTGCTTTGGCCTCACCTGCCTTCTCATCCCCCGCGGCGTGGGCGTTTCCGGCCGCGAGTGCAATACCGATAATCGCGATGAGTGTGCATTTATTCATTTCAGTTGCCGCCGTGATCGTGCATAGAATCAAAGCTCTCAGCTACCGATGTGGTGGTCAGCGTGTCAGGTTTGCTCAGAACCTATTTCAAAATTGCTGTGCTTAGCTTAACGGCGTTAAAAACAGACTCAAAATGTCCATTTTCTGGCGTGTAAACTGCGCTTATTAAGTCTGTTTTTGCCTTGTCTTATCCAAGCTCGCCAATTTTGAGACAGGTTTTAATTACTTCGGTTTCTGGGCTGCGAAAAAGGCCGCCAGATCTTGCATGTCCTTCTCACTCAGGCCGGCAGCCATCGGACTCATGAGCGGGTCTTTCCTTACTCCCGACCTGAATGCCTTGAGCTGCTTAACCAGGTAGGCTGAGTGCTGCCCGGCGAGGTTCGGCCACAGCGGATTGGTACTGTTGCCGTCGCGACCGTGGCATGCTCCGCACGAGGCCGCTTTGGTTTTGCCCGCAGCCGCATCGCCAGCGGCGAACGCAGTTGCGGCCACAATCCACATGGCCACGGCAGCTAAAGGCACCGTGGTCTTTTTCATCTAACTGTCCTGCTCTTTGCGACTTGAATTTGGGATCGAGCGGCGTGGCGCAAATGCAGTTTAATACAGCGAAAACTGCGAGGCAGGTATATAACAGGCCCCGATTAGGGGGTCAACTTGGCACCATCGTCGGGGGGCTGCATTGAGCCACGACATCTTACGACGGGCCGCTTTTTATCGCGCAGCCGCGCGCGTCGACCAGCTGCCCGCTGACCGAGGCAGAGAGGTCGCATTCGCCGGCCGATCCAATGCCGGCAAGTCCACTGCAATCAACGTCATCACCAAACGCAACGCACTTGCCCGCACGAGCAAGACCCCGGGGCGTACGCAGCAGATTGTTTTCTTCCGCCTGGATGAGGACAAGAGACTGGTGGATTTACCCGGCTACGGCTACGCGCGAGTACCGGACGAGGTACGCCGGAGCTGGGCAAAACTGGTGGAGTCCTATCTGACTGGACGCAGGAGTCTCAAAGGGGTGGTGCTGCTCACCGACGCTCGGCGGCCGTTTACAGAGCTGGACCTTGCGCTTGTGGGATGGTGCGCGGCGGCGGCAGTACCGGTGCACGCGCTGCTGACGAAAAGCGACAAGCTCAAGCGCGGCCAGGCGGCGCAGACGCTGGCCAAAGCCCAACGGTTCAATGAGAACACTGACGTAAATCTGACGCTACAGCTCTTCTCTGCTCTGAAGCGCGAAGGCGTCGAGGCGGCAGCCGACAAAGTATGCGGCTGGCTCGAGGACTGAGGCCGGGAAAGCAAAAAAAGAGCCCCGGCTCCTCATTCGGGGGGGAAGGGGAATAAAGCCGGGGCGAAGCATTACCCGGCCGGGGAAGCCGGGAATGATTTCCCGCTCAGGGAGGTGGAGCGGGGAGCCTTCACGCGTACCGGTTGCGAGAACCGGAGAATTGGCGGCACCGCGTGAGGCCCTGAGTCTAAAGAGTCACTTACGGGGGGAAAGTTCCCCTTTAGTGGATAAATTTTGCTCGAGTCATGCACAGGACGCAAATTTCCCCGGGAAATCTTCCCAGTCGAATCTTTCCCGGCCCCGGTCATGTCCTAGGAAAATTCTTTAACTATATGTTTTTAATGATAAATCTTCTGCGTGGCGAAGAAATCGCTGATTTGAAGAATCCTGAAGCGTGGCGCGCAGTTGGGTCGCTTACCGGCAAGTCGTCCACAGTTTTATCCACAGATTTTGTGGATAATCATCCACACTAAAGCCGGCCAGAGCCTTAAACGAAGTAGATAAGAAAGGGCCTTAACTCCGGCCCATAAGTTGACGTCGACGCAAACGGGATCTGGGCCGGGGCAGCCGTTTACTCGACTCGCTTCATGAGCCTGCCCGGGGTCGGCTCTCCCCTGGGATAGTCGCCGTTGATCAGCCTGAGTTGGGCCTCGGCGTAGCTGCTCAACCCCGAACGGGCCGCAAGGGCTGAATAGCGGGTGCTGGCGTTTGCTCGCAGCAAGGCGATGCGGCGCCCCTTCGCCAGCGCCCGCTGTTCCTGGCTGAGCGCTCTCAGGCTCAAGGAAGTGTTGAGAAATTCGGTGCGATACTTGCGGTTGTTGCCCTTATCCTTGCGCGCGCCGACGAAAATGTACGCCTTATCCTGAAAATAAACCACGGTGAACCGAGCCAGTCGCTGCCCGAACGGCGTTTTTGCCAAGGCGAGCGCGGTGTAGGCGGGGAACTCACCTGCGCTGAGGGCCTGTCCCTGGATGGGTTGAAGCTTGAGCCGCTCTTTAATGAACAGCTCCGGCGGTATTCGCTTATTCAGGTCCCGCAGGAAAACCTGCAAAAGGGCGTCGTTAGCGGGTGGCACCGCCAGCAGGCGGTCGGGGCGATTCTCCACCCGCCAGCCTTCGGGGAAACGGAGACTTAATCCCAGGTCGGCATGGTAGAAATCCCGACCGCGCAGCACACCTTGCTTGACTCCGGGCCCGTAGGTAAGGCCGGAAATGGTGTTCAGATACAGCTCTCGATTGACCCTCGTTCGTCGACCGGAGGCCGCCAGGGCGCCAGCCTTGCCCACCACTTGCTGAAGCCGCGTGTCGCTGTCCGGATGGGTGGAAAATAGTCCGTGGTAGACGTTGGGTTCGCGCCCTTCACGTCTTGCGCGATCCACCTCGAAGCTTTCCTGGGCCTTGAGCACGCGGATGACCTGGAGCATGGCATTGGGGTCGTAGCCAGCCCGGGCCAGGTATTCGGCGCCCAGGCCGTCGGCCTCGAGCTCGTGTTCGCGCCCATATCCCCGGATGAGCGCGCCACCGAAAAGCGAATAGACGTTCTGCGCGGCCGCGCCGCGCAGCTCAGGCAGCAGAATCGCGCCTATTGTGTAACCGAGACCGGCTGCCTGCTGGGCGGTGTACTGGCGTACGCTGTGACGCGCGGTTACGTGGCCGATTTCGTGTCCAAGAACAGCGGCAAGTTCGGCCTCCGAATTGAGCATCGCCAGCATCCCGCGGGTGACGTAGATGTATCCGCCAGGGAGGGCGAAGGCGTTGACATCCGCGCTGTCGAGTACGGTGAAACGGTAGACCAGATTGGGGCGGTGACTGCGGGTGGCCAGCCGATCGCCAACCTGCTGCACGTAGTTCTGGAGACCGGCGTCCTCATATCGGCCGTATTCGTTAAGGATCTCGTCGTGGGTCTGGCGGCCGATGGCGAGTTCCCGCGACTCGTCCATGAGCACGAAGTCGCTCTGGCCGGTGACCGGGTTCTGGGCGCAGGCACAAAGCACGCAGACGGCGACCCAACCAGCGACGAAGATCTTCATTTTTGCCATCTAGCGCATAATACGGACCGTTCCTCTTCGACGGGAGATGCGGTCCGAAACTCGGAATGACTCCGGCACGTTTATCTACGAGACACCTGCGTAGACTCCGGGGTTCCCTCCGTCTGGCAACGAGGGGGAGCGACGGGAGGAGTGTAGAAAAGGAGCGCGCGAGCGGGATCGGACACTTGCCATATAAAACACGGTTTTAATCGTCTGCCAATCGTTGGCGAAGGCGTGAAGAGGAGAAGCGGGCGAATGCAGGGCCCGGCTTTCAAGCACCTTCCCGCGCTCAATCCAGCAGGCGCAGCGCGGCCGGATGACGCACCGTAATGCGAAGCTCACCCCTGCGACGCTCCACATAGCCTCGAACCTCAACCCGGCGCCCGGCGAGGGCGCGAAGCGCGAACTGCTTAAAGTGGATCAGGTCTTCCTTGGGCACCCGAACGGCCACCTTGGGCGCGAGATTGAGCCAGAGATTCTTTCTACCCTCGCCGACGCGCTCGACTTTTCCGCCGACGATATGAAATCCGCGCGCCGTTGCCTTCAGTCTATTGGCGGCAACGGTTTGGAAACGATCCAGCCGCCAGATGCCGAGGCCGGCTTCGCGCGCAGCACGCTCCAGGGCCGCGTAACAAGAGTAATTCCACTCGTTGGGTGGCACCACCAGGGTCGTAGCCAGCCCGGCCGTCAGCACCTGCGCCTGGACGTTGAGTCCGCTGGGGAGAAAAACGTGGGCCAGTAGGCGACCGTAGCGGTCATAGCGTTCGGCATCGAAGCGCAGCCTCACCCGGGCACCGGGTGCCGCGAGGGACTCGAGGAAAGTCCTGGCGGGTTCGGCCATGGGCTCCGACGGACGATCATCGTGACCGAGTTCCGGCGTATTGATGCCCAGCAGCCTCACCCGGCGCCGGTCGGAGAGCTCCAGGGTGTCGCCGTCAAAGACCTGGCGCACGACGCCGCGGTCGTCATAGCGGAAAGAAGGACAAAGCGGCTCGGAATCCGCGGCGGGCCCACCAGGGATCGACAGCAGAGCCGCAGCCGCGGCGAAAAATGAAACGGCGCCCCTGAATCGCGCCCTGCGTGGTCGGTAGTCGGTCACCGGCGGTGGCGCGACCCCACGACACGACTGCGATGGCGTCAGCCCAGGCCGTACCTGCGGCGGAACTTATCCACCCGGCCGGCCGTGTCCATGATCTTCTGCTGGCCGGTGTAGAACGGATGGCAGGCGGAGCAGACCTCCAAGTGCAAATCTTCCCCCAGGGTGGAGCGGGTCTTGAAAGAGTTGCCGCAGCTGCAGTTGACGCTGATCTCTTTGTATTCGGGATGAATATCCTTTTTCATGACGGTTCTCGAAAAGCGGTTGAAGAAGTCACTTCAGCTCTTGAAAAGGGCGCGCGATTCTATAGCAGTTTCTCGCCGGGCGCAAAAACCCCCGCGGGCGGCGCGGCCGGTAAATCGGGTTCTGGCAGCATTTTCAATCGATGCCGAGGTCGTTCCAGATGGCGTCGATACGGGCCTTGACCTCCCGGCTCATGGCGATGGGCCTGCCCCACTCGCGGTTCGTCTCTCCGGGCCACTTCGCGGTTGCGTCGAGTCCTAACTTTGAGCCCAAGCCGGCGACGGGTGACGCGAAATCGAGATAATCGATTGGCGTATTGTCGACGATCGTTATGTCGCGGGCGGGATCGGTGCGGGTCGTGATCGCCCAGATCACGTCTTTCCAGTCGCGCACGTTGACGTCGTCGTCTGTGACGACGACGAACTTGGTGTACATGAACTGGCGGAGATAAGACCATACCGCGAACATTAAACGCTTGGCGTGTCCCGGATACTGTTTACGCATGCTCACCAGCGCCATGCGGTAAGAGCAGCCTTCAGGTGGAAGATAGAAATCGACGATCTCGGGAAACTGCTTTTGCAGAATGGGAACGAACACTTCGTTCAAAGCGACGCCCAGCACCGCCGGCTCGTCCGGCGGGCGTCCGGTGTAGGTGCTGTGGTAGATGGGTGCGTTCCGGTGGCTGATTCGCTCCACGGTGAACACTGGGAAAGTCTCCACTTCGTTATAGTAGCCGGTGTGATCGCCGAAGGGGCCCTCGGGCGCGGTGTCGCCGGGGTGAATGAATCCTTCGAGCACGATTTCGGCGTTTGCCGGAACCCGAAGATCACCGACCGTGCAGTCTACTAACTCGGTGCGCGCGCCGCGAAGAAGTCCGGCAAATGCAAACTCCGAAAGCGTGTCAGGCACCGGGGTCACCGCGGCGAGCATGGTCGCTGGATCGGCGCCCAGCGCAACGGCTACTGGAAACGGTTTACCCGGATGCTTGTGGCACCAGTCGCGGTAATCCAGCGCGCCGCCACGATGGGCGAGCCAGCGCATAGTGACGCGGTTTCTGTCGATCACCTGCTGGCGGTAGATGCCTAAGTTCTGCCGCGAACGGCTGGGACCCTGTGTCACTACCAGCCCCCATGTGATCAGCGGGCCGGCGTCGTCGGGCCAGCAGGTTTGAACCGGAAGCGAGGAAAGGTCGACCTCGCTGCCTTCGATCATGTTCGTTCGGCAGGCTGCGACGCGGACGATTTTGGGCGCCATGTCTAGCACCTTCTTGAAAACGGGCAGCGACTTCCAGGCGTCTTTCATCCCTTTTGGAGGCTCCGGCTCCTTGAGATAAGCCAGCAGACGACCGATTTCCCGCATGCCATTCACCGACTCCTGGCCCATGCCCAGCGCGACCCGGAGCGGCGTTCCAAACAAATTCCCCAGCACCGGAATGTCGTGTCCTTTCGGGCGCTCGAAAATCAGTGCCGGTCCGCCGGCGCGAAGGGTGCGATCGCAGACCTCGGTTATCTCGAGCCTGGGATCGATCTCGACCGCGATGCGCTTGAGTTCACGACGCCGCTCCAGCTGTCCGATGAAGTCGCGTAAATCCCGGTATTTCATGCTTAAGAGTGGCGGACCGCGGCGCGATCAGAGTTCGAACTCGGCTACCACCGGCGCGTGGTCTGACGGTCGCTCGTTCTTGCGTGGTGATTTATCGACGTAGCAGCTGGCACACGCATCGCACAAGCGGTCCGTGGCGAGCACGAGATCGATACGAAGCCCCATATTTCTGCGGAACGCGGCCGCCCGGTAATCCCACCAGCTGAATGTCTTCTCCTCCTGTTCGAACTTGCGAAATACGTCGTGAAAGCCTAGTTCCAGAATTCTCCCGAGCGCCTCACGCTCCGGCGTGCTGCAGAGGATTTTTTCCCGCCAGGCCTCCGGGTCGTGCACGTCCGAGTCCTCGGGCGCAATGTTAAAGTCTCCCACGACAACGATATCGCTCCATTCCGCAATCTGCTTGCGGAGATAGTCAGTCACCGCGTCGAGCCATTTGAGCTTGTATCTATACTTCTCTGATCCGACTTCCTGGCCGTTGACCACGTAGAGGTTTACTACCCGCATGCCGCCAGCAGTGGCAGCGATGGTGCGCCGTTCTTCCGTTTCCAAATCCAGAATCTGGGTGTCGACTCTTTCTAACTGCGACCTGCTCAAAAGTGCGACGCCGTTGTAAGTCTTTTGTCCGGAGAAAACTGCCTCATATCCGGCGGCGGCAATTTCGGCAGTGGGGAAATTTTCATCCGTTGACTTGGTTTCCTGAAGCGCCAGCAGGTCCGGCTGGTGGCGGCCAATCCAGTCCACTACCTGAGGCAGCCGTACTTTGAGTGAATTGACGTTCCAGGTGGCGATCTTCACTTGGCGCAGATTTCCTTGAAGGCGCGGAATGGGCCCGGTAGTCGGCATATACCTGAACTCGCCGCCGAGCGCGACTCAGCGCCCGTATCGGGAGCATCGACGGATCAGACCCTAAAGCCGCCGTGCCGGCGACGGACCTCCCAGTCCACCAGGTAACCGCCTACTGCGAATGCGAGCAGCAGACCGAAGAGGAGCAGCATTACCTGCCACAGTTGCCACTTGGTTATGGCGGTGTAGCGGGATAGCAGGCTGGCATCATCTTCGTGCGAGGAATCCCGCTTTACCATGACTACGGGCGTTTCTCCGGAGTCAGATACGGTGGTCTCGAGCTTGGCCTCGAGCTCGTCGATGCGCTTCTTAAGACGTTGGTTTTCCTCGCTCGCCTGGCGCAGCTTTCGCAGCGCGTCCGCCGGGTTCGCGGCGCTTTTGCCCCCATTCGAGGATTTTTTCTCAAGCTTCTTGCGCGCCTTGAGCAGATCGGCCTCCATGATCTTGGCGCGTTCTCTCTCGCGGTTGAGCTGGTATTCCAGCTCCGCCGCCAGCTCGCGAGCCTTCGCCAGCTCGGCCGAGGTTTGTACCAGCTCGGCTTCCAGCCCGTCGGCTTTCTGACTCGGGGTTATGTCTTTGCTCAGATAACGGCCGTCCACCCACCCTTCCGTGCCGCCCCCGAGCCTTACTTTCACCAAGCCGTTTTTCTTTTCCAGTACTTCGAGCGCAGTGCCGGCCGGCGCCAGAGTGAGAATAGTGCTGCTGAGCGTGGCTTCCCGGTGCACACCGAGCTTTACGCCCTCGGAAACGTAGGCGACCTCAGCGCGTACGCTGAACGATGCGAGGATGAAGAGCGCCGCAATTCCCAGCGGTCTGAACCAGTGCTTCATGCGGCGCTCTCGGCGGTTTCTAACTCGGTGCTGATGCCGCTGTGGCGCAGCAGAGCGTCGCTGTTTGGCTCGCGTCCGCGAAATTCGACAAAGGCCACCATCGCGTCGCGAGTTCCACCCTGTTCCAAAACCGCATGGAGGAATTCAAGCCCGGTCTTGCGATCGAATATGCCTCGTTCTTCAAATTTGGAGAATGCGTCGCTGGAAAGCACCTCGGCCCACTTGTAGCTGTAGTATCCGGCGCCGTATCCGCCCGCGAAGACGTGAGAGAAGCTGTGGGCGAATCGGTTAAAAGCCGGCGGCCTGATCACGGCGACTTCGTCACGGACTTCATCCAGCACGCGCTGAATCAAATCCGGCTGGCCGTCGTATTCCGCGTGCAGGCGGAAATCGAACAGCGCGAATTCCAGCTGACGCACGGTCAACATTCCGGCGTGGAAATTTTTCGCCGCGCGCATGCGTTCGTAAAGCGTATCGGGCAGAGGCTCTCTGGTTCGGTAGTGCGAGGCAAACAAGGATAGCGCCGCACGCTCCCAGCAGAAGTTTTCCATGAACTGGCTCGGCAGCTCCACTGCATCCCATTCAACACCATTGATGCCGGAGACGCCGGCGCGTTCGACGCGCGTGAGCATGTGGTGAAGTCCGTGTCCGAACTCGTGAAACAGGGTAACGACTTCGTCGTGGGTCAGCAGCGAAGGTTCGTTACCCACGGGCGGCGTGAAATTGCAGGTGAGGTAAGCGACCGGCGTCTGCACTCCCTTGTTGTCGCGCCTTCGCACCCGACATTCGTCCATCCATGCGCCACCGCGCTTACCGGGGCGGGCGTAAGGGTCCAGGTAGAACGCGCCGCGTCGCTCATCGTTTTCGTCGTGAATCTCGAAAAAACGCACGTCCGGGTGCCAGACGTCGACGCCGTCCACCGGGGTGAATCGCAGGCCATAGAGCCGCCCGGCGACTTCAAACAGACCATTTACGACCTCGGGCGCAGAAAAGTACGGCCTCAGTTCCTCCTGCGACACGGCGAATTTCTTCTTTTTCAGTTTCTCAGCATAGTAGGCGACGTCCCATGAGTTCAGGCAGCCCTTTCCGTCCGTCTCCTTGGCATACATCTCGAGTTCCTCGAACTCATTCGCGGCAACGGGTTTTGCTCGTTTTGCAAGATCGCGAATGAAGGTGAAGACCGCGCCGCAGCTCGGCGCCATTTTTCTTTCAAGCGAAAGCTCGGCATAGCTTTCGTAACCCAGCAGCCTCGCCATTTCCTGGCGAAGCGCCAGGGTCTCATGCATCAGTTTGCCGTTATCCCATTTCCCGGCGTTGGGACCCTTGTCCGAGGCGCGCGTGGCGTAAGCTTCATAAACCTCGCGCCGAAGCACCTCGTCGTCTGCATACGTCACCACGGCGAGATAGGAGGGAAACTCGAGGTTGATCATCCAGCCCTTCAAGCCCTCACGCTCAGCAATACTCTTCGAAACCGCAAGTGCGGAATCCGGAAATCCAGAAAGCGCGGATACATCGGTGAAGTGTTTTTTCCACGCCTGAGTTGCGTCGAGCACGTTTTCTTCAAATCTGCTCGCAAGCTCGGATAGTCTGGTCGAGATTTCCTTGAAGCGTGCTTTGTCTTTGGCACCAAGTGCAACGCCGGCGAGACGAAAATCCCTGATCGCGTTCTTTACCACGCGCATTTGAGCCGCATCCAGCTGTTCAAAGACGGGGGTTTCTTCGAGCGACTTAAAGGCCTCGAAAAGTGCCCCGTTTTGTCCCACTTCGGTGGCGTATTCACTCAGCTTCGAAAGACAGGCGTTATAGGCGGATCTCAGCTCCGGGTTGTCCGCAACCGAACGCAGATGGCTCACCGGGGACCACGCTTTGTTGAGCCGGTCGTCGCATTCCTCCAGCGGCGCAACGATAGATTCCCAGCTGCACTCTGCCGACGCGGTCACCTGGGCGATGACTTTGCGGCAGTCTTCAAGCAGGGTATCGACTGCCGGAACCACGTGCTGAGGCCGGATTGTGGAGAACTCCGGCAGGGAGTCGAAGCGAAGCAATGGATTGGTCGTGCTCAAAGCCACGATTAAGAAGGCCGCCTATCCCGCTGAAAAGTCGATATTTATAGTAGCAGGCGAAGATCTGGCTGAACAGAAAACTCGGAAACATGGCTTTGCCGGTTCCAAACTGACGCGGCAGCAGGACCAGCGAGCAGAATCTGGCGCGATTATTGCCACCGCGACCGGAAACTGGGCTCCGCTTGCGCCTTTCTGGCGAATAATGCGAAGCTTTTTTTGCACCAAACCTTTCATCTCAACTGTTCGTGGCCTGGCTTTACAGGCCGCGCCGCGGGGACGCAGCGTTGGAAAGCACCGAACTTAAAAAGGCGGGACTCAAGGCCACTTTACCGCGGCTTAAGATTCTCGACATCCTGGAAAACAGCAACCAGCGCCACATGAGCGCCGAGGACGTCTATAAGGCGTTGCTGGACTTGGGGGAAGAAGTCGGTTTTGCCACCGTATATCGCGTCCTCACGCAGTTCGAAGCCGCGGGCCTTGTAATCCGGCACAACTTCGAGGGCGGTCACGCGGTGTTCGAGCTGGAGCGTGGTCATCACCACGATCACATCGTGTGCGTGCAGTGCGGGCGGGTGGAAGAGTTTTACGATCAAATTATCGAAGACCGGCAAAGGGCTGTCGTAGCTTCCAAGGGTTACGAGATCAACGACCACGCGCTGGTAATCTACGGAAACTGCACCAAGATCGACTGTCCCTACCGCTCCCGTGGCTGAGCCTCCGGTGCGTGCGGCGGGGTAAAAAAACATGCCTGCCAGGCGCGTCTTGGGGGTATTGCAAGGTTAAATGAGAACGATTATCATTAGCATCTAGTTAACAGAACCGCCAACCAAGGCGGTTCTCGAGTCCACACTTCCAAGGGGAGAATCAAAAATGCAGCGCCTTGTCACCGTCGCTCTCACCTTGCTTACGTTAGTACTGGGCCCCATCGCCCGAGGCGATTCAGTAGTGAACGTTTACTCCGCCCGAAAGGAAGCCTTGATTAAACCGCTGCTGGACAAATTCAGCGCTCAAACGGGTACCGAGACCCGGCTGGTGACGGCAAAAGCCGGTCCGTTGCTCGAGCGTCTGCGTAGAGAGGGGCGCAATAGCCCGGCGGATCTATTCATTACCGTGGATGCCGGACGGCTGCACCAGGCCAAGGCCGCAGGCCTGCTGCAGCCGGTGGAAAGCGCGGCACTGGAGGCCGCTGTGCCGGTGGGATACCGGGACCCCCAGGGGGTCTGGTTTGGCTTGTCGCTCCGGGCCCGCCCGATCATGTACGCCACGGATCGGGTCAACCCCGACCAGCTAAGCAGCTATCTGGACCTGGCCGATCCCAAGTGGCGCGGGCGTATTTGCATTCGCAGCTCCTCGAACATCTACAACCAGTCCCTGGTCGCGTCGATGATCGCTGCCCACGGCCAAGACGCGACGCTGGAATGGATGAAGGGCTTGGTCGAAAATTTTGCCCGCAATCCAGCGGGCGGCGACCGGGACCAAATCCGCGCTGCCGCTGCCGGCGAGTGCGACATTGCCATCGCCAACACCTACTACCTGGCGCGAATGCGTAACGCCGAACCGGGCAGCGCCGACCACGAGGCAGCCAAAGCGGTGGCGGTTTTCTGGCCGAATCAGGACGGCCGCGGGGCTCACGTCAACGTCAGCGGCGCCGGCGTCACCAACGCTGCGCCCAACCGGGACAACGCCATTCGCCTGCTGGAATTTCTCGTCACCGATGAGGCGCAGGCGTGGTACGCCAGGGTGAACAACGAGTACCCGGTCAAGCAGGACGTGCCCTGGAGCAGTGCCGTGCAGGAGATGGGCCGCTTCAAGGCTGACGGTCTGACTTTGGCGGTGCTCGGCAGCAACAATGCGCAGGCGGTGAAGCTTATGGATCAGGCCGGCTGGCGATGAACCATCGGCATTGACAAACTCGGCAAGCGGAATCGTGGCACGGTGATCCTCCGGCGGGCACTGGCGCTGCATGCACAGCCGCGTGCGCTCGGCATGCTCCTGATTGCGGCGATCCTCAGCCTCCCGGTGGTCGTCGTATTGAGCTTCGTGTTTCATCCGGCCGGAGACGTGTGGCGTCACTTGTCGGCCACGGTGCTGCCCCTCTATGTGCGTAACTCCGCCCTGCTCATGGTGGGCGTGGCAGCGGGGACGCTGGCGCTGGGCGTGACCACGGCCTGGCTCACCACCATGTGCACTTTTCCCGGGCGCAAGCTGTTCGAGTGGGCACTGCTTTTACCGCTCGCGATTCCCGCCTATATCATTGCCTACACCTATACCGGGATGCTGGATTTTGCGGGGCCAGCGCAGACCTTCCTGCGCCATCTGTTCGGGTGGTCCCGGGGTGACTACTGGTTTCCCGAAATTCGATCCCTGGGCGGCGCCATGGTGATGCTTTCGCTGGTGCTCTATCCCTACGTCTATCTCCTCGCCCGCTCGGCCTTTCTGGAGCAGTCTCCCTACGCCATCGACGTCAGTCGTACCCTCGGGTGCGGCACTTGGTCGAGCTTTTTCCGCGTTTCGCTGCCCGCGGCACGCCCGGCCATTATCGCCGGGTTGTCCCTAGCGCTGATGGAGACGCTCGCCGACTTCGGCACGGTGCAGTATTTCGGAGTGCCCACGTTCACCACCGGAATATTCCGCACCTGGTTCGGGCTTGGCGACAGCGGGGCCGCGGCGCAGCTCGCCGTGGTTCTGCTGGCCTTCATATTCTTTGTTTTTGCCGCCGAGCGCTGGTCGCGCAAGCGTGCGAGCTTTCATCACGTCGGTAATCGGTCCCGGCCTTTGGGCACTTATGTCCTCAGCCCCGGCAGGGCGTGGGTCGCTTTCAGCGCTTGCGCGCTCACCCTCGCGGTCGGCTTTGTTGTGCCCGTAATACAGCTTTCCATCTGGGCGGTGCAGACGGCGGGAGAGATGATGGAGGCGGGCTTTTTCGAACTACTGACCCACACTTTGGCGCTGGCCGCGGCTACCGCCGTCATCTCCGTGTTGCTTGCCCTATATCTCGCTTACGGCCGCCGCGCCCACGCGACGCTGCCGGTTCGTTTTGCCGTACGCCTGGCGGGAATGGGTTACGCGGTGCCTGGAATCGTCATCGCCGTCGGCGTGATGCTGCCATTGGCCTGGCTGGATGACGTGCTCGACGCCTGGACCCGATCTCAGTTCGGCTTTTCCACCGGTCTTATATTAAGCGGCACGCTGGTAGCGCTGATGCTGGCTTACCAGGTGCGGTTCTTGGCCGTATCCCTGCAGACCGTGGAGTCCGGGCTGGCAAAGATCACCCCGGTCATCGATGAAGCAGGTCGTTCGCTCGGCTGCCGAGTCTCCGAATTAGTGAGACGGGTGCACGTACCCATGCTGCGCGGCTCTCTCCTGACCGCATCGCTGCTGGTATTCGTGGACGTGATGAAGGAACTGCCGGCGACCCTGGTGCTGCGGCCCTTCGACTTCAACACGCTTGCGGTTCGCGCCTACGAGTTGGCCACCGACGAGCGTCTTGAGGACGCCTCCACGGCGGCACTCAGCATCGTCGCCGCCGGTTTGGTGCCGGTAATATTGCTGAGTCTTTCCATTGCCCGCTCTCGTTACCGGGAAACGCTTGAGGTGCCCTATGCGCCGCTGCCCCAGGCTGTAGGCCAGCAGACTTAAGCAACTTTGATCGTCAGAGCAGACTTCACCCGGCTAACGAATTCGGAGTCTTAAGCAAGCGGCGGCAGCGCCGCCTGCCCCGACCCGGCCGCCGAGGGCTGCGGGCCGCAAACGGGACATTTCGGATCTTTGGGCAGCTTCAGGGTGCGCCACTCCATTTCAAGGGCGTCCAGCACCAGCAGTCGGCCGGCCAGCGTTCGCCCCGTTCCTACGATGAGTTTGAGGGCTTCGGCGGCCTGGACGCTGCCGATGATTCCCAGCAGGGGCGCCAGAACTCCGACCTGTGAACAGGCTTCGCCTTCCCCGGACTCGTCCGTATACAGGCAACGATAGCAGCCGCTGTCCGCATCACGCGGGTCGAACACCCCCACTTGTCCTTCCATGCGGATGGCGGCTCCGGATACCAGCGGCGTTCCGACCCGATAGCAAAGCGCGTTCAAAAGAAACCGGGTTTCGAAGTTGTCGCTGGCATCCAGGACCACGTCCGCCTTGGATATTTCTTCAGCGAGTTCGTCGTCGTCCAGCACGTAGGCGAGGGTGGTGACCGCGACCTCGGGATTCAGCGCGATGACCCGGTCTCTTGCCGACTCGACCTTGTCGCGCCCAATATCCGCGCTGGAGTGAATCACCTGACGCTGCAGGTTGGAAAGCTCCACGTGATCGAAATCCACCAGAACAAGCTGGCCAACCCCGGAAGCGGCGAGATACATGGCCACCGGCGAGCCGAGCCCGCCGAGACCAATCACCAGGACCCGCGCCTTGCTGAGCCGTGACTGGCCGGCTTCGCCGATCTGCGGCAACATCAGGTGCCGACTGTAGCGTTCCGAGTTCATGAGCAAGAGTCTCCGCGTTAAACCCGAGACATTGCAAGGCAAGCTTCTGCTGGCGTCGTAACTTGTAGGGCGCGTCCGCAGTAGGGGGAGCTGGCGCACAGAAGTCAATAACCCAAATGCTTGATTCGTAAGATACGAACTCGTGTATCTTCCGAGCGCGTGGGGTCCGAAAAAGTCCAGAATGGACTTTTTTGTAATTGCTACTTATGTCCGCCGCTGATCCGCTCATGGCCAGCGTAATCCCTAAGGGTGAAAACTCCCAGAAAACCGTTGTTTTTGAGTAGAGCGCGGACCGCGGTTCCCTGGTCGAAGCCGTGCTCCAGCAGCAGGGCACCTTTTTCCGCCAGCCTTGGCTTTGCCCCGGCGACTATGCTGCGTATGGCTTCAAGCCCCTCCGGCCCGGCCGCCAGCGCGAGCCGGGGCTCCATGGGCAAATCTCCGCGGCGTAAATGTGGATCGAAATCCGGCACGTAGGGGGGATTACTGAGAATCAGGTCGAAGGCCGATACGGCAATTGCATTGAGCCAGTTGCAGGCCAACAGACGAATATTCGTAGCCCCTGTTCGAGTCACGTTTTGCCGCGCCACCGCTAGTGCCCTCGGGCTTATATCAGTGGCCACAATGCTCGCCCGCGGCCGCTCGCGGCTGATGGCCACGGCGACGGCGCCACAGCCGGTGCCCAGATCTGCCACTCGCTGCGGGCGGGCCGGTGAAAGTCGATCCAGCGCCGCCTCCACAAGTCGCTCCGTTTCCGGGCGCGGAATCAGGACGTCGTGGCTGACCTCGAATTGGATCGACCAGAACTCCTTCGTGCCGGTCAAATAAGCGACCGGCTCTCCATCGACCCGGCGCGCAATCAGCGCGTCAAAGCGCGCCCTCGCCTGCGGCGGGATCTCCATCTCTGGGCGCGCCAGCAGCGCCGCACGACCGACTCCGAGCACATGGGCCAAAAGTACCTCAGCCTCCAGCCTGGGTGCCTCGTTTCGGGGACCGAGTGCGCGCGCCGCGGCGGCCACCGTTTTTGAGACACGGACTGCGCCGGCTTCAATTTCGGGCCTCATCTCGTACCGATCGTACCCGCCGTCGAAGCCGGATCTCGGTTCATCGTTCTGCGTCATCCATCAGTCCGCGAGCAGCGCCAGTTGGTCCGCCTGGTGCTCGTTCAAAAGCGCCTCGATGATCGGCTCCAGATCTCCGGCCATGATTTCGTTCAGCTTGTACAAGGTGAGATTGATGCGGTGGTCGGTGACCCGCCCTTGAGGGAAGTTGTAGCTGCGCACCCGCTGGGATCGGTCTCCGCTGCCCACCAGCAAGCGCCTCTCTTGGGCCCGCTCTGCGGTCTGCCGTTCACGCTCGGCTGCAAGCAGCCTGGCTTTCAAAAGCGACAAGGCCCGTGCCCGATTCTTGTGCTGGGAACGCTCGTCCTGACATTCCACCACCGTATTGGTAGGAAGATGGGTAATGCGTATCGCCGAATCCGTCTTATTGACATGCTGGCCACCGGCACCAGAAGCGCGGAACGTATCGACCTTGAGGTCTGACGGAATGATCTCGACTTCTTCTACCTCGTCCATCTCCGGCAGCACCGCAACCGTACACGCCGAGGTGTGGATTCGCCCCTGGGACTCGGTTTCCGGAACGCGCTGTACCCGGTGTCCGCCGGATTCGAATTTGAGCCGAGCATAGGCACCTTTGCCCACCACGCGTATGATGATTTCCTTATAACCGCCGTGCTCGGCGGCGCTTTCGCTGACTGTCTCCAGCTTCCAGCCGCGCCGCTCGGCGTAGCGCGAATACATGCGGAACAAATCGCCGGCGAAAAGGGCCGCTTCGTCGCCTCCGGTTCCGGCGCGAATTTCCAGATATAGGTTCGCTTCGTCCGCTGGATCGACGGGGATCAGCAGCTTTTTCAGTTCTTCTTCCAGCGAAGCTTTGCGTTCCCGGGCGGCCGCCAGCTCTTCTTCCGCCAGGCGCTTCATTGCCGGGTCGGAGTCGGAGAGCATCTCCTCCGCCGCTTGGATCTCTTCTAGAATGTGGTGGTATCGGCTGTAGCAGTCCACCAGCGGCCGTAGCCCGGCATGCTCGCGGGAAAGTTCACGAAAGCGCTTTTGGTCGGAGATGATTTCGGGCTCGCCGAGGAGCGAATTGACTTCCTCCAGCCGCTCGCTCAAGCCGTCGAGTTTTTCAAGGATCGATGCTTTCATCTGGACAAACTTGCAGAGATCGAAGCGGTCATCCGGCCTTCATAGTAAATCGAAGAATCTGAATCCTACGCTCCTCGCCGACCAACGCGATCCAGGAGTTGTTCCCGGCGCGGGTTTTGGTCCGCTCGGTGGCCAAAACGTTACGAAACATGTCTCATGAGAGTATATTGAGAACCGATAGGCAGCCGTAAAGGTCCACATAAACTACGTTTATTCTTTACAGCTGTTCGAATTCAGAACCGGTGCATCTTTAATATGCCAGCAACAGATCGTGACACGCAGACCGGGCGGAGTGAACCTGAGATGCTAATACCCTGCGACAAACCCGTTTCCGTCAAAATATTTCGAACAGCCATGACGTTCCGGTCGGCTTTCGCATCAGTCGCGCTTGCCGTTGCGTTAGCGGGCTGTGCCGCAGTGTCGCCGGACGACAGCGGGATATCCGGCATCCCGCCGGTCGACGAGAGCCCCGAGATTATCAGACCCGAGTCCGATTCGACGCGGCTCACCCGGGAGGTCCTCTATAAGCTCCTGCTGGCGGAAATCGCCGGCCGCAGAGGACAAGTATCTCTAGCGCTGGATAATTATCTTCAGGTCGCCGAAGAAACGCGCGACCCGGGTGTGGCCGAACGCGCGGTGAGCATTGCGGTGTTTGCGCGCGATGAAGAGCGTGGTATCAAAGCAGCCCGCCTATGGACCGAAGTTTCTCCGAGCAACCTGGATGCTCGCAGGGTCCACGGCGCCCTTCTCATGCGCGCAGGACGCATGGATCAAGCCGTGGAGGAGCTCAATCACATCGTCACTCCGCCCAACGACACCGCCGAGCGCTTTGCCCTGATAGGGGACATGCTGGCGCGGGAGAGGGACCAGGAACTGGCGGCGCAAGTGATGGAGCAGATCACGCAGCGCCATCCGAACAATATCGATGCCACCTTTGCCTTCGCTCAACTTCTCGGGCGCAGTGGAAACTTCGACCGCTCGCTGGAACTCGTCGACCAGCTTCTGCTTGTGGAACCGGGCAACGAGAGGGCGCTGATCTATAAGGCCAGGATCCTGCAGAGAGCTGGCAAGACTACCGAAGCGCTTTCCGCGATGAGCCGGTATCTGGAGCATCGACCTGATTCCGGTGAAGTGCGCATGACCTATGCACGTTTGCTGGTGGACGCCAAGCGATACGAGGAGGCACGACAGCAGTTCGAGCTGCTGTCAAAACAAAGTCCCGAGGACGGCGATGTCGTCTACGCGCTGGGTCTTCTCCTGCTACAGACCAGTCGTTACGACGAAGCAGCGGTACAGTTTGAGCGCCTAGTCGCGCTCAACGAACGGGTCGACGCAGCCCATTATTATCTGGGTCAGATTGCGGAATCGAAGAACGATTCGGTTACGGCGCTTGGCACCTACGGACGGGTCGCTCGGGGCGACCACTATCTGAACGCTCAAATCCGTATTGCTGTAATCCTTGCGGAGCAGGGCGAAATGGATAAAGCGAGGGCACAGCTTCACGCAATCCAGGTGAGCAATCAGCAGGAAGCCGTGCGCGTGTATCGATCGGAAGCCGACATGCTTGCGCGCGCAGATCGGCTTCGCGAAGCCATGGGCGTGTACGACGCGGCGCTGGATGAATACCCGGGTAATAGTGATCTACTTTACGCCCGCGCCATGCTGGCGGAGAAGCTGAATATGGTCGATGTGCTGGAGCGGGATCTTCGAGAGATTCTCTCTCGCGAGCCGAAAAACGCCGACGCGCTGAACGCACTCGGCTATACCCTCGCGGACCGCACCGATCGTTATGAAGAAGCACTCGAATTAATCAAACGAGCTTACGAGCTCAGGCCCGACGATCACTACATCGTCGACAGCATGGGCTGGATCATGTATCGCCTAGGGCGCTACGAGGAATCGCTGAAGTATCTCCGGCGCGCGCTGGAGCTGAACAACGATCCGGAAGTCGCGGCGCATTTGGGCGAAGTACTTTGGGTCATGGGCGACAAGGCCGCGGCGAGGGAAATCTGGGATACCGCACTGGAAAGCACCCCGGACGACAAGCGGCTGCTAGACGTCATCAAACGCTTCGGCCTCTGAGCGTAAACCTGGCTCTCGGCCACTGCACTATCTAATTGTTGGTCCCGCGCCCGCGCGCAAGGTTTTTTCTGTATTCTTTGCCGATGAAGATGCACACCGCATCAGTTCTCGCTGCCCTGCTGCTTGCGGGCTGTGCGGCGGCGCCCAAGACGCCGCTTCCGGAGGTGCCGCCCGAGCAGGCGCTCGAGCTGAGGGAGCAACGGCTGGAAGCCATCCGGCACTGGACCTGCGTCGGCAGAGTCGGCGCCAGCAACGGCAGGGATTCCTTGAGCGCGTCCATGCGCTGGGTACAGAGCCGCGACGGCTACAAAATACGTTTGAGCGGTCCTCTAGGGCAGGCGCTTGTAGACGTAACCGGGTCCTCGGCTGGGGTTGCGCTTCGCACCGGCGATCGCGGCACCTTCTTTGCGTCGAGTCCCGAAGTGCTTTTAGACGAGCAGTTCGGATGGCGGCTTCCGGTTTCGGGTCTGCGTTTCTGGCTACTCGGGCTGCCGGTTCCGGACGCTGAGGTGTCCTTAAGAGAGCTGGATGTTTACGGCAGAATCAGACGGCTAGAACAGTCGGGCTGGCGGATTGAATACCTCGACTACATCCAGGTGGAGGGAGTGGACCTGCCGTCCCGACTCGAGCTTCGGCACCCGCATTTATCGGCGCGCATTGCGGTGCGCAGTTGGCAGCTTCAGTCCTAACAGCGGCGCGGTCAGCCGCAGAGCAACGCCAATGGCGGTGCTGAACCTGCTGGCGCCCGCAAAGCTCAACCTATTTCTCCACGTCACCGGCCGGCGGACGGACGGATACCACGAGCTTCAAACCCTGTTCCAGCTACTGGACTATGGCGACCAGGTGCGTCTTTCCCTGCGCGCCGATGGGGACGTCCGGCGCATTTCGGGCGCCGAGTGCGTAGCCGCCGAAATGGACCTCGCGGTCAAAGCCGCCAGGCTGGTCAAGTCTTACAGCGGCACGCGCAAAGGATGTGAAATCAGCATCGTTAAACGGATACCGGTAGGAGGGGGTCTCGGCGGGGGCAGCTCGGACGCGGCCGCGGTCTTGGTAGGGCTCAACGGGATTTGGGGGCTGAAATTGAACGAGGACCGGCTGGCGGAGCTGGGCGTCGAGCTCGGCGCCGATGTGCCGGTGTTTGTCCGCGGGCGGTCCGCGTGGGCCGAAGGCGTGGGCGAGCGACTACGTCCGGTGTCAGCGGAAGGGTTGTGGTATCTGGTAGCAACGCCGACCTGCGCGGTGTCCACGGCACAGGTATTCGGCTCTCCGGCGTTGACACGAAATACGCCGCCTCTGACAATAGATCGCTTTATCTTCGCCGAATCCGGTGGCGCTGCGCCCGCGGTTTCCTGGGACGCCCTGTGGGCGCAAACGCGAAACGACTGTGAGCCGGTGGCGAGAGCGATGTATCCACAGGTGGACGAAGCGTTGAGTTGGCTTTCCAATTTCGCCGAAGCGCGGATGACCGGCACCGGCGGGTCGGTATTCGCGCCCTTTCCGGATCGTGCCGAGGCCGAACGGGTCCTCGCGCAGCGCCCTGATGAGCTGCGCGCATTCGTCGCCCGGGGATTGAGCCGGATAAACCGAACAGTGGACAGCTGACATTGAGCGCGACCGGTCCAGTTATCAACTGTACGAGCAAATACCTGGGGTGTAGCCAAGCGGTAAGGCACCGGGTTTTGATCCCGGCATTCCCAGGTTCGAATCCTGGCACCCCAGCCAATTGCAAGCATGCGCTGAGGACGTGTCTATGAACGAGCGGGTATTTGACGGTGTCGCGGCCCCGGGGACCGAGCGCCTGGTTGAGGACCGCATAGGCGACGAGACCAGCGTGGTGCTGTTCTCAGGTAACGCCAATCGGCCGCTGGCAGAGGCGGTGGTGCAGCGACTCCACATGCCCCTAGGAAACGCCATCGCCGGTCGATTCAGCGACGGCGAGGTGATGGTGGAAATCATCGACTCGGTGCGCGGCAAGGACGTTTTCATCATCCAGCCCACGTGCCGGCCGGCAGACTCGAACCTGATGGAGCTTCTCATCATGATCGACGCCGTCACCCGGGCATCTGCAAGCCGGGTGACGGCGGTGATCCCGTATTTCGGATACGCCCGGCAGGACAGGCGCCCGCGTTCAGCCCGGGTTGCCATCTCGGCAAAGGTGGTGGCGAACATGATTGTCGCTTCTGGTGCCGACCGCGTGCTCACCATGGATTTGCACGCGGATCAGATTCAGGGATTTTTTAGTATTCCGGTAGACAACATTTACGCCTCGCCGGTTTTGCTGGGCGATATTTACAAGCATGAGTACGAAAATCTGATGGTGGTATCGCCCGACGTTGGTGGTGTCGTTCGCGCTCGGGCGTTGGCCAAGCGCTTGGACGATGCCGACCTGGCAATCATCGACAAGCGCCGACCGCACGAAAACGAAGCCGAGGTGATGAACATTATCGGCGAAGTCGACCAGCGCACCTGCGTAATCGTGGACGATATGGCTGACACGGCGGGCACCCTGTGCAACGCCGCGGCGGCACTCAAGAAACACGGTGCCATCCAGGTCGTCGCCTACTGCACCCACGCGGTGCTGTCGGGAGATGCCGTGGATAACGTGGAGAACTCGGAGCTCGACGAACTCGTGGTAACGGACACGATTCCCCTAGACGAGCGTGCGTCACAATGTGTAAGAATTCGACAGCTCAGCATCGCGGAGCTGATCGCGGAGAGCATTAGGCGTATTCACAGCGAGGAATCCATCGGTTCTTTATTTATGGATTGAGCGGCGCGCAAAGGCAGCATTGTTGCTTGCGTTTTTTTGACAGTATCAAGGATTTCGGAGAGAAAGATGAATGAATTCGAAGTGGTCGCTGAGCTTCGCAAGGAGACCGGGACCGGTCCGAGCCGCCGCTACCGAAAACAGGGAAAGATCCCGGCGGTGCTCTACGGCGCTGATAAAGAGGCAACGGCGCTGCTTCTGGATGCCAACGAGATCGGTAAGCAGCTTGGTCAAGAGGCGTTCTTTTCCCACATCCTGAACGTTAAGGTCGATGGCGAAGAAACCCAGGCGGTGCTCAGATCCCTTCAGCGAGACCCGGCTTCTTCCAAAATTACCCACGTGGATTTCTTCAGGGTAAGCGCCACGGAAGAAATCCAGATGAACGTGCCGCTGCACTTCATCAACGAGGACAAGTGTCCAGGCAAGAAAGCCGGTGGCATCGTGAGTAATCTGATGGTGGATCTGGAAGTCAGCTGTCTACCCAAAGACCTGCCCGAGTACATCGATGTCGACATCATTAACCTTAATATCGGCGATTCACTTCATCTGTCCGAGATCAGGCTGCCGCCCGGCGTGGCGCTGGCGACGGCGATCGAGGACGCCGCCCACGACCACGTCATCGTCAGCATCTCGCAGGCGCATGAACTGGATCTTGGAGAAGAGCCCGAAGAGGAGCTCGAAGGCGAGGGCCTGGAAGCGGTGGCCGAAGAAGGTGTCGAGGGCGAGGAGAAAGCCGAGTCCGAAGAAGCCGAAGAGCAGGAAAAGGACAAGGGCCAAGACAAGGACGAATCTTGAGGCCAGGGTCCCCGGGCGCTCACGGCCGGGGGGTTATCACTGCCTCCGTCATGGGCGTGTCGGGCGACTGAGCGGGTGGCGGAAAGCCGTCTGCAAAGGGCTTCGAATCCGCTGCGACTGCTGGTGGGGTTGGGGAACCCCGGCAGCAAATACGCGGCTACGCGGCATAACGCCGGTTATTGGTTCGCCGATGCCGTGGCTTCGCGATTTGACGCAACCTTTCGCAACTATCCGCGGTTTTTCGGACAGCTCGCCGAACTCAGCGTTGGCGGGCAGTCATTGCGGCTGCTCAAACCCGCGACCTACATGAACGAAAGCGGCCGCTCGGTTGCCGCCGTCGTCCAGTTCTTTCGCTTACCCGTCGAAGACGTTCTCATAGCACATGATGAGATCGACCTGCCGCCCGGCGTGGTGCGCCTGAAACGCGGCGGCGGCCACGGCGGTCACAACGGCTTGAGGGACGTCATACCGGCGCTTGGAAGCCCGGACTTTGCTCGTATTCGAATCGGCGTCGGTCATCCTGGACACAAGGATCTTGTTACCGGCTACGTGCTCAACCGACCGCGGAGCGAGGAGCACGCGCTCATCGAAAGAGCCCTGATTGACGCGCTGGACGCTATAGAGCTCATCGTAAGCGGTGATTTTCCGCGCGCCATGAACTCACTTCACCGGAAGCCAGAAGAGCCGGCGGCCGAAGGAAACGATGATGACGGAAGTTGAAACCGAGCCCTTCGAAACCGGTTCTGCAGCCAATGGGATTCCGGAGCCCAGGCGCCCTTTCGTGTCCCGATGAGAAGCTCTAGGCGCACTCAGGAATGGAGTGCGGAAGAACAGACGTGAACTCGAAGTGCCGTGACGACGAATTGTTCAGGCCTTCAATCGAAGCCCGGGCTCTTCCCTTGTGGCGAACCTCTAGTTAGCGACATGGGGTTCAAGTGCGGCATCGTAGGGCTTCCTAACGTCGGCAAGTCGACTCTCTATAACGCGCTGACCAGCGCAGAGATCGCGGCCCAGAACTATCCTTTCTGTACCATCGAGCCGAATGTCGGAATCGTTCCGGTTCCCGACGAGCGGTTGGACAAGATTGCCGCCATCGTCAAGCCTCAGCGTGTGGTTCCGACCACCATGGAGTTCGTTGACATTGCCGGACTGGTATCGGGTGCGTCCAAAGGCGAAGGACTGGGCAACAGGTTTCTCGCCAACATACGCGAGACTCACGCCATCGCACACGTGGTGCGATGCTTCGAGGACACCGACGTGGTGCATGTTTCAGGACGCGTTTCACCCGCAGATGACATCGAAATCATTAATACGGAGCTGCTGCTCGCGGACATGGAGACGGTCTCCCGAAACCTGGAGCGCGCCGCCCGGAGTTCGAAATCGGGTGACCGCCACGCGCTGTACCTTCGCTCTTTGCTGGAGCGCCTCTGGGCACACCTGGACAGCGGCCGGCCGGCGCGGACGTTCGAATCGAATGAGGCGGAGAAAGTGGCTATTCGCGAGCTTCACCTGCTGACGTCAAAACCGGTGCTGTACATCGCCAACGTCGACGAAGACGGTATGACCGGCAACGACCACGTTGCCACGGTGCGACGCATCGCCGCCGGGGATCGTGCCTCGGTCGTCGCGGTGTGCGCGGCCATGGAGGCCGAGCTCACGGGAATGACCGCCGCCGAGAAAGGTGAGTTTTTGCATGACCTCGGTATCGAAGAACCGGGACTCAACCGCGTCATCCGCGCCGGCTATGATTTACTCGAACTGCTGACATTTTTCACCGCCGAACCTAAAGAGGCACGCGCCTGGACCGTCCGTCGGGGCGCCACTGCGCCCCAAGCGGCCGGCGTCATCCATACGGATTTCGAGAAGGGTTTTATCCGCGCCGAGGTCATCAGCTACGAAGATTTCATTCGATTAGGGGGCGAAACCGGCGCCAAGGAGGCGGGCAGGTGGCGCCTGGAAGGGAAGGATTATGTCCTTCAAGAAGGCGATGTGGTGCGTTTTCGATTCAATGTCTGAATCCCGCGTAAGGCGAAATCAGCGCCAGTGAGCCGGTTGCGACGAATCATCGGCGGTCTTTTGGGCGGCGCGCGCACGGCCGATTCCGCCGCAGAGGAGTCTCTGGACGTGAACCTGGAGCAAGCTGCCGAAAACAGATCCGAGGCGGATACCGATGCGCTCATGCGGAACGCGGTCGGGCGGCACATGAAGGGAGACCTGGAAGGGGCGAAAGCAGCCTATCGGGCGGTGCTCGAAGTGAAGAGCGACCATGTGGATGCCCTGCATCTGCTCGGAAGCGTGTTCGGTCAGCAGGGCCAGCTGAGTCCGGCACGGGAACTGCTTGAGCGCGCACTCGAGCTCGCTCCCGAGAACGGTGCAGCGATGGTGGATCTCGGTAACGTGTATCGGGCTGACGGCGAGGCAAAACGTGCCCTGGAGTGCTACCAAAATGCGCTCGGTGTCAGCCGCGACAGTGCCGCCGCCCATCGCAACATCGGCTACATGCAGCTCGAGATCGGGAACCAGGGGGAAGGTCTGGAGCATTTGAAAACGGCGCTGGCGATCGAGCCAGATGTATTGCAGGACCAGTTCACGCTGGCGGAGACGCTGGCCAAATCCGGGGCGCACGCGGAAGCCATTCCTCATTACACCAAGGCCCTCGAGCTCAAGCCCGATCTGGCCGTGGCCCACAATCACTTAGCGTTTTCGCTTAGCGCTTGCGGCTTGCACGACGCCGCGGTGAAACACTACGGCAAAGCAATTGAGCTGGACCCGAAAGACTATGTTGCTCGCAACGATTTCGGTCTTCTGCTTCACAAATTCACCCGCTTCGACGCCGCTGTCGAGCAGTTCGAGAAAACCATCGAGCTCAACCCGGAATTCCCCGGCGGCTACCTCAATCTGGGTAACGTGCAGAGGGACCTTCGCCGTTTTGCTGAAGCACGACGATGCTATGAGAAGGCACTGGAGCTGGACCCGGATAACCCCGATGCCCACAACAACTTGAGTACCGTTTTGAAGGATCAGGGTCGAGTCGCAGAAGCCACGATTCACGTGCGACGGGCTCTTGAGTTACGTTCCGGCTTCACCGAGGCCCACTCCAACCTGCTGATGAATCTACAATATATGGACGACGTGACCGTCGATGCCCTCTACCATGCGCACGTCGACTGGGTCAGCCGCCAGATTGCTAAGGACGTCAGACCCGTTTCGGACCATCTGAACTCTGTCCACCTGGATCGCCCGCTTCGTATCGGCTATCTATCGCCGGATTTTTGCACCCATCCCGTCGGTCTGTTTCTCGCGCCGGTGCTCGAGAGCCACGACCGATCCCGCGTGCATGTGACCTGCTACGACGACCTTTACCAGGGGGATGCGGTTACCGAGCAGCTCAGGTCACTGGCGGACGAGTGGCGCTCGATTGCCGGCCTTGGCGACGACCGAATTGCGGAGACGATTCGAGGCGACGGAATAGATATCCTGGTGGATCTGGCGGGGCATACGGCGAACAACCGGATGCGCTTGTTTGCGCATAAGCCTGCGCCGGTGCAGGCGACCTGGATAGGTTACCTTCATTCCACTGGGCTTCCGCAGATGGATTATTTAATCGCCGATGCGGTCACCGTTCCTGAAGACACCGAGCAGCGTTTCAGCGAGACAGTAGTCAGGCTTCCTCAATGTTTCTTGTGTTACGGCCAGCCTGATAACAGGCCGGAGTCCGTGCCGCCGCCGGCGGTTGTCAACGGGTACGTAACCTTTGGTTGTTACAATAATCTCGCAAAGGTCAGCGACGAAACGCTCAAGCTTTGGAAGAGAATTCTCGAGCACAAGGCAAACAGCAGGCTTCTGCTCAAGAACTCGGTTTTCAACGATGCCGAGTCCCGCGACGAGTACATGCAAAAGCTGAAAGCTTTGGGATTCAAGGCCACGCGCCTCATTCTCGAAGGGTCATCGACCCACGGCGAATACTTTTCCAGCTACGGCCGGATTGACATTGCCCTGGACCCGTTTCCGTTCTCCGGCGGAACAGTCTCCGCGGATGCTCTTTGGATGGGTGTCCCCGTGGTGACGCTCGCCGGAGACCGCATGGCCAGCCGGACCTCAGCCAGCATTCTGGAATGTCTCGGGCTCGATTTTCTGGTGACCCATGACCGCGACGCCTATGTGAACGCCGCCTTATCGCTCGCCGAGGACGAGGCAAAACTCGCCTCCCTGCGAGACGGGATGCGACGGCGCTTTTGCCATACCGCCCTAGGGGAGCCAGCAATATTCACCGCCAACCTGGAGACGGTCTACCGTCACATGTGGCGCCAGTGGTGTCGCCAGTGCGACGGCCGGGGATGAGTGTCCTTGGCGCCCGCGCCGCGCAGCTTGCAAGCCAATAGCCGCTTCTGTATTTTTCACAGCCCTTCCGTGGCTACGTAGCTCAGCCGGTGAGAGCGCACGACTCATAATCGTGAGGTCGGTGGTTCGATCCCACCCGTAGCCACCACATCGCTGCTTCTCTATTTCCCACCGCAACTGGGCGCTGATTCCACTACATTTTTTTTTCGATTTGTCCTCTGCGACTCTGAACGATTATCCTTGAGCGGAGTGTCGAAAAGTGGTCTTTTTTCGACGGTATGCTCTCGGTACGGAGATGTGCCGGCATCGATCGAGCACTTAAGTGCTTGATCGATGAATTCAGGTGGAGACGGCGTCTTCGCCTCGAGCCCAGGTTGAAATTCGAAAGGAACTTGATTTTTGACCAGTTGCTTGGAGATCGGGGGTGGTGTCGGGCGTGTGCAGTTGTTGGTTCTAGCCTGCGCCAATCCCGAACGACGCTTGCCAGCGGCTGCGAGCTGAAGATCTTGGAGACTAAGCGGCGACCAGCTGCGGTATCATTTGTAATGGATGCAAAGTTGCGGTGGAGACAGAAAGCGTGAACAACGAACCAGAAGTGATTGACGACATTGATATTGAATCTGAAATTTCTAGCGATCAACCTCAGCCGAGTGGTGACGAGCACGCCTCGGCCAGCGAGGCGATTTCCGAGGATCCTCTGGCAGACACCCAGCTCGGACAGGATCTAGGTCAGCTTATTACGGAAATCCGGCGAGACGAGGAAAATTTCCAGCAGTCAGGCGAGGCGGCGGACGGCGATCCGGAACCAGATCCCTTCGACCCGAATAATTTCAGCCTCGATACCTCGTTCAATTCCCCGGAAAGCCGACCCGGGTCCCCATGGGCAGTGGAGAGCCAGGGGGAAGAGGAAGTATCCGAAACCTTGTTAGGGGAAGAACCTGCGGACAGCGGGAGCGCTGAGGTCGACGAAATGGTTTCGGCAGCCGCCCTGGCAGCTGGCAGCGCGAGTCCGGAGAGCGACGACGCGGCCTCGGCGATCGCTCAGCTGGTGTCGGAAATCGAGATTGCATTGCAGCGCTTCACCCAGGCGGAACGACTTCGCGCCGATCAGCGCATCGCCGAAAGAGAAGCGCAGGTCGCTGAGCAGTATCGGAAAGTGACCAATCTCGCCGATAAAGTTGCTAAACAGAAAGCGCAGATTCAGGAAGCGAGAAAAGAGCTGAAGGCGAAGCTCGAGCTGGCGGACCGACTGCATATCGAGTTCGACGGCATACGCCAGGTGCTGAATGGAAAGCTCGGTCTCCTGGAGCAACTGGAGAAGGAGGAGGAGGCAGCTGAATAGAGGGCTTGCCCTCGATTCGAGCTTTTGCAGGCAGTCAGACTGTCCGTTGACTCTCTTGACCCCGGCCCGCCGGCGGCGTAATTGCGTCCCGGCGGGTCGTTTCTATTTGAGAACGCTCGTGGCTGATTAGGCTCGTCTGCCGAGCGGAAATTCTGGAGCCAGGTCTCGTCTCTGCTCAGACGTCGCGCGAAGCGACCCCGAGGCACGCACGGCCGATGTTGACAAAGACGCCGATTAGGGGCGAAAGTGGGGTCCACTTAACTTCCACTCTCGAGGTCAAGGAAGGCGATGGAACCCGCTGTGCGGCCACGGATCACTTGCCCGGATGGTGCAGAGATCCCGATAGCGAAAAACCCCAACCAGCTTTTTACGTAGCCTCCAATCAGATACGCCGGGTTCATCGAATATGCGCTGATCAGAACTGATCGTGTTCGAATCATCACCGATCGTCGCACCATCTGACCCCACTCCGCGCATCGTTTCTGTATCGCACCACGCTGCTGTCCCCCGTCCCCGAGGGGTCGTCTCTTGCGCTGCGCCCGACGATGCCATCGACAATCGCACGCTCGAGAAATTGCTGTCGCGCTCACGCCTAGCTCAGTCTCTGAAGTGGCTGGTCCGACCGTTCGTGCTCAGGGCCCCTTTAACGGTGCAATCCACGCCTGGCAATAGGATCCGTCGAGATGATAGACCTCGGCGTCGTGCTCAAAAGACGGAAGGAAACTCTCGTGGCTGTCGACAAACACCTTCCAGATCGTGAGCAACCCGGTGGCGCGGCCGAAGCTGAGGCCCCGCTGCGCGCAAACGAAACGGAGGCGATGTCTTACGACGAGAGCTCGCAACGGGAAACCCCAGGGGACGGCTATTGCGAGCAGCAGCAAGGCGCAGGTGAGGTTGCCGAGACGCGACTTTGGCGCTGGCAGCGCAAGCTGCTGGATCTTTCGCTTCATAACAGGTTGCTCAATTTCAAGCCGACCCGGCGGTCGCTGAAGCTTTTTTGTCCCGATCCGCAATCCTTGGTAGGGAAACTCGAAGCCGGGGTCAGGGTAAAGATCGTCCCGACGCCGCAGGCATCGGCCAACGCGGAGCGTGATCCCGGTGGGGCGAGGTTCGAAAGTTCCGACGCAGGTCCAGGTGGTCATTTCGGAACAGAAGCCTTGCGACGTAACGAGATCATGGTCGACCTCGGGGCGGTAGACCTGGCTACCCGTCTTATTGAGCTATATCGAACGGCGCGAACGGATCTTCAGGAAGGTGGCGCAAACACGTTATTTCTGGTTCTCGGGTTTCTGCGGTGGAAACGCGATGACAAGGGTGAGCGGAGATTTCGAGCGCCGCTGATTTTGATCCCAGTGACGCTTGATCGACAGAGTGTGCGTTCGGGCGTACGGATGCTGCTTCACGAGGACGAACCCCGCTTCAATACCACCCTTCTGGAGATGCTTCGGCAAGATTTTGGCGTTGCAATTAGCGGACTCGAAGAGTCGTTGCCCTCAATTGAAGGCAGGATTGACGTTGCCGAAGTGTGGAACCGGATACGCGGAGAGATAGAAGGCATCGAGGGCTTTGAAGTCATTGAAGATGTAGTGCTCGGGACCTTCTCGTTTGCCAAGTATCTCATGTGGAGAGATTTGGTCGAGCGGACGGATCAAATTCTGGCCAACAAGCTTGTTCGGCATTTGACGCAAAGTCCGACCCACCAGTTCGAGGACAGTGGGGAATTTCCTGACCCCACTCGGCTCGACGAAGATTATTCAGCCGACAGTCTGTGCACTGTACTGTCTGCCGACTCTTCGCAGCTTTCCGCGGTAGCTGCATGCATGAGGCAGATGGATTTCGTTCTCATCGGGCCACCCGGCACGGGGAAGTCTCAGACCATTGCTAACATGATTGCGCACACGCTCGCCGAAGGCAGGACCGTGCTGTTCGTTTCAGAGAAGGTGGCGGCGCTGGATGTCGTTTACAAAAGGCTTCAAGAGGTGGGATTGGGCGAATTCTGCCTCGAGCTTCATTCGAGTAAAGCAAAAAAGGTCGAGGTTCTGGAGCAGCTCCGCGCCGCCTGGAGTTTGCAGGAATCTTCCGCCGAGGCTGAATGGAGAGACGAAGCGAATCGGCTGGAAGCATCGCGTGAGACTTTGAATATCTACGTCAAGCGAATTCACCACCGCTACCGTAATGGCCTAACGCCTTTTCTCGGCTCGGGACGGGTGATTAGCGATATCGGGCAGCCGTTTGTCGAGCTTTCTTGGCCGTCAGCCGAAAGTCATGATGATGTTGCGTTGGAAAAGCTTCGGGATCTCGCCAAGCGTATGGACATTTACGCCACAGAGACCGGGAGCGTATCCGACAACGCATTTTACGCAATCCATCAATCTAGCTGGTCGCCTGCGTGGCAAAGAACCCTCGTAGGCGTGGCCGCCAAGATCGTCGAAACGGTTTCCGAAACCCGCGAGAAGATTGCGGGTCTTTACGGTGCGCTGCGTTTAAAGCAACGCAAGTTGACGCTCGATCAACTGAGGGCATTGAAGCTGCTGGCCGCCACCCTTCCGCAAGCGCACGGACGAGATCTGAGGTTCGGGCTCGGGCGCGGCGCACTGAGCACCGTCGCGCTACTGGATGACGGGCTCAAGTTGTTGCAGCTGTATCGAAAATTGGAACGACGGCTGGCCCTTACATATGCCGAAAGGGACCCCGATGGGAATGTTCCTAGATCGCCGTCCTCGGGTTGGCAGGACGTCCGCTCCAGCTGGTGGCCGCGATCGGAATCGGTACGTCGCAAGATCCGCAACGCGATGATCACCCACGGGGGAGCGTCCGGTAGGGCCGACTACGGTCAGGACCTGAAACTGCTCTGGGAGCTCCAGGACACACGAAGGAAAATTGAAGAGCTTCAACCCGCTTTGCGCGAAGCTTCAAGCTGGCGTGGATTGGACACCGCAGTCGTACCGCTGAAGAAGGATCTCTACATAGTCAGACGTCTGCTTTACTCAATCGTCAATCTCGGGACTGAAACTAGATCATTGATCGAGGTCCATTCGGCCGTGCGGGATATCGTCACCAAGGAGAACGATCTACTTGCTTTAGGCGCACCGGTAGGCGAGCTGTGCGCGGCGCTCAGCGATAGCCTGCAAAGCTTGGAAGGTATCGTCGAGGAATTCTCCGCGCTCGTGAACGTGAATGCGTATGAATGTATCCGCATCGGGGCTGAGGAGGATTGGCTGGAGGTTCTGAAGAGCGCGGCAAAGGATTTGGTCGCAAGAGAGGCGCAGCTCAATGCCTGGTGCGCGTGGCGAAGAGTCCGCGATGAAGCCGTCGCTGCGGGTCTCGGCCCGCTGGTTGCGGCGGTGGAGCGAGGGGACGTCGCGCCGGGCTGGATTTTTCGGTGTTTTGAGTACTCCTACTGCCGCTGGTGGCTGTCGCAGGTGGTGCAGGCTGATTACGGGCTACGTAGCTTTCATTCCGCAGAGCGCAACGAAAGGATTCAGGAATTCAGGGACCTCGACGACAGCTTTACCGAGCTCACCAGGCAGTATATTCGCGCCAGTCTGAGTTCCAGGCTGCCGGAGCGGAATGAAAGTACGCTAGCATCAGAGTTCGGCGTGCTCCGCCGGGAACTGGAAAAGAAGACGCGCCATAAGCCTCTGCGTCAGCTTATCGGCGAAATTCCGTCCGCGCTTACCCGCCTGACGCCCTGCCTACTGATGAGTCCCCTTTCCGTGGCCCAGTATTTGGGCCCGGGCCAGACCCTATTCGATCTGGTCATATTTGACGAAGCCTCCCAGATAACGGTCTGGGATGCGGTCGGCGCCATGGCCAGGGGCAGGCAGACGATCGTGGTGGGCGACCCTAAGCAGCTGCCGCCAACGAGCTTTTTCAGCCGTTCCGATGACGGTCTGGATGAAGCTGACGAATTCGGCGGTGACCTCGAGAGCATTTTGGATGAGTGCCTGGGCGCGGGTCTTCCGGCACGCAATCTGGAATGGCACTACAGAAGCGAGCACGAAAGCCTGATTGCGTTTTCGAATCATCGCTATTACGGCGGCAGCCTAGTTACGTTTCCGTCGCCGTTTACTTATGACAGGGCGGTGCGCTGCCGCCATGTTCACGACGGCGTATACGGTCGCGGCGGCACGCGCACGAACAGAGTTGAGGCCAGAGCAGTGGTGACGGAAGTCATCAAGCGCCTGAAGGATCCGTCGTTCGTGGACTCGAACCGTTCCATAGGCGTAGTTACCTTTAACGTTGAGCAGCAACGGTTGATTGAAGATTTGCTCGACGAGGAAAGGCTTAAGGATTCTTCAACCGAACAGTTCTTTTCCGAAGATCGGTTCGAGTCACTGTTCGTCAAAAACCTAGAAAGTGTCCAGGGAGATGAGCGCGATGTCATATTATTTTCGGTGACCTTTGGCCCTGACGCAGAGGGATATATCAGTATGAACTTCGGGCCTTTGAACCGTGACGGCGGCGAACGACGCTTGAACGTGGCAATCACGCGGGCACGCAGCGAGCTGCTTGTGTTCACAACTTTGCGTTCAGAGCAGATCGATTTGTCGAGGGCCGGGGGTGTCGGGGTGAGAGACTTCAAACATTTTTTGGAGTTCGCCGAACGCGGGCCACGTGCTCTTGCCGAATCTATCTACGGCTCGGTGGGCGAGTACGCTTCACCGTTTGAGGGCGCCGTTGCGCGCTCTTTGTCAGAGCGTGGCTGGGTTGTGCACCCGCAGATTGGGGTCTCGGATTTTCGCATCGGTTTGGGCGTCGTTCACCCAGACAGTCCGGGACGCTACCTGGCGGGCGTGGAATGCGATGGAGAGACCTACCGTTGCTCGGCAACGGCCCGTGACCGGGACAAACTGCGCGAAGAGTCGTTGCGTCGGATCGGATGGAATATCGTGCGCGTCTGGTCCCTGGACTGGTGGCTCGATGGAGAGCGTGCCGCAGAAAGGCTGGACAGTATTCTCACCGACCTGCTGGAGCGGTCTCGAGCGGAGGCGGAGGTGGAGAGTGTGGCATCGCTGCAAGAGTCACTGCGAAGACTGGCCATGGATGCTCGCGGACTGCCGACCGCTTTACTAGAAGAATTACCGGCAGGGAGCGAAGATCAAAGCGATTCAGTAACGACATCTTCGTTACAGAGTGCGACTCGAGGTTCGGTGACGACGTCCGCTTCGGTTGAGTTCGCGGTAACGAACAGCTACAAGGTTTGCGATCTCCCGGAGACCAGCAGCGCGGAGGAACAAGAGAGATTATTCGATCGCTCGCAAGATGATTCTGTAAAGGAAATGATCGACTTTGTGATCGCCGCCGAAGGGCCGTTGCGGGACGATTTGCTGGTCAAACGCGTGGTGCGAGGCTACGGTTTTAAGCGCACCGGTCGAAAGTTGCGTGACCGCGTCCTGGATTTAACAACGTCACGCTATGAAACGACGTCGGACGCAGGCGGAGTGTTTTTCTGGCCGGACCACACGTCTCCGGAACAGTGGAAGACATTCAGGGCACCAGTGAAGGAAGAGGACTTTCGCCCAGTCGCCGAAATATGCTTCGAAGAGCTTGCGGCGCTCGCGCGTCAGATCCTGGACGTCGGCGCTGAGGATCCCGCGCGCGAGATGGCGCGGGTGATGGGGCTCGCTAGGATAGATTCCGCCACCAGGCGCAGGCTGGAAGACGTGCTGTCGCAAGTGGCGGCGCGACCTTCCGTGGACGAAACGGAGTAGAAAAACGGGGGAAGTCAACGTTTCCGAAGGCCACGCCTCGAACACCCCGCGACGAGTTCCAGCAGCCAGGCGCGAGCGCGCCCGCGGCCGCCTCTGGGCATGTTTCGGGATTTAGGTTCGTATGGCTTGTGACAGTGGTCTCGCTGAACGACAATCAGCAGCATAAAAGTCGACCAATGCCCGGTTGATTTGGCTATTATGATCTGGCCCTGGTCGCGCCGTCTCCAGGGTCGTTTTTCTGCCTCGTACATTCACCCGTGGGGGCCGGAAACCGTTGCCTGATCCGCCGCACTAATCCGTCTCGAGGCGGCGTTAATGAGTGGGTCTGCGCTGCACTGCGGCATCGTCTATAGTTGATACTAAACTGGCGCCCTGTTTCATATCGTGAACACCGAGAAAGAAAAGCCCGACAACGACGAGCAAACCTCGACCGGTGACGAGATTTCCGAGGATGCGCTGGGTGATACGCATCTGGGGAAAAACCTCGGACATCTGATCAGGGAAATTGGGCGTCAGCAGAAAAGGATCCAGGAGAAAGCCGCTGCCAAAATCACGGGTGGCGAGTTCCAGGACTCCGATACCGCTGACCGGATGGAGCGTCTTGACGAGGCGCTCGATGTTGTTGCTGCCAACAAGGACAATAGCAGCCCCGCCCTGGCGTTTGTGCAACACGGCAAGAAAGACGAAGCGGCTAAATCGTCAGCCGTAGCGGGATCTGGTGTCAGCGCCAGTTCTGCACGGAGCGACACTGGCGGCACATTGTCTGATGCATTGTCAGATATAGAAGCAACTTTGCAGCGATTCGCCGAAGTGGAGCGCCGCCGATATGAACAGGAGCTTGACGACTGGAAAGCGAAGTTCAAGAAGGCGGCGATGATCGCCATCAAGAAGCAGGTGGAAACCGCCAAGGCAAACTGGGCGAGAAAGTCCTCCGAGAACGAAACCAAAGTCGCCGAGCATTACAAGAAACTAAAAGCGCTTGCTGACAAGGTCGCCAGGCAGAAAGTGGAGATTCAGAATGCAAAGCAGGAGCTAAAGGAAAAGCTGGAGCTAGCTGACCGGCTCCATGTTGAGTTCGATAGCATCCGCCAAGTGCTTGACGGCAAGCTGGGAGTTCTGGACGAACTCGAAAAAGACAATGATCAGTATTGAGCCCCTGTTCATTTCAGCTCATTCTATACCGCACTGCTTCATCAACGTCTTGGTCAGAGCGGCCGCCTGGAGCTTACGTGCGGGCGACATGCTGCTTGACATGATCTCGAGTATGCCGTTGGTGGACTGACCGTTAGCCTGCGCAACGCTCAGCCAGGCATAGGCGTAAACATCATCCAGCGGCACGCCTTTCCCCGAGGCGTAGAGAATCCCCAGATTGTATTGCGCTGGCGCGTCTCCCCTGAGTGCCGCCATTCGGTACCATTTGACAGCCTGTTCGAAGCTTTGTTCGACGCCCTGACCTTTGGCGTACATCTCGCCCAAGTAACTCTGCGCCGTGCGGTCGCCGGCTTCGGCAGCACGCAGATACCAAATGGCTGCGGTCTCGAGACTGCGTGGCACACCGCTTCCGTTGTCGTACATCAGACCAAGATTGAACTGGGCGTCCACGTGGCCAGCTTCTGCCAAGGGCCGCCACAACGCGAAGGCAGTTTCGTAGTCGCCGCTGGCGGCGGCATCGACGCCGAATTCGAAATCGCCGGCGCTGGATAGCCCGGGCGTCATAAGAAGGAGGAGAAATACTGCGCGCAGCTCCATGCTTCAGCTCCAGAACAACTGGGGCGGCATTTATGCTATCACTTGCCGTCTGCGTGGTCAGGAGTCAGCGATCGTTCGCAAGCAAGCAGTGACGAGAAACGGACAAGGCCAAGTCAATGGTACAACTTGCTCGGGCCAGTGAAGTGACCCTGGCTCGATGCCTGCGCTCAGATCGTCGAGTGGAACTTTAAACCCGCAAGTCGGCTAGCGGGCATTCCCCCGCCGATGATTACTCCTTGTCGGTGGCGATTCGCTGCTGAAGCCGCAGACGGGTGGCCGGGTGGCACCCGAGCATCCAGGGGCGCGACTGCCTTCAGGCTGAGCGCGTGCCTGCGGACCTCGTCTTTACGTCAAGCCGAGCATCTCTGCGCCTGCGGTTTAGTGCCATGTGGTCATGGAGCTCGCCCATCAGCTTTGCTCCAGTGGGATAAGAAAAGCATCGGCAACAACCCGTGGACCGACATGCCACCACTGGAATGGCGGCAGTAGTGGTGACGCGCACGGCTTGGCTGAAGTGCTGGAAGAAATAAGTCTCCTCCACACGCTTTTTGATTGTGGGCTGAGAAAGTCTGTACGGTTGGAATCCCCCAAACTCGGCGCATTGCGAAATTCCATGCTCTGAATGGCGCAGGCATATTTTATTTTTATCCATCATATCTTAAAATCGTCGAAATCCTAACTAATATATGCCTAACATTTGAAATATCATTTCAATGGATGCCATCGATCGTAAAATCTTAACCCATCTCCAGGCCGACGCTGCCTTGTCTACCGCCGAAATTGCCGAGCGGGTGGGTTTGAGCACCACCCCCTGCTGGCGGCGTATCCAGAACCTGGAGAAGTCAGGGATCATCCGCAAGCGGGTGGCGCTGCTGGACCGGGCCCATCTCAATATCGGCATCGATGTCTTCGTCGCCGTGCGCACCAACCAGCACAACATCGAGTGGCTGGAGAAGTTTGCCCGTGCGGTGGTCGATTTTCCGGAGGTGGTGGAGTTCTATCGCATGAGCGGTGAGATCGATTACCTCATGCGCGTTGTGGTTCCCGACATCCCGGCCTACGACCGTTTTTATAAGCGGCTGATTCAACAGGCGAACATATCCGACGTGAGCTCGAGTTTCGCCATGGAGCGCATCAAGTACACCACGGCGCTGCCGTTGGACTACGTCTGAGCGTTTGGCTCTAGCGCTCCCTATGGCGGAAGCGCTCCGGGCGGCTGCTAGAATGGCCCGCCGGTCTAAGCGGCTGGCGAGCTGAAAAAAACCACGAATGGGGGAAAACATGGGCTTTCGCACTGAACAGATCCACGCCGGTGTGGAGCCGGATCCAGTTACCGGCGCGATACTCACGCCGATACACCAGTCCACGACCTACGTTCAGGAATCAGTGGACCGTTACCTGGAGAAGGGCTATTCGTACTCGCGCTCGGCAAATCCCACTGTTCGCGCGTTGGAGCACAAGCTGGCAAAGCTCGAGCGTGGCGCCGATTGCTGCACTTTCTCCACCGGCATGGCGGCCATCAACGCCACTATGGTGGCGTTGCTGAACGCCGGAGAGCACGCGGTGGTTTCGGACGTTGCCTACGGCGGCACCTATCGACTCTGCACCAAGGTCTTTTCTCGCTTCGGTGTGGAGTTCACCTTCGCCGATACGGCGGATCCGGCGGCGGTGGCCAGCAGCATCAGAGAAAACACGCGGCTCATTCTCACCGAAACACCCGCCAACCCCACCATGAAGCTCAGCGATATCGCCGCGATTTCGAAGATTGCCGCAAAACACGGAATTCCCCACGCCGTGGACAACACCTTTCTCACCCCCTTCTACCAGCGGCCTCTGAAGCTCGGAGCGGATTTGTCCATACACAGCACCACTAAGTATCTGGACGGTCACAATGCCACCGTTGGCGGGGCCGTTGTGAGCGCGAGCAAGGACATGGACGAGCAGATCAGATTCGTGCAAAACGCCACCGGCACCATCATGTCGCCGCTGGTGGCCTGGCTCACGCTTCAGGGTTGTAAAACGCTTTCAGTGCGCATGGACGAGCAATCGGCCAACGCCATGCGAGTAGCGCGCATGCTCGAGGCTCACCCCAAGGTCGTACAGGTTTGTTACCCTGGCCTCGAGTCCTTTTCTCAGCATGAGCTGGCCAAGGCGCAGGCATCCGGTTTCGGCGCCATGCTCTGGTTCGAGGTCAAGGGTGGAGTGACCGCCGGCAAGCGGCTCATGGACGCGCTTAAGCTTTGGAGCCTGGCGGAGAATCTAGGATCGGTAGAATCCCTGGTGACCCACCCGGTGACCATGACCCACGCGGACGTGGATGAAGCGGAGCGCAAGCGCGTCGGCATAACCGACGGTTTGGTGCGGCTGTCCACCGGCCTCGAGGACGCCGAAGATCTGATCGCCGACCTGGAACAGGCCCTCGGTAAGATTTAGCGTCGGCGTCTTTAGTCGGCGAGCTTCAACGAAGCCCGCTGTAGGAGCGGGCTTGCCCGCGATTGATTAGATCAGGCTGGTTCGGAAAATTACGATTTTTGATTGGTGACGCGTTATACATAGTGGGTGACGCGCAATTCTTGGAAGTTCGGTATTCGGCATTCGAGCCCAATCACGCGACACTGGAATCGGCCTTTGCATCCGCAAGCCCCAACGGATCGGCCGGATCCACGCCCGCCATGTAGGGGATTTTCCGATCGCGGTCGGTAAGCTGGTAGACGAGTCCAAGCCAGTTGTTGAATATCGCTTTCCCGGTGTCGGTCCAGGTGTTGTCAACTTGACTTTCCGCCTCGGCTTCCGGGAAAGGCGGCGGTGACGCGCCCCGATCTGTGGCGGCAACCACCTTTTCCTTGTATCGCTTGAGCAATCTGGCCGCCTCAGGGCGGATGTAATTCTCAGGGAACGGCGGGTAGTCTTCGCGTTCCCTCGCTATGTAGCGCGTGACCTCGCGCTTGTATTCCTTGAGCAGGCTGTTGGCGTCATATTCCGGGTGTCCCTGAAAATAGAGGAATCGAAACTGATCCGGGCTGACCGCGACGAGCGCTCCGGCCTGTTCGCTTTCCACCAGAACCTTCATTCCCGCGGCCTCGATCTGATCGGGAGGCACGTCGTTCCAGCGCGAGTGCGGCGTCTCGAAGCGGGTGTTGATACCTGCCACCAGCGGATGTCTTCGGTGCACCACACGATGCGTGTAGACGCCCCAGAGCTTTTCACGATAAGGCGTACGCTCGATACCATGATAGACCTTGAACGCCGCATGAGTGGCGAGACAGGAGCAATAGGTCGAGCAGACCTGCTCGCTGGCCCAAGACATCACTTCCACCAGTCCAATCCAAAAGGTCTCGCGCGAGATTTCCGATTCAACGGGATTGGCGCCGGTAATAACCAGGGCGTCGAGTCCCTCTGATCGAATCTGATCGAAGCTCTTGTAATACCGGTCCACGTGATCTTTCGCCGCGCCTTCTCTAGGAACGCCGCTTACCGTGAAAGGGTGCACGAAAAATTGCGCGATGCGGTTACTAGACCCCAGCAGACGCAGAAATTGCCGTTCGGTCGCTTGCAGGGCGGCGTCCGGCATCATATTGAGCAGACCAACGTGAAGCTCTCGGATGTCCTGGTGCCGCGCGCGATCGATGCTGAGCACCTCGTGGCCTTCGTCCCGGAGCCGCTTGAAAGTGGGCAATTTGGTGTGCGCGACGAGCGGCATCGGTGTCAGGCAGCCCGAGCCTGCGCCTTCAAGGTGTCGCGAATTAAACCAAGAAAGTCCGACTCATTCTTCACCTTGTCAATTTCGCGCGCTTCGATTGTGTAGCCGTGGCGCGCCGCGATGTTCTCGTAAAGGGGCTTTCTGTGTGCAACGAGTCTGGGAAACGTCCACTGCACGAACTTGTCCGGATCGATTTCGTCCACGTTGCCGGCACCCGTACGTTTCATGTACTCGCTCAGGTTTTCATCCAGAAAAGCTTCTTGGTAATAGAGAGGCTTCGGATCGTCGATTTGCCGCTGAATGAGTTCCTGTTCCATGTCCTCGTCTGCACGTATATAAACGACCAGGGTGTGTTTTATCAGCGTTTCCAACGCACTCGGATCGTCGAGCTCACAGACGCTTCCGCCGGCGTCATTGATAAAATGCTCGTATCCGTAAATTTCCTTGGCCTTACGGATGAATGACTCGACATCTTTCATCGCGCCCACCTCGGCGTCGTGATGCAAACGCTGACGGCGCTTGAATTCCTCCACCGAAAGTCCACCGAGATTGGGGTTGCCGATTTTGCCGAGAAAGCTGGATATGGGGGCCAGGTTGTTTACGGTGATGTTGCTGCAGATATAAATGGAGTCGCTGCGCAGCAGGTCCCTGAGAAAATCGACCCTCATCGCCTGCATCTTGATATTGTCCAGAATCGGCTCTTCCAGGTACTTCGTGCCGATTCTGTAATCGCCGGAGTAGTGGAACCAGTGTTTCTTGGGCAATTTATTGGCGACGGTGGTCTTGCCCACGCCGGACATGCCGAGCAGGGTGATCACCTTGTGCTCGAGGCGCATAAACGCCTCATGGCTCAGTCTCATCAGCTGCGTTCCTCGCTGCGGTCTTGCGGCGGCTGCGTTTGTCGATGGTCGCTGCCGGTCCCGTTTCCGCCCCAATCGCTCGGTTACCCGGACTGGTCCAGGAAAGCGATTTTGCGACGCCTAGTATAAAGCAATGCGTTTGATCGATCGTGGGGGGTCTTTCTTCGACAGGGGAGTTTCGGCGGTGGTTATAACGGTTACCCAACCCGGCTCCTTTGAAGGGAAGTGTAAAACGAGCACGGGCAGGACGCGGTCGGCGAACTCGACCGGCAGCCCGGTCTCGAGAATAAGTTCGAATTCAAACCCAGTGCGGATCTCAGTTACGTGGTCTAATGTGGAGTTTTCCGCCTGAAGCCACTCAATCGAGTCCAGGCATCTGTGTCTCGGTGCTGGGGCCGCGGGAAAAGCCGGTTCCAGATGGTACCGGGTGCTGACTCGCAGACGGTGCCGCGACCGCCGAACGAGTCATATATCCGGAGGCATATTTATGAGATTCGGGGCAATCTTTAAAATTGAGGCTCTTCGCTGGCGGCGGGCCATGGATTGTTACGCCCAAGCGTCGCCTCAAGTCCTTGAAAGGCTCCGGCCGATCCACTGTACAGGGAGCATGGCGTCCTAAATGTCCCGACTCGTCAAACCCCACGGCGGCGATGAATTAAGGCCTTTAATGCTCGAGGGCGAGGCGCTCGAGGCAGAAAGGATCCGTGCTCATGATCTGCGAAAAGTTCCGCTTTCCTCACGTGAAGCCGGCGATCTAATCATGATGGGAATCGGTGGTTTTACGCCTCTGACCGGTTTCATGACCCGATTGGACTGGGAAAGAGTTTGCGACGGAATGGTGATGGCGAATGATCTTTTCTGGCCGATACCAATTACGCTCTCCACCGACCGGGAGATAGCAGACACCATCAAGGAGGGCGACGACATCGCCCTGGTTAACTTCGACAACGAAGAGCCGATGGGTGTCATGACGGTGACCGAAAAATACACCATCGACAAGGCCCATGAGTGCATGATGGTGTACAAAACGACGGACAAGAACCACCCCGGCGTCAAAATGCTCATGGAGCAGGGCGACGTGAATCTTGCCGGGCCCGTCAAGGTGCTCTCTCTCGGTGACTTTGAGAAGAAATTTCCGGGCCTTTTTCTCACGCCTGCAGAGACCCGCGCACACTTCGAGGCCAAGGGTTGGCGAGCGGTAGCCGCATTCCAGACGCGCAACCCGATGCACCGCTCTCACGAATACCTGGTCAAGGTAGCAATCGAGGTGTGCGACGGCGTCCTAGTTCATTCCCTGCTGGGTGCACTCAAGCCCGGCGATATTCCCGCCGAGGTTCGCAGCCGGGCCATCGACGCCTTGATAGACAACTTTTTCGTCGAGGATACCGTGCTGCATGCAGGCTACCCCCTGGACATGCGGTACGCGGGTCCGCGGGAGGCCCTGCTGCATGCGTTATTCCGCCAGAATTACGGATGTTCGCACCAGCTGGTGGGACGAGACCATGCGGGTGTTGGTGACTACTACGGTCCGTTCGACGCCCACCACATTTTCGACGAGATCCCCCAGGGTGCTCTCGAAACCCAGCCGTTGAAGATCGACTGGACGTTTTGGTGTTACGAGTGTGGGGACATGGCCTCCATGCGGACCTGCCCGCATGGTGACGACAAACGGCTGCTGCTTTCCGGCACCAAGCTGCGAAAAATGCTCTCGGATGGCGGCGAAGTGCCGAAAGAATTCAGCCGTCCTCAGGTGCTGAATATTCTCCGTGAGCACTATGCTGGCCTAAAAGACGAGGAGAAAGTGGAAATTGAGCTGACCGGCCACTCCGCCCGATAATGCTTTTTTATTGAAAAATTCATACTCGGAGGAATTCTCAAGATGACTAGCTACGTGAGAACCTGTCCCCCGGTCAGAAGTAGTTGATTTAGGCGTTCGGAAGTACTATCTGGCCGCATTTTCGTCGTGCAGGGGGAGGTGGCACGATGGATTGCTGCCTTCTTATCCAGTCGGGTCGCAAGATCCGAACTTTTGGGAGTAGAACCAAAGCGCGCTGATAGTCTGTTGAACCACAACTAGAGTTCGCTCACAATCCGGGCGACGAAAGATGGTTAGCTGGAGATTCACGGTCCCATGTTCACTCACAACCCATTCGCTGAGCTTTCGGCGTCCATGTCACCCTCCGTCATGCAGACGTACGTCATCGTCATGATATTCCTGGTCGTAGCCGGAACGCTATTTGACGTTCTTCATAAGAAGAGCGCCAAGTATTTCTTCGACAATTGGCGGAAGGCAAAGAGCAAGGGGTCGAAACAAGTCGGCGGCGGGGAAATGGCTTCCCTGGCACTGCAGACCGCCTGTGTGGAGGTGCTGACGTCCGCTGAATTCTGCACCCCGCGGCGTAGAATCTCCCATCTCCTTACAATGTACGGTTTTCTAGCTTACGTCATCACTACCGCCATCATGGTGTTCGGTTATCCGACGCCCGTCACCCCGGCGCCAGCCATTGTGCCGCTACTGTGGCACATCGGGGCCCTGCTGGTTTGCGTCGGCGGTTACTGGTTCTGGTTTTTCATTCGCGTCGACGTCGCCGCCGAGGGCAATTCACCGTTCCGCATTGTGCGCGCTGACCTGTTCATCCTCTCGCTTCTCGCGAGCGTTACGCTGGGCCTGGTCTGGTCCTTTCTGCAGGCGGCGGGCGTCTCGTGGTGGACAAACGTGTTCTTCGGTTTGTTTGTCATCGCAAATACGGTGTTGTTCGGGTCCGTTCCTTGGTCCAAGTTCGCACATATGTTCTTCAAGCCCGCAGCGGCCTTTCAGAAACGCGTGGCCGAAGCGGACGGTTCCAGGAGTAAGCTGCCGGCCCCGGCCGACAAACCGGAAACTTTCGGTGACGTGAGCCGGCTGCCCCAGAATTATTAAGTCCCCGATTGAATTCTTGATGGGTCGATCATTTGGTCTTCCATTTAGGGTTGCTGTTCTAACCACAGAAGCTGAAGGAATACGATGCCGACATTCGTCTATATGACTCGTTGCGACGGTTGCGGACACTGCGTGGATATCTGTCCGTCCGACATCATGCACATCGACAGCACCTATCGCCGCGCGTACAACATCGAGCCCAGCATGTGCTGGGAGTGCTACTCCTGCGTCAAGGCTTGTCCGCAAAACGCAATCGACGCGCGAGGCTACGCCGACTTCGCCCCGCTGGGACACAGCGTTCGGGTGTTGCGGGAAGAAGCCAAGGCCACGATTTCCTGGAGGGTCGAGTTCCGCGATGGCCGCGTGAAGAATTTCGTTTCCCCGATCCGGACCACGCCATGGGGATCGATCCCG
>CAMYJH010000011.1 GCA_947258715.1 uncultured Gammaproteobacteria bacterium
AACGTAATAGATTACGTACTCACAGATGTTGCAGGAGCGGTCCCCGATACGCTCCAGCGCGCGGGCCGAAAACAGGACGTCGAGGGCGTAAGGAATGGCCCTCGGGTCCTCCATCATGAAAGTGATCAGCTCCCGGGTGATACTCTCGTACTCCCGGTCGACGTTTTCATCTTCGGACACCACGGCAACCCCCTTGTCCACGTCGAAACGGGCAAAAGCATCCAGAGCGTCGCGAAGCATGCTGCGCACTTGGGCGCCCAAATGCCGCACGCCTGTAGGAGCCCGCTGCGGCCGGCTCCGCTCTGCGTGGCGCACCGCCATGCGTGCTATTCGCACCGCTTCGTCCCCCATGCGCTCCAGATCGGTAATGGTCTTGATGATGGAGATGAGCAGCCGAAGGTCGCTTGCCACCGGCTGGCGCCGGGCCAGGAGCAGGGCGCTGTCCTCGTCGATCTCGAGCTCCATGTTGTTGATTTCCTGGTCACGGGAAATCACCGTTTCCGCCAGCTCGCTGTCCTGCTCCTCCAGCGCCTTAAGGGCATCGTTCAGCTGGCGTTCCACCAGGCCGCCGGTGCGAAGGACTTTACTTCGCAACCCCTCCAGCTCCTCGTCGAACTGGTGATAGATGTGATGGCCAAGCTTTCGCACGTCCACTGTATTGGCACCCCGGCCGGCTTGCGTTGAAACAAAACCATAATACTTCAAGCGTTTAGCCACCTCTACAAGGGCATCTCGTGGCTGCGCCATGGTTTTTCGAGTCCAGCGCCCTGGAATCTGTACCGTGAATGTCACAAACTAGATATGAAATCCAACTCAATTCTGCGATGTTGCCTAACAGGCTTTATTCAGTGCCTCCCTCATGGACGCCCCGGCGTTAGACAATTCAGATCTCTACATCAACCGGGAGCTCAGCCTGCTCGAGTTTCATCGTCGGGTCTTTGAGCAATCCCGCGACCCCGACACGCCGCTGCTAGAGCGACTGAAGTTCTTGTGTATCGCCAGCTCCAACCTGGACGAATTTTTCGAGGTCCGTGTTGCCGGACTCACTCAGCAGATCGAATATGGGTCCACAAAGACTGGTCCCGATAATCTGACCCCCGCCGATGTCCTGGCCCGAATCAGTCCGATGGCTCACCAGCTGGTGATGGAACAGTATGAGCTGCTGAATAAGGAGATCTTTCCCGCTCTGGAACGCGAGGGCATCCGCTTTCTCAAGCGCAATGAGTGGAACAAATCCCAGTCCACGTGGATCCGGCAATACTTCGAAGATCAGCTGCTACCTATCGTCTGTCCGATTCGACTGGATCCGGCGCATCCGTTTCCTCGCGTTCTTAACAAGAGCCTGCAGTTCATCGTCTTACTGCAGGGAAAAGACGCCTTCGGTCAGGCAGGCGGCATGGCCGTGGTCCAGGCGCCGCGGCCGCTGCCCAGGTTCATCCGGCTGCCGTCCGAGGCGTCCGACAATCGGTATGACTTCGTGTTCTTGTCGTCCATTATTCACGCCCACATGGACGAGCTCTTTCCGGGCATGGAGGTCACGGGCTGTTACCAGTTCAGAGTAACCCGCAACAGCGACCTGTTCGTGGATACGGAAGAAACCGAGGATCTTCTCCGCGCTCTGGAAGGCGAGCTGCCTTCCCGCCGATACGGCGACGAAGTGCGTCTGGAGGTGGTCGACACCTGCCCAGAAAACGTCATCAGCTTCCTGATGAAACGCTTCGGGCTGGCGGAACAGGATGTCTACCGGGTTGACGGTCCGGTCAACCTGCACCGGCTGATGGCCCTTCCCGATCTGGTGGATCGGCCCGATCTGAAATATCCGAGCTTCACCCCTGGATCGCCATCGGGCCTGTCTCAGCACGCCGACATGTTCGACGCCATCTCCGAACAAGACATCATTCTTTATCATCCATTCGAGTCTTTTACGCCGGTTTTGGATTTCGTGCGTCAGGCGGCCGCGGATCCGAAGGTGCTGGCGATCAAGGCAACGCTTTACCGAACCGGCCCAGAATCCGCGCTGGTAGACGCTCTGCTCACGGCAGCCCGCGCGGGGAAAGAAGTGACCATTGTGATCGAGCTCTTGGCCCGATTCGACGAAGAAGCCAACATTACGCTGGCTTCAAAGCTGCAGGAGGCTGGCGCGCACGTCGTCTACGGAGTGGTCGGTTACAAGACCCATGCCAAGATGCTTCTGGTCGTGCGCAATGAAGACTCAAAGCTAAAACGATACGTTCACCTTGGCACCGGCAACTACCACGCCCGGACTGCGCGCCTGTACACGGATTACGGCCTGCTTACGTGTGATAAGGCACTTGGACAAGATGTTCACCGTATTTTCATGCAGCTCACCAGTCTCGGCAGCGCCACCAAGCTTAAACAGCTTTTGCAGTCCCCCTTTACCCTGCACAAGGGCATGCTTAAATACATTGAGCGTGAGACGGAGAATGCCAAGGCCGGAAAACCGGCGCGTATCATTGCCAAACTGAACTCGTTGATAGAGCCGAAAATTATTCGCGCCCTGTATAGAGCGTCTCAGACCGGCGTGCGGGTCGATCTGATCGTGCGCGGCATGTGCGCGCTTTGTCCGGGAGTCCCTGGCGTTTCGAACAATATTCGGGTGATCTCCATCGTCGGACGATTCCTGGAGCACAGCCGGATCTTTTATTTCGAGAACGGCGGCGACCCGGTTGTCTACTGCGCCAGCGCGGATTGGATGCAGAGAAACTTTTTCCAGCGTGTCGAAACCTGCTTTCCGATTCTCAACAAAACGCTTCGGGATCGCGTGATTCGCCAGGGATTACTCAGCTACCTGGAAGACAACGTTCAGGCCTGGGAACTCAAGGCCAACGGCGAATACCATCGACTGAGCCCTGCAGACGACGAACCGGCACGATCCGCCCAGGTAATACTTTTGAAGGAACTCTCGGAGAAGGCCCCTGTTCCTTCCATCGATGCGCCGCTGCCTAAGCGGTTAAGAAAACATAAGCAAAGAAAAAGAACCGCCTGATTCTCAGGCGCCACCCTCAACCACCAGATGACACGGTTTGCTCTTCCGCGACGGTTTGTATCCTCGCCTGAGGAAAATGGCAGACAAAACGGCTGCCGTCTTCCGGCGCGCTATCGACTTGCAAGGTCGCATCGTGACGCATGAGCACGTGCTTGACGATAGCCAAGCCTAAGCCGGTGCCGCCGACTTTTCGCGACCTCGCCTTGTCGACGCGGTAGAAGCGTTCCGTGAGCCGCGGCAAGTGATGCGCATCGATGCCGATCCCCGTATCGAGGACGTCAAGCCGGGCACCGGCGTCCTCCGCCTGCCACGAGATCTCGATCTTGCCCCCCTCGGGCGTGTACTGAACGGCGTTGAAAACGAGATTCGAAAACGCGCTGTAAAGCTCGTTGTATTCCCCCAGCAACCTCAGCTGCGAGCTGGCCTTCAACAAGATCTCGTGGGCGCCGTTACTGAGCTTGGCCGCATCTTCACGGATTCGCGTCAGCATCTCGGCAACGCCCACCACGTTCCTGGGCGCCGCGCCCGGCTGGTTCTCGATGCGTGAAAGCCTCAGCAGATCCTCGACGATCAAGCACATGCGCTGGGACTGCTCCCACATCTGCTCCAGCGGACGCTGCAATGATTCATCCGCATCGGGGTCATCGCGAAGCGTTTCCAGGTAGCCGAGGATCACCGTCAGAGGGCTTCTGAGCTCGTGGGAGACATTGGCAACGAAGTCTTTTCGCATCTGCTCCAGGCGGTGGAGCCGGGTGACGTCCCTAGCCAGCAGCAGGTTGCGGTTGGACCCGTAAGGAACCACCCGCAGCAGCAGGCGAATGTTTTCATTAACGGGGGAAATGAATTGCAGAGGTTCTTCGAACCTGCGGTCCTCGATGTATTCCACGAACGCAGGATCCCGGATCAGATTGACGATCTGCTGATCAGTGTCCTGGGGGTGCCTCAATCCGAGGAGCCCGGTGGCCGCCCTGTTCAACCAGGTGATCTCCCCGTCATCGCGAAGCATGACCGCAGCATCGGGCATCGCGCTCGCGGCCTGCCGGAAATCGTCAACCGCCTTTCGCAGGCGCACGCGGCGTTTCCGGTCTCGCGCCCTGATGCGCTGTACGCCTTTCAATGCAACCCACCACGATCCGGAAGACTGCGGCAAGGGCGCGTCATCGTCATCCAGATAAAGAAGCAGCCGATTAAGATTTACGAGCTGCCACCCTAAGTACACGACGACGCCGAGCAGGGGGACAACAATCGGTTGCCCGATCACCCATCCAACGATGATGCATGCGGCGAGGCCGGCCACTGCCAGCCTAAGCTCGGAACGCAGAGCTTTGGTCATGAATCCGTTTGGGTCGAGAAACGGTAACCCGTGCCGTGAACGGTCTGCACCAGCTTGTCGTAACCGAACGGAGCCAGCGCTTTGCGAAGCCGGCGGATATGCACGTCCACTGTGCGCTCCTCCACATACACGTTGTCGCCCCAAACGTTGTCTAGCAGCTGGCTGCGCGTGAACACGCGCTCGCGGTTACCCATGAAGAATCTCAACATTCGAAACTCGGTCGGGCCCACCTTAATCGGTGTGCCTTCGGCGGTCACGCGGTGGCTGCTCGGGTCCAGAATTAATCCCTCAATTTCCATGGGCCCAGTTTCGGACCGCGGGGCGGTTCGTCGCAGGACAGCCTGGATCCGCGCTATGAGCTCACGGACGGAAAACGGCTTGCCCACGTAATCATCGACCCCCGCCTCGAGGCCGGAAACCCGGTCCGGCTCCTCACATCGCGCCGTCAACATAATAATTGGAAGCTCCCTGGTGCTGATATCGCGCCTCAGTCGCCGCGCAAGCTCGATACCACTGACCCCCGGAAGCATCCAGTCCAGCAGTATCAAATCGGGCCGCGTTTGTTTCATCACCCGCTCAGCTTCCGCCGCGTCCGCCGCAGGCAAGGGATTGAACCCGGCGTGGGCTAATGCGCTTTCGATCATTTCCCTGATCGCGGCCTCGTCCTCGACGAGCAATATGGTCTTAGCCATTCGTCGACTGGATCCATGTGTGACTATGGAGCGGAATTTGAAACTCTAATTGTTACAGAATTGTTGCACGGATTTCCGCCGATCAAGAGAGAATTTCGCGGAGCCTTCATGGACTGACCTTTGCCCATTGGTTATCGAGCCGTTTTTGTGACACCGGCTTAACCGTTCCGACCTCTTGGGCAAAGAGGGAAACCCGGTACTCCTCCAGCATCCAGCGGTAGCGCTCCCGCTCGGGATCAGATCGTCCGCGTGAGAGATGATCCATCGAGCGCACGACAAAACGTTCCCACAAGGGAGCCAGACTTAGGACTTTGTCCCCGTCTCTGGATCCACCAAGCCGGATTTTGTCGATCCGCCGCTCCAGAGCTTCCAGGTAGCGGGGATAATTCCGAAGCTGCTCCAAAGGAGTGGCGAGGATGAAGCCCCGATACACCAGTGTGTCCAGATGCAGACGAATGTCGTCAATGCTCTCTGGGCGCGCAGGAGGGGGCGTCTCATCCAGGTCTCTGCGGATTCTTCGGTGCCGGTCGAGAATCTCGTCGCACAGCGCGCACAAATCAGAAGCCAGCACCGGTAGCACCGATACGAGGTGCTCGCTGGCGGCACGAAATTCCGACTCTCTACGTGCTTGGAGCCCGGCTTCTCCCATCGATGCAGCCACGGCTGCCCTTATTATTTGGTCCGCTATCCCCGGATCCATTCCTGTATTCTCTTCCTTGACTCCGTTCTCGCTCTGCCAGAGGGGGGGTGCGGCACGCACCGCCGAGTAGGCAAGCTCCAGACGTTCAATGGCGGGAAGATTTTTCTTCAGCCGCTGAAGATCGCGCTGCCGCGTGATCAGAAAAAGCCGCTGCACCCCTTGGCGGTGTAGCTCGAGAGCACGTTCCCTGGACTCGCTCGCCGTCAGCCAAACGCAGTCTCCCCGGTCCTCGAGCACGGGATAAACGACAGCATCACGGCCTCCGCGACGCACTTTAATCTCGTCCTCAAGATCACCCACGCTCCAGCTCCTAAGCTCGCCCTTCGCGACCTGGAAAGTCTCGGTAGCCGATGTCCGCCCGCGGGCGAAGCGCCGCTGAAGATCCGCTAGATCGCGTTCCGAGGCGACTTCGTTACCGCCCGCATCCACAACAGTGAATCGCATGCGCAAATGTTCTGGCAGGCGCTTCGTGCGCCACGCGTCGGGAGGAATATCCACCCCGTGCATACGGCGGGCTTGGGCGGCCAGCGCCTTCGTCAACGCGCCACGAGGTTGATCATCCTCCTCGACAAACCGCGCGCAAAACTCGCTGAGCGGCACGATTTCACGACGCAGCGATTTGGGTAAGCCGCGCAGCAGCGCCTGAACCTTTTCTTCCAGGTAACCTGGAACCAGGCGGTCGAAATCCCCTTCATCAAGCTCGCCAAGAAACCCTGACGGCACAATTGCCGTGATCCCGTCATCCAGCTCGCCCGGCGCGAAGCGATAACGCAGATTGAAACGATGGCCGCCAATCTCCAGGTTGTCGGGATAACGATCTTTGACCTGGTGATTGAGCTTCTCGCCGAGGATTGCTTCTTCATCAAGGCTGAGATCGTCGATATCCGCGTCATCCAGCTGCCGCACCCAGCCCTCGAAACTTACGATGTCACATACCTGCGCCGGGACACGGTGGGCATAGAAATCGAATAGCGCGCGATCGGAGATCAATACGTCGGGTTGGCGCAACCGATCGTCGAACGATCGAAGCCGGGCGATAGCCGATCGATTGTGCTGGAGAAATTGCGCGTCGCGGTCCATGCGCCCTTCTACAAGCGCCGAGCGTATGAATATTCGTCTTGCCTCTTTAATGCTGACCGGAGCATATCGTCGCCTGCGTTTTGGAATAATCGTGAGTCCATAAAGCGCGGTTTGCTCGTACACCATTGGCTCGCCGCGCTTTTGGTCCCAGTGGGCATCGAAATAGCTTTTGCGCACCAGGTCCCCCGCGGCCTCCTCCACCCATTCCGGTCGGACCCGCGCCGCGGTGAACGCATAAAGTCTCGATGTCTCCACCAGCTCGCTGGCCATGATCCACTTCGCCTGGCCCGTATGTTGAGCGGATCCCGGCGCGACTCGAAAACATGCGCCGCGAACTCCGGTGTACTCCCGGTCCGCTGAAAGGAAACCGACGTTGCGCAGCAGTCCGGAAAGCAATGCCTTGTGTATCCGCGCATAACCGGCGCCGATCCGGCTGCGGTGAATCCCGAGTTCGGCAGCCAGCGTGCGTAGCTGATCGTGAACGTCCCGCCACTCTCGCATCCGGGTCAAGGACAAAAAGCGCTTGCGGCAAAACGCGGCGACCGCCTTCTCGGAAAGCCCGCGGGTCTTTTTCTGATAAAGCATCCAAAGGTTCAGCAGTGTCAAAAAATCCGAGCGTTCGTCCGCGTAGCGCCGATGGGCGGCGTCAGCCGCCACTTCGCGGCCTGGCGGGCGATCTCTCGGGTCTGAAACGCTCAGGGCTGAAGCAATTACCAGAATGTCCTCGACGCAGTTATTAACCTCGGCGGCGAGAAGCATCCGACCGAGCCGCGGGTCAATCGGAAGCCTGGCCAACCGTGCTCCCGTTTCCGTGAGCTCGTCGCTCGAGTCCAGAGCTCCGAGCTCACGCAGCAGGCGCAGGCCGTCATTGACGTGACGCCTGGCGGGCGAATCGATGAATGGAAACGCTTCCAGATCGCGGATTCCGAGGGCCCGCATGCGCAACAGCACTGAGGCTAGATTGGTGCGTAGAATTTCCGGCTCGGAAAACTCGGATCGCTCATCGTGATCGGATTTAGAGTAAAGGCGTACGCACACACCCGGCCCGGTGCGGCCGCAACGCCCTTTGCGCTGCGCCGCTGAGGCGCGGGAAATGGGCTCGATGGGTAGACGCTGAACACCGGCGTGCCGGTTGTATCGGCTCACGCGCGCGACGCCGGTATCCACAACGCAACGCACGTTGGGCACTGTGAGGGAGGTTTCCGCCACGTTGGTGGCCAGAACGATGCGACGTGAATCACCCGGCTCGATGGCGCGCCGCTGCCGTCCAAGCGGCAAGCGCGCATAGAGCGGCAGAACCTCGGCGCCTTTGAACTTTTTGCCTTTTAGCTCGCGCGCCGCGTCGACGATTTCACGCTCGCTTGGGAAGAACGCCAGTATGTCTCCCTTTTCCTGCTTCCAAAGCTCCTCGATTTCGCCCACCGCCTGCGCAACCCGGTCGAGCGGCTCGCTGTTTTCACTCTCCGACAAGCGATAGCGTACTTGCACCGGATACATCCGGCCCGCCACCTCGACCACCGGCGCTCCGTCGAAGAACTCGGCGAATCTCCGGGTGTCTATGGTGGCCGAGCTCACCACGACCTTCAGATCGGGGCGCGATGGCAACAGCAGCTTCAGGTACCCGAGTAGAAAGTCGATGTTCAGGCTGCGTTCGTGCGCCTCGTCAATAATGATGGTGTCATAGCCCAGCAGCTGCGGGTCGGACTGGATTTCTGCCAGAAGGATGCCGTCGGTCATGACCTTGACATAACAGAACTCGCCGACGTCGCGATCGAAGCGCACCTTGTATCCCACCAGATCCCCAGACGCCGTCCCCGTCTCGTATGCTATGCGCGCGGCCACGCCGCGCGCCGCGATGCGCCGCGGCTGGGTGTGACCGATGCAAGCGGAAACGCCGCGGCCGATTGAGAGGCAGATTTTCGGCAGCTGGGTAGTCTTTCCCGACCCGGTCTCACCGCAGACGATGGTGACCGGGCGATTGGCGATGGTTCTCGCGATCTCATCCGTTGCAGAAGCGATGGGCAAAGCTTCCGCAATCTCAGGCTTTGGAAGCGCGTCGAGGCGCTTTTGCCGTCGCAGCGCCGAACGGTCGATATCGTTGCGCAGGCGCGAGCGCGCCCCGCGGGCGCCGTCCTTGCCTCGACCCTTAGGGACGAGCTTATCCAGCCGCCGCATCAGCCGCGGCTGGTCCGCCAGCATGCAACCGGCAATGGCTGCTTCTAAATCGGAGCGGTTCATTTAAGCGGAAAAGTTGCCCCACCGACACGTTCCCTTGCAAGCGAGTCCGTCACGCGGTTTAAATCCCATTGCATGTGCGGCCGATACGCCTTGAAGACCTCGGTTCCAGAGATTGCGCGCATCCTGGGCGCCAGCGCGAAGGCGGAGTTCGCACCCTGCTACAACGTGGCCCCGAGCCGCAACGTGCCGGTATGCCGGATCTCCGATGCCGGCGGGCGGGAGTTGGCGCTGCTTCGCTGGGGTCTGGTACCCCACTGGGCCAAGACCATCGACGACCGCTATCGGATGATTAACGCCCGTGCGGAGACCATAGCCAGTAGGCCGGCGTTCCGGGCCCCGTTCAGAAGCCGCCGCTGTCTGGTGCCCGCCGACGGCTATTTTGAGTGGAAGGCGGGGCCGCAACGCAAACAACCTTACTTCATCCACAGAAGTGACGGCTTTCCGCTGTTCTTGGCCGCTCTCTGGGATCGCTGGGACAAGGGCAAAGACGGCCCGTTGGAATCGTTCTGCATCGTGACCACTTCGGCCAGCGACCATCTGGCTACGGTCCACGACCGCATGCCGGTGGTGATCGAAAATGACGATATGAATACCTGGCTCGACCGGGAGGTAGAGGATGCCGATCGCCTGCTTTCGCTGTTGAGTACTCAAAAGGGGGATGTATTGGAGTTCACGCCCGTCAGCACTTACGTTAACAATCCACGCAACGATGACCCGCGCTGTCTCGAGCCAGTTGCCGAGCCGCCCGGGACCTGAATTCCGGGGGATTTCTCTGCGTTCGCAGGAAACTCCCGCAGCGGTGACCTGGGTTCGATTCCATTGGATCCTGATCGCTGTCACAACATCGTCACAACTTCAGCGTATCACTGTAATAACTCGAAAGTATGAATAAGCGCGTCGTTAAGCTTGAGAGTCTACGGGAAAGAAAAGGGGCTCGAAATAACAACAGACAAAGCTTTCAAGATATTGATTGTATTCATATTTCAGAGGATATAATTATGAGAAAACCCCTCATTGCGGCGGCCTTAGCCGGCGCGGTGCTGTCAGTCCCGACGGTTGCCCAGGCGGCCCGCGACTACATCAGCATCGTCGGCTCGTCGACCGTATACCCTTTCGCCACGGTAGTGGCGGAGCAGTTCGGCAAAACCACCCGCTTCAAGACCCCCAAGATCGAGTCCACTGGTTCTGGAGGCGGTCTCAAACTTTTCTGCCAGGGCGTCGGCATCAAACATCCAGACATCACCAACGCCTCACGACGGATCAAGAAGTCCGAGGTGGATAAATGTGCCAAGAACGGGGTGACGGAAATTCTCGAGGTCAAGATCGGTTATGACGGCATCGTGGTGGCCAACTCCAAAAAGGGACCTCAATTAAAAATGACGCGCAAGGATCTGTTCCTGGCGTTGGCGAAAGAAGTGCCGGACCCGAAAGGCGGCGAGCAGCTGGTTGAGAATCCCTACAAGCGTTGGAAGCAGGTCAACGCATCGCTGCCGGACGTGAAGATCGAGGTGCTGGGCCCTCCTCCCACCTCGGGCACCCGTGATGCCTTTGTCGAGCTCGCGCTGGAAGGCGGCTGCAAGAAGTTCGGTTTCATCAAAGCGATGAAGAAATCGGACAAGAAGGGCTACAAGACGGTCTGTCACACCATCCGCGAGGACGGGGCTTATGTAGAGGCCGGCGAGAACGACAATTTGATCGTGCAGAAGCTCGAAGCCAATCCCAACGCGCTGGGCGTGTTCGGGTTCAGCTTCCTGGACCAGAACACGGACAAAGTGCAGGGGTCGGTCGTCGACAACGTTGCGCCCACCTTCGACAATATCGCCGATGGTTTGTATCCGATATCCCGGCCGCTCTACTTCTACGTAAAGAAGGCGCACATCGGAAACGTTCCCGGAATCAAGGAATTCCTGGCGGAGTTTGCGAGTGAAAAAGCCTGGGGACCCGACGGTTACCTGACGGACAAGGGTCTCATCCCGATGCCCGACGCCGAGCGTAAGAAGTTTCTAGCCGACATCAAAAAGCTGACGAATCTCAAGCTCGCCTCCAACTGAATGTCAACGCCTTCATTGGAGAGACCGTAAGTCCATCGAGACGACGGCCGAATTCCGGCGCCGTCTCTTTTTAATCCAAGCCATCAGTATAACTGGCTAGAATCAGAAAACGGTCATGCAGACTCCCACTCTGGTCGTTGTCCTGCTGGCGTTGATGGCGCTCGCCTTCCACCTCGGAAGGCGCCGATCGTTCACGGTGGCGACCCGGTGCGGCGGGATAAAAGCGCTACACTCGCTGCCGAGTCACTACGGCACCCTGACCGCCATGTGGTGCGCCATCCCTGCGGCGATCGTGCTTTTCGTCTGGGTGGCGTTCGAACCTACTGTCATCGAGCACCTGGTCGTGGGTGCGCTTCCCGCTGATTACCGCGCCTTGCCAGCAGAGCGTCTGAGCCTGGTGATCAACGACGTCAAGAACATGGTCAGCGGAAACGTGGTCTCCCGGGATCCGGACCCGGCGATGCGAGCGGCAGCCGCTCACTACCAGAACTTGGAGCGGATCAGCGCTGCGGCATTAAGCGTGGTGGTGCTGGCTATAGCCATCGGAGGCGTCAGCATCGGCTGGCGCATGGTGTCCCCGCGGACGAGGGCTCGCAACAAGGTAGAAATCGTCGTCAAGTACTTTTTGATCATCAGCTCCACGGTGGCCGTTTTTACCACCCTCGGCATCGTTCTCTCAGTGCTTTTCGAATCGATTCGATTCTTCGGACGGGTACCGATCAGTGAGTTTCTTTTCGGGCTGAACTGGAGCCCGCAGACCGCCATTCGCGACGACCAGGTCGGGTCGTCCGGGGCCTTCGGCGCCATTCCGTTATTCGCCGGAACGTTGATGATTTCCTTTATCGCCATGCTGGTGGCGGCGCCTATCGGATTGTTCTCGGCTATTTATCTCGCTGAGTACGCAACGCCTCGGGTACGCAGCATTGCCAAGCCGCTGCTGGAAATCCTCGCCGGCATCCCGACCGTCGTCTACGGCTTCTTTGCCGCTCTGACCGTGGCCCCGTTCGTACGCGATACGGGTAACGCCATCGGTCTCGAGGTGTCTTCCGAAAGTGCTCTGGCGGCGGGGTTCGTCATGGGCATCATGCTCATTCCCTTCGTATCCTCGCTGTCAGATGACGTGATCAACGCCGTGCCCCAGTCGCTGCGGGACGGCGCCTACGCACTCGGCGCGACCCGATCGGAGATGATCAAGCAAATTGTCCTTCCTGCTGCGCTCCCGGGCGTCATCGGCGGGCTTCTGCTTGCGGTCTCCCGCGCCATTGGCGAGACCATGATTGTCGTGATGGCTGCGGGCCTTGCGGCCAATCTCACCGCCAATCCCCTAGATGCGGTCACCACGGTGACGGTGCAGATCGTCACTCTTCTGGTCGGTGACCAGGAATTCGACAGCGCCAAGACCCTTGCCGCCTTTGCCCTCGGACTTCTGTTATTCGTGGTGACGCTGGCGCTCAACATCGTGGCCCTGCACGTGGTGCGAAAATACCGGGAACAATATGACTGACGGGAAGCTGATCACCGGCGCGGAACTGGCGGCTTCAGGCTCCTGGCACGGGTCGCCGCAAACCCAAAGGCGACTGCGCAAACGCCAGGCCGCGGAAAAACGATTTCGCGCCTACGGGCTTGTGGCCATATTAATGGGTGTTTCCTTCGTTGCTCTGCTGTTTTTCGACATTGTCGCCAAGGGCTGGACGGCCTTCATGCAGACCCATATTCAGCTGGAGGTCACCTATGACCCAGAAGTACTCGGGATTGCAGACAGCGGCGATACTCAGGCTTTGAGTAGGGCCAACTATACCGGGATGGTGAAGGCCGCCATGCGGAAGACATTCCCGAACGTGAGCGGCCGCCGGGCAAAGCGCGCCCTGTATGGCACCGTCAGCAGCGGCGCAGGCTTTGTGCTGAGGGAACGCATGATGGCCAATCCGGATCTCCTGGGATCGACGGAGAAGCTGTGGCTGCCCGCCGACGACGACATCGACATGCTGCTCAAGGGACACATCCGGCGGGACGCGCCGGAGTCGGACCGACGCGTTTCCGACCAACAGATTGCCTGGGTCGAGCAGCTCGAGCAGTCCGGCCAAATCAGAAAACAGTTCAACACCACCTTTTTCACCGCGGGAGACTCCCGCGAGCCGGAGCTCGCCGGCATCCGCGGCGCCACCACGGGGTCGTTCTATACGCTGCTTGTTACGCTGATCCTTTCTTTTCCTCTCGCAGTCGCCGCGGCCATTTATTTGGAAGAGTTCGCGCCGAAGAACAGATGGACAGACATCATCGAAGTCAATATCAATAATCTGGCCGCGGTGCCGTCCATCGTGTTCGGACTCCTGGGGCTCGCGGTGTTCATCAACTTCTTCGGTCTGCCGCGATCGGCGCCGCTGGTGGGCGGCCTTGTGCTGACCTTGATGACGCTGCCGACCATCATCATTGCCAGCCGTGCGGCGCTGAAGTCGGTGCCGCCTTCGATTCGCGAAGCGGCGCTGGGGATGGGCGCATCAAAGACACAAATGATCACCCATCACGTGCTGCCACTGGCAATGCCCGGCATGCTCACCGGCACCATCATCGGCATGGCCCAGGCCCTGGGCGAGACCGCGCCGCTGCTGATGATTGGAATGGTGGCGTTCATCGTCGACGTCCCCGGCGGCCCGCTGGAACCGGCCACGGTGCTTCCAGTGCAGATCTTTCTCTGGGCGGACAGCCCTGAACGGGCTTTCGTAGAGCGCACTTCTGCAGCAATTATGGTGCTGCTTGGCTTTTTGATCCTGATGAACGCGCTGGCGGTCGTACTCAGGCGCCGATTCGAGCGCCGCTGGTAAGCGCGACACTAGATGAAAAACGAGGAAAAGCGAATGATCACACAAGCCTCACCACAAACCGAAGAATCCATGGACACAGGGAAGCCGGCTCCCTCGAGGACCGCGAGCATTGGTACGCGCTCAAGAGTTAGTAATAAAGCCCTAGACGACCGCGGCTTCTCTGAAACCGTGGGGGATATCACGGTGGACCAGCCGCGAATGCAGACCCGCGACGTCAACGTCTATTACGGGGATAAACAAGCGATTAAGGACGTCAGCCTCGACATAGGTCGCAACGAGGTCGTGGCAATGATTGGACCGTCGGGCTGCGGCAAGTCAACTTTTATTCGCTGTCTCAACCGAATGAACGACACCATCGAGGGATGCCGCGTGACCGGAACCATCACTCTGGACAAACAAGACATCTACGACCCCACCCTCGATGTGGTTCAGCTGCGGGCCCGGGTTGGGATGGTGTTCCAAAAACCGAATCCGTTCCCGAAGTCGATTTATGACAACGTCGCCTACGGGCCCCGGATCCACGGACTCGTCAGTAGCCGGATGGAAACCGATGAAATCGTTCAACGCAGCCTCGAACGGGCGGGACTCTGGTCCGAAGTCAAGGATCGTCTCACCAGCAGCGGCACCGGCCTCTCGGGCGGACAACAGCAGCGGCTGTGCATCGCCCGCGCCATTGCCGTCAGCCCCGACGTCATTCTTATGGACGAGCCCTGCTCGGCGCTGGATCCCATTGCGACGGCGAGAATCGAAGAACTCATCGACGAGCTGAGAGAAAACTACACCATTGCCATCGTGACCCACTCTATGCAGCAGGCTGCCCGGGTTTCCCAGCGGACCGCTTACTTTCATCTGGGCGATCTGGTCGAGGTGGGAGAAACGAACCAGATTTTTACTAACCCCCGCCACCGCCTGACGGAAGACTACATCACCGGGCGCTTCGGCTGAATATTGGACCTCAGAGAATCATGACCCCTAAATCGACACAGAATCCGCAGCAGATAGAAGAGCATACGGTAAAGCGCTTCGACCAGGAGCTTGACGAACTGAACTCCCTCGTGCTGCGCATGGGCGGTCTGGTGCAGGACCAGATCACGCGCGCAATGGACGCGCTCCGCGAGGAGGACCCGGAAGCGGCTCGCCAGGTAATCGCCCGCGACCACGTGGTCAACTTTATGGATGTGGAGGCCAATGAGCGGGCAGTGAACCTGCTCGCCTTACGTCAGCCCATGGGCCGGGATCTGAGAATGATCATGTCCCTGGGCAAGGCCGTGACGGACCTGGAGCGCATCGGCGACGAGGCCGAGCGCATCGCCAGAATGACTATTCACATCTACGAGGCCGCCGGGTCCCAGCCCAGTCACAAGCTGCTGCGCGACACTCATTCCATGTCGAGCCTGGCCAAGAAGATGCTGCGAGACGCTCTGGATTGCCTGGCGCGGCTCGATGTCGAGCTGGCTCTGGAGGTGGCCAAAGGCGACGCCGAGCTGGACAGCGAGTTCCAGTCAGCCCTGCGCAGACTGGCAACCTATATCATGGAAGACTCTCGCAACGTCGGTCACGCCATCGACGTCACCTTCATCGTGCGCTCGCTGGAACGCATCGGGGACCACGCGAAGAATATCTCCGAGTACGTCATCTTTCTGGTCAAAGGCAAAGACGTGCGCCACGTGAGCCCGGAGTCCCTGGACCAAGATTTTCTGGAGCAGGCTTAGCCGCCTTGACACGCGATGCCTATGCCGGATAACAGCGACGCGCTTAATCACCGAAGCTAGAGCGTCACAAGGATGTAAAGCACGATCAAAAGCTGCGCCAGGTTCAGCACCACGCTCAGCCGATGGAGGCGGCTGAATTCGGCGCTTGTTGTCCCCGGAGCGGGCCGTACCGCGTTGATTCGGGGCAGCAGAACGAATCGAGCGAGAAAGAAGCCCGCGGCCACGGCGGCAAGAAGATTGGCGTTAAGCGACGCCGGCGACACGTCAACGGCGTACAGAACTGCTGCGACCGCCGCGGCGCAGCCCAGGACGCTGTAGTAGGCGGGAAATAGGGGTCTCAGAGCCTCGCCGGCCGCCTCCCGGCTCATACGGCGAAACAATACCGGAGTAACCACGAGCGCGAAAAACAGCATGGCGCCGAACACAAAGGCTACGATAAGCAGGACAATGAGGCTAATTGGAATCAAGCTGTATCCGAACTTGCCGCGGGTAACTATTGATTCATCAAAACGTCACAACCCTTAAGCAAATAAGCAAAGTCGAAGCCTCAGCCGGTAACGGATCACACGATGAACGCAAGAATCTATAACGTGCTGTTTCTTTGCACCGGTAACTCGGCCCGCAGCGTCATGGCGGAGGCCATTCTCAACAGCCTGGGCCGGGGCAAATTTCGCGCCTTCAGCGCCGGAAGTCACCCTACCGGGCGGATCAACCCCTCTGCGCTCACGCTGCTTAAACGTCGCTACCACCCCGTCTCGGAGCTTCGCTCCAAGGATTGGCTCGAATTTGCGGACGAAAGCGCGCCCAAAATAGACATCGTCATCACCGTATGCGATCAGGCAGCGGGAGAAGTCTGTCCCCTGTGGCCGGGGCAGCCGGTCACCGCCCACTGGGGGCTACCTGACCCCGCAGCCGTCGTCGGAAGCGAGGCGGAGAGAAATCTCGCGTTTGCCAACGTATACCGTGAGCTCACCACCCGCATCCAGAGACTGGTCTGCCTTCCCGTAGAGCAGCTGGACCGGCTCACGTTACAGCGTCGGGTTCGCGAGATGGGACGGAAACGGCGACAGTCCGCCTAGAATCTGTCTCAGAACCGCCATGCTTAGCCTAAGGGCGTTAGAAACAGCTTCAAGATGCTCATTGACTGGGGTGTAGGCTCCGGTTTTTCGCCTCTTTTTGCCTTGTCTTATCCAAGCTCGCCGATTCTGAGATAGGTTCTAACCGCCCCGTGCCTTAGATACCTTCGCCCAGGTGTCGCGCAACGTCACGGTGCGGTTGAAAACCGGCGCCCCGGGTCGACTGTCGATGCCGTCGACACAGAAGTACCCCTGGCGCTCGAACTGATAGCTTGTTGGGACCGCCGCATCCTTTACGCTGGGCTCGACGCGGGCCTCCGGCAGCACCTCTATCGAATCCGGATTGAGCAGTGATTCGAACCCCTTGTCGTCTTGCGCTGCAACCGGATTCTCCACCCTGAATAGTCGGTCGTATAGACGCACCTCGGCTGTCAGGGCGCTTTTCGCGCACACCCAGTGGATGGTGCCTTTGACCTTGCGCCCGTCAGGCGCGTTGCCGCCGCGCGTCTCAGGATCGTAGCTGCAGTGCACCTCGACAATCTCTCCGCTTTGCTCGTCGCGCAGCACATCCACACAGGTAACCAAATAGGCGTAGCGCAGGCGCACCTCGCGGCCGGGCGCCAGTCGATAGAACTTTGACGGCGGTGACTGCATGAAATCTTCCCGCTCGATGTAAAGGACGCGCGAGAACGGAAGCTTGCGAGAACCCATGGACGGATCCTTCGGGTGGTTCGGAGCCTCCAGCTGCTCCACCTGACCTTCGGGATAGTTCACGATGACCACCTTCAGCGGACGCAGCACGCCCATGACCCTTGGCGCGCGAGGGTCCAGATCCTCTCGAATGCAGTTTTCCAGCACACCCATCTCCACCACGTTGTCCTTCTTGGTGACGCCGATGCGCTGGCAGAAGTCTCGGATCGACTCCGGCGTGTAGCCGCGCCGCCTCATGCCTTTGAGCGTCGGCATGCGCGGGTCGTCCCAGCCGCTGACGTGGCCATCGTTCACCAGCGTGTTCAACAGGCGCTTGCTCATCACCGTGTAGCTCAGGTTGAGCCGAGAAAACTCGATCTGCTGTGGGCGCGGGTTGGCGTTCACCGCAATCAGATACCAGTCGTAAAGCGGACGATGGTCTTCGAACTCCAGGGTGCAAAGCGAGTGCGTCACCCCCTCGATGTAGTCGGAGAGGCAATGGGTAAAGTCGTACATGGGATAGATGCACCACGCGTCGCCGGTCATGGGGTGGGCCGCGTGCATGATTCGGTACATGACCGGATCGCGCATGTTGACGTTGGGCGACGCCATGTCGATCTTGGCGCGCAGCACGTGACTGCCGTCAGCGAACTCGCCTGCGCGCATGCGTTTAAAAAGCCCAAGATTCTCTTCTACGCTTCTGCGGCGGTACCGGCTCTCGCGCCCGGGCTCCGTCAGCGTTCCGCGATGTTCACGGAGCTCGTCACCGCTCAGGCTGTCCACGTAGGCCTTGCCGCTTTCAATCATGGCCACGGCGAATTCATACAGCTGCTCGAAGTAACTGGAGGCGTGCCGCAGACGGTCACCCCAGTCGAACCCCAGCCAGCGCACATCCTCTTTGATCGATTCCACATACTCCAGCTTTTCCTTGGTGGGGTTGGTGTCATCGAAGCGAAGCGAACACAACCCGCCTTGGTACTCTTCTGCGATTCCGAAATTCAGGCACGCCGACTTGGCGTGACCGATGTGCAGGTAGCCGTTTGGCTCCGGAGGAAAGCGCGTCACCACCCGGCCATCGTTCTTGCCCGCGGCGAGATCGGCGTCGATGCGCTGGCGAATGAAGTCCCTGACCACGGGCCTTTGGTTGTCCGACTGCTGATTCAAGGGATCCCTCTAAATAATCTTTGGCTCGAGCATCACTCGTCCATGGGCGGACATGCGGCGAGAAGCCGGTCGATTCGCCGGCTGAGCGAACCGTTTTCGCCAGGCGCTGGTTTCAAAGCCTCTGCCACCGCGGGGCGGATGCGCTTCGCCAGAACCTTCCCCATTTCCACTCCGAACTGGTCGAAGGGATTGTTTTGCCAGATCACGCTTTCCACGAACACCTTGTGCTCATAGAGTGCGGCCAGGGCGCCCAGAGTGCGCGGGTCCAGACATTCGTACATCAGCAGGCTGCTGGGCTGATTACCCGGCAGCACCCGGTGCGGCAGCAGCGAATCGAGCCCGTTGCCCCTGAACCCTTCCTGTTCGAGCGCGCGTTCAACTTCTTCCTCGGTGCGCCCCCGCATCAGCACGCGGGTCTGCGCGAGAGCGTTCGACACCAGCGCTTCGTGGTGGCCCGCGAGCGGGCGCTGACTTTGAAGCGGAAGGATGAAGTCCGAAGGGATCAGGGTCCCCCCCTGGTGAAGCAGCTGGAAAAATGCATGCTGTCCGTCGATACCTGGTCCGCCCCAGACCACCGGCGCCGAAGGCTGACTGAGGGGTTCTCCCGTTCGCGCCACCCGCTTGCCGTTGCTTTCCATCTCCAGCTGCTGGAGGTACTCGGGGAAACGCCGCAGGGCGTGGTCGTAGGGCAACACCGCCCGACTGGGGGCGGCGAAGAAGTCGCGGTACCAGACCTCGAGCAGCGCCAGAATCACCGGCATGTTGTCGCCGGGCGGTGCGGAGACGAAATGCTGGTCCATCTCCGCGGCGCCCGAGAGCATGGCCTCGAATTGATCCATCCCGATTTGCAGCGCCAACGGCAATCCTACCGCCGACCAAAGCGAGTATCGGCCCCCGACCCAGTCCCAGATCTCGAACACGTTCGCCGGATCGATGCCGAACTCGACCGCCACGCTGGGCTTGGCCGTAACGGCGACGAAGTGGCGCGCGGTGCTGTCTCCATTTCCACCCAGCCGGCTCTCGAGCCAGCTGCGGGCGCTGCGCGCGTTGGTCAATGTCTCTTCGGTGCCGAAGCTCTTGGAAGCGACGATGAACATCGTGCGTTCCGGGGCGCACTTGCTGAGCACGCGGTCGAGCGCGGCGCCGTCCAGGTCTGAAACGAAATGAAGAGCGAGACCGGCGTCGGCGTTAACCTCGAGGGCCGCACAGGCCATGGCCGGCCCTAGACTCGAGCCACCTATTCCCAAGCAGACCACGGTATCCAAAGGACGCTCGGTAAGTCCGCGCCAGCGTCCTCCGCGCACCCGGCGACAGAATTTCCTCATCTTGTCCCGCGTCGCCCGCACCTCCGGCATGACGTCGGATCCGTGACCAGGAAAAGCGTCCATGCCCAGATGCCGGAGCGCTGGATGCAGCGCGGCCCGCCCCTCGGTGTTATTGACCGCCTCCCCCGAAAACAGCCGCCCGATCCACTGTTCGAGGCCCGCCGCCGCGGCCAGCGCCTTGAGCCCGGATAGAGTGGCCTCCGAGATCCGGTGCTTGGAGTAGTCGAGAAACAGACCGCAGGCCTCGAGGCGATATCGCCTGCTTCGATCCGAGTCGGAGGCGAAAATCTCCCGCATGTGCAGACCGCCGATCTCCCGCTGGTGCGCCTGGAGCGCGGCCCATGCAGCTTGCAATCGATCTCCTGACGCGCGCGTCATCTTTGAACGCTTCCCGTGAACTGCGAATATCGAGGAGGCGACATTATATGAGGTTCGACGCTTTTACGCGTTGCGGTCATTGCGGCAGAATTCGAACCACCTGGAATTAAAGTCGGCTGAGGAAATGGATGAAACTTAGACCATGACATCGATGCCGATCATATTTGTTGCCCACGGCGCACCCACCCTGGCGACGAACCCGACCAAGGGCGCCGATCTCGCCCGCTGGGCAAAACGACTGCCCAAGCCAAATGCCATCCTCGCCGTATCGGCTCATTGGGAGCAGACCCCTCCGAGCACCGGCGCCGAGCAGACCCAAGATCTGGTCTACGACTTCTACGGATTTCCACCCGAGCTTTACGCCCTCGAGTATCGGGCGCCCGGAGCGCCCGGTCTCGCTGTAGAGATCCGCGATACGCTAGAAAGTCAGGGCACTGAAACCGGTCGTGAGCCTGAACGGGGCTGGGACCACGGTGTCTGGGTACCGCTGCTGCATCTCTTTCCGCATGCGGAGGTACCCGTTCTTCAGCTTTCTCTTCCCAGCGGTTTTGCCTCGAGCGAAATTTACGCCCTCGGTCAAGCGCTGGCAGATTTGCGCTACCGCGGCGTGCTCATCATGGCCAGTGGTGTGCTGGTGCACAACTTGCGCACTATCGACTACCACGAGCGCGAGCCCACGCCAAAGTGGGCCCAGGATTTTGACCAGTGGTGCGCGCGCTGCCTGGAGGGCAAAGACCATCAAGCGCTGATGGATTTCGAACGCGCGTCTCCCGGCTTCAGTCGGGCCCATCCCACAGCGGAGCATTTCACCCCCATCCTGGTGGCGGCGGGCGCCGCCGGCGTCGACTCGGCGCCCGTAACCTTCCCCGTGACGGGGTTCGAGTACGGCTCGTTGAGCCGGCGCTGCGTACAATTCGGCTAAAGCCGACCGCTTGCGACCTTTTGCCTCGACGCTGGCGCTCCCTTGGTACCTCGAGCGCCAGCGGGTATACTGCGCCCGCACGTTTGGGGGCTCCAGTCCAGGCGTGCGCCGTTGGTGCGAAATTTGACTTGAGCGAAGTGATTGTCGACCCGCGCCGCTCGAGCGCGACGATTCTCAAGGGAGTCATATGAACAGAAAACTCGTGCTTGGCACGCTGCTTTCAGTTGTCTGCACCGCGTTAGCGGCTGCGGCCAGTGCTCAAGAAGGCGACCCGAAAGCGGGCCAGGTCAAAGCCATTCCCTGTATGGGATGCCATGGTATTCCCGGCTATTCCAACGTTTATCCGAGCTACCACGTCCCGAGGGTGGGCGGACAACACTCGCAGTATTTGGTCGACGCGCTGAAAGCCTACAAGAACGGCGACCGCGGCCATAAGACGATGCAGGCGCAAGCCGCGAGCTTAAGCGATCAGGACATGGCGGACATCGCGGCTTATTTTTCCGCCGCCAAGTCCGAGTAGCGTAGCGATGATGGACGGTCTCATTCGCACGGAGATGCAAATGAAAACAGCGATAGCGACAATCGCGGGATTGATATTCCTGATGGTGGGCCCCAGCGTGCTCGCCCAGGGTGACGCTGCCGCGGGTAAAGAAAAATCAGCCCCGTGTATCGCCTGTCACGGAGCCGACGGCAATAGTCCGGCCCCGAACTTTCCGCGACTTGCCGGGCAGCATGCAGACTACCTGGTGAAAGCGCTGGAAGACTACAAAACGGGTGCACGCAAGAACGCCATCATGGCGGGTTTTGCGGCTGGACTCAGCAAAAAGGATCGTGAAGATCTCGCGGCCTACTTCGCCAGTCAGGAAGGTCCCTTGACCGTCATCGAGTCCACGAAGTAATCCACCAAACTCGCGTTAATTCCGGGCCCGCGTGACTGCCCAGGTACCGCGCGCGGTTTCGCAGCGTGCAGCAAGGTCCTAATTTTTCGCTTCGATTTTAGCTCGCCCTGGCGACCTTCTTGGGCACAGACACCAGCGTGCGAGATATGAACGTGCCGCCGGAAGACAGATCGGTGATGCCCACGGGACGACCATCGCGGATGTCGACGATCATGTGGTTGCGCGAGACTTCAGGATACTCCGCATCGACGACGACATCGTTGTGCAGCGCACGGCCGATTAGATTGCGACCCTCTTTGAGCTTTGCGGACTGTCCGTGACTGTCAATGAACGAGGTCTTGTCCCACATCTCGATGCGGAATCGGCGTTTCGCCATCCAAACGTCCACGCAAGCCATATCCTCGGCACGCACGGGCGTAGTTTTTCCCTTTGGAAGCTGAACCACATCGCGAATGATCGTCTCCGAGCTGCTCAGCTCCTGAGTAACTCCGGGTCTTTGCACCACGAGCTCAGTGACGCTTTCCGCTTCCGAGTCCGCGGTGACATGGATCTGGGACTGCAGTCTATTCGAGCCGATACTGTTGAGCGCGGCAAGGCGCGCGAGCAAATAGTTGCGGTACTTGCTCAAAGCGAGAAGCTTGATTTCGTCACGCTTTGAAGGAAGAGCAGACAGTGTCATGAAAAGCTTTCGCCAGGAGTGGTCTTCGGTGAAGAAAGCGCTTCCGAGTTTCCTGAACAGTTCATCAACCGCGTTGGGGCTCCCCACTGCTCTTTTCAACACCCGCTGCAGCAGATCCGCTGCCTGGCGCGTAGCGCTAGTGAGACTGTTCAGCCGGTCGTCGTCGAGAGTCAGGAGCTTGGCAAACAGTTCTGAAGTAATCAGAGTTTTTCGAGAGAGGGCCTGATCGAACTGTTCCAGCGAAGTGATGAATTCCGGCAAGCCTTTTACCGACAGGTGCAGAGGCTGGCTGAACTTGTTCTGCTTAGCGCTTCCCATGAACGCGTCCTCCGTCGTGGGTGCCATGGTTTTTCTGGTTGCGGTTCGACGCTTATAAGGCGTCCCTGGTTACGGGAAAGGATGGTCTTTGTTTCCTTTTGAATCAAGGACTTATTGCTGGTACTGTGAACAAGTTCACGAAATTTGAGGAAGATCTCGAGCTCCTGTCGCTGGTTGCCGAAAGGTGCCGAGAAAAGCATGAATGGCGTTCGGATTGAATACGCAAATCGTTCCTCTGGGAGGGGCCTTTTTGGGCCTGATTCCCGTACCGCAAATCTCCCTCACGCCCTCGGACTCCGGTCTCGGCTTCGGCATCTTATTCCTGCTCATGCCGCCGGCGCCCTGGCTCTGCCCGCCGGCCGGGACTGGATTGGCGCCCGCCCTGCTGCCGCGTGGCAAAACATTCGCGGAACGTGGCAAACTTATAGTCCCGATTAGCATTGTTCGCCAGGGCGTTTCCTAAGCGCTGCCAGAAAACGTTCGCGCCGCATGACCTTTTTTAGTTATGACGACGACGACATCGAGCAAGACGCTCTAGATGTCCTCTCGGCCTCCTCCATTCTGGAAATTACTGAGTTTCGCCTGTTCGAGCTCGCTTATGAGCGCTGGTTCGGCGAGCCACCCATCGAGGAGAAGATGGAGTCGGTGTATACGCGCTATATGTTTTGCGACAATGCGCCATTTTGGGTTCGACAGTTCTGCCGCGAGGTAATGGTACGCGAAAGGATGGGCGTTCTGGATCCCAAGGAGTTTGGGGTCTTCCCAACGCCCGAGTCACAGACCATGCTCCAGCGCGGCCTTTGTTACGGCATGGTGATTCTGTTCGTGATGCTCACACTCCACCTGATCGCCATTCTAGTTTCGAAATACTGACCTGATAGAGAAGGATAGATTCGGCTGAAAACAAGGGGAATAACTGCTGCGAAAACGAATTCCCTTACCGGATCTCTTACTCTTGGGCGGAAATTCGAATCCGCCCGTAACGTCGATGCCAGGAGCCAAGAGCGCGATCTCTCGTCACCCATTACTGACCAAGCATCAGGAAATAAAATCCGGCCACCCGCCGACCACTGTGATCTTTGGGGCGCCGAATTAATGCCCACAGATCGGACTGAGACCAAATTTCGGAGCAGACGCTCGCATGAACCCCCCCATATGTTTCGATGTAGGCCAACTTCCGCGCGCGCTTACGCCTTCTCATTCGGATTCTTTGATCCTTACCCGGCCGAACTACACCCAGCGGCCAAAAGCCTCGACGCGCCGCCGCTCGAATTTTTCAACACTGCAGGTTGTAACAAGACGAACGGATCCGGGGGTAAAATGTTTCTCGCCTGGGGAATCCCAAAAAGCGCGCCGTTCGAACCGTCCCGATTAGAACCATTGTCACGGGACGGAGTCGAATCTTCGCTAAACCAATTGCCTGATTCTGCCTGCGGCCGCTGGCCCGATCCCCGGGGAGGGCCCTGGACGCACCACGCTCCCCGACCCGGTGATCGGTTCCAAGAGTTGTCCCGAGTCAATCTCGTGAGATGAGAATGGAAGAAACCCGTCCAAAACTCGGTCTTTCTACCCTGAAGCGATCCTTAGGTCGGCAGCTTGGCATGGAAAAACCCCAGCAACGCTTCGAAAAGCTAGTCCTGGCGCTCTCGTCGGACATCTACAGGTACGCGTATTTTCTTTGTAAAAACCAGGAGTTAGCAGAAGATTTGGTGCAGGAAACATTTGTCCGCGCGTGGCGATTCCTGGGAAGCCTGAGAGACGAAAGAAAGGCCAAAAGCTGGCTGTTTACCACCCTCAGGCGGGAATTTGCCCGCCAGTTCGAGCGCTACCAACCGCGCTTCGACGACGTGGAGCCAGACCTGTTGCCCGGCGAGCGCAGCTCGCAATGGGAGGTGCTGGTAGTGCGCCGGGCCATGCTGGGACTGCCGCTCAAGTACAGGGAGCCAATTGTTTTGCAGGTGATCGGCGGCTATAGCGGAGACGAGATTGCGAACATGCTTGGTGTCCCTAGGGCCACCGTCAACACGCGTCTATTTCGTGCGCGTCAGCGCCTTAGAAAAATCTTCGAAGATGGCGTAAGTGATATCGATCTCGACGAGATCGAGGTTTCAAATTAGATGAACTGCCTAGAATTCAGACGACTGATCGACATAGATCCGGTTTCGCAGGACGAGGACGTTATTCTTCACAAGGCACAGTGCGAAAGCTGCGCCGGCTTCGCTTCACGGGCGGCTCGCTTCTCCACTGCCCTGAACGCGGCGGCGCGAATCAAAGCACCGGAGAATCTGGCTTCGCGTGTTTTGCTCAGGCAATCCTTTCTGCCTTCCAAATCGAAATTTTCGAGACGCAACGTATTTGCCCTGGCCGCCAGCGTGTTTGTCGTCCTCAGCTTGGCGCTGAGCGCGGCCGTCGTCGTCAATATTCAGGATCCGCTGGCGCGCGAAATATTCACGCTGGTCCGTTACGCAGACTATGCGATGGAGCCCAAGATTCCCCTTGGCGAAAAGCCCGTGGCTAAGGCGATTGCCCGCGCCGGGCTTAAGCTCGAAGGCAGACTGGATAAGGTGACCTTCGCCGGCAACTGCCTGCTGCAGCAGAAGATTGCCGGCCATCTCGTGATTCAGGGAGAGAAAGCGCCAATCACGGTCTTTTTGACCCGCGAAATGCAGATCGACTCCAAGACCGCGATTCGCAGCGACAACTTGCGCGGCATCGTTGTCCCGATGGAGAAAGGCGCCATTATCGTAGTCGGCGCAGCGGGGGAATCACTCACGGAGCTGGTCGAACGTGTCGCCGCCGCTGTACGTTGGCGTCATGCTTAACCATCGATCGCCGATTCCCGGCGGCATTCATTTAAACTGTATCTGATGGGCGAAGCGATCGCCGTCCGTCACAGTCAGCTGCTCGAATCCGAGTAGTTTCAGCAGATCGAAGAAGGTGAACAGATCCTCTACCTCATAGGCGCGGAAAATGGGAGTCGTTCGCGCCCTCGCAGAAAGCATCGCCAGCAGGCCCCGCATGCGATACAAAGTATTGTAACCATCATCATAGAGCGCGGTAATGATCAGCTTCTCGGCCTCATTACCCTTCGCGAAAATGGCAACCGGCGGCGGATAGGTGCTACTGATCATCTGATTTGTCAACTCAGTAACGAACAGGATGCGCCGCTTGCGGCTCGAATCGGGCAAAGTGACCGAGCGTGCGGTGTAGATTTCACTGGTCGCCGGGATCGGATAGTAATAGCCAGCGTGACGATCATCCGCCAGAGCCTGGGGCCTGAATACGGTCGCCGTAACCACTGCCATCACCCCTGCGACTATATATGACGCTATACCCTCAGGCGGGAACATCGGGATTGAGACTGTAGGTGCCTGTGATTCGGGCACTATCGATAACGTGTCCGTCAATCGCCGCGAGCACGTCGGCGCCGGTGAACTGCCCCCCGACGGGGCAGCGTTCGAGATCCAACGCGTACAGTGTAAAGTGATAATGATGAACTATGGAGTCGTTCCACGGAGGGCACGGTCCGTCGTATCCAAAATAGCTGCCGCTCATGTCTTCGTCGGATTCGAACCACTTGGTGTAATCGTTGATTCCCTGCCGGGTGCCACGCGGGCCCTGCGGCCCGTCCTTTCCCTGGGGCGTGACTTCGTCGGAAAATTCGCCTTCCTGTATTCCAACGGCGTCGGCGGAGATATCGACCAGCACCCAGTGGAAGAAGTCAACCCGCTTCATTTTTTTCGAAAGTGTCTTACCTTCCTTGTTGACGTCGCCGGGCTTGGATGGTACGTCGGGATCGTGACACAGGAGCACCAGCGATTTTGTGCCTTCGGGCACATCGCTCCACGACAAAGCCGGATTGCGATTTGAACCGAGTGTTACGTGAGCTTCCGGATCAGGAACGCAGAACGCACACTGCGGCGGAATCGGTGAGTCATTTTCGAAACTGTCGCTCGTAAGTTTCATTCTTAAGCCTCCTCCAGTGAACGTGGTTTCGGCCCTGAGTTCAGCCATCTTCGCGCGTGGCCGGTATCGAACCCGGCGCAAGCCTATCACGGAGAAGCATTCGTGGATAAATTCGAAGCGCTCTCCGGTCGCGGCCGGCAGCCCATCGAATCATCGCCGCGCAGGAATTCGATCTCCATTAATCAAGCACTTGGGCGCTAGATTAGGTCAACACGCAGCTTAGACACCCTCGTTCTTGAGCGCCTCCTCTAGCAAGCGCACCTGGGCGCGTGCGCCCTCGGCGTGGGGATTGATCTCCAGTACGCGTTCGAATGCCTTCAACGCGCCGACCTTGTCGCCGCTGCTCAGGAATATGAGACCCAGTCCCGAAACCGCGCCGAAGTGCCGCGGCTCCAGCGCCAGGGTGCGTTCGATATCTCCTACCGAGGCAGCCAGTTGGCCGTTGAGATAAAACGCCGTCGCGCGCTTGTTCCACCCTTCGGCAAAGGAGGGGGACTTTTCGATGATTACGGTGAACAGATCGATGGCCAGATTGAGCTGGTCGGAAACCATGGCCTCGAGACCGGCCTGCATCATGCGGTTCAGTTCCGGATCGCCAGCGTCCAGCCAGATTCGCCAGATCCTGCGCTCGAGGTCTGTGGCAATCTCTAAATTTTCCGTCTGTTGAATGCGTTCAAACAGCGCCTTGAGCCGCGGGTCGTTCTGATCGGCAAAGACCGTCGGAGAGAGGACTGCGGCAATCAGCAAAAAGATGAAAATGCATTTCGACCGCGATTTCATGCGACTGAATACGCGTGAATCAGCTCTGCCTGCGTTTCGAGTCCGGGTTGCGAAGTTTACGGCGGAAGTTACTGCTTGGGGGACTTCGATTGCTTGACGTTTCTCGCCATCTGCAGCATCTCTTCATATTGTTCCATCACCACCAGCACCGACTCGCGTTCACCGCACGCGGGACAAACGCAGTCCATCATCACGCCCAGCGCATCCGGATCGTCGTAGTTCTCATCCGCTCGGGTACTGAACTCCATCAGCCCTTGAAAACCGCACTCGTCGCACTGACTCCACGAGTCGAAGCTCCTCATCTCGGAGTCAGGCAAGAACGATCGCTCTTCATACGCGCTAAAAGAAACTCATAGCTCTGGGAAGCGAACTGGTTCTGCATTCCTTTACGGCCGGATATGCTCTCGTCGCAGTAAAGTTTTGTACCCATGCGGATGCGTTCGTCTTTACACATGCGGACAAGGTTGTGCTGCTGCGTCTTGCGCTTTTCAGCAAGTGACCCGCTGGCCTGTACGGCCAGGGCACACTAGGATGATAGGAACGGCATCTCGCATATGGCGCGTCACTTGTGCTCCGATGGGAAAAACGATCCGGCGTTACTATAGGCCAAGCGCAAGCCCGACTCCAGAAGCGCGACCTTCTTTATCGGCGGTGCCGATTCAGCGCATGGTTACCAGCTCTTCTGCACTGGTCGGGTGAATAGCCACAGTTTCGTCGAAGTCCCGTTTCGTCGCCCCCATGCGTATCGCGACGGCAAATCCCTGCAACATTTCGTCTGCGCCCAATCCCAGAATATGACAGCCGACGATGCGCTCTTCTTCACCCACCACCACGAGCTTCATTAAAGTTTTGTGCTTCTTGCTGGTAAACGCATGGTACATGGGCGTAAACCGAACTTCGTAGGTGCGCACGTCTTCGGCGTAATTCGACCGCGCCTGGGCTTCGGTCAGTCCTACCGTTCCGATAGTGGGATGACTGAACACCACGGTCGGGATCATTCCATAATCGAGCTTTCGGTCGCGCATGCCGCCGAAGATGCGGTCGGAGAGTCGGCGTCCGGCGGCAATGGCCACCGGCGTCAGCTCGTGATGCCCGGTGACATCGCCCACGGCGTAGACGCCTTCGGCGCTGGTATTCTGATAAGGGTCGGTAGGAATTGCCCCCTCCTCACCGATATCAATGCCGGCAGACTCGAGCCCAAGCCCGGACGTGCGTGGTAGCCGCCCGACCGCCCAAAGCAACGTATCCACGTTTTCGAAACGGCGACCCTGAGACAGTTGCAGACGCAAGTTGTCGCCGTTTCGCTCCACCCGCTCCACTCGTGTTTCCGAGAGAACTTCTATTCCGGATTCCCTGAGCGCCTCGTGCAGCGCTTGACGAATGCTTTGGTCAAAGCCTCGAAGCGGCAGGTCGCGGCGGATGACCATGCTCACCTCGGCGCCAAGCGCCTGGAACATGCCCGAGAGTTCCACGGCGATATATCCGCCGCCGACCACGACGACCCGTTTAGGGCAGCTCTCGAGCTCGAAAAAACCGTCGGAGGAAATACCGTGCTCGGCGCCGGGAATGTCCGGCCACCTGGGCGCGCCGCCCACCGCAATCAAAACGTGATCCGCGGTCAACCGATCACCGTTTACCTCCATCGCCCTTTCGCCGACGAAGCGACCGCGGCCGCGAAACTCGGCGATTCCGTTCGACTGGAGCCGTGAACGGTATGCGTCGTTGAGCCGCGCTACGTATGCGTCTCGCGATGCTTTGAGCCGGCTCCAGTCAAACTCAGCGCCGTTGAGATTGAAACCGTAGTCGCGGGAATCTTCGAGCACGTGGGCGATGGACGCGCCGTACCACATCAGTTTCTTAGGCACACAGCCAACGTTGACGCAAGTGCCCCCCAGCTTGTGCTCCTCGACCACGGCGCAGCGCGCGCCATGTTCCCTGGCGCGCACCGCGGCGGCGATTCCGCCGCTGCCACCCCCAAGAACGAGAAAATCAAAATGGTGGCTCATAAACGCAACTTCCCAAACGTAATATGTTCCCCCAGTTTAGACAGCGTCGCGCTGGCGGAAGATGTCCAGTCAATCCAGCGGGTCGTCGTCTCGAACCCGCTGGTAGAAGACGCCCCAGGCGCCCGGGCCCGCGTGCACTCCGACCACGCCGGTAGCGGGTGCGCGAATCAGCTCGACTACCTCTAAGCTCGTTGTGAGTTCGTTCTCCACCCGATCCAGGGCGCCACCCGTTCCCATCTCGACCAAGCCAAGGCGCACGCGTTCCCCTGGCCGGAGCTGACTCTTGAGCAAGGCTATCGCCCGCTCGTAGGCTTCGGCGTCGCTGCGCGCGTTGGCCACCGGCACGATTTTTCCATCCTTGTCCGCGATGATGGGCCGAAGCCCCAGCAGCCCCCCAATGAGGGATTTTGCCGCCCCAATGCGTCCTCCTCGACGCAGGTATTCCAGCGTTTTTAGCGCGATCACCATCCCGGAGTCCTCCCGCCAGCGTGCCAGCCAACTCAAAATTTCTTCCAACTGAGCGCCCCGGGACGCCAGCCGCGCAGCGTTGAGCGTCATCATGCCCACACCGAGGCTCGCGCTTTGACTGTCAAAAATCTCCACCCTGGGATGCGGCGCAAGCGCCGCCCCGCTCTGGGCCGAGGTGTAGGTGCCGGAAACGCCTCGGCTGACGGTGACTATGATCGAAGGACGGTCGCTGCGGATCCGGTCCAGGGCCTCCACGAACGCCCTCGGTGGTGGCTGGCTGGTCGTGGGATGGTGGGGATCGGACTGCAGTAGTCGGTAAAACTCCTCGGTGGAAAGGTCCACCTGATCGCGATAGACGCGGTCGCCAAAAAGAACCTGCAGCGGCGCCATCTCGATACCGTGCTCGCGGCGAACCGGCTCGGGTAAGTCCGCCGTCGAGTCACACAGCACCGCAACCGTCTCCGGTTGCGCCTCAAGAGCAACCATCGGCCGCTGGCTGTCTTCCCGTCGCTCCTCGCGCTGGCGCAACATGTCGTCGACTTTCTGTTCCTCTACGCTGCCCTGACGCGCCGCAATCCTGAGCACCTCGTCCGGATGATTGGTGTGAATATGAAGCTTAAACAGCTTGCCGGTGGTGGCTACCAGCAGAGAGCTGCCCAGCGGGCGAAACAGCTGCTTCAGCCGTTCGGATTCGAATCTTTTGCCGCGCACCACCACTTCGGTGCAATAGCGTTCACTCAGGTCCGAGCTGTCGTGTTCGAACGCCACTTGATCCACGGCCTCGCGAAGATCGGCGTCCGAAGGTTCCGGTAACGGCTCTCCCCGCACCGCACGGAGCGCGCCCTCGAGAAAGTTGACGTAGCCCTGGGCTCCGGCGTCCACCACGTTGGCCTCGCGCAGCACCGCCAGCTGTTCCGGCGTGCGTGCAAGCGCAACCGCCGCGGCGTCGAACAGGAATTCCATCAACTCGCCAAGGTGCACTCGGTCGGCGGCCGCTTTTTCCAAAGCCGCATCGCCAACGGAGCGCATTACGCTGACGATGGTACCTTCCACCGGATTCTCCACCGCGGAATAGACGCAATCCGATGCCGCCTTGAGTGCCGGCGCCACTTCCGCCAGAGTGAGACGAGACGCTTCAGAAAAGGAATTCGCCAGGCCGAGGAACCAGTGAGCCATGATGACACCACTGTTACCCTTGGCGCCGAGAATGCTCGCCTCCGCCGCCAGCCTCGAAACCTCACCGAGATTCGGCTCATCCAGTGCTCTCACCGCCGCGGCGGTTGCGGACAGCGATAGCGCCATATTCGTTCCGGTGTCCCCGTCCGGCACCGGAAACACGTTGATTCGGTTGATGTGTTCGCGGGTGTGCCGCACCCAGTCCGCGCCGGCGACGATCGCCTGACGGAAATACCGTCCATCGAGATATTGGATAGGCACCATCGTACTGGAATTCGCTGGCTCGAAGCCGGTTCACAGCATAGGGACGCCGCCCCGAAGCGTCCACAATTCGAACCCAATCCTCTGATTTTTTGGAACGCCAGGGCGCGCACTCGGTGGCCCGTCGATACGGGTTCTCCAAGAGTCTCTCCACCTTCATGCAGCAGGATTGAGTCGTGCGTGAAACAAGCCGAATCGCGGCACCACAACGCTCTTTTTACCCGCCCGCGAAGCGACGGGAAAGGTGAATCACGATAACGATTGAATGAAGCTCCGAAATTCATCTGGCTTCCCGCAGGAGTGCCAACGTTTCAAAAAAAACGCCCCGGGGAGGGGCGTTAAGTCTCTTAGAGGGACATCCGTGTCCTTTGGGCGGATGCAGGAACGTCCCTGTCCCAGCGGAGGTCGGTCAATCAGGAGCTCAAACTGTTTTCTCGCTGTAAAACCTTGCGCCGCAAAAATGTGCCGCGGGATGAAAGATCGATCAGGCTAAGTTTCGAATTTCCGTCCCACTCGATGATGAGATGGGCGCGGGAAACGTGACCGAAGTCCGGATCGATGGGCACGTCGCTTTCGGGATGCCGGCCGATCATATTGCGACCTGGTCTCAAGAAATACATTACGCCGTTCTGGTCCACTAGACACGGCGGGCGCGCGCCCACCAGACGGAACAGGTGATTGGCGAGCTTGAGCTCGATCTTTTCACCTTCTTCGTATTCCAGCTCCATGTTTTCGCCCATGTTAAGGCGAAGGAATTCTTCCGGGTTAAGAACCTCCATCTCCGGCTGTGTCGCATCCGCCGGCGCTGGATAGAGCGTTTGCGTCTCGTACCCATCAGTCTCTTCGAGGCCCTGCTTTCGCATCACGATGAAGTCCAGCAGGCGCTTTCTAAAGCTCAAGTATTGGAGGTACTTGATCAGAACCGCGCGCTGGTACTCGCCGCAGTCGGTTTCCTGACTGCGAATGGTGGAAAATATGGTGCGCCAATCGTGGTCGCGGGAGATGGCCTTTAAGTCCAGCGAGCGGAGAAAATCGTCTGCCTTTGCGGGCTCCTCGATGGCGTCGACCACCGCTTCCGCAAAGCGTTTGAGAATGCGGGACACGACATCTGCTTCGCGCCTGATCTTGTCCGGCTCCCAGGCGAAGAATTCCGGCAGCCGCTCCGACGGTACCTTGGTGCGTGCGGCGAGCTTGGCCTCGAACTGTTCCAGCGCCCCGTGATCGTGAACCTCGCTATGGGCTGGTCCTTCTTCGGGCGTGGGCATGCTATTCGCGATGGTCAACTTAGAAACCTTAGAGTTCTGTAGCAACCGCCGTATGGCGGTGCAAACCGGCGTCGTGTTAGCGCCAGTAACCCGCTGGCAGGCACTGCTTTTGGTAACGTGCCGGGAATTCTGGCGCTCGTTCTCAATACAAGATGCGTGCCAAGCGACCCACTTTCGGATTCAACGGTATGATTGACGACTGGATTCAGCGACTTATTCCATTCAGTAAATCTCGATTCTGAGGCAGGGCTCGACGCTCTGATGTCAACATCGTTGACAGCTTTCTGAGCCAAAACAAGCCGAGAACCATTCAAAGCGCTACAGAGACATCGTCAACATCGTTTACTGTGAGAGGAAACAGGCGCTAACAATATTTCCGCTTTCTAAGCAGATTTCGGCCGGCGTTGGCCGGCTCAGCGGCGGCCGTCGTACCAAAGGGTGCAAAGGCCGGGATCGCGAAAGAAGCGACGGGGGTGGCGCAGGATACGAAGTCCGAGCAGAAGTATCTCTTTCTGACTGTAAAGCTCGCCCTTTCGCCCGGAGGTGCGAAGGGGATGACGGCCTAAGATGACCATCCGCTGGCCACGCCAGCTTGCGTAGCGCTTGAGTCGACGGCTGAAGCTGATTTCTTCGCCCGCAAACAAGCGGACGTCAAAACCGTTTACCGCTCGGAACGCATCCCGAGTGCAGAAAATGAACGCGCCCGCCGCCCAGCACGACCAGCGGGAGACGAAATTCCAGATCCAAACGCCGAGGTAAAGCAGCGGCGGCAGGTGCTGCATTTGCATCAGCGCACCGCCTCCGGCGATCTTCGGGTCGCTAATGGCCTCGACCAGGTCCCGAATCAGAGCGCCATCCGGCCATGAATCGGCGTCTACGAATAAGAGCCAGTGACCCCGAGCGGCGAACCCTCCCCGGTTTCTTGCCCTGGCAATCTGTCGGATCGGCTCGTACACCACCCGGGCCCCGAGCTTTGCCGCCCGCGCGGCGGTATCGTCGCTGGACTGATTGTCCACGACGACCAACTCATAATCATGTCTGGCTATGCCGGCCAACTCGAAGGCTTCGGCGATGCTCTTAACGCAGCCTTCGATCAGCTTGGACTCGTTGTAGGCGGGGACAACGACTGAAAGCCGCGGCGCGGGTTGTCGCGGTGTAGAGGTCGGGTCGTGGATCATGGAAGCAGACGAGGCCCGGGTTCCGAACCCGTGGCCACCGGTCGGCCAGAGTCACTGCACCACTCGCTCCAGGAACCGGCGTAAAGACGTCCCGGCGGCAGACCGGCGTGTGCCGCCGCCAGCAGCAACTGACAGGCAGTGACGCCGGAGCCGCAGTAATACACCGCCGATTCCGGAGCTTGATCGCCCAGCGTTCGCTTGAAGCGGGCCTTGAGTTCCTGGGGTGATCGGAAGCGTCCGTCGGCGTCAACGTTGTCCCGATAGGGATGGTTTCGTGCGCCGGGTATGTGCCCTGCAACCGGATCGAGAGGCTCTTCTTCGCCACAATAGCGGGCCTCGTCACGGGCATCCACCAGGCAGGCCTGTGCGGGTACCTCTGCCAAGCTCACCACCCACTCCCGCTTTGCCTGGCCTTGAAACGCCTTTTGCGTGGCCTCGCTTGATCCGGATTCCAGTGGTAAACCCGCTGATTGCCAGGCGTGAAACCCGCCGTCCATGACCGCGACCGCGTCGTGTCCCATGTAGCGCAACAACCACCAGAGTCTCGCCGCGATGCCGGCGTCGGCTTGGTCGTAAACGACGACCTGAACGTGTGTATCAATGCCCAGCCGGCCGAACAGCTCGGTCAGCGCCTCAGGTGACGGCAGAGGATGGCGCCCGTGATCAGTGAGGGGCTCACCGGCCAGATCGTCGTGAAGATGCACGTAGCGCGCCCCCGGAACGTGACCTTCGAGATAGGCGCGCCGACCCGCTTCCGGATCCATGAGATTGTACCGGCAGTCGGCAATCACCCATTTAGGATCGCCCAAGCGACGCGAAACGTCGTCGACCGTAACCAGTGTGTCTAAACTTTCGGTAGTCATTCGCTGCGCCGTCTGATAAAAATTCAGCCAGGTTATTGCCGGCGTTATTATAGCGGGGGGTAAAAACGTGCGGGTCACCAAGCGTCGGGGTAGCGGTCTAAACGCATCACAAAACGTTGTGTACTCTTCAGTAATCTTCCCCGACCACCCGGGATCGTTGGTCACATGACCCGCATTGCTGAATTCGCGGTCGAATACATCCAGTTTCTAGATCCTGCCGGGAAACCCACTCAGGATATACCGCCGCATCTGGCCGAAGCGGAGGCGATCACGCCCATGTATCGCCTGATGGCCTTGACCCGCACCTTCGACGCCAAGGCCATTGCGCTGCAGCGCACCGGTCAGCTCGGCACCTATGCCTCCTCCCTGGGCCAGGAGGCCATCGGCGCCGCCGTGGGTCTCGCCATGCGGCAAGACGACGTGCTCGTTCCCAGCTACCGCGAGCAGGCGGCCCAGTTCGCCCGTGGCGTCACCCTGGAAGAGCTGTTTCTCTATTGGAGCGGCGACGAGCGCGGCAGCCGTTATTCAGGTCCACAGTTTGATTTTCCCATTAGTATTCCCATCGCAACGCAATCGTGTCACGCGGTTGGCGCCGCAGCAGCCATCAAGCTGCGCGGAGAGCCGCGGGTCGTAGTGGAAGGCTGCGGCGACGGCGCCACGTCAAAGGGGGATTTCTACGAGTCGCTGAACCTGGCCGGCGTCTGGCATCTGCCGGTGGTGTTCGTCGTCAGCAACAACCAGTGGGCCATTTCCGTTCCCCGCAGCCGCCAGTCCGGGGCAAAAACCCTGGCGCAGAAAGCCTTCGCTGGAGGCTTCGAGGGCGTCCAGGTGGATGGCAACGATCCGGTCGCGGTGCGATTTGCCATGGACAACGCTCTGGAGCGGGCTCGAAGCGGCGGCGGCCCCACGCTGGTCGAGGCCGTGACATACCGGCTGCAAGATCACACCACCGCCGACGACGCCAGCCGTTACCGCGACGCGGAAGAGGTGGAGACGGCGAAACAATCCGATCCCATGATCCGCACCCGGCGCTATCTGGAATCCCTTCAGGCGTGGGGCGATGAGGACGAAGCGGCGCTTAAGGAGGAATGCGGGCGCCGGGTTCAGGAGGCGGTGGAGGCCTACCTGGCGACTCCGCCGGAACCACCCGAGGCCATGTTCGACAGCCTTTATGCCGAGCTTCCCGGGGCGCTAACGGGCCAGCGCGCAGAAGCCATAAAGGAAAATTCCGATGGCTGAGGTCAACCTGGTGGAGGCGGTCAACATGGCGCTGGCGCGGGCAATGGAGGAGGACGACAACGTGGTGGTGCTGGGTGAGGATGTTGGCGTCAATGGCGGCGTCTTCCGTGCCACCGTCGGTCTGCTGGATCGCTTTGGCAAAGAACGCGTCATGGATACCCCTCTGGCCGAATCCCTCATCGCCGGCATGTCCATCGGTATGGCGGCTATGGGGCTGAAGCCGGTGGCGGAGATCCAGTTTATGGGTTTCATCTATCCATGCGTTGATCAGCTTGTCTGCCACGCCTCTCGACTGCGCAACCGCACCCGCGGACGCTTAGGCTGCCCGATGGTGCTGCGCGCGCCTTTCGGCGGGGGCATTCACGCGCCCGAGCATCATTCCGAGAGCACCGAGGCCATTTTTGCCCACATCCCCGGCCTGCGGGTGGTGATACCGTCTTCCCCATCGCGGGCCTACGGTCTGTTGCTGGCCGCGATCCGCGATCCCGACCCGGTGATTTTCTTGGAACCGAAGCGCATTTACCGGCTGGTGCGCCAAGAGGTGCCGGACGACGGTACCGCGCTGCCGCTGGACGTGTGCTTCACCTTGCGCGAAGGAACCGATCTCACCCTGGTGACGTGGGGCGCGATGGTGCATGAGACCCTCCAGGCCGCCGACGCGCTGGCCGATCAGGGGATAAGTGCGGAGGTGATTGACGTCGCCACCGTCAAGCCCCTGGACGCCGAAAGCATTCTGATCTCGGTGGAAAAAACCGGACGGTGCGTCATCGTCCACGAGGCCGCGCGTACCGCCGGCATGGGCGCCGAGATTGCAGCGCGCCTCTGCGACGAGGGCCTGCTTTCGCTCATGGCTCCGGTGAAACGCGTGACCGGGTTTGACACCGTTATGCCGCTGCCGCGGAGCGAGCACTATTACATGCCAAACGTCAAACGAATTCTCAAGACATGCAGAGAACTTGTTGATTATGCTTAAGTGTTTTGATGAGCAGCGGAGGTTGCGATGAAGGTCTTCAAGCTGCCGGATTTAGGCGAAGGGCTGCAGGAAGCAGAAATCGTGCAGTGGTACGTCAAAGCCGGCGACGAAATCGCAGCCGACAAGCCGCTGCTCTCGGTGGAAACGGACAAGGCGGTGGTTGAGGTGCCCTCCCCGCGGGGGGGACGGATCGCAAGAATCTACGCCGCCCCCGGCGATGTGATCAAGATTGGCGCTGCGCTGGTGGAATTCGAAGGCGAAGCCGGCGCCGAACCGGCTCCACGGGAAGACAAGGGCACCGTTGTCGGCGAGGTTACCTCCAGCGACCAAGTGGTGAACGAGGCGGCGACGCAGATCGGCCAGAGCCGGCTCAGCGTCAAGGCCACGCCGGCGGTGCGCGCGCTGGCGAAACGCCTGGACGTGGATCTCTCAGTCGTCACCCCGAGCGGCTCCGACGGACTCATTACCCGCGGCGACGTAGAACGGGTATCGAAGATTTTTGCCGAGCTCGGCCCCATCGAAAGACTTCGCGGACCGCGTCGGGTGATGGCGCGAAACATGACCATGGCCTGCGCCGAGGTTGCCCCCGCCACGCTCAACGACGACGCCGATATCGGCGACTGGGACGATGATCAGGCGGTGACGCTGAGACTCGTTCGCGCCATCGTCGCCGGTTGCCGCGCCGAACCCTGCCTCAACGCTTGGTACGACAGCCATTCCGTGGGCCGCCGGGTGCTGAAGAAAATTCACTTGGGCCTTGCCGTAGATACCCCCGAGGGACTTTTCGTTCCGGTGCTCCACGATGTGGGTGAGCGTACGCCGGACGATCTGGAAAAAGGCCTCGACCGTCTCAAGGCCGATGTGCGCGCTCGCACCATTCCGCCGGAAGAGCTGCGTGGCTACACCATCATCCTGTCGAATTTCGGCACCATCGCCGGGCGTTACGCCAGCCCCATCGTGCAGCCACCGACGGTGGCCATCCTCGGCGCCGGCGTGATTCGCGACCAAGTGTTGGCTAAAGCCGGCGCGCCGGCAGTGCGCAAGGTGCTGCCGCTTTCGCTCACATTCGACCATCGCGTGGTCACCGGAGGCGAGGCCGCTCGGTTTCTTCGCGCGGTAATGGAAGATCTGGCTCTAAGCAGCTAAAGGAAATGATTTTTTGTATTTCGCCGCCCCAACCATGAGGCCAGTCTAGGCCGCTCGCCGCCGGCTCCATGCGCGCACCGTCCGACCCTGACGCGGCAGCGGAATTGCCCGCAGCGCTGATTGAGGTACTTAAAGATTCGACAGAGGTGGTCGCCCTCACTGGCGCCGGCGTCTCTGCGGAAAGCGGCGTGCCCACGTTCCGCGATGCCCAATCGGGGTTGTGGTCCCGCTACCGGGCGGAAGACCTCGCCACTCCGGAGGCGTTCCGTCGCGACCCTGCGCTGGTCTGGAACTGGTACGCCTGGCGCCGCTCGCTGGTGCAAGCGGTGAAGCCGAACCCTGCCCACCTCGCCCTGGCGGCTCTGGAGCGGCGGATATCCGGGTTCCAGCTGCTGACCCAGAACGTGGACGGCCTCCACCGGCGGGCCGGCAGCAGCCGCCTGCTGGAGCTTCACGGAGATTTGTTTCTGACCTTGTGCTCCGCCGAGAGGACTCCAGTGGAAACGTGGCCGGAACACGGCGATGCGCCGCCGCGCTGCCCACGCTGCGAGGCGCCGCTTCGCCCCGGCGTGGTCTGGTTTGGCGAAACCCTGCCAGAACCGATTCTCAGCAGCGCCTTTGCCCTCAGCGCCGGCTGTCAGGTTTTTCTCTCCATCGGCACCTCGTCCCTGGTTCAGCCTGCGGCCGCACTGCCGCTTTGCGCTCTGGAGTCCGGCGCCACCGTGGTGGAGATCAATACGGAGCCCACGCCGCTGTCCGAAATTGCCGATTTCGTGCTCAATGGACCCGCAGGCGAGATCGTCCCCGCGCTGCTCCAGAGCGCCTGGCCGACGGGATGATTTCCCGTCGCGCCCCGGGTGTGACCCCGGTCACCAATGTCGCTCAGCCCCGCCGCTAGACTCGCCGATACTTGGTTGCTGATTCATCAGGTCATTCCTGATATTCCGGCGCCCGGCGGCGTTCCTTCCTCCCCCCTACTGCGCCCCGGGCGTCTTTTTTTTCTGCGGCCTGCGTGTATCCCGAATGGGCAAGCACGCCTCCAGCGGGCAGATGCCTGCCGCTAATTCAGGCTACGAGAATAAGAACGCGCAGGCGCGCTTGACAATTAGTCGAGCGCGGTTTGCCGAACGCAACGCCGTCAATGCGGGCTGATCGGCGGCCGCGGACGGTTGACGCCTGCGACTTACCGTCGGCGGATAGCGATGACTCGACCCGCCTGGGGCGGCCGCCCCAACCTGCGATGAGTCGCCATCACTGCCTCTACCCGCGCCAGCACTTCGTCCGGCATCGGCGCCGCCATGGGGCCCCTGGTGTCAATGTGCATGAGCATGATTTCCGTGGTGGCGGCCAGAAAACCTTCGTCGCCGTGGAACATCTGCGAGAAGTAGTGCAGCCGCTTGGCGTCGAAATCCAGCAGCTGTGTCTCCACCCGAACAGGGTCGTTCTGCTTCAGTTCACGATCGTAGGTGACGTGGGTCTCGAGAACGTAGGTGGTGAATCCCGTTTGCTCACGGTAGTCCTCATCCATACCCAAAAAGTCCAGCAGTGCGTCGGTGGCGTGATCGAACACGAGCACGTAGTAAGCCACGTTCATGTGACCGTTGTAATCGATCCAGTCGCTTTGGATCTTTCCCCGGTGCAGGACCAACGGCGCTTCAATTTCCATCTTTGTTGCTCCCTCCGGCAGACCGACTCAATTGAAGCCGGTCGCGCTTTAAGCTTGGTTTCTTGCGCAGGCTCGGGCGATAAGATAGCTTCATGCCCCCGCGGCTCCTAGCATCCATATATATTCGCGTTGTCACGCCCCGAATGTCATTCCCAGCCCGGCCGTCGCGGCCGTTCAAACCCCAACGCGTTTGCCTTGCGAATTGTTGCCGAAACGGCGACGCCGGCGAGCACCGTTCAATCAAGCGGTCATGAGCAAGCCATCAACGTCCCTGTTTGAGGCCACAAAGCTGGAATGCTGGCGCGGCGACCGCTGTCTGTTCAGCGAACTCGATCTCGCTTTAGCGGCCGGCGAGGCGCTTCAGGTCGTAGGCCCCAACGGCTGCGGTAAGACCACATTGCTGCGCGCCGTGTGCGGGTTGACCCGGGCCGAGCGCGGGACATTCATTTTTCGCGGTGCGCCGCTGGACGGCAGCCCGGAGACCTTTCGTTCAGAGCTGGTTTACATCGGCCACGAGAACGGGCTCAAGTCCGAGCTGACGGCGCTCGAAAACCTGCGTGCGTTGCGCGACATCGCCGCGCAGCGGCGGGAGCTGTCGCTGCAAGCCGCATTGAAGCGCGTGGGTCTTGAAGGCTTCGAAGATCGCCCGGTACGCACGCTGTCTTCCGGCCAGCGCCGTCGGGTCGCTCTGGCGCGACTGCTGATCGCGCAGGCGACGCTTTGGCTGCTGGACGAGCCGTTCACGGCACTGGACCAGGCCGGCGCCAGACTGGTGAACGTGCTTGTCGAGCAGCACCTGAATGCGGGTGGGGGGATCATTTTCACCAGCCACATACCGCTCGCCCTGACGAAGGGCTCGCCGCGCCAGATCATGCTCAGCACGTGAAACCGCACTCGACCATGCGCGCCTTTGTCGCCGTTACCCGTCGGGACCTGCTGCTCGCCGTGCGGCGGCGTTCAGAGATTGCCAATCCACTCCTGTTCATGCTGATTGTGATCAGCCTTTTTCCGCTGGGCATCAGCCCCGCGCCGGAAACGCTCCGCCTTATCGCTCCCGGCATCATCTGGGTGGTGGCGCTGCTCAGCGTTCTTCTGACCCTGGAGTCGATGTTTCGCGCCGATTTCGACGACGGGTCGCTGGAGCAGATGCTGGTGAGTCCGCACCCCCTCGCCCTGCTGGTGACTGCCAAGATCGCGGCGCATTGGCTGGTTACGGGGTTGCCGCTGCTTCTGGTTTCGCCCCTGCTCGGCGCACTCACCCACCTGAATGCCGCTACCACGGTGGTGCTGGCGGCGAGCCTCGCGCTGGGTACACCGGTGCTGAGTTTCGTCGGCGCCATCGGCGTGGCGCTGACCGTGGGGCTGCGGCGGGGCGGGGCGCTGTTGTCTCTTCTGGTCCTGCCCCTATATATTCCCACCCTCATTTTTGGGGCCAACGCGGTCAGCGCCGTGATGGACGGATTGCCCTACCACGGGCAGCTTATGATGCTCGGCGCGTTCCTGCTATTCTCACTGGCACTGGCGCCTTTAGCCGCCGCGGCGGCGCTTCGAATCAGCATGAACTGAAAGCGGTATTCGCTATCGAAGTCAACGATATGTGGACCTTTTTTCATAAACTTGGGTCGCCCCCTTACTTCTACCGCATCGCCGGCAGGCTGATACCGTGGCTGGGATGGGTTTGCGCTGGTCTACTGGTGGCCGGTCTCTACGGTGGGCTGGTGTTGGCGCCGCCGGACTACCAGCAGGGAGACAGCTACCGGATCATATTCATCCACGTGCCCAGCGCCTGGATGTCGCTGTTCATCTACGTGCTGATGGCCGTGTCCGGCGCGGTGGGGCTCATCTGGCGGATCAAGGTCGCCGAAGCCATCGCCGCTGCCAGTGCCCCCGTGGGCGCGTGGTTCACCTTTCTCGCCCTCATCACCGGATCGCTTTGGGGCAAGCCCATGTGGGGCACCTACTGGGTATGGGATGCGCGGCTGACGTCGGAGCTGATTCTGCTGTTTCTTTATCTCGGCGTGATCGGGCTGCATTCCGCCATAGAGGACCGACGCACCGCGAGCCGCGCCACCGCCGTGCTCTCCCTTGTCGGCCTGGTCAATATCCCGATCATCCACTTCTCGGTAGAATGGTGGAACACGCTCCACCAGGGGGCGACAGTCACCAAAATCGGCGCACCGTCGATTGATCTCAGCATGCTTTTGCCGCTGCTGATTATGGCGCTGGGCTTCAAGCTCTACTATTTCATGGTGCTGCTGATGCGATCGCGGGTAGAGGTGCTGGAACGTGAACGCGGCAGCGTATGGGTGCGCGAAGTTGTGCAAACGGGATAAGGGTGGCCGAGTTTTTTCACATGGGCGGGTACGGCGTTTACGTCTGGAGCGCCTATGCCATCTGGCTGGCGGTCATGATCATCAACGTCGTCCAGCCGGCGATAAAGTCTCGCGGCACGCTCAAGCGCCTCGCGCGTTCCATTAACCAGAGGGCCAAACAAACGTGACTCCTAGAAGACAACGCATGATTTTTGTCGGTGTTATTGTGACCGGGGTGGCGCTCGCCGCGACCCTGGCCTTTATCGCGATTGGGGAGAATATGCTCTATTTCTTCAGCCCCACCCAGGTCAAAAACGGCGAAGCGCCAAGGGAACGGACTCTACGAGTCGGCGGCCTGGTGGTGCCCGGCAGCGTGGCTCGCGAACAGGGCAGTCTGACCGTGCAGTTCGATCTCAGCGACAACCGTGAGTCGCTGACGGTGAAGTATACGGGCATTCTTCCGGATCTGTTTCGCGAAGGTCAGGGCATCGTTGCTACCGGAGCCCTAGAGCCCGGCGGAACCTTCGTCGCCGAGGAGGTGCTGGCAAAACACGACGAGAAATACATGCCGCCGGAAGTGGCGGAAGCCCTCGAGCTCGCCGAGCAGGGCGGGCGCATGTCCAACCCCCAGGAGTAACGTCACGATGATCCCTGAACTCGGACACTTCGCTCTTATCCTCGCCTTGCTCACCGCGGCGACGCAGTCGCTCATTCCCCTGTTCGGCGGGCTCAAACGGACGGCCAACGTGTCCGCGGCAGCGGTGCCGGCGGCACGGGCACAGTTTGTATTCTGCCTGCTCGCCTTTGCCTGCCTCACCGCGGCTTTTGTGCTCCAGGACTTTTCCGTGACTTATGTGGCCACCAACTCCAACTCAGCGCTGCCGCTTCACTACCGCGTCTCCGCCGTCTGGGGCGCCCACGAGGGATCACTTTTGCTTTGGGCTTTGATCTTGAGCGGCTGGACCGTGGCGGTGACTTTTTTCAGCCGAAACCTCCCCGATGTTTTCCGCGTCCGGGTGATTGCGGTGATGGGCGCCATCAGCGTCGGCTTCTATCTCTTCATGCTGCTGACCTCGAATCCGTTCAGCAGGCTCCTGCCCTCGGCGGTCGAAGGCAACGACCTCAATCCGCTGCTGCAGGATTTCGGCCTCATCCTGCATCCGCCCATGCTCTACATGGGCTACGTCGGCCTTGTGGTGCCTTTCAGCTTTGCCGTCGCCGCGCTCATCGGCGGGCGCCTGGATCCCGCCTGGACCCGCTGGACGCGGCCGTGGACGGTGGTCGCCTGGGTATTCCTCACCTTGGGCATCACCCTGGGGAGCTGGTGGGCCTACTACGAGCTCGGCTGGGGTGGCTGGTGGTTCTGGGACCCGGTGGAGAACGCCTCCTTCATGCCCTGGTTGATGGCGACAGCGCTGATTCACTCCCTCGCCGTGAGCGAGCAGCGCGGCGCGTTCAAGGCCTGGACCGTGCTGCTGGCCATATTCGCATTCTCCTTGAGTCTGTTAGGAACATTCCTGGTGCGCTCCGGGGTTCTGGTATCGGTGCACGCGTTTGCCACCGATCCCGCCCGCGGCCTTTTCATTCTCATGTTTCTAGCCCTGGTTGTCGGCTCCGCGCTCGTGCTGTTCGCGCTTCGCGCGCAGGCGGTGAGCGGCGGCGGCCGCTTCGATCTTTTCTCCCGGGAGACACTGCTGCTGATCAATAACGTGCTGCTGGTGGTGGCGGCCGCGTCGGTGCTGCTGGGCACGCTTTATCCGCTCATCCTCGACGCCATGGGGCTTGGAAAGATTTCCGTCGGTCCACCCTACTTCAACAGCGTGTTCGTGCCTTTGGTCCTGGTTCTGCTGGCGGTGCTGGGGATCGGCCCGCTGACGCGCTGGAAGAAGGATCGTTCGCGGCGGCTGGCAACGCTGCTGCGCTGGCCCTTGATCGCCAGCATCGTCGCCGGCGTGGTTTTGACCGTGGCGAGCGACGCAGAAGGCCTGGCAGCGGTGCTCGCCGGCCTCGTCTTCGCCGCGTGGGTCGCGGCCACCACCGCCCTTGCTCTCGTCGAGCGCGTGAAGCTGCGCACGTCGCCGTTGGCGGGACTGCTGCGTCTGCCCCGCGGCTTCACCGGGATGACCGTCGCCCACTTGGGCGCCGCGGTGATGGTGGTAGGTATCACCCTGACGACCGCACTGAGTACGGAAAAGGATCTGCGCCTTTCGCCCGGCGACACCTACGCGATAGCGGGGTATGAATTCCGCTTTTCGGGCGTGCGCCAGTCACCAGGCCCCAACTATCGCGCCCAGCGCGGTCACATCGAGGTGACCCGGAGCGGGAAAACCATCGCCCAGCTTTTTCCGGAAAAGCGCCTCTATCTGAACAGCTCGTCTCCCATGACCGAGGCCGCCATCGATCCAGGATTCACCCGCGACCTCTATGCCGCCCTTGGCGACGAGCTCGGAGACGGCGCCTGGGCCGTTCGTATCTACCACAAGCCCTTTGTGCGCTGGATTTGGCTCGGCGGGCTGCTCATGGCCCTCGGAGGTATTCTCGCGGTAACCGACCGCCGCTACCGCATCATGGTCAGGAACGAGCGCGGCCGCAGCGACCGGGCGCTCGCATCCGGCGCGTTCGCGGAAGGCTAGGTCCCGTTGCCTCGTTTCACCGTCCCGCTGGGCATTTTTCTTCTTCTCGTCGTGCTCCTCGGCGTCGGACTGACACTGAATCCCCGGCTCGTGCCTTCGCCGCTGGTGGACAAACCTTTGCCGGCATTCGAGCTCCCCACGGTTCTGGATCCGGAACAGCGTCTTAGCCATGACGAATTGCGCGGCCGGGTGAGCCTGCTCAACGTCTGGGCCACTTGGTGCGTGCCCTGTCGCGAGGAGCACCCGGTGCTGGTTGGCATCGCGCGCCGGGGTGAGGCAATAATCTACGGCCTCAACTACAAGGACGACCGTGAGGAAGCCGTAAACTGGCTCGAAACCCTGGGCGACCCTTACGTTAAAAGCGGCTTCGACCCGACGGGCCGCGCCGGTATCGATCTCGGCGTCTACGGCGTTCCCGAGACTTTCATCATCGATGCCAACGGAACCATCGTCTACAAGCACATCGGGCCATTCGACGACAAAATCTGGCGCGAAACGCTGCTACCGCTGGTGAAAAAGGCGCAGGAGAACAGCAGTTGATCTCACGCCGCTTAATCGCGCTGTCATTGGCGGCACTTTTGCTCGCTCTGATCGGGGGCGCCGCGGCGCAGGTGTTCGAGGCCAGGGAATTCGAGAATCCGGAGAACGCCCGTCGCTACCAGGTGCTCATCAGTGAGTTGCGCTGTCTCGTTTGCCAGAATCAAAACCTTGCCGACTCCAACGCTCCTCTGGCAGCAGATTTGCGCCAGCTGACTTACGACATGATTCGCGAAGGTAAGAACGACGCCGAAATCGTCGACTTCATGGTGGCGCGCTACGGCGAATTCGTGCTCTACCGGCCACCGCTTAAACCCACGACCGCCATTCTATGGAGCGGTCCCTTTCTACTTCTCGCCATCGGTATCTGGCTACTGCTGCGCCACCTTCGCCGCCGCGCTTCGGCCACGGCTCAAGCTTCAGCGCTGTCGGCGGAAGAACGGGCCCGCCTGGCGCGCATGCTCGAGGCCGAGACTTCCGAAACGGATCCAGGAAAACGCGACTGATCCATGCCGGTATTCCGGGCGGCGTGACGTTCCGCCGCAAACGCTTTCTCCTGCGCAGCGACGACTCCGTGAAGCGTTGTCGGGTTAAACTGACCTCGATTGATGAAGGGCTTACGCCATGAACCTTTATCGCATGCTGTTGGAACGCGAAGCCGAAGGTCGTCCCGTTCAGGTGGGCCTCATCGGCGCCGGCAAGTTTGCCTCCATGTATCTCGCCCAGGCGCTGAGGACCTCGGGCGTACATATCAGCGCCATCTGCGATCTGGATCCAAACCGCGCCTACGCCGCACTGGCCGCCACCGGCTGGCCCGGGGATAGAACCCGCGCGGCGAGCTTCGAGCAGGCGGCACGAGATCGCACCGTACACGTCACCGAAGATGCGAGAGGGCTTATCGAAGCACCCGGAATCGAGGTAGTCATCGACGCCACCGGTGATCCCGCCGCCGGCATTGGCCACGCGCTGGCCTGCATCGATGCGCGCAAGCACGTCATCATGGTGAACGTGGAGGCCGACGTCCTTGCAGGGCCTCTGCTCGCCGAACGGGCCCGCGCCGCCGGCGTGGTCTATTCCCTGGCCTACGGCGACCAGCCGGCGCTCATTGCCGAGCTGGTGGACTGGGCCCGAGCGACCGGGTTCGAGGTCACCTGCGCCGGCAAGGGCACCAAGTACCTGCCCGAATACCACGCCTCTACTCCAGAGACCGTGTGGGGCTACTACGGCCTGACAGCGGAGCAAGCGCAAGCCGGCGGCATGAACCCGAAGATGTTCAACTCCTTTCTCGACGGCACCAAGTCCGGTATCGAGATGGCCGCGGTGGCCAACGCCACCGGCCTCACCGCGCCGGAGGAGGGACTGGCCTTCCCGCCCTGCAGCGTGGAGGCGCTGCCGGAAGTGCTGAAGCCGGTGTCCTTGGGGGGCGTGCTTGAGCGCAGCAGAACCGTCGAGGTGGTGTCCTCTCTGGAACGCGACGGGAAAGAGATCGCCCACGACCTTCGCTGGGGTGTGTACGTCACTTTCGAAGCCCCTTCCGATTACGCCGCCCGCTGCTTCAAAGAATACGGACTGGTGACGGACCGCAGCGGCCGTTACTCGTGCCTTTACCGGCGCTACCATCTCATCGGGCTCGAGCTCGGGATCTCGGTGGCCTCGGCGGTGCTGCGCCGCGAGCCCACCGGTCAGCCGCGATACTTCAATGCCGATGTAGTGGCCACCGCGAAGCGCGACCTCGAGTCCGGCGAACATCTCGACGGCGAGGGCGGGCATACGGTTTGGGGCCGGCTGATGCCGGCCAAGGCGTCTCTCGAGCTCGGCGGTCTGCCCATCGGTCTCGCCAGCGGCGTGCGTTTGAAGCAGCGCATACTTCGAGGCGCCCCTGTGCGGTGGCGGGATGTTGAGTTCGAAGAGTCCGCTCAAGCGGTCCGCGTGCGCCGTGAGCTGGAGGCCAGCCACGGTTCACGGCAGGCGGCGTGAGTACGAGCGACGCATCGGCCTCCACGAAAGCGAAAAACAACACGGGCTCGCGCCTCTCTCCCGTCGTTGAGTGGCTGGCGCGGGAGGGTCGTTTTCTTCCCACCATCTCAGACCTTAGCGACGAAATCTGCGCCAGAATCAACTTGGCGGGCCTTGCCCTGTGGCGATTCCGCATCGGATTCCGCACCATCCATCCACAATTGTTGGCGATGGGCGTGCTCTGGGTCGAAGGAGAAGGGGCAAAGGTCATACACGCCCGCCACGGGATCGAGCAGAGCGACGACTACCTGGGCAGCCCTATCGAGTTCGTATTCAAGAACGCGAAGCCGCTTCGCAGCCGCTTGACCGATCTCGATAAGGAACGGGACCACAGCGTGTTACACAGCATTGCGCGCGCGGGGGGCACCGATTACCTGGCTTCTCCGCTCAGGTTCAGCGATGGCGGCGTCAACGTCCTAATATACGCCACCCGCGCCGCAGACGGTTTTAAGGAAGAGGACATTCGAGAGCTCGAATGCTTTGCCGATTACCTGGCTCCTGTGATTGAAGTGTTTGCCACACGTCAGCTCGCGGTTTCTCTGCTGGACACGTATGTCGGTCGCCGCACCAGCCAGCGGGTGATGCAGGGGAAGATCAGGCGCGGTGACGGAGACAAGATATTCGCTGTCATGTGGTTCAGTGACTTAAGAGATTTCACCGCGCTTACCGAGTCGCTCTCGACCAGCCTGATGTTGAGCGCCCTTAACGAGTACTTCGAGCTGGTGGCCGCGGCGGTTACGGCCCGCGGCGGGGAAATACTCCGCTTCGTTGGCGACGCCATGCTCATCGTGTTTCCGGTTTCGGAACAAAATGAACTGTCCGCTGCCTGTGAAGCTGCCCTGGAGTCGGCCGACGACGCGTTTTCCGCTCTTGGCGCGCTCAACCATCGCCGGCTGCGGACGGGTTTACCGCAGCTGCGCTTCGGCGTCGGGCTGCACGTGGGCGAGGTCATCTACGGTAACGTCGGCGCGCCGGATCGCCTGGACTTCACCGTCATGGGACCGGCAGTAAACCGTACCGCGCGTTTGGAATCGCTGACCAAGACGGTGAACGTGCCGCTGCTGCTCTCAGCGGAGTTCGTGCGCCACGTGGATCGTCCCGTGCGCTCCGTTGGCCTTCATGCCATGAAGGGCGTGGGCCAGCCGCAGGAGATCTTCGCTCTCGACGAACTCCACCATTGACGCGCGCGTGGCGGAGCCCAGCACCCAGACTACGGACTCATCGCCTCGGGCACTGCTGACAACCGCGGCGCCGGTACTGTTCGTACTGCTCTGGAGCACGGGATTCATCGGCGCCAAGCTTGGCCTTCCCTACGCGGAGCCGTTTACCTTTCTGGCGCTGCGCTACGCGCTCGTCAGTGGCGCGTTGTTGCTCGTGCTCCTCGTCGTCGGATCCCCATGGCCTCGATCGCGGGCAGATGTGTTTCACGCCGTTATCGCCGGCCTTTTGCTCCACGGCATCTATCTGGGCGGCGTATTTTCATCCATCCACCTCGGCCTGGAGGCGGGCGTATCCGCTCTAATCGTCGGCGTGCAGCCGCTGCTAACCGCTGCCCTGGCGGCACCGCTTTTAAGCGAGCGCGTGAATCGAATTCAGGTCGCAGGTCTGCTTCTCGGTCTCGCCGGGGTCACGCTGGTGGTGTGGCAAAAACTCCTCTTCGGCAGCGGCACGCTGTGGAGCGTCGGGCTTTCCGTACTTGCGCTGCTCGGGATTACCCTCGGAACGATTTACCAGAAACGGTATTGCGGTGGAGTGAGCCTGGTATCCGGGAATCTGATTCAGTTTGCCGCCACCGGCATCGCCATGGGATTGCTCGCGCTCGCCTTCGAAACCGGTAACGTAGCCTGGTCGGCTGAGTTTGTTTTCGCGCTCGCGTGGCTCGTACTCGTGCTCTCGCTCGGCGCCATATCCTTGCTCTACATACTCATTCGTAACGGCGCGGCCGCCCGGGTCGCGAGCCTGTTTTACCTCGTGCCTCCGGTCACCGCGCTGATCGCCTGGAAACTGTTCGATGAGCGCTTGAGTACACTCGCAATCACGGGCATGGTGACCGCGGTAGCAGGTGTCGCCTTGGTGAATTTCAGTGACCGCGCGAATACCCTCTTCCGCCGCTGACAGCGACGGCACGACCCACCGTACCGCGGGCGTCGTCATGGTGCTGCTCGGCGGCACCTGCCTGAGCACCGCAGGCATTCTGCTCCGCCACATTGAGTCCGCCAACGGCTGGCAGATTCTTTTTTATCGCGGGCTGTTCTTTTTTCTGACCATGGCGCTTTTCCTGATCGTGCGCTATCGAGGACACTTCTTCGCCGCCCTTTACACCACCGGCAAGCCGGGGATCTTCCTGGGCACCACCCTGGGTCTCGCCTCCGTGCTGTACATCTTCGGCATACTCTCCACCACGGTTGCCAACGTCGTCTTTATTATCAGCGCCGCGCCGCTGATCACGGCGCTCGCGGCGCGGCTGATACTGGGCGAGCGCCCCTCAGCAGGAACGTGGGTGGCGATGGCGGCAGCGCTGTCCGGGGTCGGCCTGATGGTCGGCGACGGACTCGCGGGCGGCGGCCTGTTCGGGGTGCTGTGCGCGCTAGGAGTGGCGATATCGTTTGCCGCCCTGCTCATCACCCTGAGACTTACAAAGGGAATCGACATGCTTCCGGCGCTGTGCATCGGCGGCTTCGTCTCCGCCGCGATCGCAGTCGGGATGACCAGCGATCTCAGCATCCCGCTGCGGGACTTGGCCATTTGCTTCACCCTGGGCACGGTGCAGTTCGGAGGCGGTTTTATCCTCATAACCCTTGGCGCCCGCTATCTGCTGGCCGCCGAAACCGCGCTGCTGTCGCTAACCGAGACCGTTCTCGCGCCGCTTTGGGTCTGGCTCGCCATCAACGAAAAACCCAGCATGCTCACGCTTGCCGGTGGTGCCGTGGTCATCACCGCGGTGGCCACCCGCGCCGCCTACCTCGCGAAAAAAAGAAACCCGCTTTCATCAGCGTGAATTCCGCCGGGAAATGCTGGAGAATCGCGCCCTCCGATTCGCCGCGGGCCTGGCCGCGCCGAGCCCGAAGACGCAAATAATTGAACAAGCAACTCGACGCCAGACTCAAGCGCCTCAGCGAAAGCGAGGCTGGGAAGCGTATCAAGCGCGGCAGGATCGGTGTCGAGAAGGAAAGCCTGCGCGTTGGTCCTAACGGGTACCTGGCGACCACGCCACATCCAGCCGCCCTGGGCTCGGCCCTGACCAACGCCTATATCACCACCGACTACTCCGAGGCCCTTCTTGAACTAATAACCCCGCCGTTCCCCTCTGTTCGAGAGACATTGGGCTTTCTCGAAAATATCCACCAGTTTGTTTACAGCAACATCGGTCGCGAGCTTTTGTGGGCGACGAGCATGCCGTGCATGTTAGGTGAAGAAAGCTCGATCCCCATCGCCAGGTACGGTACTTCCAACGTCGGCCGCATGAAGCACGTCTACCGGCGGGGCCTGAGCTACCGATATGGCAGCCTCATGCAAATCATCTCCGGCGTCCACTTCAATTACTCGCTCCCAGAGCGGTTCTGGGCTTACTACCAGGAAATTGAGGCTGACGCTCGACCGCGGCGCGAATTCATCTCCGACGCCTATTTTGGCTTGATACGAAATTTCCAGCGCTTTGGCTGGGTTATCCCATACCTATTCGGGAGCTCACCCGCGATTTGCAAATCCTTTATCAAGGGGCGCGGCGAGGATTTTTCCGAGTTCGACTACGGCACCCTGTATCGGCCTTACGCGACCTCTCTTCGGATGAGTGACATTGGATACAAGAACAAGAATCAAGCGGATCTTGACATCAGTTATGACGACATCAACAGCTATGTAACGAGCCTCACCCGGGCTATCGAGACGCAGCATCCGGAATACGAAGCCATTGGAGTCAAGGTGGGTAACGAGTATCGTCAGCTCAACGCCTACATGCTGCAGATCGAAAACGAGTTTTACAGCTTCATACGGCCGAAACAGATCGCCCGATCCGGCGAAAAGCCGACGCTTGCGCTCAAGCGCCGCGGGGTTCGCTATGTAGAAGTACGCGCGCTGGACGTAAGTCCTTTTGATCCGGCCGGAGTAAACGAGGACCAGCTACGCTTCCTGGAGGCCTTTCTCATCTTTTGCCTGATCCATGACAGCCCGCTTCTATCCATGGCCGAGCAGGACGACATCAATCACAATCAACAGCTCGTGGCCTGCTGCGGTCGCGATCCCGACATCAGGCTCAAGATTAACGGTAACATGCTTAAACTCAACGAGTGGATCGATTCCATATGCGCGTCGGTGGAAGAAATATGCGCGCTTTTGGACGCGGATGAAAAACGACCCGCTTATCGTGACGCTGTCTCGGGTCAAAGAGAGATCGCAAGCAATCCGGAACGGCTCCCGTCCGCGCGGGTACTAGAAGAAATGAAAGATAACAAAGAGCCGTTCTTCGAGTTCGCGATGCGGGTTTCCAAGGCTCATCGGGATCACTTCGAGTCGCGTGCCATAAGCCGCAAGAAGTTGGCGATATTTGAACAGGAGGCGAAGCGGTCGCTTCGGCTGCAAAAGGAAATTGAAGCTGCGGACAACATCAGCTTCGACGAATACTTGCGGCGATATTTTGCCCAGTCCGCGGTGGAACGCGAACAGCTACTCGGATGAGCCGCGAGGATGAAGATCGCGCTTGGTCGCGGGCGCAAACCTTCTATCGCGCCTGCAAGCGGCAGAAACACGGGTCGAAGGAGCTGTTTGAACGGGGCCGCGCTGCGCGCGTGCTCGCTGCGTCCAAGCCGAGCGGTTTACTGCTGAACGTCGATGCCCCTGGGCTGAGTTTCTTCATCGTCGACGGCATGGACATCGGCAGTCAGCTGATCAGCGTGGTCAATGAACCAGACAGTCACGCGGCGCTGAAAGAACTCTTGGGGGACGACATACGCGTCAGCGTTCATGCGCAGCATCCAGTGGAGTTTCTCGGCGACGTCCGGGACCACCGTTTTGACCTCGTGACTTTCGGTCAACTGGATCCGTCCGCGGCCAGACTCGCCGCCGCCGCCCTGGCTCCCGGGGGGCTGCTGGCGGTTTTTCATAATGCCGCGCCCAGCGACGCAGACAATGACGAACTGGAGCAGACGCTCACGGATTGCGGCTTGCTGATCGGGTCCGGGATCGGCCGCTCGCTAGTCGCCGCTCGAGCCCCGGACCATCTCAAGCAGAAACGCCGGGTCGGACGAAGAAGACGTCCCTCCGTTCGCGGCTAATTCAAACGGCGCTGCCGTCGTTGCCATGCGGCCCCGCGCGTCGTAGGCTTTGAGTTTTGAAATCGGGCCTCGACCATCGCGCAAGTTCATTGGAGGAAATCGCCACATGAGCCCCCAGGAAGCCGCCGCCGAAATCACGGCGAAAAAGGACATCGAGGCGCTGCCCGCCTCCGGAGTGTGGACACCGATTCTGATGCCGGTGGACGAAAACTACGCCATCGACATAGGGCGGTTTCTTGAACACGCCAACGCGATTCTGGAACGCGGCTGCCACGGCCTCGCCATTTTTGGCACCACCAGCGAGGCCAACTCCTTCTCAGTGAATGAACGAAAAGCGCTGGTGGAGGCGGCCTTCGAGGGCGGTATTTCCCCCCAGCAGGTGATGATAGGCACCGGCTGCTGTGCGCTGACAGACTCGGTGGACCTCACCCGCCACGCCGTGTCCCTTGGCTGCCGCAAGGTTCTGGTGCTGCCTCCCTTCTATTACAAAAACATGAGTGACGCCGGCTTGTTCCGAAGCTACGCCGAGCTGATCGAGCGCGTCGGCGATCCCGGGCTTCGGATCTTTCTATACCACTTTCCGCAGCTGTCCGGCGTTCCGATAAGCTACCGGCTGATCGAGCTATTGCTCAAGGATTTCCCGAGCGTGGTCGCCGGCATCAAGGACAGTTCGGGTGACTGGAACAACACCGCCGGACTGTTGCAGCGCTTTCCCGACTTCGCCGTTTTCCCAGGCTCCGAAACTTATATGCTGCAGGGACTCCGTTCCGGTGGCGCCGGCTGCATCACCGCCACCGCAAACGCCAATGCGGGCGCTATTCGCAGGGTTTATGACGCCTGGCGCCAAAGCGACGACACGACCGACACGCTGAACGAGCGCATCGTCGCGGTGCGAACGGCAATCGCCAATTACCCGCTGGTGCCGGCGCTCAAGTTTCTCGCCTCCAAGTTCTACCACGACCCGACGTGGCGAAGCGTTCTTCCACCCATGATGCCTCTCTCCGACGCCGATGGCGCCGATCTTTTGAAGCGGCTGGAGAGCGTGGGATTCAATCGAGCCTGAAATCCATCCCGCGTATCCTTCCTTGATATGACGAGGGCAGTTACGGTTCCGCTCTGAACCATCGCAGCGACGGAGCGCACTGGGTACGCTTTTGTCATCTCAAAAAGGCGGGCGCCTCATCCCGCAGGCCGTGGGAAGCGCTCAGCTCAGGCCTTCCCTGTTATGAGGTGCATTGAGATCGAGCTCCGGCCCTAGCGGAACGATGCGCGTGGGGTTGACGCTTGCATGACTGTAATAATAGTGCCGTTTGATATGGTCGAAGTGAACCGTATCCGCGATACCGGGCTGCTGATAGAGATCGCGCAGATAATTCGAAAGATTTGGGAAATCTGAAATCCGTCGAAGATTGGCCTTGAAGTGGCCGTAATAGACCACGTCGAATCGGACCAAGGTGGTAAATAAACGCCAGTCTGCTTCGGTAATCCGATCGCCGATGAGATAGCGCCGTCTTTCGAGCCGTGCCTCGAGTTTATCCAGAGTCGCAAACAAGGCTTTGAAAGCCTCTTCGTATGCTTTCTGAGAAGTGGCGAACCCACAGCGGTAGACGCCGTTATTGACGTTCTCGTACACCTCCGCGTTGATCCGATCGATCTCGTCACTAAGTTCTGCCGGATAATAATCCGTGCGCACATCCGTGTACGCCGAAAAGCTCGAGTTGAAGATACGTATAATTTCCGCAGATTCATTGTTTATAATGGTTCGATTCACCTTGTCCCACAGCACCGGAACGGTCACGCGGCCGGTGTAATCAGGATCGGCCGTGGTGTAGAGCTGATAGTGATAGCGAAATCCGTTCACCTCTTCGCCCGTTGCGCTACTCTTGGGCGGGTATTCCCAGCCATTCTCGAGCATCTCGGGCTTCGTGACCGAAACGCCGATGATGTTCTCGAGCTTTTTCAGCTTGCGAAATATCAGCGTTCGATGAGCCCAGGGACAGGCGTAGGAAACGTAAAGATGATAACGATCGGGTGCTGCCGGAAATGCTGGACGCTCACCAGGCCCTGGTTCCCCGTTGGGGGTAATCCAGCGATGGAATTTCGAATCCTCCCGCACGAAGGCGCCCCGGGATTTCTTGGTCTCGTACCACTGATCCTTCCATTTGCCATTTACAAGTAGGCCCATCGTGTCATTGCTCCCGTTGCTCCCGTTGCTCCCGTCGTTCCCGCCGGCTCTTTCGTGCCACCGTAAGCAGCGACCCGCAACTCGAGGCCGCAGTACGGTTATCTGGGTTCGACTGCGTCCACGTTCAAGCTCGCACACGGCAAAAGAACCGGGATCCAGTCGAAGATGCTGAATAATCTCAGGATTGACGGCGGGCGACTGTGGCAAAGTCTAACCGCGCTTGCAAGAATCGGCGCCACGCCCAGAGGCGGCTGCTGCCGGCTCGCGCTCAGCGACGAGGATAAGGCGGCTCGGGACTTATTCGTTTCCTGGTGTCGCAGAGCGTGTTGCGACATCAGCGTCGATCGTCTGGGTAACATCTTTGCCCGCCGCGCCGGGCGCAACCCGGACCTGCCCCCGGTCGCCACCGGGAGCCACCTGGATACCCAGCCCCACGGCGGAAAGTTCGACGGCGCTTACGGTGTGCTGGCCGGTCTCGAGGTCATTCGTACCCTGAACGATCACGATATCGAGACCGAAGCGCCGCTAGAAGTCGTGGTCTGGACCAACGAGGAAGGCGCGCGTTTTGCCCCCTCGATGATTGCCTCTGGCGTGTTCGCGGGCAGCTACGAGGAAGATTTCGCCCTTGCTTGCGCCGACGTCGATGGACACACCATGGGTGAAGAACTAGAGCGCATCGGCTACGCCGGTAGCGAGCCTTGCGGCGGACGGATCTTTGACGCTTTTTTCGAAGCCCACATCGAGCAGGGACCGATTCTGGAAAGGGAACAAAAAGTCATTGGCGCGGTGACCGGGGTTCAGGGGCTACGCTGGTACGACGTCAGCGTGCGAGGGCAAGACGCCCACTCCGGCTCCACCCCGATGCCGGGCCGCCGCAACGCCCTGGTCGGTGCCGCTGAAATGGTGAGCGCCATCGATGCTCTGGCGTTCGAGTCCGCTCCCGACGCGGTGGCCACGGTCGGCCAGCTCGATGTGTCTCCTAACTCGCGCAACACCATACCCGGCGGGGTTTTCTTCACCGTGGACCTTCGGCATCCCAGATCGGAAGCGATAACGGAAATGGAGGATCGCTTTCGAGTACTTTTTAGTCTAATTGCCGAACGCCGCGGGCTGGAATCGAGCGTCGAACAGATCGCCCACACGCCACCCGTGATGTTCGACCCCGGCTGCGTCGACGCGGTGCGACAGGCCAGCAAAGCGCTGGGTTACCCCAGCCGGGACATTCTCTCAGGCGCGGGTCACGACGCGTGTCACCTTTCCAAAGTAACGCCTACCGGTATGATCTTCGTGCCCTGCGCCGGGGGCTTGAGTCATAACGAAGAAGAAAGCGCCGAAGCTTCCGACCTCGCCGCGGGATGTAACGTGCTTCTGCACGCCGTGCTCGCCAGGGCCGGCTGACGGAACAGTCGGAACGACGCCTACTTCGGAGCAGGCCTGCCCGCTACTCCTTCAATCAGACAAATTGGCGAACGCCGACGCCCGGATGGTCGGGGGTCACCCATGGTGCCGGCAAATCAACGCTTCTCCACCCGGTAACCGCGGGACTTTAGCCTCTGGGCGAGACCACCCTCCCCCACCATATGCGCCGCGCCGATGACGACGAAGCTGGCCCCTCCGGATTTCAGTAGCGCATCAATTTTGTTCGCCATCTCGGCGTTGCGATTCTCTATCAGGCGCGCATACAGGTCGCCGGCGTCGGGCTCGCTGCGCCAGCTGGCGTTGATCTCCGCGTCCAGCGCGGCGGCATCTCCACGCTGCCAGGCGGCAACAATGTTTTCGAAGGTGTTCGATTCTGCGTCAAGATCTCGTAGCGTAGCGTGCAGAAAACGCTCCTGCTCATCGGGCGACAAATTAGCCAACAGCCCCATCTGGTAATCGAACCCCTCCAGCTCGACCACCGGGATTCGCCCGCTGGCTCGCGAAAGAAAATGCCGGTCGACGCCCAGGTCTTCCTGAAACCCCTTGCGACCCAGGGCCATTGCGGTGAGAGTAAATGCGGCCAGCCACGGTCGCTGAACGGCCAGCAACTCCAAAGGCACGCCGTACTGCTGCGCGCGCTGGCGCAGCGCCGTCCAGACCTGTGGTGAGACATGGTCGGCAAGAGTGGTGCCGTCCATATATGCGCCCTCGGTGCTGATCCACTGGAGTATCGCGACGGGATCCATAGCGCCGAGGTCGATTTCGACCACTAGCCGGTCGGCGCTCTCGAACGCGGCGTTGACCGGAGCGCTCAGTGGATACATCTCAGCGGTGCCGAAATGCAGCGAGCCAAGCAGGTAGGCCGTGCCGCCGGCCCCGGTCACTTTCCAGAAGGGCCCCTCGCTGGCGGTCGCCGGCGACGCTCCGAGCAATAACACCAGCGACAGGGCGAGGACCGCGGCGCTGCGCGACCAGCGGCGGATATTGATGAAGCACATGCTTTTGCGGCTAAGTAAACTCACGCTATTCAGTCCTGGCAAGGTTCCAAAGATAGCGCCCGCGGGCGGATTGCGCGGTCCTATGGCCCTCGAAGGGTATTCGAACGACTAAAGTAACAGTAGCCTGTTTTTGCCGGAGTCCCAGATTGCGCGCCGTCTCAATCCGTCAAAGCCTGCTCAGGAACCTTGTCCTGATCATCGTGCTGATGGTCGCCGGCATCTCTGGCGTCACGCTCTACGGCACCCGTGAATTCATTTCGACGCTGTCGCGCTCCATCATCGAAAGCTCGTTGCATTTGACCGAGGCGCGCATCCGCGGTTTTATCGATCCCCTGCCCGCGGCCTTGCTTTCTGCCAAAGGATGGGCCGAGCTCGGACTACTGGACGATCTCGACCGGTCGAAGCTCGATCGAGTGTTCAAACCCCTGCTGGCACAATATCGGCAGATTACTACCGTCCGCGTGGCCGACGAACGCGGGCGCGAATATTTGCTCACGCGGCGTGGCGAAGGTTTTGCCGTGCGCGAAACACGCGCCGAAACGTGGAAATCGCGGCTTCGCTGGATCGAATTCGACGAAAATGGAAAAGCGCACTCCCGCTGGCAGGACTCGGGCTACGATCCGCGACTGCGTTCCTGGTACATGGCCGCCGCCGAGGCCATCAATGGCAACAACGAGAGCACCTATTGGTCGCCACCCTACCGGCTGCCTGGGGACGTCCCCGGGATCACCTCCTCCATTGCGGCCGACATCGGCAGCGGGGTGCGCGTGATCGCCTTCGATCTTCAGCTAAAGAGCATTTCTGAATTCATCCAGACGCTGAGGGTCAGTGATGGCGGCGGCGTCATACTTCTGACCAGTGACGGCCGTATCATCGGCGCTCCCGGAAACTTTCTTCGCAGCCAGGACGGGAGACCCGAAAGTGTGCTGCTCCGCCGCCCCGACGAGTTGGGCTGGGCTTTGGCCGAGAACGCAGTCGCGGCCCTGATCGGAATCGGTCCGCTAAGGTCTCCGCTGCGATTCAAAAGCGAGGGCCGGCCCTACTGGGGTCAGGCGCGCGTGTTTCCGCTTTCCCCGGATATCGCGCTATCCGTCGCCGTGGTGGTGCCGGAGGCGGATCTGTTTGGTCCGCTTTCCGTTCTGGCCGCGTACGTGGTGATGATCGTGGTTCTGGTTCTGCTGGTGGCAATCCTGCAGGCTGTCGCCCTGTCCCGTCGATACAGCCGGCCGATCGAGGCGCTGGTTGAGGAAAGCGACCGCATCAGCCGCGGCAATCTGGAGGGTCAGCGCCAGATTGAAACCAGCGTCGCGGAGGTGCAAAAGCTGGCCGATGCGCACGATCGCATGCGCAGCGGTCTACAATCGCTGATGCGACTGGAACGGGATCTCGCTATCGCGCGCAAGATCCAGCAGCACACCTTTCCGGACCGGCTACCGATACTGCCCGGATTCGACATCGACGCCTTCAGCGAACCTGCGCAGCAGACGGGCGGCGATACCTACGACGTGATTGCCCGCTCTCCGGCAGGACTTCCCGCCCGGGAAGATGAGGACATAATGGGCGCCGTGCTGTTGCTCGCCGACGTCACCGGACACGGTATCGGGCCCGCGCTCACGGCGGTACAGGTGCGCGCAATGCTCCGCATGGCAGTTCGTATCGACGCCGATCTGACGATGATTGCCCGCCACGTCAACGCTCAGCTCGCTGCCGATCTTTTCGGAGGCCGCTTTATCACCGCCTGGCTAGGAGAACTCGACGCACGCAAACATACATTGACCTACTTCAGCGCCGGCCAGGCGCCGCTGATTCATTTTCACGCAAAGGAGGATCGATTCGAGTTTCTCGACGCCGACGCGCCGCCTTTCGGCATTGACGAAGACCTGAAGATACATACGGGTCCGCCGCTGATTCTCGAGCCGGGCGATATATTCGCCGTCTTCTCCGACGGCGTTTTCGAGTCCCAAGGTGCCGGACGTGACCGCTTCGGCGAGGACCGTATGCTGAGCATCATGAGACACCACCGCGACGAATCGTGCGGACGAATTCTGCTAGAAGTAAGAAAGGCGCTTGCTGATTTCGGTGCCGGAGCGCAGGCCGCCGACGACCGCACAGCGGTCATTATCAAGCGAAGCTGATGGCTAAAGAAACCAAAAGTGAAAAGGTTAAGGGCGCTCACTCTTCCCCCCGCCGCTGCTGGATTTACAAGAGTGCGCGCCGGGAAGAAATGTATCTCTATCTGGCAGACGAGAACGGCTTCGACGCCGTACCCAAGGCGCTGATCGGAAAAATGGGTCGGCTAGACTTGGTAATGGAGCTGGAACTCCACTCCGGAAGAAAACTCGCCCGCGCAAACGTCGCCGAGGTCATAAAGTCATTGCAGAAAAAGGGCTATTACCTTCAGCTTCCTCCACTCGACATGCCCCGCCGACATCGCTTGCAGTAAAGTAATCGACCCAGCGTGAAATGCGTTCACGACCCGTAGCCGCCGATCCCTCGCCGATATGCCCCCGACAAAGACAATTTCCCTGGCGCAGTGCTTCGACCGCTGCCAACGCCGCGTATTTTCGATCAACGAGCACATCATCGCCGCGGGTGACGAATCCGACTCCGTCTACTACATACTCAAAGGCTCAGTGGCGGTGGTGCTGGAGGATGACGACGGTCACGAAATCGTGCTTGCGTATCTGAACCAAGACGAATGTTTCGGCGAAATCGGCATGTTCGACGAGCGGGGTCAGCGAAGCGCATGGGTACGAGCGAGGACGGAATCCGAGATCGTCGAGCTCAGCTACGACAGACTGCGACAGCTCTTTGTTACCTCCCCAGAAGCCGTGTTCGCCATGCTGTGCCAGCTGTCTTTACGCCTCCGGGACACCAGCCGCAAGCTGGGTGACCTGGCGTTCAAGAATGTGTCGGGCCGCATTGCCGGCGCCTTGCTGGACCTCTGTGAGCAACCCGATGGGGTGCGAACCAAAGAAGGATTCGAAATCGAGATCACCCGCCAGGAGCTGGGTCGCATCGTGGGCTGCTCGCGGGAAATGGCGAGTCGGGTACTGAAAAGCTTGGAGGAACGGCACCTGGTGGCGGTACTCGGAAAAAAGATACTGGTCCGCGGACGCCGTCGCCTGAACGCTTCCACCCACGCCCGCGATTGAATTGACGCCGCCGCTCAGGAAACCCGGGGACTGCAAACACGACCCGGCTTCCTTCGACCCGGACCGCCTTCGCCAATGCAACCTTTCTCCAACGCGCAGGTCTGTTATTTTGGGCTCGGCGGACAGCAAGCACGTATTCTCCTTCGATGACATTGCAATACTCTGTTCAACGACTTCCGATTGCCTTGCTGCTGTTGACTTTCGTTACCGGCCCGGCCAGCGCGCTGTTTTCCGCGCCCAAAGCCGAGCTCTGGGAACGCTGGACCGCTCACGACGAGGCCTCCACGACCACCATTGATCACTCCGCGTGGACGAAATTATTGAGCCGTTACCTGGAAAAATCTGACGATGGCGTCAACCGGATGCGCTATGCGGACGTTCAGCAAGCGGACCGGCGTCTCCTCAGTGAATACATCGCGATGCTGACGTCGACCACAATCAGCAAACTCAGCCGCGCCGAACAGAGAGCCTACTGGATCAACCTCTACAACGCGCTGACGGTGAAAGTCGTTCTGGAACATTATCCGGTTTCAAGCATTCGGGATATCGACATCTCCCCTGGACTGTTCTCATTCGGTCCCTGGGACAAAAAGCTCGTCGCCATTGAAGGTGAGAATCTGAGCCTCAACGACATTGAGCACCGTATCCTGCGTCCCATATGGAAGGACGCCCGTATTCACTACGCGGTGAACTGTGCCTCCATCGGTTGTCCCAATCTAATGCCGATCGCGTTTTCGGCTCAAAACTCCGAGATGCTGCTGGAGCAAGGCGCGCGGGAGTACGTGAATCATTCCCGCGGCGTGGCGATTATCGATGGCAAGGCGGTGGCGTCAAAGATCTACGACTGGTTCAAGTCGGACTTTGGAGACTCGGACCAAGAGGTTCTGGAGCATCTTCGCCGCTACGCCGAGCCGGCATTAAGGCAGAAGCTTGACGGCTTTAGCCGTCTCGGCGGATACCGCTACGACTGGGCTCTGAATGAAGTGGCGACAGAGTGATGCGTGATGCGTGATGCGTGATGCGTGATGCGTGATGCGTGATGCGTGATGCGTGATGCGTGATGCGTGATGCAAGGAGCGTAACCGGCTAAACAAGCTTTTCAAGCTCAGACGAGCTTTACGACCTCCTTAATCTCACCCAACGCTGTGCCGTGCGCAGCAAAATAAACCGAGCAATAATGGTGAACAGAGCATGGGTATTTTCTTTTGTCATTCCCGCGAAGCTAGTCCCCGCGAAAGCGGGGAGCGAAATCCAGTAGACGGGTTTCTCATTCAATTCGTTGCTGCGCCCGGCGCACCCGCCGTTGGGCTTCGCTCACGCAAAACTCACCCTTAAGGCGTTATCCATTGCCCGCCGGGTGTTGGAGTCCGCGGTAGTTCTCTCGATGCGTTATTCCCGCTCAGTTCCGGGACGCGTCCAGGGCTCGCGATCGAATAGACGCCGCACCATAGGTTCGAAGAATTCCAAGCCTACGGTGTCGTAATCGGGGTCGAAGGATTCCTGGTCCCAGCGCTCGCAAAATCGTGCGCATGCGTCATAGAAGGGATGACCGGCATAGCGATCGCGCGCGTTGCGATCCTTGTCCAGATGGTGCCAGAAGTAATAGCCCTGGAATACAGGATGATGGGCCACCACCCAGTAGTTTTCCGCGCTGACGTAAGGCTTGAGGATCTCCGCCGTCAGCGCGCCGTGGTTTTCCGGCGCCAAAGTGTCGCCGATGTCGTGCAGCAGCGCGCAGACCACGGTTTCCTCGTCGGCCCCGTCGCGCAGGGCGCGGGTCGCTGTCTGCAGAGAATGCTGGTAGCGATCGATCGGGTAGCCGAAGGTAGGACCTTCGAGCCGCACCAGCAGGCCCAGCACGTTGTCGGCCAGCTGGCCGCGCGACGGCGACCACTGCCGCTCGAGAAACTGGTATTCCTCGCGGGTGCCGTCCGCCATGCGGGTGAAAGAGACGCTTTTCATTGTGTGATGCGTGATGCGTGATGCGTGATGCGTGATGCGTGATGCGTGATGCGTGATGCGTGATGCGTGATGCGTGATGCGTGATGCGTGATGCGTGATGCGATGAGCGTAATAGGCCTCAGCGGTTTGTCAATACGCTATGCCTCTGTTCGCGTTACGCGTCACCCATCACGCGTTACTCGATACGCATCACCTCTTGTCACGCTACGCGTCACCGTTATACGTCTTGATACACCTCACCGCCGCTCTGCTTGAACTCCTCGGCCTTCTCCCGCAGGCCGGTTTCCAGCGCCACCTCGACGTTGTCGATGCCATGTGATGCGGCGTAGTCGCGAACGTCCTGGGTGATCTTCATGGAGCAGAACTTCGGCCCGCACATGGAGCAGAAGTGGGCGAGCTTGTGGCCCTCTTTGGGCAGCGTCTGGTCGTGGAAATCCCGGGCGGTGTCCGGATCAAGCGCCAGGTTGAATTGGTCTTCCCAGCGAAACTCGAAGCGCGCTTTCGACAGGGCGTTGTCCCTGATTTGTGCCGAAGGATGTCCCTTGGCCAGGTCCGCCGCATGGGCGGCGATCTTGTAGGTGACGATGCCGGTCTTGACGTCGTCACGATCCGGCAATCCGAGGTGCTCCTTGGGCGTCACGTAACAGAGCATGGCGGTACCGAACCAGCCGATCATGGCGGCGCCGATACCCGAGGTAATGTGGTCGTAGCCCGGCGCAATATCGGTGACCAGCGGTCCCAGGGTATAAAACGGCGCCTCGTAACAATCGACCAGTTCCTTGTCCACGTTCTCCTTAACCATGTGCATCGGAATGTGGCCGGGGCCCTCGATCATCACCTGCACGTCGTGCTTCCAAGCGATCTGCGTCAGCTCGCCCAGGGTCTTGAGCTCCGCGAACTGGGCCCTGTCGTTGGCGTCGGCGAGTGAGCCCGGCCGCAGGCCGTCACCGAGCGAGAACGCCACATCGTAGGCCTTCATGATGTCGCAGATTTCCTCGAAATTTTCGTAGAGAAAGCTCTCCTTGTGATGCGTGAGACACCACTTGGCCATAATGGAGCCGCCACGGGAGACGATCCCGGTGAGCCGGTTCGCCGTAAGCGGAACATACGGCAGTCGCACGCCGGCGTGGATGGTGAAATAGTCTACACCCTGCTCTGCCTGCTCGATGAGCGTGTCGCGGAAAAGCTCCCAGGTGAGATCCTCGGCTCCGCCGTCGACTTTTTCCAGCGCCTGGTAGATAGGCACGGTGCCGATGGGCACCGGACTGTTGCGAATAATCCACTCGCGGGTTTCGTGGATGTGCTTTCCGGTAGAGAGGTCCATCACCGTGTCTGCACCCCAACGGGTCGCCCAGGTCATTTTTTCTACCTCTTCCTCGATGCTGGATGTGACCGCTGAGTTGCCGATGTTGGCATTCACTTTCACCAGGAAGTTTCGCCCGATTATCATGGGCTCGGATTCTGGGTGGTTGATGTTCGAGGGAATGATGGCTCGTCCCGCGGCCACCTCGTCACGAACGAACTCCGGTGTAATCGCCTGCGGCAAATTAGCGCCGAAACCGATTCCGGGGTGACGCCGCTTGCGCTCTTCTTCTCGGTAAGCGTCCAGCTTCATGTTCTCGCGAATGGCGATGAACTCCATCTCCGGGGTGATGATGCCGCGGCGGGCGTAATGCATCTGGGTAACGTTGGCGCGCGCCCTGGCCCTTCGAGGCGGCTTGATGTGGGCAAAGCGCAGATGCGCGAGCTTCGGATCGGTGTTTTGCGCGCGCCCGTATTCGGAGCTGACGTCGAGCAAGCGTTCCGTATCGCCGCGCTCGTCGATCCAGGCTTCCCGCAGCGGCTGCAGGCCCTGGCGCAGGTCAATGCGGGCATTCGGATCGGTGTACGGTCCGGAAGTGTCGTAAACGTAGATCGGGGGATTCTTCTCCACCCTGCCGCTCGCGTGGGTGTCGGCCAGTGAGATTTCGCGCATGGGCACGCGCAGGTCCGGACGGCTACCGTTGATATAAACCTTGCGCGAGTTTGGGAACGGCTGCACCGACTCCGGGTCCACCTTGGCCGTGCGGCTTAGAAACTCCTCGGGAACTGCGCTCATCTGATCACCCTCCGACGCCAGCTGCTTACCGTCCGGCGTCGCAAAATCTGCTTTAGAAACAACCCGTTGAGAACGCAACGAATTACGAAATCGCACTCTGCGAAGCTATCCAATGCGTGTTCGCATTGCAAGCGCGATAGCTCACTTTCGCTTTAGCCCGAACGGCACGTCCGGCAGCCACATGAGATCGGTCACCCCTGGATCGATCCCGACCTGAGACAAAAGCGTCGTCACCTGGCCGCGATGGTGGGTCTGGTGGTTGAAAAAGTGCATCAGCGCGAACCAGAAGGGGGAAACGCGGGGGGCGGGATTTATCACCGTGGTGTAGCGCAGATCGCCGGCGATATCGGACTCGTCGAGAGCGTCAATGAACTCGAGGATTTCGGCGTCCACGCGCGTTCGGGCCTTTCGCAAGGCGTCGAAGTCCGGGTAGAGCTCGTCATCCAAGCCGGAGAAAGCGGTAAACGGTTCGCCTGTGAAGCGTCCCAACCAGATTAAGTCGCCGAGGATAATGTGATTCAGCGTGCCGTGAATGGATCTGAAGAACGCAGCGCGGTCTTTCTTGAGCTCCTCGTGGGAGAGATCGGCGCAGCAGGCGTAAACGCGCTGGTTCATCCACCGGTTGTAGCGCGCCATGGGGCCGTTCTTACAGCGGGCTTCGATTGCGGACGTGTCACGCACGGAGGCTCGCCACCAATTCGTCCAATACCTTTTGCGCGTCCCTGAACACGGGCCAGCCGTCGCCGGGCAGCACCGCTGAGAACGGCCCCATGGCGGCGATGCGTCTGACGGATTCGATAGCGAGCGACATGTTCTTGAGTTTCGCCTCCGGAATCAGCCGCAGCCGGCCGCCTTCGTGGGCGCGGATTAGATCGCCGGTGATAAGGGTGTTGCCTTCGAGCACAAGCGCAAGTTCCCCCGGCGTCTTGGAACCTTGCAGCGCATAGGCGTTCATGCCTTTGACGATCATGTCGCCGTCTTCGACCCAGCGCGCGCACTCGAGCGGAAAATCGTCCTGTTCTTGCGCTGGCCCCAGCAGCTCGGCGCCAGTGTCTTCAGCCAGCCGGGCCGCGTCACGGATATGGTCGGAGTTGGTAACGACGATAAATGCGGCCCCGCCGACACTGTCCAGATGCGCACGGTCATGTTCGCTCAAAGGCAGCGGGTCGATGGCCACGTTACCCTCGTCGCGCACCCAAACGACACTGTGAAAATCGATGTTGCGGTCCGGATTGAATACAGACCAGCCGAAGAGATCTGGGCGGTGGAGTTGTTTCATCGCGTGATGCGTGATGCGTGATGCGTGATGCGTGATGCGTGATGCGTGATGCGAAGAGCGTAATCGGCCCGGGTGGCTCGTCAATACGTCGTGCCTCTTTTCGCGTTACGCATTACGCGTCACGAATACGGACAGTCCACGTCCCCCGTCTCCACATACACACTTTTGAGCTGGGTGTAGTGTTCGATGGCGGCATGGCTGTTCTCGCGTCCGATCCCCGACTGTTTGTAACCGCCAAAGGGGATCTCGATGGGGGTAATGTTGTAGTTGTTGATCCAGCAGATCCCGGCCTGCAGTTTCGCGACCACGCGATGAGCACGCGGAAGGTCGCGGGTAAACACGCCGGCGGCAAGCCCAAAGTCAGTGTCGTTGGCCCGGGCGACGACTTCGTCCTCGTTGTCAAAGGTGAGCACCGCCATCACCGGTCCGAAAATCTCTTCCTTGACGAACTTCATCTCATCGCGGCAGGCATCGAATACGGCGGGCTCGACGAAATTACCGCGCGCCAGCGCGGGATCGTCGGGCCGGCCACCGCCGCAAAGCAGCTGCGCCCCCGCGGCCTTGCCCGCTTCGATGTATTCCAGCACCTTTCGCATGTGCTGCTTCGAAATCAAGGCGCCCACGTGGGTCTCGGGATCCATGGGATCGCCAATGCGCAATTTTCGCGTGCGCGCGAGCAGCGCGTCGATAAATTGGTTGTGGATACGCTTTTCGATGAACACCCGGGTGCCGTTGGAGCAGATCTCGCCCTGGGTGTAAAAGTTCGCCATCATTGCCGCCGAAACCGCGTTGTCGATGTCGGAGTCGGCGAAAATAATCAGTGGAGACTTTCCGCCGAGTTCCAAGGTGACCTGCTTGAGGGTCTGGGCGGCATCCGCCATGACCCGCTTGCCGGTGCCCACCTCGCCGGTGAGCGACACCTTGGCGATCCCGGGATGCCGGCTCAAGAGCTGTCCCGCGCGCCCGTCTCCCTGAACCACGTTGAAGACGCCATTCGGGACCCCGGCCTCGGTGTAGATCTCGGCCAGCTTGGCAGCGCTCAGCGGGGTGAGTTCCGCCGGCTTGAAGATCATGGCGTTGCCGCAGGCGAGGGCCGGACCTGATTTCCAGCAGGCGATTTGAAGCGGATAGTTCCAGGCGCCAATTCCCGCGCACACCCCAAGCGGCTCGCGGCGTGTGTAGGCGAAGGCGCCGCCGAGATCGAAGTGCTGACCATGGATCCCGGCGGCGAGACCGGCGAAATACTCGATGCAGTCCGCGCCCGAAAGCACGTCCACCGCAACCGCTTCCTGGATCGGCTTGCCGCTGTCCAGAACTTCCAGCCGGGCCAGCTCGTCGTTGCGCTCGCGCAACAGCGCGGCGGCACGGTTGAGAACCCGGCCGCGCTCTGCCCCGCTCATGGCCGACCAGACCCGGAGGCCGCGGCGCGCGCTCTCAACCGCCAGTTCCACGTCCTCGAGCCCCGCCTGCTGGACCGTGCAGATAACGCCGCCGGTGGCCGGGTTGAGCGTTTCAAAGCTTTCCCCGCTTCGCGCTTCGACGTAGCCTCCGTCGATGTAAAGTTTCTGCTCGGGGAGCTCGCTCATACGTCCTGGGCCTCCGAAGCCGACAATCCAAAACCGCTGCCAGGCATCATTTAATCACTAAAAGAGATCGAGTACATGAGCAACCTATTCCGGAAGCGCACGGCAAGACTTCATCAGCAACTCGAGGACCAAAACCTCGACCTGGCGCTGCTGGCCCACCCGGACACCGTCTATTACTTCACCGCCTACTGGGGCGATCTGGGCGTTGAGTTCGGCAGGCCCACCATCGCCGCGGTCACCCGATCCGGCGAAGCCACCATCATCACCGCTGAGATGGAAACCGAGATGGCGCGGGCGCTCACCTGGGTCGACGACGTGCGCGGCTATTCCGACGGCGTCGGCGGCGAATGGCGAGATCTGCTGCTCGAAATCCTGAATAAGTCAAAGGGGCAAGTTGGCTTCGAGCGCTTTCGCTGTCCGCCGATGGTGACGGAATTCCTGCGCCAGCATCTGCACGCCCGCCGGCTCGTTGACCTCGGTCCGGCGCTGTCGTTGCTACGCATGGTCAAGTCGGCGCCAGAGCTTGGGCAGGTTCGCCAGGCAGGACAGGTCGCGGTCGCCATGGGAGACGCGGGCAAAAATGCCATTGCCGAGGGCGTGCCCGAGTACGAGGTGTGCCTCGCTTGCATGAATGCCGGCACCCGCAAGGCCGCCGAAATCATCAGCGCCGAGGACCCCGACTCTTTCATGACACCGGTAATTCATAACCTGCAGGTTCTGAATTCCGCTCATTTCACCAGCATGACCCACCGGCATCCCACGGTGCGACGGCTCAAACGGGGCGATCCCGTTTACATGTGCTTTTGCTGCATCGCCCACTTCAAGCAGCTGAAGCTCGGCTACGACCGGGAATACTTCGTAGGCGACGTCAGCGAGCGGCAGGCGCGCACGTACGAGGCCGCGGTGGAGGCGCAGCGCGCCGCCGTCAGCGCAATACGCCCGGGTGTCACCGCCGAAGAGGTTCACTTCGAGGCGCTCGAGGTGTATCGCAAACACGGATTCGACAACGCGTACCGCACCGGGCGCGCCATTGGCTATTCCTCGCTGGAAAAGCCGGAACTCAAGGCGGGGGACAAAACCGTGCTCGAGCCGGGCATGGTGTTCGCCGTGGACGGCGGCATTACCTTGCCGGGGGAATTCGGCGCCCGGGTTGGCGACACCATCATCGTCACCGAAGGGGGCGGCGAGTGCGTTACCGAATACCCGAGGGACTTGACCGTGGTATGAATTCGTCGAACAGTCCGGGATCGAAATCACCCAACTCTGAATAAAATGCCGTAACACCCATGAACATCAAACTTATCGTCGCTTACGCCATAGGCATTGTTGCCCTCATTTTCGTGGTTCAGAACCTGGAAACGGTGCAGGTGAATTTCTTGCTCTGGACGCTACAGATGCCGCGCGCTCTCATGTTGTTCTTCGTATTTCTCGCCGGTGCCGTTACCGCATGGCTCGTCGCGACCCTGAAGCGTAGCGAGCGGCGTCCGCACTGACGCCACCTCGCGCCGCAGCGCGACGACCTGCAGTTCCGCAGAAACAACCAAGGTCGAATCCCGTGTTTCAGTTCACGGCAGCTGGACGGTTGATTCTCGGCCCATCCCTGTGATCGCCGGCTGCCGGCTGCTACGTCTCTGGCCGCAACACGCGTAGAGCGCCCGGCTAGCGCTGCCGGGACCCCCCACCTGGCGGTCTACGTCCGCCTGCTCCGTTTGCAACCGACGGCCGCGGCCCTGGCGCGAGCAACTTAATCAGCCTTCTACCTGGACGTCACCATCGCCGCGCTGCGAGCGTCTATGCAGTGCGACCTCGGTGACGGCGGGTGACAGATTCCCTGGTAACCCTGGCGGGCATGTCTATTATTATTTTGGGCGTACGTTATTGGTGGAAATACGTGTCGGACAATTTCGCAGAACTAGGATTGAAATTTTGAGTACCGGTGGGTCGACTGCCTTGTTAACGGTCTGCGTGCGTCCGGTGGTGGCGATCGCGGTACTGGTCGTCGGGGCCGGACTGCTGCTCATCGCGCTGGACGGCCTGTTCTTCAAGCTCGTACTTCCCGAGGACCTTCTTATCGTTTTCGAGGTCGCGCTCTGGGTTCTGCTTGTCGTTTCCGTCGTCACCTCCATCGTTGGTGTCAAGCAGCTCATTCGTCCCGCGCGTATATTCGAAGTGACCGGCGACGGGATCGTACAGTACATGCGTGCCGGCATTGCCCTTGAACGAGGTCAGCTCATTCCGTGGGAGCGCATGGAATCCATGGTGCTTACGGACGCCATCGGCTACCACGGAAAACGATCGCGGATCATTGTGATCGCGATAAAAGTTATTAGCGACGAGGATTGGCCCAGAGAGCGGCTTTACAACTTTGATCAGGCCAGCGGACGCGTGTTTTTGGACGCCTTCTCCGGCAAGCCCGCGGGCAAACCGCTGCTGGAGCAGCTCGTCAAACTGAGAGCTTCAAACCAATCGCCCGTACAGGAAGCCGCAGCGGGCTAATTAAGAGCCTTCCTGGCGAACCGCGGTTCATCCGATTGCCTGCCTTCGGTTTACGCGCCGAGATTCAAACGAAAGCCATTACACGACGCGCTCGGGAGCATGGATTCCGTCCGGTCTTGAATTTCAGATCCGGCCGGCAAAGGACGTTGGCGAAGGCCCCCACGACCATGGCCGTGACGCCGGGGTAGATCGAATTCCAGGGCAGAAAATACAACGGCGGGAAGACCACGAAGGGCGACAGGAGTGCTACGTAATGGTGGCAGTTCAGCGGCTTGCATCTTTCCGAATCCCCGACTGCCGCCAGCCGGGCTCCTGGCAGCACGTTGTAAAACACCGCCCCAACGACGCCGAAGCAGAAGCAGAAGATCAGGCTCTTGCTATCGAAATCCGTTTTCATCGCCAAATCGAATAGAGTCGGCGGCGTCCGGTACTCAGGTACTAACAGCGGCTCGGTCAATCCAAAAGGCGCGGAAATACACTCGCCCATAGCATGGGACGCCGCTGAGACAGGAAACCGGATTACAGCGCCCACCAGGGGATCAAGAAGGCCAAAGCCCACACGAACCAGACGTACTGCTCCTTCAAGCCAGCATTCCTCTGCGCTACCTGCTCATCTTACTGCCGCTCCTTTCTATGGCATGCCTCGCAACGATTTCTGCTCAGTCTTTCTTCACTCGCATTTCGATTGTAGACATGCAGCCGATCCAGATCGAATTCCTAGATGGCGCAAGATTATCGTCAGATTTCGGGGCCTGTGCGCGGGCGCGCTTTCCGCCGCCTGATGGCGACGAGAATTAACGGCGCGCCGGTAAAGACGCCAAGTGCCAAGACCGCAACTAAGACGCGCGTGGGATTAGAAGAGGTGATTTCGGTGCCGAAATGTGCGAGAGCAAAGCTCGCGGGAACAATTCCGAGCATCGTCGCCAGGGCGAACCGCCAGGCAGTGAGCGGCGTAAGGCCGGCCGCATAGCTTACGATGTCGAACGAGATGAACGGCACGAGCCGTGTGGCGAAAACAGTCCACATGAGCCCGGTTTGTGAGCCAAGCAGGTGTACCGAAGCGATACGGGTACCGAAACGTGCCATTAATGCTTCATAGCCGACAAAACGGGCGATTCCAAATGCCGTCAGTGCACCTATCTCAGCGCCCAGTGCGACGTAGAGGGTGCCCCATAGGTGACCGTAGGCCGCGCCGGCCGCCAGTGCGACCGGCGCGCTCGGAACCGGAGTCATCACGATAGCCATCGCTATGAGTGTAATGATGAGGAGAGGCCCGGCGGCCCCGACCGCCTCCACGCTTCGCCGAATGGCCATCGAGTCGGTGACCCGGATCCCTGAATAGACGTGGAACACGAGAAACACACCCGTAACGACCAGGACTACTACCGCCGCTCGCAGCAATAGCTTTGTAATGGACGCTTGCGATCTCAAATTTTGGGAAATGTTCAATTCACCAGAATTCACCCCTGGCCCGACCGCCCGATAGTCCAAACCATCACATTTGAAGCTCTGCCGCCCTCTAAGTTTTAGGCCCGCGGCTAATTCACCGAGTTTCAAGTCGATGGATGGCGGAGAAGCTTTCTATCGTGCGGCCACCGCCATCTGATGTCCGATCCCGCCGATCTCCACCTCACCTTTTACCAGCAAAGTATTCTGGTCGACGACCCAGATCCGGTTTTCGGCGCGGCTGGAGACATAGATCTTGCCGCTGCCCCTCACCGTGGTTACATGATACGGCGCCGGAGCGAGTGCGAGCGTCCGGACGTTGCTGGTCGTGAGATCGATCGCGACAAGCTTGCCGTCGCCTTTGCTGCTCGCGAACAGCGTGCGGCCGTCATCCGAGATATCGATTCCATGGGGCACGCTGCCCACCTCAAAGGCGCGTGTCACTCGCCCTTCTCCCACGGGAATGACCGAAACGGTGCCGTCGGCGACGTTGTTGACGTAGAGCGTGCCGCTGTCCTTGGAAAGCACCACATGCTCCGGCGAGCCGCCGGTGGCGATGTTTCGTATTACCTTCCAGGATCCCACCGCGACCTCGCTAACCGTATTGTCGCCCGCGTTGGAGACAAACAGGCTCCGTCCATCGGCGGAAAATACGGCGTAGTTCGGTGCAAGGCCGGTTGAAATAGTGCGGATGACCGCAAACGCGTCAATCCCGATAACGCTGATGCCGCCCGCGCCCGGGTGGGTAGTGACCGCAAATCGCCCGTCGGGCGACACGGCCACGTGGTGCACCGCACCGCGGACGGCGATGCGGCGGAAGACCTTTCTAGTGCCCGTATCGGCGACGGACACGTAGCTCGTTCCCACCAGAACCGGAACGGATGGCTGCGGCCTGGCGTGATGCTTCTCGTGCTCCGCCTCTGACACGCCCTCAGGACGAGGCAATGCGTCCTCCATTCCCGAAGGCAGTTCGCTGTAGGAGCCCGCCACCAGGTAACGCCCATCCGGCGTGATGGCAAGACCGTGAGCGTTGCCAACGTCTTCCACCACGCCGGTGACGCGATCGATGGCCGCATCGATTACCTGCACCCGGTTCGCGTCTCCGAGCGGTATGTACACACTCGGCGCCGCGGATACCGGCGTCGCTACTCCCAGCGTTAATAGGGGGATCATTATTTCTACCAAGAATTTGTTCATCTTCGTCGACCTCAATTTCAATCGTAAAACGCTATTAACTTCGCAGATACTCGAGCAGGTCCTGCCAGTCGGATTCGCTCATTGACCAGCGAGGCATATTGTCGTCAAGGGGCATTCCCGCCGGGTCAATACCCCAGAAAACTGCTTGCCGCAGGCTTTCATCGGCGTACCGCTGATGCCCGCCGTGACCGTCCCCGTCGTCGTGGGTCTCAAACAGCGAGTCACGTGTAAGCGGCGGTGCTATCTTCCAGAATTGGGGCATCAACCGGCGACCTTGGCGATCCGACCCATGGCAAGCGGCACAGCCACCACCCATCATGCGCTGGTGAATGCCCCTTCCAGTGGAGGTGATCGTGCTGCCAGATTCGCTGGCTCCGGTGAGATAAATGCGTTCACCATTGCTCGTGTAGCTCGCCGACCCCCCTTCCCCTCTCATGATCATGCCGGGGCCCATATCGCAACCCGCGACAAAAGCGGTTCCGAGCAAAACTGGCACGAGCCACTGATTTACCATGACGGTCGGGCGCCTTATGCCGCGCTTCGGGCGGTGAGCACCGTGTACACGCGCTGCAAACGCTCGCGCACCTCGCGGGAGAGTTCGGCGACCGCCTCGTCGTCGGTGAGCGCGAGAACGGCTTCCGGATCCATGAAGGCAACCGTGATTGTTCCCTCCGCCTCCTCGCGCACGACGACGTTGCAGGGTAGCAGCAGGCCGATGTCGGGGTCGGCCTCGAGGGCCCGATGGGCAAGGGATGGATTGCACGCCCCCAATATTTTGTAAGGGCGCATTTCCACTCCAATCTTTGATCGCAACGTCTGGTCCACGTCGATCTCGGTGAGAATGCCGAAGCCCTCGGCGGCTAGAGCCTCGGTCGATGCTGCAATGGCCTGGTCGAGGGTTCCGGGATAGGTCAGAGAAAAACCGTACATTTTCGTTGCTCCGTTCAAAATAAGTTGCTGTCCGCTCCAATTCCCAAGTGGTACGCATTCAGTTGTGCTTGTGCGCAGGCATACCGGTGTCGTCGTGAGGTTTCTCGTCCTTGTGCGGTGCCTTGCCGCTGTCGTCGTGACCGCCCTTCTCCATAGACCCGGTCTCCTCCATCATGCCGCCCATGCTGGCCGCTGCGCCATGACCATGAGTATGGCCGCTAGGCATCTCCCGGCGCATGAAGCGATGAGGGTGCCTCATGCTGAGAGATTCCCTCGCATTCAGGGTCACCTCAACGAACTCGCTGCCGGTCGCGACGTGGCAAGAATTACAGGTGCTGATGGTCTGTTCGAGCGCTTTCTCAAACTTCTCATGATTCCCGTGCTCTATCGCCTCCTCCAGCGCGGCGTAGCTCGTCCCCATCATGGCCTGCATAAGCTGGCCCTTCTCCTTGTCGATTGTTGGAGATAGCGCAGTAATTCGTTTCATCTCCTCCAACTCGTGAGAGGCTACCGCCCAGTCGCTCGCTTCGCCGGCACGGTGCATGACATGAAATCTTTCCGCCAAATTCGGCATAAAGCTGGTGAAAGTCTGCTGCGCTTCCAGTGCCTTGACCCGTGCCTGAAGGGCCTCGATCTGAACCTTGAGCGCCTGAATCTCGGCCGCATCGCTGTCCGCAATCACCGCTCCCGGAACGACGGCGAGCACGACTGCAAACGGCATCGCTTTCAAATTTCCAGTCATGAGATTCTCCTGTTAGAAATCAAATCGTAAATCAATAACCCGCTTGAACCGAATCGCGCCGATGGATCCCTACCGCCGTGCGGCAGCCAACCGTGAGCCGATCACCGCGGTTGCTTCTACGGATCCTTCTCAAACTCCGACTGGCACACGGGACAGCAGAGCGGGTAGTCCTAGCCTCTGTACGCGATCGCCATGTGCACGTTATTGTGGTTAATCCGTTTTCCACACATCCGGTCCTAGTTCAACTCCTTTGTCGTCCGCCTTCTGCTTTTTGAGTTGTCGTGACCGTGACCGCTGTGCATGAACAGATGCATGAAAACGCAGCCGAGAATGAGCACCCACGGTAGCCATTGAATCACGTGAGCACGATGCTCAGTGATCAGGAAGTAGCCGGCGGCGAGAAGGAACACGGCGAGTGCCAAGTTCGTCTTTTTTTGCCACCATGGAATTGCATTCTTGCTCATGACTCTCACTCCTGGGACATCGCGGCCCGGTTCATAGCTTGACGCGATTGAGTCGTAGCGCGTTCATTACGACCGAGACCGAGCTGAAGCTCATCGCCGCCGCGGCGATGATCGGGCTCAGTAAAATCCCGAACGCGGGATACAGCACCCCGGCCGCCACGGGTACGCCGACGGCGTTGTAGACAAAGGCAAAAAACAGGTTTTGACGGATGTTGCGCATGGCCGCGCGGCTCAGTCGCCGAGCCCGCACGAGCCCGCGCAGGTCGCCCTTTACGAGCGTCACACCGGCGCTCTCCATGGCCACGTCGGTGCCTGTACCCATGGCGATTCCGACCTGGGCCTGCGCTAGCGCGGGTGCGTCGTTAACGCCATCGCCAGCCATGCCCACGATGCGGCCCTCGCTTTGTAGCCGCTTGACCATCTCCGCCTTCTGATCGGGCAGCACGCCGGCAACGACCTCGTCCAGGCCAAGCTTGCGCGCCACCGCCTTAGCGGTGGTCGCGCTGTCCCCGGTGAGCATCACGATTTGCACCCCATCTTCATGCAACGCATTGATGGCAACTTGCGTCGTTTCCTTGATGGGATCGGCTACGCTCACCAGACCTGCCGCCTTGCGGTCAACGGCGACTAACATCACCGTCTGGCCTTCTTGGCGTAGCGCCTCGGCCCGTGCCGCGAGCGCGCCGGGAGATACTTTCAGAGTTTCGAGCAGTCGCGCATTGCCAAGCGCAACACGTGAGCCGTCCACCTCACCGGTCACGCCCTTGCCGGTTACGGACTCGAACGACTCCGCTTTGCCGAGCTCAACGCCCCGCTCGCTTGCGCCCTCGACAATCGCCGCCGCGAGCGGATGCTCGCTGCCACGCTCGAGGGTCGCCGCAAGCCTCAGCAACATTGTCTCGTCGACTCCATTCAACGCCTCCACTTTGACGAGTTTCGGCTTTCCTTCCGTCAGCGTTCCCGTTTTGTCCATCACCAGGGTGTCGACTTTGCGCATTACCTCGATTGCTTCGGCGTTCTTGAAAAGGACGCCAAACTTCGCGCCCATACCCGTGGCGGTCATGATGGACATCGGGGTCGCAAGCCCCAGCGCACAGGGACAAGCGATGATCAACACCGCCACCGCGTTGATAATGGCGTAGGCCATCGCCGGCGCGGGCCCTGCCAGTCCCCAGACAATGAAGGTGATGATGGCAATAACCACCACCACCGGCACAAAGTAACCGGCGACGATATCAGCGAGCTTTTGGATGGGCGCGCGGCTTCGCTGTGCCGCCGCCACCATTTGCACGATCTGCGAAAGCAGCGTATCGGCACCGACCCGTTTTGCCTCGATGGTCAAACCGCCGGTGCCGTTCACGGTGGCGCCGATTACCTTGTCGCCCGCCTCCTTCGCCACCGGGATCGGCTCGCCCGTCAGCATGGACTCGTCCACTGTGCTCATGCCCTCGACCACCACGCCGTCCACCGGCACCTTCTCGCCCGGCCTCACCCGCAGCCGGTCGCCGACCTGCACCAGTTCCAGCGGCACGTCAGCTTCGGAGCCATCGGCCTCGATGCGCCGGGCAGTCTTCGGGGTAAGGCCGAGCAGCGCCTTGATGGCGGCACCCGTGCGCTGGCGGGCCCGAAGCTCCATCACCTGTCCGAGCAGCACCAGGGTCACGATCACCGCCGCCGCCTCGAAATACACCGCCACCTCGCCATGCGCGTCGCGAAAAGACGCGGGGAAGATTCCGGGCACCACCGTCGCCACTACGCTGTAGGCGTAGGCCACACCCGTGCCCAGTCCAATGAGGGTAAACATGTTGAGGCTGCGGTTGACCACCGACTGCCAGCCGCGGACGAAAAATGGCCATCCGCCCCAAAGCACTACGGGTGTTGCCAGCGCAAGCTCGATCCAGCCAAGCGTACGAGGCGTCGCTAGCCAGTCGAACGTTAGTCCCACCACATCGCCCATAGCGATGATCACCAGGGGCACGGACAGAATCACACTCACCCAGAAACGGCGGGTAAAGTCCGCAAGTTCGGGATTCTCTTCCTCTTCCAGCGTTACCGTCACCGGCTCGAGCGCCATGCCGCACTTGGGGCACTCACCCGGCTCGTCGCGGACGATTTCCGGGTGCATCGGGCAAGTGTATTGCACCTTGGTAGGCAAAGCCGTTGGCATTTCAGGCTCCAGTGCCATACCGCAACTCGGACATGCCCCCGGGACGTCCTCGCGCACCTCCGTACACATCGGGCAGATGTAGGCGGCCGCTTCACCGGCCGATTGTGCCTTCGGCATGGGCTTGACCCCGCCTCCGACATAATGCTCGGGCGCGGCGCGGAATTTTTCCATGCAGCCGGTGCAGCAGAAGTAGTAGGCCTCGCCTTCATGGAGATGAGCGTGCTTCGACTCAGCAGTTACGGACATGCCGCAGACCGGATCGCGAAGCTCTAAGGTCGACCCCTTGCCAACATGCCCGTGGTCATGATGTGCGTGCGCTTGGTCCATTACCTGGGTTCCTTTCGAAGTTTTCAAAATGGCATCACCTGTTTCCGGCCGAATTCGTTTCTCTTCATCCCTGAGTCGCATCCACGCCGATCTGGATCAACTGATCCGAAACATACCGGTGCGGTGGAACCAGAAGATTGGTCGGTGCCGGCACCCCCTTGAATACGCGGCCTGCAAAGTCGAAGCGGGATCCGTGGCAAGGGCAAAAATAACCCCCGCGCCAGTCCGCGCCGAGATCCGCCGGGGCGATATCCGGACGAAAGGACGGCACACAGCCAAGATGAGTGCAAAGCGCAACCACGACTAAATATTCCGGTCGAATTGAACGATAGTCGTTGCGCGCATACGTGGGCTGCTGGCTTTCCGCCCTTGACTCGGGATCGCGCAGCTCGTCGGTTAGCGTCTCCAACGTGGCGAGAATTTCGGGCGTGCGTCTGAGCAGCCAGACTGGCTTCCGGCGCCATTCAACGGTGATTTGTTGCCCAGGCTCGAGCTTGCTTACATCCACGACGATCGGTGCGGCCGCCGCAAGAGCACGTTCGCTGGGCTTTAAAGAAAACAGAAACGGCACAGCGACCAGCCCCGCGCCAATTCCGCCAACGATGGTGGTGCTTGTTACCAGGAAGCGTCTTCGATGAGAGTCCACGGATCCATCCGCGCTGCGAGCACCCCCTTGAACCTGAAAAATTTCCATCTCAAAAATCTTGCTAACTGAGCCGCGTATCACGAGCGGTCCACCATAAGGTATCGTCTTCTGAACTAAGCGCTTTTACGGAGAACGTCGGTGCATCATGCGCACCAGGAGATAGTCTGTTCAGAAACCACGATCGCCGACGCGGATTGCTTCTGCATACGAAGCAACCCACGCTGAAAGGCCGGAATTAATTTCGAAGGCGTCTGGTGGAGAGGTAGATGGGTACGCGCGCCATCGCGGACGCCGATAGCGCGTTAGGTTCGAAGAGCTTGTCTACGTTCGACGTTATTGTAGCGAAGGCAACGACTGCCCGCGACACTGTGGGCCTGTAGTCGGGGTCGGTAGAAACGGTTACTGGAAGAATTTGTCCGCGGTCGGCGTGTTGAGCGGCAAGCACACAGCACTCTAAATCGTCTCGGCTCCCGTTGAGCACGTGCGAAACGAAATTTTCATTGACGGTCGAGTGGGCGAAGTCTCCGGGCAGAGGCCCATGGGATGCCGACACGAATGCAGGGGCGCAGATTTGTAAACTAACGCTCAGGCCGAGCAATACGAGCAGGCCACGGAAGAATGACGATCGGAGCCTTGCGAGATGTCGAACATACTCAAACATTGGGGTGCGTGGACTCATCTGCGAGAAGGCTCTCTACCTTCTGTCTATATACCATAACGTTTTCAACAAGTCTGGGACCAAACATGGATCGCTTGAGGAATGATTACTTAACCCAGCAAAAAACTAGTCGTATTGATCCGTGTCAATTTTTAGCCGCTAAATGACTGGATACGTCAGGCGATTTCGTGCCTCGACGCTATCAACCTAGCATTCCAGCGCAATAACGAGCCGCGCCGGGGTGGCCTGGTTGCGAGCCGCCAGACTTTCAAGGCGCCATAAGATCGCTCTCGCGCCCAGCGAGTCACCGATAACACGGCGGCAAGGCGACCGGAGGGGCCGACCGTCGCGAGGTTGGAAAACGACAGATCAGCCAATCTGCGAGAACACCGGAAAAGTGCGCAGCAGCCAGTAGGAAAAAATCGTCAGGTAGCCGGTGATCATGGCGATCCCCATGAGAATCAGGATGATCCCCGCACCGACCTGAAGCGGCACGCCGACTTTTCTCATCGCGCCCATGCGCGAGACGAAGGTCCCGGTAAAAAGAGCCGCGGCGATGAAGGGCACCCCCAGTCCCAGGGAGTAAATCGCCAACAGCGCCACACCGCTGCCGAATTCGGGCGAAACGGTGGACACGGTCAAAATTGCCCCCAGCACGGGCCCGATACAAGGCGTCCAGCCGAAGGCGAAGGCAAGACCCAGACCGAACGCCGCATAAGGAGAACCGCGATTAATTACGCCCTGGAACCTCAGGTCACGGCCCAGCCATGAAAGCTTAAATACTCCTGCCATGAAAAGGCCGAATACCAGGACGATAATTCCACCGATTATGGTCGCCTCGTTCTTGTACTTGAGCAGCATTTGACCCAGCGCCGAAGCGCCCGCGCCGAGGGTCACGAAGACCAGGGAAAAACCGGCCACAAACATCAGGCTGGTACCGAGTAAGGGGGCCAGCGGCTGCGCTTTCTGCTCTGCGCCGATGGACTTACCGGTGACGTAAGAGATGTACGCCGGAACCAGCGGCAGCACGCAGGGCGACAAGAACGAGATCATCCCCGCGACAAATGCCGTAAGTACACCGATGCCGGAAATCTCGAGCATGAGTTAAACCTGGTGGCGACGGCGCCGCGAAGCTGAATCGATTCGCGGACTCATAAATTTGTTGAAGAGGTTTTTTCGCGCCGCGCTCCCCTCGAGCCGAGGAAAGTCCAGCCAGCCCACAGCAGCACAAGGATACAGACTACGCCCACCGCCGAGAGCACCCAGTCCACGGGTCTCAATGCGTTTTGCGCGGATCCGCTTGGCGCGACCGTTGCTGCGCCGTGGTCGCCGTGAAGCAACGCGGCAGCATAGCTGACGAGGCTCACGGTATCGAAGTTGAGACCATGATACCGCGCCCGCATCTGCCCTTCTGGGTCGATGAGATGGGTGACGGCGCCGTGGACCTGCGCGCCCTCGCCGGTGGGCGTGAATTCGAGCCCATAAGCGCGAGCAAGCTCGATGCCGGCGGTCTCCCGGCCGGAACCCCCGAAAAGGAAGGTCCAATTGGCGGAATCGATGCCGTACTGCTTTGGATACTCCCGCATCAAGTCGGCAGTGGCTGCGGCGTCTTCGATGTCGGTGGCGACGGCCACAAATTGGATTTGATCTTGTAATTCTGCGGACGCTATCTGCTCCTGAACCTTCTTGATCTTGAGACTGTGCAGCGGACACTCGTCCCGGCAGCGCGCGTAGAGAAAATACAGCACCACCGGCTTGCCGCCAAAATCTCCCAGCGACAGGGCCTGTCCGTCCGGGCTCTGTAGACTGAATCCCGGGGCGGGTTTGTTGACGATCTGAGTGTAAGGCTCCGCCTCGCCCATCTGTTTTTCCATTTTTTCCAGGTCGTGGGCAAAAGCGGCCTGCGGCACAGGAATCAGGGCGACACTGAGCAGCAGACAGAACCCAATGGGCGGAAGTAACCCCATCAGTCACCGGAACTGCCCATATAGCTGCGGATCTGGGCAACGACCTCCGGGCTGTCCCACTCCGCGGGACCGAGCTTGCGACCGATCTCTAGGCCGCCGCCATCGATGAGCAGCGTCGCGGGCACACCGATGACGCCGAGCAGGGCCGGCGCACTCAAACGGTCGTCGACGTAGATATCGAGATGTTTCAGACCCAACTCGTCATAGAAGTCTTTGACTACCGCGGCTCCCTCCTGATCCAACGACAGCGCCACCACCGCGAAATCTTCGCCGCCGAGCACTGCCTGCAGCCGATCCAGCGTCGGCATCTCCTCACGGCAGGGCACGCACCAAGTTGCCCAAAGATTGAGCAGCACCGTCTTGCCCCTGAAATCGGACAGCGACATGGTCTCGCCGCTTCCGTTGGTAAACGACACTTCTGGAAGCTTGCGCGGCGTCTCGTAGGCGTTGAAGCTGAACCCAGCTTCGGAGGTCGCCGGTTTGACGGAACTCAAGGCAGCGGACTCCATCTGGGTTTGTGCCAGGCGGTGGTAGGCGTAGATCCCGGTCATGGTGGCGGCCGCCGCCACAAGCGGCAACACCACGCTCCACGAACGCGCGCTCACCGACAGCACCTCGGTATCGTCGCAACTTGAACGCTCGACGCTGCCGGCCTCACGACGCCCCTTCTTCCTCGAGCAGTTGGTCGATAAGCTGCTTCAGGGTGCCGAACGGCACCGCCCCCGGCCGCGGGACCGCGGAACCGGAGTCGTTGTTCAACAAGATGTTGCCCGGCGTACCACGGATTCCGATGCGAACGCCCTCCTCGTAGTCCTCTTGCACCCGCTTCGTGTAACGCCGCTCTTTTAGACAATCGTCGAAGGCATCACCGTCGAGACCAATCTCGCGGGCGAGCGGAACGAGCCCGTTGATTGGAAAACCCTGGCCGTTGGAGGTGGTGCGCTCGTAAATCGTATCGGTGTACTTCCAAAAGGAGTCGTTGCCGCCCAGCGCGGCGGCACATTCGGAAGCCTCCGCCTGCATTTGCGCACCCGGATTGTGAAACGCCAGAGGAAAATGCCGATAGACCCAGTTCACCTTGCCGTCATAGGCGTCGACGAGCTCTTTGGCCGTGACGTGGAAACGCTTGCAGAAAGGGCATTCGAAGTCCGAATACTCGATCAGAGACACCACCGCGTCCGGGTTGCCGTAGATGTGGTCGCGCGTGGCGTTGACTTCACGAACGTTCTTCGCCAGGGCAGCCAAGTCCTGCTGCTCGCGGGCCTCGGCTTGGGAACGGGCCCGGCGCTGCCGCTCGATGTAGCGGCCGATCCCGGCGTCTATGGCGGCGTCCAGCTGACCCTCTTCCATGAGTTCGCGCACTATCTCCTGCTTGAGTTTCTCCTTCAGCGCTTCATACTCGCCAGAACTTATTTCCGCCTCCGGGTCCGCCGCGTGGCCTGCCGGAATCGCCAGGCCAAAGGCGATAAACGCGGCCAGCGGCCATGATTTAAGCCATTTATGCATTAGTTTCGCTCCACATCGCTTTCCCGCCGTTGCGGTTTTGTCCACGAAAAACGCCACAGGTTCCCCAGCGCGGGAGTGCTGCGCGGAGGCCACTTTGCGCCTGAGCCCGCAAAGATAGCGTAAGCGGCCGCGCTCATCATCCTTGCGGGCGGCATTCAGTTCCTTATCTCGGCTTTCAACCGCTTCGGACTCGGCGTATGCTCGACTCAGGCAATAGCGCACGTTTAAAAGAGGTTCGCCCATGACCGGCGGGGGCAAAACCCTCTACCCGATGCTCGGCGTAGGCGCTTTCTTCGTCATGTTCTGGGTCGGTTTCGTGGTTGGTTTCGAGCTGGGTTTGAGCTGCGGGCTGTTTCTCCTAAACGCCCTCTTCTTCGCCTGCGCCGGCGCCTGGTGTGTGGTGCGGCTCGAGCTTGCCGACGCCCACCCGTCCGCACTGCGCACAAGCTCCGCTGACGGCAATAGCGGCATGCGCCGCCGTGAGTCGAGACCCGCCGTCTTGCTCCCCAATCCGTTTGTGTCTCGCTGAGTCCCGCGGACGCGACGACCGTCGCGGCTGTTCCCGAACAGCTGAAAACCCAGCTCATCGAAAAGCTCAGGCCCACCGGCGCGAGAAGCGGGAAAAACGCATTCAGCGGCCTAGGGATCTGGATTGAACACCTTTTTCGCGCACTCATTTCTCGGCAGTCCTGCGCTCCTTCATTCAGGTAAATTATACGAACCGCCCGTACTATCGGCCCCCTGGTGTCGAGTCCTCCATGCACTGCAAAAAAACTATCGCTGTCATGTAGCCCCCCCTATGTGAGGAAGTCATCGAAGATTCAAAAAAGCTTTTTTTTGCGCTGGGCGAAAAAAATTTCGCAAGCACTGGCTACGGCGCTAGAACCTTGCAAAGCTACGCAGCGAACCGTCTGATTCTCAAAAAGAAAATAGTTTCGGTTCAGCGAGTGACGAACACGAACAGCGCCTGGTCGCCATCGGCATCCTCGTTGAGGTGCCGCGTGGCATCCGCGAACCGGCGCAGAGATTTGGCGCTGAAGATATTCTTCATCTTGGGCGATGCGTTCAGAGGAATATTGCGCTGATAGAGCTCGCTTCCGATGAACTGGAGCGTGGTCGAATCGTGGCGGGCGCGCACCAGAGAAAACCCGTTTTCGCCGGCGAGCCGGTGCATCCCCTCGACCGTAGGCAGCCACAGGTGGCGGGGCGGATCCAGCTGCACCCAGTTTTCCCCGTAGCGGCGCCAGGCATAGCTTCCGGCGATCGGAATACGGATCAGAAGCTTGCCGCCCGGAGCGAGCAGCTGGCGCGCCGCTTCGAGGCTGTCATGGGGATCGGACACATGCTCGAGGGAGTGATGAAACATAATGAAGTCGAATTCGCCCGGGCGCTGCGCCGCCAGCTCGACGATCTTTTTCTTGTAAACGCGCACGCCCAGAGGGTATTCGATATCCGTTTCTATATGGGGATCGACGCCGGCGCACTCTTTGAAACCGCCGAGCTTCATCCTTAGCACAAGCTTTCCCGCGCCGCAGCCGACGTCGAGCACCCGCGCATCGGTCCCGACCTGGGCGAAACGGCACCAGTCTACGTAGTCCAGAGGCTTTAAGAATCGGTTGGCACTCTTTCCGAGCCAGTCTTCAGCACCAAAGGCATGCTGCACCCGATGTCGGTCAATGATTCTCCTGATGAAATTTCTGACCGGCCGACGATAGGGCTTGAAAGAAAAGTAATTTCGGGGGTAATAGTGATCCAGATTATCCGGCACCTCCAGAATTTGGACGCAGCCGCACTCACCGCACTCCCAGTACTCGAAGGGGTCCCGGGTACCGATCATCATTTCCCGGGCGACGAATGGGTTGCCGTTGAACGCCGCGCCGCAAACGCGACACGGGTGACCGGACGTTATCGGCATTTTCTTCCCGGCGGCCGTTGCGCCGGGTTTATCGAAACTCGTCATGGATGATTAAAGCCGCAGGCTCAACCGCGCTGCTGTAGCGCACGCCAGACGCTTTCCGGTGTCGCCGGCATTTCGATTTCGTCGTGACCCAGTGCGTTGGCGATTGCGTTGATCACCGGTGCGCAGCCGCCGATGGTTCCGGCTTCGCCGGCGCCCTTCATTCCCAAAGGATTGTTCTTCGACGCTTGACCCACGCGCTCTCCCTCGAAAGCGGGAACGTCGTAGGCGCGCGGCAGGCAGTAGTCCATGAACGAGCCGGATAAAAGTTGACCGCTTGCAGAATCGTAAACCGCGCTTTCCAGCAAGGCCTGACCCAGCGCCTGGGCGAGTCCGCCATGGATCTGACCCTCGGCGATCTGTGGATGCAGCACCACGCCCAGATCGTCGACCGCCGTGTAGCGCACTACCCGGACCGCCCCGGTTTCCGGATCAATTTCCACTTCACAGACGTAAACGCCGTTGGGGCAGGTGAGATTTTCTCCGTCGAATTTGGCTTCACCGAGACAGCCGCCGCCAATCTCGGGGTCGAGCCGCGCGGCCAGGTCGAACAGCCCGATGGAAACATCGGTACCCGGAACCCGAAACGCGCCGCCGCCGTATTCCAAATCCGCGGCGGCGGCCTCTAAAGCTTCGGCCGCAAGGATCCTGGCCTTGTCCAGCATGAAACCGGCGGCGCGTCGAATAGTGACGGCGCCGATGGGCAGCGATGAAGATCCACCGGTGCCGCTGCCGACGGCGATCAGATCGCTATCGCCCTGCACCACGCGCACGTAATCCATGGGGATGTCCAGCCGCTCGGATACGATTTGCGCAAAGGCCGTTTCGTGTCCCTGGCCAGACGACTGTGTGCCCGTGCGCACGACGACGGTTTTATCCGGCATCAGTTCCACCTGACTGACTTCGGTGGGACTGCCGCCGGTGGCGTGAAGATAAAGCCCAAGGCCGATACCCCGCTTCTTACCCCTGGCTTTCGACGTGCGCCTGCGGGCTTCGAAATCCTTCCAGCCTGAGAGCATGAGCCCGCGATCGAGAACCCGCTCGAATTCGCCCACGTCCCAGGTGAAGCCCAGCGCGTTTTTGTACGGCATCGCGCGCGGGGAAATGAGGTTGCGTCTGCGTATCTCGACGCGGTCTATGCCCGTTTCCCGCGCCGCCTTTTCGATCAACCTCTCAAGCAGATAGTTGATTTCCGGCTTGCCGGCGCCGCGGTATGCGTCCAGCGGCGTGGTGTGGGTCAGGATCCCCTCAACACGAACATACAGTGCCGGAACGTCATAGACGTAGCCGAACACCTTGGCCAGAGCGTCGGTGGGAATCAACGGCCCGAGGGTGGACAGATATGCGCCAAGGTTGGCACGAATGCGCGCCCGCATAGCGAGGAACTTTCCGTGTTCGTCAATCGCCACTTCCGCTTCACCTACATGGTCGCGCCCGTGGGCGTCGGTGAGGAAGGCGTCGCTGCGATCGCCAATCCATTTCACCGGCCGGTCGAGCTTGGCCGCAGCGAACAGCACCAGCGCCTGTTCCGGATACGCCACCAGCTTCATACCGAAGCTCCCACCCACGTCGTTGGTCACCACGCGGATCTGCCTCTTGTCGAGCTTCAGCACGCCCTCCCCGATTAGCGCCCTAATCAGGTGCGCGCCCTGTGTTTGGGTGTAGAGGGTGTAATGATCGGATCCCTTGTCATAGACCCCGATAGCGCCTCGGGTTTCGATGGGACAGACGACGACGCGGTTGTTGACGGCGCGGATTGCGATGCGTTTATGCGCGCGGGCAAAAGCCGCCTCCACCGCCTTGGCGTCGCCTTTTTCCCAGTCGAAGCAAAGCTCGCCTTGGGTGGCGAGATCGATGTGGGGCTCGAGCTCGTCGTATTCCACCTCGATTCGCTCCGCCGCAGCGCGCGCGTCCTCGACACTATCCGCGACCACCACGGCGACGCCGTCGCCGACATAGCGCACCGTGTCCTTTGCCAGCACCGGCCGTTCCGGCGCCCGCATGGGCGAGCCGTCGCGGGACTTGACCGGCGTTCGACAGGGCATCGAGCTGAGTCCCGCATCGTAAACGTCACTGCCGGTGATGATGCTGACGACGCCGGGATGCCTTGAAGCTTCTTCAGCGTTGATAGAGAGGATCCGCGCATGGGCGTGCGGTGACCGCAACATGTAGGCGAACGCCTGCCGCTCGAAATTGAGGTCTTCGACGAAGCGCCCCTTACCGCGCAGCAGTCGATGGTCTTCGATGCGGGGAACAATTGCAGCCAATGCTTATCCTTGTTCGTCTGGAGCCGGCGCCATGTTGATGGTTGAGACTTACCCGACCAAGCGGTTCGCATCAAGGGCTAAGGATAACGGGCACAGAGACGAAAATCGTAGTAAAAATTCATCCGTTACTCGTTACCAGTCGCGAGGGGGCCACTCGATGCGATCCTATCTCGTCATTCCTGCGAAGCTTGTCCCCGCGGAAGCGGGGAGCAGGAATCCAGTGAGCGATTAATCATTCACGGCTTTCGCTATCGGGGACGCAACCTTCGAGGGAATAACGACGTGGAGCATACTTACTCGTGCCCTAATCCGGATGGCGGAACGAGATCAACAACGGGATACAGAACGTACCCACTACGGCTATCGAATTCTTTGGGGAGATGACCCCGGCCGCCGAAGGGTTCGGCCTTCGGCGGCCGGTGCCGGGGGCTGCGGAATACACCACTAGAAACCACCTCGTTCCGCGTTTTTTGCCGGGCGCGGGCCGTGACGGGCGCCGAAGAAATCTGTCCCGGAATCGCGGTGGTTGCGGGCCGCCGGCCCGCTTATCAGCTCCGCCTCAGGTCCAATCATAGACCAAGTTTCCGCAGCCGGCATCGGCGAATTTAACCGCCGTGTGCGAGAATCCGCCCAGCTAAAAATTGAGGAACTCGAGCGCGATGAGCGGCGGAAATATGCGCACCGGCGGCCAGGTTCTGGTGGACGCCCTGAAAATTCATGGGGTTGACACGGCTTTCTGCGTCCCGGGGGAAAGCTATCTGGCGGCGCTGGACGCCCTTCACGACGCCAAAGACCAGATCCGAACCTTGAGCTGCCGTCAGGAGGGTGGCGCTGCCAACATGGCAGAGGCCTACGGCAAGCTCACCGGGCGCCCCGGGGTGCTGTTCGTGACCCGGGGGCCGGGAGCCTGCAATGCCGCCATCGGCGTACACACGGCGCATCAGGACTCGACCCCCATGGTGGTCTTCATCGGTCAGGTGGCCTCCGACCAGGAAGAGCGCGAGGCCTTCCAGGAGCTGGATTACCGCCGATTCTACGCCCCGCTTTGCAAGTGGGTGTCGCAAATCGCGGACCCTGAGCGCATTCCGGAGCTGGTGAGCCAGGCCTTCCACCGGGCCACCTCTGGCCGGCCCGGACCCGTGGCCCTGGCGCTTCCCGAGGACATGCTTAAGAAGAGGGTCCAGGTGGAGGACGCCGGTCCCTACCGCCCGGCCATGCCCGGGGTCTCAAAAGCCGCCCCGGCGGAAATGCGGGCCCTGCTGGCCAAGGCCAAACGGCCGCTGATGATCGTGGGCGGCGGGGGCTGGACCGCCGAGGCCTGCCGGGACATCGTCGCCTTCGCCGAAGGCAACGACCTGCCCACCGGAGCCTCGTTCCGCTGCCAGGATCGCTTCGACAACACCCATGACAACTACGTCGGCGACGTGGGGATCGGCTTAAATCCGAATCTTGCCAAGCGCGTGCGGGAAGCCGATCTGATTCTCGCCGTCGGCCCGAGGCTCGGCGAAATCACCACACAGGGCTATACCCTGCTCACCCCCCCGCGGCCGAAACAGAAACTCATCCACGTCTACCCGGATCCGGACGAGCTCGGCCGTGTCTATCAGACCGATCTATCCATCTGCGCCGGTATCCCTGGATTCGTCCGCGAGGCCAAGGCGCTAAAACCTGTCAATTCAAAAGTCTGGGAGCGATGGTCGGAGGAAGCCCGGCTCGATTATCTCAACAACCTCGAGCCGAGCAGCGGGCTTCCCAACACCCTGGACATGGCCGCGGTCATTGCCCACCTGCGCAAGGCGCTGCCTCCTGAGGCCATCCTCACCACCGACGCGGGGAATTTTTCCGGCTGGATGCAGCGCTTTTACCAGTACCGCCGCTACCCCACCCAGCTCGGCCCCACCAGCGGCGCCATGGGTTACGGCATTCCGGCGGCCATCGCCGCCCGGCTGGTGCACCCCGATTGCCCGGTGGTGGGATTTTGCGGCGACGGCGGCTGCCTGATGACGGGGCAGGAGATCGCCACCGCGGTGCACTACGGCATCGACCCGGTGATCCTCGTGGTCAACAATGACATGTACGGCACCATCCGCATGCACCAGGAGCGGGACTATCCCGGGCGAGTGATAGGCACCGCGCTGACCAACCCCGAGTTCGCCGTGTGGGCGAAAAGCTTCGGCGCCTTCGGCGAGCTGGTGACTCGGACCGAAGAATTTCCCGCTGCCTTTGAGCGGGCACGCAATGCCGGACGCATCGCGGTGTTGGAACTCCGCATCGACCCGGAGCTGATTACGACGCGGACGACGTTGAGCGCGATCAGGGAGGCGGCGAGAATAAGGTGACGCGTTACGGGAAGAGCGTAACCTTAGGGGAACACTGAATAATTCCATCCCTGGAATTTTCAGAGTCGGCAAGTGAAAACGCGGTTTCCACTTGCCTCACGAATCCAATGACTTACAGTCATCAGATTCGGCGGCGCATCCTTAGCTTAGCTAAGGAAGGGCGTCGTCAGCCGTGCATCGCCCCGCTCGGCAGGATACAGCCGCAGAAGCGCACAGGCACTCGCAATGGTTCAAGCGTGTACCGGGATGGATACGGTAGATTCATTCGTCGCGTCAGACTTCAAATCAAGGTTCAGGAAAACGTCGCGGGGTCATCTCGCACAGATTCCAGCCCAGAGCTTCAACGTTATCCATTCACGTTTCTAATAGCTGGCCAAAAGGTGCGCGCCCAAGCTGGTTTACGCCTCACGGATACTGCCGGTTGATCCAGATCAATATTAAGCGTCTTGCGCGCTGCAATTATTCGCCCTTCATATTCGAGAGACCTCCTTTAGATAGCGCGGCAAGGGGGAAATGGGGCGGGGGCGGCCAATCTGGGGAGTAAACAGACACCAAGAATATTGCTGTGATGTTTGATTATTGGCGGCCTTGCGGAGCTGAATTTTTCCGACGCCTTCCTGAGCTTGGTTCGGCACAGCAATACCCGCGATTTCTGCACTTTTCTGCGGCGAGGTGCGCGGCACTGTCCTAGAGGAATATGCCAAGACAACACACGACGAGAATAAGTCAGGGGCGCGCGCACTCTGTTCATATTGCCATGTTGTTCAGAACAACTGGACATAGATCGTGTCTTTCGAGGTGAAGACCACCAGGGAGCTTGTCCATCGCTTCTTGGGTGTCGTGGATACAAAGTAGAGATTCGAGGCCGAACGGCTGGAGATGGCATAGCGAGTCTGAAAACCAATCGAAATGACGGGCTCGGGAGGATGTTGCCAGTGCGGCAATCAGTCGGCGATGGCTCTGCAAGACCGGACCAACCGGGGAAGAGTGCGACAGGAGAAGGTGGGACGTTCATGATCCCCTGCTTGGCGCTGCAATTTACCATCGGCGCGATCGTCGCGCTGCCTTTGCTTTAGTATATAATTTGGCGCGGCGCTAGGGGGAAAGCACCGCTCGAGGGCGTCACGTTGAGCGCCTGCCGGGGTTGGTGTTGGTATACATGATGCGCTGGAACAGGGTCATCGGCGACAGGAAATCTCCAAGACCGGCATGGGGCTACTGAGCTATCAGATGCAGTGCTTCGGCAGGCAAGGCCTGCTCATCGCGGCACTCGTGCGCCTTGCGCCCCTCGGCGCCTGGTTCGGGCTGACCCGATTTTTCCCGCCCTGGGAGGCCGGGGCGGCATGAAGATCCTGTTCGCAGGCATGCTTGTCGCTGCCGTCGCGATCGGGTGGGGCTCGCGCGGCGCGGCAGCACAATCCGCAAACGTCACGCCCGAGCGCGATGACGCGCTGAGTGCGGTATACGCTACGCCGGTCGAAATCGCGGAAGGCGGGCGCATTGCGGAAGCGTCCTGCGCGCGCTGCCATGGCGCCAACGGGATCAGCACCACCGATGGCGTGCCTCATCTCGCCGCCCAGCGCGCGGCGTATCTCAATCTCCAGCTGCGCGCCTATCGGCAACGTTCGCGCGTTCAAAGCGCCATGACCGGGATCGTGAGGTACTTGAGCGATGACGCACTGACCAGAGTCGCCGCCTACTACGCGAGCCTCGATCCGCCGCCGCCGGCGTCAGCCTCCGCCGAAGCAACGCCGTCCGGTTCCGACCCGGTGCAGGCCGGCAAGGCGGCGGCAGCCGCCTGCGGGGGCTGTCATGGCGAAACCGGCATCAGCAAGATACCCGGCATGCCGAGCTTGGTTTCGCTCGACCCGAAATACTTCGTCGCGACCGTGAGCGCGTACAAGAGCGGTCAACGCAAGCACGACGTGATGAAATCCCTGGTTGCGGGCCTAGATGACGAGACCGTGAACAACCTGGCGCTCTTCTATGCGCTGCAAGAGCCCGCCAAGGCGCAGACCCCGGCCCCCGGCGACCCGGCGGCAGGCGAGAAAGCGGCTGCTTCCTGCGCCGCGTGCCATGGGGATGACGGAGTCAGCGGCAACCCCGCCACGCCGAGCGTCGCCGGTCAGGACGCCGCGTACCTCGCCTCCACGCTACGCGCCTACAAGGACGGGTCCCGCAAGAACGATTCGATGAACGGGCCGGCGGCGGCGCTCGACGAGCGCGCTATGCAGGACATCGCGGCGTATTATGCGGCCCAGCAGCCGCAGCCGCTCAACGTACGCAGGCCGCTCACCACCGCGGAGTGGGCCGAGCGCTGCGACCGCTGTCACGGCCCCAACGGCAACAGCACCGATCCGCTGATACCGCGCCTCGCGGCGCAGCGCTCAGACTGGCTCGAGCAGGCCATTGACGCCTATCGCACAGGCGCGCGCCAGAGCACGGCGATGGCCGCCATGTCGTCGTTGATGAGCGAAGGGGACGTCGAGGCGCTTTCGGCCCACTATGCGCGGCAGAAGGCGCGCGCCGTCACGTACATAGTGCTGCCGCCCGTGGGCGAGAAACGCGACAAGTGAAACAAAAGGAATCCAGCGTGGATGACACACCGCTGCACCGGCAGTACCGCCATTACTCCGAGCTGCCCTACAGCGTACGCGTACTGTACACGGCGACCTTGCTGATCCTCGGCACCGCCTACCTGTTCGCCGGGATTTACCTGTTTCATAGCTACTCCGGAAAAGACGGAAATCCGATCACGCTCTCCTACGACGACATCGTCATCGCCTACAGCGGCAGCGGTGAGGGTTCGCGTCTCGAGGCGGCGCTGCGCGGATCGATGTCCGCCATGCTGCCGCGGGACGAGCTCAATTCGCTCGTCTCCTGGGTTCAGGATGGCGGCGAACGCGCCAGGTATGAACAGGAGGTCAGGTCGGTGTTCGACCAGCGCTGCATGGCCTGCCACGACGGCAGCAACCCGCACCTGCCGAACCTGAACGGCTACGACAACGTGCAGAAAGTCACCGAGCGCGACACCGGCACCGGGTTGTTCACCCTTGTCCGCGTCTCGCATATCCACTTCTTCGGGCTCGCCTTCGTTTTCTTCATCCTGGGGAGCATTTTCAGCCACGCTTACGTGCGGCCGGTGTGGTTAAAGTGCACCGCGGTGGCATTTCCGTTCGTCGCGCTGACGTTGGATATCGGATCCTGGTACTTCACCAAGCTGTACCACCCGTTCGCGTGGGTGGTGATGATCGGCGGCGCCCTCATGGGCCTGTCGTTCGTTTACATGTGGGTGGTGTCCATGTACCAGATGTGGTTCTCCCGCCCGCCCTCGGTAGTCACGGGCAGGGAGGGAGGCGAGGCGACCCATGTTGGCTGACCAATCGTATTCGAGGCTGTTATGAAACGACTTACGCTGGGAATCGTGTTATCGGCGGCGCTGCTCGGATGCTCGGACGACGAGCAGGGAATGCCGGCAAAGGACGCACCCGAGAAGCACACGGCCGACGTGGTCGCCGGCAAGGCGTTCGCCGCGCAGGAGTGCAAGGCATGCCATGGGCTGGACGGCAAAGGGGCTGTGCCTGCGATTCCGCACCTCGCGGCGCAGCGCGAGCGCTATCTGATCGCCGCGCTGAACGCCTACAAGGAAGGCAAGCGCACGCACGCTGCGCTGAGGGAGATTGCCGCACATATGACCGACGCTGACGCACGCAACGTGGCCGCGTACTACGCCTCTCAGCCGCCGGTGAAGACTAAGCCCGCCGCGGACGACGGGTTCGCCTCGCCCTACGCGCATGGCAAGAAACTCGCAGCGGCCTGTGCACGGTGCCACGGCGAAGACGGCAACAGCAGCACGCCGGGCACGCCCAGCCTCGCCGGCCAGCAGCCGCGCTACCTGGTCGTGGCAATGCAGGAATACCTGAAGAAGGAGCGCAAGGCCTCACCGATGCACGCGCTCCTTCCCGGGCTGACGCAACTGGACAAGGAGAGCCTGGCGCTGTATTTCGCGTCCCAGGCGCCAGTGCAACGCGCCGCTCCGCCTTTCGGCGACGCCGCGGCCGGTGAACCGCTGAGCGCCGTTTGCGGTGGATGCCACGGCTCGCACGGCGTGAGCACCGACAGCGCGACGCCGAGTCTCGCCGGCCAGGACGCGCACTATCTGGTCGATGCCATCAAGGCCTATCGCACGACCCGGCAGCGGGAAAACATGCGGCTCTACGTCACCGGGCTAAGCGATACGGAGGTGCAGAATATCGCCGCCTTCTACGCCGTGCAGAAATCGACGGCGGCGGAAAAAGGAGAGACGCTGGTCAAGGACCTCACCGCCAAGTGCGAACGCTGCCACGCGGCCGATGTGGACATTCCGGGGATGGTGGTTCCCAAGATCAGGGGCCAAGACCGAGACTATCTGGTGATGGCGCTCAGGGCCTACCGCGACGACCGGCGCGAGAGCTCGATGATGCACAAGATGAGCCTGCCGTACAGCGATTCGATCATAGAAAGCATATCCTCGTTCTACGCCAGCCAGCCGGCGAGATAGATGGTGGCGAGCGAACGCGGCGGAATCGGTCAGTGTGGAGTTCGAATTTCGCGTCGTCCGGCCGCGACGCGGCCGGCTTGGCGATCCGCACGCTGATCAGCGGGGCGTTCTTGCCGCGCATCCTGAAGTAGCGCCCGACCCTCGGCGCCCTTCTGGCCCAGAAACGCCGCCGCCACGTCCATGAAGGTCGGGCCCATTTTTCGGTAGTCCATTGCGTGCCCGTTAAGGCATCCCATGGCCTTCACGACATCCGCCTCCGATTGGGCAAAGGCCGAGCCCGCCCCGAGCGCCCGCCGGCGCCATAATGAAGACCGTTGCGTTTATTAAGCCCCCTTAGGGATGAACGGTCAGTTACCCCGTACGCGCTACGAAGCCGGTCACCACCAGGACGAGCAGGATCAGGCCGATCGCGATCAGGGTGAATCCCAGGACCTTGGAGCCCAAAGTCATCGCCCGCGACGGTGCGTCCACCAGGTACTTCTTGAGCTGCCCCGTTTCCACCAGACGCTGGTACTCGAGCGCGTGCTCGCGCCTGAATTCCTCCAGCGGCACGGCGCCGGTGAACATCACGATGTCGAGCGGGAACTTGTCCGGTCGGAAGTGGTTGTTGAAGAAGTGCACCGTGAACAGGAACACGGCGGCGAGCACGGCTTCCTCGCCGTGAACGATCGTTGCAACGTTGAACATCCACCCCGGAAGCACCGAGGCGGTCTCGGTCGGAAACGCCAACATCAAGCCGCTACCGCCAATGATCGCCATGCCCCAGAACACCGCCCAGTAGTCGAACTTTTCCCAGTAGGTCCAGCGGTCGAATACCGGTCGCGGCCTGAGCCCCAAGAACCACGCGAACATGGCGACGATGTCCTTCAAGTCCTGCCAAGTGGGTACCAGCGACACCGGTCCGAACCACTGGAACGTTTTCCAGTTCCTCCCGATGCGGATCGCGAGATAGACCAGGTGGACGAAGAAGATGCCGAGCATGATCGCCGCGGCCGCGCGGTGCACGATGGCCGCAATCTTCGGGCCGCCGAACAACGCGGCGACGGCTTTCGCCCAGGCGCTGTCGGCGAAAAATACCGCCATACCGGTCAAGACCAGCGTCATGACGCTCAAGGCGAACACCAGATGAGCGAGGCGCCAGACCGGCCCGAACCGCTGGTATTGCTTGCCCTGCAGTTGCAATGAATCGTCTGCGACGACGTGCGGCCGCATCTTGCCTTGCTGACGGTCCCGGTACTCGCGGTAGAACCACAGCACGGTATGCGTCCAGAAGGACACGAACACCCCCACCAGCAGCGCGATCATGAACTTCGCCGCGATCCACACCTGGGGATAACGACTGAAATCGTGGGTCGTGGCATGCGGCTCGAAGCTGACGTATCCAGCACTCGCGTAGGCGTGGCACTGGCGGCAGGTCTCCAGGCGCCTGGCCGGGTGAACCATGGACTCCGGTTCGCTCACAGGCTGGATGGTGTGACTGCCGTGACAGTCGAAGCACTTCGCCGTATAGGCGTAGCCCAGGGTGGCGACCTGGCCGTGATAGGTTTCGGTATAGGTGCGCAGACTGTCGGCATGGCAAGTACCGCAGTTCTTGGTGATGACGAGCCTGCTCGAATCCGCTTCCGGCGTTTCGATTTCGTGCGTGGTATGGCAATCCGAGCACACGGCCGCAGAGGGGTCACGCTCCTCCAATACCTCCTTGCCGTGCACCGAGGTCGCGTAGGCTTCGCGCTGCTTCGCGTGGCACTTGCCGCAGGCATCCGGAATGCTCAGCCGCCACTCGGTGCGCGCGGCGCTGCCTTTCGGATACACGTAGTGGGCATCGTGGCAGTCGTAGCAGGTGGCATTGGTGCGCGACTGGTCGTCCCGGTTGGGCCGTGCATGAATCGAATGCATGTACTTCTCGATCTGACTAACCACCACGCCCAGCCTCGCGTTCTCCGCGGTCTTGTTCTCTTTCTGGGCGGTTGCCCATAATGCTTCGTGGCATTGCACGCAGCTGACCTTGCGCTGCGCGACTTTCTGGTGCGGAATCTGCGTGATGTCCTTGTGGCACTCGATGCACTGCCGCCTGCCGTGCACGCTGCTTTCGAAATTCTCCCGGCTCACGTGCAGCGACCGCATTTTCCCATCCGCGCCCGGCATCGCGAATCCCTCGTTGCCGTGGCAGCCCAGGCAGGTCGCGTTGTCGGGTTTCACCGCGGCCGTTTCGGCAGCAACCGGCTCGGCGCTCTTGGCGCTCGATACCTGCGCGGTGAGAATATGCTGCACGATGGCTCTTAGTTCGCCATCGGAAGCGTCGGCCTTGACCGGATGACCCTTGCCTTCCTTGAGCGCCGCGATCAACTTGCTTTCGGCCTGCGGGTCGTCCTTGTATTTCGCGGCGGAGTCCTTCAGTGCCGGGCCGACTTTCCTCGAGTCCATCGCATGGCAACCGAGGCAGCCCTTGGAATCCAACAGTTCCTCGCCGGTCTGAGCGCGGGCCGCGCCCGCCTGCAGCATACCCGCCGCCGTCAGCAGCAGCAGCGTCGCTTTAACGACGCGATTCAACTTGCCGGTAGTCGTCATTAGAGCTTCTTCCCCTGGACGTGAATTCTGGTGCCAATCCCGACGCTGGCCGGGAACGACACCTGATTGCCGCGGGTCGTGATGTTGGCGGCGCGGACCGCGACGCGGAAGGTGGAGGCCTCGCCTTCCTTCAACGCCCTGTCTACCGATGCCGCGTAGGCAACCGTCGACACCATCGTTATCAGGCCGATGCACACGCGAGCAAGCATAGGCTTGCAACATCTGGAAACGGTTGATCTGCGTCAATCCCCGCACGCAGCGTTGTGACCCGATGCCGCCTTGCGGCCATAAGGCCGATGCAACCCGACTGCTGCTGGCAGTCTACCGTGGCGCATGCGCGCCGCACGACGCGCCCGAGAGCCTCGCGGCGGGCGACAAGGCGGGCGTCGAGTTGCGCGGCAAAGCGCGCCTAAGGGAAAAGCAGAGATTCGCCGTGTGTTGGAAGCAGCCTACCGAGAGTACGCGCGTTGCCATGGCGCGGCCGCCGAGCGCAACGCCATAATCGAGCCGCGGCTCAGCGGCGGGACTGGGATGATCTCTTCCTGATGCCGAGGGACGTATCGCGACAATCGGCGCGAGAGCACCGAGATGCAAAAGATGCGCTTGCCCTAGGAGTCTGTACCCCATTGGGCGAGCTGCTGCGCGTTGCAGCGCAATCTGACTAGAACCTTTCTCAAAATTGCTGTGCTTGCCGATACGGCGTTAAAAACAGGCTCAAAATGCTCATTTACTGGCGTGTAAACTCCGCTTTTTCGCCTGTTTTTGCCTTGCCAACACGGTCCGACTTGAAACCTCATCAAACCCCACCTGACGAAACATGTCTGATAACTCGTCAGCGGAATAAAACATGCGTAGCGCATCGATAAAGTATTCCTTGCAGCCATGGGCCGAGGTCGAGCTTCGAAAAAGCAGTCCGGTAAAGTTCAGACAAAAACGCAGGTAAGCGTAATAGCAGGTCTCCACTGTTTTGTTGGCCGGCCGCAGCATGTCACAGTGATAGAAGTGTCCACCCGGTTTCAGTACCCGCCTAATTTCCCGGCAGACATCCATGATGCGTAAATGCCGCGAGGCGTACTGCAGGGTGACCACCTCGAAATGGTTGTCGGGAAAGGGCAGGGTATGGACATCACCGATGGTGCTTTCGATGTGCATACCTAGCTTGCGTGCCGATTCCTGCCCTACCCTCTGCATGGCCTTGCTGCGGTCCATGGCGTGGACATGCAAATCCGGCTGTTTACTCAAGAGAGCGATGCCAATGGCGTTGGTGCCGGCGCATACATCCAACACTTTCTGCCCACTTTGCACGTCTATGCTGGAAATAAAGCGGTTGCGCAACCAGTTCCAGAGACCGAGGCTAGCGACATGATTGGCGCGGTCGTAATAACGGGCGACATCAGAAAAAACATCGTCCAGTTCTTCTCCCCAAATCTGTTTGAATTGCTGCTCCCGATTTTCCTCTCTCAAAGAAAACGGGATCACGTGTTCGTTACTGGTCATATGTCTTGTGCTTCCGTCATTAACTGTTGTAGAAGTAAGCCGCAAGGACTGGACACGGCGTTAAGTAAAATCTCCTGCCTGGCTATCAGGCCGCCTGGGCGAGGTCGCCCGGGTCAAAGTACACCACATTCGGCGTGTGCCGCTCAACTGAGCTCTAACGTCGAGACGTATTGTAAAACGGAAAGTATCGGTTGAGCACAACCCTGAGCGTGGCCGGCGTTTCACAGTCGCGTAGGTAGATGTCCTCGTACATGACGCTGCGCCACAGGCGCTCCACGAACACGTTATCGACCCAGCGCCCATGCCGTCCTGCTGATGTCGATACCATGGTCCTTGAGCACGTCGGTGAACGCCTCTGAGGTGAACTGGGACCCCCCTTTTGGCCGGTGTTGAATGTTTCCGGCGCGCCATGGTGTTCTAGGGCGTCCTGATGCGCTTCGACACAGAAGCCGCTGTCCATGGAATTCGACAGCCGCCAGCACTGCGCCCGACGCGAGTGCCAGTCCATGGTCGAGACCGGGTAGATGAAGCCCTTGGCCATCGGAACGTAGCTCGATGCCACTCGCCCAGACCTGGGCCGGATGGACATCGTGCTACCCAGCAATCTACGCCACCGTTTGCTCGCCAATGTGGGCCTCCAGCGCTGTCTTGGCTTTGAATGCGAATCTCTGGTTGCGTCTTTTTCTACGCCTCATTTTCTGCTTCTGGTTGTGAGGAATATGTCAGAAGATTCCACTTAACAAAACCGATCGGCTGTCCAGTTGATGGAGACGCCCTCGTGCACTTCTCGGGGATCTTGAAAGACCCAAAATATCAACCAGTTATCTTCCATATTTACGGCCATGAGCTGTGAACAGAGCGAACAAATTACGCCATGCGCCGGGTTGCATGCCCGGACCGTGGGGTGAAGATTGAGGGGGTGCCCTGGGAGAGCGGCAAGCACCAGCTCACCGACACCCGGGCGTGGTTTCCGGCCCGCTGGGCAAGACGGTTGTCGTGGCAGGAGGACGCCGAGATTTGCCACACCCGCCGGGAGAAACCCTTCCGCCCGGTCGAAACGGCGGTCGAGTGGGGTCATGCGCATCAGGAGCTTTCCGGCGTCAGCGCGATTGGTATCGATGAGTTCGCATGGCAACGCGGCTCTCGATTTCCGACGCCTGTATACCAGATCGACGAAGCTTCTCGGCGTCTACCGTGTGCCGGTGAGCAACGGCGAGTGAAGACACTGCTGGGCTTCTTTCACTGGTTCGGCGCTGAGGTTCGCTATCTGCCCGGACATGCGGCGCCCTGACCTAACGGTGATCGCCAACAAGGCCGTGGGTGCCATTGACGTACTCGACCGCCTCCACATCATGGCCAAGATGAGCAAGGCGTTCGACGAGGTTCGGGCTCAGGCGTCGAGAGCGCTTGCAGCCAAGGGCTACCAGCCGCTGGTTCCGAGCCAAAGACGCGGAGCCTGATGTCACCGTCGCGGGATTCAACAACAAGACCAAACCGACCTGCGATGATCCTATGGATTCAGGATCGACAGAGCCATGGAAATCGGCTTGTATCATGCACTTGGCGCTCTACCCACGTCCAGGTTCAGCCACAGATTCTGATGGCGAGGCAAGAATCTTTTCCCAAATCACGGCGCCCCGCTTTCAGCGAGCGGCGCCGATTTGTGTCCCCAGGGCGGAAGCAGCCGGACCATCCCCCATAACAGAAACAGCGGCCCAACCACCAAACTGACGGCGGTCACCAGACCCTCCCTGTGGAATATGACCATCTGATAGGTAAGCAGGCCCTTGCCGGTTTTGGCGATTTCCTGCCCGCCGATGACGACGTTCCAGCGCATCATCCACACCGAAAACAGCACCAGCAACGCGCTCACCGTAACGCCAACGATCAGCGCCCTTCCGGTGGTTCCCCGCCAAATCATGTACGTGAGCACCAGAAGCGGTATCACGGCGCCGATGCTGAACTGCAGGATAAAGAAAGGCACCAGTAGCGGACCCGTCACGTACTCCACGATCATCTCGATTCCCTCGCGGCCCTTGTAGATGACATTGGCGAACTCGAGTCCCTCGAGCACCAGGGTAAACATCGCGAACCCCCAAAGCACGTAAGCCAGGCCCTTCAGGCACTTCAGGTCAACCGCGATCCTGCGCAGACCGCAGGACAGGACATAGAGCACAATCAGCAGCGCGACCCCGGAGATGACGGCGGAAAACAAAAATACCACCGGCATGAGATCAGAGGACCACCATTCCCGGGACTTAAGGGAGCCGAATACGAACCCCACGTATCCGTGCAGCCCGTGCGCGGCGGGTATGCCGATGACGGCCAGATAGAAAATACATTTCTCGTCGTAACGCATCGCTTTCGGCGAAACGTCGTCAGACCCGAGGCTGGCCAAATGCCACAATCTTCCGGCAAGCCCACTGCTGTGCTGCGCCTGTTGCACGAAATAGGGCCGGAACATGAACCAGATTTCCAGCACCAGCAGAATGACGTAGAAACTGGCAAAAAACCCGAAGACGGCGATGGCCGAGGTCACGTGCGGCGTGATCATGGTGTTGAACGCCCGCTGCGGACTGCCGAGGTGCAACAGCAGGGGCAGGGGCACGAAGATCATGAAGGCGAGCGCCGTGAGCAAGGCGAACTGCCCCACGGGCTTGAACCGCTCCATGCCGAAGACATGATAAAGACTCGAAACGGTAAAGGCCCCGGCCACCAATCCGGTGAGATATGGATAAACGACGATCAGCACCGTCCACGGAATGATCGTCTCGTTGGGGTAGACGTAGCCCGTGTACGGGGCGACTTCAACGAGGTGTCCCAGGAAGCTTTCGGATTCCATCAGCTCACCTCCTTGTCGATGCCCACGTAATAGACGTTCGGAGCGTTACCGCTTTCAGGTCGGAGAACCTGCACGCGGTTGTTGCGGATGAAGAGGCTGATAGGACTCTGCTTGTCGAGGAGGTTGCCGAAGACGCGCGCGCCGACCGGACATGCCTCGACGCAGGCCGGCTGCAGTCCCTTGGTAATGCGGTGATAACACCAGTAGCACTTCTTCGTAACACCCTTTTTCGCATCTAAGTAACGTGCGCCGTAGGGGCAGGCCTGCACGCAGTACTGACAGCCGATGCAGTATGTTTCGTCGATGAGAACCACGCCGTCCTTGGTCTGAAATGTGGCGCCGGTAGGACACACCTGCACGCAGGCCGGGTGCGTGCACTGGTTGCACAGCTTGGGGACGAAGAAAGCCTTTTCCACCTTCGCGTCCTTGTAGCGGTTCGCAAAACGATATTTGCTTTGCGTTCCGGAGGCCGCGATGTTTACCGGATCGTGTTGGCTGTCGATACGCGGCTTGGTTTCACCCTCTAAGTAGACGTAGCGTTCGACCCAGGTGTTGAAGTGATGGGCGTCATTGGGAACGTTGTTCTCGATCTTGCACGCCTCCACGCAACGCAGGCAGCCGATGCATTTCGTGGCATCGACGCCGAAGCCCCAGCGGTGCTTGGTCCAGTCGTAATCGGCGGTTGGGAACGACTCCGTGGCGGCGGTAGATTCGTTGCTCTTAGCTGCCGCGTTCCGCACGGCGTCCAACCTACCGCCGTACATAAGCGCGCCGGTATAGGTTGCGGCACGACCGAGACCACGTAGGAAGCTACGGCGTGCAACCGACGAGAGTTTGGTCTTCTTTGTCACTTTGCTATTTCTCCTTCAGCTCCGGACCGGCAGCTCTGGGCGGCGAAGTAGGCGGCGAGATGATTGATGTCTGGGTCGCTCAGCCCCCTCGAGACGCCCGCCATCATCGGGTCCTTGCGCAGGCCTGCCCTGAAAGCCTTGAGCACGTTCACGAGGTAGCCCGGCTTCTGGCCTGCAATGCGCGGCCAAGCGGGGTTGCTCGGGATGCCGGTCTTACCGTGACAGCTCACGCAATTACTATCCGCCAGGGCCTGGCCCGCGGCAACGTCACCGACCTGCGCCGTGCTTGGCGTCCCGTTACAGCTCAAGCCCGCGTAATAGGCCGCCAAATTCTGGATATCGGAATCGCTCAGCGCTTGGGCCAACGGCGTCATCGCCACGTCTATCTGGTCACCGGACTTGTACGCTGCGAGTATGCGCGCGAGATATGCGGCGTTCTGGCCGGCCAGACTCGGCCACGTATCGTTGGGACTGATCCCTTTCGCCCCGTGACAGCTGGCGCAACTGGCTGCGTGTGTCCTGCTTCCTGCTTCAGCATCGCCGGCCACTATTACCGGAACGCCCGCAATCTTAGGCGCATGCGGGTTGTGGCAAACGACGCACTGCTGGTTTTTCGCGTGCTGAGCGACCACGACTTGCGGCTGCAGCCGGGGCCGCTCCGGCATGGCTTCATGGCACAGGCTGCAAAGCTTTACCGTCTCGGTCGGGATCGGCAGCTTTTCGCTCTCCGGATGACCCTTGGCCGGGCCGTGACAGGTTTCGCACATCACCGTCTTGTGGTTATTGGCCGACCACTGTGCGCTCCGTTCGACATGGCACGGCTGGCAATAG
>CAMYJH010000012.1:0-246190 GCA_947258715.1 uncultured Gammaproteobacteria bacterium
TGACCGCACACGCTTGGGCGGTTGGAAAAAGGGCGCACGAATAGCCATGACTTCGGAGCACTTGCCGCGCAGGCTTGCAGCGATTTTCTATGCGGACGTGGCGGGCTATAGCCGGTTGACGGGGGCGGACGAAGATGCCATCCACCGGACCTTGAGCACCTACCTGGATCAGATCTCCGCGACGGTCGATGAGCACCGCGGCACGGTGATGCATTACGCTGGCGACGCCGTTTTAGCCAGATTCGATGCGGTGCTGGACGCGCTCCGATGCGCCGCCTCGGTTCAAAACGAGCTCGCCTCCCGCAATCGGGATCTGCCCGAGGAGCGCAGACTCGAGTTTCGCATCGGCCTCAACCTCGGCGACGTGATCGAGGACCGCGGGGATATCTACGGCGACGGCGTCAACGTGGCCGCCAGGCTCGAAGCCCTCGCCGATCCCGGCGGTATCTGCATCTCGGAGTCCGTGCGCACCGCTGTGGGCGGGCGACTGGCGCTAGGTTATGAATCTCTCGGCGAGCAACGGGTAAAGAATATCGCCGAGCCAGTAAAAGCTTTCAAGGTGCTACTCGAAGGCACGGCCGAGACGAAGGCGGAGATGCCAGGCCCCGAATCTCCCACTCTCGAGCGGCCCGATAAGCCCGCCATCGCGGTGCTGCCCTTCGATAACTTGAGCGCCGATGCGGAGCAGGAGTATTTCGCCGACGGCGTCACTGAAGACATCATCACGGCGCTGTCCAACGTGCAGTCGTTCTTCGTGATCGCGCGTAATTCCACCTTTACTTATAAGGGCAAGCCTGTGGACGTAAAGCGGGTGGGACGCGAGCTCGGTGTGCACTACGTCATGGAGGGCAGCGTGCGCAAAGCGGGACAGCGGGTGCGGGTCACGGCCCAGCTTCTGGACGCCACTAATGGCCAGCACCTCTGGGCGGATCGCTACGACGGCGCCCTGGACGACATTTTTGATCTCCAGGATCAGATCACCGCCACTGTGGTGGGCGCCATCGAGCCGCATCTCAACCGGGCTGAATTCGAACGCGTCAAGCAGAAGCGCCCGGACAGCCTCGACGCCTATAACCTCACCCTTCGCGGTCTTCAGGCTATGAACGAGCTCACGCCCGAAGGCGGCTCAAAGGCGCTCGAGCTCTTTCATAAGGCGATAGAAGCGGATCCCCACTATGCGCGGGCCTATGTCTGTGCTTCGTGGTGTTACCGCCGCCACGTTCAGCTCCGGGGCATGACGCTCTCGGACCATGAAAAGAACGAGTGCATCCGGCTGGCTGATGCCGCGCTCAAGGCCGATGATACGGACCCCTATGTGCTGTGGCAGGTGGCCATGACAAGAATGCTGGTCGAGCGAGATTTCGACTCTGCTGCCTCATTGATTGAGCAATCTCTCGCCGTCAATGCCAACTCGACACGGGCATGGAGCACGAGCGGTTATTTACGATGCCTCTTGGGCGAACCCGACGCCGCCATCGAGAGCGCCGAGCGCGCGATTCGATTGAGCCCCCTGGATCCGTCCATGTGGGTGCCCCAAGGCCTCATCGCCAACGCCAAGATGCAGCTCGGCGACTACGAGGCGGCGGTGTCGTTCGCGCGTAAATCCATCCGCCTGCATCGCTACAATCTACCCGTCTATCACGTGCTCGCTGCAGGCTATGCACAGCTCGGCCAGACGGACGAGGCCCGCGAGACCTTGCGCCAGCTGCTCGAGCTCGAACCGGATCTGACAATCTCGCGGCTTAAGCAGATCTATCCGGTGGCGCGCTATAAAAACCTGAGCAGCCTGCTCGATGGCCTGCGCAAAGCGGGGCTTGGGGATTGAACGCGGCGTTGCCCAGCTACGAAACTTACGCCATCAAGTACGGCGAGCGCACGGGGACCCGAGGCGGCGTATTCGTCTACGGCGATCCCCACGACGCGCCCATGCCCATGGACTATTTCGTCTGGGCCATACGTAACGACGATCGCGTGATCGTTGTCGACGTCGGTTTTGGCCGGGATGAAGGTGAGCGCCGGGGACGCAGTTTTCTGCGCTGCCCGACCCATGGGCTCGAGCTCATCGGTATCGACGCCAAAGATGTCGAAGATGTCATCATCACCCACATGCACTACGACCACGCAGGAAACCTGGAGAAGTTTCCCAAGGCGCGGTTTCATATCCAGGATGAAGAGCTCGCCTATGTCACCGGCCGGGCGATGACACATCATGTACTGCGGCGGTCCTTTGCCCTCGAAGACGTGACCCACATGGTTGAGCTGGTTTACGAAGACCGGGTGGTGTTTCACCGGGGAGACGACGAGATCGCTCCCGGGATCAGCGTGCACCGCATCGCCGGTCACACCAGGGGTCTGCAGTGCGTGCGGGTAAATACCGGGCGCGGGCGGGTCGTGGTCGCCTCGGATGCCGCCCACTACTATGAAAATCTCGAAAAAGAGACGCCTTTCGCAACCCTCGAGAATATGTACCTGATGTTGGAGGGCTATCGCCGGGTGCGAGCCCTCGCCGACTCCGATTCCCATCTCGTTCCGGGTCACGATCCGAAAGTGCTTGAACGCCACCCGCCACCGTCCAAGGCGCTTCAAGGCATCGTCGCCAGGCTGGATGTCGCGCCTCTCGCCTGATCGCGGGTCCTCCGCGCACAGCGTTTAATTCTCCAAACGAGCTTAAGTTGGCGGCTCAACGGCCGTTAAAAATGAGTGGCCGGCGCGTTGACCGGCGCTAAGGCGATGGGGCCCGCGCCGCCGCTGGGGCCGGGTAGCCGAGGCACGAAAACCCGGAGCCGAGAACGTTTCTTTGGGAACAAGTTTCCATGTCCAGTCCGTTCGCCTTTACCAGATCTTGTGGCTCTGCTCGTTTCAAGGATTGCTTAGGGTTCTCTGGTCTCAGGACCGTACGGCGTTTGCCCACGGTAGGACGGCACTTCTGGTAAAGGATCCATGAGGAATCCTCGGGTGATCTCCAGTGTGTTGTGCCGCGCACTACGGCGGCAGGGCGCTGTCGCCTGAGCGGCAATTTTGTGCGGAAGATTCATCTCATCGGGCTGGCCAAGTGCCGGTCACTGGGACGCTTCAATTAAGGTCTAGGGCAGCTCGGGCTGACAACGGTGAAGTTCGCTGAGTTAAAACATCGATGCGGGGGCTTCGTGCTGAATTCAGCCGTGCTCGTCGTCGGCGCCAGCATGCTGCTCACCTCGGGTGCCGCAACAGCGAGCAAATGCCTGTTCGTGTCGTCCTACCACAAGGGCTACGCCTGGTCCGATGGGGTCGAGCGGGGACTGAGATCGGTGCTCGAGGGCAAATGCGAGCTACGCCAGTTCGACATGGACACCAAGCGCAACAAGTCAACCGAGCACAAGGTCCAGAGTGCGCTGAAAGCAAAAGAGATCATCGAGTCCTGGAAGCCGGACATCGTAATTACTGCTGACGACAATGCCGCTAAGTACCTGATCCAGGCTCATTACAAGGACTCTGACGTTCCCTTTGTTTTCAACGGCGTCAACTGGACCGCTGAGGAGTACGGCTTTCCCTATTCCAACGTCACCGGCATGGTGGAAGTGGCGCCTATTCGCGACATGCTGGAAACCGCCGCGCGAATTGCAGCCCCAGGCCGGCAGGCTTTCTACCTGGGCGCAAATACTCTGACCGAAGAGAAGAACCTACGCCGAGTCAAAGACGCCGCCAGCGAGCTCGGCATTCAGCTCGACAGCCGGCTCGCTTCGACGTCAAGCGAATGGATAGACGCCTTTAAAAGGGCGCAGAGCTACGACTTTGTCGTTCTTGGCAGCAACTCCGGCATCAATGACTGGAACAAAAGGCGGATCGTCGATTCTGTGGCCAGGTATTCGAGACGCCTTACGGTCACCAGTCACGGGTGGATGATGCCATACGCCATGTTCGGCATGACCAAGGTGCCCGAAGAACACGGGGAATGGAGCGGCCAGGTAGCGCTCGCCATTCTCGAAGGGGCAAAGCCTGAAGAGATCCCCATAATCTCGAACCGCAAATGTGACCTCTGGTCCAATGAGCCCTTGCTCCAAGCGGCGGGGGTGCAGTTGCCCAAGGCACTCAAACACAAGGCCAAAAGGATTCGCAACTAAGCGAAGCTGCGTCATGGGTCTCCGATCACGTCAGGCCGTCTTCAGCAACTGGGAAAGGCTTGCTCTGTGGGCGGCTGGCATCCTGCTCGTCTTCGGCGTCGCCACCCTGGTGAAGCACGCTGGACTACAAAACGCTCAGCAACGCTTGGACGCCCAATTCGATGCCATCTATCAGGAGATTTCGGGGCATTTGGGCAGCGGCGACATCGTGCTCAATTCGCTGGTCAGCCTTTATCAGGCGAGCGATGAGTTGAGCACCACGGAGCTTAGCTCTATCTCCCAAGAGTTGCTGACTGAATACCCCTACGTCTCCAGCGTAGCTTTCCTCACCCTGGTACGTGCGGAAGACCGGACGTCTTTCGAACAGTCAATGCGGCGCGAGGGTTACATGAACTTCCGCATCCGATCGAGTGCATCCGGCAACGACGATGACCATATGGAGCTGCCGCGGTCCCGATACATGCCGGTGAGTTTTCTGGAGCCATTGACTCCGGATAGCGTGCGCTTTGTCGGAAGGGACCTGCTTGCCGATGCGAAGTTTCGCCGCACGCTGAGGCAGGCGGTGGAATCCGGCAGGCGTGTGATGACCGCATCCAGGCTGCTCTCCGGAGGGATGACGGAGTATTTGCTTGTACGTGCCACCTACTTTGGGCACTTCCGGCCGCAAGACGTGAATGCCCGCCACGAGCAGCTGAGCGGCGCTTTTGCGCTGACTCTCGACGTGGAAAGCATCCTCAAGAGCTTGCAGTCGCGATATCCCGACACCGGAATTCTGCTGCGTCCCGTGAATCCGGTCCAAGAGAACGATGCGCTCAAATTCGAGTCCGAGGGGTGGGCCACGATATCCAGGCCCAGGGGCATGTTGCCCACGCTTTCCTCGTCGCAACGCATTCGTATTCACGACATTGATATCGAAATCGAAACCCGCTCCCACGCGAGCTTGAGCGACCTCGACCTGATATTCAGCATCGTGATCATGACCCTGGTGCTGGTCGTTTCACTGTTCTTCTTCCTTTCGTTGCGCCACCAGCGAATTACGCGCCTCACCGAACACCGGTCGCGGAACCGGATATTGCACGAGAGGGAGCGAGCGGAGGTCACTCTGGCCTCTATCAGCGACGGCGTAATCACTACGGATGATGCAGACCGTGTTCAGTACATGAATCCGGTAGCAGAGCAACTTACAGGATTGCTCAGCTTCGAGGTTCGAGGCAAGCATATTGATGAGGTAATCAATCTCCTGGACGAAAAGACCAAATGGTCAGTACGGGACATCACGCAAAGGAGCGGTGCGGCTCCGTTCGAAAAAGGCAATAACCTGCTTCTGCTGCGCCATGACGGGCGCGCGATCTCGGTGCACCATAGAGTGTCGCCGCTGCGTGACCGCGACGGTACCGAGTGGGGCGCCGCCATAGTCATTCGTGACGTGAGCCGGGAGCGCGAGCTCGAGCGGGAACTGAGCTATCAGGCGAGCCATGACTCGCTTACCGGGCTGTTTAACCGTCGCATGTTCGAACAGCGGCTTCTGCGTCTCGTAGGCAGCGTCAACGGCGAGGGCGCGGAGCACGCGCTTTGCTACATGGATCTGGATCAGTTCAAGGTCATCAACGATACCTGCGGTCATCTTGCCGGGGACGAACTTTTGCGCCAGCTTGGTCGAATGCTCATGAAGCAGGTGAGGAAGCGCGATACTATCGCAAGATTGGGTGGGGACGAGTTCGGCGTGCTGATCGAGCATTGCACTCTTAGTGAAGCCACGGCAGTTGCGGAAGATTTACGTATTGCCGTCGAGGAATTCCGCTTCGTTTTCGACGGAAAAAGCTTCAATCTTGGCGTCAGTATCGGTTTGGTGCCCATTGACTCATCGAGCACAGGCATCGCCGACGTGTTGAGTGCAGCCGACGGGGCCTGCTATACGGCTAAGGAAAAGGGGCGAAATCGAATCCACGTCTTTCGCTACGATGACACCGAGCTCAAGCGCCGCCACACGGAAATGAAGTGGGTAGTGGAGATTCAGCGTGCCATCGAGGAGAAGCGGATGAACTTGTGGTATCAACCCATCGTCCCGGTGGCCGACGGCGTTTTGCATGGACACTACGAGCTGCTGCTCAGAATGATTGACGAGCGCGGAAATATGATTCCACCCGGCGCATTCCTGCCGGCGGTTGAGAGATACGATCTTTCGGATAAGGTGGACCGCTGGGTGGTCGAGACGGCGTTTCAGTGGCTGGTGAACCACCCGCGCGAGTTGGGAAGTCCCACAGTGTGTTCGATCAATCTTTCCGGGCATTCTCTCGATGATGACGCATTTCTGGATTTCGTCTTTCAGAGCCTCAGGCGCTTTCGTATGCCGCCACGCAAGATCTGTTTCGAGGTCACGGAAACCGCGGCGGTGGCAAATCTAAGCACGGCGACGAATTTTATCTCCAGGCTTCGGAAGCAAGGGTGCCTGTTCGCTCTCGATGATTTTGGCACCGGATTGTCTTCTTTCGGTTACTTGAAGAGTCTGCCGGTGGACTTTTTGAAGATCGACGGCATGTTCGTCAGGGATATAGCCAACAACCCAATAGACAGGGCAATGGTGCGATCGGTAAACGAAATCGGCCATGTCATGGGCAAAAAGACTATTGCCGAGTTCGTGGAAAACGATGAGACACTAAACGTTCTGCGAGAGATCGGCGTTGATTACGCGCAGGGCTACGGCATTGGCCGTCCGCGCCCTCTTGAAGACTTCAACTATCGCAAGCGTGGCCCAGAACCGGCTCCTCTGCCTCGGGCAGCCAGCGGCTCCGATTGAAGTCCGACTCTGCCAACGGCCAATAACTATTTGTCGTGATTGTATTCGAAGGTATCGAAGCCGAAGGCGGGCAGGATTGATTGAAAAATTGCGGTTGAGCGAGATCCTTCACCGAAATCGCCGCCCAGTTTCATCTGGGTCTACAATCGCCCCGACGCACGCAGTTCCGGCCGTCGTGTTTGGCTTTATAAAGCGCCGCGTCCGCTGCCGCTAAAAGATCGTCTCCTACCCGCTCCAAATTCGCGACATCCGGGGCTGGAATAACGCTCGCAACCCCGACTGACACCGAAACCCTGACCTGTTGCTCATCGCTCAATTCGATTGGCGTGCGCGATATGGTTTCGCGAATCCGCTCTCCAAGTTTCGCCGCAACTTCTGCGGATGTTCCGGGCAGCAGCACCGCGAATTCTTCGCCACCGAACCGGGCGCCGACGTCATTGGCCCGGATCTGAGTATCGACCCTTCGGGCGATTTCGCGCAGCACGCTATCGCCCGCCAAATGACCGTACTCGTCGTTGATGCGCTTGAAACGATCCGCATCGAGGATCAGACACGCCAGCGGTGTTTGGCTTCGATGAGCGCTGGCGAGCTCACCGCGCAGTCGGTCCTGGAGATAGCGTCGGTTGTGCATTCCGGTAAGCACATCGGTGATACCGCTGCGTACCAAACGCGCGCGGTTGACCGCATTCTCCAGGCAAAACGAGGCAATGGTTGCCAGGTGATGAAGAAAGTCCGTCGCGTGCTGTTGCGTGAAGCGTTTTGAATCCGTACTGCCAAAATTGAGACTGCCTACGAGCTTCTGCTGCCGAAGCAGCGGCATCAGCGCGACGCTTCCGAGTCTGTCCGCCTGAGGGAAAAGGTGCCGGTGACTGCCGCGCTTGTAAGGCCCAAGTCTCGGCTGGGTGAAGGCGCCGGCCTCGTTCACGAGATCATTCATCGCGTCAACGAACCGGAGCCCGAGTACGCTGTCCGGTCTTAGATCGTCGTTCCACAGCAAATTGCGCACTTCGTTGTAGGGGTCACATATCACCAGACTGACGGCCTCGAGCCGATAAGAATCTTCGAGACCCTTGGTGAGCAGAAGCAGCAGCGTATCGAGCGATTCCGCTTCCAGCAGTTTCATTTCCCGCTCCTGCGAGCTTTTTAATATGGCTTCATTCTTGACTGCTTCCTCGGTGAGCGCAGCCAGGCGCTGCTCCAGCTCGCCGACTCTGCTTTCGAGATCCATCTCAGCAACGAAATCACGTTGACTCATGCCTTAAACGTAGCAGAAAGTTCTGCCATGCTCGTGGCGCGATGGGAGAAGGAAGCGGGTAGGAATGGAACGAAAAAACGTCGCTACGGCGGCGTCGCCGTATGAGCTTCATGAATCGCAGATCAGGGTAGCGAAGAACAGGCGAAAGAAACGGGTCGACGCAAGATCTGGATCAGGCGTGTTCCGGCTGAGCTGAGTCTTTTTGCCAGCGGTAGACTCGCATCGGCGGGATATTCAGAAGCTCCACCGAAACCTGGGCCGGGCCGAATATAGGTCGGCTCAAACTCTCCACCCGGTCGCGCAGCTGATAGGCGACAAAACGCCCCTCAGGCGCCAGAACATCGAAAACGGATCGAAGAATTTTCTCGCCAACGTCGCGCCTGAGAGTTGAAAACGGTATTCCCGAAAGCACCACGTCGGGCGCGTCAAGGTTATATTTCTCGATGGCTTGCTTCAGATTCAGCGCGTTACCCGCGTGCACGATCAGTCGCGGGTCGTCGATTTTTCGCAGGATTGGCAAAAAGTCTGGGTTGATTTCAATCGCGACCAGCTTTGCGTCGGGCCTCATGGCCTCGAGCAGCTTGCGCGTGGTTCCCCCGGTCCCGGGTCCGAGCTCGACCACGGTGCGCGCTTGGGCGACCTGGGTGATCTCTACCAGGCGTTGTTCCAGAAACCTGGAACTCGGAATGACCGATCCCACCTGCTGGGGTTCCTTTAAGAATCCCTGCAGAAACGCAATGCGATCATCCTGGGACTTGGGCCGCTTATTGTTTTTTTGTTTCATGGTTTTGTCGTTTAGCGGAACGCATAGTCTACCGCTTTCCCCGCCGCGCTGGACCAGCGGAGGTAGAATCCACGCTCCCTTTTACCCCCCAAAAGCGGTCCGTAAGGGAATATTTACCTCAAGTTGAGGACTAAAAAAAGCCGAACGAAGGGGGTTTGTCTCAAGCGATGGTGAAATCCCCATCCGGTTGCGAAGGTTGGGAGCTCCAACAGCCCCCGCTTAACGCAAAAACGCCGCTGGCAAATCAGGTCGTTAGGCCAGAATTCGAACCCGCAGCCATCAACGCGGCCCGAGTACCAGCGGCGATGATCCGGCGTGCGCTGGACGGAATCGGACTCAAACCGATACCTGGGCCTCGGCGAGCTTTTTTACCGGCCCGATCGAGGCGAGCATCAGGCCGGTTGGCCGCCGCCCAGCTTCTTGAGCTTCAAAAACTCCCGCCGCGTTTTTGGTCCGTAGGTGAGGTAATGGGGATTCGGCGCCCGGCGATTAGTCTGGCGCTGCCTGTATACCTCGTCACTGCGGGCACGCATCAAAACCTCTTCCGACTCTACTGCGTAGGGCCGGGTGGCGTTGAGACCGAAGATTTTGGCGCGTAGCCGGGGCGTCATCGCAGCGTATCCATATTTCTCCTGCCATGCTTCGGAAATCTGGAATGTTCTGAAGGCCTGGATCTGATCCTGGGGCGAGCCGTACCAGATAGAGTCAGTGCCCCAGAGCACGTTGTCCTCACCGATGTATTTGACCAGCTTGCCGATAGTGTGCGCGGCGCTGTCCGGATCGCGCATGAGGAAACGCCAGGTGCTGCCGAGTTCGGCGTAGACGTTGCCGTTCTTCTGCACGTCGTTTTCGATCACCGACCTGATCAGCTCATCAATGCCCTCCCTGCGCTCTGGATTGTAAGGCCCCTCCGGCTGCCGCGGAATGAACCCCGAGTGATAGATGAGGAAGTTGACGTCGGGATAGCGCTTGGCCACCACGCCGATGTCGGTGCACAGGCTGTGCTCGTAGGATTCGCTCCCGAATGGGATCCCTTTGTGGATGCAGATGTTGTTGACCCCCAGAGCCCGGGCCCGCTCGATGAGCTTGATCCCGGTGTCCTCGTCGTGCATGAAAAAGCCTCGCCCGTTTGGACCCCACTGGGTATAGGTCTTCCAGGCGGAAACGCCCCAGCGCTCGGCCAGCTCGTCCATGTCTTCCATGTCGCCGGGCTGGTTCGGGTTGACACGTCCGTGGATGAGCAGGCGATGGCTGCCTTGCATGCGGGCGACGACCTGTCGCGCCCCGTCGGCCTCGGCGATGGTGAGCAGCTCTTTCTCTCGCCGTGATGGAATGAAAGAAAGCACCATCATGTCCGTGTCGCTGTCTAAGAACACGTCCTTGATGAAGTCCTCGGCGCTGCCCAGTCCGACGCGTCCGAGGCCGTGCTCGCCGACGAAGTGGCCCTGAACGTCGAAGACGAACTCCTCACCCTCGACTTCGGCCGCTGCGAGCTCCGGGTCCAGTGCCGCAGCCTCGGAGATCTCAAAGAACCCGCCGGCCTTCCGGCCGGCCGCGTTGACGCTGTTAAAGGCCAGAAGGGTGCTGGCCGCGCCGCAAGCGGAAACCATGAAAGCGCGGCGCTTCATCCCGGTACGCGCGGCATTAAGCCCCGCCTGCGCCTGCGCCATTTGATTGCCGAGGCGATTTCTTTTGCTCAAGGGGACGGGCGCGAACTCGCCGTTGCTGGTGGCGTCCAGCTTGACCGGGAGTCTCGATCCTTCCGGATCCCAATCGTTCATGGGTGCTTCCTCCTTAACGGGATTTGGCGCTATTCCGAAGCGTACAATAGCCGGGCGGCTCGAAAAAACCTGAATCTTTGATTTTGACCACACCTTGATCCCGCCGTTTCCGTGAGCCTGGAAATCGACCGCGGCATGCCGCGCTGGCTGCCCTGGCTTGTGTGGAGCTTTGGCCCCGCCATGTTCTTTTACGCCTTTTTCCAGCGCGTGGCGCCGAGCATCATGATCGATCAGCTCATGCGTGACTTTAAAGTGAGCGGCGCAGTGCTGGGCAACCTGTCGGCCTTTTATTTCTACGCTTATGCCAGCCTACAGATCCCGGTAGGCCTATTAATGGATCGCTACGGTCCGCGGCGCCTGCTCTGCTTCGGCGCCGTCGTTTGCGCCGGCGGCACAGCCTTATTCGCCCTCGCCGGCGCGATGGGTCCCGCCTATTTGGGCCGGCTCTTGGTAGGAATTGGGGCCAGCTTCGGATTCGTTGGCGCGCTCAAGCTCGCCACCACCTGGTTGCCGGCGCGCCGCTTTGCGCTCGCCTCCGGGCTGCTGATGATGGCCGGCATGGCGGGGGGCATTCTGGGGCAGGCGCCGCTTGCCGCGGTGGTGGAATGGACCGGGTGGCGCCAAGCATTGATGGGATCCGCCGTTGCCGGACTTTTGCTTGGCGTCGGCATCTGGCTGCTGGTACGCGATCATCCTCCGGATGTGCGGGAACACCCCGTTAGCGCCGACGGGTATGAGCTGCTCAGGGGCCTTGCAAGGGTTTTTCGCACCCCTCAGAACTGGCTCATCGCGCTCACCTGCGCCTCGATGTCGGCGCCGCTGCTGGCTTTCGCGGGGCTATGGGGTGTGGCCTGGCTGATGCAGGTGCACGGCATGAGCCGTCCGGAGGCCGCGCTCACCGCGTCACTCCTGCTCCTGGGCTGGGCCTTCGGCTCGCCCCTCGCGGGATGGGTGAGTGATCGCCTGGGGCGGCGGAAGCCGCCGCTCATTGGAGCCATCATAATCGGTGCTAGCTGCCTGGCGTTGCTGATTTACGTGCCGGGTCTCGGACCTTCGCTGATGCGCGGGATGTTTTTCCTTTGCGGGCTTTGCTTTGGCACCATGGTGGTCGGATTTGCGCTGGCGCGGGAAAACAATGCCCCGGAGGTGCACGGCGCCGCATTCGGCATGATCAATGGTGCCACGGTGGCCACCGGCGCAATTTTTCAGCCCCTGCTGGGGGCACTCCTGGATCTTCGCTGGGACGGGCGCATGGTCGAAGGTGCGGCCTTATACGACCGAGGTGCTTATCAGTTCGCCTTCAGCGCGCTGATCGTGTTTCTTGCCTTCGGACTGTCGGCGGCGCTGGCTCTGCCCGAGCGACGGCGCCTCCGATGAGCAAAAGCGCGTGTTAGATATCGAGGCGCATCGCGGTTCGAATTCTTCTCGGAGTGTCGCCGAAATGCTCGCGGAAGGCGCGCGTTAGAGCGCTCGCGGATCCGAAACCCGTCCTCACCGCGATTTCCGAAACCTCCCGCTCCGTCTCCAGCACCATGCGTCTCGCCGCCGCCAGACGCAGATGACGGTAATAGAACAAAGGCGTGGCGCTTAAAGCGCGCCTGAATCTCCGCTCCAGCTCCCGTTGCGTGCAGCCGCTGCGGCGGCTTACCTCGCCGATGGCGAGCGGCTCTTCGAGATTGGCCTCCATGATGCCAATGGCGTTTGCCACCACCGGCGCCTGCCCGGGGACGGGGGCGATATGCAGTGCCCGTTGTGGGTCGCCTCCGGCACGCGGATGGTCGTAGATAAACAAGCCGCAAACGTCGAGCCTCAGGGCTTCACCGTGGCGTTCGCCGATGAGATGCAACATCAGATCTAGCGCGGTGGTCGCGCCGCCGGCGGTGATCCGGTTGCGGTCGATGACGAATCGGTCAGAAACAACAGTGACGCGAGGAAATTCTTCCTCGAAGGCTTCGAGCTCCTGCCAGTGAATGGTGGCGCGATAGCCGTCCAGCAGACCGGCCCGGGCAAGCAGATGGCTGCCCGTGTCGAGGCCGCCCATGACACGGATTTTTCGCCCTTTTCGCTTCAGCAGTGCGCTCAGCTCAGGCGTCGTCTGTCGACGGTAGTCGTAGCTGGGAAGTACGAACAAGACGTCGACGTCGCCCGTTTCAGCGAGTTTTTGCTCGGTGCGAATTTCGAGCCCGCTGGAGCTCGCCACGGCGTCGCGGTCCACGGAAACCAGCTGCCAGCGGTACAGTGCTCGTCCGCTGAGCGCGTTGGCGGCCCGGAGCGGTTCCAATGCGTTGGCGAGACAGTGATTGCTGAATCGCGGCAGAAGCAGGAAGGCAAAGTTGTCGGGAGGCGGTGTTGACGAAAACCGTATACTCATCGACGAAAATCGTCGCATTTTCAAGTAATCACCGCAATACGATTGCGTCATTTGAAGCGTGAGCCAGAGGAGGTGAGCGCCAGATGAACCACGAGGTATTCGTCACCTGTGCGGTGACCGGTGCGGGTGACACCGCAACTCGGAGCCCGCACGTTCCGGTCAGCCCGGAGCAAATCGCCGACTCCGCCGTGGAGGCGGCCAGAGCCGGTGCCGCCGTGGTCCACATTCACGTTCGCGATCCGAAGACCGGAGCGGGCGCGCGGGACCCGGCTCTGTTTCGCGAGGCGGTGGAGCGCATTCGCTCTGCCGATGTGGATGTGGTCTTGAACTTGACCGCCGGTATGGGCGGCGACCTGGTGCTCGGCGGCAGCGAGACGCCGCTGCCTCTGAACGAGCACGGCACCGATCTCGCCGGGGCCAGCGAACGCCTCGCCCACGTGGAACAACTGTTGCCCGAGATCTGTACCCTCGATTGCGGCTCGATGAATTTCGCCGCCGGTGGTGACTACGTGATGCTCAACACCCCGGACGCGCTGCGCGCGATGGCGAGAAAGGTCAAATCGCTCGGAGTTCGGCCCGAGCTCGAGGTGTTCGACACCGGTCATCTTGTATTCGTCAACGAGTTGGTCAGGGAAGGCCTGATCGACGACCCGGTGATGATTCAGCTGTGTATGGGCATCCCGTACGGCGCTCCGGACGACCCCTCAACTCTGATGGCCATGGTCAACGCCTTGCCTGCAGGCGCGGTGTTCTCGGCATTCTCCATCGGACGCATGCAGCTTCCCTACGTCGCCATGGCCTGCATTGCCGGCGGCAACGTGCGCGTCGGCCTCGAAGACAACCTATATTTGTCTCGGGGGGTGAAGGCGACCAACGCGCAGCTGGTGGAACGCGCAATTACGATTCTCGAAGCGATGAACGTGCGCGTCTTGGGCGCGGAAGAAGTCCGAGATAAGCTCAAGCTGAAAAAACGCGAATAATAAAACAGTGCAAACGATGCGCCGCCCTGTGGACTTCGATTGAGCGCTTGGATGAGACAGCATGACCGCGCTTCGAGGGCAGGTGTTTTCCTCGACGCCCCATATCAGTGCCCCGCAAGGGCGCTTCTCCACGTTGCGCGGTGGAGGGGGAACCACCGAACGGCGCGTCATCTCCACTTTTGAACGCCGCTTTCGAAAGCCATGGTTACAGCGGAGATTAAGAAAGTCGGCCTTATCGGCGGCGGCGTAATCGGTGGAGGCTGGGCCGCGCGCTGTGCGCTCCAGGGTATCGACGTGGTGGTATTCGACGGGGACCCACAGGCCCGGCGTAAGCTCGACGAGGTGCTGGCTAACGCCCGCCGCGCCCACCGGGCGCTCACTTCGGTGAGCGTAAAGCGCGAGGGTACGGTGCGCGTGGTTGCGGACCTCGAGGAGGCCTGTGCCGGCGTGGATTTCATTCAGGAGAGCCTGCCCGAGCGCGAAGCGCTGAAAATCGAGCTGCTTTCCAGGGGCAGTCACGCAGCGCGGCCGGATGTGCTCATCGCCTCTTCCACCTCGGGCCTGCTGCCCAGCAGGTTGCAGTCTTCAATGGAAAACCCCGAGCGCTTCATGGTCGCCCACCCGTTCAATCCGGTTTATCTAATGCCGCTGGTAGAAATTTGCCCCGGCAAGCAGACGTCCGAAGAAAGCTGCGAGCGGGCGGCGGCGTTTTACCGTTCTATGGGCATGAAACCTTTGCGCGTGCGCAAGGAAATTGACGCTTTCATCGCCGACCGTCTGATGGAGGCGCTATGGCGCGAAGCTTTGTGGCTGGTGCATGACGATATCGCCACGGTGGAGGAGATTGATGACGCCATTCGCTACGGACCCGGTCTTCGCTGGGCCCTGATGGGGAGCTTTCTCGTCTATCGATTAGGCGGAGGCGAGGCGGGCATGCGTCATTTCCTGGAGCAATTCGGTCCGTCGCTTCAATGGCCGTGGACCAAGCTTACCGAGGTGCCGACTTTCGACCAGGCTTTGATTGAAAAGATTGCGGCGCAGTCCGACGCCCAAGCGGCAGGCCGCTCGATTCGTGAACTCGAGCGCATTCGTGACGACGGTTTGGTTGCGGTGATCAAGGGGCTCAAGAGTCTAGACTGGGGCGCCGGCAATTTGTTGGCCGAATACGAGAACGCCAAGCACGCCAAGCGGTCATGAGTGCGGTGCCGCGTTTCTGAAGCCAGCGGAGTAAGCCATGGATTTCGCACTGACACACGAGCAGCAACTGGTGGTCGATACGGTGCGCGGCTTCGTCGAGCGCGAGCTTTATCCGCTGGAAGCGGAGCTCGAGCGAACGGGAGCGCTGCCGCCGGAGGCAGGCAGAGAGATCCAGCAAAAGGTCAAGGCGCTCGGTTTCTATGCGCCCAATATTCCCGAGGAGTTCGGCGGCGGCGGACTCGATAACCTCACATTCACCTTGCTCGAGCGCGAGCTCGGGCGCACCGCCATGGGTCTCAGCGTGTGGTGGGGCCGCCCGTCCAATATTCTTCTGGCCTGCGACGAGTCCCAGCGCGAGCGATACCTGATCCCCTGTGTCGAAGGTCAGCGCATGGATGCGCTCGCCATGTCCGAACCGGAAGCGGGCTCCGACGTACGCGGGATGAAGACCTTTGCAAAACGCGACGGCAACGATTTCATCATCAATGGAAGCAAGCATTTCATCAGTCACGCAGACATCTCCGACTTCGTCATTCTGTTCGCCGCTACCGGCGAGGATTCGACTCCTGCCGGTCCGAAGAAACGCATCACCTGTTTTCTGGTGGATCGCGGTACTCCGGGGTTCGAGATCCGCCAGGGATACGCCTCGGTCTCCCATCGCGGTTACAACAACTGCATCCTGAACTTCGACGACTGCCGCCTGCCTTCGGACCAGGTTCTGGGTATGGTGGACGAAGGCTTTGAGGTAATGAACGAGTGGCTTTTCGCCACCCGTTTGACGGTGGCCGCGACCTGCGTTGGCCGGGCGCGGCGGGCCTTCGACCTGGCGCTAAAGTGGGCCGCCGAGCGCAAGCAGTTCGGACAGACCATTGGGCGTTTTCAGGCGGTTTCCTTCAAGCTCGCAGACATGATCACCGAGGCTGACGCTGCCGACTGGCTGACGCTGAGCGCCGCCTGGCGGCTCGACGCGGGACTGGATGCCGGCCGCCAAATTGCGCAGGCAAAGCTCTACGCCTCGGAGATGCTTGCCCGGGTAACTGACGAGGCAATTCAGATCCACGGCGGCATGGGACTGATGGACGATCTGCCGCTGGAGCGCTTATGGCGCGACGCCCGGGTGGAACGGATCTGGGACGGCACCAGCGAGATCCAGCGCCACATCATCAGCCGCGATCTTCTGCGCCCGCTCGGTTCATAGCTGAGATGGCGAGCGTATCGCCCGAGACGAATCCATCCCAGGCTCAGCGCTGGGATCTTGCTCGTATGCTTCGACCTAAGTCGGTAGCCGTCTACGGTGGCCGCTATGCGGAAGCGGTGATCTCGCAGTGCGAGGGCATGGGCTACGAAGGCAGGATCTGGCCGCTTCACCCGACCCGGGATGCTATTCTCGGAAGGCCCTGCGCCCGGCGCGCCGACGATCTTCCACAATCACCCGATGCGGCGTTCATTGGCGTCAACCGCCAGGCGAGCGTGGAGATCGTGCGCGAGCTTAGTACCGTGAACGCTGGCGGCGCGGTGGTCTTTGCCTCGGGCTTCGGTGAGACCGGAAAGGAGGGCGCCGCGCTTCAGGCGGAGCTGGTGAATGCCGCCGGCGCGATGCCGATACTGGGACCGAACTGCTACGGTTTCATAAATTATCTCGATGGCGCGTTGCTTTGGCCGGACGCGCACGGCGGCAGGCGGATCGATCGCGGCGTTGCACTGGTGATGCAGTCCAGCAATATGGCAGTCAATATCACCATGACGCGGCGCGCGCTTCCTCTTGCTTATCTGATTGCGCTTGGCAATCAGGCGCGGGTCGATATGTCTCAAGTCATCCATGCGTTGTTGGAGGACGAGCGGGTCAGCGCTATAGGCCTCCACATAGAAGGCATCGGCGACGTTGCCGGGTTCATCGAGGCGGCGGAGGCCGCCGCCAGCCGGAGCGTGCCCATGGTCGCCCTCAAGGTGGGGCGATCGAAACGGACCAGGCGGCTGACGATGAGTCACACCGCGTCGCTTGCCGGCGCTGACAACGTGATGGACGCATTACTCGAGCGCCTTTCGATTGCGCGAGTGCATTCGCTTCCGGCGCTTTTAGAAACGCTCAAGCTGCTTCATCTCGGCGGCCCCCTTTCGGGAAATCGCATGGTGAGCCTGTCCTGCTCCGGCGGCGAGGCGGCGCTGATGTCGGATTCCGCCGAGGGGCGCGGTGTCGAGCTTCCTGATTTCGACCAGCAAACACGCGCCCGCATCGCGGCCACGGTCAATCGGCTGGTAACCATATCGAACCCTTTCGATTACCACATGTTCGATTGGCTGCACCCGGATCGGCTGCATGAGACCCATTGCGAGGTCATGCGCCACGATCACGATCTGACGGCGCTGGTGATTGATTATCCGAAGGACGAGATTGGGCAGTCGGTTTACTGGGATGACGCGGTAGACGCCTTCGTTCGCGCCTCCGAACTCACCGGCAGGCGGGCGGCGGTGATCGCGACGCTGCCGGAATGTATGCCGGAATCGCGCGCCTCTGCGCTGATGGCGCGCGGCGTGGCGCCGCTGTTCGGTATCGATGACGCGTTAAGCGCCATCGAGGCGTGCGCCCTTGCCGGACGCCAGCATGCGGCAATGCCGCCGCTGAGGGTGGTTTCCCCTCCGCCAGGCGAAATCCTCACGCTGAATGAATGGGAATCAAAGCAACAGCTTTCGCGAGTGGGCGTCGAGATCCCCGAAGGCAAACGGTGCGAGAACGTGGACGAGGCGCTCGCTGTTGCGCGAGCTGCTGGAGGCGCAGTGGCGGTGAAAACAGTTTCCGCGGAAATATTGCACAAGACCGAAGCGGGCGCGGTGATGCTCGAGGTTCAGGGCGACGATGCGGTGAAAGCGGCCTTTGGTGGGCTCGGCAAACTTGGAGAATTCGTGCTGGTGGAAGCGATGGTTCGCGGCTCCGTCGCCGAGCTCATCATTGGGGCAGCACGGGATCCGGTCGTCGGCCTGCATTTACTCATCGGCGCCGGAGGTGTGATGGCGGAGGTGCTGCGTGACGTGGCGGTGCTGCTGCTGCCTGTGGAGCGTGAAGATATCGTTGATGCGCTCCGATCGCTCCGCCTATGGCCCCTGCTGGAAGGGTTTCGCGGCCGGCCGGCTGCGGATATTGACGCGGTTGCCAAGGCGGTGCTCGCAGCGCAGCGCTTCGCCATGGATCACCTGGATACGCTCGAAGAGCTCGACATCAACCCGCTCATGGTGCGCGCCCGCGGTCAGGGGGCCGTTGCCGCCGACGCGCTGATTCGACTCAGGACCAAATCCTAAGCATTCAATCTGAATTTCTCGGAGTACTTTCATGTCCAGTGAAGCGATTAAGACCGAACGCCTCGGCCGCGTTCTCGAAGTCACCATCGATCGGCCCAAAGCCAACGCCATCAGCGCCGACATCAGCCGCGTCATGGGAGACGTCTTTGCCGCTTTTCGAGACGACGATGAGCTTCGGGTTGCCATCATCACCGGCGCCGGGGAGAAGTTTTTCAGCGCCGGATGGGACTTGAAGTCCGCCGCCGCTGGGGAGGCGCCCGATTCCGACTATGGCGTCGGCGGATTTGGCGGACTGCAGGAGCTGCCCGGTCTGAACAAGCCGGTCATCGCCGCCGTGAACGGGATGGCGGTCGGTGGCGGCTTCGAGATTGCGCTTTCCACGGATTTGATTCTGTGCGCGGAGCACGCTCGGTTTTCCCTGCCCGAAATCAAGGCGGGCACGGTCGCAGATGCCGCCAGCTTGAAGCTGCCCAAACGCATTCCCTACCACGTGGCCATGGATCTGTTGTTCACCGGACGCTGGATGGAGGCTGAAGAGGCCGCCAGCTGGGGTTTGGTAAATGAAGTGCTGCCGGCAGATCGTCTTCCCGATCGCGCCCGCGAGCTGGCGGCAATGCTGGCCGACGGACCACCGCTGGTTTTTGCCGCAATTAAAGAAGTGGTGCGTGAAGCCAGTCACCTGCCGTTTCACGATGCCATCAAGCTCATCACCCAGCGCAAGCTCGAGACGGTGGACCGGCTTTACTCCAGCGAAGACCAGCTCGAGGGCGCGCGCGCGTTCGCGGAGAAACGCGCGCCGGTGTGGAGAGGGCGCTAGATAATAGCCGGGCTCGACTCCGGAGGTGAACACCATCTGAAGCAGCCTGTCGGAACCCTTTTAATACGACCATGGTGCAATTCCGAAGGCGTATTGCCGGTGCCCCGCGGCGGAAGTAAAGAGGCAAAAGTCTAGACGCGGCGTATTGATTAACTAAACAGCCGCTACTTTAGCTTTGAATACGGAGTTGGGGTCAGAATGTAGTTGGTGATGCGGCTGACGATGGGACCGTCTTTTTCCGTTTCCGCCCGCGCCGCGTGCCACTCCGGATCGCTTTGGAAAGCGTTCCATTTTTCGTCCCGCTCGGCGAGATTTTCCCATTCCAGAATATAATAAAGGTCGTGGTTGCTCTCGCCGATTAGCACGGTCCAGAATCCCGCCTGGCGTATGCCGTGCTTCTGCCACATTTTCAGGGTGATGGTTTCGAAACGCTTGTTGAGCGCCGGCAGTCGTCCCGGCATACAGTGATAGATGCGCAGCTCGTGGATCATGGTTTTTCCTTCTAGTTAATGACTCGATGCCGGCCCGAGGGATGGCGCGGCGGAAATGCTAACATTCAACCAATTATGAATTCGGCGCCTAAGCAAAGACTGTAATCATACTTTTTATCCCTGACGGTAGGAGATACCGACTTGGCCCAAGGAGTCATCGTGACCTGCGCGGTCACCGGCAGCCACCAGAATTTCCATAGTCATCCGGACTTTCCCGTAACCCCGGAACAAATCGCCAACAGCTGTCTGGAGGCGCGCTCGGCGGGCGCCGCCGTGGTGCACATACACGTGCGTGATCCCGAGACCGGCGCGGCTTCTGGCGATCCCGCCCTTTATCGTGAGGTCGTGGAACGGATCCGGGATTCCGGCAGCGATGTGCTCATCAATTTGACCACCGGTGAGGGCGGACGCTACGCACCCGACGAAACTGACCCTACCCAGGGCGGTCCCGGTACCACGCTTCGCCGGCCGGAACTCAGGGTGCGCCACGTGCTCGAGATGCGCCCGGACATCTGCAGCCTCGACGTCGGCAGCGCCAACTTCGGCGAGCACGTGTTCATGAACACACCGGGTCACCTGCGGATCATGGCCGACGCCATCAGGGGGGCGGGGGTTAAGCCGGAGATGGAAGTGTTCGAGCTCGGCCACATCCGTTTCGCCAGTCGGCTGATAGAGGAAGGCCTCATCGATGAACCGCCCTTGTTCCAGATCTGCCTCGGCATTCCCTGGGCCGCTCCGGCAACGCCGGAGGTGCTGACACTGATGCGGAATCTGTTACCCCAGGGTGCAGTTTGGGCGGCCTTTGGCATCTCCCGCTGGGAGTTTCCCATGCTGGCGCAGGCGGTGACGCTGGGCGGTCATGTGCGCGTGGGTCTGGAGGACAATCTGTATCTTTCCAAGGGCGAGTACGCCAGCAACGCGACCCTGGTCGAGCGAGCGGTGCGCATCATTCGCGCGCTGGGCGCGGAGCCGATGGAGCCCGCGCGGGCCGCCGAGGTACTGAAGCTTTCTCCGACTTCACGTTCGGCGTCCGCGTGAATGCGGGCGGAAACTTAGGCGGCCGCAACGAGGTAAAATACCGCCGAGCATTAGGTTCGTTTGCTAACCCAGCTTGAAACTGTTGTCCGCCAAACCGAGCCCCTTCGCCCGCAAGGTGCGGGTCGCCTTGATCGAAAAAGGGATGCCCTTTGAAAGCATAATCGATGCGCCTTGGAACGCGGATTCGAAGGCATCCAGCATGAATCCTCTGGGCAAGGTCCCGGCGCTGGAAATTGGCAAGGGGGAAGTGCTCTACGATTCGAAGGTCATCATCGAATACCTCGAAACGCTGGACCGAGATCCCGAATTACTGCCGAAGGATCCGCTCGCCCGCGAGGCGCACAAGAAAATCGAGGCGCTGGCAGACGGCGTCTGCGACGCCATCGTGCTGACGGTTATCGAGACAGCACGGGAACCGGCGCTTCAAAGTGCCGACTGGATCGCGCGTCAACACGGCAAGGCGACGGCGGGAATTGCGGAAACCGCGCGGCTGCTGGGATCCCGCGATTGGTTTGTCAGGGACGCTTTTGGTATTGCGGACGTGGCTGTCGGCTGCATGCTGGCTTACGTATCGCTGCGCGCGCCGCATATCGAGTGGCGGAAGAGGTATTCGAATCTCGGCACCTTCTCCGCGCGAATGGAGTCGCGCCCGTCTTTCCGTGACACCGTTCCTGAGCCCCAGCAAATCGATACGATTCATTGAATACGCAAGGCCGGCCGTTGAATCCTCAGCGCGAACAATCCTGGTTTTTTTATTGCTTTTTGTTTTGTGTCTTTTTGGTAGGGCCAGTCGTGTCTCAAGCCGCGCTGGCCCAGAGTGGTGCGCGGCTATCGGGCGAGCCGCTGGTGAGAGCGCTGCGCCAGGGCGGATACAACATCTACTTTCGCCACGCCGCCACCGACTGGTCCCAGAGCGATCACGTCCGCGAGGCCGGAGACTGGACCAGCTGCGATCCGGCGCGTATACGCCAGCTCTCGGACCAGGGACGGAAAACTGCGCGCGCGGTGGGGGACGCCATCCGCGCCCTTGATATTCCCGTCGGCAGGGTGTTGGCAAGCCCCTACTGCCGAACGGTGGAAACGGCCACGCTAATGAATTTCGGGAACGTCGAGACGACTATCGACGTTATGAACATGCGGGTGGCGGAATACTTCGGCGGACGTTCGGCTATCGTGAAGACGGCGCGAGCAAGGCTCGCGACGCCGCCGGCGCCTGGCACGAATACGGTGATTGTGGCCCACGGAAATGTCGCCCGTGACTCGACTCCGGTATATCCCGGAGAAGCCGAAGGCGTGGTGTTTCGACCTAACGGCAGTGGCGACTTCAGCGTCGTGGCGCGCGTGTCCCCGGAGGAATGGACCCGCCTTGCAAATGAGTTCCAGAAACAATGATGTCGAAAACGCTACGCATGCCATTGCTCGTCAAGAAAATTGCTTATACCCGATGTTGTGCCATTTCCTCGCTGGCCGGTATGGTTTTCTACCTTGCGGCCGCTTCAGCGTCCGCACAGTGGACCCAGGGAAGACCCATGCTGTCGGCGCGCACCGAGGTCGCGGTGGCAGCGGTTGGAGAACGCGTGTATGTCGCCGGCGGCTTCGGTGGAGCACAGAATCTCGAGATTTTCGATCCGCGAACGGACCGATGGAGTCTTGGAGCGCCGGTGCCAGCGCGTTTGCATCACGCCGCGGCGGTGGCTCTCAACGGCAAGCTCTATCTTATCGGCGGGTATGGCGGCGGCTGGGATCCGGTGAACTCGGTTTTCGAGTACGACCCAGCCGCGGACCGCTGGCGCACCCTTGCCCCGATGCCGACGCCGCGCGGCGCGCTGGCCGCGGCGGTATTGAACGGCCGCATCCACGCCGTTGGCGGAACCGGACCCGGAAGGCGGAACACGAATGCCCACGAGGTCTACGACCTGAGCACCAATTCCTGGACCGAGGCCGCGCCGTTACCGACGCCGAGAGATCATCTGGCGGCCGCCGCCGTAGGCGGAAAACTCTACGTCATCGGCGGACGCATCGATGGCAGCTACGCGCGCAACTTGAACGTTAACGAAGCCTACGATCCCACAACCGACAGCTGGACAGGACGCGCAGCGATACCGACGGCGCGCAGCGGCATCGCCGCCGCGGTTCTCTACAACCAGATTCTGGTATTCGGCGGCGAGTCCAATCAAGGCACCTTCAACCAAGTCGAGGCCTACGAGCCGCGCTCCGACCGCTGGTCGACACGTCCCCCCATGCCCACCGCCCGACACGGGCTCGGCGCGGCGACTCTGGGCGGACGGGTCTACGTCATCAGCGGCGGTCCCACACCGGGAGGCTCGTACTCCGCGGCGAACGAAATCTACCTGCCCGAACATTGAATTCGCGGAGCGGTATTCTCACCCGCCAGGCCAAGCGCGCCGAACCCTCGGGCGCAGCACGGCCACTTCCACCGCATAGGCGAGTATCCACGCGGTCAAGCCCAGCATCGCGCCGTTGAGGTTCGGGATCGCGAGGCCGGCCGCGCCCGCAAGCGCGGCGGCGCCGAGTTTTAAACCTGCGGTGACCGCAAGCATTTGGGTGGCGCGGGCGCCCGCCAGCAAACCGCGGAACAGGGCCGCAAATGCCCAGAAAAAAGCCATCGTGAAGGCGGCGCGCATGGCCGGTTTAATGTAAGCGGTCAATTCCGCCGTGAGTCCCATGACCTGCTGCAGGATGAGGTTCTCGAGGGGCGTCCAGAAAAGCACCAGAGCAAGCAGCACGAACCCGGCTATCAGTTGCACGGTGAAACGCGTCAATACCCGGACGTCGGCCGGACTGGATGCGAGCGTCTGTCCGGTCTGGGCGAGATTTCTCATCGGGCTCATGAGCAAGCTCACCAGACCGTGCACGACGCCGAAGGCGGCGAGCGCGAGCTCCGCCTTGGCGAGCTGACCCAGGAACAGGTTCACCACGAACACGACACCCATTTCCGACGACTGGTTGATGACCAGCGGCCAGGAAAAACGCCACATCGCAGGCACCCCGGGACGTTCTGCCGCCTCTCCAGGCAGGGCGAAAAACGATCGCCCTGCAAAGGCCCAGGCGAATACCGACTCCGCGAACATGCAGCTCACCAGCGCCCCGGCGCCGATGGCGGCGCCGCTGACGAACATCGGCCAGATGAACAAGGAAAGCGACAACACTATGAGGCGCACGAAGGTGCTCAGGGTGATGAGCAGCGTATTCCGGCTCATCATCAGGAGCGCAAAGGCAAAACCGCGCATGATCAGGATCGGTGCGCTGACGACGAAAATATACGAGGCTTCTTTCGCCTCGGCCATCGCCTGCGCTCCGAGGCCGAATACACTGCCGTAAAGCCATGTTCCAAGAGGAGTAAATGCGACGGCGAGAACGAGCGCCAGAGGCAGCGCGAGCAGCAGCGCAAGAAATCCGGCGATCGGCTTCAGGTTTCCGCGTCCCTTTAGCCAGGCAATGGCGAGCAGTACGGTGATCTCGGTGCAACCGGTGACCGTGTAATAGAAAGTGAAGGAGGTGTTGAACGCCGCAAGCGTTGTGCTGGGATCGGGTGTTCTGGCCAGAAACGCGTGAATGACCGACTTGGAGATCATGTTGAGTTCGGTCATGAAGATGAGCGGCAGGAAGAACCGCCACGCGTCACCGACCTTGATTGAAGTCGCGGTCAAGGAGATTAATCGCCGTATTAGGACATTAAAACGGCGCGTTCCGCGCCTAGAAAGGAATCACCAAGCGGCCGTACTATGCGGTCAGGTGAGGTACATGCCGCCGTTCACGCAAATCGTCTGCCCGGTGACATAACGCCCAGCGGGTCCGCAAAGGGCGCGCACCATGGCGGCAATCTCCTCAGGCTTGCCTTTTCGTTGCAGCAGGTTACCCGTGGCCGCAATGCTCGCCGGGGCCTTGCCCGCGGCGGCGCCGCGCACGGTGTCGATGAATCCCGGAGAAATGGCGTTGACGGTGACAGCGTAGGGCGCCAGCTCGTGGGCGAGCGAACGGGCCATGCCCTCGAGGGCAGCGTTGGCGCTGGCCGCGTGCAGGCGATCTTTGACCCCCACCTGGGAGGCGATGCCTGAGATATTGATAACGGTGCCGTTGCCGCACTTTCGTAAATAGGGAAGCGCCGCCACCGCGCACAGCATCGCGCCTTCCACGGTGACCGCGTAGATTTCCCGCCAGCGCTCGAGCGTCATCGATTCAAGCGGCTGCAGCTGTCGCAGCGAAGCGTTATTCACCAGGATATTCAGGCCGCCGAATCGTTCCGCCACCGCTTTCATCATGCCGGCCACGGCATCCGAATCGCGGATATCGGCCGCGTGCACCATGGCTTCTCCCCCCGAGGACAGGATCTCTTCAGCCAGAACGTGCGCCTCGTCCATTGAGTTCAGCGCGTTGATCACCACTTTGGCCCCGGCGTCCGAGAGCGCCAGGTTGATGGCCCTTCCGATATTCTTTGCACTGCCCGTCACCAGCGCCACCTGTCCTTCGAGTTCTTTTGTTTTTGCGTTCATCTCGTTAAGTACCTACATCAATTCGACTCGGTTACAGGCTGAAGCCTGCAAATAAATCTTCCCATGCGGTTCTCGCATTTCCCGGGGCGTCGAATACGAGAGGTGAAGTATCCTCTGAACGGCTGCAAAGCGGCATTTCGCCAGCAGAACGCGACCAATGGTCGATCGGGGTATCGACTTAATAGCCTTCTTCCAGCAAAGGAAACGCGCTCCGATAACCCGGAGCCTGAACCAGCGGGGCGCCAAAATGGAGATAGTTTTGATCGAGTTCCGACCAGCCGGTGACCCCTAGAAGACCGAGAGTCGAGCGAATTTCGTCTTCCAGAATCTCGAGCACCCGCAACACGCCTGCCTCGCCCGCGGCGCCGAAGGCGAAGCCATAAAGTCTGGCGATGCCCACCGCGTCTGCGCCGAGTGCCATGGCTTTGACCACGTCGCTGCCGCGCAAGATTCCGCCGTCCATGATTATCTCTGCATTATCGTTCACCGCCTCCACCACCTCAGGCAGCACGTCGAGCGCCCCACGGCCGTGGTCAAGCTCCCGACCGCCATGATTGGATACGTAAACCACCTGGATACCGTGCTCGACCGCAAGTTTGGCGTCCTCTGCGGTGGCGATACCTTTTATAATTAGCGGAATGTCGAAGCGATCCCGGATCCGCGCGATATCTTTCCAAGAGAATCGGCGCTGGTGCTCCTCGTTCTTTCCGGCAACTCTTCTACCGGTGGTGACATAGCGCTTAGCGATATCCCGCTCGCGCTTGACGTAGTAATCCAGATCGACGGTAAAGCAGAAGGCCACGTAGCCCGCGTCCATGGCACGCCGAATATGATCCTCCACCCAGGCTTCGTTGCCGCGTACATAGAGCTGGAAAATCTTCGGCCCCTGACAGGCGGCGGCAGTGGTTTCGAGTCCGGGCTGGCTCACCGAGCTCAGAATGCTGATGGTACCGAATCGATCTGCGGCGCGGGCTACGGCGGCCCCACCTTCCGGGTGGAAATCCTGCAGCGAGCCGATGGGCGCCAGCACTACCGGCATGCGTAGTTTTTTCCCCAGCAGCGTCGTGGAAGCGTCCACATGGTCCACGTTGCGCAGCACCCGTGGGCGGAACGCAATTGAATCGAAGGCAGCCCGATTGCGCTTGAGAGTGGTCTCGGTTTCGGAGGCGCCAATGAGGTAATCCCAGGCCCCTTGAGTAAGATTGTTCTTGGCGGCCTTGTAGAACTCGTGAAAGAGCCGAAATTCGACCGTGTTCTTATTCATCGATAAGAGAGGCGCGTAGTCACGACTCAAGATCCAACTGATCAAATTGTTTGTTCATTTTTCTTCTGATTGTGCGAGCATTTTTTGCTTTTCCCGAACCTGTTGCTGCAACCCAGGCGAATCCACGTGCTGCGCCAGCGTCTCCAGCGCCCACGAAAGCTCCCTGCGAAGGCTCTGATTCTCCGCGTCCGCCTCGCGCAGGTCATCGGCGATGGCCTGCTCCATGTCAAACGGGCATCCCTCGATGATTGCTCGAGCTTGAGCTTTGAACTTATCCTCGGCCATGATCCTGACCCGTCCAGCGAGAATTTTGAGAAAAGGTTTGGTCTCCGCACTCGGGCGACAAACGTCGCTAACATTACCATGGTTTCTCGGAGGCGTATCGGCAAGCCCAGCGGCGCCTTATCCCGCGAGGGACAAGTCTTTCCTGCTAAAAAAAGTTGTGACGGAGACCGAGCCGGGCGTGGAAGCCGGCATTTCAGCTCGGGGGAGAAGAAATTGGCCAGGCATGTTTGGATCGGGCGCGCAGATAAAAAACGAGCTTACACTACCGCGATGATTCGACGGCGACTGGGTCCGATGGCGTCGGTGAGGCCGGTGGCCACGTTCCTTGCCGCCTTAGGGCTGTTGCTGATCTGGGGCGGAGCTAAAGCTCTCGCGCCGGGACCGATCCCTGGGCTCCGAATGGACCCGGAGCGCGCACCGCTTTCCGCCGCCGCCGGCAACAATATGACCACCGTTCCCGCGGGCGCCTATCCCATCGGCGATTCCAACGCCCGCCCGGACGCCAGGCCGCGGCACACTGTTTTGTTGAAGGCATTTGCAATCGACGACACCGAGGTGACCAACGCACAGTTCGCCGAGTATCTGAACGCACTCGATTTCGAGGTCGATGCCGACTTTTCCTACGGCGATGCCAGGCCAGAGCACTTTTCCAACGCAAGCTGGCCGCAGCTATTGGAGCAAGGCATTCGCCCAGATCGCTATCCCCTTATCGGTCTCGACGACGATCAAGTGCGGATCGAGGTGCGCGGGGGGCGTTTCCTTGCGGCAAAAGGCTTCGAGGACCACCCGGTGGCGGAGAGTACCTGGCGAGGCGCGCGTAACTACTGCGCTTGGCGCGGAGCGCGCCTGCCAACCGAGGCCGAATGGGAAGCGACAGCGCGGGGCTCCGAAGGTCGCACCTATCCCTGGGGCGAGGCACCGCCCAAAGACCAGTTGGTATATTCCCGCTATCCCTCCGGCGTCACCGCGTCGGTGGGTTCCCGCCCCGATGGGGCGACGCCGGGGGGCGTACTCGACATTGCTGGCAGTCTTGCGGAGTGGACTTCGTCGCTTTACAAGCCCTACCCCTACGACGACAGCGACGGCAGGGAAGATCCCCTGGCGCCGGGCGAGCGGGTGACGCGGGGCGGTGACTATGTCTTCGACACCGACTCCGACCAGCTCACCGGCTACTTTCGCAGCGGCTTCTCGCGCGCGCCACAGAACGGTCACCGCCACATTGGATTTCGCTGTGCTCGTTCCGTTCCCTAAGTGCAAACGCTGATCACGACTGCGTGTGGATTCTGTGAACGAGCTGTGGGTCTTTAGTGCATGAATATTCTCGATATGGCCGCGGTGCTGATTACCTTGTCCGCGGTCTTCAGCTACCTGAATTACCGCTACTTCCGGCTGCCTTCGGCCATAGGGCTCATGCTGATCGCGCTGTGTCTATCGCTGGCCTTGCTTGCCCTTGGCAAACTCGGACTGGGACAAATTGAGCAGAAAGCAGAGTCGTTCATCCGCTCCATCGATTTCAACCAGACACTGATGCAGGGAATGCTCAGCTTTCTATTGTTCGCCGGAGCGTTGCACGTGAACTTGCGGGATTTGGCAGCGCAAAAATGGATTGTGGGTTCTCTTGCCACTTTCGGCACCGTAGCCTCCACCTTCGTAGTCGGAACGCTTTTTTGGCTAGTAAGCCAGATGCTCGGCTTCGACATCCGGTTCACGTATTGCTTGCTGTTCGGCGCGCTGATTTCACCCACTGATCCCATCGCCGTGCTGGGAATTCTGAAATCCGCAGGCGCGCCGAAGTCTCTGGAGACCAAGATCACTGGCGAGTCGCTGTTTAACGACGGCATCGGCGTGGTGGTATTCATCGTTGTATTGGGTCTAGTGACCGGCGGGCAGGAACCATCCGTGCGGCACATCGCGCTGTTGTTCGCCGAGGAGGCCTTGGGCGGGGTCGTATTGGGGCTCCTTCTCGGCGGCGTTGCCTACTGGATGCTCAGTCGGGTGGACAATTACAGCGTCGAAGTGCTGATCACGCTGGCCGTGGTGATGGGCGGGTACTCCTTCGCCGTTGCTATCCACACTTCCGGCCCCATTGCCATGGTGGTCGCAGGCTTGGTCATCGGGAATCACGGCCGCCGTCTTGCTATGTCCGAGCGTACGCGGAAGCACCTGGATCTCTTTTGGGAGCTTGTAGACGAAATTCTGAACACCGTGCTTTTCGTGCTCATCGGCCTCGAGCTGCTGATACTCGAGCTGACAGGAAGGGCGCTCAGTGCCGGATTGATCGCCATTCCCGTCGTGCTGCTGGCGCGCTTCATGTGCGTTGGCGCGCCGGTGCGGCTACTTCAGTTCCGCCGCTCGTTCACCCCGGGAGCCATTCGTTTACTCACCTGGGGCGGCTTGCGCGGCGGGATCTCGGTAGCGCTGGCTCTCTCCATTCCGGCGGGGCCTGAACGTGACTTGATTCTCACCGTTACCTATACGGTCGTGGTGTTCTCGATCCTAGTCCAGGGACTGACCCTTGGCGCGCTGGTGAAAAAGATCAGCCCACGACCTCAAGAATGAGCCGCGCGGTCTAGCCGCACTGGGCAGCCAGGAGGTTGATCCTCTCGATGTATGATTCTAGGGAAGGTCTGATTTATCAGACCTTCCGCTAGGCGCAGGGATGCGCCGCCGAATCCGATGACTGTAAGTCTTTGGATTCGTGAGGCAAGTGGAAACCGCGTTTTCACTTGCCGACTCTGAAAATTCCAGGGATGGAATTATTCAGAGTTTCCCTAGGTCGAACTTCCGCTCAAGACCTTCGGCGTTCATCTAGCGCACCCCGTCGAAGATTTTGCGCTGCTGCCACGAGCGATTATGCAGTCCGAAAATCCAGACCGCGTTGGCATAGGAATGGGATCGCGGCCGTCCAGGAAATGCTTGTTGTTGAGATAAAGCGCGGCCTTGAGAGCAAATATTGGCGTTTTCGACCACTCGAGGATCTTGGTTCCCCAGTGCATGCGCATGTGGTTATGAAGGTAGCCGGTGAATCGCATCTCGGTCATTGTGGCATTCCGGTAACCATCGTGGGTCTCTGACATCTCGAGCGATTTTCTGGCGCAACGATACGGGTGATTGTCCATCTCGTGCTTTGCCAGTGACTTCTTTGCCCAGTCAGGGAGCGTATTGTATCGATCATAGTTTTCACGGAATTAGACGTGATCGATGGCAAGCTCCCGGCGCACAATCAGTTCTTCCAGGAAGGCATCCTTGTACGCGTTGGACGATGTCTTCGAGTTCAGTACCTTTGGCGCCACCTCCACCGGAGAAATCTCTCCGAAATGCAGATAGGCGGCCAGCGTTGAGCGGCGAGGCAATACCGGGTCGTTGTGGGCATCGTGATAGCCGTCGAGCCATTGTGACGGAAAACCCCACGAATACTTCATGCCCCGCTGGGACCGCCTTGAAGCTAGGCGACCGGGTGACGCTTCGATCGAGCTTCGGCTTCTTCAGCATTCTTTCCGGCCGCGAAATTTCGAGAGCTTGGGGCAGCTTGAGTGGTAAAGAATACCGTTTGAGCCGGGTTTCGCTCAGGCCATCCAGGAACTCGTTCCAGCGGCGCTTGAGCTTGGGACCAATGGTGCGGGCCGCGAATGTCCCCTTGTCGGTAGCGACTTCCACCGGAACGACGACATCGCTTTCGACCTGGATGACTTGACGGCCCGCCTGTCTGGCGACGCTTTGACGCCATTTGCGCCGGTCATGATTGACTCGCGCTCTCTGAGACTGCTGCATCCAGTAGGTCACATAGTCGACGTCATCATTGGGCAGTTCGTCGTTCAAATGCTGGATGCGCGCACCTTCGACCATTCACAAGTACTCGTTACGGGTCAGATCGCGTGCAACACGATCGGCCTCACTTTTGATGCAACGAAGTTCATTCCTCGACTTTCTGTCGAGGTTCCTAAGCTGCATGGTCATTCTTGGATTGCCCTTGAGACGGCTGCGGTTGCGGTATAGAAAATCCCAGTAAAGGGTGGTAAACGGACAGGCCTCGTCGCCGGTGGCCTTCTTCGGATTGTATCGGCACCCGGAGCAGTAGTCGCTCATTCGGTCGATGTAGGCGCCGGTGGCGCAGTAGGGCTTGGTGCCGACGACGCCCCCGTCGGCATACTGGCTCATGCCGAGCACATTGGGCAGAGAAACCCAGTCGATTGCGTCGATGTACATGGACATGTGCCAGCGGTGAACGTCGTAGGGCCTGACGCCAAGCAGCATTGAAAGCAGACCTAGCACCATCAGCCGCTGAATGTGGTGGGCGTAGGCGTGATCGACGAGTTGTCCAACGCACTGGCGCACGCAGTTCATATCCGTCTCGGCGTTCCACAAAAACGCGGGCGCTGGCCTGTCCGCATCTAGCGCATTCAGTGACTCGTAGTCGGGCATTTGGGTCCAGTAGATCCCGCGAACGTACTCGCGCCATCCGAGGATCTGGCGAACGAAACCCTCGACCGAATTTAACGGCGCGTCACCTTTTTCGTAAACATGTACCGCGGCGTCGATGACGTCACGGGGGTCGAGCATGTGAAGGTTCAAGGAGGACGAAAGTCGTGAGTGGTATAGATAAGGTTCTCCACTCACCATCGCGTCCTGGAAGTTGCCGAAGCATTCAAGGCGGTGCTGGATGAAATCGCGTAGCGCGCTCCTGGCCTGTTTTCCGGTAACTGGGTAATCAAAAACGTCCAGCTTCCCCGGCGCGTCGGGAAACTCACGTTTCACCATTTGCATGACTTTTTTCGTAACCGTGTCGGGACGAAAAGCGCGCGGCGCCTTGATCCTGGGTGGGCCGGACTTGCCGAAAGCCTCCCGATTGTCGGCATCGAAATTCCACTTGTTGCCGACAGGCGCGCCGTCTTTCATCAGCGTCCCGGTCTTGTTTCGCATCTGGCGATAAAAATGCTCTAGCAGCAGAGATTTTCTGCCCTCGGCAAAGGCTTCGAAATCTTCCGGCTGAGATAGGAAATGGTTGTCCTTGAGAATTTGCAGGGTAAAACCGGCGTGCTTGGCATATCGTTTTAGGGTCTCGCACACGCGGTGATCGCCGGGCTGGACGACGCTGACGGATTCTGGACGCGTCTTGTTGATCCAGCGCTCGAGTTCCTCACCGAAGCTGCCGCGGTTGTTACGGTCGTCGAGTTCGGAGTAATGAACACGCAAACCCCGGTCGACGAGTTCGTCGCGAAAGTGGCGCATTGCAGAGAAAAAAAGCACAAGTCGGCTCTTGTGCTGCGGCACGTATTGCGCCTCGTGCCTGGCCTCCACCATGAGCACGGCGTCTCTGTTCGAATCGAAATTTTCGAATGCGGCGGAATCGGCCTGGAGCTGATCCCCAAGCACCAGCACCAGCCGCCGCGCTTTGGCTTCGAAGCTTCGGCTCATGGTCTTGAGTTCCAGATTTTTGAAACGGGCCCGAACAACAGGCGTAGCTTGGCCGCGGCAGGATCACCTGTGGCAGAATGGCGTTTTATCGCTCTTATTCGCGAACAGGTGGCAAGCTACCACGACGACCCATCACTGCGCGACCAGGCGCCGGTTTACAGCGACAGGACGGCGGCCGGGCGGCACCTTGCCGGAATGCTGGATGGTTATCGCGGCAGTGGCGCGTTGGTGGCGGCCATTCCAGCCGGCGGCGTTCCGGTTGCTGCTGAAATCGCGATCGCTCTCGAGCTGGAGCTGGACATGCTGCCGGTTAGCAAGATCCTGTTGCCGTGGAATACCGAATCCGGTTTCGGTGCCGTCGCCTTCGACGGCAGCGTGTGGATTAACGACACCGCCGTGCTGCGATTCGGGCTCTCGCCGGACGCGGTAAAGCAGTCCACGGCGCGAGCGCGGTCGAAAGTCGAGCGCAGGCTGAGGCTGCTTCGTGGTGATCGGCCGCTGCCCGAGCTCGATGGTCGAATCGTGCATGTTGTCGATGACGGCATTGCCGCTGGGTCTACCATGCGGGTGGCCATTACCGCCATGCGCAACTTGGGCGCGGACAAAGTGGTCGTCGCGGTGCCCACGGGTCACGGCAGCTCGGTAGAGGCGGTGTCCGAATATGCAGAAGAGACCTGGTGCGCAAATGTCCGCCGCGGCTTTAGCTTCGCCGTCGCCGACGCCTACGAGCATTGGTACGACTTGAGTGACGGCAAGGTCGCTGAAATCCTCGACGCATTTCGATAGTCGGGCATCAGCGTGTAAACAGATCGCGGGTGGCTGCGCGCCCGGCGTTGCCGACAAGGGGTGCGGAATCAAGCAGTGGGGACTTGGGCGCGGACTTCCACCTCACGGCCGGGAGATTCCGGGTCGTCGTCGATCATTTCAGGCGGAAAACCTGGAGCGCGTATATCGACGCCACACGATTCTTCCAGGCGTCGAATGATGTTCGGCGACCACTCCCGCGGGCCGTAGCGCTCGATGCCGTCTTCAAATATCTGCAGCAGTAGAGGCGCGACCTCCAGCGGCACGTTGGCTCGCTGTGCAACCGCCTGAAAAAGGCTCACGTCCTTGGCCACCAGTTCCATGGTGAAATTGATGTTACGGCTGCCGTTCAGAATCACCTGGCTCTCGGTCTCGTGCACGAACGAATTACCGGAGGAGATACGGATCGCTTCGTAGGCGATATTGAGATCCAGGCCCGCCATCTTGGATGTCACCAATGCTTCGCACAGCGTCACTAAGTTAGCCGTGGCGAGATAGTTGCTCACCACCTTGAGCATGGATGCCGTGCCCAGCGGTCCGGTGTGGAGAATCCACCGGCCCATGGCTTTGATGACGGGAAGAACACGCTCAAAAACATCGCGCTCGCAGCCGACAAAGATTGAGATGTTGCCGCTGGCGGCGCGGTGACACCCGCCCGAAACGGGGCAGTCCAACGGTAACCCGCCTTTCTCGCTCACCAGAGCGCCGAGGCGTTTGACCTCGGCCTCGTCGGTGGTGCTCATCTCGGCCCAGATCTTTCCTTCGGAAAGTCCCTGCAACACGCCGTCTTCAGCTTCCATCACCGCAGCGCAGACCGCAGGGTTCGGGAGACAGGTAATGATCAGATCGCTCGTTTCGGCCAGCGCTTTAGGCGAGTCCGCCCAATTTGCACCATTCTCCAGCAGGGGCCGCGCAATCGCGGGATCGATATCGCGCACTCTGAGATCGAATCCGCTGCGCAGCAAGCTACCCGCGAGCTTGCTTCCGACGTTTCCAAGTCCGATAAATCCGATTTTCATATAGAAGCTTCCTCTTTGAATCGAACCCAACTCGCGCGGCAAGACAGTCAATTTCTTTATCGACACTGTAATTTCTTTTACCGCAGTTGTGCCGACTGAGTCACGAAATTCTTAAGCTGACGAACATACACTCCTTAGATATCGTAGCTTCGCGGCTGCGAGGAAATAGCCAGCCCGGGCCTCGATGCGCCCGTGTCCGATTCTGAACGTTCTCCGGCCGCAATCAGCAAGGAGGGCAACATGGCGCTGTACCTTGCGGGAATTCGAAGGTTTCCGCGACTCCTGTGGCTTACCGGCGCAGCCGTTTTGCAATTCGCGCTTATCGGCTGCGAGAGTACCCCGCCCCAGCTCACCCCGGAACAAGAACTTATCGTCGAGGGGCGAGAGATTTTTTTCAACGAGACCTTTGACGGCAACGGTCGCACCTGCGGCACTTGCCATCGGGCGGAGAACAATTTCACCATCGATGCAGCTTTTATCGCCACTCTGCCCGACGACGATGCGCTGTTTGTCGCGGAGTTCCAGCCCGATCTCGGCGCCAATTTCGAGAATCCGCGGCTTATGCGCCAGTTCGGCCTGATCCTGGAGAATCTGGACGGATTTTCGGATCTGGAAAACGTCTTCACCCAACGCGGCGTTCCCCATACGCTCGGGCTGAGAGCCTCGGTGGACAGTCCCGCAGGTCCGCGCACGGGCTGGTCAGGAGACGGTGCGCCTCTCGACGGCAGCCTTCGCGCGTTCTCCGTCGGCGCCGTGATCCAGCATTTCACCCTCACCTTGAACCGGGTGCCGGGTGTCGACTTCAGACTGCCGACGGAAGAGGAGCTGGACGCGCTGGAAGCGTTCCAGTTTGCGCTCGGTCGCCAGCAGGATCTGAATCTGCCGCTGGAACTCAAAGGCTCGGTGCCACGGCGCGGGCAGGAGATTTTTCTCGACGACTCGCTCGGCAAGTGCAACATCTGCCACCGCAACGCTGGGGCCAACGCCACCCTCGGCGGACAAGACGGCGGTAACGCCAATTTCAACACCGGCGTAGAGGACCTCGTCGATCAACCCATCGACCAAATCGGCGAGCTGGTTCCGCCGGACGACGGTTTCGGCGTGCCCGGCGACGGCACTTTTAACACACCCCCGCTGGTGGAGGCTGCGGACACCGGTCCCTTTTTTCACAACAACTCCATAGAGACAATTGAAGGATCGGTGGCCTTTTATAACGGCGACGCGTTCAATAACTCACCTTCGGGACAGTTTCTTGCCAGCATCGATCCCAACGGCGTCGGGATACACCTCGAAGCGACCCAAGTGGTGGCAGTAGCGGCATTTCTGCGGGTTATTAATGCACTGGAGAACATCCGCGCATCTGTCCAGCTCATCGAGGGCGGCATTGGAAAACGCTTTGCACTTTTTGGCGATCTCGACGAGCAGATCAGAATTGCCGCCTTCGAGATCGAGGACGCCGTCATGGTTTTGCAAGGTGCTGGCCTGCACCCCGAGGCGGTGGCGCACCTGGAACACGCGGGTCGGCTTGCCGACAAGGCAAGGCGGAGTATCTTCCGTAAAAAGCGCCTTGCAAAACAAGCGCTGCGGGCACTCGCAAACGCGGAAGAGCAGCTCACAAATTCGTGATACCTTGTCTGAGAGGTTCAAAACATGAGAGTTAATCGACGCGCGCAAACGCTCTTTTACACACTCCCGGCGTTACTGGTGCTGTTTTCGTTTTACGCCTTTGGCCAGGAAATGACTGAACGCCACATTCCGGTGGGCGCGTATCCGTTCCTCAAGAGTGAATACCTGACGGCGGGGACGATCGTGGCCGTTGAGGATGAAGCAGGAACGCTGACGGTCAAAGAAGACGGCAGGGAGCGCAGCTTTCGCCTGACGGAAGGCACCAAGATTTGGCTTGATCGATCACGGTTCGGTCAACCCACGCTTGACGGCAAGCTTTCGGATCTGGCTACCGGTCTCAACGTGGAGGTGCGTTCGCTCGGGCCCGAGCGTCCGGGCGTGGCCTACTGGATCAAGGCGCTTGTTGTTACGCCTTAGCGGGCTGATTCAATCTTGTTCTTAACCCGCTGCTCAAAGCGCTCTACGTTGACCACAACGCGCTCGTGACTTCCCTCGCCGATGGTTTCCCTTTCGTCTTCGGCCTTGAGCGAAAAGGTGAGCTTTCGTCCTTCCACCGTGACCAGCTCGGCCATGGCCTTGACCTCGAGGCCTACAGGCGTAGCGGCAAAGTGGGTGACGTTGAGCACAGTGCCCAGCGTCTGGTAGCCGGCGGGCAGGAATTTCTCAACCGCGGCCAGCGCCGCGGCCTCGAGTAAATTGACCATCACCGGGGTAGCAAGCACCGGCACCACGCCGCTGCCCACGTGGGGCGCGGTGTGCTCCTCGGCGACGACGATAGATTTCGCGCCTTTCAACCCGGGCTTGAGCTTGTCGCTAATTTTCATCTTATTGCAGCTCTTCGGGCTAACTGTCTCGGGCGCGCTGGCGGGGGAAACGCGCGCTTGCCTCCACCATGTTCAAGTCCATGTGGTTACGCATGTAGCGGTTTGCCGCGTTTTGCGCCGGTTCATGGTCCCAGGGCTGATACATTCCGCTGCGCAGCGCCGCATAGATTAGGTGGCGATCTCGCTGGCTGCTGCGCACCTCCCGGTCGAAGCGCTTCAGATCCCAGCGCGCTCTAATCTCGCCTTTGAGCGTTGATAGCTGATCGGCGTGAGATGGATCCGGGGCAAGGTTATTCTGCTCATTTGGATCCGATTCCAGATTGAAAAGCTGCGGCGGATCGGCTTCGCAATGGACCAGCTTGAAACGTCCGTGACGCAGCATGACCAGCGGCGCCACCGCGCCTTCGGCGGCGTATTCTGCCGCCACAAAGCGGTCCGACGGCGGACGGCCGCCTTCGAGAATGGGCGCAAGGCTTACCCCGTCGAGATCTCCCAAGAACTCGTTCGCATCAATTGAGGCCAGATCCAGAAACGTCGGCAACAAGTCCAGAGTTGATACCGGCGCGTCCACGGTGCCGGCGGCAAATCGTTCCGGCGCGTGGATGAGCAGCGGCACCCGTACCGAGTCCTCGAAGCAGCTCATTTTGAACCACAATCCCCGCTCGCCCAGCATGTCGCCGTGATCGGAAAGGAACACGATCACCGTATTCCGGTCGAGACTGCAGGCCCGGTATACGTCCAGGATCTCGCCGATCTTCTCGTCCACATAGCTTAGGTTGGCAAAGTAGGCGCGTCGCGCGTGGCGCACGTTCTGTTGGCTTATGTCGAAGCGCCTGGCGTCGCAGACGTCGAGCAGCCGCTGGCTGTGGGGATCCTGCTGCGCGTAGGGAATGGAGTCCACCGCGGGCATGGGCAAGGTGGCGTCGTGGTAAAGATCCCAGTACATCTTTCTCGCCACATAAGGATCGTGAGGGTGGGTAAAGCTCACCGTGATGCAAAACGGACGCTGGTCGTCGCGGCAGGCAAGTCGGTACAGTTCGGCACGGGCGGTGAACGTAACCTCGTCGTCGAACTCGAGCTGGTTGGTGGTTTCGGCAACACCGGCGCCGACCACCGAGTTCATGTTGTGATACCACCAGTCGATACGCTCTCCGGGCCTCGACCAATCCGGGGTCCAGCCGAAATCGGAGGGATAGATATCGGTGGTGAGCCGGGTTTCGAAGCCATGCAGCTGATCCGGGCCGACGAAGTGCATCTTTCCCGTGAGAGCGGTGTAGTAACCTGCGCGCCTCAGATAATGGGCAAAGGTCGGCACCGAAGCCGGGAACTCGGCTGCGTTATCGTAGACCCCGGTGCGGGACGGCAGCTTACCGCTCATGAATGAGGCCCGGGCGGGCAGGCAGAGCGGGCTTGCGCAGTAGCTGGCGGAAAAATTCACTGCCTCCTCAGATAGGCGCCTCAAATTGGGCAGCTTGAGAAACTCCGCCGGACCGTTGGCCAACAGCGTGCCACTTAACTGGTCCAGCATGAAGATGAGAAAATTTGGCCGATCGTTCATAGCTTGGTAAATCTCGCACTTAAGGCCGTGATCGAATCGCGCTCGTTAAAGCAAAGCGCCATTACCGGTGGCGGGATAGTGGCGTCAATTCTCGCCTACGGGAAGGCGTCGAGGCGAGGGAACCTGATCCAGCTCAGGCGCTTCGGGCCTCCCAATCGTGACGAGATGGCAATTCCGCCGGCCTAGAAGGAGGAGCTTTGGATGAGAACATACGAGATCAACTCCGCCGGCGGCATCGACGCCCTGGCGCTGGTGGAGCGCCCCGATCCGCGGCCCGGCCCGGCCGAGGTGCTGGTCAGGATTTGCGCCTCGTCGCTGAATTACCGCGACCTGTCCACGGTAGAGGACCCGGTGTCGCGCGGCCTGCCTTACCCCAGGATTCCAAACTCTGACGGTGTCGGTGAGGTAGTCGAAGTCGGTGAGGGGGTGAGCCGCTTCGAGCCCGGCGATCGGGTGGCGGCAACGTTTTTTCAGCGCTGGATTGACGGTCAGATCACGCAAGCCGCCATGGAGAGCGCCCTGGGCGGAGCCCTGGACGGCATGCTGGCCGAGCGCGTCGCGCTACACCAGGAGGGTCTGGTATCGGTACCGGAGCACCTCTCCGATGTCGAGGCGTCGACGCTGCCGTGCGCGGCGCTGACCGCCTGGAACTCCTTGATCGAGCAGGGGGACGTCAGGGCGGGCGATACGGTGCTGCTGCTCGGCACCGGCGGGGTTTCCATTTTTGCGCTCCAGTTCGCAAATCTGCTCGGCGCGCGGGTGATCATCACGTCTTCCAGCAACGAAAAGCTGTCGCGCGCGAAATCGCTGGGCGCCTGGCAGACGATTAACTATGTCGACACACCTGACTGGGACCAGGCCGTTATGGATCTGACCGGCGGCCGCGGCGTGGACCATACCGTGGAGGTGGGCGGCGCTGGAACGCTGCAGAAGTCCATCGCCGCAACCCGGGTCGCCGGCTCCATCGGACTCATCGGCGTGCTCACTCATGGCCAGCTCGACCCGACGCTGATAATGCGCAAGTCGATCAGGCTTCAGGGGATCTACGTCGGCAGCCGGCGCATGTTCGAGGACATGAACCGTGCCATCGCACAGCATCGCCTAAGACCCGTGATCCACCGCGCCTATGCCTTCGAAGAGGCACGGGAGGCTTTCCACGCCATGCGCAAGGCCCAGCATTTCGGCAAGCTGGTAATTGAGATCTGACCACCCGAGGCCGCTGGGTCAGCAGCTCAGGCCAGCATCGCGCGAGACCATCGATGCCATGGCTGACCACATGGGTTTGGCTCTGGCCGAGCCCCGCCGACTGCTTGAAGGGATGAGATGTCCAAGCTGACGGTCACCGTATTCGGTGGCACCGGATTCCTCGGCAGGGCCGTGGTGGCGAGGCTGCTCGAAGCCGGGATGACAATCCGCATCGCCTCGCGACACCCGGAACTTCTGCCCGCGCATCGATCGCAGGCGCGGGTTTCGCTGGTGCAGGCCGATGTCCGGGACGCGCAGGCGGTCACTGCTGCGGTTGAGGACGCACAGGCCGTAGTCAATGCCGTTGGCCTCTATCTGCAACGCGGCGCCGAAACCTTCGACGCTATCCACGTTCAAGGGGCCGCAACCGTCGCCAGGCTGGCCGCGAGGGCCGGCGTCAGAAAGCTGATTCATGTCTCGGGTATCGGCGCCGATCCGGCTTCCGCCTCCAGTTACGTGCGCGCCCGCGCAAACGGCGAGCGCCTTGTTCGGGACGGCTTCGAAGGGGCGGCTATCCTGAGGCCCAGCGTGCTGTTCGGTCCCGGTGACGCGTTCTTGAACACCATCGACGCCCTTACCCGGGCCGCTCCCGTATTTCCCCTTTTTGGCCTGGGCCAAACCCGGCTGCAGCCGGTTTACGTGGATGACGTGGCGGTCGCCATATACCGCTGCATCGCCGGGGAGGTTGCGACGGGGCGGCTGTGCGAGCTCGGCGGCCCAAAGGTTTACACCTTCCGCCAGGTGGTGGAACGAGTGCTTGCCTTCAAGGGGCGCAGGCGGCTGCTGCTGCCGGTACCGTTCCCCTTATGGTCGGCACTGGCAAAGGTTCTGAGCCCGCTTCCCAGTCCCCCACTGACCGAAGACCAGGTGATCCTCATGCAGGACGACAATTTGGTCGGGGAAGGAGTGGTCACGCTCCAGGATTTGGGGGCTTCGGCGCACGAGCTGGAAGCCATGCTGGGTCACTGCCTTGAACCGCGAAGCGCCTGAACCCGGACGAATTTTAGGGTCCCGCGCGCTTCTCTGGCTCCCTTGCTGACAAAAAACGTGATTTACGCCCTTGCACTTTGTGCGGCGCAACATATATAGTGCGCGCCCTTTTGGCTCGAGGCGGTTCAGTGATCGATCAGCGCAAGCCGGTACGGGTTTTCAAAAACTGGAAGCTCGGCTGCTACAGCATCATGCAGGACGGCAGGCTAAAGGCCTCCGCTCGCCAGCTGCTGCTCGCTGACGTGGAGTTTCGGGTGCGAGAGTCAGGCCGCAGGCGCATGCTCGAAAACGGTGTGCGCAACGTGCACGCCTATGCCATCGGCCACCTCGTCGACTACGTGCACCCCAAAGAGGCGCGGGAGCTCGAGGGTATGTCCGGGCGCGGCACTTTCTACGATCCGAAGCGCTTCTCCGCCTTTGTCGACAGCGAGACGGAAACTCCGGTGATTTATGCGTTGGCCGCGCTTTTTGATGAGCGCGGGGTGATTTATGCCAGTCCGTGCAACGAATCGACGCTAATTCAGGCGGCGTAAACCGGCGGATAAAGGGCCCCGACAAGCTACCAGTTGCGCAAACAAATAAAAAAGGCGGCCTTTTTAAAGGCCGCCTTTTTTGATCCCTTAACAAACGCGAGGAGTGCGTTTGCCCAGGGAATTCAGGCCGCTTTCAGATTCCCGGCCGCGTTCTTGCCGCGCTCGCTGACGACGTCAAACTCTACGCGCTGACCTTCCTGAAGCGTGCCGAGGCCGGCGCGCTCTACCGCGCTGATATGAACGAAAACATCCTTGCCGCCGTCTTCGGGCTGGATGAATCCAAAACCCTTTGCAGTGTTGAACCACTTAACAGTTCCGATAGCCATAGTAACTCCGTAGAAAAAATAGCCGCACACTAATCGGGTGCGGAGTCGAACAATCTTGTCGTCGTGGGTGTCTTGATAACGAACGCCGGGTAAGGGCAAGTAACTGAAGGCAGGCCATAACGTAGATCGCGCGCGCATACTGCCCCGTATTCAACGGAAAAGCAAGCAAATTCGGCCCTGTGCGTGTTTTGAGACGCATTCTTGTGAAGCGGGCATCATTTTTGACTCGGGATGAAAAATCATAAAAGGCCGGGTCCAGCCAAGGGCGAAATCGCCGTATGCTATGCCCTGAGCGATCCGCAGCCTCAAATGATTGAAGAGAATCCGCTATGCGCCTGCCTAACCTGATTACCGCCATCGACGTGCACGCGTGCGGGGAGCCGGGCCGGGTGATAACCGGTGGCGTGCTCGACGTGCCGGGCGAGAGCATGTTCGAGAAGCGCCTTCACTTCGAGCGTCACTTCGACCACATTCGCAAGCGAATGCTGCGCGAACCGCGAGGTTATCCCGGACTCTGCTGCAACGTGATTATGCCACCGACGCATCCGGACGCGGACGCCGGTTTCATCATCATGGAGCAGTCCGAATACCCCGCCATGTCCGGAAGCAATGCTATCTGCGTCACTACTGCGCTGGTCGAAAGCGGCATGGTGCCGGTAACGGAGCCGGTGACCCGGCTGAAGCTGGAAGCTCCGGCGGGACTCATAGAAGTCGAAGCAAGAGTTAAGAACGGCAAGTGCGAGAGCGTCAGCTTCGAAAACGTTCCCTCCTTCGTCGCCCACCTGGACGCCGAGATCGAGGTGCCGACCGTCGGAAAAGTGACCGTGGACGTGGCCTTCGGCGGCATGTGGTTCGTGATCGCCGATGCACAGAAATTGAACCTCGCTCTCGAGCCGGACAACGCGGCGGAAATCGCCCGCGTCGGCGAGATGCTTCGCGCCGCCGCCGCGGAGCAGCTTCCGGTGACGCATCCCGAGAATCCCGAGATCCGAAACGTCTCTATCGCTCAGCTGTGGGCGCCGGCTTCCTCGCCCGGCGCCTGGATCAGAAACGCGGTGGTGATATCCACCGGCGAGCTCGACTGGAATCGGCCCGAAACCTGGCGCGGAGTGCTGGACCGCTCGCCCTGCGGCACCGGAACCTGTGCCAGGATGGCAACGCTTTACGCCCGCGGCGAGCTCATGCTCGACGAAGAATTTCACCACCAGGGGATCTTGGAAACGGTTTTTAGCGGGCGACTGCTGCGCGAAACAAGCGTCGGCAATCAGTCTGCGGTGGTGCCCGTGCTCACCGGAAGCGGCTGGATATACGGCTTGTCTCAATACGTGCTGGACGACTCCGATCCTTTTCCCGATGGCTTCACCGTGGCGGACATCTGGTCACGCGGGATCTGAACAAGGGAAGTTGACATGAACGACAGCCTTCATCTGACACTGGAAGAGGTTCACGCGCTGGCGTTTGAGGCGCTCGCCGCTAATGGTTTTTCCGCTGCTCAGGCGCGCGCCATCGCCGACACCGTCACTGCCGCCGAGAGGGATCTTTGCACCTCGCACGGTTTGTTTCGCATCGCCTTTTACGTTAACGCGCTCAATAATCCCGATGTGGATCCAACGGCGGTGCCCGTGGTGAGTGAGCTGGCTCCCGCGGTGGTGCACGTGGACGGGCGCTTCGGTTTCGCGCCGCTGGCGCTGGAGATGGGCGCTGCGCCACTGGTTGAGAAGGCGAGAGCGCAGGGCATCGCGGCACTTTGCCTGAATAATATCTATCACATCGCCGCGCTCTGGCCCGAGCTGGAACGCGTCGCCGAGCAGGGCCTTGCGGCTTTCGCCTTTACAGCCGCGTTGCCATACATGGCGCCGGCGGGAGGCACGCGTCCGCTTTATGGCACCAATCCCATGGCTTTCGCCTGGCCGCGGAAAGATCATCCGCCGCTGGTCTTCGATCAGGCTTCCAGCGTTACCGCCCGGGGCGAGATCCAGATCCATCTTCGCGACGGCAAGCCGATTCCCGTAGGCTGGGCCATCGGTCCCGACGGTGAGCCGACCACAGATCCCGAAACCGCTCTTAAAGGTGCGCAGCTCCCCTTCGGGGGCCATAAAGGGGCGGCCATTGCGCTCATGGTGGAGCTGCTGGCGGGGGCGCTGGTAGGGGATCTGTTCAGCTACGAGGCGGCGGCAAAGGATACCGGCACCGGTGCACCGCTGGGCGGTGAGTTCTTGATCGCAATTGACCCAGGTCGCTGCGTGCGCGACGGCGATCGCGAGAAACAGCTCGCCCATGCGGAGCAATTGCTCCAAAAGATAGGGGAGCAAGAGGGCACGCGTCTGCCATCCGATCGGCGTTACGCGGCGCGTAAGCGAACGCCAACGGAGGGCATTCGCATTCCAAGAACCCTGCATCAGACGCTCGTCGCCTATACCCGAGAAAGCTGAATCGACCTTAAGACATGGAAGCTCCGTTTGCGGCCTGTTTCGAAGTGCATCAATGACCAGCATCATTCGCAACCATCGGGCATGAAAGCGATCACCGCGAATGAATGATCTTTCACCACACGCCAAGGGGTTGTTGATCACGACGCTGGGCGTGCTGGTGCTCACCCCAGACAGTCTCCTCATCCGGCTGGTTTCGGCGGACGCCTGGACGCTGACTTTCTGGCGCGGGGTGCTGTACGCCTTCGGCATGAGCGTTGGCGTCGCCGTGATGTTCGGTCACCGCGCCCGGGAACAGTTTCTGTCTATGGGAAGAGCCGGACTTCTCATTGGAGCGATATTCGGTATCGGCAAGGTGACTTTCATCGTTTCGATTACCAATACCACGGCCGCCAACACCCTGTTCATCGTCAGCACCTCCCCGCTATTCGCGGCCATCTTGGGCTGGTTGCTGCTGCGGGAGCCGGTGGCGCGGAGGACCTGGCTTGCCATCGGCTTCGCTCTGCTGGGTATCGGCGTCATCGCCTCGGAAGGCTTCGACGAGGGCAGGGTCATTGGCAACGTCGCCGCGCTGCTCACCGCTCTGGTGCTGGGGGCGAGCTTCGTCCTGGCGCGCCGTTACCGCGAGCGCAACGTCATTCCGGCCATGGCGCTGAGCGGTCTGATTTCCGCCCTCCTGGTGCTGCCGCTGGCCTCGCCGTTTTCCGTCGCCGCCTCCGATGTGGCCGCGCTGGCGGCGATGGGCCTGGTGGTGTTGCCGCTTTCATTCGGGCTCATCTTCATAGGGCCGCGCTACATTCCGGCGCCGGAGGTCAGCCTGGTGCTGCTGCTGGAAGCGGTGCTCGGGCCCTACTGGGTCTGGCTTGCCCTGGGCGAAGCGCCCGGTGGCCGCACCCTCGTCGGCGGCACCATTGTGCTCGCCACTCTTGCCGTCCACTCGGCGATGCGCCTCACAGGTGGTCGCCAGCGAGCCGTAGCGGCGGCCACCTCGGAGAATTAACTTCGTTTTCTGACGGCTCCGATTTAACCCCGCCACCCTTTGGCCGCCGTTTATAGCCTGCGGACATCGAGCCCGGGCCCGGGATTTTGGGCAGCGGGGATTCAAACCGGAGGCATCAATCATGTTCATTTCTGAAAACCGCTTTGCGAAATTGTCACTTTGCACGCTTGCGCTGATGGTCCTGCCCTTAACCTGCGCCGCCTGGCAGACACCTGCCGGAATCACGCTGGAGATCGTCTCTGACGCCGGCCAGGTGCTGCGGCAGTTCGACGTCACGCAAGCGAGTGAGCGAGACACCCGGCGCGCGTATCTGGAAGCGACCAAGGGCCAGCGTTACAGCATTCGGGTGCGTAATTACACCGGCGGGCGTGTCGGTGTGGTGCTCGCAGTGGACGGACGCAACATTATTTCTGGAAAGAAATCTCACCTGCGCCGCAGCGAGCCCATGTACATCCTCAATCCCTACCAGAGCGCTTCCTACGACGGTTGGCGTACCAGCGACACCCAGGTGCACCGCTTCTTTTTCACCGATTCCGGCGAGTCATACGCTGGCGCCTTCGGAGATCATTCGGCCATGGGAGTGATCGCCGTGGCGGCGTACGCGGAGAAGACGCCTCGGCGACAGAGCGAGAACTATCTCAAAGAGCAACGCCGCGAAGGGGCGGACTCTGCAGGGCCGGCGCCTGAAGCCGCCGGCAAATCGTCGCGGGCGGCGCCAGCCAATGAGGCCGATTCGCGGCCAGGCACGGGCTTCGGCGAAGGGCAGACCTCTCACGTAGTGCGGGTGCACTTCAAGCCGCAGCGGCGACCTTTTGCCAAGCGGTTTCTGAAGTACGAATGGCGCGAAACCCTTGTAAGGCTTGGGTTCATTCACGTGCCAGAGCCTCACAACCGCTTCTGGCCACGGGAGAGCCGAGCGTCTGTCCAGGGGTTCTCTCCTTATCCACCGGGCTACTGGAACCATCGCTAGGCGCGCGGTGCGTCGATGGAGCCCGGTGGTCGCGAGATGCCGGGCTCGTTTCTTGCTATGAAACTGTTCCTCGCGCTAGCTGCCTTTGGCCGCTACGCGAAGGTGGGTGGTTTCGGAGAGTTGAGCGTGTTTTGGGAGTGGACGCCATGTTCTGTGTTTAGGGAGACAGATATCGCCGCGCGGCTTTGGCAGTGTTTTTTTATCTTCCGGCCAAGCACCCTCGTAGCGGCAGAATATTGAAATTGGTTATCCGCTGGCAGCTTCAACGTCGTTCGATGCCGGGAATTCGTCCTCAGTGTTGATCCACTCCATGGAGAATATCGGCAGCACCCAGTCCGGGCACGGTCCGCGGGAGAAAATGACCACGCCGACGGCGTCGTGCCAGCCGGTTTTGACCCGCGCGGCCTCCATGGAAGCGCCGGTAGTAAGCACGTCGTCGACAATCAGCCGCACACCCTGTTTCGATCGATATTTTTCCAGCGCCGCGGCCAGCCTGTGTCCGCCTTCGGTTACGCCGTAGATGTCGCGGATATCCCCCTTTTCCGATATCAGCCAGGCAAGCGTCGAAATATCCTCATCGGAGAGGGCCTTACTCTGAATGGTGTAGCGGGCGACGCCGCCCGAGGCCATCTTGAATGGTTTGCGCTCAAATAGATGCATCGAATGTCTTTCCATGGCGGCGACCGGTTCAGGCATAGTAAAACGCGTGCATTTTATGCCAACTCCGGCTCAAGGTCGGTATTCAGTTAACGGATGACAGCAAAGATGGAGTCATCTTGTAACGAATTCAGGACGCACCGCAGCGATAGGCGACGATGGTCACGTCGTCTGGTTTGCTGGGACGGCCTTCGCGGGGCTCCTTCATCCGCTTATTGCACTCTGCGGTAATTGCTTTGACGCCTTTGAGAAGGGGGCCGCGTCGAAGGAACTCGACGATCTCATGAGCGTGAAGGTTATCGAACAGGCCATCGCTCGCCAGCACCACTGTATCTCTCGGCCGCAGGCGAAGAGGCGAACTCATGCCCACGTGCATTCCCGGATCGCCGACGACGTTGGAAACGATGTGTCGATCTTCGTGATCAATGGCTTCGTGGGCAGTGAGCACCCCCGCCTCTACGGCGTAACCCACCGGAGAATGGGCGATAGTCTCCATTTTGATCTTGCCTCGGCCTCCGAAGGCGAGAACCCCCGAGTCGCCAACATGGTAGCTTCGAACCGTATGACCGTCCGTTTCCAAAACAACCAGAGTGGTCGCGGACCCGTCGCCGAGCGTCGTTACCATCTGGTTGGCGCGGTCGAATCCGGCGAGGATGGCTTCGCGAAGCGGCGTGCCCTGTTCCTTCGCCGAGCTCAGCGAGTCGCGCACCGCCCGGAGCGCCAAAGCAGACGCCTTGTCTCCACCGGGCAGGCCCCCGAGCCCGTCCGCCACCGCGATCACCACTTGCTCCGCGCCCACTTCGAATATGGCGGCCGCGTCTTCGTTGCCGCTATCCTTATCTGGCGAGCAGGCCGAGTAGATTACGGCCTGCCCCTTTCCGGCGCGCTCGATGTGGGCCTGCACGTGGTCGGTGCCCTCGAAGATGCGATTACAAGCGCTCATGTCCATCTGTCCGGCGGACTACGAGAAAACAAGCTTTATTTCTCAAAATCGTCGTTTCATCAATAGCCTAGCCCAATTTACACTGTTTAGTAGCATTGCCCGGCTTGAACAAAGCCGGGCGGAAAAATCGCACTGCTCGGGCTCTCTGCTCCTGCCGCGGCCTCTGATTTCGGTCCAGGGGCAGTAACGGTGTCGATTACAGTACTCAAGGTTGCGGTACTGTGGCCGAAATTCCCGATGCCTGCGTATTGAACACGCGTTTTGGTCCACGGTCATATTATTTACGTATCTATCAACGATTTTTGGCATCGTGCCCGTTCACAGAACTCCGAAACCTTTAACACAGGCGGGACTTTTCGATCGTAGAACTTTCGTCTCGCTGTGCGGTGCGATCGCTGCAGGCGCAGCGTTCAGATTTAATCCGCTGGCGGCGCAGACTTCGACGCCCGTCACCCGGGCCATTCCCGCTACCGCGGAACGACTGCCCGTCATCGGAATGGGCTCATGGATCACCTTTCATGTGGGCGACAATGCGGCCGAGCGCGCCATCCGGGTAGAGATCCTGCGGCAGTTCTTCGCGGCAGGCGGCTCACTGATCGACTCCTCTCCTATGTACGGTCTATCCGAGGAGGTGATCGGTTTTTGTCTCCAGCAGCTCGGACAGCCTGCGGCGCTGTTCTCCGCCACCAAAGTCTGGACACCCGGCAAGCTGCTCGGCATAAGCCAGATGAATCACTCGCAGCAATTATGGGGCGGTGAAGGTTTCGACCTGATGCAGATCCACAATCTCGTCGCTTGGAAAACCCACATCAAGACCCTGCTCAGGTGGAAGGCCGAGGGCCGGATCCGATACATCGGAATCACCACCTCTCACGGTCGTCGTCATGACGAGATTGAGCGATTGCTGACTAATGAATCCTTCGATTTCGTTCAGTTTAGCTACAACATCCGCGACCGTGAGGCGGAAAAACGCCTGCTGCCGGTTGCCGCTAGCCGTGGCGTTGCCGTTATTATCAATCGGCCGTTTCGCCGCGGGGTGCTGCTGGATCGTTTGCAGGGTAAGCCGTTACCCGCGTGGGCCAGCGAATTCGGCTGCGACAATTGGCCACAGTTTCTGCTCAAGTTTATCGTCTCCCACCCCGACGTGACCTGCGTGATTCCCGCGACTTCGCAGGTGGCACACATGCAGGAGAACATGGGCGCGAACTTCGGAGAGCTTCCGGACCAGCGCACTCGAGGACGCATGATCCGCTACGTTGAGACTTTGATCTAGTTTACGGAGACAACCCCGACCGTCAGCGCTTAAGGACTGAAGTTCCAGGGCGAATCATTGTGCAAGCTGGCGCGCTGGCGCTGCGAATACACGTGAATTACGCGAGGGTGCAATCTATACGCGATACGAGGTCTTCGGCCAGGGTCTACAGTCGGCGGTCACGGCCCCGCGCTGGCTGCTCGGTCGCACTTGGGGCGAGGAATCCACCACGCTCAAGCTCGAGTCCCGTTTCGATCACGGGATCGCCGAGGCGCTTGCGGCGGCTGGGCATGAGGTGGAGCTGGTCGGGCCATTCAGCGATCTCATGCGCCATGCCGGCGCGATGGTTCGCCATTCGGACGGTCTGATCGAAGGGGCTGCGGACCCGCGCAGCGATGGACGCGCCGCGGCCTTTTAGCTGGCGAACGGCCTTCTAGCGGTGTGGAGCGTTCAAGCGCACCACCACGCGCTGTTTCTCGCGCTCACTTTGTTGCGAATTCTGATACCGGGAGAGATCGCGCACGCTGACGGCCGCGCCGATGACTCGTCCTGAGTCGTCGCGGCAGGGGTCGTAGCGAATGGCCGTCTCGCAGCGACCACGGCCTCGGTACTTGAGCACCGACTGATACTCTACCGATTCCCCGGCAAGGCAGCGATCGAGCATCGGCTTGATGATGCCTTCGAATCTGTCTTCACCGTGGATATCCGAAACCGTTCTGCCGACAATTTTCTCGACGGGTCGGGCGTGCCATTCGGCCGCGGCCTCGTTGGCAACCAGGTAAGTGTAGCTGTCGTCTACGAAGTACATCGGGTCACGGCTGGCGGAGACGATATAACGGTATCGTGCCAACGCAATTTGGAGCGCCTTTTCCTCGGTGATGTCTCGCAGCACGCTGACAATTCCGGCTCGTCCACCCTTTTCATCATCCAGCGAAGTCATCGTGATCTTGGTGTGCACGAGGCTATCGTCTCGTCGCCTGAACGAGTACTCCGCCCTGAATTTTCCCTCGCGTTTGAACGTCGGAGCATAGAGATCGTATAACTGCTGGAAGGATTTTTTGTCTTCGAACAGTTCTTCTGTCCCCGCTCCAACGAGTTTGTCAGTGGTGTACCCGAACATACGACCCGCGGATTCGTTACAGGAAATTATCCTCCCGGTCGCAGAATTCACCAGCAAGACTGCCTCGCTCAGACCCGAAAACGCGTTTTCCATGAGCATTCTGCTTTGGTTGGCCTCGGCGTGGGCGCACTCACGTTCCAGATAAGCCCACAACATTGCGGCCACAGATTTCAACAGATTTCTCTCTTCGGTTAAAAAGGGTCCTTCATCGGCCTCGGGCTTTGCTTCCAGATAGCATACTTCGATGCAACCCGTACGCTCATCTCGTGTTTTCAGCTCCTGTCGCAGGTACCAGTCCGTTCGCCGCCAATCGTCGGTGGCGAATTCTTCGCCGTCTAGCTCCACCCGAACCTGCGTCACGTCGGCGTGTACGAACGCTCTTTTAAGCGACTCCGCAGTGCTCGCGCATAGTGCCGGGGTAGTCAGCCCCTCATTTTGCAACCTGATTGAAAGTTGGCGAAGCAAAGTCAGTTCCTTGACACGCTGCTTTAGATCGCGCACCAGTTGGACCTTTTCCTCTTCGGCCCGACGTCTCGCGGTAACGTCGATGGCGGCAACTTGAACAGCGGGCTTGCCAGACCAGCTGATGGTGCGCAGTACGTTGTGTACGAAGACGACGCCTCCGTTCCTGTGAAGCATTTCGATTTCGTACTCATCCGGTGCCGGCTTCCCCTCTATTCGGTTCTTCCAGTAGGTGGCGATCCGATTCCGCTCGTGCGGCGCGTAACGGTCTCGAAGATTGCCAAGTTTTAGAAGTTCGTCTGCTCAAAAGACCCTGCACCGATCCTTCCACCAGCTCGCGGTAGTGTTTTTCGCTTGCCCGCATGGCCTTTTCAGCACTCCGACGGTCGGTAACGTCGATAACGTTATGCTGGGTCACTTTTTTCCCGTCCCATTCCACCATGCGCACAACGTTCTGAAGCGCCGCGACGCTGCCGTCCTTCCGGATTGCTTCGAATTCGTACTGAGAAGGCGCTGGCCTACCCTCCCTACGCGCCAACTGGTAAGCGCGAAGCCGAGAATGTTCCCCCGGAGCATAGATACGCTCCATGTCGCCGAGTGCGATTATCTCCTCAGGCGAGTCATAGCCTAGGACGTCGGCATAAGCCTGATTCGCAAAAATCGGCTTGCGGCTTTCGTGAATAACAACACCTTGAACCGAATCTTCGATCAAATTTCGGTAGCGCCCTTCGCTTTGAATCAGGTCCCGCTCCGCACGCCTGCGATCAGTAACATCCATGACGGTGAACTGCTTTGCGCTCTCGCCGTTCCAGGTAACTTCCTGCAGAGTGTTATGGATAGTGATGCTGCCGCCATCGGCGCCCAGCACGTCCACTTCATACGCACTCGGGGCTGGTTCGCCGCGCATTCGGGCTTCGCGGTAGCGGGTCATGCGCTCGAACTCATGTGGCGCATAGAAGGTTTCAAAGCGTAATCCATTCTGGACTTCTTCAATCGAGTCGTAACCAAGCATTTGTACGAACGCCTTGTTGACGAAGAGCACCTTCCAGTCGTTGTTGACGATGATAATTCCCTGCGCCGACCCTTCGGATAGACTGCGAAAACGTTTCTCGCTCTCCCGCAGTGACCGGGTGGTCATACGATGGATCTCGATCTCCCGGTGAAGGCTGTCGTTCGCCTGCCTGAGCTCCATGGTTCGGCGTCGCAGTTCGTGGGCGTGGGCGCGCTCGACTTGGCGAAGTTCGTTTTCACTCTTGACTCGGGCCTCATGTTCACGCTCCAGAGCCATATTCGCACGACTCATGGAGTGCAACATGAGCCGTACTCGAGGCAGTGACCTGAGTCCGAACAGCAATCCGCCGGTAATCGACAGTACCGCGACAAGAACGACGACCCAGCTCCACTGGAGAAAGAACTCGGCCATGAACGCCATGGCGAAGGCGTGGGAAGTCAGCCGACTCAGGATGTGCATGATGAATAGATCGGCGAGAAAAAAGATCCCCAGTATTCCCAGCCCGGCGACGATGGCGATCAGCGGCCTCGTGAGCTCCAGTTCCGCGGCAAGCTTCCGGGACCGTATGACGATCACGCAGGCGTAGACGACACAGGCCACGACTGCGAGGTCCAGGATCGTAACCAAAGGTATGGACATGAAGATCATTGTTTATTCTCGATGTGACTCATCCGGCTTCGGCCCGCGTGGCCATGCCGTTGCAAAAATCGTCGATAGGAGTTGGGCGGCCGACAGCGTGGCCCTGGGCAAAGTCCACGCCGAGCGCGATGAGCACATCTATTAACGCGTCATTCTCGACGAATTCGGCCACCGTCTTTTTACCCATAACATGCGCCATTTCGTTGATCGACTTAACCATCGCCCGATCTATTGGATCATCGAGCATGTCCTTGACGAATACTCCATCGATTTTGAGCAGGTCAACGGGGAGGCTCTTGAGATAGGCAAACGAAGACAGTCCACTTCCAAAATCATCGAGTGCGAACTGGCAACCGAGTCCTTTGAGCGCGTTGATGAAGCGAATCGCGCTGGATAGATTCGCCACCGCTGCGGTCTCGGTAACCTCGAAACATATACGCTCCGGTGGCACTTCCGTTTGCTGAATCTCCTCTATGATTCGTTCCAACACGCCGTACCTGTCCAGGGAAGCACCGGAGAGGTTTATAGACAGGGTGCCTATCCGCTCCAGGAACTCCTGGTTGCGGCTCAACCACTTAAGGGCGTGGCTCACCACCCAGGTATCGAGCTTTGGCCCGAGGCTGTATCGCTCCGCGGCCGGAAGAAAAGCACCCGGCGGGACGATTCGACCCGACGGCTCTCGCATCCTAAGGAGTACCTCGTAGCTCGTTGTCCCCGTCTCTGTAACACCGTCTGCTGACGGCAGCGGAACAATAGGCTGAATGAAAAGCTGAAATCGATCGTCTTCTAGAGCATCGTTGATACGAGACACCATCTGCATCTCGCCCCGGCGTCTTTCCAGCTCATGGTCTTCCGGCGAAGCCACGTGCACGCGATTTCGTCCTTCGTCCTTGGCGGCGTAACAAGCCGTGTCCGCGGCGCTCAGAAGATCCGCCATCCCGCCGCTCGATGCGTTTACCGGTACCACTCCGATGCTCACGCCCACGTCGAAGCTCATGCGCTGCCAGTGAAAGCGGAAATCCTCAATCGCAGCACGGATTTTCTCTGCGATCCTGTATCCGTCCTCGAGGGAGCAGCTGGTCATGAGGATTCCAAATTCGTCCCCGCCCAAGCGCGCCAGAGTGTCGCTTTTCCGCATTCGTTCATTTAGCGCGCTGGCGAGCTGGCGAAGCAGCTCGTCACCAGCCATGTGCCCGCAGGTGTCGTTGATGATCTTGAACTGATCGAGATCCAGATAGCACAGCACGTGCTCTCCGCCTTTCTCCCGGCTCGACGCGAGCAGCGCCTCTACACGGTTCTCGAACTCACGCCGATTGACGAGACCCGTCAATGCGTCATGGCTTGCCTGGTGCTTGAGTCTCTCGGAAAGGTTTCTTGTCTCCGTGATGTCCTCGCAGACCATGAGAAGCTGAGGCTCGCGAGTCGGCCCGGGAACAACTCTGGCGGACGTACGCGCATGAATCTCCTCACCGTGGCGATGCAAAAGCTCGGTTTCCCAATGTTGAGTACGGTTGGGCTTGGCAAAACAGGCACTAATTTTGCGCTTGAGCGTCTTTCGGTCTAGCTCTACGTGGACGTCGACGGCCTGGCGACCGATGAGATCCTCTGGCCGGTAGCCCAGTTGGGCGGCGCCAAAATCGTTAACCGAAAGAATGGTGCCGTTGCTGTCCACGGTCATGAACATAGCCGGAGTCTTGTCGTAGAGGTCTCTAAAGCGGAACTCGCTCGCGCGCAGCGCCCTGGCCGCATCTTCGCGTTCGATCACACGACCAAGCAGCGTGCCGACGTTAGTCATCAGTGCCATCAAGCCGGGATCGGGTTTCGACACTTCCTCAGAGAAAAACTCGAGCACCGCACGCACCTGGCCCAACACGGTTACCGGAAACGCAAATCCGGCCCTTAGCCCTGCGTCACGGGCAATAAAGCGGCCATCGAAACCGCGCTCGATAGTCACGTCCGGTAGCCAGACGGCCTTGCGCTGAGCGTAGGCGCGGTTTGCCAGTCCCTTACAATCGGGGCTCAAGTCCTTGCGGTCGGCCCCGTCGCGGAATACTTTGAACACCTCTGGTTTTTCCAGATACCAGAGGTGGATGGCCCCAGCTGGGGGTGAAGGCGCGGCGCTTAAGTCGAACGCGTGTCCCACCGGCCAGCCAATCAGCTCACAAACATCTTTCAAACACACCCTTAGCGCGTCCTTAAGCGAGCGGGCGTCGTTTGCTGCCGTTGCGATGCGCTGAAGCAGGTGCACGGACTTGGTCTGCCGCCTCAATGCCTCCTCCGCTCTTCTGCGTTCTGTCACGTCGCGCGCCAGGCCCACATACCCAATTAACTTGCCGTCCTGATCTCGGACTGGAGAACCGATAATTTCGCCAGCAAACTCTTCCCCATCCTTTCGTTTTAGACGCGTCAGCACCGGCCCCGGGTTTCCTTCGATGTCCTCGTTGAAGCGCAGGCGACCCATGCGCTCCCATTCATCCTCATTGGCGTAAACGATCCGTGTGCGTTTGCCGATGACCTCTTCCTTGTCGTAACCGTAGATCCGTTTGTTGGCGCGATTAGCCATCAGAACTCGGCGTTCGGCGTCCATAACCATCATGGCGTCGGGAACGTGCTCAAAAATGGCCTCGAGGACGTTTTTTTGCCTGGCCAGTTCGCCGGCTGCTTTTCTTCGTTCGGTCTCGTCCTGGACAAGGAACACGTAACCCGTCTCCGTGCGCCCGCCTCGATCACTCAGTGGAGAGCCCGATACGGAAACCGGAACGTGGCAGCCGTCCGCCGCCACGAACTCCGTTTCCAAATTGACTACGGCTCTCATGCTGTTCTCCAGGCGGGTCGCCGATTCCACCATTTCCGGGTCAACGAAAAGCATCGATACCGATTCGCCAAGCAGAATATCTTCCTCGAATCCGAGCATTTTTGTGAGCGCAGGGTTTACCGTGACCATGCGGGTATGCTCGTCCGTTACGATGAGGGCGTCGTTCATCGAGTTGAGGATGTTGTTAACGTATCCGATGGATACGGTGCTGCTTTGAAGCGAATCCACCATTCTGTTGAAGCCACGAATGAGTTTTCCGACTTCACCAGTCCAACGTTCCGGCAGCTTTACCTTCAATTCTCCTTGTCCAACGCTTGAGACTGCGCGAGACAGGCCCTCGATGGGTGCGGCGAGCACCCGGGCGAAGATGCGCGCCGCAACATAGCCAATCAGGGCAACGGTGGCGAATACCCCAAACAGAAGACTCAACGCATCGCCCATTCGTTCGGTATATGCGTCGGGTGAAATGCTGAAAATTACGCGTAGACGGTTTGACAAGCTTGACGCAGACGCAGGCTTAGAGACGAACACCGCCTCCCCGCGGGACAGCTCTTTGTCGTCAAATACATACGGCCGAGGATCTAGAGAATTCGAATTTGAATCGGGACGAAAAAGGACGTTTCCGTTGTTATCCAAGAGCCAGGCCAGCTGGCGACCAAAGATGCGCAACTGAGCCAGGTAATTGAGATAGTGGGTGAGGTCCAGTTCTATGATGATGGCGCCACCAAAGCCGCCAATCTCCGGCTCCTCCCGGGCAATGCCGGCGACCACCAGCCAGCGCCCTTTTTCGGCGGCGGGGTCGTACATATGCCAGACAGGGTCGGAGTAGAGAATCGTTTCAGGTGCCTCTGATTCCAGACGCTTGTATAAACGGTCGACGCCGATGTCGTTTATGGCATTATCAAACTGATCATGATTCCCGGCGAACACTCTTTCGCGTTTGCCCTGACGCACGCCGATCCAACGCTTCCCGTGGGCGTCGTACAGGTGTAGGGCGTTGTAGATGTCGCCCCGACTCTTGTTGAGACGGACAAACTGACGCTCCACCGGTGGACGTCTGAGATAGACGTCGTTACCCATTCCGATGAGCAGGGATTCCACAGCCGGCGAGGCGGCCAGCATTCGAAGATCATCGGTGGCGGTGACGGAATAGCTTCGCTCTAGATAGCTTGTCGCGGCCGATACGGCCGTCTCCATGTCCTGGCGCACGGAGTCCTCGATTAGATGGACCGTGAATGCGTAATGAGCAACGCCGGATATGAGGGCGGCGACGATACCGGTGCCCGCCAGCGCGTAGACCAGCGTTCGAAAGATCGAGGTACCGGCAGCTCCTTCCTTCATGCCGATTCGAGGATCAGGCTGGATGCTTCAGCGCGAGGCAGAAGTCGATGGTTTCTTCGACTAGAGGGTGATTTAAAACCCTGTCTGCGATACCGAGACTGCGTGCGCGCTCGGAATTGATGATTAAGGGGCCTTGATCTGGCGCGTAGACCGAAATTTCAGCCGGGTTCTCGCCGTTTCGAAGAATGCGATCAGCGACGCGCATGGCCTCGTAGCCTTGCTTGTAGCCAGAGTCTTCCACGGCGGAAAGAATGCCTTCCTTAACGAAGTGTCGCTCATGCGCAATGTCGGGTTTTCTGATATTCGTGAGGTACCAGCGCCCGACTTCGAACTGCTCTACAGGCTTGCCGCCGGCAGTGCGCAGGGTGTTGTGATTAAGCACGAAAAAAACATCTACACGGTCTTGAAGTTCAAGCGCGCGACGCTTCCAGGTCTCGAATTCGTTGGTTACCACCACGTCTACGAGCTCCAACGGAAGCTCGCCGCGTCGCGCCCAGCGCGTAAACTCTTTCGCTTTGGACCGGCCCGTGGGCGAGTCGTCGGAGAGCACGGCAAAGCTGTCGACCTCGGGCAGCAGCGTCTTAAGCGCCACAAGTCCCTCACGTAGGTATCCGGCCTGATAAATTCCGGTGATGTTGTGGCCAGGGCGCTCCATGGATTCCAACAATCCGTATTTCATAGGCGTGCCGTTGATGCCCCAGAAGACGACCGGTAGCTCCGTGTCCAAATAATGGTTGCCAACGTAGTTGGCGGCGTTGTCGTCGCCTAAAAGGATGATGTCGGGGCCGAACTTGTCGATCTCTGCAACAACGTGAGCGACTACGTCCGCAATCTCGGACAATCTGTTGCGCCGCTTGGTATCCATCCACAGCTTACGCACGACCGCCTTTGAACTCTCGATGTAGTCGTCTTCCCAGAAGGTTTTACCCTGCGCCGAGCTGTCCAGATAGCCGAAGTCCAGCAGCGCGGCGGTCACGCCAGCGTTGGTGTCCTGAGACCAAAGATACTCTCGGTGATAGCTGCTGACGACGAGGATTCGGGACTTGGCTCCATCCGACTCGGGTGCCGCCGCCGACATTCCGGGGAGACAGGCTCCGGTCACTAGAGCCGAAATTAGGACTAACTTTTTCAACATGCTGGCCATCCTCTGTGTGCCAGAGCAGCGGGCATCTGATGGGAACACGGACACAGATCGGAGCCAGAACGTTTTGCGCCCACGGTCCGACGGTCTACGCTTTGTGGGATTCCGGATGTCGCGATGTTCTAAAAGGTTAAATGTGGTCGCTGCCTGTTGTGCTGAAATTGGGTGCATTTGGATCGCCTTTTGTCGATCCCACGTGGAGCGGCGCAGGACGCATGAAAAACCCCACAAAACAAATTCGTGGAACGAAAATCTTATCGAGCGAATCGCCGCAGCCGGCGAAATGTTTATCGGCCATCTGGACCGAAAACTGTAGCCAGCGGTGCCCGCAAGGAGACCGGAGATGCGGTGGCGAGTGGATTCATCGATTTCAACCCCAGGGCGGGATTATTGGGGGGCGAAGGGATGCAAGATGGTTTTAATGCAGCTCCGAACGTGCAGAATTTATGGCGATTTTCAGGCGTCAAAATCCTGTCGCCCGTCAGCAGAGGTCGAGGCGAACTATAGTATTGTTACTGAACTTCGCCCCACATTCGTTACCTGACCCGTGATTCCCCGAAGCCATCAGTTCGCCGACAGGGTTCTTGCCCTGATTCCGATCAACAACCTCGAGCGAAGGTTGCAGGACCGGGTATTGGAGCAGGGCCATCTGCTCGAGTACAAGAAGAAAAAGAAAGTATTCAAAGAAGGGGCACGGGACTCCTACACCTTCTATCTACTGGACGGCGAGCTCGAGCTTCAGACCAAAGGCGAAACCCCCGTGCGTATGCGGGCCGGAGATTCCAATGCGCTTAGAGCGCTGGCCCAGTTGCTGCCGCGCCGGTATAGCGCAGTCGCGCTGACACCGGTAACGATATTCCGAATCGACCGCGGACTTCTGGACCAGATCCTCAGCAACGACCAGGTTTCGTACCAATCCGGCGTGGTCGAAGTAGAAGAACTCGAGGACGATGAGGGCTCCGACTGGATGACTCACCTCATCAGCTCGGAACTCTTCACCCGCTTGTCCCACGACAATATTCAGCGATTCTTCACTGAGCTCGAGGCGGTACCGGTTTCCACCGGCGACGTGATCGTTGAGCAAGGCACGCCGGGCGATTACCTTTACATCGTCGCTGAGGGCAAATGCGCGGTGACCCGGCAGGCGGCCGAAGGGGGCAAAGAGCATCAGCTCGCCGTTCTCAGGGCGGGCGATGTCTTCGGTGAGGAGGCGCTTATCTCCAACGCTCCCCGCAACGCTTCGGTAAAGATGCTCAGCCCTGGCTTCGTGATGCGTTTACCGAAGCAAAAGTTTCTGGATCTCGTATCCAACCCGACGCTCAAAGCGGTTGGCTATGACGAGGCCTGCAGCATGGTGCGGGGCGGGGCAGCGTGGATCGACGTGCGCTTTCCGGACGAGCACAAAGCGGGGGCACTGGACAACAGCCAAAATATTCCGCTCAACGTTCTGAGGATGGAGGCCCCAAGGCTGGACCACTCCAAGCGCTACGTCGTCTATTGTGACACCGGCGCGCGAAGCTCGACCGGGGCATTTTTGCTGGCGAGGGAGGGGCTGGAGGCCTGCTACCTGGCTGGTGGCCTCGATCGGGCGCAGCGCGCGCCCGGGGTCAAAAGCCGGTCGAAAATACCCTCCAGCAGAGCTCCAGCGGCGGTGGAAAATACGTCCTCCACCAAGTCCCAGGCTTTGGCCAAGAAACAGCAGGAGCCCGCCGAGGCGCACTCCCAGGAGCCGCCTGCGTCGAGTGCCGACGTGCGCGCGCAGTTTGCCAGGCAAGAGGCCGAGCGGGAAAAGGCGGAGGTTTCCGCCAAGCGGGCAGAGGAGGCGGTGGTCGAACTCAAGCGCCGTTATGAAAAACAGCAAAAGATGCTGGAAGCAGAGCAGGGAAAACGGCAGAGACTGGAAAAGGATCTTGACGCCTTCAAAGCCGATTCTCAGCGGCGTTCGAACATGGAGCAATCCCGGCTCAAAAGCGAGCTGGATAAAGCGCTGAAGAATGTGATTGAGCTTCAGCAAATGCGGGAGCGGTTGGAGATAAAGCTGAAGACCGCCCAGCGCGATCAGACGGAGGCTATAGAAAAAACTACCGAGCTCAAGTTGGACATGGTGCAGCTGGAAAAGCTCAAGCACCAGCGCGAACTACTGCGCGCGCAGCTGGAAGAAGCCAGGGCGGAAATAAACCAGCTTCGAAGCGCCAAACCGAAGGCAAAAAGCGCGGCCGCCGGCAAGGGCGAGGCGGCGTCTCTGAGCAAGATCGAGGCGGCGCGCAAGGACGCAGAGGCGAAGATCGCAAAGGAACGACGAGCGCTCGAGCAGGAAGCCGCGGCTCAGCGGGAACGCGGCAAAATTTTGGAGAAGAAGAGGAAAATCCTGGAGGAGAAACGCGCTGCTGCGGAAGCGGAGCTCAAACAGCGTGACAGGGCGATCGCAAAATCAGAGGCTGCCTTGAGCGCAGAGAAAGCGGATTGGCAAGAACAGCTCGATAAAGCCATCGCGGATGAACGCGTCCGTCTAGAGGCGGCGTATGCGAAGTACAAGCAGGAAACGAGCGTCACGGCAGAAAAGCGCGCCCGGGAGCTCGCGGGACAGCTGGTAGCGGACGCCCGCGCTGGGTTTGAGGCCAAGATTGCCGAGGTTCGCGCGGAGGCCGACGCGCGGGTGGATCAGGTGCGGGCCGAGTTCAAGACATTTGCCGCCAACGCGAGCGCGCGGACCGATGCCCTGGTGGCCAGGGTCGGCTCTGGGAACGTCGCGGCGGTGAACGCTGGGGGTCCGTCGCAGCAACCGGCGGACGATAACGTGCTGCCGCATGCGCCGCCGCGCGCCGCGGTCGGAGAGCCGGATCTCACCATTGAGGAAACGCCGCCTGCGGCCCCCGTGGAGGACTTCGAAGCTAAGGAGCCGGTGAGCGCGGCGCCGGTTTTGGAAATCCAGGACGACGTTTCGTTGGACCAAGACTTCGATGCGGAAGAGCCGTCGGATCCGGTTCCTGCCATCGACATGGAAATCGAGGCGGTGGGGCAGTCGCTAGAAGACTATGCTTCGGACGATTCCGGGGGATCTCTGTCGGGCGCGGACGACGACGAAGATGTGCCGACGCTGGGAGAGGTCGTGGCCGCGGGGCCGGTGAAGGAAACCAGTGCGGCCGGGCCGGAAAACGTCGACTCGAGCGTGCCGAAGCTCGAGCTCGAAGGCGACGAGGAAGAGGAGCTAGACGGCAAGGAGCGGGTACTTACGCCGGCCCAGATCGCGGAAATCCGCAAAAAAATGCAGAACAAAATGAAGGCGACGAAAAAATCCGCCTAGCGACGAAGGCCACTCTCTACACGAACGCTCGCCTTGTGAGCATTGCAAAAGAAAGTAGGGACCGCACGGGCTCCAAAATCTCCGCTCCAATCCAAGTTGATGACGCCTGCCGGGGCGCGGACCGAGCTTTAGATCGTTGCTGAGTAACGCCAGGCCATCTACTCGGCTTTCGAGGCGGCTCCTGTGCCCGTGCTCATGCTCTGCGTCCGGCGCGCCTCAAATCGGGGCGCAAAGCGGTGGATTCCACGCGGTTGCGCCCGGCGTCTTTTGCCGCGTAAAGGGAACGGTCGGCGGCGTCGACCAGATCTTCTGCAGACAGAATCGTATCCGGAACCGCCACCGCAACGCCGACGCTCACGGTAACGCGGCCTTCAACTCCATCTTGGTGGGGAATGTTCTCCCCGTATACGTTAGCGCGAATTGCTTCCGATACCGCGATCGCGCCCTCGAGATCGGTTTCCGGCAGCACGCATACCAGCTCTTCGCCGCCGTAACGGGCAACCAGGTCTGCCGGCCGTCGTAGCGCCCTGCCCACCTCTTTTACAACTCGCTTCAGACAGTCGTCGCCTGCTGGATGACCGTAGCGGTCGTTATAGCCCTTGAAACGATCCAGGTCGATCATCAGCAGCGCAAGAGATGCACCCGCCCGGCGCGCCCGGAGCCACTCCCTGTCCAACACTTCATCGAACTCGCGCCGGTTGGCGATGCCGAGCAGCGGGTCAATGGTTGCAAGCTTTTCGAGCTGCTGTCGGGCTTCGCCGAGGGCCGCAGCCATGGTGTCGAAGGCGGTGGAGATAGAACGCATCTCGGAGGACAAGCCCGTCTCCCCCAGTCGCACCGAAAGGTCGCCGTGGGAGGCCCGCTTTATTGCCCCGCGTAACCGCTCCAAGGGTTGCATAATCAGTATGCCCAGGCCGGCCCATAAGGTGACGAGCACGACGCTTACGGACAGGGCCAAAAACAGGTTTCCCCGGCTCACGAATTCCTGCACGGGCAGCATCGCAGCGTCCATGGAAACACTCACCAGCACATGCACTTCGCCGGAGACTTGATTCAGCCGGGCGTAGCCGATAAGACGATGATCCTCTTCCCGAATTGTGGAATTGACAACGCCGGATTTTTTGGACCTTACCGCTTCCAGTACCTCTTTATCCGGGAACATTTCCTCACCCGTGGCACCACCGGGATATTGGCCGAGCACGATCCCCTGCTGGTCGAGAATCGTAACCCGCGAGGTGCTCAGGAACCCCTGTCGCTCGAGCACCGAACCGAGCCAATCCAGTTCCCTGCCGGCGATGATGACTCTCTCAATAATGCCCGCCTCGTCGAGCAGCGGAAGAGCTACGGGAAGGACGCGCTTACCGCTGACCCGACCGACGACGTACCCGCCAACGGAAAATGCTTTGCTTTCCAGCACCCGCTTGAAGTAGGCGCGGTCGGCAAAGTTCACCCGCCGGGTGACGGGGTCCGGCGCGCATAGGAGATTGCCGGCGGGATCTGCCAGCAGCACCGTATCGAAGCCCCTCGCGCGGTCAATGAATTCTTTGAACAGTCGCGTACATCCCTCCTCCGGGGCGGGAAGCAAATCCAGCGCCGAGGCCATGGCCGCCAGAAGGTTGCGTGACTCGGCGAGCCACTGGTCGTGGCCGGAGGCCACCAGCCGTGCGCGTTCCTGCACCTCGAATCGGGCGAGCTCAGCCTGGCGCAGGCCAGACTTGTGAATTGAAAAAGCCTGAATCAGCGCCAGGGTGCCGAGCACCGTCAGCACCAGCAAAGAGAGTAAGAAGCGCTGGCTCAGCAGGCGCCGCCGGGTTCCAGGCGTCGGCCGGGCAAGACCTTCCACGGGGACTCCAGTTCATGGGATTGAACTAAATATAGTCTCTTGACTGGGTAGGGGCGGATAGGCGTGGGGAGGGCCGGCTGCGCGGACCCCAGCGGGACATACGGTTACCGGCCCAAGTAGCCACGACCGGTGCTACGATTCGGCGGCGAACGGCGGTGTTTCGCCGGCTGGCATCGGCACCTTGAATGCGTTCAGAAGCATGGACACCAGGGTGTAGTAGCCGAGCAGGCTAACGAGCTCCACCGTACCCGAATCGCCGAGCAAAGCCACCACCTCTCGGTACGTCTCATCGCTGACCTGATGATTCGCCATGAGCTCGATGGCGAACCGGTGCACGGCGATTTCCTCTGCAGCGCTCGCGCTCGGCAAGACCCCGTCTTTAAGCGCCGTAATCGTCTCATCGCCGAGGCCGACGGCTCGGGCAATGCGGCTGTGGGCCCACCACTCGTAATCGGCCCGCCAGCGGGCTGCCACGGTGAGGATTGCCAGCTCCCTCATCTTGGGAGGTAAACGGCACTCGTAGCGGATGGCCTCGCCCAGACGCTGGGCAGGCTGGCCAATGTTCGGTGCGTGCAGCCAGGCGTTGAACGGTCCGCGCAATCCTCCTCCGTCGAGGAGAAAATCCTCGAGTGGTCTTCCTCGGGAGCGTTTACCCGTGGTTATGGCGTCGAAGAGCGCGCGCTGCTCGCTGTCGAGCTTCGAAGGGGCAAGAGCTTTGAGTCGGCCCATTAGCCAATCCTCGCACTCAGGCCACCGTCTACGGCAAGCAGCACACCTGTAATGTACCTTGCCTCGTCCGAGGCAAGGAAAAGCGCTGCCGCCGCCACGTCCCAGGCGGTTCCCATCTTTCCCAGGGGCACTTGGGCGTCGCGTTCGTCGCGCACCGTTTGTCGGGCGACGTTGCGTTCACGGGCGCGGCGCTCGATGGCCATAGGCGTGTCCATGAGCCCGGGAAGGATTGCGTTCACACGCAAGCCGTAGGCAGCATTTTCTATCGCCATATTCTGGGTCATGGCGTTTATTCCCGCCTTGGCGGTTTTGTAGGCCAAAGTCTGGCGCGAGCAGACCGAAGAAGTCGATGAAGTATTGGTGATCACACCGAGTCCTTGTTGCCGCATGATCGGAAGCACGTGCTTGCAGCTCAGAAACGCGCTCTTGAGATTGACGTCCATGAGCGCGAGCCAAGTCTCTTCTTCGAGCTCGGTTGTCGCCGCGTCCCCTTCGGAACGACCGACATTGTTGTGAAGCACGTCGATACGTCCATAGCGCGACAGGCACTCTTTGGCCATGGACTCGCAGTCCGGCTCATTGGTCACATCCGCGGCCAGCGCGGCAGCGCTGTTACCTTCTCCGTCGATGACTTTCACCGTCTCTTCGGCGGATTCGAGATCCCGGTCCACCACCAGCACCGTGGCGCCTTCCCGTGCGAAGCGAATGGCCGTGGCCCGGCCGTTGCCGATGGTTTCACCTTTGGTCTGGCCGCCGCCGATGACGACGGCCACCTTGTCCTTGAGCCGCATGGACGCCTCCTGTCTGACTGCGATTGGAGAATTCAGCCGGCCCCCTAAATTCGGAGCGATTTATTCGTGACGCGTGACGCGCGACGCGTTACGCGAAAGAGTTGACGCGTGGCGGGTTACGCGTGACACGAAAAAAGATAAGTTGATTTGACACGCGCTCGCAGTCCGTTACGCTCGTTGCATCACGCATCACGCATCACGCATCACGCATCACGCATCACGCATCACGCATCACGCATCACGCATCACGCATCACGCATTCTTCTGCTTCTCCATCATGTCCTTGAACGCTGTTATCAGGTCGATGGGAATCGGAAAAAGGATGGTGGAGCTTTTCTCGGTCGAGATATCAATCATGGATTGCAGATAGCGAAGAGTCAGCGCCTGCGGCTGCTGAGACAGCACCTTGGCTGCCTGCATGAGCTTTTCGGAAGCCTGCAGCTCGCCTTCAGCCGCGATGATCTTGGCGCGCCGCGCCCGCTCCGCTTCCGCCTGCCTGGCGATGGCGCGAATCATGGATTCATTGAGGTCCACGTGCTTGATTTCCACCGTGGAGACCTTAATGCCCCAGGTGTCCGTGTGCTTGTCGAGAATATCCTGGAGATCGGCGTTGAGCTTTTCCCGCTCGGACAGCATCTCGTCCAGATCGTGCTGGCCCAGCACCGACCTGAGGGTCGTCTGGGCAAGCTGACTGGTGGCGGCGAAAAAGTCTTCCACCTGCAATATGGCTTTCTCCGCATCGAGCACGCGGAAGTACACTACCGCGTTCACCTTGACTGAAACGTTGTCGTGGGAAATCACGTCCTGGGTAGGAACATCCAGCACCCGTGTACGCAAATCCACCCGCACCATCTGTTGAATACCGGGGATCAGGAAGCGAATCCCGGGTCCGGTTACTTTCTGGAAACGTCCGAGGAAAAAGACCACGCCACGCTCGTACTCGCGGAAAATGAAGACGACGTAGTAGGCGAGCGTAAGTAGCAGAAAAACGGCGATGCCGTAGGCGATTAAGTTCATCTCACGTCTCCTCTTCCATGGGCTCAACCTCGAGAATTAGACCATGGATATTCTTGATGCGCAGTTTTTGCCCAGTTTTAACCGGCTGCTGCGTACGCGCGGACCAGATCTCGCTGTGAGCTCGCACCTTGCCGGACTCGTCAAAGTTCTCCAACGCTTCGGCCATCGCCCCGATCATTTCTTCCTGTCCGCTTACCACTGGCCTGCGGCGCTGGCGAAGCGCAATCATGATGGTAGCGCTAAAGAGCACACCGGCCGCGAGGCCGACGCTGATCACCAGCGGCATCGAGACCTGGTATCCCTCCACGTCGGTGTCGAACAATATGATCGACCCGACAATGAACGCGACCACGCCTGCAACCCCTATGGCACCGAATGTCGGTGTCACCAGCTCGGTGACCATGAGCGCGATGCCCAGCAGGATCAGTGCCGCTCCGGCATAGTTCACCGGCAACACCTGGAACGCGTATAGCGCGAGCAACAATGAGATTGCCCCGACGAGACCCGGGATCATGGCGCCGGGATTATAAAGCTCAAACAGTAACCCGTAGACTCCGAGCAGCATTAGCAGATAGGCGACATTTGGATTGGTGATTACGGCAAGAAACTTTGTGCGCCAGTCGGGTTCTACCGTCACCACTGTCCAACCTTCAGAATCAAGAATGCGCTCGCCACTTTGCACTTTGACCGTGCGCCCATCGAGCTGAGTCAAAAGCGATTCCATGTCGTCCGCCATGAGATCGATGACGTTTTGCTCCAGCGCCGCTTCGGCGGTGAGACTTTCTCCCGACCGCACTGCTTTTTCCGCCCAGTCGGCGTTCCTGCCTCTAAGATCCGCGAGGGATCGGATGTAGGCCACAGCGTCGTTGATTATCTTGCGCTGCATCGCGCCTTGCGGGGAAGCGGGCGCGTCTTTTCCTTTTTCCGCCTCATCATCCTCGCTAGTCGGTTTTTTCTCTTTTTCGTCACCCGGCATCGCGCCCGGCCCGATTGGAACAGGAGTCGCGGCGCCGACATTCGTGGCCGGCGCCATGACCGCCACATGGCTTGCGTAGAGGATGTAAGTTCCCGCACTCGCCGCACGCGCGCCGCTCGGCGCCACGTAGGTGATCACGGGAATAGGCGAGCTGAGTATGGCCTTGATGATGTCGCGCATAGAGGAATCCAGCCCTCCGGGCGTGTCCATCTTAAGGATGACGGCCTTGGCGCCATCCATCGAGGCCTTTTCGATGTTTCGCTGGATGAAGTCGCTTATCGCAGGGCCGATAGCGCCCTTGAACTCGAGCATGACCGCGTCCGCGCGCTCGGCTTCCTGGCCGACGATGTGCGCGCTGAACAAAAACAATCCGAATAAAGCGATAGCGGCGTATCTCATGGCGGTGGGGAAACAACCATACCGAAATCGATGATACGCCCAATCAATGCACAGGTCAGGACTTCCAATGGGGTCGTAGAGCGAGTCCCGACAGAGCCTGAAACCGTTCGTGCGCTGGAAAAATCCGATTCCCAGCCGAATTCCCTCCCAGCGGGTGAGCCTGGAGAAATCAGACGAAGGCCTTCGGGGACGGCGCTTCTAAGCGCCAACTAGCGGTGGCTCGCTCGGCCGCTGTCCTAAAAAGCCGGAAAGTGTTAAAATTCTCTAGTCGCCGCCAAAACTCTCGCGTTAGAAACCAGTGTCCTTTACCAGGCCCTTGCGTTTCGACAGCCTGGTGACCGAATTTACCCGTCTTTGCAGGAGACACTGGAATGCAGCAAAACAAGCTATTCGTCGGCAATCTTGCCTTCTCCGCCACCCAGGCCGACGTGGAGGCGCTTTTCTCGGATTACGGAGAGCTGAACGAAGTTCGGCTGATTACAGACCGCGACAGCGGTCAGTCTCGCGGCTTTGCTTTCGTGACTTTTAGCGCGCAGAAAGACGCTGAATCGGCTCTGGAAATGAACGGCAAGTTGGTGAACGGCCGCAGTTTGGTGGTCAACATTGCCAAGGAAAAAAGCAAGGGTCGTCCGGGCAGAGGCGGTGGTGGTAGGCGCTACTGATATGTTTCTGGCTTGAATTCTCCACCAAGCCTTTCCATTTTCGGGAATGTTCAGGTTAAAAAATGAATCTTAGTCGAAAAAAGTCCTCATCAGTTGACGAAAACGAAATCCTCTTTCCTTTGCTCGAATGCTGGAATCCCATGACGAATGTGGCAACCATCGCGGCACAAGTGGGCGGAAGACGCGTACTTTGCAGAATTTCTCACGACGTGCTGAAAAAGAAGTTTCGCGCCTCGGCGACTGAGCCGATGTCGGCGATCGCGACCAACCGGAAGGTGATCCAAACTGCGGCCAGAGCGCTGATTGAGAGGAAGGCCTTCGAGGCAGACGGCAATATAGTCATCCGGCAAAAAGACCTCTGAAGTCGAATAAATCGCGGCGGTTGATTTCGCCTGCAGATACTATTCCTAGGATTACTTAAATCCCGAGACCGACAAGCTGCTTTGCCGGATATCGAGTGCCCGCAGCGGCGCCGGGACTGAAAGTTGCCTCGAGACTCTCGAGTTGTTCCCCGGTCAGGGAAACGTTCAGTGCTTTCAAGTTTTCTTCGAGATACCCGCGCCTTTTGGTGCCGGGGATCGGCACAATGTCGTCGCCACGGGATAGCAGCCAGGCAAGCGCGATTTGGGCCGGCGTGGAACCGCATTCTTTTGCTATCGATTGCAGCGGATCCAGGAGTGGGCGATTGCGCGCCAGATTCTCTCTCTGGAAGCGTGGGTGGTCATGCCGTCGATCTTTTTCCATCAGATCCGCTACCTGAGTAATTGTCGCCGTCAGAAAACCTCGTCCAAGCGGACTGTAGGCAACGAAGCCGATGCCAAGCTCGCGACATAGCGGAAGGATTTCGGTTTCCACGTCTCGGGTCCACAGCGAGTATTCGGTCTGGAGCGCGGCGATAGGATGGACTGCCGCGGCGCGGCGGATGATTTCCGCGCCGGCCTCAGAGAGTCCCAGATAGCGGACCTTTCCTTCTTTAACGAGGGTCGCCATTGCTCCCACCGTCTCCTCGATTGGCACCTCTGGGTCGACGCGATGCTGGTAATAAAGATCGATCTCCTCCACGCGAAGTCGCTGGAGGCTCGCCTCGCAGGCATCGCGGACGTACTCGGGGCGGCCGTCCACCGAGCGGCCGTCGGGCGCGTTTCTTCGATTACCGAATTTCGTTGCCAGTACGACCTCGTCGCGCCGGCCGCGGATGGCGGTGCCCAGGAGGCGCTCGTTGACGCCGCCACCATAAGCGTCGGAAGTGTCGAGTAGACTGATCCCCAGATCCAGGGCCCGGTTTATGGTGGCGGTGGATTCATCGTCGTTCGGAGTGCCGTAGGAAATTGACATCCCCATGCAGCCGAGGCCCAGCGCAGAAGCCACCAGCGCGCTGTTGCCGAGGTTGCGCTGTTGCATTCTTGCCTTCCTCTCAGTTGACTGCCTTCGAACGATGCCTAGTTATCGTCCACCCGCGGCGGCATGGTGAGAAAATTGCCCATGACGTGCCAGAAACGCCGCCGGTTGACGCCCAATGGGGCAACGTGCGCCTGACCGGGAAGAATAACGAACTGTTTGTCCTTGTTCGGCAGCGCCTTGAAAAAGGCGAGCAGATCTTTCTCCGTAGCGATGCCGTCGTGCTCACCGCGAATAATCTGGACCGGGCAATCGATTTCTTCCGGATTGACCAGCGGAAGATGCGCACACATGTCGAGATAAGTGCCTGTTGGCACGGTGTCGCCGTAGGCGAGTTCGGACTCCGCCAATACGTCCGGCACAAAGGCTTCAGATAAGCCGGGCTTGTCGCGGTTGAAAATGCTGTGGAAGAAAGCGACGTCGATCTTACGCACGTTGCTGGAACGCCACTGGTCCAGTTTCTCCCGGCGCTTGATCAGCGTCGGTGCGCCTTCCCCCGTCCAGACGAAAGCGTCGAGTATCAGGTGCGAGGCGCGATCGGGGCACGCTGAGGCGAATGCGGCGGCGCGGAGCGCTCCGGAAGATTGCCCGTAAAAGGCGAAACGTTTGGTTCCGGTTTCCTTTTCCACAACCTCTGTTCCCGCTTTGAGATCTTCGACGCCGTCGGCGATGCTGGAATTGCCGTCGGTGCGGCTGGAGCGCCCATAGCCTTCGTGGTCCATGGTCCAAACGTCGAAGCCTCTAGTGGCAAACTCATCCATCAGCGAATAGTCATCGTGGCCGGGAGGATGCATATCGAAGCCCGATCGCCCACAAAACGACGAGCCGTGCACCAGAAACAATACCGGCAGCGTTCCTTCGTCCGAATCCGGGGCGTCGAGACGCTTGCGATAAAGATAAAGCTCAACCTCGCCTTTACGGGCCCAGTATTCGGAGCTTTGGATGTTGCTCATTTTTGACTCTCTTTGAAATGACTCACCGATCACCAGGCGGATTAAGGTGCACCTTCACCGTCGGCGCGCGCCGGCATGGTGAGAAAGCTGCGCAGCAGGTGGAAAAAGCGCCGGCGGTTCAGCCCCAGATGGGTCGCGTGCGCCTGCCCCGGCAAGAACACGAACTGCTTGTCTTTGTTCGGAAGAGCGGAGAAAAACGCCAGCAGATCCTCTTCGCTGGCGATGCCGTCAAACTCGCCGCGGATAATCATCACCGGGCAGTCGATCTTCAACGGATCCACAAGAGGCAGATTCGCGCACATATCGAGATATGTGCCGGTAGGTACGCTGCCGCCGAAGGGAAGCTCGGCTGCGGCAATTGCTTCGGGTACCGCGGGGTCGTGATAGCCGCTTCCGTCTCGCGTGAACATGCCATGGAAAAATGCCTTGTCTACAGGTCTGCTGTTGCTTCGCCGCCATTCCGCGAGGCGTTCCTTACGCTTGGCCAGGGTCGGAGAACCGGCGCCTGTCCAGACGAACGCGGCGACCGCAAGCCTCGTTGCCTTTTTCGGATTTGCGGCTGCAAACGCCGCTGCTCTAATCGCTCCGGATGACTGGCCGTAAAACGCGCAGGCCGTCTCTCCGGTTTCGCTCGCGATCACCTCGAATGCGGCCGTGAGGTCCGCGACGCCGGAAGCGATATCGGAATTATTACCGCCGGATCCGGAGCGTCCATAGCCCTCGTGGTCCATGGTCCAGACATCGAATCCGTAGCCTGCGAACACGTCCATCATGGAATATCCGGGTCGTCCAGGAACCTGAAGATCGTAGCCGGTGCGCCCGGAAAACGACGAGCCGTGAACCAGAAACAGAAGCGGCAGGGGCTCTGAGCCGGCGGGCCGTTTACGGTACAGATACAGATCAATTCCGTCTTTCTTCACCCAGTATTCTTCCGCGCGCACCTCCGGGATTCCCGCCCTGGAGGTTGGGTCCAACTGCGTGTTCATCGACTTTTTCCGTCTTCAGCGCTATCGGTTGAACGTCGGCGGTGCTGCATGTAGAGAGACAGAGTTACGCTGAAGACAAGGAGCATCCACAGAACGTTGCCGATGTTTGAAGAGAACAGGACCATGAGATCGCCGTCGGACATCTTTAGCGCGCGCAGGAAATATTGCTCCAGCAACGGGCCTAGAATCACCCCGATGAGAATGGCCGCGACGTGATAACCGGTCTTGCGCGCGATATATCCGATCACGCCGAAGGCGAGGGCTAGGTACATGTCGAACATGTACTCACGTGGAACGAAGGAGCCCACCAGGGTAAAAGCAATGACCAGTGGCGCCATGTAGACGGTCGAAAGCAGCGTCACCCGGGACATGTATCGGGCCAGCGGCAATACCGTGAAGATCATCATGAGGTAGGTCACCGCCATGGCCATGAAGACGCCATAACCGAGCTCCGGATAATCGGTGAACAGGGCGGGGCCCAAAATCACGCCATGGTATTGCATCACTACCAGCATGATGGCCGCGGTGGCGCCCCCTGGTATACCCAGGATCATCAGCGGTATCAGCGTGCCCGACGTCACCCCGTTGTTGGCGGATTCGGGCGCAATGAGCCCCTCCGGATGACCGGTGCCGTAGCGCTCGGGCGTCTTGGAGTAGGTTCGCGACTGCTGATAGGCGACGAAGGACGCGATGCTTGCGCCGGCTCCCGGAATGACGCCGATGACCAGTCCGATGAGACTGTTCCAGGTGATATGCCACCAGCGGAAAACCGCGATGCGCGCTCCTTCCAATGTGGCCGCCCAGCCGCTTTTTCGAATCACGTCCTTACCGTGCTGGGACAGAATTGATTCGCCCTCAATCATGAGAAATGATTCGGAGACTGCAAACAAACCGACGAGCGCGGGTATCAGCGGCACGCCGTCGTAGAGCTCCAGGAAGCCAAAGGTGCCCCTGGGCGTGGCGTAGACGTGGTCGGTGCCGATAGCGCCAATCATCAGTCCGAAGAATCCGGCGATGAGTCCCTTCAGGGTATCGCGGGCCGCAATCGTGGCGATCAGTGAAATTCCGAACAGCATCACCACGATCATCTCGACGCTGTGCATGTAGAAGCTGACCCGGGCGAGCCACGGCATGGTGAGTAGCGCGACCACGGTGGTCAGCAAACCCCCCGCGGTTGAGGAGACGAATGAGATGGCAAGCGCCTGTTGCGCCTTTCCGGCCTTGGTCATGGGGTAACCGTCCAGGGGCGTGGCCGCGGCGCCGGCGGTGCCCGGGATGTTTACCAGGATCGCTGGGATTCCGGCCCCCATGCGCGAGGAGCAGTAAAGCGCCACCATGAAAATCAGCCCCACTTCCACATCCATAACCAAGGTCAACGGCAGTAAGATGATGATGGTGTTGGCAGCGCTGAAACCGGGAATCGCCCCGACGATCAGCCCCAGGAGGATCGAGGGGATAATGACCCACCAGTAGCCAATCGTGTGGAAGAACAGCGATGCAAACAGGTCGGGGCTGAATTCCATCTAGAAAATGGACCTCATTAAGTTCTCGAAGGGTCCGCGTGGGAACCGCGTCTCGAAAGCGACAATGAACAAAAGGTAACCGGAAAGCGCCAGGGCGGCCGAGAGAAGGGCGACCAAGCGTTTTCGCCGCCAGCCGTTGAGGATCAGCATCGCGCCGCACAGGAACACCCACGTAGTGAGGGTGAAACCGCCCCATTTGACCAGGATTACGTAACCCACAGTCATCATCAGCAGTCCAATGCGCACCGGCAGCAGAGACCTGGGGGCAAGAAGCTCGCCGATCCCCAAATGCGCCTCTCGCCGATACAACGCGACGGCGGTTTTGAGCATAAAAACAAGCACCAAAGTGATCAGTATGGTGCCAATGAAAAATGCGCTCACCTGGGCCGTCCAGGGCGAGTTCCAGATGGTCCAGAAGTAATAAAGCGTGAAAAGGAGCGCCGCGATGGGAATCAGCAGCTCTGAGCCGGCTCCTTTCCTTTTTCTTGGTGTAGGCATAGGAACGTGACTTCTCTCGACGGCCCGAAACCGGACCGCAATAATCGCACCATCAGACGCAGAGACGGGCGGGCGATGCCCGCTGCCAGTGGCGTTATGATCTTCCAGTTAACAGAGGTCGGAAGCGTTCACCGAGAGCCTGGATATCCTTTGCATAGGCTTCACACTCGGAGATGCCACCGTAGTTGATGTATTCCCAGTTACCTTTGGCCTTCACCACAGCTGCTTTGTACTCCGGATCTGCAAATACTTTTTTAAAGCTGTCCTGAAGAACTTGAAAGCGATCAGGGTATTCCTCTATTGCAGCGCGATGAATGGCAAAGGCCCGGGCAGAGAGCAACGGCGGCAGGTTGGTGCCGAAATGGCCGTTGATTGTCGGGGCATTATCCAGCCGCTCGCCAAGCACGTTTTCGTCATTGAAGACCAGTAGCGTGCGTACTGCGTCGCCCCTAGCCGCCACCGTCCCGGAAGTGAGCACGCTGAAATCCATTTCTCCCGTGACCGCGCCAGCGACGGTGTTCTTACCACCCGAAAGCGGGATCAGGTTGAACTGTGCACCGGTGTGCTCTCCTAGCGCCAGAATGCCAATGGACGCCGGATGTGCGAGCCGGCTGGTACCGACGTTGAGTTTCCTCTTCTTGCCTTCCTCCACGATCTCGTCGATGTGTTTGAAAGGACTGTTGGCGCCGACGAAAACGCATCCGGGGTCCGTATCCACGCGCCCGAAGTACACGCAGTCGCTGACTTCAAAGGTGGGTTTCTTCACCACCCAGTTGAGCAGCTCCGGCCCCATATTGCCGAAGATCAGGTTGTAGCAGTCGGCTTTGGCTTTACCCATGTAAAGCTCGTAGCCCACACGCCCGGAGGCACCGGGATAGAAGCCGGGCTCGAAATTGGTGTTGAGGTATTTTTTCCACACATTGGAAAATGCCCGCAGGTTGCGGTCGGCGCCGCCTCCCTCGCGGGTGGGGACATAGACGTTGATATTGCGGGAGGGGAAGCTTTGAGCCGAAGCAGAGGCAAAGGGCAACGATGAAACACCGCCCGCGGCGAGGGCCGCGCCTGATACTTTGATAAAATCCCGCCGGCTCGTTCGAGTTGTTTTGGTCATGGCTTTACTCCTTTGGCGATAGGGCGCTGTGCGGGGGACGGCATAAGTTACCGCGGAGTGGGCACAACCGCAAAGTGCAACAAAAGCAAATGTCTCCAAGGTTTGCGGCTCCCGCGAGCCGCGTCTAAGGGCGGTATTTCAAGACTTAGCGCAATCTCGAAAGCGCGAGTGCCTATCCATGACCAACGCTTAGGATGAGCTTTCCGCCACGCGCTTCAAACCTGCGCGCAAGGCTTCGGAATCGGCGCGTCCATCCGGCGGCGCTTCGTCTGAGAGCACGAGATATCTGAACAGTGCGTCCCTGGACTCTTCGGCCTCTCGGGACAGGGACGCACGTTTGGTCCTCAGCTGATTAAGTTCACCGTCAATGCGATGTGTCTCAAACACCAGATCCAGCCAAGCTGAGAGATTATCGTCTATTGCTTCTGCGTCGATTCCCGCCTTGGCGAGCGCCGCTGCGTAAGCATCAGTGGCCTCCACCAGATTCATGGATAGCGCAAGCTCAGAGGCGGCGTCATCCTCGCGCTCCGACGCTTCATCCTGGGTAGCCTCATGCTCACTCAGGCGCCGTTCCATATCCGAAGCCGCATCGCTGAGCTCGTCGATACGGCCGTCGACGGCATTGCTCTCCCAAGACGAAGGCGGCTTGAGACGCGTGTTCTGAAAACGCCTGACCGCACCGAGACGCATCCATTCCGCGTCTTGGGCGGTGAACGTGAAGTAACCAATCGCCATCACCAGCGGCACCAGGAGAGCGAGGTAAACCGGGTGAAGCGCGACCGCGGCCGCCACGGCGGCCGCGCAGGCAATGACGAGCACTGTGTTGGCTACCCGCGGGCGCCGCCATGCCGAGACCGTTTCCGGAGCATCGCGCCAGGCTTCCAGCGCTTCACGGCCGGCGCGCATGCGATCAATTTCGGCCCTCATGTCGGCGCCGCTTAGCGCTGTTTTGGCACCTTTGCCTTCGAGCGCCGTTTCCAGTTCCCGCTTTCTGGCCCTGGCCTTGGCGACTGCTTCTGCATCGTCTGGCGAGATGGTGATCCCGTGCTTCGAGGTGGCGGCCTTCAGCGCCACCTCGGCGCTGATCTGCTCAACTTCCAGATCGGCCTCGAGCTCCTTGAGCACTTCAAGCTCGTGCTCCCAGGTCACGAGCTGATCCAGAAGCACGAACTGTTTACAGAGTACGTCCTCGCCGTTATCGGTGGTGTCGTCCGCGTTCACTTGCTCCGGGCCTCCGCCGCCAGAGTATCATTAATGAACATCCCGATTGCGTGCGTTTAACCCGCGAGTATTGCGCTCATGTCGTCGTCGTTTGCAAGTTCCGGCGCGGATGCCTACGAGGAGTTAATAGGCCGGTGGAGCAGGAAGCTCACCGCGCCGTTCATCGATTTTGTGGGCCTGGCCGACGGTGGAAGCATTCTCGACGTGGGCTGCGGGACAGGCAGCCTGACCCGGGCCATCGCCAGGGCCGCCGACGTTCGATGCGTTACCGGCATTGACCCAAGCGAGGCCTACGTAGACTTTGCCCGGGCCAAATCGCAAGACCCGCGTATCCGCTACCAAACGGGAGACGCCTGCGCGCTGTCGTTCGACGACTCGAACTTCGATCGCTGCGTCTCCCAACTGGTGCTGAACTTTATTCCGAACGCAAGCCGCGCGCTGGACGAGATGGTCAGGGTCACCCAACCGGGCGGCACCGTGGCGGCGGCGGTGTGGGACGTTCGGGGGGGCTGCTCGCGTTTCGGATGTTCTGGGACACGGCCTGTGTGGTGGACGACCGCGCAGTCCAGCCGCGCAACCGATATTACTCGGGTGCCTTGACTCGTCCTGTTGAGCTGGCTTTTGCCTTCACCGCCGCGGGCCTGCAGAACGTCGAGCAGCGTTCGGTAACCGTGCGCGTGGGGTTCGAGAGCTTCGCCGATTATTGGGCCCCTCTGCTTGGAAGGACGGGCCAGGTGGGCGCCTATCTCGATTCGGTGGTTGAATCTACCAGAAAGGAGCTCAAGCGCCGGGTTCGCGCCGCCTATGAGCTTGGGGAGGGCGACGGGCCGCGATCGTTAGCCGCCATCGCCTGGGTCTGCCGGGGGAGGGCACCGGCTTGAGCACAGCAACCGCCTCGGACTCTTTCCCAACCACGGGATCAGGTGGAAATCTTTCCGCTTTGTGAACCGGTTCACGTTCTGAGTTCACGTCCCGTTCAGGTTGACTGGCGTATCTTGCTTCCCGTACGCGGCGGGAAGCGAATCCCCGTGCCGCGAAATGATTCAGGCAAACGGTATTTCTGCAAACGGTATTTCTAAGGAGGCGAACGATGGATACCAAAAGTAAGAGCGCGAAGTCCTGGCTTAAACGAATCGTGGCACTAATGGCGGGCGGCGTGCTGGCCCTGGGCGTGGCGCTGCCGGCGTCGGCGGATCACGGCCACGACCGTGGAAACGGCTACGCTTACGGCAAGTACCGGGACTACGGTGACGACGACTTTGAGCGTCCCGGGCGCGGTTATGGCCGCTACAAGCACAAGCACCGCAGACACAAAAGAGTTCACGTGTATCACCACTACCCCAGACCGGTTAAGCGTGTTTACGTGGAGCACCACTACCCGAGGCCTGTGGAGCACGTGCGCGTAGAACGTCACTACTACCCAGCGCCCGAGCCGCAGCCGGTATACGTGGAGCCCCAGTACCCAGCGCCTCCTTCAGACGCTTACTACCGGGGTGGCGCCGGACTTAGCGCCCCCGGGCTGATTGGCGCCGCGGTTGGTGGACTTCTGGGATCCAAGGTCGGCAAGGGCAGGGGCAACCTCGCGGCCACCGCCGGGGGTACCCTAGCCGGATACTTGATTGGCAGCCAACACTAATCCCAATCCGGTTGATTTAATCTCGACTCGAGGCAACGCCCAAACGTCGGTACGAGCCCCGCTTCTGCGGGGCTCGTTTTTTTTGCCACTGAGCCCGTGTTTATAAAACGGTGCGACCTGTAAATTGGAACACCGGACCCCGCGCCTGGTCGCCGCTAACCCGGATCCGGTTTGAGCGTTTTGAGCTGTCGCCGAATCCGTTCCAGCTCACGCCGGGTGGCGTTCACGTTCTGATGTAGCTGTTTGAGTCGGGTCTCGAGAGCGAACGTCGGACCGCCCTGGCGTTCCAGCTGGTCGCCGACGCGCCGCGCTTCGTGTTCGAACTCTGCCAGCGCCGACGCAAGCGCACGTTCCTCGCTCTCCAGTCGTGAGATGGCATCCACGTCGGTCATATCGTTGGAATACCGTCTTTTATTTACGCGCCGCGGGATTTTTCCTGATTCCCCTTGCCTGCGAGTTTTTAATCACAGGGCTCCTGAACTGGCCGAATAGGCTGGCCTAGAACCTGCCCGCCTGATAGTCGCTGTAAGCCTGCATGATCTCGTCGCGTGTGTTCATGACGAAGGGACCGGAGCGGGCCACCGGTTCCTCCAAACGAAGCGCGCTCACCAGCAATAGGCGGTTTCGCGGCTCGCTTCCGATCAGCTGGATCCGATCGCCTCCACCGAGCAGCGCCAGCGTCCCGGCGGCAATACGGCGATCGTTGACGTCGCGCCCGGCGCGAACGTCCACACCACCTTCGATCACGTAGGCAAAGGCGGCATGGTCTGCGGGAACCGGCTCTGAGAACACGCCGTGTGGGGGAAGCTCGATATCCAGATAACGAGGAGAAGTAGGCACACCCTCCACCGGACCGCGGGTGCCCTCGCTGGTCTGACCGGCTATGACGCGAATCAAGACACCTTCGCCTCTACGTTCGAGGGGGATCGCGTCGGGGTCGAACTCTTGGTAACTGGGCGCGGTCATCTTGTGCGTGGCGGGCAGGTTGAGCCACAGTTGGAAACCCGACAGGCGGCCTTCCACCTGCTCTGGCATTTCCGAGTGCACGATTCCGCGTCCGGCGGTCATCCACTGGACCCCACCGGGCTCGATCACGCCTTCGCGCCCGGTACTGTCCTTATGCCGAAGGCGGCCAGCCAGCAGGTAGGTCACGGTCTCGAATCCCCGGTGAGGATGCGCTGGAAATCCGGCGATGTAATCCTTCGGGTTGTCCGACTCGAAGCGGTCTAGGAGCAGAAAGGGATCCCACATGTCGAGCTGGGGTGAGCCGATAATGCGGGTGAGCTTGACCCCCGCGCCGTCCTCGGCCGGCACGCCTCGAAGCGCGCCGACCACGCGCCGGACACCCTGGGGCGCCGAAAATTCCTGATGCGCTGAGGTGCTCATTGCCGTTTCATCCCGAATTTCGTGATCCGCCTCAAGTTGCGGCCTCAAGGTTGTCGATGGACAGCGCGCCGACGGGGCTAGATATTTTCTTCTTCCCGTCTGATGCGGCGGCGAAGTTTGCGCGCGCCGATAAGCACCCCGGCGACCACCGGGACGATGGCGATACCGGTGAGCACCTCCACGTTCACGCTGAGGCCCGCGGATTTCAGCGCCTTGAGGCCGTAATTGATCAGGCCCACCAGGTAATAGCTTAGTACCACTACAGATAACCCCTCAACCGTCTGCTGCAACCTGACCTGGAGTTTTGCGCGGCGGTTCATGGACTCGAGTAGGTCCCGGGACTGGCTTTCCATGGCGATCGACACACGAGTTCGCAATAGATCCGACACCCGGGCTGACCGGGTCGTCAGCTCCTCGATGCGACGGTGTACTGACTCGCAGGTATGCATGGCGGGAACCAGGCGCCGCTGCATGAACTCGCTGAAGGTCTGCAGACGCTCGTGACGCTCTTCACGCAACTCGAGAATGCGTCGCTCGACGATGTCGTAGTAGGCGCGCGCCGCGCTGAAACGGAAGCTGGTGGCCGTTGCGACGCCCTCGATTTCCGCTGAGAGCTGGGTCAGACATTCGAGCATTCTGTGCTCGTCCACATCCTCTTTGTCGCCGGTTAGTGTGTTGCTGAGTTCGGCGACCTCCTTATCCAGACGGAAAAGCTCCGGCGTGTATTCTCTTGCCAGCGGAAGCGCGAGCAATGCCATCATGCGATAGGTCTCCAGCTCCAGCAGCCGCTGCACCAGACGGCCGGCCTGGCGTGAGACCAAAGTGGCGTCGTGGATCAGAATGCGGCTGAAGCCGTCAGCGTGGATCTGAAAATCCGTGAGAGCAACGGCCGCGTTAGCCAAAACTTTGCTGCCGACGAGGGTATCGGCCACGAAGAGTGTACTCAGCTCATCCACGGTTCGCACCGGTTTGCTGGATGGCTCCATCGCCACGTGCACCGCGGTCAGAACCTCTCCCGGCAAATTCCCGAGCCATTCCGCGGGCACGCGCTTAATCGGGGCATCATCGAACGGCGCATCGAAAGGGGCAGCGTGCAAAAAGTTGTAGGTGGAAAATTCCGTATGCCGTTCCCAGCGCAGGCGGAAGATCCCCAAATCGTTGCTGAAGTGATTGGCGCCAGCTGCCGGCGGATTGACACCGCATCGCGTGCACAGCACTTTGATGTGCTCCCGCTCCTCGTCCGCGGTCTCGATATTGGTCAGCAATGCTAGATACGAAGACCGCAGCGGCGCGGTCAGGCGCTCGTAAGGCCTTGCGTGGACCTCGTTGTTGAGCAGCGCTCTATGAGGGTGATCCGACAGCGCCTGGTCGCGCCCATCGTCTGATTTGATCATCGTGTTGCTTTCGGATTCTTTTTCCGGACAGGGTGCAAGCTCAGCTGTTGTTAATGGATGTTGCGTCTTCAGTATGGAGTCGTTAATCCGAGGACGACAGAGTTGCTTAGTTGCTCAGGCGCTGCCTGATTTTGTCGGCTGCGGTTCGCGTTCCGGTCAGGTGTGGATTGATCCTTAGCGCATAATCGAAGGCGCGCAGAGCCTCCTCAAAATTACCCGTCTGAAGATGGATCAGGCCCAGGCCTGCAATGGCGAGAAAGTGGCGCGGCTCGCGCGCCAAGGTTTCGGCGATACTGCTGGCCGCGTCGTCGAGCCGACCCAAGCTGTAGAGCACTGAGGCACGCTTGTTCCAGGCTTCGGCAAAGCCAGGCTCCATTCTGGTGACCGTGGTGAAGTTGCCCAGGGCAAGCCCCAGCTGTCCCCGGGCCGCAAAGCCCTGGCCCTGCTGCATGATCTCGTGAACGCCCTCATTGTCATGCTCGTCCCATATTTGTGCGATACGCCGGCCGATGCGCTCGCCTTCTTCCGCATCGCTGGTCGTCTTGAGGGCCTGGAAGAGCTCCGGGAGCCTCGGGTCGTACTGGTCGGCGCGGGCGTTCGATACCCCGGCGCATATTATCAGCACCGTGAATACGGCCGCAGATAGAAAAAGCTTAAAGCCGTCGATCGAATCGGCGAAGGCGGGAGAGAACTGCATGGGCTAAGTATGCTGGCACAGCGGCCCGAGGCCAAATTCCTCGCCGCGCGGGCGCTCGAGTCCCTTTCTAGGCCTTCCCCATGGCTGCCAAACTGGCTCCGCTCGGTCGGAGATATGACCGTCGGGGAATGAGGCCACCAGGGTGAGCTTTCGGATCCCGATCGCCTTACCGGGCTCCGCCTAGGCTCCGATCTTCGTTTCTGATTGCAGCTCGACAGCCACGTCGGTGCCGGTGTTCGTCATTCACGGCATGCCGCTCGATATTGACTTCACCACAAATACCCGCATCGTTGAGCTCGATTCGGTGTTGCGCTGAACGTGCCGGAACATGCAGTTCCACTGGCCGCACCATCTGTTCGCAGCGGAGCCGTTTTGCGACCTGCCGGCGCTTGAGCATGAGCCCTCCATGGTCGAAAACAGCTTCTACCGTGTATACATTGCCGCCGCCCGGGACGACATTCTTCGCTCCCGCGACCTGGTCGCAACCGGCAGCACTCTCAAAGCTGAATAAAGAACTGGATAATGAGCAGCAGCGCCAGTAGTAACAGCACCCGACGCACGATATTTCTGTAGATTTCGGTTGGAATACGGCGGGTCAGCGTCATGCCCCCAAACAGCGCGGCCACCGGCGAGGAAGCAAAGGTTGAACACCTGCACCATGGCGGTTCGCTCGAGACCAAGCTCGAGGGTGTAAATTATCAAGATGGGCACCATGACGTTGGTCGTCCCGGCGGCAAGACCTGCAGTCAGTCCGAACATGACCATAGACAATTTCAGGTGCTTGCTCACCCAGCGCATGCGAAACGCCTTGACCTGGCTCGCAAACAGATACAGCAGTACCAGCGCGGCCAATAGCAGCTTGAACGGCGCAGGATCGCTGACTACCAAAAAGCGGGTACCCGCAATGCTGCCGAGGACGGCGAAAACCGCGAGTGGCCAGAAGCGACCGATGCTTTCGCTCCAGCGGCCTCCCTTCAGAATGCTGACGACATTTACCGACGCCGTCGGCAGCAGCGTGATCAGAATGGCGGTGCGCACGTCCGTGAACAGCGCCAGCAGGGGGGTGGCGACGAGCGGGAAGCCAAGCCCGAGGGTGCCGTGGATGAGGCCGGCAAGGAGCATGATGGCCGCATAGGCGGCCATAGTGGTGTAGCCGAAAGCTTCCAATTGGGTGACGCGTTAGAATCCTGTCAGCACAGCAGCAGCCATATCAATAGGGCACGGTCGCGGAACACGCGGGCTTAGCCCATACTCTCTGAAATACCCTGAATAGCTGCCCCAAAGGGGATGTATGTTAAAGTTTTGTTTTATCAATTCACATTAATACGACATCTGCCCCCGGCGACCCTCCCGGAAGTCCGGCGGATGGAAAGGATGAAAACATGAGCGAAAAGGAGTCCCCCGAGCTTGGGGACCTTAAAGTAGATATCGAGAATTTGTACAGGGAAGAGACCTTCACCGATCTGCATGCCGCGTCGGTGCGCCGGCAAAGCCCAGTCAAGTCAGACGGCAGTGCCGACAGCAGTCGTTCCGTGTTGTATATCGGCGAGACTACGCTAATGACACAGATGGGGCCTTTTCCGGTACAGTTTTCGATTGAGGCCGAATCCCTCAACGATGCGTTCAAGAAATTTCCCGAAGGTGTCAAAGCCGCGGTGGAGCGACTCAATGAGCGCGCCAAGGAGCTGGCTAGGGAAGAGGCTTCACGTATTGTCGTACCCTCGGCAATGCCCCCGGGAATGCCAGGCGGGGGCCAGGGCGGATTGCCCCCGGGCGGCGGCAAGATCTTCTTAAAGAAATAGCGCGCTGTATTGCGCATTTTATAAACGAACCCCTGATTTATTCAGGGGTTGATTGATTCTCCCACCGTTGCCGGAGCGACCGTCGAACAATAGCCGTTCTGGCTTTCACGTCGTGCGCGTGCTAGCGTTTTATTAATCAGCCTAATGCGCCCTACGTCCCATCGAATCTCACCGGTTTCGCAGTGACCCCGAGGCGCAGGTAGAGAGCGCATACGGAATCTGCGATTCGTTACTTGGAATCTTTCGCATCACGTTGTTGATCAGCCGGAATCTGTTCCCGAGGATGCGCGATGCCAAGCGCGTTAGCCATTAATCAGGAGATCCACAATTGAAATGCACGATGTTTCGAAGCCTCATTTCATTCGTCACCCTTGGCGCAATTTTCATCAATGCCGGGGTTCTGGCTCAGAGCTCCGAAGACAAAAAGACCGTGATTTCCGAAGGCAGCAAAGTCTCTATCGAGTTCACCATCTATCTTGCGGACGGCAGTGTTTTCGGGGGAAATTCAAAGAGCGATCCCTTGATCTATGAGCAGGGACAGGGTCAACTGCCGTCGGGACTCGAGAATGCGCTCGTTGGGCTGAAGGCCGACGAGCGAAAGAAAGTCACCCTGGCTCCGGAGGACGCCTACGGGCCGGTGAACCCGGACGCGTTCGTCGACGTCGAGATGGACCGCATCCCGGAGGATGCGCGAACCGTCGGGGCAGGTTTGATTGTGAATGACCCGAACGGCAACCGTCGTTTTGTCAAGGTCCATGAGATCAAGGAAGACACCATCATTATCGATCTCAACCATCCCCTGGCCGGCCAAAAAGTAACCTTCGACGTTCGCGTGCTGACGGTAGAATGAGGTACCCTCTTTGACGTTGGCGTCAAAGGGCTCTCGCCCGGCCGTTGTTTAAGGTTCGATCAGAAACGGCTCAGTTGCTTCGGCGGACAGGGCACGTTGCCGTAAGAACAGAACACGCAGCAATGTCCTTCAAGTGGCCGAAGTGACGTCCGGCATTTCGAGCAGGTGTAGAAATAGAGACAGAAGTCGACGGGCATGAACTCCCGCTTTGCGTGGCCGCACTGCGGGCACGTGAGGGTGGATTCGAGAACCGCTCGGGTTTGTTCAGCCATCCCGATACTCCGCCTTCGTTTTGCGCCGGCTGCGCATCAGCGCGAACAGCGTCAGCGCGATGAACGCCGCCAGCAGAGGAAAGAGCACGTAGTCCATCCAGGCGAGCCAGGCGGAAAGGCCTAAGCCGCCGAGGAGAATGACCAGCGCGGGGGTAAAACAGCACACGGCGGTGACCGCGGTGCCGCCGATGCCGAAGCCGAGCAGCTTGCGCTCTCTCATCACGGCGTTATTATCAAACCTGTAGTCACTACAGGTTCAAGCCCCCATGATGTCTCCCGCCGCCGCTCGGTCTGCTGTTTTGAGCATTGGGGCCCTGTCTCAGCGCACCGGCTGCAACATCGAGACCATCCGCTACTACGAGCGGATTGGCTTAATGCCACCGCCGCCGCGCACCGCGGGCGGGCATCGCAGCTATGCTAAATCCCACGAGCGCCGACTGGTTTTCATCCGCCGATGCCGCGAGCTAGGATTCTCCATCGAGGAGGTCCGCGTGCTGCTCGATCTGGTGGACGGAGGCCATTACAGCTGCGGCGAGGTCAAGGCGGTGACCGACCGGCACCTGGAGGACCTGCGCGCCAAGATCGCTGATCTGAAAAAGCTGCAAAGCACGCTCGCAACTATCAGCGCAGCATGCAACGGCGGTCAGGTTCCGGAGTGCCCCATCATCGACACGCTTTACCCCAATACCGACTAAACGAAGCAACCGGGTTACCGCTTTAGGTCGATCAACCCCCCGCTTTGAATTCCCGCCGTCTCGCGTGGAGCACCGGTTCGGTGTATCCGTTGGCCACTTCGCGCCCTTTGAACACCAGGTCCAGGGCGGCCTTGAAGGCGATGCTGGAATCGAAATCTGGCGCCATTTCGCGGTAGTTTGGATCCCCCGCGTTTTGCCGGTCCACTACTGCAGCCATCTTCTTGAACGTCGCCAGCACCTGCTCTTCGGAGGTGAGGCCGTGATAAAGCCAGTTGGCGATGTGCTGGCTCGAGATGCGCAAGGTCGCGCGGTCTTCCATCAGCGCGACGTCATTGATATCGGGCACCTTGGAGCAGCCGACACCTTGATCGATCCAACGAACGACGTAGCCGAGGACACTCTGGGCGTTGTTTGCGAGCTCGTTTCGCACCTCGTCGTCACTCAAGTTGCGTCCTTCGAGCAGGGGCAGGGTGAGGATTTCGTCGAGATTCGCGCGATGTCGCTGCGCGATTTCATCCTGGCGTTCGGGCACATTGATCTCATGGTAGTGAATCGCGTGCAGTGTCGCTGCCGTGGGTGAGGGTACCCATGCGGTGGTCGCGCCTTGGTCCGGGTGCGCGACCTTGGTTCCCACCATTTCCTTCATCGCGTCGGGCTTGGGCCACATGCCTTTGCCAACCTGGGCGTAACCTTTGAGCCCGCACTCGAGCCCAACGTCGACATTCCAGTCCTCGTACGCCAGCAGCCAGGGCGTAGCCTTCATCTCGGTCTTGGGAAGCACGGGGCCTGCCTCCATGATGGTATGAATTTCATCGCCGGTCCGGTCCAAGAACCCGGTGTTGATGAAAATCACGCGCTCCTTGGCTGCGCGGATGCATTCTTTCAGGTTAATCGTTGTCCGTCGCTCTTCATCCATGATGCCGATCTTGATCGTGTCCCGATCGAGTCCGAGAGCGTCTTCCACCCGGGAAAAGAGTTCCACCGTGGCGGCGACCTCATCCGGTCCGTGAAGCTTCGGCTTGACGATATAGATACTCCCGGTGCGGCTGTTGCGCTGCTCGCTGTCGCCGAGCAAATCATGTTTCGCGGCGAGCACTGTCACCATGGCATCGAGAAAGCCCTCCGGAATCTCTTCACCGTCTTTACTCGTGACCGCATCGGTGTACATATGCAGGCCGACGTTTCTCACCAGCAACAGGCTTCGACCGGGCAGCGTCAGCTCGGATCCGTCCGGCGCCGTATAGCGGTGGTCGGCATTCAGACGTCTGACGAACTCCCTTCCGTTCTTCATTACGCTTGTTTCCAGCGTTCCTTTCATGATCCCCAGCCAGTTGCGGTAAGAGCGGACCTTGTCGTCGGCGTCCACCGCGGCGACCGAGTCCTCGCAGTCTTGGATCGTCGTGATCGCCGACTCGATTAATACGTCTTTAATACCGGCTGGGTGGCTTTTGCCGACCGGGTCGGCGGGGTCGATTTGAAGCTCGATGTGCAGCGCGTTGTTGACCAGCAATACGCAAGTAGGCGCGTCAGGATCCCCGCGGTATCCGGCGAGCTTAGAAGCATCGATGGGGGTAGTGTGGGATCCGTCCTCAAGAGTCGCGACCAGCGCCTTGTGGCCGTACTCATCGCGTAGCGAATATTTGGACACCTGGGCGTGACTGCCCTGGGCCAACGGCACGGCCTCGTCAAGAAACGCGGCAACCATTTCGAAAACTTTCTCTCCGCGCTTAGGGTTGTAGCTCGCGCCTTTCGCCGCACCATCCTCTTCGGGAATAACGTCTGTGCCGTAGAGCGCATCGTAGAAGCTACCCCAGCGCGCGTTCGCGGCATTGAGCGCATAACGCGCGTTGTCCACCGGAACCACGAGCTGTGGCCCGGCGATGGTCGCAATTTCGGGATCGACGTTTCGAACCTTGACCTGAAAGTCATCTCCCTCAGGCAGGAGATAGCCGATCTCGTAAAGAAACGACTTGTACTTCGCCGGGTCGATGCTTTGTCCTTTTCTCTCCCGGTGCCACTGGTCAATCTTCGACTGAAGAATTTCGCGCTTATCCAGCAGCTGCCGATTCTTCGGTCCCAGATCGCGAACGATCGCTTCGAGAGAGTTCCAGAACTGATCCGGCTTGATGCCGGTTCCCGGCGCTATTTCCTTCGCCACGAGATCATAAAGCGGCTTGGCGATACTCAGTTGTCCGAGGTCGACGCGTGCGTTCATCATTTTCCTCGTTATCAATCCGGCCCGATGGGAGTAATAAAAATCGCTCGGCGGCGCCCTACTGCCCATTCGAACTTGCGAGCAGGCCATGCGGATGCCGCCGGCCGCCATTAGCGAACGGCGAATTTTACGGGAGGGGGGTGGAAGGGTGAAGGGCCTGAAATCCGGCGGCTCTGCGGCCAGATCGCCTCAACATCCCCTGCCAGGGAGAGTAAGATGCGCGGGCCGCGCGGGGGCCGGGAACGGCCTAAAATGCGCACAGGGCGCCGGATCCCAGGGGAGCGGATACTCGATAAAGAAGTTTGCGGAGCCCGAGAGATGAAATCCCACGTCCAGGTAGCCGTGATCGGCGGCGGCGTCGTCGGCTGCAGCGTCCTCTACCACCTCACCAAGCGGGGTTTCAAGGACTCCGTCCTGGTCGAGCGCGACGAGCTCACTTCCGGCTCCACCTGGCACGCGGCCGGGGGCATGCACACGCTCAACAGCGACCCGAACGTGGCCAAGCTCCAGGATTACACCATCCGCCTTTATCAGGAAATCGAGGAGATCTCCGGCCAGTCCTGCGGCGTGCACATTACTGGCGGTGTGCTGCTGGCGGCATCCAAGGCGCGCATGGACTGGCTCAAAGCGGCCCACGCCCGCGGTCGCTACCTCGGCATGCAGACCGAGCTTTTGAGCGTGGACGAAGCGGCGGAGCGATTTCCGCTGATGGAGAAGAAATATTTCGTCGGCGCGCTCTACGACGCGGTGGAAGGGCACATCGACCCCGCCGGAGTAACCAACGCCTACGCCAAAGCCGCCCGCGTGGGTGGGGCTGAAATCTACCGCCACAACCGGGTCACGGACTTGAGGCTACGGCCTGACGGCTGCTGGGACGTGGTCACCGAGAAGGGGACCCTCGAAGCCGAGCATGTGGTCAACGCTGGGGGCTTGTGGGCGCGGGAGGTCGGCCGCATGGTGGGGCTCGAGCTTCCCATTCTCGCCATGGAGCATCAGTACCTGATCACAGAAGACATGCCGGAGGTGGTGGAAAGTAAGGACGAAGTGCTTCACGCAATCGACTTCGAAGGTGAGATCTACATGCGCCAAGAGCGCAACGGCATGCTCATGGGCACCTACGAGAAAAAAGGAGTGCCCTGGTCCGAGCGCAAAACGCCGTGGGACTTCGGCCACGACCTGCTGCCGCCGGATATCGATCGCATCGCGCCGAGCCTGGAGGTGGGGTTCAAGCACTTCCCCGCTTTCGAGCGTGCCGGCATCAAACAGATCATCAACGGGCCGTTCACTTTTGCTCCCGACGGCAACCCACTGGTGGGTCCGGTCCGGGGTTTGAACAACTACTGGGTGGCCTGTGGGGTCATGGCGGGGTTCAGCCAGGGGGGCGGCGTCGGGCTCGCGCTTTCGAACTGGGTTGCCGACGGCGATCCCGGATTCGACGTTTGGGCCATGGATGTGTCCCGCTACGGCGACTGGACCAGCATGGCTTACACCAACGCCAAGGTGCGCGAGAATTACTCGCGCCGATTTCAGATCACCTTTCCTAATGAAGAGCTTCCGGCGGCGCGGCCGCTTCGCACCACCCCCATCTATGAGCGGCTGAAAGAAAAGAACGCGGTGTTCGGAGTTTCCTATGGGCTCGAGCACGCGCTTTGGTTCGCGCCGGAGGGTGAAGAGCCAATTGAAGATGTGACGTTCCGCCGCTCCAACGCCTTCGGTCCGGTGGCCGACGAGTGTTGCGCGGTGCGCGAAGCTGTAGGCTTACTCGAGATCTCCGGCTTCGCCAAGTACGAAGTCAAGGGCCCGGGCGCGGAGGGCTGGTTATCGCGGCTGCTCGCCAACCGCATGCCCCCGCAGGGTCGCATCGTGCTTACACCGATGCTCAATCCGAACGGCAAGCTCATCGGCGACTTCACCGTGGCCAAAGCGGGGCCCGAGCGTTTTTACATTTTCGGTTCCGGCGTCGCCGAGGAGTATCACCTGCGCTGGTTCGAGTCGCATCTTCCGGCGAGCGGCGTCAGCTTGAGATCCGTAACCGCCGAACTGACCGGGCTTTCGGTAGCCGGCCCGAAGTCCCGCGAGCTCCTCGCCCGCTTGACCGAGGACGATCTTTCTAGCGATGCCTTCAAGTTCATGGCATTCAAGGAAACCACCCTGGATAGGGTGCCGGTAAAACTCGGCCGCATCACCTATACCGGCGATTTGGGGTACGAGATCTGGGTGCGCGCGGATTATCAGCGCACGCTCTACGACCTGCTCGTGGATGCGGGCGCCGATTTGGAACTAAAACACTTTGGCGGACGTGCGCTCAATTCTTTGCGGCTCGAAAAGAGCTTTGGCAGCTGGGCGCGGGAGTTTCGGCCCATCTACGGCCCCTTCGAGGCCGGGCTCAACCGCTTCGTGGATTTGAACAAGAACGATTTCATCGGTCGGGACGGTGCGATTAGAGAACGCGATCAAGGGCCGAATCGGCGTCTGGTAACGCTGGTGGTGGACGCCGACGGCATCGACGTCATCGGAGACGAACCCGTATGGCGCGACGGCGAGGTTGTCGGCTGGGTGACATCGGGGGGCTACGCCCACTACGTGAAGAAATCGGTGGCGCTCGCTTACGTGCCGGCCATCCACGCCCGCGTGACTGACGCCAATGCCTTCGAGGTGGAAATCCTGGGGGACAGAAGAAAAGCGACGCTTACGCCCAAGCCGCTGCTGGATCCGAAAGGCGCGCGCATGCGGAGCTGAGCATCTTTCAGGAATCGTCAGAGGTGTAGGGCGCAATAGCGAAGCGTATTGCGCCGGAGTCGGTCTACAAAAATCGTCAGAGCCAATCCAGCTCCAGCGGATACTTCGACAGCGGTTCTAGTCCCTTGGCCGTCACCAGGAACTGGTCTTCGAGCTTGACGCCTTCGCGGCCTCCGGTGGCTCCCATATAGGACTCCACGCAGACGGTCATACCCTCCTGAACAAAGCCGTCGTAACCCTTGTCGCTGTAGTCGATCTGGTGATAAACGCACGGATATTCGTCACAAAGACCGACACCGTGGGCGATGACCCCGTAACGGTTGGGCACGAACTCCGCGGGCATTGGCCAGGCCTTTTCGGTGACCTCTCGAAAAGACACGCCCGGCTTGATCAACGCTTTGTTGAATTCGATTTGTTCGACGGCCAGCGCGTATAGCCGGCGCTGCTCATCCGAGGGTCTGCCCTCACCGCATATCCAGGAACGCGAAATGTCGGCGCAGTAGCCGTAGGGCCCGACCAGGTCGGTGTCGAAGCTCACCATGTCACCTTTTTCAATCGGGCGCATGCTGGATTCGCTAAACCAGGGGTTGGTGCGCGGGCCGGACGAAAGCAGGCGCGTCTCGATCCATTCGCCGCCGAGCGCCACGTTGGTTTGGTGGAGCTTGGAAAGCAGAGTGTTTTCGGTGATCCCGGGGCGCAGCGAAGCCCGCATGGCGTCGAGGCCCTTGTCGCAGGCGTCGATTGCCTTGCGCATGAGGATGATTTCTTCAGGAGACTTGATCTCCCTAGCCAGCTCCATGACTTCAAAGCCGTCGAAAAGCTCGATGCCGTGCCTCATCAGCGCGGCAATGCCGTCGAACCCTGTGCGGTCAATGGCCAGCCGCTTGTTGCCGCCGCCGTGCTGGCGCACCAGGTCGGCGATCTCCGCCGCCCAGCGCTTTGCCTGCTCGGAGTAACGATTTCCGGCGACGAAGTAATACCACGGCCGCGCGGGTCTGACCTCGTCCACCGTGGGAATGCCTTCCGCCAGGTGCGCCTTGGCGCCGTACTCGAATACGATGGCGGGGCCTTCGGTTGCGACGAACACGTAGCGATTCTCGTTGTGCGAGCACCAAATCTGCATATTGGTGACGTCGGTGGCGTAGCGCGTATTGAGCTGATCGAAAAGCACGATGCCGGCGTAGTCGCGCTTTTTGAGCTCCTCGCGAACCCGGCCGATGCGGTAACGCCGCACGCTGTCGAGATCCACCGGCGGATCGGTGTATTCCATGGCGCCGTGTTGGCGGACTCGGCCGAGATCTGTAGAAACGTCTTTCATATTTGTCCACATTACCGCCGCCCCTCAGACCGTGGCGGCTGACGGATTTTGTCAAACTTGGCGCTGATGCTGAAGGAAAAAAGCGGGCCAATTTAGCTTGATTGTTGAATGGTAAATCGTCAATAAGAGTTCGCCATGTCAAAATTACCCGCGTCCAACCTGGAAAATCGACTGTGGCGATGAATTGTTCCAGTTCTGAATCAGGGCCGACGGCCCGCGTCGCGTTTGTGCTGGTGGAGGACTTTGGAATGCTGGGGTTCGCGTCCGCGCTGGACAGCCTGCGCTACGCCAACGCGATCAGTAATCGCCCTGTTTACCATTGGAAAATTTACTCAACGGATGGCGACCCGGTTAGAAGCTCGGCTGGTGTACGCATCGCCGTGGATGGTGTGATCGACGATGCCTGCGGCTCCGACCTGGTGATGGTATTGGCCGGCCTCAATGCCGAGCGTTTCCGCGACCAAGGCATGAGCGAAGCGCTGCGCCGTCTAACTCGCAAGGGCGCGATTCTCGGCGGCGTTTCCCTCGGTCCCTATATTCTCGCCCGCGCCGGGCTTTTGAATGGCTACCGCTGCACTGTGCACTGGGAAAATCTCGCCGCGTTCAAGGAGGAATTCCCGCGCGTTAACGTAAGCGCCGAGGTATTCGAGATCGATCGCGATCGCGTGACCTGCTCCGGCGGCACCGCGGTGCTGGATCTCATGTTGGAGCTCATCGGCGCCCGCCTTGGACGAACGCTCGCCGCCCAGGTGGCCGATGCCTGCATTCTCGATCGCATGCGCAGCCGCGGCGACCCACAGCGCATGCCTTTGAGGCTCAGAGTGGGCGTAAGCCATCCCAAGCTGCTCCGCGCCATCGAGTTGATCGAAACCTCCCCCGAGCACCGCACCGACAAGCGCCAGCTCGCAGCTGGCGTAGGCCTTTCCGAGCGCCAGCTGGAGCGCTTGTTCCGCGGCTATCTGGACACCACCCCCTCCCGCTACGCCCGCGACCATCGTCTTGCCCGCGCCCGCGACCTGCTGCGGCAGACCGGGATGAGCGTTATTGAGGTGGCCGTCGCCTGCGGCTTTACAACCGCCTCCCATTTCACCAAGAGCTACCGAGAGCACTTCGGTAAGACGCCTGGCGAGGACCGCGGCGGATTTGCAATCCGGCACTGAACGTCAGGGAGTCAAGGCAGTATAGATCCCGTTTTTCTCCAATCGAACTACCCGCCGTCGATCATCAGGGGCACCCGGCAATGGTAGATTCGGCCGTGAATACGAGGTCGGCTCGAATCCCTGCCTACCGGTCTGGGGAGCTACCCGCTCCCCGGCGCACGTTTCCGACCTGCTCCGACCATCAGGCCGACAGTCACCGAAGCCGCCCCATCGATGTCGCAGCCGCTGGTCTTGCACCCATGGTGTCCGCTGCATCGGTCCAACAAGCGAACCTGGGGTGGCGCCCGACACGTTGGTAAGCGCGGGGCAGCTGTTGATGCTTGTTTGCTGCTCGAGGTGGGTCAAAATCTGCTCAATCACCACAGGGTCTTCGATGCAGGCGGCGATCTTGACGCGGCCGGGCCGGCTTGAGGGGGGCGGCCGGTTCGTGCGTTTCGAACGAGTCTTCCGTTTTGCAAACTGGTTCTCAGGGAACCAAGTCGACAATTCAATGTCACTGGAATTTTTGAACTACATTGCTACCATACGCGGCCGTGCGGATTAGGCTGAACGAGATAACGGTATCAAATCGCCGGGCTTTATTGCTAATACATTGGTAGTCATGCATCTGGGAGCAGCCTTGATGAAAAACATAGCTTTACTGACTCTCACGACGGTGTTGGGGGTGACAATGTGGTCGTCCCATGCTGACGTAGGCCATAATTCCGGCAAAGCGGCCGGTCGAGATCAGCAACACGAAAGCGGGAAGCCGCATCGACGGCACGGGCACAGCGACGAAGGCGCGCACCATCAGCACGGTGAATGGGTTGGTCCACCCGATGCCTATGCAAGCAAAGTCAGTGCCGTATGGGCGGACGCCAATGCGATTGCGCGCGGGGAGGAAATTTACCAAAAGCAGTGCGTCACCTGCCACGGCGTGGACGGCCAGGGCACCGGCCCCATTGCGCTAGCTTTATCGCATCCACCCGCCGACCTGACGAATAACTTCCACACTTCACCCGGTAAAGGCGACGCCTACTTGTTCTGGCGGGTCAGCGAAGGCGGCAAGGTGGAACCGTTCAAATCCCAAGGCTCGAAGATGCCCGCTTTTAAAGACGTCTTGAGCGTGAGCGAACGCTGGGACGTACTCGCATATATTCACACCTTCTTTCATCAAGGCTTGATGGAGTGGCGGCAATCCGGTGCGACCGATGGCAAGAGTCGAACTGAAGAACGGGACTCCTGACAGTATCGTCTTGACGGCGGGCTGACGAGGCGCCTATCCGTTTAACGGGATCATCGAATTTGGCCCGGAGCCCAGAAAAAATGTAACCTCACCGAATAGCGGCGATCAACGTTCAGCCCGGCATCGATTTTTCCAGCTTGGATCTGGCTTTATGCCTGAGGCCCTTTTTTGGATGCTTCTTCTGGGATTCATCAGGCTACGACTGGCTGGATCGCCATTGCCAAGAGCGAACAGTCAGCTCGTGAATTCTTCTCACATCATTAATACCTTCCGAAGTCAATGGAATCCAAGGAGTCGACTCACAGATGGTTAAGATTAAGACGCGTCTTGCCACGGTCCTGGCGATCGGGTGTATAGCACTGTTACCGGATGCGGCGATCTCTCAACAAGCGAAATCCGGGACGATGGACAGCGCCGGCGGTTACACTATCGGCGACCGGCTGCTTAAACCAAGAAAAGGATGACCGAGATACTCTCTTAAATTCAACATCCAAAGTCCGAATTGATTTGCCGACGTACAACGCCACCCTACCACGTCAATCTGTACCCTCTTGTCCCAGTATCCCCCGATCTCATAGGCGCTGCGGACGCGTTCACGACCGCGGGCCTGCGGCGCGCGATCACTACCCCGTACTCGAAGAAGCCGCGCCCCGACTTGCGGCCCAGGTAGCCTGCGTCGAGCATCTTGCGCAGGAGCGGGCACGGTCGGTACTTGGAGTCGGCGAACTCCGTGCGTAGTACATCCATGACGTGGAGGCACACATCGAGGCCGATGAGATCGGCGAGCGCCAGCGGGCCCATCGGATGATTGGCGCCGAGCCTCATTGCGGTGTCGATCTCCTCGGCGGTAGCGACGCCCTCGGCCAGTGCGAAAACGGCCTCGTTTTTCATCGGCACTAGCATGCGGTTGACCACGAAGCCCGAACTGTCGGCGACGCCGACCGCTCGTCTTCCCGAGCCGTTCCACCAGAGCGCGAACCGCCCCGTAAGTCTCGTCCGAAGTCTGCAACGCGCGAATGATCTCGACCAGAATCATGACCGGCACGGGGTTGAAGAAGTGCATGCCGACGAGTCGCTCTGGCCGTCCCGTGCACGCCGCGATCTTGCTCAGCGATATCGAGGAGGTATTGGAAACGAGAATGGTTTCCGGCCGACAGGGCGCATCGAGTTCTTTGAAGATGGTGAGCTTGAGATCGGGCCTCTCAGTTGCGGCCTTGATGCACAGGTCGAGCGACTCGAACCCACCAGCATGGTCACTCAAGTATCATAGGAGATCGTCACGCCGGGCTGGGCTAGAAGATCCTCGACATCTCGAAAGCTGAGCGAGAATCGCTGATAGAGCCACACGGCGTGGCGAATGATGTCGGGCGGGAAACGGTGACGCTGATACAGGGATTTCGGTGTTTTCATCCCCGCAGTGTTACGGTATTCCAGTTAAATTGACAACACCGCCACAAGTCTTCGAGTACCCAGAGCCCATCTCAGAGTTTGATTTCAAGTGCCGAGCCGATAGCAGTCTAGATCGTAAAATCAAACGACATATCCTAGTTCTTCCATGATTCCTCCTCCAATTGACAGGAACTTGGCCTTGTTATCCGCGCTGAGTTGTCGAATCTGATTTTCATTTGTGTCTGATCTTATGTGTTTTTGAAGACTGTTTAGGTCATACCAGAAAACCTGACGATCATACCCTTTGTTGAGACTATGTTTACCTTCACGATCCATTATTGGTTTTGATTGAAGTCGAATTCTTTGCAAATGCTTGATATCAAGTTCGGCATGCTTATAGATCTTGTGAGTAAACTCGAGCGGATTTGCCACCATATCCTCGTACCGTACAATATAATAATTTGGCATCTGGGCATTAAGTTCAAACATCTTCTCCACTACTGACTTGTAAGTCCGAGCAAAGTCTTCGGCCGACCAACCCCTCCGGACACACCCTTCGCAGACCGCTAGGCCGTTTCGAACAAGTCCAAAAAACACTGCGTCGGGATACATGTCTCCAAACATCTCAACAGTATACACCAAACCATTTAACGCTTTTGTAAGTAATCGGCAACTTGCTAGTTCCTCTCTTGTATAAGCTATGGTGTCAAACTTGTACAAGTTATGAGTTTCTATGAGAGCATTGAACCTACCATGATAGAGGATGTGGTCGATATAGCGTCTAACGAAGGGCGGAAGAGGCTTCCTTGGCGCCACGCGCGATGAAAAAAAATCGCGACCAGTGAGAACGCGAATGGGTAAATCGTAGCAGATGCGCTTCTTGGCTATACGCCACCCCGAATCCCATCGTGTTCCCTTGAACACTTTGTTGGACTCTGCCGCTGAGGACAGGCATACGTCCGGATGGGATAGCAGCAGATTCATTAATATATTCGACCCTCCGCGGGCCAGTGCGTTTATAAAAATGGGGCGTCGGTTAAGCATGCGAACCCTCTACGAAAGCTCTTTGAGGAAAAAATCAGAAAAGGATCGTCCTGTTTGGCTTTTATCAGTGAATTGAGCGGGAGTAAAGGCGGTATAGACCCCGTTTCTCTCCAATCGAACGACCCGCCTTAGGTCGTCAGGGGCACCCGGCAATGGTCGATTTGCCCCTGAATACGAGGTCGGCTCAAATCTCCGCCTGCCGATCCGGGCAACTGCCCCTTTCCCGGCGCACTTTTCCGAGTTGCACCGACCCTCAGGCCGAGCGCCACCGAAGCCGCGCGGCTCGGCATCGCGGCCGTGGGGAGTTATTCACCGGGTGTCTTGTCTCAGTCGAACAACGCCTGAGGCGGTGAACGGCACGGCGGCAGCCGCGACGCTTGCGCCGACGCGCCTTTCTCATCGAGGTCGGTGAGAATCTTTTTGATCACCACCGGATCCTCGATGCAGGCGATGATCCTGACGTCGCTACGACAGGCTCGGCAAATGTCGATGTCGATGTTGAACACCCGTTTCAGGCGCTGCGCTTGAGGCTCATTGGTGGCTTTGGGTTTATTGCCCCTGCCGTGCCTCGCCGGTGCCACCAATGCGTGGAGTTTGCTGTTCGGTGCGAACACACCATGCAAGCGCGTCAAGTTGACTCTGGGCTTGGGCACCAATGCGGCCAGCCGGGCGATGAAGTCCAGCGGCTCGAAAAACGTCAGGAGTCTGGAACAGAAGGCGTCGCCTTTTGGACACCAGTCTGTGACTCAAACCGGCAGGCTTTATGTTGGGCCAGATAGTTTTACCTTTGTATTCTTGCCATGAGCCGACGTTCCACCTTGCGCGAGCGTCGCCGGCAAACGGCGGGAGCGGGCCTGCGCCAGTCTCCCTTTTGCCGCTACGAAAACCCCTATCCGCCTTTCGAGATCCTTTCCGCGGATTGCGTCGAGGCTATTCACGAAGCCTCACTGGAGATACTGGAGGGCATCGGCGTCAACTTTTTGCTCGACGAGGCGCGAAGGGTGCTCAAAGCCGCCGGCGCCGAAGTCGATCCCGACAGCACCCGGGTTCGTTTCGAGCGCGGGCTGATTCTCGATGCGGTGTCCAAAGCGCCAAGCGCTTTCGATATCAGCGCGCGCAATCCGGAGCGCTCACTTCACTTCGGTGGTCGCTCTATCAACTTTGCCGCCGTCAGCAGCCCGCCCAACGCTTCGGACATGGACCGCGGACGGCGCACGGGAAATTTCGAAGATTTCTGCAACTTCTTGAAGCTCACCCAGAGCGTCAACGTGGCGCAAGTCGTTTCCGGCCACGCCGTCGAGCCAGTGGATATCGAAACACCCATTCGCCACCTGGTGGCGACCCGGGCCATGATCGAGCACACCGACAAGATTTTTCGCCTCTATTCCCTGGGAAGGCAGCGGGTGCTGGACGTGCTGGAGATGGTGAAGATCACGCGTAATTTCGATGACGCCCAGCTGGCGGAAGATCCTTCCGTGTTCACCATGGTGAATGCCAACTCCCCGCTCCAGTACGACATCCCCATGCTGTGGGGCATGATCGAGCTTGCGTTGCGCAACCAGCCGGTGGTGGTGACGCCGTTTACGCTCGCGGGCGCCATGGCGCCGGTCACTCTGGCGGGCGCGTTGGCGCAGCAGAATGCGGAGGCGCTGGTGGGTATGGCGTTCTGCCAGATTATCAATTCCGGCGCGCCGGTGATCTACGGCGGTTTTACTTCCAACGTGGATATGAAATCCGGGGCGCCGGCCTTCGGTACGCCGGAGTATGCCAAAGCGACGCTCATCAGCGGGCAGCTCGCGCGCCGCTACAACGTACCTTACCGCTCCTCCAGCGTGAACTCGTCCAACAGCCCTGACGCGCAATCGGCTTACGAGTCGCAGATGGCGCTCTGGGCCGCGGTGCTCGGCCACGGCCACATGATCCACCACGCTCTCGGCTGGCTCGAAGGGGGTTTATGCGCCTCGTTCGAGAAGTTCATCATCGATGCGGAGATGGTGCAGATGATGACCGAGCTGTTAAAGCCTCTGGAAGTAAGCGAGAGCACGCTCGCCCTGGACGCGATCCGTGAAGTCGGCCCAGGCGGCCACTTCTTCGGTGCCGCGCATACGCTCGAACGCTATGAGACCGCGTTCTATCAGCCGATGCTCTCAGATTGGCGTAATTTCGAGACCTGGCTCGAGTCTGGAGCCGAGGACGCCACCAAACGCGCCAACAGAATTTTCAAGTCCGTGCTTGAGCTGTATCAACCGCCGCCGCTGGATGAAGGCGCGCGCGAGGCGTTGAACGAATTCGTAGATAAGCGAATCGCGGAGGGCGGCGCACCGATCAATTGACTCCCGCGACGTCGACGTCTGCTCAAGGAAAGGCTTGCTGCCCCACGGTTTCGACCAGGCGGAAGAACTCGCTCAACAGCCGCAGGTTCTTCTTTCGTTCCAGGCACACCACGTATTCGGTATAGGTCATGTCGGCGTCTTTCACCCGCAACGGCCAGAATCGCGAATCTTGGCGGAGCTCCGCTTCCGAGATGACACCAATGCCCAGTCCCGCGGCGACCGCTTCCTTGACCGTTTCCCGGCTGGTGGTTTCGATCACATAGTCGGGCCGCACTCCCGCTTGCTTTGTAGCCTGGTCGAACATCCGCCGGGCCGACGACCCGCGCTCCCTGAGAATTACCGGCGCGCCGTCGAGCTCCTTCATCCTGATCTCGCTGCGCTCGGCTTTAGCGAGCGGATGCGACGTGCTAACGAAGACGATCACTTTGTAGCTGCTGAGCGTCTGCACGTGCAGGCGCTCGTCGCGCTCGAGCTGGGCCTGAATGGTGACGTCGCAGCGTTCGTTCATGAGCGCTTCCTGCACCTTCTGGGTGTTGCCTACGGTGAGGCCGACGCGCACGCCGGGGAAGCGCTGGCGGAACGCGGCCACCAGCGGGATCAGAATGTAAGGTCCGTCAGCGCCGATGCGAAGCGTCCCGCGTCGTAGTGCCTTGCTCGCCTGGAGAAGGTCGGTTGCCTCCTCTTCCAGGGTAAAGAGCTGGCGCGAGAGATCCGCCAGGGCTCGGCCGAGTTCGTTGGGCTCCACCCCACGGCCCACCCGCCGGAATAGCGCCACCCCGTAGTAGTCCTCCAGGGCCCGGATATGGTTGGTGACGGCCGGCTGGGTCACGTGCATTGCCTTGGCGGCCGCGGTGAAGCTGCCGGTTCGGGCCACCATGTCGAAGGCGCGGAGCTGGGAAAGGTTCACTCGGAGGTTCCAAAATATTATCAGTAAAAATTATATTTCAAATTGAAAAATGTAATTGGAATTATATATCGCACCGCAATAATCTTCCTCCATCAGCGGCGTGGGCCGCCCCTTTGAGAAGGACGACGACAATGAAACCGGAGGCAACAAACGTGATGCTCGACGTGGCAACCCGTGTGGGTCTGGCATACGCGCTGGCAATGGTGGCGCTGACCGCGCTGATGGTGGTCGTCGCCGGCTGAACAAAGGACCCTCGTGCCGCCGCTGGCAGCAAAGCCGGCGGCCCAAGCCCGAATTTCAACCATGCTGGCTGATGGCTCGGCCGGCGTAGGATTTGCTCTGAATCTCCTCGCTTCGGGGCCCGCCGCCCTGCTTCACGCTGTAAATCGCTTTGACCCCAGTAGCTCGAACGCAAAGCGCGGAACGGACTGCTCGAGTTCGCCCAGGCGTTTGCGCATCGGGAGGCGAAGCGCGGTCCCGGCGCCGTCAACCGAAAATTGGGTCTAGAATTAGTTCGTTAATGGTTAACTCAAAGCGAACTTCGGATCAGTCGATCCCGGGAGATGACGATTTGCAGGCAGTGACCAAAAGCAAGGCGTTGGTTGCCTTAGTGCTCACTGTAGGCCTGCTGATGTTTCAGGTCGCGCGGGCCGAAATCACTGAAGACTTTGCCAGGTCCGTGGCTGCTGCAGCGGACGCGGCGTCTGCGGACACCGATCTGCGCAGAATCCCTGGGCATGCCGCGGAAGGGGTCATGTTTCCACCGCGGGGTCGGCTGGTGGCCATTGACCGCAGGCTTATGATGCTGGCGCCCGGTTCCAAGATCCGAAATCTCAAAAATCGCATCGTCGCGCCCTCGACCATCACCTCGCCGGTGAACGTGCGCTACACCTTGGACCGTCACGCCTACGTGTATCAGATCTGGCTCATGCCGGGTGAAGTCGAGCTGCCGCAAAAGAACGCAGGCAACCCCTCCGAGAACTGACGGCGTCGCCGGGGATATTCTCACCATAAAAGAATCACTCCGGCGGTCCTTTGAGTTCGACAGTGTTGCCGTCGGGGTCTTGGAGATAGATTGAGGGGCCGTTGCCCTCGGCGCCGTAGCGGGTTTCAGTGGGGTCGGCCTTGATGCCGTGACTTTCGAGGTGCCTGCGGATAGCGGTTTCGTCAAAGGGATCGACGCGGACGCAGAAGTGGTCCATGTTGTGACCTTTTCTATCCGGTGCGGGGCCGCCTTTCTTTCCGATCTCGCCCTTGACGTCCACCAGATCGATCAGGCTTCGTCCAGCGCGGAGCTGGATCAGTCCGATCTTGTCTGCGCGGCGTTCCTCGACGCAGCCGAGTACCTGGCAGTAAAAACTAATCGCGCGCGGTACGTCGCTGACACGAAGCACCACGTGGTCGAGTTCTCTAGGTTTTATGCTCACCGAGTCGCGGGAGTTGCTGGGGGTGTGCTGGGGACATTCAGAGTTCGTAAGTCATTGATCGGCGTAATCTCCGTTACTGATGGATTGTGACGGCTTCACCATCAATGCCGATCAATGACTTACGAACTCTGAATGTCCCCTCTCCCTCTCACCACTCGCCGTTGTTGGGCATGGATTTCCATGGTTCCTTCGGCGGCAGCGATTCGCCACGCTGCAGGATCTCGATGGAGATGTTGTCGGGAGAGCGGACGAAGGCCATGTGGCCGTCCCGCGGCGGGCGGTTGATGGTGATCCCGCCGTCCATCAGTCGCTGGCAGACTTCGTAGATGTTGTCCACGCGGTAGGCTAGGTGACCGAAGTTGCGCCCGCCGCTGTATTCCTCGGGATCCCAGTTATAAGTCAACTCCACCATGGGCGCGCGATCGGCTTTGGCGCGTTCGAGATCTTCGGGCGCCGCAAGAAATATTAAACTGAACCGGCCTTTTTCGTAGTCGTTTCTGCTCACCTGTACCAGCCCGAGCTTGTTGCAAAAAAAATTCAGCGATTTATCCACGTCGCTGATCCGAATCATGGTGTGTAGGTACTGCATCAACAACTCCCAACTTTCGACATCAATATTTAACGCTTGCAAGCGTAACGCTCGCAAGGGACATTCAGAGTTCGTAACTCATTGATCTGCGAACTGTACGATTATGGACGCGTTGCCACGACCTTGTCATCAATGCAGATCAATGAGTTACGAACTCTGAATGTCCCTCACCCCCCGCTCCGCGGTCACCATCATCGCGGGAAAGGCAATAATGATTTCATCATTCTTGCGCCGCGCTTCAGCGCCCTCGAGAATGGCCTTTCGAATACGCTCTCGCGCCGACTCGGTCTGGGCATCGAGAACCATGAGCATACGCACCGCGCTCTTTTCGACCATTTCCATAAATGCTTCCGGTGACGGCCCGCGCCACTGAAGTGGCAGCACCTTCGTTCTTACGTTGGTAAAGCCTGATGCCTGTAACACCCGGGCGCACTCCTCCGGGTCTGCGAAGCGGAACATCGGCGGCGCGGCGGGCAAATCTACCTCAAGGGTGCCGAACGTTTTCACCGCGCCCAGAATGATCTGGTGCATTTCGCTGCCCTGCTCAGGACTGCACCACACGGTGAAGGCGCAACGACCGCCGGGGCGCAGCACCCGACACGCTTCCCGAATGGCCACGTCCGGATCTTCAAGGTGCAGCAGGCCGAAGCTACAGGCGACGGCGTCGAAGCGTTCGTCCTCGTAGGGTAGGTGCGCGGCATCACCCTCGGTGAAGGTGCAGGCGGGATAATTGCCCGCGGCCTGCGCCACCATGGTGGCGGCGAAATCGATGCCCTCGGCTTCGGCGCCCCTTGTCGACGCGGCGCCGGCCAGGTGACCGGTGCCGCAGGCCACATCCAGTAATCTTTTCCCGTCGAGGTCGCCGAGACCGTCGAGGGTGGCGTCGATGGCCTGGGCAGTGATTTTAGCGAAGTAGTTGTCATAGACATCGGCCCTGGATGTCCAGCCGGCCCGCTCCAGGTCGCGAAAGGTGGGTTGACTCATGACGACAGCTCTTTACGACCGACTGGAGTCTTGGTGAAACCACTTGCGGAGTGATCGCGCTTGGTCCCGCCGAACCGTGCTGCAAATTAACGGCACGGTCCCCGCCAATGTAGTCGTGGCCGTCGCGCGCTCTCCCGGAGCGGGCGGCAAGTATATCATCGCCGCTGAACGAGCCGGTGTTGGTTCCCCCTTGGGGTCAAAGGCCCGAGCAGCGCTCCGTCCGATAAGGCCCCCCGAGTTGGGCGGCGTTTGCGGGCGAGGTCGGAAGATGTAATCTTGGGCCTCGCCGCGCGTCAAGGCGGTCGCTTCGGGACCAAGTTGAGCGCTCCCGCAAAGGGGCGTTCGCGGAAGGGGATTACTCATGGGCTACTTACTCCAGCAGCTCATCAACGGCATTACGCTGGGGATGATCTACGGCCTCATCGCCATCGGCTACACGATGGTTTACGGCATCATCGGCATGATCAACTTTGCCCACGGCGAGCTGTTCATGATCGCGGCCTTCATCTCCATTATCTCCTTTCTGGTGCTCGGGCTCGCGGGCATCGGCTGGGTGCCCGTCGCGCTGCTTATCGTCCTGGCGGCCACCATGCTGCTGACTTCCGTCTACGGCTGGGCGCTGGAGCGGGTCGCCTACCGGCCGCTTCGACACTCGCCGCGGCTTGCGGCCCTCATCACCGCCATCGGCATGTCCATCTTTCTACAGAACTACGTGCAGTTGCTGCAGGGCGCGCGTATCAAGCCGCTTCAACCGGTCATCAGCGGCGGCTTCCAGTTCTTCACCGACGGCAAGTTCACGGTAACGCTGAGCTATCTGCAGATCCTCATCGCGGTGCTCACCGTCGCGCTGATGCTGGTGTTCACCTGGGTCATCAACCGTACCGCGCTCGGCCGGTCCCAGCGGGCCTGCCAGCAGGATTTGAAAATGGCCTCGCTGGTCGGCGTCAACGTGGACCGCACCATCTCGCTCACCTTCGTCATCGGCGCTTCCCTAGCCTCGGTGGCGGGTCTCATGTTTCTGCTGCTCTACGGGGTGATCGACTTTTTCATCGGATTCTTAGCCGGCATCAAGGCCTTTACCGCGGCGGTGCTCGGCGGCATCGGATCGATTCCGGGAGCCATGCTGGGCGGATTGCTCATCGGGCTCATCGAAGCGCTCTGGTCCGCCTACTTCACGGTGGAATACAAGGACGTGGCGGCTTTTTCCATCCTGGTGCTGGTGCTCGTCTTCCGGCCCACCGGGCTGCTCGGTAAGCCCGACATCGAGAAGGTTTAGTGACGTCGGCCCGCGCATCGTCGGCGACCTCGCCACGCTCACCGCTGGATTTTCCCTCGGCCTTGCGCGAGTCCGGGGTGGTGGCGCTGGTGACCTTCGGGCTTGCGTTCGCCCTGGTGGGTTTTCGCGCCGAGGACGTTCCCGGCGGTCTCGATATCCGTTTTCGATTCGACGAGGTCATGGCCGTGACCGCTGTCGGCTTCATCGGTCGTTTCGCCTGGATACTGCTTCGCCAGGGACGGGCGTTTCCGGTGGCGGTGACCGCATTGCCTTTCGGTGCCGCGATGGTGGCGGCGTTGCTCGGGCCGCTCTACGCCCCCGCGGCAAAGCTGGAGCGTTTCGTGGTCTTCGGCGACTTGGTGGTGAACTGGCTGCTGGCGATCTTCGCCTTGGGTTTCGGTGGCAGGGCCGCGTGGCTGATCTGGCACGAGGCGAGCAGCATCACGCCCGAGGCGCGCGAGGAACGCATGGACCGGATCGGCGCGGCGATACAGCAAGCATCGCGTTACGTCGGCCCGCTGCTGCTGGGGCTTGCGCTGGCGCTTCCGTTCATGCCGTTCGCCGACCGGCGTCTTCTGGATATCGCGATCCTGGTGCTCACCTACGTCATGCTCGGCTGGGGCTTGAACATCGTGGTGGGACTCGCCGGTCTGCTCGACTTGGGTTACGTGGCCTTCTACGCCGTGGGCGCCTACTCGTACGCGCTGCTTGCGCTGCATTTCGACCTGGGCTTTTGGACCTGCCTGCCCTTCGCCGGGATCATGGCGGCCTTCGCCGGCATTCTGCTCGGTTTTCCGGTGCTCAGGCTGCGCGGTGACTATCTCGCTATCGTCACCCTCGGGTTCGGCGAGATGGTCCGCATCATCCTGCTCAACTGGTACAAGTTCACCAAGGGGCCGGATGGGCTTTCGGGGATACCGCGTCCGACGTTTTTCGGTCTGCCCATGACCGCCAATCCGCCGGAAGGGACACAGAGCTTTCACCAGTTCTTCGGGCTGGAGTATTCGTCCGTCGATCGGATCATCTTTCTCTATTTTCTGATCCTTGCCCTGGCGATGATCACCAACCTGTTTACCCTGCGGATTCGAAAGCTGCCAGTTGGGCGGGCGTGGGAGGCGCTTCGTGAGGACGAAATCGCCTGCCGCAGTCTCGGTATCAATCCGCGCAACACCAAGCTCACCGCCTTTGCCATTGGTGCCATGTTCGGAGGCTTTGGCGGCGCTTTCTTCGCTACCCGTCAGGGATTCATCAGCCCGGAGAGCTTCACCTTCATCGAGTCGGCGATCATTTTGTCCATCGTCGTGCTCGGCGGCATGGGCAGCCAGATCGGCGTGGTGTTTGCGGCCATCCTGCTCATCGGTCTTCCGGAATTTTTCCGCGAGCTGCAGCAGTACCGCATGCTCGCCTTCGGCGCGGCCATGGTCACGATCATGGTGTGGCGGCCGCGCGGACTGCTGGCCCACCGGGAGCCCACCATCCGTCTCGAAGATGCCCGGCTAAAATCCGCCTCCGCGGACAGCGGCGGACAACCGCCATGAGTGTCCCGGCGACGCGCGCCGCGAGCGCTGAGAATGCTTTGCTCAGCGTCGAGCATTTGAGCATACGTTTTGGCGGCCTGGTGGCGGTGGACGACGTCTCGTTCACCGCCACCGATCGCCAGATCACTGCCATCATCGGACCCAACGGCGCGGGCAAGACCACGGTCTTCAACTGCCTTACGGGTTTTTACAAACCCACCATGGGAAGGTTGGCGCTTCGCCACCCGAGCAAAGGCGAGTTCCTCCTCGAGCGCATGGAAGGCTTTCACATTGCGCAGACGGCCGGCGTCGCGCGCACTTTTCAAAACATCCGCCTGTTTCCGGCGATGTCGGTGCTGGAGAATCTCATTGTCGCCCAGCACAACATGCTGATGCGCGCATCCGGTTATACGGTCCTGGGTCTTTTCGGCAGCAAGGTCTACAGAGAAGCCGAGAAAGAAGCGGTGGACCTTGCGCTATATTGGTTGGATCGCATCGGCCTCACCAATCGGGCGGACGACGCCGCGGGCAACCTCGCCTACGGCGCCCAGCGGCGGCTGGAGATTGCCCGGGCCATGTGCACCCGACCGGTGATGCTTTGTCTCGACGAACCCGCCGCCGGGCTGAATCCGAGGGAGTCCGGGGAGCTCACGCGGCTGCTGATGGCGATTCGGGACGAGGAGCGCATAGGCGTGCTGCTCATCGAGCACCACATGGACGTGGTCATGGGGATCTCCGACCACGTCGTGGTGCTCGACTACGGGAAAAAGATTTCCGACGGCTCGCCGCAAGCCGTGCGCGATGATCCGGCGGTGATCCGGGCCTACCTGGGAGAGGAAGAAGACGAGGATCTGCCGCCCGAGGTAGCGCGCGACATCGGCGAAGAGCGGAGCTGACGCCGATGCTGAAGGTCACCGGGCTGCACGCCTTTTACGGCCGCATCGAGGCTCTGTGCGGCGTCGACGTGGAGGTCCGCGAGGGCGAGATCGTCTCACTCATCGGCGCCAACGGGGCGGGCAAGTCGACCCTGCTTATGACCATATGCGGCGATCCGCGCGCGGATTCCGGCCAAATTGTGTTCGACGGCGCCGAAATTACCCATCTGCCGACCTACGAGATCGTTCGTCGAGGCGTGGCCCAGGCGCCGGAAGGACGGCGCATTTTTCCCTTCATGAGCGTGCTGGAAAACCTGCAGATGGGGGCCGCCACCACCGATCAGTCACACTTCGAGGAAGACCTGAAGCGCGTGTTCGATCTTTACCCGGTGCTGCGCGAGCGGCGCCACCAGCGGGGCGGCACGCTGTCCGGCGGAGAGCAGCAGATGCTCGCCATAGCCCGCGCACTCATGGGCCGGCCGCGGTTGCTGCTGCTGGACGAGCCCTCCCTGGGCCTTGCACCCATGCTGGTGAAACAGATCTTCTCCGTCATCCGCCAGGTAAACGAAGAGCAGGAGATGACTGTGTTCCTGGTGGAACAAAACGCCTATCACGCGCTGCGGCTTGCGCACCGGGGCTACGTCATGGCTAATGGTCGGGTGATCATGTCCGGCACCGGACGCGAGCTGCTGGCGAATAAGGACGTGCGCTCGGCCTACCTTGAAGGCGGCCATGGTTAACGGCCCGGAAGAGGGATTGCGCTGGGCCATTGAGTGGCGTTCCCGGCTGGGGGTTAGGAGGAGGAAACTTTGGAAGAGCTCTTAGGCGTTCGCTTCGGCGTGTTCCTAGGTCTCACCGTTTGCGTGATGGGGTTCACCGCCTACGCCACCGGACAGGCGCTCGCGAACACCTGGAAGCCGGCCTGGCACGCGTTGATTTACGGAGTGATGCTCGGCTTCGCCGATCGCTTTCTGACGTTCGCCCTGTTCGAGGGCGAGCTCTCATCGTTCAGCGGCTACCTTATCGATACGAGCGTGCTCGTCGCCATCGCGCTGGTCGGCTACCGCCTCAACCTGGCGAGGAAAATGGTTCGTCAGTACCCCTGGCTCTATCAGCGCGCCGGGCCCTTCGGCTGGCGGCGCAAAAAGGGCGCTGGGTAGTCCCGCTGGCACTTGCGGTGGGACCAGCTTGTGATAGATTTTCGGGCCACCCACAGGGACTCGCGAACCTCCCCGTTGGGCCCCTATTCTGTGCTTCCCCGGGAGACGCTTCAGGAGGTTAATAATCATGAAACGACTTTTCGCAGTTTGCCTGACGGCGGCTGCCGCGATGCTTGGCACCAGCACCGTTTCGGCGGAGATTCTGATATCCACCGCCGGTCCGATGACCGGTCAGTATGCTTCATTTGGCGAGCAGATGAAGCGCGGCGCCGAGATGGCCGTCAGAGACATCAACGCCAAGGGCGGCGTGCTGGGCCAAAAGCTCGAGCTCACCATCGGCGATGACGCCTGTGATCCCAAGCAGGCGGTGGCCGTGGCCAACAAGTTTGTAAGCCAGGGCGTGCAATTCGTTGCCGGGCACTTCTGCTCCGGATCTTCGATTCCCGCGTCGAAGGTTTACTCCGAAGAGAACGTGCTGCAGATCTCTCCGGCCTCGACCAACCCGAAGCTGACCGATGAAGGCGATGCCAACGTGTTTCGCGTCTGCGGCCGTGACGACCAGCAGGGTATCGTCGCCGGCGAATTTCTTGCCACAAAGTATGGCAGCAAGAAGATCGCCATCCTCCACGACAAGACGGCCTATGGAAAGGGCCTCGCCGACGAAACCAAGAAAGCGTTAAACGGCGCCGGTATCTCAGAGGCCATGTACGAGGCCTACACCGCGGGTGAGAAGGATTACTCCGCGCTCGTCTCGAAGATGAAGCAGGCAGGTGTCGACGTGTTCTATCTCGGTGGCTACCACACCGAGGCCGGACTGATGATCCGACAGGCCCGCGAGCAGAGTTACAACGTTCAGCTGGTTTCCGGCGATGCGCTGGTGACCGACGAGTTCTGGAAGATCACTGGCAATTCCGGCGCCGGCACCCTTATGACCTTCAGCCCCGACCCGCGCAAGAACCCGAACGCGGCTCCGGTGGTGAAGAAATTCCGCGACACGGGCTATGAGCCGGAGGGCTACACCCTGTATACCTATGGCGCTATCCAGGCGTGGGCGCAGGCCGCGGAAAGGGCCGGAACCACCAATACCCAGAGGGTGATACGGGCGTTGCGCGCCGGTCAATTCGATACCGTGCTAGGCAAGATCGGCTTCGACAACAAGGGTGACGTCACCGCGCCAGGATACGTCTGGTACGAGTGGAAGGGTGGCACCTACGACTACGTCTCCAATTAATCGCCTTACCCAAATTCCATCAGCCTGAATGGACTGACAAAGCCCGGCGAGCGAAAGCTCTCCGGGCTTTTTTTGTTTGATCGATGCGGCTCGGCTGGCCTTCGCCTGATCGCGGGATCAGCTGCGAGAGAAATGCTCGTCGGCCAGCTCGTCGATGATCGGGCATTCGGGACGCTCGTCGCCGTGACAGTGCAAGGCGAGATCCAGCACCGCCCGCTTCACCCTTTCGAGCTCGCGAATTCGCGCCTCGATCTCGCTGACGTGGGCGAGGGCGAGCTTTTTGACGTCTGAGCTCGCCCGCTTATTGTCGTGCCAAAGCGACAGCAGCTTCTGAATGTCCTCGACGGAAAATCCGAGCTTGCGCGCCCGGTGAATGAACTTGAGCGTGCGCACATCGGTGTTGCTGAACTGCCGGTAACCGTTGGCGGCCCGGGCGGCGGGGCGTACCAGACCGATTTCCTCATAGAAGCGAATAGTCTTCGCTGACATGCCGGACTCTTGTGATGCCTGCTGGATAAGCATTTCAAACTCCCAATACGAGCCTCGTACCCAAGTACCTCAAATATGTTGGCTTCATTCTCTGGCTCCTTAGTCTAAATCTCCTCCCTGTCGCTTCGCGACTCGGTCGAGGACGCATCGTCGCGAAATTGTCGGGGCTTTGTTCCCGCGCGCCTTGTCTACACCCCCTCCCTTTCCCGCCCCTTCGAAGCCAACTGGAGGGACCGAGGAATCTAAGGCTCTTTACTCGCATCTCAGAGTGCCACGCGGCGAAGTCGCAAGGCATTGCCGATGACGGACACCGAGCTGATGCTCATGGCGGCGCTGGCGATCATGGGGCTCAACAAGAGCCCAATAAAGGGATACAGGACGCCGGCGGCCACCGGAACGCCGAGTGCGTTGTAGATGAAAGCAAAGAACAGATTCTGGCGGATATTGCGCATGGCCCGTTGGCTCAACAGACGCGCCCGGGCGATGCCTCTCAAGTCTCCCTTGACCAGGGTGACGCCGGCACTCTCGATGGCGACGTCCGTGCCCGTGCCCATGGCGATGCCGACGTCTGCGCGGGCCAGCGCCGGCGCGTCGTTGATGCCGTCTCCCGCCATGGCGACGATGCGGCCCTGCGACTGTAGCTGCTCCACGAGCTTTGACTTCTCCTGCGGCAACACGCCGGAGTGGAACTCGTCAATGCCGAGCTCTACTGCGACAGCCTTTGCCGTGCCCTCGTGATCTCCTGTGGCCATGACTACGCGCACGCCCCTTTTCTGAAGGTAACGAATAGCATCTGACGTGGTGGCCTTAATGGGATCGGCAATGCCGATCAGCCCCGCAAGCACATCGTCGACGGCGACATGAATAACCGTCTCGCCTTTGTCCCGCAGCGCAGCGGCAACGGCCCGCGCATCGTCTGAAATTTCAATTCCGGCGTCCTCCAGGGCGGGCTGATTTCCGATGAGCACGCGTTTCTCTCCGATCCGGCCGCGTACGCCTTTGCCGGTATCGGAGTCGAAATCCTCGACACGTTTCAGCTCGACGCCGCGATCTTTCGCAGAAGCGACAATGGCTTCCGCCAGCGGATGTTCGCTCGCCCTTTCAACGCTCGCCGCGAGCTCGAGCAGCGCCTTCTCGTCAAACGATCCCATCGCTTTGAACGTGTGCACCGTCGGTTTGCCTTCGGTAAGGGTACCGGTTTTGTCGACGATGAGAGTGTCCACCTTCTCCAGAGTTTCGAGCGCTTCGGCATCGCGAATGAGCACGCCCACCGAAGCGCCGCGCCCGACGCCCACCATTACCGAAACCGGGGTGGCGAGGCCCAAGGCACACGGACAGGCGATGATGAGCACCGAGACTGAGGCCACCAGAGCATGGGCAAACGCTGGCGACGGCCCGATGGCGGCCCAGGCGATAAACGCGATCAGCGCGACCATGATGACAGCAGGTACGAACCAGCCGGCGACGGTGTCGGCAAGCTTCTGGATCGGGGCCCGGGATCGACCGGCGTCAGCCACCATCTGAGCAATGCGCGCGAGTAGGGTTTCCGAGCCGACGCGCTCGGCAATCATTTCGAAGCTGCCCTTGCCGTTCACGGTGCCTCCGGTGACCGGATCCTCCGGGCCCTTATCCACCGGAATGGGTTCTCCGGTGATCATGGATTCATCGACACTGGAGCGGCCTTGCACTACCTCGCCGTCCACCGGCACCTTGTCGCCGGGACGCACCCTGAGCCGATCACCTGCGCGCACTTCAGACAGCGGCACCACTTCTTCGCTGTCGTTTTCGCCAATGCGGATCGCCATGTCTGGCGCGAGCTTCAACAGGCTGCGAATTGCGTCCGAGGTGCGCGCTCGGGCTTTAAGCTCCAGCACCTGACCCAACAGCACCAGGGTGGTAATGACGGCTGCGGCTTCGAAGTAAAGCGGCGCCCGGCCGTGGATCTTGAAGGCCTCGGGAAGCAGGCCGGGCAGCAGCAGCGCCACCAGGCTGAACAGATATGCGGCGCCGGTGCCGATGCCGATTAGAGTGAACATGTTGAGGTTTCGGCTGCGGAACGACTGCCAGGCGCGGACGAAGAACGGCCAACCTCCCCACAGCACCACCGGAGTTGCCAACGCGCCCTGAATGTAGCCGGAAAACTTTTCTCCCAGCAGGGCATAGGGGTCGAAGCCGGGAAGCATTTCACCCATGGCAATGAGCAGCACCGGCAGCGTAAGCGCCGCGCTCACCCAGAAGCGGCGGGTCATGTCGATGAGCTCCGGGTTCTCTTCCTCCTCCGCCGAGACCGTCATCGGCTCGAGCGCCATGCCGCAGATGGGGCAATCCCCGGGACCGTCGTTGACGATCTCGGGATGCATGGGGCAAGTGTATTTCCCACCCTCGACTGCTGGCGCCGGCTTCTTGGCTTCGCCGCTCAGGTAGCCAACGGGATCGCGGCGAAACTTGTGCACGCAGTGGTCGCTGCAGAAGTAATAGGTCTTTCCGTCGTGGGTGACCGCGCGATTGTCGTTTGCCTCAACCTGCATGCCGCAGACGGGGTCTTTATGCGCACCGGATTTTGCCGGCGAGCAATGGCTGTGACTGTGAGCAGCCTGGTCCGCCATGACATCTTGCTCCTAAACGTCTTACCCGCGACCGTCGCGGGTCGACGCCAAGGATAATAAACCTTCTAGTTACTGGAAGGTCAAGAGCACTCTGCATTCGGGTGGAGGTCAAGCACGCCCGAAAAGAAGTCAGAGTTCAGGGCTGGATTTCGCCTTTGCGTCGGGCGACGAAGGCGTTTAAGGCCTCGCGGATTCCTGGGTCCATGGGAGGCTTCTGGTAGCTCTCGAGCAGCTGCTTCCATATTCGGCTCGCCCGTTGGGTGGCGTCCTCGCAGCCGGCTTCCTCCCAGCTTTCGTAGTTGCGCCAGTCCGAGATGAAAGGATGGTAAAAGGCATTTTCGTAACGGGCCAGGGTGTGGGCGGCGCCGAAAAAGTGCCCACCCGAAGGAACCCCCCCGATCGCCTCGAAGCCGAGGCTGTCCTCGTCGACGAGTACGGGCTTCACCACCTCCGCCATCATCTGCAGCATCTCCGCGTCCAGCACCACCTTCTCGAAAGACGCGGTGAGCCCACCCTCCATCCATCCGGCGCCGTGGTAGACCATGTTGGCGTGGGCCATCACGGCGGCCCAGATGGACATCTCCGATTCGTATGCGGCTTGTGCGTCCACCACGTTGCTGGCGCTTGCGTTGCTGGAACGGTAGGGGAGCTTATAGCGCCGCGCCAGCTGGCCGCCGGCCAGGGTTGCCTGCACGTTTTCAGGCGTGCCGAAGGCGGGCGCACCGGATTTCATGTCCACGTTGGAAGTGAAGCCGCCATAGATCGCCGGTGCTCCGGGCCTGGTGATCTGAGTAAGCGCAATGCCCGCAAGCGCTTCGGCGTTCTGCTGCGAAAGCGCGGCGGCCATCGTGACCGGCGCCATGGCACCCATCAAGGTGAAGGGCGTCACCACAACCGCCTGCCCCCATTCGGACATGGTCATCAGGCCCTCGGACATGGCTTGGTCGAATCTGCGCGGCGAGTTCACCGAAATAATAGTAATCACCGCCGGCTGATCGATGATCGCCTCGCGCTCTTTTCCCTGAGCAATGGCCGCCATGTCGATGCCGTCTAAGGCGCGTTCGGCGCCGATGGCGCTGCAGTGATAGACACGATCTGCGTAAGTGAGATTGGCGAGATAACAGTCAAGATGCCGGTTGTGCGCCGGCAGCTCGATGGGTGCCACCGGCTGGTTGCCGATAGCGTGGATAATATTCAGGCTTTGGGCGAGGCTCACCAGCCGGCAATAATCTTTGTAATTTCCGGAACGCCGGCCGCGCTCGCAGTCATGAACGTTGGGAGGACCCGCTACCAAGGTGGTGCAAATCTGGTTGCCGCCGAGAACTAGGCGCCGTTTCGGATTGCGCGGCGTCAGGGTGACGCTGTTCGGGACGCTGGCCAGGCAATGCTCCACCAGACCGCGGTCCATGCGTACCAGGCCGGTGTCCCGATCCACCTCGGCGCCGGCGTCGGCGAAAGCGTCTTGGGCCTTCGCTCCCATAAACTCGATCCCGATCTCTTCCAGAATACGGAGCGAGTTCTCGTGGATTGCTTCTATCTGGTCCGCGCTCAACACCTCGATGGGCGAGAGGTGATTGACGATCTGGTTCCAGGGGCGCTGTTCGATTGTGCGAGAGGCTACGCGGCGCGGTTTTCTCGCTCGTCGCCTCATGGCTTGACGCCATTCGAGTGACGGTAAACGAGCGCCGGATTGGGCCTACAAACCGAGATCATGGCGTGGGCGCTGATGTTCCTTGTGGAAGCGACTGGGTTCAAAGAATAACGTAACTGCGCCGAATGTGTTTCCGGACCCTGCTGTCGAAGGTGGCGCCGATTTTCAGGATGTCCCGGTTGGCGCCGAGCTCCCGGGCATAGTTCTCGTTGTACAAAGCAAGCCGGTCGTCGGCGTCATAGAGAGCGAATCTATCCAGGATACTGCGCAAAGGGTCGCTTAGGCGGGTGCGCGCTATCTCGGCCTCGCGATGCGCCTCCGCCTCCGCGGTGGCATCGCTGCCGGTCCCGCGGTAACCGATGGAAATGCCGGTTTCGTCGTACATGGTTTTGCCGCTTGTTCCGACACACAACACGCTTCTCTTGCAAACGCGCTCGCGGACGTCGAGCCTTTCACCGTGGCGTGGCGTTTACCGGAAACGCGCCGGGCACGGCCCTTAGAGCAAGCCCATGTTTCAATGCGGTCATTACCTGGGACCTGGACAGCCGTAGGGCCGGTTGTGGCGGAATAGATCCTCCCTGCCATGTTCATCACTGCTTGATGTCCCCGCCGACATGTCTCAGCAGCTTACCTGGAGATCCTGAGGTCGGTAGCGAGGCCTCCGTATGCCTCAGTACACTTAAAATTCTCGACCATGGCAAAAAAAAGCCCCGCCGGAGCGGGGCTTGGGGCCGAGGGGGGGAGCCGGCCCGGGGAGGAACGATGCTTAGGCATCTGGAGGAGATACGGGCTGAATTATGTGCGCCCGACGGTTACAGCGAGTTTTCTAAAACATTACAGAAGCGTTACATCGCCGGCGGGCTACACACCCGGTCCGAACCATAGACCACTGGCCGTTCGCGGTGCTCCCTCCTCCGCGAAGGAGGTGAAATCGGGGTTTCAGTCGTTTGCGTTGCTACTCGCGCCGACCAGCACGTAAGTCCGGCCAGATGGATAGATATTAGAGTGCAGAGAAAGAAACGTGACCTCAATGGGCCGAGATGACGTATTAATCAGGCGTTCGACCGAACGCCGCCGGTGCGGCTGTCTTCCGAGCAGCTATCTAGTTGCGTCGCACACTCTGGGCGCGTTCGTTTTGAAGCTGCTTGAGTCGCGCCTCGATGCGCGAGTTGCGGTAAAAATCATTGCCCGAGCGCTGTGAGGCGAGCTCGAGCTGATGGATCGCGGCGCCAATTTCGCCGTTGAGGTAATAGTGCTCCGAAAGCGCAATATGACTCTCCGCCGGGTTCCCGGCTTGCTGATGGGCGTTCGCTCGCAGCTTGTAAAGAACCGCATCGAGGGCGTGAAGTCGGCCATAGCGGTCTATGACTTCGAGCGCTTTTTTTGCTTGGCCTGCTTGGATCAACGCATCGGCATAACCTCGCACGAGTACCTTGTTTCCGGGGTAGAGCGCAGTCGTGTCGGCGTAAATTTGCAGCGCTTCGTTGAGCCTACCTCTACGCAGCTCATTTTCGGCAAGCGCCGCACGAAGGGGCACGCGATCAGGATACTGCGCAGCGAGCTCTCGGAAGAGCTTATTCGCCTCCTGCGGGCGGCTGGATCGATCATAGGCGATCGCTAATCCGTATTTTGTTGCCGCGAGGGATTCCGGCGAACCGAATTTCATACGCTCGCTGAAATAGCTCACGGCATTTTGAGGCTCCAGTTCTGTGAGCACGCGCAGCTTTGCGCGCACGAACTGATACGAGAGGCTGTCCTCTAGCTGTCGGTAGGGAAACTTTTCCGCGCGCCCAATCGCGTCCGCGATCCGGGACGTAGTTACTGGATGTGTGGACAAGAACTCGGGTGGCTTTTGATAGTAGCGTGATGCGGACTGAAGCTTTTCGAAAAACGCAGGCATCGCGCGCGGATCAAAGCCGGCGCCTTGGAGCAACTGCATGCCTACGCGGTCTGCCTCTTGCTCGTTAGCGCGGGAGAAATTCAGCTGCTTTTGAATTTGGCTTCCAACCACTGCTGCCGCCGTAGCCTGTCCCGCCTCGGGACTCTGTGTGCCGATGAGAATCGCGGCAATGATTCCGGCCAGCGTCTGCATGCTACTTCTGTCGGCCACTGCCACCGCCTGGGCGATATGCCGTTGCGTAACGTGCGCAATTTCGTGCGCGAGCACCGACGCAACCTCGCCCTCTGATTCTGATGCGGTAATGAGCCCGGAGTTGATTCCGATATAACCTCCCGGGGCGGCAAACGCGTTGATACCCGCGTCTTTGACGACGAAAAAGGTAAATCCGAAGTGCTGGGAGTCACTCTGGGAGAGCAGACGGTAACCCAGGGACTGGACGTAGTCCTCCGCTTCCGCATCGTCCAGCAGTTCCACACGTGATCGAATCTCGCGCATGAAAAGCTCGCCGATGGCGCGTTCTTCGGCGATAGAAATGGTGCTGGATTCGGGACTTCCAATGTCCGGAAGCTGCACCTGCGCAGCCAGAACGGGGGCCCACAGCAAAAAGGCACACACCGCCGCACGCCCCGTGGTGACGAGAGGTCTCGATTCCCGTCCGCGGTCTTCATCGCAACACTCGAGCCAGTGGTGATATCGTTCCAAGTTCATGAATTGACTAATCTTTTGCTTTGGCTCTCTTCCCGGCACAATGATTACGAGCGCTGAAGGGCAAGGAAGTTTCCGGCATCCGGCGGGTTTGCGGTGGAGGCGTTCCCCCCGTTACGATTTCCGCTGCGGCGTTTACCCCCCGGTGACGGAACGGGTCTGCGGCAGGTGACCGATCTTAGCCTCCCGGGCGCCGCGCCGGCACCCCAGCACTCGCGGGTCTGTTAGATAGTACCAGCGCCGCGAATCGCGCAATTGCCAGCTAATTCACGGAGCAGCTAAAAAATGCCAAAAAACGCCTTTTATGCCCAATCCGGAGGGGTCACCGCGGTCATAAACGCCACCGCAGCGGGTGTCATCCAAACAGCCCGCGCTCACCGGGACAAAATCGGGACGATTTACGCCGGACGTAACGGAATCATCGGGGCTCTTACCGAAGATCTGATCGACACGAGCCAGGAAAGTGACGAGGATATCGCGGCGCTGCGCCATACGCCTTCCGGCGCATTCGGGTCCTGCAGGTACAGGCTGAAAGGGCTCGAGGAAAACAAAGCACAATACGATCGTCTGATTGAAGTGTTCAGGGCGCACGACATCGGTTACTTTTTCTATAACGGTGGCGGTGATTCCGCAGACACGGCCCACAAGGTATCGCAGCTGGGCGATATGCTGGGATATCCAATCATTTGCGTCGGAATTCCGAAGACCGTCGACAACGATCTCCCCATCACCGACAACTGCCCCGGTTTCGGGTCGGTGGCCAAGTATGTGGCGGTATCCATACGCGAGGCGGCGTTTGACGTCGCTTCGATGGCGTTGACGTCAACCAAGGTATTCATCATGGAGGTTATGGGGCGGCACGCCGGTTGGATCGCCGCCGCCGGCGGGCTGGCCGCGGAAAAGGAGGGCGACCCGCCGCAGGTGATTTTGTTTCCGGAAGTGCCGTTCGACGAGGCAGCGTTCCTCGCGCGCGTTCGAAGATACGTGGACGAGCAGAGCTATTGCGCCATCGTGGTATCGGAGGGCGTGCGCAATACGGAGGGTAAGTTTCTCTCCGAGGCGGGCACCAAAGATGCCTTTGGACACGTGCAGCTCGGCGGCGTTGCGCCAATGATTGCCAATCTGGTCAAAGACAAGCTCGGCTACAAGTATCATTGGGCGGTAGCGGACTATCTTCAGCGCGCCGCGCGTCATATCGCATCCAAGACCGACGTGGAACAGGCCTACGCCTTGGGTAAGGCGGCTGTAGAGCTCGCTATCGAGGGTCGCAACGCCGTCATGCCGGTGATCGTTCGCAAGTCTGAATCGCCTTACTCTTGGGAAATCGGCAGCGCCAATCTCGCCGAGGTCGCCAACGTGGAAAAAAAGATGCCGCGGGAATTCATTTCCGAAGACGGCTTTTCAATAACCGAAGCATGCCGCCGTTATCTGTCGCCCCTTATCCAGGGGGAAGACTATCCGCCTTACGTGAACGGGCTGCCCGACTACGTGACGCTTAAGAACGCCGCGGTGCCGAAGAAGTTGAAGACGACGTTTGAGTTATAGGATGTCTGCGGACGTTTGAGCTTTGAAGTTCGTAACGCGTGACGCTTTATGCGTGACACGAAAGACGTAACGCGTAATGGGTGACGCGTAACGCGAAAAGAGGCACGGCGTATTGACAAGCCGCTTAGCCCGATTACGCTCATCGCATCACGCATCACGCATCACGCATCACGCATCACGCATCACGCATCACGCATCACGCATCACGCATCACGCATCACGCATCACGCATCACACCGCTTCCACAAAAAAGCCGGGACGGTTCGCCCGCTCCGGCTTTTTAGATCGGCGGCACCCTGGTTGTTAGCCCAGCAGCGGCGCGATCACCAGGCTGACAATGGCCATCACGTTGATGAGAATGTTCATTGATGGTCCCGAAGTGTCCTTGAACGGATCGCCGACGGTATCGCCCACTACCGCAGCCTTGTGGGTGTCGGAACCTTTACCGCCCAGATTGCCTTTTTCCAGGTATTTCTTCGCGTTGTCCCAGGCGCCGCCGGCGTTGGCCATGGTGAGCGCCAGCAGTACGCATCCAAGCAACGCCCCGCCCAGCATTCCGCCGAGCGCCTCGGGGCCGATTCCGAAGCCGACGATAAAGGGCGCCGACACGGCGATGACCCCGGGGAGCACCATCTTTTTAATCGCGGCGGTGGTGGCGATTTCTACGCACTTGGCGTTGTCCGGCTGGGCCTTGCCCTCCAGCAACCCCGGGATCTCTCGAAACTGGCGCCGGATCTCGTTGATCATATCGAAAGCGGCGTCGCCAACCGCGGTCATGGTCAGCGCACCGATGAAGAACGGAATGACCCCGCCGATGAACAGCCCAATAAGAACGTGGGGCTCGCTGAGTTCGAGGGTAAAGTCGGCCAGTCGCACCGAGACCGTTTCCACGAAGGCGGTGATGATAGCCAGCGCCGCCAGCGCCGCGGCGCCGATGGCAAAGCCCTTGCCAATGGCGGCGGTGGTGTTGCCGAGCTCATCAAGGGAGTCGGTTATGGCCCGGGTTTCTTTGCCCATACCGCCCATCTCGGCGATACCGCCGGCGTTGTCGGCCACCGGCCCGTAAGCGTCGATGGCCATGGTAATGCCCACCGTTGCCAGCATGCCCACTGCGGCGATACCGACACCGTATAAACCGATCAGCTGGGTCGAGACGGCGATGATGGCGCATATGGTGAGCATTGGAATGGCAACCGAGATCATGCCGGTGGCGAGCCCGGAGATGATCACCGTCGCGGCGCCGGTTTGACCCGCCTTGGCGATTTCGATTACCGGTTTGCCGCCGGTGAAGTACTCGGTGGTGAGTCCGATGATGATGCCCCCCAGGGCTCCGGACAGCACAGCCACCCAGACGTTGGCGTGGATGCCGCTGACTCCTGTGATCACGACGTAGGAGATTAGGATAAACGCGAGGCTCGCGCCGATGGTGCCAAAGCGAAGCGCCTTTTCCGGCTCCCGATCGGAGAATCTTTTGACCAGCCAGATGCCGATGATGGAGCAGACTATTCCCAGGGAGGCCAAGCCCAGAGGCAGGAACATCAGCGACTGCCGCTCACCCAAACGATCGAGAACTACCGCGGGAATGGTGGAGGCCATGGCGATGGTGGCGATCATGGCGCCGCAGTAAGACTCGAAGATGTCGGAGCCCATGCCGGCCACGTCACCCACGTTGTCGCCGACGTTGTCGGCGATGACGCCGGGATTGCGCGGGTCGTCCTCGGGGATCCCTGCTTCCAGCTTGCCGACGAGGTCCGCGCCCACGTCCGCGCTCTTGGTGAAGATACCGCCGCCCACGCGGGCGAATAGCGCCACGCTCGAGGCGCCCATGCCGAAGCCATGAATAATGTGCGCGGTGTGTGGGTCGCCGCCGAAGAAGAGGTAGAGCAATCCCAACCCGAACAGGCCGAGAGCAGCCACCGCAAGCCCCATTATCGACCCGCCGAAGAAGGCGATGGTCAGTGCTTCCGGCGCGCCGCGCTCGCGGGCGGCGGTGGCGGTGCGCACGTTGGCCCGGGTGGCCGTCGTCATCCCAATGTATCCGGCGCCTGCCGATGATAGCGCGCCGACCAGAAACGCGAACACCGTGGCAATGCCGAGCAGATACCAGAGAATGATGATCATTACCAGGCAGAACCAGGCGAGAAGCTTGTACTCTCGGCGCATGAAGACCATGGCGCCAATGTGGATCTGCTCCGCGATGGCGACCACCTTGGGTTCCCCTTCGGGGTATTCCTTGACCTTCTGGAATATGAACCAGGCGACGCCCAGGCCACCGAGGCCGAAAATGATCGGAATGAGAGCGTTGGCGCTCATTGGTTATCTCCCTAAAACCGGTGAAATCTTTGAAGTTACGCAGCTTTATTTGCCGGCGCAGTCCCGCCCCGTGAGCCGCCTGGCCGCAGGCGCGGAACTATAGTGGACTGCCAGAAAATTCACAATTATCGGAGCCTCGAGCCGAGCCCCGGGGCTGATATACTGTTGCGCGCAGCGTCCATGCCAGGGCTTCGAGCATGAATCTGGACCGCGTTACCGCGGGTACAAATGTCCCCGACGACATCAACGTCATCATCGAGATTCCGGCGCGGAGCGACCCGGTGAAATACGAGATGGACAAGGAATCGGGCGCGATGTTCGTGGACAGATTCATGGGCACCTCCATGCACTATCCCTGCAACTACGGATATGTGCCCAATACCCTGTCCGAAGACGGAGACCCGGTGGACGTTCTGGTTGTCACGCCATGCCCTCTGATCAGCGGCTCGGTGATCCGATGCCGGCCGCTCGGCATGCTGCAGATGACCGACGAATCGGGGCCGGATTCCAAGATAATCGCGCTGCCGAATAAAGGGCTGACGGATTACTACAGGAACGTGACTACAATCGATAGCCTTCCCGAGTCATTGCTTTCTCAGATTGCCCATTTTTTCGAACACTACAAGGACCTCGAATCCGGTAAATGGGTGAAGATCGAAGGCTGGACCGGAGTCAAAGACGCAAAAAACGAGGTCCTCTCGAGCGTCGAGCGCTACAAGAGCGCTCCGCAGAAACCCAACTTCTGATCTTCGAACCAGCTAAGGGGCTGCCCACGCCGCGCTTACGACATGGCCTCCCATCGCGTATGCCATACAACTCCCATAACTCGGCGATCTACTACACCGCAACCGCGAATTCATATCCGCCGTGTCCAATTTTAGAGGGCGAGCGGGAGGCCGACGTTTGCGTCGTTGGCGGCGGTTTTTCCGGGGTCTCCGCGGCGCTTGACCTGTCAGAGCGGGGTTACCGGGTGGCGCTGATGGAGAGTAGCCGGCTGGGCTTCGGCGCCTCGGGACGCAACGGTGGGCAAATCGGCTCGGGGCTTCGCGCCGGCATTGGCGAAATTGAGCGCCTCGCCGGCCGCGAAAATGCCAGATTGCTGTGGGAAATGTGCCAGGAAGCCAAAGCCATCATCGCCGAACGCGTTAATCGCCATGGGATTGATTGTGACTACAAGCCGGGAAATCTGCTCGCAGCCACCCGCGAACGCTTTTTGCCCGGACTTGCGGCAGAAGCGGAGTACCTTTCGAAGCACTACGGCTACGACGGATACCGCATGCTTTCGCGACAGCAGATCCGCGACGAGGTGGCGACCGAGGCCTACTGCGGAGGACGCTTGGATACCGGCGGGGGGCATTTCCACCCTCTAAATTACCTCCTGGGCGTGGCCGACGCGGCGCGTTCGCTGGGAGCGAAGATGTTCGAGAACAGCGAGGTGCTGGAGATCCGATGGGGGGATCCGTGCATCGTTCGCACAGCCGGCGGTCAGGTGCGCGCCCGATATGTTCTTCTTTGCGTCAACGCCTATTTGGACGATCTGGTGCCGAGAATCGGCGGCAAGATCATGCCCATCATCAATCACGTTCTGGCGACCGCGCCGCTTGGCGAAGAGCTGGCAAGTGGGCTCATCCGTAATGACTACTGTGTCCACTCTACCAAGTTCGTGGTGGACTATTACAAACTGTCCGCCGATCGGCGCCTGCTCTTCGGCGGTGGTGAGACCTACAGCGATCGCGAACTTCCGGACATCAAGAGTTTCGTCCGTCGCTACATGCTCGCCGTGTTTCCCCAGCTCCAGAACGTCGGCGTCGATCACGCCTGGAGCGGACGTCTCGCCATCACCATGAACCGCTTGCCGCATTTCGGCCGCATCGGGCGTCACGGCTTTTTCGTGCAGGGTTTCTCCGGTCATGGCGTCGCCCTGACGCAGCTGGCGGGCCGGCTGATGGCGGAAGCCGTTGCCGGCGATGCAGAGCGATTCGATATATTCGCGAAGCTGAAGCACCGGTCATTCCCAGGCGGTACCGTGCTCAGAAAACCGCTGCTGGTGCTGGGAATGCTTTACTACGCTCTGCGCGATCGATTCTAAGACTGCGATAAGAACATGCGTCCTGGACCTTTTCAGCCACCATGGACTCGATGCGTTGCGAGCCCATATTCTTCAAATCAGGCCATTGCGCGCGTGGTTCGGGTGCAGCAGATTCATCTCCACTGTGTCCCGGATTGTTTCGAAGTACTGAACCTGGCGTCCAATTGCGACACGGTTAGCGGGTGCTCAACGCGTTTCGAGAACATCTATTCCAATCTCCGAAAGCAGCGCCGCGGTCTCGTACAGCGGCAGGCCCATGACGCCTGAATAGCTGCCTTCGAGAGCGGAGACGAACACCGCAGCGCGCCCCTGAATGGCGTAGGCGCCCGCCTTGTCCAGCGGTTCAGGAGTGGCGCAGTAGGCCGCGCGCTCCGCATCGCTGATTGGGCGGAAGCTAACAAGGCTACGGCTGAGCCGCGTACTCGACACGCCGCTGGTGACGCAGACCGAGCTCAAAACCTCGTGGGTGCGCCCCGATAGCTTGGCCAGCATGTCGCTGGCTTCATTCGAGTCGGCGGGCTTGCCCAGAATATCTCCTTCGATGACCACCACGGTGTCCGCACCCAGCACGGGTGCGCGATCCCCGGCAGGCAGCGATCTCCAGCCGGTCACCGATTTTTCCTCGGCGAGCCTCAGGACGTAATCCTGCGCTGACTCGTACCTTCCCCGGGACTCGTCCACGTCCACCTTGAGCAAACGAAACCTTACTCCGATCTGCAGAAGTAGCTCGCGCCGGCGGGGGGATTGGGAAGCGAGATAGATTAACGGTGTCGAAGTCGGGATCACGTTTTACTTATGGTCCCGAATACGAACATCTGAGTCTGAGGATTCGCGGGCAAAATCCTGCCCCTGCAACGACAGGGGGCCGTCTCCCACGGCGCGACCGTGGCTTCGCGCGCTATTCAGGGATACCGACAAATGAGTTACAGAGTTAACGCTTGGCGGCAGTATGGTAGATCCGTTGCCAACGGTGGTCTTCATTTATCCTCGTCTTACTCACGATGGTAGGGATGCCCGCTCAGTACGCTCCACGCCCGGTAAAGCTGTTCAGCAACAACTATGCGCGCGAGTCCGTGGGGCAGGGTGAGCGCAGAGAGTGACCAGCGGCGGTGAGCGCGCTCGAGACACGCGGGAGCAAGTCCTTCCGCGCCTCCGATGAGCAAAGCCACGTTCTGATAGTTCCGGCGCCAGTCTTCGAGCTGGCCCGCAAGCTGTTTTGTGGACCAGGTCTCGCCGTCAATACTCAGCGCGATCACCAGGGCGCCCCGGGGGATCAATCGAACTAAGCGTTCGCCTTCCTTTTCTAGCGCTCGTTTTACATCTGCGGCCTTTCCGTGATGGCGGCTAGGCACTTCCGCCAGGGCCATGGCGCATTCACGCGGCATGCGCCGGGCGTAGGTTTCAAAGCCCTGATTGATCCACGTTGGTTGGCGGTCGCCGACGCAAAGCAGGTGCAGGCGCATTCACTGCAATGCGCGACGCGGCGCTCCCCGTGCCGCTTGTTCCCGGTTCCAGAGCTTTTCCAGCTGATAGAACTCGCGGGTATCGGGAAGCATGACGTGCAGTACTACGTCACACAGATCTACCAGCACCCATTCGCCTTGAGCCAGCCCTTCCACTCCCATGGGCGGATACTGATTTTTCTTGGATTGTTCAATCACGTTCTCGGCGATAGAGCGGACGTGCCTGTCGGATCGCCCGGAAGCGATGATCATGAAGTCCGTAACGTCGGTGAGTTTGCGTACGTCAAGCACCGTGATATCGATTGCTTTGAGGTCTGTCAGCCAGTCCTGGACACTCTGGCATAGTTTTTCAGCTGTCATGCGTGATGCAGTTCTCCTCTCTTGAGAATTTCGTTCACCGGGTCGGGAACCAGGTATCGGATTGACTTACCCGCGTTGAGAAGCGCGCGAATCCGGGTGGCTGAAATATCAAGCGCCGGGATTTTTTGCACGATAACATGGCCGGCGCACCGCTCACGCAGTTTCGCCGGATCGTTCACGCCCCGCGAAGTCATCAGATCGGCCACGGCGCCTGATTCGGGGCGCGCGGATCCTGGCCGGTGAGCTACCGAGATGTGTGCAAGCTTTGGTAATTCCTTCCACTGGTGCCACTTATCGAAGTGGCAAAAGGTATCCATACCCACGATCAGACAAATCGGAGTATTGCCGAGTTCCTCTCGCAGCGAGCGCAACGTGTCCACAGTATAAGACAGACCTTCCCTTTGCAGCTCGCGGGCGTCAACTTCCAGGCCGTTTTCTCCTTCAATGGCCGCCTCGAGCATGCGCAGCCGACGGGATGCATCCATGCCGGGTGCGGCCCTCAGCGGCGGATAGAGCGCCGGGATGAGCTTCACGCTGGAAAGGCCCAGCGCTTCACGCATTTCGATTGCAAGTCTTAGATGGCCGTTGTGAACGGGATCGAAAGTGCCGCCGAGGATACCGATGGGATTCACGCGTGGCGGGCACTAAGAATCCGCAGCGGAAGAGTGCCGCTACTGAGATCTTTTTGAACGTTGGTGTTCAAGTGATTCGTGATTAGTGAATAGTAATTAGCAGTTGGTTGCCGTTCACGAGAGTAATTCCAAGGATGTCAACGAAAACATTTATAAACGTAACAGTAGTCTGTTATCTACGAATCACCAATTACTTCCTGGTCTGGCCCTCGCCCAGCACAACGAACTTCTGTGAGGTCAGCCCTTCAAGTCCCACGGGTCCGCGCACGTGAAGCTTGTCGGTGCTGATGCCGATCTCGGCGCCCAACCCGTATTCGAAGCCGTCGGCGAAACAGGTGGGCGCGTTCACCATCACAGAGCTGGAGTCCACCTCGCGCAGGAACCGCCGGGCGCGGGTCAAGTCTTCGGTGATAATGGCGTCCGTGTGACCGGATCCGTAGTCCCGGATATGGGCCATGGCTTGATCCATGTCCGCCACCACTCGCAGCGACAGAATCGGAGCGAGGTATTCGGTGTGCCAGTCATCTTCGGTTGCCGCTACGCCATCTTGCACCAGTTTGAGACTCTCTTCGCAACAGCGAAGCTCCACCTTGGCCTGACAAAACTTTTGATCGAGAATCGGCAGCACTTCTTCCGCAATAGGCCGGGCCACCAGCAAGGTCTCCATGGCGCCACAGATTCCGTAGCGGTAGGTTTTGGCATTGAAAGCTATGTCAACCGCCTTTTGCATATCGGCGCGGTCGTCGATGTACACGTGGCAGATCCCGTCGAGGTGCTTGATCACGGGAACGGTAGCTTCCCGGCTGATGCGCTCGATGAGACCCTTTCCGCCGCGGGGCACGATGATATCTACGTGTTCATCCATGCTGATGAGCACGCCCACGGCTTTGCGGTCCGTGGTTTCCACTACCTGCACCGCGTCCACCGGCAAGCCCGCCTGTTTCAGACCTGCGTGGATGCATTCGGCGATGGCGCGATTGGAATGAATGGCCTCGGAGCCACCGCGCAGTATGGTGGCGTTGCCCGCCTTGAGACAAAGACCGGCCGCGTCCGCGGTCACGTTGGGCCGAGACTCGTAGATGATGCCGATGACACCGAGCGGCACCCGCATGCGTCCGACCTGGAGTCCCGAGGGACGGTAGTTGAGACCGGTGATTTCGCCGACGGGATCGGGTAGCGAGGCGATCTGGCGAAGCCCGTCCGCCATGGACTGGATACGGGCATCGGTGAGCTTCAGCCGATCCAAAAGCGCGGACGCAAGGTTGTTGGACTTCGCTGCCTCCAGGTCCCGCTGGTTGGCTTTCCTCAGCATCCGGGATCGGTCCGCGATGGCGGAGGCGATTGCGAGCAGGGCGGCGTTCTTTTCCCCGGTTCTGGACCTGGCGAGAGTATCGGATGCCGCGCGGGCACGCTGTCCGAGACCGTGCACGTAGGCGAGGACGTCGCTCGGGTCGAGAGCGCCGGATAAGTCTTTGGCCGTGGTGGCGATGGCGTGGTGCCTCCGTAAGCTTCGGGATGGTGGATCGTCGCGCAGGCGGCGAGGTTTCAGTGGATTATACGTGAGTCGCGGGCACCAGTCCGACGCCGCAGACGGCAACAGCGAGCTCTACCAGGGCGTCCCAGGCTTCGCCGCGGTAGCGCTTTACCGCTGTATCGGTGCGCTTCCCGGTGCCCTTGGCGAGGCGGTCGATGGCGCCGGCGCGGAGGATGAAGAGGCGCCAGTTTTGCGGACCGTTTCGTTCCAGCGCGCGCTCCAGCGCCGACTGGTGCCTTCGCCAGACGGCGAATTTGCCCATGGCGAGGACCGCGTCCAGGGACTCACCGGCGTCAACGCGCAACGCAATCTGATGGGCGCTGCGCAGCATCCAGGCCACCGGGCCCAGGACCTGCAGCGGATCGAGTCCTTCATCTTTCAGCGCCATCGTGATACGAACCGCCCGCGTCGCGTCTCCTTCCAGCACGCAGTCGACCAGGTCGAAGGCGCCGAAGCGCGCGCTGTCCGTGATGCTCGCCAGCACGTCTTCTACTTCCAGAGCCCGGTCTCCGTAGAGCAGCTTGAGCTTGTCGAGCTCCTGGGCGCAGGCCAGCAGGTTGCCTTCGCTTCGCTCGGCGATCAACCGGCAGGCATCGTTAGAAAGTTCTACCCCGGCCGCCAAGGCCCGCTGCGCGACCCATCCGGGCAGGCGTTTTGCATTTACCGGCCATACCTGAATGATGGCGCCGGCGGCATCGATGGCTTTCAGCCACGCGGCTGAAAAGCCGCGCTTGTCAATTCTAGGCGCGCTGACGAGCAGAAGATGGTCGGGGTTTGGCGCCTCCACCGCAGCTTTAATCGCTTCCACGCCCTGCTTGTCCGGCTTGGCGGTGGACAATCGCAGATCGATTACGCGCCGTTCGGCAAATAGTGAAAGACTCTCGCCCAGCTGCTTAAGCGTGCTCCAATCGAAGCGCGCATCGGCATGGAGCACGACTCGGTCGGTGAAACCTTCCGCCCGTGCCGCCGTGCGTAGCTGGTCGAGACACTCCTGAAGCTGAAGCGGCTCGTCGCCGCTGACTAGATAAACCGGCGCGAGCCCGCGCTCCAGGCTGCGTTTGAGTTGATCGGGCCGAAATCGCACGGATCGCTTAAATGCGTGTCAGCGCTTGAGCGCGACCTCGATTCTGCGCATCAGCTGGCGCGCGGCGTCGCGGCGCATCTCGTCGCGCAGCAAGTCTTCTTCTCTGCTGCTGCCGATCACGGCTTCCGGATCGAACACGTAACTTCTGAGCAGGTTCACCGTGCCATTCTCGATTGCCGTCGGGCTGTCGCTGCGGCTAACCCGGTAGTCGAAGGTGTATGCGAGCTCGAATTCCCGCTCTTTGCCGCTGGCGGGGTCGACCGAGAGCACTCGCCGGCTGAATCGTTCGCTGCTGACCGTGATGCTGGCGTCGGCTTCGGCGATGCTGGTAGAAGCGCGGACGCCGCCGCTTTCTAGCAGCGCAAGTATGTCATCGCGCAGCTGGGTGGGTGCCGCCACGTGAACCGCGCGAATGTCCTCCGGTAGATCCAGCACGCCGCGGAGCTTAAAACCGCAAGCGGCGAGCAAAAGCGCCGCTGCCAGAAGCGGGGTGAACACGATGAATTTGCGCGCGCGCTTCACGCCCTTGGCTTTCGCGGTTTCTCAGACCACTACGTTGACCAGCTTCCCTGGCACCACGATGAGCTTGCGGATGGCTTTGCCCTCGACAAATCGCTGCACGTTAGGATTCTCCAGCGCTTCGCTCTCTATGGTTTCGCGATCCGCTGACTTGCTCACCTGAATGTGACCGCGAAGTTTACCGTTCACCTGCACTACCAGGTCGATGGCGTCGCGCTCCATGGCGGCATCTTCGGCCACCGGCCAGCCTTCGTCGATGATCGCGGTGTCGTGACCGAGCTCCCGCCAGAGCACGTGAGATGCGTGGGGTACGATTGGCGCCAGTAGTAGCACTACGGCATCGAGCCCTTCTCGCATGATGGCGCGTCCCGTCGGCGAGACATCGTCGCTTTTGGCCATTGCATTGACCAGCTCCATTACCGCGGCGATAGCTGTATTGAAGGTGTAGCGTCGGCCGACGTCATCGCTGACCTTGGCGATAGTCTCGTGGATCTTTCTTCTCAATTCCCGCTGCTCGTCGTCCAGGGCGTCGGCGTCGACTTTCCCCGGCATTTTTTCCTTGACCTGCGCGTGGACGAGTTTCCACAACTTCTTCAAGAATCGGAACGCGCCTTCCACCGCCGCGTCGGACCACTCGAGCTTCTGGTCCGGCGGCGAGGTGAACATCATGTACAGTCTCACCGTGTCCGCGCCGTAGCGGTCGACCATGGCCTGCGGGTCGACGCCATTGTTCTTTGATTTCGACATCTTCTCGATTCGCCCAACCGCCACCGGCTTGCCGTCGCTCTTCAATTTCGCGCCGGTCACTTTGCCCTTGCCGTCGTAGGTCATTTCCACGTCCGCGGGGGCGAAGTAAGCCGTCTTGCCTTTCTTTTCCCGGTAGAAAGTCTCTGCTACGACCATCCCTTGGGTGAGCAGGTTGGTGAACGGTTCGTCGCTGTCCACCAGCCCTGCATCGCGCATCAGCTTGTGGAAGAATCGCGCGTAAAGAAGATGCAAAACGGCGTGCTCGATGCCGCCTACGTACTGGTCCACTGGCAGCCAGTAGTTGGCGCGCGTATCCAGCATGTGCTTGTCGTCATCGGGACAGGCGAAGCGGGCGTAGTACCAAGAGGACTCGACAAAGGTGTCGAGGGTGTCGGTCTCGCGCTGGGCTCTGCCGCCGCATTTAGGGCAGTTCGTGTCTAAAAACTCCGGCATGCGCGCCAGCGGCGAGCCGTGGCCCACGTGGGCGACGTCTTCGGGCAGCACCACTGGAAGATCGCTTTCCGGCACCGGCACCTCGCCGCATTTTTTGCAATGCACGATGGGCACCGGGCAGCCCCAATAGCGCTGGCGCGAAATGCCCCAATCGCGCAACCGGTACCGGACCGTGCGCTTACCGACAGCACGAGCTTCGACCCATTCTCCGAGGCGATCGAAAGCGTCTTTGAACGATAGCCCGCTGAAATCGCCGGAGTTCACCGTGAGGATGTCGTAGCTGACGAATGGTTCCTGCTGCACGTCGATCTCACCGCCGTCCGGCGGGGTTACCACTTCTCGGATCTCTAGGCCGTGTTCGCGGGCGAACTCGTGGTCGCGAAAGTCGTGCCCGGGCACGCCCATAATGGCTCCGGTGCCGTAGCCCATGAGCACGTAGTTGGCGGCGAAGATGGGTATGGCCTCGCCGTTCAACGGATTGATGGCGCTGCGGCCGATAGGAATGCCGCGCTTTTCCATGGTCTCCATTTCGGCTTCGGAGGTCCCGCCCCGGCGGCATTCATCGATAAAAGCCGCGAGCTCAGGATTTGCCCGGGCGGCTTCCAGGGCAAGTGGATGGGCGGCGGCCACCGCCATAAAGGTGACACCGAAGAGCGTGTCCGGCCGGGTGGTGTAAATGCGCAGCGGCTCGTTGCTGCCTTCGACCGGAAAGTCCATCTCCAGACCCTCGGAGCGCCCAATCCAGTCCCGCTGCATCTTGCGCACTTCGTCCGGCCATCCCTCCAGGTTGTCGATCTCGGACAGCAGCTCCTCAGCATAGTCGGTAATCTTCAAAAACCAGTGGGGGATCTCGCGGCGCTCTACCAGCGCGCCGGAACGCCAACCGCGGCCCTCGCTGTCCACCTGCTCGTTGGCGAGCACGGTCTGTTCCACCGGGTCCCAGTTGACCTCCGCCATGCGCTTGTACATCAACCCCTTCTCGAACAGCTTGGTCAGCAGCCACTGCTCCCAGCGATAGTATTCTGGCCGGCAGGTGGCGAGCTCGCGCTCCCAGTCGTAGGCAAAGCCCATCCGCTTGAGCTGGGTGCGCATGTAGTCGATGTTCTCGTAGGTCCACTTGGCAGCGGGGACTTTGTTTTGAATCGCGGCGTTTTCCGCCGGCAGCCCGAAGGCGTCCCAGCCCATGGGCTGGAGCACATTCTTTCCCCGCATGCGCTGGTAGCGGCTGATGACGTCGCCGATGGTGTAGTTGCGCACGTGTCCCATGTGCAGGCGGCCGCTGGGATAGGGAAACATGGAGAGGCAGTAGAACTTCTCCTTGTCCGGGTCTTCGACCACACGGAACGAGCCGTTTTGATCCCAGAACTGTTGGGCCTCGGTCTCGACCTGGTCCGGGAAATAGCGTTCTTCCATTGGGCTGGGTTTGGCGCCGTTAAAAGTCCAAGGATACCGGCGCCTTATGGGCTTAGGCCAGTGACGCGTGACGCGTAATGCGTGATGCGAAGGGGCTCCCGGTACCCTGGCGGGCCTGAACGGCCCATCGCGTCACGCGTCACCCATCACGCGTCACGAGTTATCGTGGCCCGTCGCGTAGGCGTGTTCGAAGGAGTCGGAGTGCATGTGAAGGGGGTCTAGACCGCGGGCGGCAAAGGTGTCACGCCCGGAGCTAACCATGACCGGTGGTCCGCTCATGTAAACGCCAAAACCCGAAAGATCTGGGAAATCTTCGAGCACCGCCTCGTGGACGAAGCCGGTACGCCCGTTCCAGCCATCCTCTGGCAGCGGTTCGGACAGCACGGGAACGTAGTGGAGGTTCTGGTGTTTATCCGCCCAGCGGCTCGCCGTCTCGTGCAGGTAAAGGTCGCGGCGTGAACGTACTCCCCAGTAAAGGTGCATTGGCTGGGGGTAACCTTCGTTCAGCGCGTCCTCGATGATGCTTTTGATGGGCGCGAAGCCGGTGCCGCCGGCCATCAGAATCACCGGCAGCTTGTCTTTCTTTCGCAGGTAAAAGCTGCCCAGGGGGCCGCGCAGGCGCAGTAGCGACTTTTCCTTCAGACTCTGGAATACGTAGCCGGAAAAAGTGCCTCCAGGAACGTGCCGGATCTGCAATTCCAGATGTTCATCGTCGTGGGGCGGGTTGGCGAGGGAAAAGGCACGGCGCCTTCCGTCGCGCATCACGATGTCCACGTACTGCCCGGCGAGAAACTGGAGCCGTTCCGATTGCGGCAGCTTCAACTGCAGCTGCATCACGTCGTGGGCCAGCTGGCGCTTAGCAGCGACGCGACAGGGAAGCATTCGCACTACAATGTCGCCAGCGCCGGATATCTCCTCCACGTCGATGCGCATATCCGACTGCGGCCGGGCCTGGCAAAACAGCGCGAATCCCTGGGCAAGGTCCAAAGGCGTGAGGGCTTTGGGTGTGCCTGAGGGATAACGCACGTCGCCGTGGACGATTTTTCCCTTGCACGACCGGCAGACGCCGTTGCGACAGCCGTAGGGCAGGGCAAGCCCCTGGCGAAGCGCGGCGTCCAGCACGCTCTCGCCATTTTCCACCTGAAAGGCGTGTCCGCTGGACGTGATTTCAACCTTGAACGGCATAAAGCGGTTCGGCGCAAAAAACGCGGACGTTACCAGATTTTTGCAGCACAGGTAAAAACTACGCGCGCGCTCCGGGGACCCGGAGTCGCTCGCCCCGAATAGGCTCTTGGGATCAGGCGGGGAGGCTATGTTTGCTGTTGAGCCAGCGGATCAGCGGTCTCCAAAGCTCGAGATCGTATTCCGCCCTGGATGGCGCGATCTCGAAAATGCTCAAGCCCCTTTCGGCCGCGTTGACGTAATTCTGGGTGTTTCTCAACATGGCAACGTAAGGCATCTTTCGCCCGTCGGGAAGTTTGAGCGAATCGAGATATTCCTCAATCTCCCAGCGCCCCGGGGAGTTCTCCCGCACCCTGTTGGCGACGGTGGCGATACGCACCTTGTTTTTCAATACCCGACCCGCATCCAGAACTTCTTCCAGAAAGCGCTCCGCAGCGTTGAGGTCGATGGTGGAGGGGATCACGGGAATAATCGCGGTGCGGGCGCGGCTCAACAAATCCTCGAGCTGCTTACCGTGGCTGGCCGCTGGCGCGTCCATGATCACATAATCCATCCCCCTAGGCACCGTGGCTGCGCGCTTGGTCCCGTCAATTGGCATGATTTCGGGGCGGTCCTCCGGACGATCCTGCAGCCAGTCGATGGCCGACTTCTGGCGGTCGAAGTCCACCAGCGCCACCTTCTTGCCCTCAATGGCGTAATGCGCCGCAATGTTGCACGCCAAAGTGGTCTTTCCACTGCCGCCTTTGGAATTGATCACGATGATTGTGCGCGCAGCCATGAGACTCTCCTTTCGCGTTGCGAAAAACTCGCGTCGGTGGTTTTGTAACGAAGCCTTGCCGGGACAGGCCCGGCAGACGGATCCAATCGTCCGGACGTTCAAGCCGCTGGGTACGGCGGCGCCGCCGTTTATTATTTGGTTCGCTTATCGCGGGGGAGTATACAGGCGAGATTGAATGACTGCGACAGGAGCGTGCGCCGATCGTCGAAGCAAATTCACTGGATTCCGAATGCGGCGACGGCGCGATTCAATATGCGCGCGTCGCCGCCTTCGCGAGCGTAGCGTATGGAAACGTACATATCGGTAATGCGCGACACCTGTAGCGCAAGGTCCGGTCGCGTGCGAATCACTCGCTTGGCAAAATCCAACGGACCCTCGCCCTGGGCGCGTTCGAGTCCCGCACGGGCAAGTTTGTTTTGAAATTTCCGATAGGCGCGTATTGCCGGGTCGCGCGTCCGCGGGCGCCGGGAGAGTAACAATGAGGTGCCCGCAAGCAACGCCAGCACGCAGAAGATGAGCCAGACAGCGAGTCGGGTGAAGTCAGTGGCGTCGATGCCGAACTGGTTGAGCAGCCGGCGCTGGCGTTCGGGACCGTAGCCCAGTACCCATTCGTTCCAGGCGTTGTTCAGCGCCTCCAGGCTGTGGCGCAGGCTGCGCCAGGCCCTGCGTACAGGCTCGCTGGGCTGAAGATTGAGCGCGCCCGGTCCAAGGGTTCGGGGAATAGCCGCTTCCATGCCCGACTCAATACGTGCCGGTGCCACCGCGCCGGTGGGGTCAACCCGCACCCAGCCTTCCACTTCCCCCAGCCAGACCTCGGACCAGGCGTGGGCGTCGCGTTGGCGAACGGTGAGAAAATTACCCAGTTCGTTCAGTTCGCCGCCCTGATATCCGGTGACCACTCGCGCCGGCACCCCGGCTGCGCGCATGAGCACGGTGAAGGCGCTGGCGAAATTCTCGCAGAAGCCCTGGCGGGTCTCGAACAGAAACTCGTCCACGTTGTCCCGCGTCAACAGCGGGGGCGTGAGGGTGTAAACGAAGGGCTGGTCGCGGAAATACTCAAGCGCATGCTCGACTATGGCGCGGGGATGGGCAAGCTCGCGGCGCCACTTTAGCGCCAATTCCCGCGCCCTGGGGTGGGTACCTGCCGCGAGCTCGAGGCCCTCGGTCAATTCACCCCGGGAGATCCACGGGATCTGGTAATCGGTGTAAGAGCGCACCCGGTAACGCATACGATTTCGCACCCGCTTCACCGACCGAAGCTCGAACTCGGCACTCATGGTTGCCATGCGAGGGATCGTTGCCGGCAGCTCGAGGGCGAAAAGCCAGCGGCGCTGGTGGGGCTCGATGGTGATCACGTAATCCACCGGCGACCCGCGGCGGGCGAAATCAATGGGCTTGGAACGGCGAAAGGACTCGCCCGCGGTCCAAGTGCGTCCGTCGGTCTTCCACAACACCGGGCCGCGCCAGTAGAGCTCTCTATTGTCGGGAATTTCTCCGTCGAAGCGCACCCTGAAAGCGACTTCGTCGGAGAGGCTCAAGCCGCTGATGTCTCCCGGCGTCATGGTGTTGCTCAGGCCCGACCTGGCGCTGAACGCGTCTTTGGGCAGACCCCAAAGCGGGCCAGAGATCCGGGGAAAGAGCAAAAATGCGACCAGCATCACCGGGACCGCCTGCAGCAGAATTACCGCCGCGAGCCTGAGCTGCCGCTGCGGTACCAGCGCTGAAGGTTCGGTGCTAATGGCGACCAGCGAACCGATGAGCACGGCAACTACCACCAACATATAAAGACCGGTGGGAATGGACTCGGAATAGAGAAAGTTGGTCACCACCAAGAAAAAGCCGAGGAAGACAACCACATAGGCGTCACGCAGGACGCGGCTTTCGGCGATCTTCATTCCGGCGAGCACCGCCAGCATGGCGACGCCGGCGTCGCGCCCGGTGAGAGTTCCGTAGCTCAAGTACACGCCGGCAAGCGTAGCCAGGACGACGGCCCCCATGATGTAACGGTGAGGCAACGGCTTGCCGGTCTTCACCGCATAAAGCCGCCAGCCGGCGAGCACCAGGAACAGCACGCTGATCCACGCCGGCATGCGTGGCGCATGGGGCACCAACACCAGCAACAAACTCAGGCTCAGCCACACCATGCGCTCGAAGCTTAAATGCCAGCCTCGGGTTTCGAGCTCGGCGCTTGTCACGAGCGCGCTCCGGAACTGAAAAGCGCCAGCGCCTTGAGGCAAGCGTGGCGGTGGACCTCACCGTCGCCGGGGGGGATTTCAGCGCCCGGCAGCGAAAGTGCGTAACGAAATCCAGCGCCGTCGGCGTCCAGGACCCAGCGGCAAAGCTGTGACAGTCGGGCTTCGGTGCGGGTCGAATTCACGTCTTCGAAGCGCAACAACAGTTCGCCCGCGTTGGCACCGCTGAAGAGTTTGACCGGCAACCCCTGTTCTCGGGCCACTGCTTTCCAGTGGATCTGGCGCGGCGAGTCACCCGGGACGTAGTCACGAAAACCCGCGAAGTCGTCCCGGCCGTCGCCCCGCAGGCCGTTTTCGCGGGTGCCTGCGGCCGCCCTGGCAGGCAGCGCCTGGCGGCCTTCTGGACGCGGGTAGACCAGGCACTCGGCGCCGATCTTCAGCGGACACCAGGCGCGGAACAGGCCGAATGGAAAGCGGGTGGAAAAGACCAGGTCGCCGAGGGGCTGGAAGCCCCGCCTGATTGCCGGGGCCTCGATCACCTCCCGGGCCACTGCATCTGCGGCGAGATCGGTGTGATGTACACCGTCCAGCTTGTCGCTCGCGTCGGGGTCGTAGCGATAGCGGACATTCAGCGCATAACGGGCGGCCTGGCCGCGGTTGTCGATGCTGAGATAAAAGCGCGCCGTGCTTCCGGCGAAAGCCGGTTTCGGCGCCGATACGCCGAGCTTGAGCCCAGCGAGATTCCGGTTTGCGTGCAGCATGGAAACCAGCGCCACGCTGGCGAGGAGGAAGGTGAGCACGTAGGCCAGACCGTTGTTGTAGTTAATTGCGCCGAGCAGCATCGCGCCCAAGGCCAGGGTGAAGGCGTAGCCATAACGCGTGGGCAGAATGTAAACGCGGTTAGGCTTGGGGCCGAGGGCATAGAGGCCCGGCGGGCGGGTGCTGGCGGAAGTGGCGTCAGCCGGCCCCGGGATCTCCGCGGCGGCCCGGACGGACCGCGCCGTGTTCACGGCACATCCACTTCCTGAACGATTTGTTCAGCTACATTGTCGCCGGCGGGGGGGCTGTCCACCACCGGGCTCAGTCGGTGACTGACCACGCCAGAGAGCACCGCCTGCACGTCTTCCGGCACCACGTGGGCACGTCCGGCCATAAATGCCCAGGCCTGACTTGCGCGAACAAGGGCGATGCCGGCGCGGGGCGAAAGTCCCAGCTCGTAATGCGGCGCGTTGCGGGTATAGCTGACGATGGCCTGGACGTAGGCAACCAGCGCGTCGGAAACGTGCACTTTCGAGGCCAAGACTTGGGCCCGTATCAAATCCTCAGGGGTGAGGCAGGGCGCGAGATCGTTCAGGTGCTCGCGCCGGTCACGGCCCTTGAGCAGAGCGCGTTCGGCATTCGCGTCCGGGTACCCGATGTCGATGCGCATGAGAAAGCGATCCAGCTGCGATTCGGGCAGCGGGAAAGTCCCCACCTGGCGCACGGGATTCTGCGTTGCGATGACGAAGAATGGCGCCGGCAGGGGACGTGTCTCTCCGTCCTGTGTGACCTGGTACTCCTCCATGGCCTCGAGCAGCGCGCTCTGGGTCTTGGGCGTGGCTCGATTGACCTCGTCGGCGAGCACCAGCTGGGAAAATATTGGGCCGGGATGAAAGCGAAAGGCGCCGGTTTCGCGCTCGTACACCGAGGCTCCGAGTATGTCTGCCGGAAGCAGGTCGCTGGTGAACTGTACGCGCTGGAATTCGAGACCGAGCAGCCGCGCCAGCGCTTGGGCGAGTAAAGTCTTACCGACGCCGGGCACATCCTCGATAAGCAAGTGGCCGCGCGCCGCCATGCTCGCCAGGGCCAGCCGTATGGCGTGCTTCTTTCCGAGGACAATCTCGCTCGCGTCCTCGATGGCGTCGTTGAGCGCGCGCACGAGCTCGTTGTCGCCGCTGATACGCGCTTCGCTGCTTTGAAATGCCGTCACGGGGTGTTCTGTTTTCCGCTCTTTTGCCGCCGCCTGCAGGCAAAGTATAGATGCCGTCCGCGGGCGCACACTGAGACCGGTGCCGCATTTGGGAGGCGTCCCTGATTGAGCATGGACAACCCCCGAGGGTTCATGCGGACGTTATAATCCGCCGCCTTTCATAGTCGACGACGATTTTCGTGCTAGAGATTCTTCATCATCCGCCCGATGGGCTCCTGGAGCGGGACGCTTCGCGGGTCCACGAGGTGTTGGAGGGCCCGACCCTGATACATATAGCCGGGCGGAAGCGCCGTCCGCTTTACGTTTCGGTGCTTCTCCACGGCAACGAAACCACTGGCTGGGAGACCGTCCGCGCGCTGCTGAAGCGACATCTCGGGGGCGAGCTGCCGCGAAGCTTGTCGCTCTTTATCGGCAACGTTAAGGCGGCGAAAGAGAACCTCCGCTCTCTGGACGGGCAGCCGGACTACAACCGCGTCTGGAGCGGCGGCCATGGGCCCGAGTACGCCATGGCCGCTCGGGTCATCGAGGAAATGCGTGCCCTCGACCCCGTTGCCTGTATCGATGTCCACAACACTTCGGGAACCAACCCACACCACGCCTGTGTGAACCTAATGGATCCCGCACACTTGGCGCTCGCCAGCCGCTTTGGTCATTTCGTCGTTTTTGCGGATAAGCCGCCGACCGTAGAAACGCGCGCTTTCGGCGAGTTCTGTCCTGCCGTCGTCATCGAGTGCGGTATGCCCGACCGACCGGGTGGTGTGGAGCACGCGCTGGCGTACCTGGAAGACGCGCTGGCGCGGGACGGTCTCGACCAGGTGCACCTGCATCCCGGCGATATCGATTTGTTTCACACGGCGGCGGTAGTGGAAATCCCGGAGGAGGTGTCGTTTGGCTTCGGAGACGGCTCGGATTTCGACCTGCTGCCTGATCTCGACCAGCTCAATTTCAACGAGCTGCCCGCGGGCACCATACTCGGTAAAGTCAGGCCAAACAGCAACGCGCGACTGCGTGTCACCGGTTCCAGCGATCGCGATCTTTACGGGCGTTATTTCACCGTGGACGAGGGTCGAATGGTGACCGCGGTCCCTGTGATGCCGGCGCTCATCAGCACCGACGCGCGCATCGTGCGTCAGGATTGCCTCTGCTATCTGATGGAACGCATACGCGTTCCCGAGGATCCGCCATAACTACGCCGCCGCGCACGAGGCACCCTCCGTGACGATGCGCTGTTGCTGACATTCCGCTCCCGATCTATCACGCCGCCTGCGCTTCCATGCTCTGCGGCGCTGATATTCCCTCCGGCACGTGAATCGTGCGTGTGGGGAAGGCAATCTCCGCGCCGTGTTGATCGATGATCTCGAACACCTTAAAAAGCACGTCCTGCTTCACCGCGTGATACTCGGCCCACGCTGTGGTCTTGGTCATGCAGTAGATGAAGAAATCCAGCGACGACGCGCCGAAGGCGTTGAAGTTCACCATAAGGGTCTTGTTAGTATCGATACCGGGATGATTCCCGATCATCTGTTTGACCTCTTTCAAGATGTCCTCCATCTTCGAGGCATCGTCGTAGCGAACGCCGATGGTCTCGTAGATGCGCCGATTGTGCATGCGAGAAGGGTTCTGCACCGCGATGCTGGTGAAAGTGGCGTTGGGTACATAAAGGGGCCGGCTGTCGAAAGCGCGGATCACCGTCAGGCGCCAGCCGATCTTTTCCACCGTGCCCTCGATATCCCGGTCGGGTGAGCGCACCCAGTCGCCCACTGCGAAAGGCCGGTCCATGTAAACCATGAGTCCGCCAAAGAAGTTCGCCAACATCTCGCGCGCTGCAAGGCCAACGGCCAGACCTCCGATGCCGCCGAAAGCGAGCACACCGGAGACGCTGTAACCGAGCGTTTGCAACGCCACCAGCGCCGCGGTGATGATGACCGACAGGCGCAGCAGTTTTCCGATAGCGTCGAGAGTCGTGCGGTCGTATGTCTCTCCCCTGGCCTCCTTGCTAGCGGCGATGTTGTTTTCGGCCCGCTGGATGAAGCGAGTCAGGAACCAGGCCATGCAGGCGATTACGCCGACGTCGCGAATCGGCCACACCGCTTCAAAAATCGCCGCGGGCTTGACGTCCTGAATAATCTTTACGGCGAAGGCAAGGCCGACAATCCAGATGAGCACCGTCAGCGGCCGGTCGATGGAGCCGACCAGCGCATCATCCCAGGGGTTGGGGGTCCTTCGAACTCTCGCGCCTAAGCGCTTGACGATGCGCCTTTGAACGAAATTCACCACCAGGGTGAGAAAGACGATGATGAACACTTCCGCGACCCAGGCCTCGACACCGAGAGACATGAGCATCGAATTCAAGAGTTGTATTGCGCTTTCCATGGTGAGAATCCTTACGGTTAAAACGAAGTTCTGGTTCGATCAGAGAGAACCTATTATTATGCCAACGCGTGTTGGCGATCTAAAAAAACCCGCTAAGGAATTGCGATGGCCGCGCTCGATTCACCGCCGATACAACGCGCGGCGCTTTAAATACTATGCCTCGACCGCTTGAATCCCTGCGCGTGCTCGACCTGACTCGGGCGCTGTCCGGCCCATTCTGCAGTATGATTCTCGGTGACCTCGGCGCCGACGTGATCAAGGTCGAGCCCACGCCTGATGGGGAAATGATTCGCGCATGGGGCCCGTTTCACGACGGCGACGGCGTTTTCTATCTAAGCGTGAACCGAAACAAGCGCAGCCTCGCCATCGACTTTCGCAATCCAAAAGGACTCGAGCTGCTGCATCGCATCGCCTGCAAATCGGACGTACTGGTCGAGAACTTCAAACCGGGCACGACGGACAAGCTCGGGATTGCCTACGACAGACTCAAATCGAAGAATCCGCGGCTCATCTACGCCTCCATCACCGGCTTCGGCAGAGACGGACCCTACGGCAGCTGGCCGGGATTCGATCAGGTTGCTCAAGGGATGTCGGGGCTCATGAGCATCACCGGCCCCCGCGACGGTGAAGCGACTCGGGTGGGGGTGCCCATAGGCGATCTGGTCGCCGGCATGTGGCTCGCCATCGGCATCAATGCAGCGCTCGTCCAGCGTCACCAAACCGGCGCCGGCCAGCGGGTGGATACCTCCCTGCTGGCGAGTTTGGTGGGCATGCTTTGCGTTCAGGGCCAGCGTTTCTTAAGCATTGAGGACGTTCCGCAGCGCGCTGGCAACGATCATCCGGTTATCTTTCCCTACGGTACCTTTACCGCCGCCGACGGCATGCTCAATCTTGGAGCGGCCACGCCGGGTATGTGGGTCAAGGTGTGCGAGCTGCTCGGTCTCGAGCATCTCAAAGATCATCCGGACTACGCGGATAACACCGCCCGGGCAACGAACCGCGACGCGCTTCGAGAAATCATGAACCAGCGTCTCTCCACCCGAAGCGCTATCGAGTGGACAAAGGAGTTCATCGACGCGGGAGTGCCGGCAGGCCCTGTATACACCATGGATCAGGTGTTCGATGATCCTCAGGTAAAACACTTGGGGCTGGCCGAAGAAGTAAACCACCCGGTGATTGGCACCCTGCGTCAGCTTTCCAATCCCCTGCGTATGGAAAATATCGGTAACGAAACGGTGAAGGTCCACCCACCGCTGCTCGGAGAACACAGTGAAGTCGTTCTGCGAGAACTCGACATCGGCGACGACGAGATTGCCGCGCTAATCAAGGACGGAGTGGTCATGGTGAGCGACGCAGGGAAGGAGTCCGCGTGAACGTGCCGGAAGTGGCCTATGTCGCCGTCGCGGTAAGCGACGTTGCCGCGGCGTCGCGCGTATTCAACGGCGAACTGGGGTTGGCGAATAAAAGCGGATCGCTGGGCGATGGCAGCGAGGTGCCGCTGTTCACCGTTGGCAGAACGGCCCTCGCGGTATTTGAGGCGGGTCATCCTTTTCTGGGCGCGGATTCGAGGCCCGGGGTGCACCACATCGCAATTGCCGCGCCCGATCCGACGGCCTATCTGAAGGCAATCGATGTTCCTGCGGTGGATGGCGCATTATGCGAGGGAATTGACGGTGTGCGCCAGCTGGAACTCGGACTCGATGCGACCTGCGGCGTGCGCTTGCGCGTGTGCGAGCCGCTGGTCGTTGCCGTGGGGGGATCGCCCTATGTGGAACGTATCGATCACCTGGGTGTAGCGTCATCCGACAACAATCGGGCCGCTGCGGTATTCAGCGGCAAGCTGGGCTGTCCGCTGGAGAGCACCCAGACCGATATGGAAGTGCAGATGGCCGTGGAGTCGTTTACCTCCGACAAGTACGGCGTGGTGTATCACAACCGACCCCCGCAGCCGATGGGGGGACTGCGCGTCAGCTTTCTCACCGCCGGCGATTTCGAGCTCGAGTTTCTTCAGCCCTTCGACCCCATGCCTGAGAACGCCGACCACTCCGGACCCCCGCCGAACCAGCCGGGAAATACCCGCGGCGACCGCGGTGCGATCGGCCGCTACATCCAACGTCGCGGCTCCGGGCTGCATCATATTGCGTTGAAAACCCCGAACATCAACCAGCTGTTGCCGGACCTGGCCAGAAAAGGACTTCGCATGATCGATTTTAAGGGCCGGCCGGGATCGCGCAGGGCGCTCATCGGCTTCGTGCATCCCGCTTCGCTGGGGGGATTATTGCTGCACTTCGTCGAGCGCGATGAGCTCTGACGTCCTCACCAGCGAGCGTCGTGGCGCGGCGCAGGTGATCACCATCACCCGCGAGCACGCGGGCAATTCCATCAGCCGCGAGGTTACCGAGGCCTTTGAGCGGGCCATCGCGCCGCTAGAGAAAGACGCCACGCTGCGCGCGGTCATCGTGACCGGTTCAGGCGACCGTTTCTTCTGCTCCGGCGGCGACATCAAGCAGTACCGGGATTTGAAAACCCGCGAGCAGCTCAATAGGGCGTTCGCGCGACCGCGCAAACTTCTCGACCATCTGGAATCGCTTCCGGTGCCGGTGATCGCCGCCGTCAACGGCTATGCGCTGGGCGGCGGCGCCGAGCTGATGCTCGCCTGCGACATTCGTCTCGCTGCTCCCGAGGCCAAGATTGGTTTTCCCTACGTCAAGCTGAGTCTGATCCCCGGCTGGCACGGCATCGACCGCCTGGCGCAAAGCTGCGGTTACGGGGTCGCCATGCACCTGCTGACCAGCGGCGAACCGGTAACGGCAGCTGATGCGAGGCGTCTTGGACTGATCAATGAAGTGGTGATTGACGCTCCGGTTCTGGACGCGGCCCTTGCCTTCACCGCCGGGCTCGAATCCGCGGCGCCGCTCTCGCTGGCCGCCACCAAACGGGTGTTGAGGAGCGCGTTCTCTGAATCCCGCGACGCGGCTCGTCAGATTGCCGAGCAGACCTTTGCCGATCTGTGGATGAGCAAGGACCACCGGGAGGCGGAAGCGGCGTTTGCGGAAAAAAGAAAGCCAAAATTCAGCGGCGAGTAATCCGCCTTTCACACCTGCGCATCGCATGGAGAAGTTGCCTAGTGCATTTCCGCTTCCCAGGCTGCGCAGAAACTCGCGCTTGTGTGAGTCGGTGGGAGAAAATTGGAAAAAGAGACTGTATTTTGAGCAGCTATCCCAAATTTTTTTCCCACTCAAGATCATCAGATGGCAGAAATATGCTGATCCGTCCCCCCGGCAGCGATCGACCGGACTTTTTTCGCAGCCTGTTTCGCCGCAATGGCGACCCGTGCGTTGATGCGATCGTGGCCTAGAGTCGCTGTCAGCATCGGCGTTTCCTGTAACAACGCGCCAGCGCGCGAAGCAATCAGGCCTGGCCATCGGGCACGGCGCCCTGTCGGCAGAAGTTCCTTTTTCCCCTCCCTCTTGGCCGCGTAGCGCCGACTACACTTTCCGGTGACCCCAAACGCGGCGGCCTTCCGTCGCGGCAGAACCGGAGAGGAAAGGGCCATGAATCGCTTATATTTGCGCCTCACATTGCTTCTCGCCCTAGGGCTGTTGTTGATTGGCTGCTCAAGCCAGGACGACGAAGGAGGAGTCAAGGAGCACGTTTGGAAAGACCAGGTCGAGGCCATCGACAAGGCCCGCGAGGTTGAGAACGTGCTCAAGGATGCCGCTGGGAAGCAAAAGAAGGCGGCCCAGGACTCAGGCTATTGAGATGCCCGAAGCGGCGCGCGAACCACGCCTACGCTCTTGGTCACTGCTCGCTTGCGGGCGAATCCGCCAAAAATCCTTGCTTTAACCGGCGCCGCAACCTGGCGGCCAAGGTTGCTCTCAAAGGCGTCGTGAACCCTTACCCGGCCTGGAAAAAAACCGCCCGGCTCGCGGGCGGTCAATACGGAAGAGAGGTAGGGATAGCCGCTTTGACGCATAGCCCGCTGCCGTGCGGCGGGCGGCAGCGGAATCGGGGCCTTGTGAGCCCCTCAGGGAAGTCCTTAGAGGCCGATGTCTCGCCGCATCGTCTCATCCAGGGAATGCAGCGAGTTGTCCGCCCGAGGGCCCATGACGTGACGGAGAGGGGCTTCGAAGATGCCGCGGATACTCGCCCCCGCTTCGCGGAGAAATTCCCGCACGGGCCCGGACCTGCGCTTGCCTGCCGTCTCGCTTACTTCGTGGGTTTCGAGAAAGTCTCGCTCTCTGCGAATCGTGTGCGTGGTCATTTCAAGATTCCTTCCTATTGAGTAAAATTCACTCTTATCTAGTACTTAATTCCTATGACATCGGCCTTATAGATCTAAGATAGTCAGGGATCTCCCTGCTCACAAACGATACTTTTTCAGTCAGGTGCTGAGAATTTTTCATCCGTAGATGCGCCATCTCCCACCGCTGAACGCGATTCGGGCCTTTGAGGCCGCAGCCAGGCACCTGAGTTTCAACCAGGCGGCCCTGGAGCTGAACGTCACCGCCTCGGCGGTCAGTCACCAGGTCAAGACCCTGGAGGACTATTTCGGGGTGAAGCTTTTCAACCGCCTGCCTCGAAACGTCTCCCTGACCCCGGAGGGAAAGGACTACCTGCCGGCGGTGAGCGGCGCACTGGACCAGCTCGACAGCGCAAGCCGCAGGCTCGCCCGGCGTACCGCCGATGCGCCTTTGAACCTGGGCTGCGCGCCCACCTTCGCCGTGGGCTGGCTCATTCCCCACCTCTCTGATTTTCACGACGAATATCCCGAAATCGACGTGCGGCTGACCCTGACGCCGATCACCAGGCAAATCGATTTCGGCGCCTCGGATACCGACGTGGTGATTATGTACGGCACCTCGGGTTCATGGCCGAATCTGGTCATGCATCAGCTCATGGCGGAAGAACTGGTGCCGGTTTGCAGCCCCAGGCTGTTGCAAGAGCACCCGCTGGAAACCCCAAGCGATTTACGCAACGTAACTCTGCTTCACTCCATTCCGCGCATGGGCCAATGGCGCAACTGGCTGCACATTGCCGGAGTCAAAGGGGTCGACCCCAAAAGGGGCCTTCGATTCCAGACAACGCCGCTGGCGGTGAGCGCTGCGGTGGCCGGCGCCGGCGTTGCCATCGCCAACCGTCGCTTCGTCGAGACCGATCTGGATGCAGGACGTCTCATCGTTGCTTTTGAAATCGATCTGCCTAGCGACAGCGGTTATTTTCTTATCTACCCGAAAGAAAGCGGCGACGATCCGCGCGTCAGCGCATTTCGTGAATGGTTGCTCACGCGCCTTGCTGAGGAGATGCCGGAGCACGGCGATCCAATCCTGGAGGACACGCTACCTCCGGGGCGTTGACCGGATTGCGTAGTAGACGATGAAACTGTTCATCACCGTCAATTCGCCCTATGCGCGAATCGTCCGCGTGGCCGCGATAGAGATGGGGCTCGACAGCCGGATAGACATCGAGGTGGTGACGGTGCGGGATCCAAGAAGCGTTCTGCTCCCGCATAACCCCACGGGAAAGGTTCCGACCCTTCGGACCGATAGCGGAGAAATCCTCTCCGAGACGCGAATCATTCTCGAGCATCTCGATGCGCTACAGCCGGGAAATAAGTTGCTCGCTGCTAACAATGACCTCGTCGGTCGCGCGGAGGAGGGTCGCATCTTTGGCTGCCTGGATGGCGTCTCTACCTGGGCGCGGGAATACAGGCGGCCGGAATCGAAGCGCTTTCAGTGGCTTATGGAAGTCGAGCATGCGCGCGCCGCGCGCTGTTTCGATTTTTTTGACAGGGATCAGGCACTACTGAACGACCGGATCCGCGTAGCGCAGATCGCGCTCGGCTGCAGCGTAGGTTTCACCGACGCGTTCCTGGACGATTTCGACTGGCGCGACGGCCGTCCAAACCTTTCTGCCTGGTACGACAACTTCCTCGATCGGCCGTCAATGCGATCGACGATGCCGAAAAGGTAGACGTAGGGCGCAATAGCGAAGCGTATTGCGCCGCTGTCGACCGACTCCGCTAAATACCACGCCATAAGCTGCACCGCGCGCAACGGATGAGAAAAAGCTTCGCTTTTTTAATTCGTTTGACTGGATTCCCGCTTTCGCGGGAATGACGCGGTACTCGTAGGGTGCGCCGCGGACACCGGTTTTGCCCCGAACGTTCGAACGGCGTACTAATCACGAATCACGAATTACAAATTACTTCTTACATGTCACATGTCACTCACTTTTCTTTACCCTCACCCCCAGCGCTTTGAACACCAGCGGCGCGGCGATGACGATCATGCCGATGCGCGCCACGTGATGCGTGGCCACGAACGCAGTCTCGATGCCCAGCGAGAGCGCGATCAGGCTCATTTCCGCCAGACCGCCCGGCGAGAAGGCGAGCACGATGGGCGCCATCGCCAGACCGGAGATGGGCGACAGCACTAGCGCGAACGACACCGTGGTCGCCAACATCACCGCGGTCGCGCCAACGGAAGCGGCAATGGTCTTCAGCACCCGCTCCAAGGGAACCCCGGAAAATCTCGCGCCCACCGAGGATCCCACCACCACCTGAGCAATGGCGACGATCTCCCACGGCGGTGCGGAGCTTGTTAGCCCGGCGATGTGCACCCCGGCACTCGCCATCATGGGTCCGACGATTTTGTAGGCGGGCAGCCGAAGGAGCCTGCCGAACAACACCCCGATCACCGCGCAGGTCACGAGTATGCCGATGTCGACCAGGGAAGTGCCTGCAATGGAGGGCCCCACCGCCGTAGTGATCGCTCGCTCACCGTCGGTGTACCGAAACCAGAAAGGGATCACCATCACCACTAGCAGCACCCGGGCGCCGTGCACCAGGGCGATGGTGCGCTCGTCGCCGCCCATGGCGCTGCCGGCAATGACCATCTCGTTGAGACCGCCAGGCGTTGCGGAGAAAAAGGCGGTCACCGGGTCGTATCTAAGGAAGCGGGTGAAGTACAGATAAAGCAACCCGGTCAGCACTACGATGTAGAGCGCAAGACTTAGCATGGTGACCGGCCATTGGGAGGCCTTATCCACCACCTCCGGGGTGAAGGTGCTGCCCAGCAGCACCCCCAGCACGCTCACCATCACCGAGCGCAGCATCCCGGGCACCTGGAGCTTTACTCCGGAGAGCGAGGCGATGGTGCAGATCACCATCGCCCCCATCATCCAGGCCAGCGGCATCTGGAAGTAAAAGAAGATTGCCCCACCCACCGCGCCGATGGCGAGAGTCTTGTAGAGCCTTAGCGGCGGGAGCTTTAACGAGCCGGTTTGTTTCAGAGCATTGGGCTTAAAGTCGTTCAATGGCGTCCGTGCCTGGTTGGTATGTCGTATTTCGTCTTTCGTGTGTCATTTATCGGGGCGATTAGTCCACTCCGGAGCCGCTCATCACGAATCGCCAATCACCTACCGGTCCAGGTCGTGCCGTGTTCGAAAGGAACGTCGTCGTTCCCGCGGAAGCGGGAATCCAGTAAAACACAAGTGTTTAGTATTTTGTCTCGTGTGTTTTTTGTTCTTCCTCTTTCTTCTCGAATTGTTCCATCACGTAATCGTAATATTCGGGCGTGCTCACTTCTTCACCAGTCTCGGCCCTTCGAATGAAGTAAACACCGAGAGCGACGAGCGCAATGACCACCAGCCCCCACCACCCTGAGCCCCCAATTAGCAATTTCAACGGAATGACGGCGACAAAAAGAAGGCCAAAGCCTGCCGGTCTTTTCAGATCTTTTGACATTCAACTTTCGTTGACTTGATTGACGCAGGTAGTGCTACAAGCAACATCAGTCGATCACGATCGCAATGGTGTGCACGGCGCATCCTAAATCAATCACCCGTTCCCGCGATCTTTCGAACACCCGGCACCACCGGTGCTTCTGGCGGCGTGCAGCCGGCGTCGCAGCACTGGCCGGGTTGCTCCGATTCCGCCGGGTTTTCGCTCAAGGCCCCGCGGCTCATGAGCCGCTCCACAAGATCCTGGCGCTCCACGATGGGATAGCGCCGGTGGATCTCGCGCTTCATCGCTTCCGGCGATCCGCCGCCGTGCAGGCTGATGGTGGACATCCAGCCGCCGGAATAAGATGCCGTGATGTCCTCGATGAAGCGCGCCACCTGCGCCCGCTTTGCATACGGCACGTCGGGCCGCGCCTGCAAAACGGCTGCCAGATCGGCGCTGGTTTCGGGATTGTGATCCTCGTCTGGCGAAGGCAGCGTCACCACCAGCCCGCCGGAGACCGTATGCGCTAGGCGATGCATGTCGTAGATCTTGGTGGCGAGCAGGAGCTTGCCGATATTCGAGTACACGGGCTCCGGCTCCACGTTCCCTGCCGGGTCCCTGATGCCATATACCGAGGCTGCGACACCGCAGGCATAGAAGCTTTCCACCGTCGTGATGAGTTCAACCATGGTGTCACGCAGGTTGGAATTCCTTTTCATGCAGAGCCCATTGGCCTCAATCATCAGCGCGCCCGCACCGATCAGCAGATCGCCGAATCCCGCCCGCGCGCCGATGCAGGTATGACGGTGATGGGTGGCGTAAGACTTGGTCAGGAACTCGGAATGCTCCCACTCGCCGCAAAGAAACACCCGCTCCCAGGGAACGAATACGTTGTCGAACATGCATACGCCGGTGGACTGCCCGTACTTGCCGCTGAAGACGGCGCCGCTCTCGCCCGGACGTCCGGCCGGACGGGCAACGATGGTGAGGCCCTTGGCATCCAGCGGCAGCGCGCAGCACACGGCGAAATCCTTGTCATCTTCCGTCATCGCGCGTCCCGGCATCACCAGCAGCTCATGAACGTAAGGCGCCGAAGTGACGATGGCCTTGGTACCGGATATGACGATTCCGTCCGCTCGCCGTTCCACCACGTGTACGTAGGCGTCTGGGTTCGGCTGGGCGTGGGGCCGCAGTGACCGGTCGCCCTTAGCATCCGTCATCGCCATGCCCACGGTAAGGTCTCTATCCTGCACTCCGTGCATGTACTCGATGAAGCGCGGGTGGTACTCGGTAGCGTGGTCTTCGTCGATGCGGAAAGTCGCCTGGAATACAGCGTTGAAGCCGTCCATTACCAGGTAACGCATGGCGCAGCCGGTCTCCTGGCAGACGAGACGCACATACTCGAGTTTGGCAAGAAGGTCGGATGTGTTGCGGTTGATGTGCAGGAATCGGTTCACCTGCTTGCCGCTGGTATGCTGCTCGGCGAGCGCGAGTTGTTCGTACTTGGGATTGAGCGCGTAGTCGTAACTAACGCCAATGGCGTTGATACCGGGACGCAGCATCTCGTCTTCGGCAATACTCTCCACCTTACGCCCGTTGACGAATACGGTGGGTCTTAGAGCCCGCAGGGATTCGCGGTACTCGATGGCGGACATCAGCATTTCATTGCTCCGGGACGGCGGCAGCGCCGGCGCGAGTGCGGATTAGGCGCGTGAGTATATAACAATTAGGAAATACGGCTCCGCTCGCGCCGCGCCTGAAAAACGAGCTTCCAACCCGGACGGCATTTTCCGTTTTGCAGATTATTCCTCCGCGCCAACTATCCTTTCGTCTGTTAGCAGGGTGCAGACGCGGGAACATCGCGCGCTACAATGCCGCGGCAAAGTTTCGCGGTACCGAGGACAAGCGTTAAAGATTGGCTTGGAGGACGACGCTCATGCATACCGACACCGCGCTGCGGCCATGGGAAGCGCTAAAAGCGCTGGCCGAAGCTGGAGACGCCAAGCGGCTGGAAAAATACATGTCGGCCATAGGGCCGAGCGAAGCCTTCAGGGCGCTGCTTCGCCTGACCAAGGAGGAGCAGGAGCGGGTGCTGACGACTCTGCCACCGGTTGAAGCCGCCGACCTCATCGAAGAAATCCCAGAAGAGCACGCCGCGGACATCATCGAGCAGATGGATGCCAAAGCCGCGGCCTCCATTCTCAACGAGATGGAGAGCGACGAGCAGGCGGACGTGCTTGCGGAAATGGAAGAGAAAGACGCCGCCGCCATCGTCGCCGAGATGGATCCGGAAGAAGCTGCCGACGTGGTAGAGCTGATTCGCTACCCGCATTTTTCCGCCGGTGGCCTGATGATGACGGAGTACTCCGCCTACCTTGAGAACATAACCGTGGGCGAAGCGCTTGACGACCTGAGCGCGCGGGTTGCCGAGGAGGCTGTCGGACAGGAGGCACACGTTTACGTGGTTTCGCCGTCGGGCGCGCTGGTTGGCGTATTGGATCTGCGCGACTTGGTGCTCAGCGCGCGCACTACGCCGCTCGCCGATGTTCTCAAGTCGCCGCTTTACGTTGGCGCGGAAACTGACCTCGACGATCTGGAAGAATTTTTCGACCGCCACGACTTCCACGCCGTTCCGGTAGTAGATGCGCACCAACGCCTTATCGGCATGGTGCGCCGTTCCGCAGTTGAGGAGGCGCTGACCGAGCGCGCCGACCAGGATTTCCTCAAGTCACAGGGTATCATTGGGGGTGACGAGATCCGCACCATGCCGGTCTTGACCCGCGCGAGGCGTCGGCTCTCGTGGCTCAGCCTCAATATAGTGCTCAATGTCATCGCCGCAAGCGTTATAGCTTTTTACGAAGACACCTTGAGGGCGGCGATCGCACTGGCCGTGTTCCTGCCCATCGTCTCCGACATGAGCGGCTGCTCGGGCAACCAGGCTGTTGCAGTCAGCATGCGCGAGCTGTCGCTGGGTGTGGTTAAACCTTTTGAAGCGTTGCGCGTCTGGCTGCAGGAGGTGTCCGTCGGAATCATCAACGGCACAGTGCTCGGTTGTTTGATCGCAGGCGCCGCTTGGGCCTGGAAAGGCAACCCGTATCTGGGCCTGGTGGTAGGCGGCGCCCTCGCCGTGAATACGGTGGTGGCGGTCTCCATTGGCGGCACCGTGCCACTGCTGTTGAAGCGCATGAACGTGGACCCGGCCGTTGCCTCGGGGCCGATTCTCACCACCGTTACCGATATGTGCGGCTTTTTCTTGGTACTCGGCTTCGCCACCATAATGTTGTCCCACGTCGCCATGCCTTGAGGGAGTCCCGATTGGGTGCGAGCTTAAGAAGGAGAGGCCGTCCGCGAGTTCTGATTCAGGGGGCGGTACCGCTCAACCGCGAATATTGAGGAGCGTATCGAACTCTGAATTGCCGCCGGTCCCGGCGTGAACGCCAAATTCAAACAGCGCTTCGGAGCTGCCGTGCGCACTGCGCTTTCCGTCCGGCCAGATCCCTGGCAAAAATCGCCGCCCGATTGGCTCGCGCTTTTCATTCTCTTGGATCAGTGCCCGCGTAACATTCGTCCTGGCACGATTGAGGCCTACTCAGGCGATGAAAAGGCGTGCGTCTTCCCGCCGGACCCTATTGGTCGCAAAGCGGATCCCGCCTCTCCATTCTCGAGTGCCGCTTAATTCAGATACCGCTGCAGCGCGCCGAGACTGGTGACGGGCGGCGACGTTATGTGTAGATGTGTAAAACGTTTTTGGGCGAACGCCCTGATGGGCCGTGTACTCGCATAATACGTCCTTTCGTTCCGGCTAGAATGCTCCACGACATCATCCTACGCTGCGAGTGGTGTCCGCATTGGAAAGAGATCCTCGGTCGAGGGCGCCCACCCGCAGAGATCAATTATCTTCGGGCGCCCGCGGCGGCATATCGCAGCAAGAGCTAAAGGGTTGCCGCAGATATGTGAAGTTGGGTTGTCATCCGTCCCCGTGCGGGGTGGATCTCAGACGCTTTCCGCGATTACGCAATTGCGCCCCTGGTGCTTGGCCTTATAGAGGCAGACATCGGCGACAGAGACCAACCTCTCGCCGTCGGCCGTCTTTCCGTCGAGCGACGAAACACCAATACTCACTGTCACCTTTCGCAGCGGCCATTCCGCTGACTCGATGGCTTTCCGTATACGTTCCGCGGTCTTCACGCAGCCATCCTTATCGGTACTGGGCAGCAACACGGCAAATTCCTCGCCACCGTAGCGGCACTCGAAATCGTTTTCCCGCTTGTTGGCGCGTATCAAACTGGAAATGCGAACCAGCGCGTCGTCACCCGCCGGATGGCCGTGGGTGTCGTTATACTCTTTGAAGGCATCGGCATCGATAAACAGCAACCCGATGGGTTCAGCGCTCCGGCGGACGCGGGCAATCTCTTCACCCAGACGGCGCTCAAACGCCGCGCGATTCCAAAGACCCGTCAGAGCATCCGTTAAGCTGCGGCGCTCTAGGTCCCGATTCAATGCTTCGAGCTCAGCGCGATATTTGTCGAGCTGGTCGAGTGCTCGACGTAGCTCCAGCTGCCTTATGACCTGGCGACCCAGCGCGCGCAGCGCCAGCACCTCTGCGTCCCCCAGCTGGCGCGGAACGCGATCGATGACGCAAAGCGTGCCGAGGGCGTGACCGCTTTCGGTCCTTAGTGGAACGCCGGCATAGAAACGGATATTCGGATCGCCGGTGACGAGGGGATTGTGCCGGAAACGCTCGTCGGTGGAGGCGTCCGGAATGACCAGAGTCTCGTCTGGATTGAGAATCGCGTAAGCGCAAAATGCCTGGTCACGGGGAGTCTCTGAGGCGTTCAGCCCGACTTTCGATTTGAACCATTGCCGGTTTTCGTCAACCAGGCTCATCACCGAAATCGGCGTGCCGCAGACATAACTGGCGAGCAGAGTAATATCGTCGTATGCGCTCTCCGCTTCGGTGTCGAGAATCCGAAGCTCGCGCAAAGCTTGGAGCCTCTCCTGCTCGTTGGGAGGGAGCGGCGCTCCTTTGTTGTTCGCTGAAGTCCTCATTTGACTGGCGGCATCTCGATCACGCTCTCCAGGGCCCTAATAGGAGCCTTCCGGATTAAGCCGCGCCGCCGGCGTTTTGGGCGATTAGTTATCTGCATTACACTGCGCGATCGCGGCCGCAATGAGAAGTAAAGTCTGAAAGGGACAAAAACGCAATGAGCCACAAGCCACCACCGCTCGAAGGCATCCGCATTCTCGATATCGCCACCTTCATCGCTGCGCCCTTCGCTGCCACATGCCTATCGGAATTCGGTGCAGAGGTCATCAAGATCGAAAAGCCGGACATACCCGACTATCTGCGCCAGCTCGGTACGCCCAGCGACGCTGGCGACACTTATTGGTGGCTCAACGACGCGCGCAACAAGAAATGCATCACCCTTGATCTCAAAACTGCAAAAGGCGCAGACATTTTTCGAAGACTGGTGGTGAAGTCCGACGTGGTGGTGGAGAACTTTCGCCCGGGCACGCTTGAGAGGTGGGGTTTGGGATTCGATGCGTTGAAGGATGTCAACAGAAAGCTCGTCATGCTTCGGGTCTCGGCCTACGGCCAGGAAGGGCCAAAGAGTCATCTCCCCGGATTTGCCCGCATCGCCCAGGCCTACGCAGGGCTCTCTTACATCACCGGCACGCCCGACACGCCTCCGCTAATTGCCGGGTCCACCACGCTCGCGGATTACTTGTCCGGACTCTACGGCGCATACGGGATCCTGCTCGCGCTCAGATCGGCGGACCAGACCGGTGAGGGGCAATACATCGACATCGGACTGCACGACGGGATTTTCAGGTTCTTAGACGAAATCGCCGCGGTCTACGACAAGACCGGTCAGGTGCGCGAGCGCACCGGCACCGAGACCTACAACTCGTGCCCTCACAGCCACTATCCCACCAAGGACGGCAAGTGGGTGGCCATTGCCTGCACCAACGACAAGATGTTCGAGCGCCTGGCTAGAGTGTTGGATCAGCCTGAGCTTGCCGATCGCGGCAATTTTGGTCTCAAAAAGAGTCGCCTCGCCAACCGCAACCAGGTCAATGGGATCATCGCCGACTGGACCTCGAGCTACGACCGCGAAGAGGTGATCCGGCGCTGCTCCGAAGGCGACGTCCCCTGCGGCCCCATCTGCTCCATCGAGGACATCTTCAACGAAGAGCAGTTCTGGGTCCGGAATACCCTTACCCGAGTGCAGGATGAGCGCTTAGGGGACCTCGCCGTCCAGGGCCCCATGCCGAGGCTGTCTGGGACGCCGGGGGTGATAAAGCACCTGGGCACGACGCCGGGAAGGCACAATCAGGAAATCTTTGAGGGATTGCTGGACATTTCCGACACAGAGCTTGAGCGTTTAAAAGGGGAAGGGGTGGTCTAGCTATTGGATTCTCGGTGATTATTGGCCTATCCCTCATTTATTTGCCCGTCGTCGGTGTAGTCGAATCAAATAGCCCGAGTAGCCGATGGAAATCATCGCCAAAGTTATCGAGGCAGGGAGAGACGGCGCAAAGTATGTAGTTCGAAACATCTTCAGAGCAATCGCGTCATTCCCTTGGTCAAGACGATTGTTGAACGCGGCGTATCTAAAGCTAAATTCCTCCCAGAAGGCTCTTTTTCATCAAGCTTTCGCAAAGACCTTTAGGAATAGCAACATTCAAGGAAGAGATGGAAACTGGAAGGTGGTTTTCGGTAACAGAAACATTCTAATGCCTTTGAGTTCCGACAATTTCTGGCTCGATTGGGATAACGCCGTTTCCATAGTCGGCCATGATATTGAAGTAAAACAGACGTACGAATCACTCATCGGTTTGCCATCTGAGATGCCAGAACTATTCATTGATATTGGTGCCAACTACGGAACGCATTCTCTACTGTTTCTTGTTCATGGCGTGCAGACCATTACGTTCGAGCCAAATACGTCATGCCATGAATATTTCAGACAAATATGCAGACTTAATCAGGTGACTCCGAACTTGGAGCCGGTGGCGCTTGGGGAAGAAGAGGCGCAGGTAGACTTTTCTTATCCGAAACGCGAAACATGGCTTGGGTCCACGAAGGCTGAGATTATAAACAAACTGGGTGGATCTGAAGACCTGGTAACCGAGAAAGTTAAACAAAAAACCCTCGATGATTTCTTTCCTAAGATCAAGAATAAGCGAACGCTGATAAAAGTGGATACAGAAGGTAATGAGCTTTCGGTACTCAAGGGTGCAAGAAAGACCTTACAGCGGGTCAGGCCGAGGGTCATATTTGAATGTTGGGATGAAGATGTAAAAACCGGGATATTCGATCTGTTGACTGCTCAAATTTACACAATATACGCTTTGCCCTGGAGCCCGAAGCAAGATGCTGAGCCGCTGGACTCTCGCCAGTTCCTGGCCAGTTCATCAACGAATTTTCTTGCGGTCCCCGCTGGAGATTAGTAATTCGAAAAGAGCCCACGGACCCGAGCATCGCAGGAGCTTACTCCCGCCCGTTGATTTAGTGTTTGATGTCCGGGATCTTCAAGCATCCCCAATGACGCAGCGGAGAACCGTATGTTGTCCATTGATCAACTGATTTTTGCCTTGATGCGTATCGCGGCGCTTGGTTGTGGCTTGGTGGCCGGAATTGTTTTTGCCTTCTCCACCTTCGTGATGAAGGCGCTTTCCCGTCTTCCCGGCGGCTGGAGAATCGCCGGCATGCAGTCCATCAACGTTGCTGTTCTGAACCGATGGTTTATGACGACGTTTTTTGGGCCTGATGGTATCTTTGGTTCAATGGCACGATCCGCGCGCCATATGCTTTCTGATCGCCAGCATGCTTTACCTGACCGGCGCCCTGGTGGTGACGATCGTGTGCAATATACCCAGGAACAATACGCTCGCAGCTTTCACGCCAACCGATGCGAAGAGCGCGGATACTTGGGCCGGCCACGTCGCTGGCCGGACGGCCTGGAACCATGTTCGTACCAAAGCGTCGTTCAGCGTCGCTCTCGTTTTTTAGTCGGGCAAGGTAGGGGATATTCGGCTTCGCGATACTGGTGCGCGTTCAAACTTAAAGCGGTGTCGTTGAGGACAGCCGATAGTCTGGAAAAATCGACGCCCAGTCTTCTATGACTGGAAGCGCGAGGGGAGGCAGTGTCATGGTTGAGTTGCGCAAAGACGTGCAGTGTGAAGGTGTTAAACTTGGAGTAATTGCCAGGAAGATAGAAGAAGACGAATGGGAGCTGTCCATAGAGAACGAGTTCGGGATTAGGTCGATATGGGTCGAATCGTTCCCCACGGCCCGAACGGCGCTGGATGCGGGAGTCGAGGCAATTGAATCAGAAGGCGTCGAGTCTTTTACCGATCAAGTAGGCAACGAAATCCTGTTTCAGGATTAGGAGTTCCTAACACGCTCTCGTTTAGCTCGACAGAATGGCGATGACCTTCCGCGTCGAAATCTCCGCTCGGGGCCATGGAAGGACCTCCGATTGGGAGGCTTCGAAAATAGCGGCGTGGCGCCGGGAGCTCTTTGCCGAAGATCAGAACGTTATCGATGCTTTCATCTGGCAAGACAAAGACGGTATGGGTTTCGATATCCAGACGTACAGCGGCGAGGAGCTTGTCGGATTTGCGCATGTGTTTGCACGCGTAGGACAACTCGATGACTCTGCGTTTTTGATGGGCTGCCTCGGCAGTGTGATGACGGCGAAGACACATCAGGGAAAGGGAGTCGGGACCACTACAGTCAGAACGGCCGGTGACGTCATTCTCAAGAACCTGGGGGCGGATTTGGGCGTTTTGGTCTGCAAATCGGCATTGGTGCCGTTCTATGAGCGGCTTGACTGGCGCCAGATGTCGACCCCAGTTGTGATTGAGCAGCCTGAAGGGCAAATCGAGTGGCCGCACGAGTCGATGGTGCTGTTGGGAAAAAATCCGCAATCGGTGCCCAAGAAATTAGATCTGTGTGGGTTGCCATTCTGAGTTTGGAGCCCAGAGGAACATTCAGCAGCCGCAGGTTACCGAGCGGCGCAACTGATGTGCTAAATCGGTAGTAAAGCACTCTCAAATCGGGATATCTCTAATGAAAAATGGCTTTAGGAGTTACGCCATGAACGGATGTTCAAACTTTCGAAAGCGGGGCGTCGGTTTTATTTTCGCGATTCTCTGTGTTCCTGTGCTCGCGGCAAACGACACACCGCTGACTGAAAGATGGGCGCCTTCGGAGTGGGGCCCAGACGACAAGGCGGGCGCCGTCAACCGCACCACGCCGGCACTGGTTCTCAAGGCCGTGAAGCTGGTAAAGCGCGGCAAGGTCGCGACCCTGGGAAAGGTTTACCAGCAGGATGCGCCCGCGTTCGGGTCGCGCGGCTGGCGCATGACCATACCGGGCCTACCGACCGGCGGACCCTTCGGGGAACAGGAACTGGTTTATAACGATGACTATCTTGCCACGGAAATCGGCCAGATCGGCACCCAGTTCGATGGCCCCGGCCACATCGGCGTAATTACGTCGAAGGGCGCGTACTTCTACAACGGCCGTTTCGCGGAGAATCCTGACGTCACCACGTATGGCCTGGGCCCGCTGGGCGTTGAGCACGTTGCAGAGATCGGATTCGTTTGCCGCGGCGTGCTCCTGGATGCGGTGGCGCTGCGCGGCGGCCAGCTGCCGATTCCCAAGGCTAAAGACCTGTCAGATCCAGGTATCGTCACCGACGAAGACGTGAGAGCGATGGTGAAAAAGCAGGGCATCGATCCCATTGGAGAGGGCGACTGCGTGTTTCTATACACCGGCCACGGCAACATCTGGCACCCGACGAAATGGGATACCTTTGACGCGGCCGAAAAGCAAAAGCGCATTGCCCAGTTCAACGCCGGCTCACCCGGTTTTGGAACTTCCGCTTGCGACTATCTCGCCTCGCGGAAGATCATACTCTGGGGTTCCGACACTTTCGCTTCCGAGGCTGTTGGGCCAGGCTTTGGCGGAGAGTCTGATCAGCCCTTTGAGTGTCACATCATCATGATGACCAAACGCGGCATCTGGAACATTGAGAATCTCGATTTATCACAGCTCGTTGCCGATAAGGCGTACGAATTCCTGTTCGTCTGGTCGCCGCTCAAGATGAAGGGCGCAACTGGATCGCCTGGAAACCCAGTTGCGCTCTACTGAAAGATAGAAATGAAATTCTGACACCGGTTGGACTGGCTGATATCACCAGTAGGTCAAGGCGAGCTATTCATCAGGTCGCCATCGGTTGACTGCCGTTCAGCCTGCGCGTCACCCATTGCATGACGTAGCCTCGAGGTTGGTCGGCGCCGGTGATTAAATAATTGAGCGTGTACTCATTATTCAGAGTAGCCTCCAGAAGATGAAGATCCTTGTCGTGGCCACAGAGCAGGATTTGGTCGCCGTTGCTCAGTCTGTGGTTTCGATCCGGCATCACGCGGATATCGTCCCCACTTCGCACTACCAGGGCGACACAGGCAAGTCGTTGCTCCCGCTCGTTCGGATTTCTGAATATATCCCGAAGCGTGACCTCGCCCGCGGTTTCGATAACGCTATGGACCGCTGGAGCGGATTGGTCATCGATGTGAATCGTCCACAGCCTCGGAACAGCATTGCTGCCAACGTTCTCTCGGAGTTCTTCAAATACTTGCCGCAGAAATCCGTCGTCGCCGTCGATTCGGGAGGCGCGCACGCGTTCAAAAAAAGGTTTGAGCAGCGGGGCGATTAGTTCAAAAAGGATGCGCCGCGCACTGACCAAGTTTGGCTGCATAATCAGTTGAGCACCGGCAACGCTGAACAGACGCTCGTTCATGTGGAGCTCCTGGCGGACGATCATGAAGATATTCGGGTTTAGCGCCCGGGCGTTTAGCAGGATGCTCAAGTTATAGGCGTCGTCGTCGGTTCCCGCGACGATGCCCGTCGCTTGCGCGATTCCAGCCTCTCTGAGCGTTGTCTGGCTTGCGCGAGAGCGGAAGAAATTGGGGAGGCTGTCGTCGGTTTGTAAAATTCCCGGATCAATGATGGTGGTCTCGATGCGAAGGTTTTCCAGCGCCTGCTGAATGCGCCGACCCATGCGACCGTAGCCGCAGAGTATCCACTTGCCCCGGGGAAGTTTCGGGACGGCGTCGAGATTGGCACCCTTGTCTCCCACCAACCAACGGTTGAGCACGTAAATGCTCGGATTGTCGATAGTGGCGCCCAGGTAACGCGCGTAAGTCTGAAACGGATCGACAATGTGTACGTCGCTGCCGAGCGTCGCGATGGCCTCCTCGTGCGCCTCCGAGGTGGATTGGGTAATCACCTGAACCGCCGGGTTCAGAAGTCTCGCGGACACCGCGATTTTGAGGTTGACTTCTTCATCGCCGGTAAGCGCCACGATGGCTTTGCAGTTTGGCCGCATCAGGCCGGCATCGGTCAGGACCACCGGGACCCGCGCGTTGGCGCATATTCCGGGCATGGCGACGCGGTAGTCGCGAAGCTGGAGCGCACTGATTCGGTCTATATCTTTGTCGATGACTACCGCGGTCACGCCCGCGTCGCTGAGTCCCCGCGCCAGCAGGCTACCTGTATTCCCGAAGCCGCACAGGATGACGAACGGCTCTCGGATCCGAGCAACGAATCGCGCGAAGTGGCGCTCCGCAAGCGCGTAGCGGAAATGCGGGTTCTGCAGTAGCCTGATGATTGAGCCCACGGCGTACAGCCACGCTACCACGCCGGCGTAAAGAGAAATGATGCTCCACATGCGCTGCGCATCACTGAAGCTGTACGGTATCTCCCCGAATCCTGTGGTGGTCGCCGTGTAGGTGAGAAAGTAGAAAGCATGAAAGAAGCTGAGGGGCTCGGGTTTTCCCTCCACGTTGACACCTGGGATCACCACCCATCCCACCATGGAGATTGCGTATACCGATACCAGAACCAGTATCGGTTTTCGCATGTAGCGCAACACGATGAAGGTCACGCGATGTGGGTCGGTGCTGTACGGCATTGCAATTACCTCCAGGTTGTCGCGGGCTGGGTATGACGCGCAGCGAAACTAGACGGCAGTGGCGGGTTCGGGCCCTGGGATCGGCTAACGGCGAAGCATCAGCGTTTCGCCGACCACCGTGGCCACCGATACGATGTTGGCGACCAGGGCACCACCCGCGAGCGAGACGATGATCGCCATCGTGCTCGCTACCATCCCCGCATCCGAGACGTGGACCGCGAATGTCCAGATGATGGCGGCCGCGATGAGCAGGATATCCGCCACCAGACTGGTCGCAAGCAGCAACGCGCCGATCTGCGAGCGATCGCCGAGCTTGAGACCGGTTGCGATGATGTTCACGACCACCACGAGAAAAAAGGTAATCACATCGTGATGCGCTGGCTCGTCGATCCTGCCGATGAAGAAGGAAAGATTCAGGCTGAGCGCGAGGATGACGAAGAACCCGAAGATGACTTTTTCGAGATTCATAGCTATGCCCCTCGTGACCGCGCGGCACCAGAGCATAATCCAATTTTGACCGACAAAGTAGCTGCTTGACGTAAGGGCCAGCGAGTGTCTAATGCCGGTAATTATCCGACCACGGCAGTTGCGTGTATTCGGAAGACGGTATACTAGTCAAAATCCAGGCTACACTTGAAAGTGCGCCGTAAATTCACGATTGTGTAAACTGCTGTCGGAATTCCGATTTTCCGCATCATCTGCCCTGAACGATGTCCGATCCGATCGAAATTCGACTGGCGACCGTATCCGATGCCGCGATATTGGCGGTGATGTCGAGAGACCTGATTGAACTCGGGTTGGGATGGTCGTGGACTCGGTCGCGGATTGCTCGACACGTTCAATCTCCAGGCAGTGTCGTAGTAGTGGCGCGTTGCCGAAGCCGAACAATTGCTTTCGCGATCATGAGATTCGGCGAAGAAGAAGCTCACCTGGATCTTCTCGCTGTCCGACCGAAGTATCGTCGAGCCGGGGTGGGTCGGCGACTCATGGAATGGCTGGAAAAGTCCGCCGTTGTGGCGGGGATCTCGGTGATTTACCTAGAAGTTCGCGAGAACAACAAACAGGCGCAGGCGTTCTACCGGAAGCTTGGTTACTGCCGGGTTACCCGACTGCCTGGATACTACCTGGGTCGGGAATCAGCCATAAGCATGGGCAGGGATCTTTGGTCCCCGGCTCTAAGCACGGCCACCTAAGAACGGCGGAGACGCGTTCAGAAATCCAAGCGTTATTGGCTCAAGAGCCAACCGAGCGGCTTGGCTTCAAGTCTATAATTCGTTCTGAGTTTTTAAGCCGAACCGATCGCGTCATACAATCGGCTCAACTCCGCCTCGAGGGTATTCTCGCGCATGTTTTCGCCAGCACGCCCGTACCAATATCTCGCGTTGCTCAAGTCACCCTCGACTCTGTGTAGGTAGGCATGGATCAGACAGGACATGCGATCAGAGTGGCGTTGAACCAACTGATGGGCCTGGTCCCACTTTCCGGCCTTCGCAAGATCTAATGCTTTAAGATGATCGCATGCCATTTTTCCCCTCGGTTGTTTGATCTTTAGTTTAGACGCACTGATTGACTCCGATGCGCAAGCCAAGGCTGTCCCTGGGTTATCGCTTCTCCAACGGGACATAGCTACGCAAGGTCGGCCCAACGTAGATTTGCCGCGGCCGGTCAATGCGTGAATCTGGATTTGTACGCACCTCCCGCCAGTGGGCGATCCAGCCGGGCAGCCGGCCGATGGCGAACATGACGGTAAACATATTGATCGGAATGCCGATGGCGCTCATGATGATGCCGCTGTAGAAATCCACGTTGGGATAGAGCTTCCGCTCCAGGAAATAGTCGTCGCGAAGTGCAATCTCCTCGAGTTCAAGTGCAAGCTCCAACAGGGGATTGTTGACGCCAAGCTCTCTCAGCACTGCGTGGCAGGCCGTCTTGATAATCTTCGCGCGCGGGTCGAAGTTCTTGTAGACGCGGTGGCCGAAGCCCATCAGGCGAACACCCGAATCCTTACGCTTCACCTTTGCTACCAGGCTTTCGACGCTTTCGCCGCTTTGCTGTAGCTTAGAAAGCATGTCGACCACCGCCGCATTGGCCCCACCATGCAGCGGTCCCCAAAGGGCGCATACGCCCGCAGATATGGAGGCATAGAGGCTTGCCCGGCTGGAGCCCACCATGCGCACCGTGGAGGTGGAGCAATTCTGCTCGTGGTCGGCATGTAGAATGAGCAGCGTGTCCAGGGCCTTCACCACCTCCGATGGGGGTTCGTAAGGGTCGAAGGGCAGTGAGAACATCATGTGCAGGAAGTTCGCGGTGTAGCGCAGATCCGAGCGCGGGTAGTTAATGGGCTTTCCGATTGATTTGCGAAAGCTGGCCGCGGCGATGGTGCGGATCTTGCTCATGATGCGTGCCGCCGCCTCCATGAGCTTGTCGTCCTCTTCCGGCTGCCGCAGCTCCGGCTGGAAGCAGCCCGCCGCGTTCACCATAGCAGAGAGGATGGCCATCGGCGCTGCAGTGGGCGGGAAGCCGTCGAAATGATGACGCATGTCCTCGTGGATGAACTGGTGGCGCGTCAGCAGGCGCCGGTACTCGGTAAGCTGTGCCTCGGTGGGCAGCTCGCCGAAGATCAGCAGGTAGGCGGTTTCGACGAAAGTAGACTTCTCCGCCAGCTTCTCGATGGGATAGCCGCGGTAACGAAGGACGCCCTGCTCTCCGTCGATGAACGTGATGTGGCTCTGACAGGCGCCTGTGTTGCCGTAGCCGTCATCCAGGGTGACGAGCCCGGTGTTACCTCGAAGCGAGCGGATGTCAACAGCCCGTTCGTTTTCCGAACCTGTGATGATGGGAAGCTCGATGGTTTTGTCGTCGTAGCGCAACTTTGCCGATTGGGACATGGGATTGCTCCGGTTAAGGGCTTTGGGCAACGGGTGGGGCCGCACGGTCGCATATTTAATTGGGGGGCTCAAATATCCGAAAGGCCTCGCGGCATTCAGAGCCCTCACTGGCCGCGCCAGTCCTGCCTGAAGTGGATCAGGGGATCAAGCTCTGGTAGCACTAGATTGACCCGTGATTAAAATTCTGGTGAAAGTGCTGCGGTACAGTTGCTTACGATCCAGCCAAGGTTTAGTAAACGGATCGGCATGTTTAAGCCAGGGGAAATGAAGACGCATGAGCCCGTGGCCGTTTTTGCCCTCGGGTTTCGTCCGTTCTTTCTCGGGGCCTCGGCGCTCGCTGTCGTCACCATGGGGCTTTGGTTGGGCGTGCACCGCTTCCATCTGCCGATCAGCTTCACCAGATTGTCGCCCTCGCTTTGGCACGCCCATGAGCTGATATTTGGCTACGCTCTCGCCGTCATCGCCGGCTTCCTGCTCACGGCGGTGAAGAACTGGACCGGTATTCCGACCCCCATTGGGGGGAGACTGTGCGCGATTTTTTTGCTCTGGGCGGCAGCGCGCATCGCTTTTTTCTTTGGCGACGCGCTCCTCGAAATTGCGGTCATCGCCGATCTTGTCTTCATCGCGGCGCTATGCGTCAGCGTTGGGATGCCTATATTTAGAACCAAGCAATGGCGTCAGCTGCCAATATTTTTTAAGCTGCTTTTGATCGGCGTGGGCAACATCCTTTTTTACGCCGGAGCGCTCGGCCTCCTGGACCAGGGGGTCCGCTGGGGGATCTATTCCGGCCTCTATCTGGTCCTTGGGCTGATTCTGACCATGGGCCGGCGGGTGATCCCGGACTTCATTCAGCGCGGCGTTGGCTATCCGGTGGAACTCAAGAACCGCCGCTGGCTGGACCTATGCAGCATGGCGCTGTTCGTCATGTTTTTCATTCTCGATACGTTTACCCCCTTCAAATTGGTCGCCGGCTGGCTCGCTCTGGGGCTATTCGCGCTTCACTGCATTCGGGCGCTCGGCTGGCACAGCTACGGGATTTGGACCAAGCCACTGCTGTGGGGTCTTTACCTAGCGTATCTGTTTCTCGTCCTGGGCTTTGGACTTTACGCGTTGAGCACCTTAACGACCATCGGCGCCTATTTTCTTGCTATTCATACTTTTGCTGTAGGTGGCATTGGCCTGGTTACGATCAGCATGATGGGACGGGTCTCACTCGGCCACACGGGCCGGGACGTGCATTCTCCGCCGAAAATGCTGACTTGGGCGCTCTTCCTAACGGCCTTTGCTTCTTTCGTCCGCGTGTTGATCCCAATGGTCGATCAGCATCACTATCCGACTTGGATTATGTTGTCGGCAGTCCTGTGGATTCTCGGCTTCATGCTGTTCGCATACATCTATCTTCCGATCCTGACCCGCTCACGGGTGGACGGTTTACCCGGCTGAGGCTTTTGGAAGGTAAGAGATAATGGCAGTCGAACGAACGAATTAAATCTGGCCGACTGGCTGCATAAACCAATATTAGGAGAGAGTGCGATGGCCTTGTCATGGTTGACGGTGGCAGCGAAAACGATTCCATGGGGCAGCATAGTCAGGCGGGCTCCGGACATCATCGACGCGGCGAGCAGCCTGCTGGCAAAGCGGGAAGCTAAACGGACCGCAGAAAACGCTGCTACCCAAGCGGAAACCCAGTTGATTGATATTCGCTCGCGTCTGAATGATTTAGAGAATCGTGATCAGGAGACCGCGAAGGTGGTAAATCAGATCGCTCAACAGACGCAAGATATTTCCATTGGAATGCAGGTGCTGGCTGCAAAAGTTCGGCTGCTAACGGTTCTGTTCGGAGCGACCTTGATAATTTCTGCAATTGCGATCGCAACTGCAATCTCCAGCCAATAGTCCACCCAGACCGGTCGCGCCTCTACGCCGCGCCTGCTCTACGTACTTTCGACTCGGCGAGTACCGTCCTTTCAGGCGATCTGATTCTGTTTGCTCCGATAGAGTTCGACACCCTTATGCACTTCCGAGATGTAGGTCATCGCGGGTCCACCGCCCATCAACATCGCTACCTTGCAGACATCATTGATTTCGGCGTCCGTCGCGCCAGCGTCTAGGCACTTCTGCACGTGGACCCCAACGCAATACTTGCACTGGACGGTGATGCTCATGCCGAGCGCTATCAGCTCTTTGGTTTTCGAGTCTAGGGCGGAGGGTTTCAGGCTGGCATCGACAAAGTTTGCCCACGCACGCCAAGTATCAGGAGACGCTTCGCGCATTCTGCGAATGCCATGCTTCAGATCTTCCATGGTATCAGGCATGTCACCTTCGTAATGTACGCTCATTTCCGATTTCCAACTTAGTTGTTTATTGACTGACTTGACCGACGGACCCCCTGCTTTCAGAACAGGGGCAAGCAGGGGATCCTGCCTGCTGATCCTTGTTTCTATCCGCGCATCATGTGATGGCCGTGATGATGGCCCATTCCTCGTGGACCCGGTCCGTAGTCTCCGTTCCCCGGCCCGTACGGGCCTTTTCGAAGCTGATCTCGCTGCTCATCCGTCAGGATCGCACGCTGGCGGTTGTGCGCATCGATCGTGGCCTCAATCATCCGCCGTCTGAGGTCGAATATTCTTCCATATACCGCGCCGATCTTTTTGGCATCCGGCATCTCATCTGCGTACAGCTCGAACAGTTCTTCCTGCCTATCGAGAATCTCGCCCTGCAAGGCCCAGTTTTGTTTGCGCAACTCCGACTGAATTCGGGCGATCTGCTTTCGCTGCTCGCGACTCATGTCGAGCCCGTACATTGGGCCACGCATCATCCTTGAGCCCATGCCGTAGCCGCCCATCATACCGTTGCCCATGCCGTAGCCACCCATCATCCCGCAGCCCGGGCAATACTCGTTCGTGCCGTTGGGCTCCATGCCATATCCCATTCCGTAGCCCGGATCCTGGTACTCGATATCGTCACCGTGGGCAAAGACAGCACTTGTCACAACGGCCGCGACAGCAAATACTGCGGCTAGCAACCCCGCGAAAAAATACTTGCTTCTCATAGAAATCCTCCAGTCCGAATTCGACCTGGATCTGTATCGTTGACTTCAATATAAGCTGGGTCCTGGGGGGGTCGTTGACCCAGATCAACGAGCCATTAGACTCTGTCTGAACAAGGGAACAAGGCAGATGGCGAAAAAATCGGTAACCAAGAAGTCGTCGAAGAAGAAGATCATCCCTGGGGCCAAGAAAAAGGCGCCGAAAGGTGGTCCTCGAAAAAAGCCGGTTACGCGAAAAAGGCGGGCGCCTTTGAGAAAAGGCGAAAAAGCGCCACTCGGTTACCTTCAGAGCACGGGCGGACTGCTGATCCCGGCGAAGGTGGGCGAGGAGGTGACTCCGGTGCCGCCTTCGAAAATTCGGTCCGGGCTCTCGAAGGCCCAGGACGAGATCAAAAAGCTTATGGAAGCGCTGAGCGAGCTCACCGAGGGCTATGCCGTTTCGGAAATAGAGCTGGCGGCGAGTTTCAACGCGGACGGTAAGTTTCTCGGCATCGGCGTTGGAGGGGCCACCACAATCAAGGTGCGCTTTCGCCCGGATGAGAATGGCGGATCCAGTTAGGGAAAGCTTCTACTGGATTCCCGTTGTCGTTTTGATGGAGATATGGCATCGCGATCATCACGATTTTCCGCGATCTCTGAACCTCGCTTAATCGAGGAGAGGTTTCGAAGAGATGGCAACATGAGACATTATGCTGAAGTTTTGGAAGGGGTGATCTAAGCAAAAAGAAGGCTCTTGGGAGATAAACCGGCTGCGGAACCCATCAAATCTCCAGCTAAGATTTCAATGCTCAGTGTCCATCGGCCTGGTCCCCAAAGGTTGACCATATCGCAGCGTCCAACCGGAGCCGTGGTGCGTCTGATTATCTGGCTTGGTGTCGTGGTCATCTTTTACCTGGTGGCGCTTCGTAGCGGGGTACCGAGCGGAGAACGCTGGCTGGTAGATGGACCTACGGCATTGCACGAATGGCTGCTGCTGCTTTTTCCACTTTTTCTACTTCCCTATTTACCCAGTCTGATTCGGGCACTGCGTGGATTCGACGAGCTGACCTTCGACGGCAGATCGAGGATGCTTTCGGGGGAAGCGCGGCTGGCGGTCGCGTTCGCGGACGTTGAGGACCTTCAACTGCGAACGGTTCACGGAAGCTGCGAAGAGTATCGCCTCGACGCAGTTCTTAAAGACGGTCGAAGGATCGAACTATTCGAAACCGAGGCGTCGGCCGCGGTCGAGTCTCTGGCGGAGGAAGTCTCCGAGCTGTTGGGCGTTGCATTAACCCGGAAGGCTTGAAGCCGGTCCCCTTGGGTCGTAGGTCACTGTTTTCAGTTGTCCCGCGCAAAGATCGATCCGACGGCCAAGCCGTCGCATCAAACACTTGGATTGTTTTTTAACAATTTTTCAATATTTTCTCTAAGTGAATGATTTGATTTGGGATCGCGGATTTCGCCGGACCATTTCCTGCACATTTGAATGCCGCTGCATTTTAATGCCTATTTGATTTTTTCCTCGAATAGGGGAATCATTCCCGAACGCACGTGACGTGATGTTTAGCCGATGCGATAGGGAGACAGGCTCATGAAAACCATAAAAATTTGGGTCGGCATCCTTCTGATGCCGCTAATTCTCGCCGGCTGCTCCGGCCTTCCGTACAGCAAGCCCGTGTGCGCCGTGGCGGGCGCTCTGGTAGGCGGTGCAGCGGCAGGACTTGCCGCCGACGACGACGAAGCCGAGTGGGCCCTAGGGGGCGCGGCCGCCGGCGCGGTCATCGGCTACCTCGCTTGTGGAGAGAAGATGCCGGCTGACTCCGATGGCGACGGCGTCATCGACAGCAAAGATAGTTGTCCGGGAACGCCTGCCGGCATGGCCGTGGATTCGACAGGTTGCCCCATCGATAAAGATAGCGACGGCGACGGCGTGCCGGACAGCCTTGATCGTTGTCCCAACACTGCCCGCGGCACTCCGGTAGATGCTTCCGGCTGCCCTCTGGACAGTGATGGCGACGGCGTCATCGACAGTCTCGATCGCTGCCCGGGAACGCCAAAAGGCGTTCGGGTGGATGGCCGCGGATGTCCGCGGGACTCCGATGGCGACGGCGTTGCCGACAACAGGGATCAGTGTCCGGATACCCCACGGGGAGAAAAGGTCAACGATGTCGGCTGCCACGTCGTGTTCCGTCTGGAAGGCGTGAACTTTGCGACTAACAGTGCTCAACTTACCGGCGAAGCGATGAGCCGGCTCGAGCGCGCGGTGGAGCTGCTGAGTGCGAATCCGAGCATGACGGTTCGGGTAGAAGGCCATACCGATAGCCGGGGCGCGGCCTCGTACAACCAGCAGCTTTCGCAGAAGCGTGCCGAGTCGGTTGTCAATCACCTGGTCGGCCGAGGTATCAGCCGCAATCGCATGCAGCCGCTAGGCCGGGGAGAAGATTCCCCGATTGCGAGCAACGAGACGTCCCAGGGTCGGGCACAGAATCGTCGCGTGGAGTTCGTGCTTACCGGTCAGTAAGTTTTTGATCCTGAACAAGGGGTCGGCGCCATCGGACCCGTTCCGTGGTTCCGGCCCCTTTATTTCTCATCTGGGGAAGCTGTAACTGGCGCAAAAGAGAAGGGCCGAAGCCCCTAGACTAGGTCCAAGGACTCCGGCCCCGTTTGTCTCGAATTTCACTCGTGGCGTTGCCAATAGGCGTAGCCTGCCGGGGTGAGCTCACCATCGGAAGAAACGAAGCCCCGTTCCATGGCGTCTCTCAACACGAGATGATCGCGCGGGTGGCTGAGGTAGAGCGAACGGTCACCGTAGTGCTGGCTCAGCAGTCGCACCAGGGCGCGCTCGGACGCATCCAGTTTGATGTTCGTGATCGTCGCCATCTCTCTTTCCAGTGGGGCCGTTGCCCGAAAGCCTTTGCTGGAATAGCTACAAGCAACCCATGTGCCAGAAGAAATTGCCGACGCGGATCTGTAGAGCGATTTGTGAACCAGTAGTCAAAGAAAGCCTGCTTTGATGGTCGCGGCAAGTTTGGGACCAATTCCCGGCTGGAGAAATAAAATCAATTATTTCAGCGTCTTATGCTTCATCTCACAGGCGGGCAGAGTAAGATTCCTGTCCATGTTAAAAAACCCAAGGTGCTGTCATTGTCGGATCGAATATGCGGATTCGGTGCCTGTTGCGCGAGATTGCGCATAATTTGCTGAAAAACCGCAGGCCCCCGCGGGGTAAAATTTGGGACTGGATCACAGTTTGGCGTCATCCGTGTCGCCATGCGGCAAACCGGGTGCGGTGTTAGTGCCCTAGAAAGCGAGCTGGATTATCAGCCTTCGACTGCAGTCGCCGCCCCGTGAACAGACCGAAGGACCAGGAGCGCTGGAGAAAAGGCTGAAGAAGCTTCTCGCGATTGTTTTCGTCATTGCCGGAATGGTGATGCTTTGGCAGGGGACCAGGATCATCTAGCTGGGGCTCGTCTCTCCGATCATCGGCCTGCTGGTTCTGGTGAGGCCGGATGGTAACGGCCAGACTGACCCTGCGGCACTGTCCGAATATGAAAACCTCAGCCACGCTCACCCGTCGCGAAACACGACACGCAGCGATTTCTTGTGCTCCGAGCGAAGGCGGGGGCGCGGGTGATGGCGGCGCCGTCTGACGCACGCAGGGCGGCGCATGCCACATAGCAATCAGGGGACGCGCATGAGCACCAAGCGAAGAATAACCCTCGAGCTACTCGAGGCTATCCAGGACGCCTTCAACCGGCACGACGTGGAAGGGATCCTTGCCTACTTCGCCGAGGATTGTGAATGGCTGATGGCGAGAGGTCCGGACCCGTGGGAGGCCAGGCGCATAAAGGGCAAGGCCGACATCGGCGCGGTCCTCGCCGCGCGTTATGCCGTGATCCCGGACATGCGCTGGGTAGATATGCAGCACTTCATCTCTGAGGACGAAACCCGCGCCTGCTCCGAGTGGACGGTCAAGGGCACGCCGAAGGATGGACCGCCCATCGACTGGATGGGCTGCGATATTTGGACGTTCAAGGACGGCATGGTGACGAAGAAGGACACCTACTGGAAATTCATCGAAACCTGACCGCGGGCAAGCCTGGAGAAGAACAAATCATGTGCCAGGAGGCAGCGTCCACTACTGCTACCGGCGCTTGGTAACCGTTCGAATATTGCATTGATTTCGCTGAAGCTTACGGCATCTTCCGAACTCGACCTGCCCCAGACAGGAGCAAGACTTCTGTCGGCATCCCCCGGCCAGGGGCCCGATGGTGTAACTCTCTCGATGCCGGCCCGCGAGCGCACTTTTAGCTCTACTGATGGATCATAAGACGCCACCTTACTCAGGGAATGCATTGATCATGATCATTATCCTCCACGCCCGTAAGAGCCGATAATTGGGTCGAACATGAGCCCGTCTATGAAACCGCTTCAACGTGCCGATCTCTATCACGGCTGCGATCCGGAAACGCTCGGCTTTCGGACCACGGACGATCTCGAGGACTTTGAAGGTCTCATCGGACAGCAGCGCGCGGTCGAGGCAATCGAGTTTGGCACCAATATTAACCGCTTCGGTTACAACGTCTTCGTGTTCGGCCCCCCCGGTGCCGGCAAACACACTTTGCTGCGTCATCATTTGAAAGACAGCGCCGCCGCACTTCCAGTGCCGGACGATTGGTGCTACATCAATAACTTTTCTGTGCCTCATAAGCCGCGGGCAATCTCTCTACCGCCGGGAAGAGCGCGACAGTTGCGGGACGATATGGAACGGCTTATTGGCGACCTAAAGGCTGCTATTCCCGCGGTTTTCGAGAGTGAAGAGTACACCGCCAGGCGCCAGGCGCTCGAAGACGAGTTCAAAGAATATCAAGAGTCGGAGTTCAATGCGTTGCGGGAGCGCGCGAACGAGCAGGGCGTTGCCTTAATCCATACCCCGCAGGGATTCGCGCTGGCTTCGATGGAAGATGGGCAGGTGGTTAGTCGGGAAGATTTCAGCAAATGGCCCGAGGACAAACGGAAAGAGGCGCGAGCACGGATACAGAATCTCGAAGGCCAGCTGCAAGAGACCATGCGCAAAGTTCCTCAGTGGGAGCGAGATCACAGGGAAAAATTGCGGGAGTTGAACTCCGAAGTTACTCGTTATGCCATTGGGCACTACATGAATGAGCTTCGCTCGCGCTACGACTCTCTGTCGCAGGTGCTCGCATATTTCGAGGATGTCGAAAAAGATTTACTAGAAAACTACGATGACTTTTTGCTCGCGCGCGAAGCCGACTCGCCGCAAATGGCGGTCGCGATAGCAGTCAAGAACCAGCTTGGAGGTCCGCCGTCATTTAGACGCTTCCAGGTCAACATAATTGCAGACCGCACTGGATCCGATAGCGCACCGGTGATCCATGAAGACATGCCGAAACACGCAACCATGTTCGGGCGCATCGAGCACCTTGCGCAGTTCGGCGCCTTGACCACCGATTTCAATCTTATCAAGCCCGGGGTGTTGCACGAGGTGAATGGCGGCTTCGTTGTAGTGGATGCCCGCAAGTTGCTCACTCAGCCGTTTGTTTGGGAAGAACTCAAGCGCGCACTGCATTCGCGGGAGATTCGGATACAGGGACTTTACGAAGCTATGGGCCTCCCAAGCACGGTTTCGCTTGATCCCGAGCCGATCCCGCTGAACGTAAAGGTTCTAATGGTGGGCGAGCCGATGATTTACTACTTGCTAAGCTCACTCGACCCCGAATTTAAGACCTTGTTCAAGGTTGCCGCGGATTTCGACTATGACACCGCACGGAGCGACGAGAACACTGAACTTTATTCTCGCCTTATTGGCCGATTGGCGCGGCAGCAGGAACTCAGGCCATTTGACGCCGCTGCGGTTGCGCGGGTGATTGAACACGCCTCGCGCCTTGCGGCCGACGGGGAGAAGCTGACGCTGCGCGTTGGACTCATTGACGATCTTCTCACGGAAGCAGACTACTGGGCCGAAAGGAACGCACAAGGCGTCATCGGTCCTAATGAGGTGCAGAAGGCGATTGATGCGGCCACGCGGCGGCAGGATCGTCTGCGTGAGCGCAGTCTGGAGCAGATCCGTCGAGGTAACGTCATCATAGATACAGATGGGGCGGTTGCGGGCCAGGTCAATGCGCTGAGCGTGGTTTCGCTCGGGGACTTTTCATTTGGAAAGCCGAGCCGCATTACTGCGCGGGTGCGGCTTGGCCAGGGTAAGCTGGTGGATATCGAGCGCGAGGTCGAGCTCGGTGGCCCTTTGCACTCAAAAGGAGTCCTCATCCTTGCGGGATATCTCGGCGAGGCATACGCGCGGAGATTTCCGCTATCGCTGTCGGCGAGCCTGGTGTTTGAACAATCCTACGCAGGCGTCGACGGTGACAGCGCTTCGTCGAGCGAACTTTACGCCCTGATTTCAGCCATTTCTGGAGTACCAATTAAACAGTGTTTCGCTGTAACGGGTTCGGTCAATCAGCGCGGGCAAGTGCAACCTGTCGGGGGAATCAACGAAAAAATCGAGGGGTTCTTCGATCTATGCTGCGCGCGTGGTCTGACTGGAGAGCACGGCGTACTGATTCCGGCGGCGAACGTGAAACACCTGATGCTTCGCGGAGACATCGTCGAAGCGGCCGGTCGCGGTGAGTTTCATGTCTACGCGGTCGAGACCATTGACCAGGGCATCGAGCTTCTCACCGGACGGCCAGCTGGAGAAGCGGATGAGGAAGGCGTTTTTCCCGAAGGGAGTGTGAATTTTCTGGTGCAGAATCAACTTGCCGAATTCGCGAGACTCGCTAAGGCGGCAACCGCCGGTAGCTATAACAATGGCAGTGACAAAAGCCTCGACTGAAGCAAAGTTTGCCTTACGCCGTATCGTTGTGGCGATGGATACGTCGGTGCATGCCCGGGCCGCAGCAGAGGCCGCCGTAACTCTGGCGGTTCGCTTCAAAGCGGTGCTCGAAGGCCTCTTCGTTGAAGACGTAAACCTCATCAATTTAGCGGAACATCCCTTGAGCCGCTTGGTCAATTTTCCGTCAGGTAAAGGCAGTTCCTTGGATCGCAGAGCTCTGGAACGCCATATAAAGAGCGAGTGCGCGCGCGCGCAACGAACGCTCGAGCTGATGGCAACTCGCCTTGAATTGCGGCCGGCATTCAGGATTCTACGCGGCCGTGTCGAGTCAGAAATCGTTACCGCGGCTTCAGAGGCCGATCTTCTCGTCGTGGGTTTGACGGGCCGCGGCAGGCTTTCCCGGGGGCGACCGGGCTCCGTGGCGCTGGCTGCGGTAGAGCGAGCGCCTCGGTCGGTGCTGGTGTATCGGACCGGCGTGTCGTCAAGCGGTACCCCCCTGGTTTGTTTTGACGGGTCCGATAGCGGGATTAAGGCGCTCGACGCAGCGACAAGTCTGCAGCGCGAAATCAGTCATGATATTCGCGTCGTTTTGGTTCCGACTGAAAATGTCTCGATAAAAGCGCTTCGCGAGGAAGCTGAAACATTTCTTGCAACTCGGGGGCTGAAGGCCACGTTGGTGGACTGTTCGCCTCAAACGACACAACGATTGTGTCAGCTTGCAGCGATTTCCGATACCAACGGTATCGTGATTGGAGCCGAGAATCCGATGTTGAGAGGAGAAGGCCTCAAGCAAATGTTGTCCGACGCCGCCTGCCCAATTCTTGTCGTGCGCTGAACGCAACAATTTGGTTCTCTAGCTGATTGCGGCCAATTCGAGTGAGCGCCAAGGGCGCTTGAATCGACAAACATAACACTTGGGAATCTGCCCGAGTCCTAAGCGACTTCTTCGATCGAATGCGCCAAAGCAGGCTCATTTTCATCGTGTTGATCGCTGTCGTTGCGGCGGCGGTCATCCTTTTCCGCCAGCTGATTGTCATGGATATGCCGGATCAATCGTATCGGGGCCCGCTGGAGCCGCTGTCACCAGCTCAAGCTGCTCTGGCGAACCGCTTAGAACGGCACGTGACGGCTCTTGCGGCCGAAATTGGTGAACGCAACCTTTTTCGGCAGGGAACGCTGGGGCGCGCTTTTCGGCACATAGAGCAAAGTCTTATCGCCGCTGGCCTACCGACAGTGCCTCAGGACTTCGAGGTCGGCGTACATACGGTGAGTAATATCGAGGCGATGATCCCTGGGAAGAGTCCGGAAGCAGCGGTCGTCGTGGTCGGTGCCCATTACGACTCGGTTCAGGGTTCGCCGGGGGCCAACGACAACGCCTCGGGCGTTGCCGCGCTGCTGGAGATCGGGCGCGCGCTCCAGGGACACAGCTTCAAGCGCGGCATACGCCTTGTGGCTTTCGTCAACGAAGAGGCACCGTTCTCTTACACCGAGTCCATGGGAAGCGTGCGCTACGCCCAGCGCCTTATGCAACAGCGTCAGACTGTGGCGGCGATGGTGTCGCTGGAGACTGTCGGCTTTTACACCGACGATCCCGGCAGCCAGCGCTACCCGTTTCCTCTGAGCTACTTCTATCCCGACACTGGTAACTTCATCGCTTTCGTCGGCAATCCCGCATCCAAGGCCCAGGTGCGCAGAATGGTGCGCGCATTTCGCGAGAATGCTCGCTTTCCCTCGGAGGGCCTCGCCGCGCCGGAGCGGATCGCCGGCGTTAGCTGGTCGGATCACTGGGCATTCTGGCGTCATGGCCTGCCGGCGGTTATGGTGACGGACACGGCGCTCTACCGCTATCACGAATACCACACGTCCAAAGATATGCCCCGCATCATTGCATACGATCGCTTGGCGCGAGTCGTCGAGGGGCTTATCGCCGTGATCGTCGATCTCGCTGACGGCGATTGAAATTAGCGTCGGTCACGTGCGGAGATACAACCGCGGTCAGTGATGACTGCTAAGCAAGAACAGATTTATGAAAATCGGCAACCGCAGGCTTTGATTATTTGGCTGTCTACTGAACGATTGTGTAATCAACTTAAGGAGGATATTTGATGGCGTCTTCGAGCGATACTTTGCACGTGCCCCGAGAGCGACTGAGCGAAGGAACACTAGCAATGCACTACGCTATCGTTTCACTGATGGAAGAGCTTGAGGCGGTGGACTGGTATCAACAGCGCGCAGACGACTGCGAGGACGAAGAGCTGAAGCAGATCCTGCTGCACAATATGCGCGAGGAGATGGAGCATGCTTCCATGGTGCTGGAGTGGATTCGGCGAAACAGCAAGGACTTCGCCGCGCAAATGGACGAAATCCTATATAAAAAGGGTGATATCGTGCACCACGAGCATTGAGCGCCTAAGTATCCTATCGGCGAAAAAAATGCGGCCGGGGTTAATGACCCCGGCCGCATGAACGCTGTTGGCGTGCGTGGTAAGCGCCCTTGTCAGTTGACCAGAATTCGCTCCAGGCGGTCCATGTCGTTGATCACAGTCCACCGGCCTCCGCCTTCCTCGACCCGCGTCTGCCAGTCTTCTAGGCGAGTCAGGTATTTACGCGGATCGACGTTGTCGGCCCGCAGCTTGGTCACGTTGAGCGCCGTGACGCTGAAGCCGGCGAGCTGCAGCGGGATGTCGCGCACGTAGCCCTTGGGCAGATCCTCTTCCAGATCCGAATAAATCAAAACGTCCTTGATGCCGGTACTCTTCTCGTTCAGGTACTCGATCGCCTGAAGGACGCCGCCGGTGATATCAGTATGCTGGGCCGGTCTCACCGCTCGGACGAACTGGTTAATCATTTCCCTGAATCGACGCTTCTGTTTATTCGCGATGCTGGGCCGGTCGTCGAAGGTCATCTTGGCGATAATGTCCTTTTCGCTGAAGCTGCCAGTGTCGATGCGGCCAACGGCAAAGGAATCGCCTGGTTCAAGCCTCACGAGAATGACGTTTATCAGCTGTTGAGCCTTTTCGAGCTCTTTGGCGTAGGTGCCAGAGGTATCGATAAGGAGATAAACGCCGCGATTGTTCGGCATTGCCTCGCCGCTACAGCCGCCGATGAGGACGGCCACGAATAGCGAAACTGCAAATATGGTTACTCGTTTCATTACGAATACCCTCTTCATCGTGCGATGATTTGTGTTGGTTCCTCGTCGCCAATTACGTCGATCGAACCTGGACTGACCTTTTTCTTCCGCTCCCCATTCGACTTGACCATCCGTTCCATCGAGAGCGGAATGAAGATGAGCAGGTCGTAGACGTCGCGAAGAACGCTGCCGGCATGCCGTGATACGTTGCCCATGAGCCGCAATATATAAGCAAGCGACCTTAGCAACACCGCCGCCGTGAGCCCCAGGACAGTCCGCATCGCGTGGACGAACGACTCCAAAGGAATCGCCACGAAAACCAGCGCGAACGGGAGTATGAATCCCAAGCACATCTGGGCCGCGGTGGTAATCCACGAGAAGTCTCCGACCACGCTGCCGATAGCGTCACCCCGCAGAATTGCGCTGGTGGCGAGCTCGTCCTCGAGAAGCATTTCTCGCATGAAAGCGAGCCCCGCCTCGACGCTGGCAAGAATGAATAGGATGGAGAACGTGATCCAAACCATACGCATGCGCACAACGTCCTTCAGCGCGCCGATTACGGGAAATAATCTGGTGATGCGCAGAGACTCCATGAGAAACAAGCCCATGGAGATCTCCACCAGGATAACGACCAGTGCCGCCACGTCGGCCATCTGAAAACCGGCCACCAAGGTTTGCCCGCCAACCATCTCGGCCATGGGCCGGGCGATAAGGCTGAAGTTGATCGCCGCACCTCCGACCGCTACAGCCAGCACGAACGCCGAGATGAAGAACTGGTTCAGCGCAGAGGAAGACAGGACGCGAAGGGCGCGATCGCTCTTCGCCAGAATTTCTTTGTAATCCTCGATATGCTTGGCAATGATCTCGGAGCGCTCGAGCAGACTGTTGATGTGCTTGTCGACTTCATCGAGGCGCCGCTGGATGTTTCGCCAGTAGGGGACGAGGTTTTTCAGCAAGCCATGTCGCTCAGCGCTGGCCTTGCGGTACTCGAGGAGAGCCTTATCGTGCGCCTTAACGAGGGACTTGTGAATGTCCTCGAGGATCTCGACGACCATCGGATCGCTCTTTGAAGGCAGCTTGGCGACCGACTGGACCGCCTGGGTCCATGCCAGCGGTGAAGGTGGAATCTCTCCGGTTTGCCTGTAGTCTTCTTCGATCTTTTCGAGGGTCTCACTGATCTTGCGGTGCAGTGACGGATATTCAGCCAGGTCGCGGCGCACCGTCGCGTCCATGCGCTCGATCTCGCGCTCGATGATGCGTTCCGCCGCGTCCCGTCCGTGGCTGAGCAAAACCGTGCGGTTTCTTTCGCCAAGCCGGCGCTCCGCGTACAACACGGAAACGGCGGAAATTCTAAAGGCGTTGTGGAGCACACGCGTGGACGACCTGATTGCCTGATGCATCGGCGTGCGGGCAAGGTACAGGCCCACCGTCAGCGCCAGGAACCAGATGAGTCCCGAAACCACTGGATCCGGTGTAATCATGAAAATGTCATACAGAGACATCGTTGTATCCCCTTTTTGTGAGGTTGCTTCCGGCAACCCAGCGGCTGGCTTTAAAGATCAGTTGGCCGGCGCGAGCCCGTAATCCCCCGCTTACTGGGCAGGAACGCGCAGGTGTCTGAATTAAATGTAGAAGGTGATCTGGGAAGTATCTGCGACTCAGCTAACAAAATGGGAACAAAACTCAGCGCAGGGCTGGCAGCATGTCGACGCGCCTGGAGTATATGTAATTTTCCGGAAATGTTCGGTAATAAAAATCTACAGATTAAAACCTTTGTTTCTAGGCTGGCGCCTCGGCGCTCAATCGAAGGCCCATTGTAGGCGGGCGCCGATCAAGTCCAATTCAGAGCGATAATCGCCCATGATGTCGTTGCCAATTCCGCCCGGCCGGTCAAAGGTCGTTTCGTTTACCCACAGGTGCTCGTAGCCGATGTCTAGCGATAGACGTTCTGAGTGACGGTACCGGGCGCCCAGGGAAAGCCAGATTTTATCCTTGAGCGGATCGCTTGGTTTCCTCGGTGACGGGTCCACCAGAGGCGCATGATCGTCCGACATGTTGATTCGTAGCGAAAACCCGTCGCTGGACTCTTGCTGCATTCCCGGAATCAGTCGTCGGGTGGTCTCCAAATCAAGCTGGTCATCATCGATCGCCCCATCGAGGGACTGAAAACTGATGTCGAGACTCATGGAATTCCTTGTGCTCAGGTCAAGATGAGTGAACTCTGCGATCCTTGCGGCCGTGTCCATGATCTGGTTGTAGAGGCTGGCGAATTTGAAAGACAAACTGCGGGGCACCTTCTCTTGGTCTTCGACCGGAGGCTGGCCGCGGAGACTGACGGGATCCCGGTATAAGAGCTCGGCGTCGATATCGATGGCCGCGCGCGCCGGAACGGCCGCGACGAGTATCGCGCTCGTAACCGTGGCACAGAGCAATGACGCTATGCGATTTTGCATGGTTCTCACTCTTGAAACTAAATCCTCATCGGAACGGCACCGAATTTAAGTGTCCCGTCCCGCTTCGGATACCCGGGTCTTGTAGCCGCCGTGGCAAGAAGGTTATCGGCAGAAACGCGTGAAAGTTGCGTCAGCGGTCTCAGTTTTTAGAAAGAAAAATGTTCGTTTGAGATTGCGCAAATTAAAGATCCGGATTGCCATTGCGAACGCGATTCTGGACCATGACAGCTCGACAGACTCTTGCTTCGGGCACCTTAAGTTGTGAATGAAGTAGTGGGGCCAGATCGGGTAATTCACCCAAAATTCAATTACCATCGCTTTGTTGATCCGCATCGGGATTTTTTCCTAAGAAACTTACACAGGGAAAAGAGCATTCAATGAATGACATCTACATACAGTTCACTCGTTTTTCCGCTTTCTATAGTCCGCTCATCTCCACCATGTCCGGAAGATTCCTCGAAGAGGAGGGCCTTCGGCCCAGTCACTCGGTCGCGCCAGCGGGAAAGTCGGCCATCGACTCTCTGCTGGACGGCAGCGCTCACGTGGTGCAGTCGGCCCTGTCTCAAGGACTGACATCATTGGAGAAAGGGCAGGCGCCTTCCGCCATTCATTTCGCCCAGATAAACGAGAAAGACGGATTCTTTCTCACCGGCCGTGAGCCGGACTCGGATTTCCGCTGGGAAAAGCTCCGCGGCAAGAAAGTTCTGGTTGATCACGGCGGTCAGCCACTCGCCATGTTCAAGTTTGCATGCCATAAAGCGGGTCTCGATTACGACGCTATCGACAGCATCGATGCCGGCAACGGTGCGGCGATGGATAAGGCATTCCGCGAGGGTCGTGGTGATTACATCCACCAACAGGGGCCGGCACCTCAGCAGCTGGAGCACGACGGCATTGGTTACGTAGTCGCTTCCGTTGGCGAAGTCATCGGTCCCTGCGGTTTCTCTAGCCTTGCGGCGACAAGAGAGTGGCTTGATAGCGATATGGCGAAAGCGTTCATGCGCGCATATAGAAAGACGCGAAAGTACATCAACGAAACACCAGCGAGAGAAATCGCCGAAGCCGAGGCCGGTTTCTTTCCCCAAACGCCAAAGGCGGTCCTTACGGAGACTATCGCGGCTTATCAAACGCTCGGCTGTTGGACGCCGCACGTGGAGATTACGAAGGCCGCCTACGAAGTGACTTTGGACGTGTTCGAGCACGTTGGCCGGCTAAAGACCCGGCACCCCTACGAAGCAGTCTGCGCCAGCCCGCCCGGCGTTTGATGGGAGCGGGGTGGTACGCAACCGGCGTTAGCGGGTCAGTGCAAGTGGTATCTGATCGGCCTGAGTTTTAATCTCTGAGCTCATCCTTGCGGGAAGGGGAGCCCCATGCCGGTTATATGGCCGCTGACGGTCATGATGCTGGTGCAGGCGATGACCACGCTGGCCGTGGTGACGGTGCCGGTGCTTGCTCCGGTGCTGTCGTCAGACCTCGGCATCGATTCGGCCTTAATCGGTATCTATCAGTCGTCCGTATTTGCCGGGGCAACGGTTCTGACGCTTTTCAGCGGCTCGCTGGTGCGGCGTCATGGAGGCGTGCGGGTCAATCAGATAAGCCTGGTCATTGCCTTGGCTGCTTTGCTGGTGGCGCTGGACGGCAGACCCGAAACCCTGCTTATCTGCGCGTTGGGCGTCGGCATGGGCTACGGGCTGGCCACGCCGGGCGCGAGCCATGTCCTGGCCCGCGTGTCTCCAGTCGCGCGACGTGGGCTCGTGTTCTCGTTAAAACAGAGCGCCGTGCCGGTGGGTGGGCTTATCGCGGGGTTGCTCATTCCGCCGGTGTCGGAAGCTTTTGGCTGGCGCACGGCCCTGATTACGGTTGCGGCCATCATCGCATTCGCCATTATTGCCGTGCAGCCGCTTCGCGCCAGACTCGACGATGATCGCGATGCTAACTACCAAGTCTCCGCCGCTGCCCCGTGGCAGTCCATAGTATTGGTTCTTCGCACGCCCGCGCTCCGGCCCGTTGCCGTAGTGGCCTTCACATTCGGCGCTATCCAGCTCTGCTTGTTTGCATTTCTCGTCACCTTTCTGGTCGAAAGGGTGGCGCTGACGCTGGTCGTGGCGGGCACGGTGTTTGCAGTAATGCAGGGTGCAGGCGTGGTGGCGCGAATCTTCTGGGGGTGGCTGAGCGACCGCGCAGCGAGCTCGCGCACGCTGCTTGCCATCATCGGTATCGGTATCGTCGTGAGCACTATGACGGCTAACGAGATGGGTCCGGGCTGGCCGCTGTTCGCGGTCACTTTGGTATCGGCGGTGATCGGTGCCACCGCCGTCGGCTGGAACGGCATCTATCTTGCCGAAGTCGCGCGCGTCGTTCCCCAAGAGCGCGTCGGCGCCGCTACCGGTGGCGTCCTCATGTTTACGTTTCTAGGTATTGTTGCCGGTCCGTCGACCTTTGGCATGCTGGTGCAGTACACCGGCCAGTACACGGCGGGATTTGCGCTGATGAACGTTCTGGTGGCGATCGCGGTGCTGATGCTGTTATTCGGAAAAGACCAGGTCGCGATGAAGACTGCTGATGAAGAAGATTAAAAGCATAGAAAGCATAAGGGTATCCGTGCCTTTCGAAACCGGAGGCGCTAGGCAGGGAATGCGTCCAGGTCTCACGCCGTGGATGAAGATGGAGTCTTTGATGCTGCGGGTAGAGACCGACGACGGGATCAGCGGCTGGGGTGAAGGGTTCGGGCACTTCGTCAATCCAGCCACCGAGGCAGCGTTGCAGACGCAGGTCGGTCCTTGGTTTCTCGGCCGGGATCCAAGCGACATCCATTCTCTTATGGATCTTGCTCACCGCTCCTTCTTCGGCTTCGGCCGTCACGGTCCGGTGATGTACGCGCTCTCGGCCGTCGATATTGCGCTTTGGGATCTGGCTGCGAAGCGTTCCGGGCAGCCGCTGTTCCGTATGCTCGGCGGATCTCATGGCGAGCTCCGGCGCTACGCCAGTCTCATGCGATACGGCGGCGATGCCGAGGCTATCGCAGCGAACTGTGTTCGGGCGCGAGATGCGGGCTTTAGCATGATCAAGCTGCACGAGAGGGAAATTCCGGCGTTCCTGGCGGCGCGGGAAAGCGTCGAACCGGAGGTTCAGATCACGCTGGATGTGAACTGCCCTTGGTCTGTGAAGGAGGCGCGAGGGGTGGTGCGGTCGATACGCGAAGAGAATTTTCACTGGCTAGAGGAGCCGGTCTGGCCGCCGGACGATTTTGAAGGGCTGGCTGTGGTGCGCGAGGAAGGTATGGCCATCGCCGCGGGAGAAAACGTGCACACTGTGCACGAGCTTAAGCGCTGTCTCGAAGCGGGCGCGGTGGACGTTGCTCAGCCGAGCGTGGCTAAGGTCGGGGGCATCACGCCAATGCGCCGGATGATCGATCTGGCGCATTCGTTCGGGGTACGCGTCGTTCCCCACAGCTTCTACTGGGGCCCCGGCTATCTCGCCACCGCGCATGTGATCGCAGCCATGCCCGAACCGGCGCTGCTGGAAACCACCTTCGTCAGCTTTGAGATTCCGCCACATCCGCTCATGGACCCGATGCAGCCGACCCTTGTCCTGTCCGAATCTGCGGGACTAGGCTTTGAACCGGACTGGCAGGCGCTTGAACCCCTCGTCGTTAATCGACAGCGGGTGACAGCACGCCAGTAAATCACCCTGAGCAGGACCGTGTTCGCGCCGGGCGGAGGTAGGTTCATGCCGTGTTCAGCTTTTTCGAGTTATGCTCTTGTGCTCATTAGACGGAAGGTTCGCTCGAATGGGTGGCCAGGAGCGGAACATGATGGCCTACAACGACGGCGTTGATGGCGCCCAGACGATGATCTCGCATAAGAAATGGCGCACTCTGTGGCTCGTGGCAGTCACGGGCTGCCTTCTGCTCATACCGCCGGTGTCGCGCAGCGCTCAGGAACTCAGGAGCTATGCCATCGTGCACGATGACGCAACGCTAGAGGTAGCCGGCCGGCGATTACGCCTATACGGCATTTTCATTCCCGAGACGGAACGTGTGTGCGAACAGCGAATTCGGCCCGTTCGCTGCGGCTCCCGGGCGGTTCGGGCGCTGCGCTTCAAAGTGCGGGGTTTTGTCAGCTGCCGTCTGGGCGGCAAATTCGATGACGGCACCATTGCCGCGTATTGTCGTGTCGGTGAGCAGGATCTGGGCAAATACCTGATTGGCCGAGGTTGGGCCGTCGCTCAACCGAATGCCCCTTTTGCGTATCATGTGAGCGAGCGTATTGCGCGCCACAGGGGATTCGGTGTGTGGGGATTCAACATCGACCGAACGGTATCCGAGCCCTGAAGCTGCCAGCACCGCGCCGCAAACACGCTGCGGCGCTCGCCGCAGGCGCCTGGAGCGCGAGTTCGTTCAGCCAAAGGATCAAGGCGTGGCGGAATACCTCGCCTCGGTTTCATGGCAGCGCGGTGGCCAAGATTTCCTGGACGGCAGATATAGCCGCGGCCACGTACGGAAATTAAGCGGTGGTGCAGAAACCCCGGCGACGCCGTCTCTTCATGGGGTACCCGCGCCCATCTCCGTCGATGAATACGTGGATCCGGAGGAAGCGTTCGTAGCTTCGCTTTCAAGCTGCCGCATGCTGTTCTTTCTTCAGCTCGCGTGCAATGCCGGATTTGTCGTGGTCAACTAGCTTGATGAAGCCGTGGGAATAATAGCCAAGAATGAAGTAGGCAGGGTGGCCATGATCAAAGTCACCAATATAAGGAGCAATCGAAGTGTTTAGTCTGGATTTAGAGCGCAAGGTCGCCGTCATTACCGGCGCAAGTGACGGGCTGGGGCGTGCGGTGGCGGAGCGGCTCGCCGGCGAAGGCGCGAAGGTTGCCATCTGCGCGAGGCGCAAAGATCGCCTCGAGGAAACGGCGCGAGACATCGAGGCTCGCACTGGTGGGGAGGTGTTCGCTCAAGCGGCGGATGTCACCAAAACCACGGACATTGACGCCTTCATCGAGTCCGTGGTTGCGCGCTTCGGCGGCGTAGATATCTTGCTCAACAACGCCGGCACCTCCGCCGCGGCGCCGTTCCAAGACGTTGATGACGACCTGTGGCAAGCGGACATCGAACTTAAGCTGCTGGCGGCGGTGCGTATGTGCCGGCGCGTGATTCCGCTGATGCGCGAGCGTGGCGGCGGTCGCATCGTCAATATCACGACCGTCGGAGGCAAAGCCCCGGAGCCTAGGCGTCTTCCGACCAGCGTCACCCGGGCCGCGGGGATAAATTTAACCAAGTCTCTTGCCGGAGAATATGCATCCGACAATATTCTGGTAAACACCATCTGTATCGGTAAAGTGAAAAGCGCACAATGGGAGCGTCGCGCGGTGGACGGCAATGTGGACGCTGTTTACGCCAATATGAGCAAGAACATTCCCCTGGGGCGCATGGGGGAATCCGCGGAGTTTGCCGATCTGGTTGCATTTTTGGTCTCGGCCCGCGCAGCATATATCACCGGCACGGCCATCAACTTTGACGGTGGATTATCGGCGGTGGTATGAGTGATTCTCCACTTGGGACCCGCATCTGAGGCATGGGAAGACTGATTTTTCAAGGAGCAGAGGGTGTCGAAATATTTCGCCACGGTTTCATGGCAGCGCAACGGTCAAAAATTCCTCGACGGAAAATACAGTCGCGGTCACACTTGGAAATTCGACGCCGGAGCCGAGATTCCGGCCTCATCTTCTCCCCACGTCGTTCCCGTTCCGATGTCCGTCGAAGAATACGTCGATCCAGAAGAAGCTTTCATCGCGTCTCTTTCAAGCTGCCACATGCTCTTTTTCTTGCATCTTGCTTGTAAAGCGAAACTCGTGGTAGAGGAATACGTCGACGAGGCCGTCGGGATCATGGGGAAGAATGAGGAGCGCAGGCACGCGATCACGAAAGTCACACTTCGTCCTAGGACCGTTTTCTCAGAAGCGACACAAGCGAGTCACGATCAGCTGCAGGAACTTCATGACCAGGCTCACGAGCTTTGCTTCATCGCCAACTCAGTGAAGACGGAAATCACCACCGAGATCACCTGAGCACCTCACCCGGTGCATCGCGGACCAGGCCAGATCAGGCCTCTTCCCGCGTGGCAAAGTTCGCCGGGGAGACGATTTCCAGCACCTCGAAGTCCGCGGAGTGCTCGATCTCGCGGTGAAGAATCTTCGGCGGCTGAAGCACGCAGTCCCCGGGGTTGATCACGTGTACACCGTAACCTTCATACTCGAACTTGGCCCATCCGTTCAGCACGTAGATCATTTGGAAACTGCAGTCATGCCGGTGCCACACGCCGGTAGTGTTGTCTCCTTCCCTCGCGCGAATCACATGGGCGACAAAGTCTCCCTTGCTCGCGTCCTGAATGCCGAGATTCCGGTATTCAAAATACGTTCTCAAACCGTTCGAAACGAAGCGGGCCTTGTGTGCCTCGTCGTGGATAAAGTCATAGGTCTTTGCCATTTCGTTCTCCATTATCGTGCTTCTGCGCGCGATTCAAGGCTCAGGCTGCGTCAAGGACCCAGCCTACGGCGGCGTTTATATCAGCTAAGACTTCAGCGCCCGGCCGCGTGATCTTCGATTCGTCACCGGGCTGGTACTTACCAGTTCGAACCAGAATGCCTCTGATCCCCGCTTCCAGAGCTCCATCGACATCTGCAAGCACATCATCACCGACCATCACGGTCTCCTCCGGACTGCAGCCCAAAGCTTCTACGGCAGCCTGAAAGAAGTCCGCGGACGGTTTGCCAAGAATCGCGGCCTTCTCTCCGGACGCGTACTCAAGTGCGGCGACAAAGGGTCCGATATCGAGGCTTAATCCACCGTTCTCTCGAAAATAGTGGTTGTTTCCCATGGCAAGAAAGGCGGCTCCCTCCATGAGCAGGCGAAACGCGCGGTTCAAATTGGCGTAGTTGAAATCGTCGCCAGCATCCCCCAAAAGCACGGCGTCCGGTGAGGCAGTGACCAGATCGGCGAACTCCGGCCGCAGAGCAGGGTGTATAAGCAGGTAGGGAGAGAGCTCGTGCTTGAGCAGATAGGATCTGGCCGCGCGCGGCGCTGTTATTAGCTCGTCATCTCTGATCTCGAAGCCCATCTTTCTTAGCCTCTCAAGAATCCCCTCAGCGGGAAGCCGTGTCACGTTGGTGACAAAGCGCACCGCGATCCCGCTTTGACGCAGTGTTTCGAGCGAGGCGGGCGCGCCCTCGACCGCCTTACTGCCCACGTAAAGTACGCCGCTCAGGTCGAAGAGAACGCCGCGAATCATGAGAATTAGCCGGCTAATTGAATCGTCATGAAGAGGTCTGTCAGATATATTAACCAACCTGGCGCCGGGGGGGTGATCCATTGGCCGGCACTCGCCGAGCGCTTGGTAACAGGCTGTTCAGTAGCCGACAGGTCGGCTTCGAGGAAAAAGATGGCAACAGACAAGTACTGGGTAGTGGTTGCTGAGAGCAGCCACGCTCGCATCTTCCGCTGCAATAGACCCGGCGCTGCGCTCGAGGAGGAGACTGCGCTTGTGCATCCCGAGAGTCGCTTGCATGCCCAGGACATCCACAGCGATGTTCCCGGCCGCGCCTTCGACAGCGGAGGGGAAGGGCGCCACGCCATGTCGCCGGACACCGATCCGAAGCGTCACGAGGCAGAGGTTTTTGCCCGTGAGCTGATTGCGCACATCGAAAGCGCGCGCACCAGCACCAAGTTCGAGGAGCTCATTATCGCTGCGTCTCCGGCGTTCCTGGGGCTTTTACGGGAACGCATGAGCAGCGCTTTACGCCAGCGGGTCATTCACACGCTCTCGAAAAATCTGCTTCATGAAAACAAAGCGACAATTACCAGGCAGCTGGGTCCGACGAAAAGAGGCGTGGGGAGAAAGAGATGATGCGGTTGCCTGCTCGGCTCAGCGCTTCCGGGTGACCGATCAGAAAAAACATAGACGTCTGGGTTACTGCATTGCTCTCATTGGAGGGCTCGTAATGCTGACGGCGAGCGGCGTTATGCCGGTGGACGACGAGGATCTGCACTCACCCAATGGGATATTGTTACTCTGTGGGATTGTATTTCTGGCCGGCGGAATCGCCATCGCATTTTTTTGAACAGGCGTCTGAAAATATCGATGGTTGTGATCATTCTTGTTTCGTTTCTTATTATAGGACCGTGGATTACCTTCTTAGGCGACGCACGTCATTTCAGCGGTGGCATCCCCTTTGTCTCCGGGGAAACAACGTGGTCCTGGCGCGCATTGCTTTCGGCTTCGGTGCGCTGATTACGTTAGGGACGTTGCTGATGGCGCTGAGGGAGCTCTTTAGAGCCGATTCTTACTGGAATGACAATCCCCCTGAGTAGGGCGGAGAAGGCGTTAGACTCACGCCTTTCTTCCCGCTCCGGCGGCGCGAACTGCTGACAGAAAACGATCTTCTCAACCTGGCGAAGCGGCCCTCATAAGCAAAATTCGGCGTGCAGCGTCCGATTATTGTCCCAATTCGGCTCGAAGCGCTGCTTGAGTTCCTTTACGATTGAAGCCCGCCTTTGAGGTACCGATCCGATGACGGGTCCGCTCAGTGGATTCAAGATTGTCGATGTGAGCACGGTCATATCCGGGCCCCACGGCACCATGTTGCTGGCAGATCAAGGCGCTGATGTGATCAAGGTGGAGAATCCCAACGGCGGCGACCACACCCGAGAGCACCCCAACCGCCGTGGCGGTCTCGCCGCCAACTACCTCAATAACAACCGCAACAAGCGCTCGGTGGCGCTCAACCTCAAACACACTCGCGGGCTCGAAGCGCTTTTGCGTCTGGTTGAAGGTGCCGACGTATTGGTACAGAACTTTCGTCCTGGTGTAGCCGAGCGCATCGGCATCGACGAAGACGCCGTTCGAGAGTTCGCACCAGAGATCATCTACGTCTCCATCAGCGGGTTCGGGGAGAGCGGACCTTACGTGTCGAAGCCGGTATACGATCCGCTGGTGCAGGCGGTCTCTGGTCTTACCACCATCCAGGCGGGTTCCAACGAGGCGAGACCGAGGCTGGTGCGCACCATCGTTCCAGACAAGCTCACCGCCATCGTGGCGTCACAAGCGATTACGGCGGCGCTGCTTTCCCGCGAGCGCGGCGGTAAAGGTCAGCACGTTCGTCTTTCCATGCTCGATGCGGTGGTCGCGTTCCTTTGGGGTTCGGATATGGGCAGCCAGACATTCATCGGTAACGAATTGCCGCAGGTGGAAGCCGCCAGCTTCATCGATCTCATCTACGAGACCACGGACGGCTACATCAGCGTTGCGGTGCAGACAGATCGGCAGTGGCAGGCGCTCACCCGGGCACTCAATTGCCCGCAGTGGCTCGAGGACGAACGCTTCGGGACCGCGGGCCTGCGACAGCAGAATATCGACGCGCGATTGCAGTTGACGCAGGAGGTGCTGAAGACCAAGAGCGGCGGCGAGTGGCTGGAACGCCTGGAGGCGGAGGGCGTTCCCTGCGCGCCGGTGCTGACGCGAGGCCAGATGATTTCGCATCCGCAAGTGATTGAAAACGGTATCGTAATCGAGACCGAACACCCGGTGGCGGGGCGACTGCGGCAGGCTGGCGCCGCCGCGCGTTTCTCGCGAACACCCACGAGCATTCGGCGCGGCGCGCCGCGGCTTGGTGAGGATACTGCGTCGGTGCTCAGAGAGATCGGCTACTCGGATCGAGAAATCTACGCGCTGGCGGAAGACGGCGCAATCGCTTTAATGGAGCAGGAAGTTGTTCAGTGATTGATTTTTACTACTGGCCGACGCCCAACGGATGGAAAGTCGCCATCATGCTCGAGGAGTGCGGCCTCGAGTACCGGTTGATTCCGGTCAACATCAGAAAGGGAGATCAATTCGCTCCGGAATTCCTGGCCATCAGCCCCAACAATCGTATGCCTGCCATCGTTGATCACGACGTCGGCGGCAGTCCCGTCTCGGTGTTCGAATCCGGGGCAATCCTGATATATCTCGCCGAAAAGGCCGGCCGCTTTATTCCCAGGGATCAAGCGGGCCGCAGGGAGTTGCTGGAATGGCTCTTCTGGCAGGTGGGTAACCTGGGTCCCATGGCCGGACAACTCAGTCACTTCGTGAATTACGCACAAGGCGAACATACATATTCACATTCGCGTTACTTGAATGAATATAACCGCTGCTTGGGTGTACTGGAGCGGCGTCTCGATGACCGCGAGTACATTCTTGGTGACTATTCGATCGCCGACATGGCATCCTGGCCGTGGGTGCTGATCGCTAAGGCTCTTGGTCAACCGCTGGACGAGTTCCCCAGCGTGTCCCGGTGGCGAAAGGCGGTGAAGGAGCGACCTGCGGTGCAGCGGGGCGTCGACCTGGGGAAGGACTTTCGCCGAGATACGCCGCCCAGTGATGAAGAGCGAGAGATTCTGTTCAATCAGAGAGCGCGCGTCGATCAGAAGAACTGACTGCCACTCAGCATGAGTTCTGAGAGAGATGAGCCGGATCGAAATCCGCATCAGTGAGCGCGCGCCGTTCGCCGGTGGCCACGCGTTCGAAGGGGCGGGTCCGTATGAGCGCCTCAAAGGCCGCATTCATTTTGGCGTCAGCCCCTTCGATCCCTTGTACGCGGATATCGTCGATTTGGATAAGGCGCCGAGAAACGCTGGTGGTTTGGTCGAGTGCGCTGCCGATGTATTCATTCTTTTCCCTATCGATCCCGCCAAGGGAAATCGACGGCTATTTTTCGACTACGGCAACCGTGGCAACAAGCGCTGTCTGCAGTATTTTTGCGACGCGCTTGGTTCCAACGATCCGCTCACACTTGAACACGCCGGCAACGGCTTCCTGTTCCGCCGCGGCTACACGTTGGTTTGGGTTGCGTGGCAGGGCGATTTGCTGCCAGGCAGTGGGAGAATGATCCTGAAAGTTCCGGTGGCGAGCGAAACTAACGGGCCCATTACCGGCCTCGTGCGTACGGAATTCATAACCTCGGAACCGGATTGCAACTGTTTTCCTCTGAGCGGCTTCGTTTCCACCCACAGCTATCCCACTGCCTTCATGGACACGCGCAAGGCGAAGCTGACGCGAAGGCGTTACGCAACCTCCGAGCGCGAAGGTATTGCCGCGGACGCCTGGGCCTTCGCACGCGTCGAGCGGGGCGCCGGAATCGAGGTCCTGGGGCACGAAGTTGCGGTGGTGCCGTCACGTCAACATATTTACCTGCCGACGGGTTTCGAGCCCGGGTGGATTTACGAAATCGTATATACGGCGCGGGATCCCCTAGTCCTGGGGCTGGGTAACGCGGTCGTGCGCGATGCGGTGAGTTTTTTCCGCTATGGCGACAAAGACGATGCTGGAAACGAGAACCCGCTTGCCTGTCGCGTAGACAAGGCCTACGCGTGGGGACGTTCGCAAACTGGCCGCGCCATCCGTGACTTCGTTTATCGCGGTTACAACGCGGGCACCGACGGACGCAAGGTTTTCGACGGCGTGATGCCGCATGTTTCCGGCTGCGGACTGATGTGGATGAATCACCGTTTTGCCCGCGTGGTCAATCCCGCCGGCCAGCAGTACGAGGACCATCACAATATTGCCGATCGCTTTCCGTTTTCCTATGCCCAGAGCACCGATCACCTGACGGGAAAGACGGACGCCATCCTAAAGCGCCCGCAAAGTGACCCGTTGGTCATTCATACCCAGTCTTCCACCGAGTACTGGCAGCGGCGGGGATCTCTGGTGCATACCGATACTCAGGGCAAGGACCTGGAACAGCCGGAGAACGTTCGCTGTTACCTATGGGCAAGCTCGCAGCATCTGGCGGACCCGCTTTTGCAAAAGCCCACTAAAGCACCGTGCCAGAACTATCTCAACGTAGTGGCAACGTCGATGCTGTTTCGCGCCGTGCTAGAGGCCATGGACCGCTGGGCCAGTGAAGGGGCTCCGCCGCCACCATCGCGCATTCCGCGCCGCGCCGACGGAACCCTTGTCAGCTTTGAGCAATGGCGGGAGCGATTTCCGAAAATCCCCGGACTCATGCTTCCCATCGCCGCTAACCGGCTGCCGCTCCTGGACTACGGTCCTGAGGCCGACAAGGGGCTCATCTCCCGGGAACCGCCGAAAGTGGTCGACGCCCAGGGCTACACAGTCCAGTTGCCGGCGCCGGACGAAGACGGAAACGACCGGGGCGGCGTGCTCGCGCCGATGGCCGCGGCGCCGCTGGGAACCTATACCGGCTGGAACCTGCGCGTTCGTGGGGTAGGCCACGGGGCCATGTACCTTTTCAACGGCAGCTACATACCTTTCCCGGAGACCCCGGAAGAGCGGGACGCCACCGGTGATCCCAGGCGCTCGATACTAAAGCGCTACGGTCACGGCGAAGGCTACATGCGCGCCATCGAGGCTGCCGCCAGAAAGCTGGTTGCTGAAGGATTCATGCTCGAGGAAGACGTGGCACGTTCGGTGGCCGCGGCGCGGAACTTCGGCCGGCCGCGCCACGACGTCAAGCTGTGATAAAAGCGGGGCGCTGCCTCGCATCCTTCGTCAATCCACAATCACATGAGCAAGTATCCCGGCTGGAATATTCCGCTACCGGCTGTCGCTGACCGCGGCGTTGATTCCAGAAGTTTCCCCGATCCGGTGCCGGTGAAATGACTCAGCGGGGAATCGCAGGAGCTCTGCTAGCGTTCATGCTGGTGGCGTCCATCGCCAACGGCGTCGTCGCCGCGGTGCCGGCTTGGATCCCCGGCATGGCCGCTTGGACAGCCGCCGCGCTGCTGTGGGCCGACCTTTCGAGCGGACAGCGGCGGCAGTGCCTGATCTTAATCGCAGTGGGATTTGCCGGTATGGCAATTGGCCGCCTAGCCGGCGTCAGCGTCTACTACACCAGGCTTCTGCATGAAAACCAGGCGATCCTCGCGCTGATTGCCGGAGTGAGCTTCGTCCACATGGCGAGCCCAGCGGCGTCCCCTCATGACCTGGCCTCACCCAGGGGCGCGCAAGCATTTCTTCGCACTCTGCTCGGTCTCAATCTGCTCGCCGCCGCAATCAATATCACCGCGCTCATGCTCGTCAGTGACCACGTGTCCCGGTCGCGTCCGCTCGGCCGACTGGAAGCCTCCGCTTTCTCACGCGCCTTTTCCCTGGCCGTGCTCTATTCGCCCTTCATTGGTGGCATGGCGCTGGCACTCAATCAGGCACCTGAGGCGAGCCTTTCCAAAGTCGCAATGGTCGGATTGATACTAGCCGTCCTAGGGATCGGGTTCACCTTTGTCGTCGCCAAAAAACGCTGCGCCGAATCGCTGTCGGAATTTGCCGGCTATCCGCTGCGTCCCGATGTGTTGTGGTTGCCGGCAGCGTTGGCGGTCGCGGTAATAGCGCTGCGGCTCGCGTGGCCGAGGGTTCCCGTGCTTACTGCGACGGCCATGCTCGCGCCGTTAATCGCCTGCATCGGCGTTGCCAAGCGTGCGGGTCTGGATCAGGCCGGCGCCGATGTCGTCGCTCACGCCAGAGTCCGGTTGCCGGGAATGTCGGGAGAGCTGGCTCTGTTCTTGAGCGCCGGAGTGCTTGCGGTGGGGCTTTCCAGCGCCTTCACCGCTTCCGGCATAACTCTGCCCGAAACGGCGTTCCCGGGCGCGGGAGCCGCCATTGCCCTTCTTGCGGTGGTCCTCGCTGCGGCGGCAGGACTGCATCCGATCATCAGCCTTACAGCGATGATTCCGCTGCTCGATCCCCTCGGGCTTTCCCCGGAAGGAACGGTCATGCTCTATGTCGCCGGCTGGTCTATCGGCTGTGCGCTGTGTCCTTTTTCCGGAACTAACCTCATTCTGCAAGCGCGTCATGGACTTCCCGCGTGGCGATTCCCGCAGTGGAGCGCGGGCTACGGTCTTTTCATGTGGCTGCTGGCAAGCGCTGCGCTGATTTTGGAATCGATCCTCCGTTGACGATGGCGGGAAAAAGCATGCGCGGCGGTGGTTCAAAAGTCTAAACCGCGACGCTGAGGAGAACGACCCTCCTCAAGAACCGCTCAACCGGCTCGAGGCAAGTGCGATTAACGGCTGCCCTGAGAATATTGTTCGGACCGCTTTTAAAAGTAATCGGCATCAAGTTCGAACAGACCGCGCTGCCCACCGGTCCGTTCTCCGTTTAGCTGCGCAAGAAGCGTGACTTCGATGTCCCCATTGACTTCAACTGCCGGTCGGTGGTAAATCCGCTTTCCGATGTTTCCAAGTTCGTTGCGAGCGCGGGCGACAACTACGCCAGATTCAAACGCGATCTGACCGGCAAGCTTTTCGATCAGATGAACTGCTAAGCAGATCCCGCCAAGCAGAGAGCGCTAATGCACGAATTCGATAAGCGCGTGCTTGATGAGACGACGAGCCAGTCTGTAGCTCTGACTTGGTACCGCATTGTTCTCTACCGCTCTTGGGCCCAGGGATGGAAGGTCTCACCGAGCCACTGCCTGAACCAGCAGCTGGATCTGGTCTGGCTCAAAAGTCGAAGATGTAGCTTCCCGCAAAGGAATGAAGACTGCTGGGGGCGGGTGTATCGCCCGCTTTTTTTTGCCTGCCGGGAGAAGCCCAGTTCCTGGTATTAGAAAGGGACATCGGCATTTTCCGGGCCTGTCGGGGTTTCCCGTATGATGGAGATCAATTTTGGTGACAAACTCGACTCGATTTCTTGAAAGTGTGCGTAAGCTTTGACAGGGGAGCGAACTCCATGAAGCGGAAAATTCTGGCCGCTTTCGCCGGCCTATTCGTGGCGACGCAGGTCATCGCCCAAGATTCCGTCGATATCAGCATGAATCACGTATCTCGCTATGGCGTCGGAGATCCGATTGGAACCATCAATGCTAGAAACACCAAGTACGGAGTTCTTTTCACCCCAAAACTTCATGGGCTGACACCCGGTCTGCATGGCTTCCACCTTCACGAGAATCCAAATTGTGGCGCGGGCGAAAAGTCCGGCGAAAAGATCGCCGGGCTTGCCGCCGGGGGGCATCACGATCCGCAGAACACGGCTGTTCATGAGGGTCCTTACGGAGCCGGTCACTTGGGAGACCTTCCAGCGCTGATAGTGAGCGCCGAGGGCACTGCGACGCATCCCGTGTTGGCGCCGCGCTTGAAGCTGCACCAATTGAACGGCCGATCGCTGATTATTCACGCCGGCGGAGACAATTATTCGGATAAACCAAATCCCTTGGGCGGTGGTGGTGTGCGCAGGGCCTGTGGAGTAGTGAAATAAGACCCTGATGCTCTCAGAATAAAGTCAGAGAGCACAATCAGCGGCTGTCTGGTACCGCAATGAAGACGTTCGACTGCATCTGCGGCAACACGCTATTTTTTGAAAACAGTCAGTGTCTTTCCTGCGGTCAGGACGTTGGCTGGTGTCCGGCCTGCGGCAGTATTCGCACCTTGCGGCACGAACGCGAGAATGTGTATCGCTGCGCAAACACCGACTGCGGAGCCAAGCTCGCCAAGTGCCATAACTATGTTGTTGAAAATGTCTGTAACCGCTGCGTTCGCTTGAACGATGCGGCCCCCGATCCTTCAGCGCTTTGCGATTGCTGCGTGTACAACGATACCATTCCGGATCTTTCCATTGCGGGTAACCGGGAAAAGTGGGGGCGACTGGAAGCAGCGAAGCGGCGCCTTTTTTACACGCTCGATCTTCTTGGACTGCCCCACGGAACTGCTGCGTCTGGCTTCGACCCACCGCTTGCTTTCGACTTCAAGGCCGACAGCATTCCCAGCAATGAGTTCTGGCGCGCCATGGGTAAGGAAGAGCGTGTCTACACCGGCCACGCCGGCGGCAAGATTACAATCAACATCCGTGAAGCAGATCCGGCGGAGAGGGAATCCATTCGTGTTGAGTTTGATGAAGCACACCGCACCCTAATCGGTCACTTTCGTCATGAGATCGGGCACTATTATTGGGACTTGCTGGTGAAAGGTAAGCGAGAGGTCGACTCGATAAGAGTCTTTGGCGACCACGAGAATCCCAGCTACGCTGAGGCGCTGGATCGGCATTATCGAGAGGGGGCGCCGACCGGCTGGCAACAGAACTTCATCAGCGCTTATGCCACGATGCACCCATGGGAGGACTTTGCCGAGACCTTTGCCGCCTATCTTGAGCTGACTAGCGTTCTGTATACGGCAAACAATGTCGGCCTCGGCCCGGTACCGGACGTGCGTACCGCTGGCTTCCCTGAAATGGTGGATGCAAAGCGTAGACTGAGCGTTGCCATGAACGAGATGAACCGCACCATGGGGCTGCTCGATTTCTATCCTAAAATTCTGATGACGCCGGTGGTGGAAAAAATGCGCTTTGTGCATGAGCTCGTTCGCAGTAACTCAGTGGCATCCGGCCAGGTCGCTTGACGGCGCTAATATCGGCGCTTCGACCGCTGAGCCTGGACTCGTTGGCCAATTGCCGAATCCGCCTCACCGATAAGGGTGCCGGATATCCCCTTTACACGTAGAATTGGATTGGCCCTGCTGTTTCTTACCTTGAATCGAGGACACTCTGTGACCCTGCCGCCATCGACACCTGCCGCGAAAGCATTGCTCAATGATTTAGACCGCGCCGAACACATCGCGAACGCTGGCACGGAAGACGAGCAAATCGAGCTGACGACACGCTGGATTCTCGAGCACTTCGACGCCTATTACACGGAGTCCCGCAATATACCGTGGCTGGCCAAGGAAGCATTCGAGCGCCGCGACCCGCCGACGTCAATCTGGCTCAGCAAGCGCCGGCTCTCGATGTACAGCGAATGCATCAACACCATGGGTCCGAGGCTCAAAGCGGTGTATCCGAGGGTGGCCGACGATGAGGCGCTGTGGGAGCGTATCCAGTCGTGCTATCTGCCCATGATTGAAGACCGTTACTCGTCAGATTTGGCCTTTGCTTTTTTTCGTTCGGTGAGGCGGCGGGTCTACCAGGGCGAGTGGAAGCCGGTAGAGTACGCCTTCAAAGATTCCGGTGCTTCGGGCGAGAGGTTTCCCGAGGAAGTGGTCAAGCGCTTTCCCTGCATCGACGGAATCAGCGCCGCGGCGATTGCGCAGATCCTCATGCTGCCCCGGTTCGAGGCGCCCTACAGCAATCTGAAAGAAGACGCGCGCCTGGTGTCGGAAAGGATTAACCAGGCTTTTGAAGGCGCGGAGGGAAAGCGCTCAAAAGTTCGTGTCGTGGAAATGATTGACGCCGGCTTCTTCCGCAATCGCGGCTGCTATCTAGTAGGGCGCATACTGCTCGAAAAAGAAGAAATCATGCCGCTGGTGATTGCGCTGCTCAACGACAAGCAGGGTATTTACGTAGACGCAGTCCTCAATTCGGAGCCGGATGTGCATAATATTTTCAGCTCCACTTTGGCAAACTTTCACGTTACCAATACCTCCTATCACGAACTCGCGGCCTTTCTTCACAGCATTATGCCTAAGCGGCCAATCGGCTTGCATTATTCCACCATAGGCTTTAATCACGTGGGCAAGGGGGCCGTCATGAACGACTTGAATAGCGAGCACGAATCCACCGGCGAGCTGTTCCAGACTTCCGTAGGCTCGCGGGGCACCGTCGCGATTGGTTTCGCCTTTCCTTCTTCGGCCTATAACCTCAAGGTCATTCGCGACAGGCCGACTGAAGGCTACAAATGGGGCGAATTCCACGGTGTTGAGTCGGTGCTGAAGAAATACGGCCGGGTGCACGAGATCAATCGAACCGGAAGCATGCTTGACAACATCATTTACTACAACCTGATGTTAGACAGAAGCTGGTTTGACCCGGCACTGTTGGAAGAGTTGCTCGACGAGGCGGGCTTGAGTGTTTCTATGCATGATGATGGCGTGGTTTTCAAGCACCTCATCGTGCAGCGCCGTCAGAGACCGCTCCCGGTTTTTCTGCAGACGGCTTCGGAAGACGAGGCCGAGAGGGTGATTATCAATCTCGGCTTTTGTATCAAGAACAATGCGGCGGCGAATATCTTTAACAAGGATCTCGACGCGCGCAATTACGGCGTAAGCAAATATCTCAAAGTGCATTTGTACGACTATGATGCGCTGGAGGATTTCACGGACGTCAAGATCCGAACGAACGAGGACCGGATCGACGGCGAGGAAGACGTTCCCGACTGGGTATTCGAGGAGGGTGTGGTATTTCTACCCGAAGAGATCCTGGTAGGACTCAGGATCCCGGATCGCCGGCTGCGCCGCCGATTCGTGCTAAGACATGGAGATTTGCTGACGACCGGGTACTGGGAGCAAATTCAGAACGATCTGCGGAACGGCAAGGTGCCAGCCATCCACATTTATCCCGAAAACCAGAGACTTGTACGAAATTCGGAAGAATCGCCGAATTGAAATGAGCGGCTTGTCTAAACACCTCACTCGATTTCGGTCGTAGTATCATTGCTGGACGTCTCGGGCAAGCCGCCACCGTTTTATTTTTGGTACGCTAATGTCCGAAGAGCAAGAAAAGATCGCGCAATTAAAGCGAGCGGTAAAGCCGCTTGAAAAACGGGCTGCAATGGAAGTTCGCTCAGATGGAGATTTCTGCTCCTTCTGCGGCAAGGAGAAAAGCGAAGTCGCGCGTCTGATTGCGGGTCCCTCAGTGTTGATCTGCAACGAATGTATTGCGGAGTGCAATCAGATCCTCGAAAATTAATCGAGGGTGAACTATTGCGATGAGCGCCCCTGCTCTTCCTAAAGTCATCACGCGGCTCGGAGCGCTCGCAACCAGCGCGCTTGCTAACGCCCTGGACAGCGTAGGACACCACAACCACGCCACCTGTGTTTTGCGCCCTGTTTACTCGGGCGTCCGGTTCGCTGGGCGCGCAGTAACGGTACGCGAGTCGGCGGGTGATTACGGCAGCTTTCAGTCAGAAGACTTTCGTGTCGGCGAAATGATTGACGCCGCCGCGCCGGGCGAGATCATTGTCGTCGCTGCCGGCGGCGCCAAGGTCTCCACCTGGGGCGGCATGGCCTCATTAGCCGCCAAAGAGAAAGGGATTGCCGGACTCGTTGTCGATGGCGGGGTACGGGACCAGGAAGAGATCGAATCATTCGGTTTTCCGGTCTTCGCCCGTCACCTGACGCCGACCACCGGACGGACGCGTCTCAAGGTCGAGGCGATGAACGTACCGGTGGAGATCGACGGCGTGCGCGTGGAGCCCGGGGACATTATCGTCGCCGATGGCACAGGCATCGCCTGCGTTCCCGCGGCCAGCTCGACTCAGGTTGCGGAAATCGCCGAAGCTTGCGCCAATGACGACCAGCAGGCCGAGAAAGAGATTCGCGCCGGCCTCTCGTTTAGCGAGGCGATGAAAAAGTTCCGTAGAATCTGAATGCGATATAAATTGTCTGTGAGCTCATCGGAATTCTTTCCATCGTTTCCGGGTCGACAGAGGGAAGACCTAAACCGGACCAATTAGTGGTGTCATGCTAAGTGCGATGGTTCGGTTCGAATGGACAAACCCGCCGTCATTTCCGAATTGAAGCGTCAGCCGGAGGCCGCATGGATATTCGCGACGGTTTTGTTGGCACCGTCGGCAACACCCCGCTCATCAAATTGCGCAAAGTTTCCGAGGAGACCGGCTGCACCATTCTTGGAAAGGCCGAATTTTTGAATCCCGGTGGATCGGTCAAGGACCGCGCGGCGCTGTTCATCATTCTCGATGCGGAAAAGCGCGGAGAACTTCGGCCCGGAGGCGTGGTGGTGGAAGGAACCGCCGGCAACACCGGCATCGGGCTCGCCCTGGTCGGAAATGCCCGCGGCTACCGTACCGTCATCGTGATCCCGGAAACGCAGTCGCAAGAGAAAAAAGACATGTTGAGACTCTGCGGGGCACAGCTTCGGGAAGTGCCGGCGGTTCCGTACAAGAACCCGGGCAACTTTGTACACGTATCCGAACGTGTGGCCAAAGAACTCGCGGAAAGCGATCCTAACGGTGCGTTGTGGGCAAACCAGTGGGACAATACCGCCAACCGTGAAGCACATCTGAAGGGCACCGGTCCCGAGATCTGGCGCCAAACCGGCGGAAGGCTGGATGGTTTCGTTTGCGCCGTCGGCACCGGCGGTACCCTGGCCGGGGTATCGGCCTACCTGAAGCAAAAGAATTCCGACGTCGTGACCGCCTGCGCCGACCCGCCGGGGGCCGCCATGTACAGCTGGTTCAACCAGGGCAAGCTCGAAACGGAAGGCGAATCGATCACCGAAGGTATCGGACAAGGGCGGGTGACGAAAAATCTCGAGGACGCACCGGTGGACCAGGCGTACCGCGTTAGCGACGAAGAGTCAGTAAAGATGTGCTTCGACCTGTTGAAGCACGAGGGACTGTGCCTTGGCGGATCCAGCGGGGTGAACGTCGCCGGCGCCGTGCGTCTGGCCAAAGAACTGGGCCCTGGGAAAACCATTGTCACCATTCTTTGTGACGGAGGCGCGCGCTATATGTCCAAGCTTTACAACCCGAAGTACCTGAGACAAAAAAATCTGCCTGTTCCCCGTTGGCTAGATTCTGAAAAAGACTGAGAACTGCGCTGGCGGTTACCGAACTTCGATCTGGCCCTAGATGCCCCGTGATGGCTTGTGGTCCGTGTGTTTGATCGAATCTTGCGAGATCGCAATGCTGCGGACAGTCCTTCAGGTAGAGAATCCGTCATCTACGATGACGTCGAGAAGCGTAGGAGCGGAAACTGCGGTCGCCTCGCGTATCGCCGGACCCACCTCATCCGGATCGGTGATCTGTTTCGCTTTTACTCCCATCGACTGCGCCAGCTTGACGAAGTCGATGGCCGGATCGACCAAGTCCATGCCGATGAACCGGTTGCTGCCATGAAATGAACGCAACCGCTCCTTGATGATGCGGTAGCTTCCGTTGTTGCAGATCACGTAGGTGATGGCGCATTTTAAATGCGCCGCGGTCCAAAGCGCCTGGATGCTGTACATGGCGCTCCCGTCGCCGACCAAGGCAACGACCGGACGATCCGGTTGGGCAAGCTGAATTCCTATGGCGCCCGGTAGCGCGAAGCCAATACCGCCGCTTGCCAGACCATAAAAACATCGCGCGTCGCGGAAGGGATAAAAATCGTGCAGCGCTCGGGTGCTCAGAATGCCCTCATCCACGACCACGGCGTGCTCGGGCAAGGCCTCAACCGCCCGCAGCATGAGCAGCGCCGGATCGATTCGCGAGCTGCTTATCTTAGAGAGCACTTTTGCCCGCAGCAGGTCGCGTTTCGCCGTCCAGTTGATGGACTGAAGGTTCGTGAGCGCGGCCTTGGCGCGCGAGGCGCCGCTCTGGCCGTGCATTTCCTCGATCAAGGGCGTCAGTGCACGCAGCGTTTCCTTGATATCGCAACGAACGGCCAATTCCGCCGGATAGTTCTTGCCCATCTCCCAGTCGCGAAGTCCCAGCTGAACCACCGGCATGCCCTCCGGCAGCGGATCCACGGGGCTGTAGACCGACATTCTCAGCACGTCAGCGCCCAGAAAGATGAGCAAATCGTATCTAGACAGGGTGTCCCGAACCTGTTTTTGATCTCGAGTCAGCGCCCCCATGAAGGTCGGGTGCTCGGAGAGAAAGTGTGCGCCGTGGGGCACCGTCTGCTGATAAACCGGCGCGCCCAGCACCTGCGCCAGCTTCGCCGCCTCCGCCAGCGCGTCTGCCGCGGCCACTTCGTGTCCGCTCACGATCACCGGGCGCCTGGCGCTGAGCAGTCTTTCGGCAAGGCGGGTCATGGTCCCGTCCCCGGGCCGGGTGGAGGTGTCTACGCGGGTCGCCTTTCCCAGATCGAGGTTCGCCTCATCATTGAGAATGTCTCCGGGAAGAGATATGAACACCGGCCCTGTCGGGGGAGTAGTGGCAACTTTCGCCGCGCGGCGCACAATGCGTGGCAGATCCTCGATACGGTTTACCTCTACCGCCCACTTGACCAGAGGGGCCGCGATGGGCACCAGCGGGTCGTAGAGCAGGGGCTCGGTTAGGCCGTGGCCCTGCTCCTGCTGCCCGGCGGTCAAAATGACCGGGGAGCCAATCCACTTGGCGTTGTAAAGCGCACCCATCGCGTTACCGAGGCCGGGCGCCACATGGACGTTGCATGCGGTGAGTTTTCCAGACGCGCGGGCAAACCCATCGGCCATGGCCACGACCAGCGATTCCTGAAGTCCGAGCACGTATTGGAGAGACGCGCCCTCGGCAAGTGCCGCCATTATCGGGAGTTCGGTGGTTCCCGGGTTTCCGAACAGGTGGCTGATGCCTTCGTCTTCGAGCAGCGCGACGAACGCGGCGCGGCCGGACATGGTTTTCATCCCTGGCCTCCAGGCGAGATCAGTGCAAGGTCGAAAGGCAGCGGCGGTCCGTGCGACGGCGCCGGGGCCGATGATGGTAGCGGAATTCCGCTTGTCGGTGTGCGTGATGCGTCGCTTCGGGGCCCGATCGGCCGCTTCCAGCGGCTCATATCCCACGGCCGTGGGGAAAACGCACCGCTTCTAAGGCTCGAGGTGCAACGAACACCGATGACACAAGGCAACGCTGATCGCAAACATCGTGCCTAATTTAATTGGTGTCTAGTGTCCCGTCCCGTAAATAGGTTGCGTATCTCGGCGAGCTATCCGGGTCGTGTGGCAAGGCGCGGGGAGGAGGAATAGCCGTAGCTATTGCGACGAGCTTGGATAAGACAAGGCAAGAATCGCTTAGTAAGGGCAGCCTAAACGCCAGAAAGTGAGCATTCTGAGCCTGTTTTAAATCGCTTAGGCTGAGCACGGCAATTTTGAGATAGTTCTAATCAATATTACGGCAGACAGGGTGCACAATACCGCAACAGCAAAAAACATGAGCAGATCTATCACAAGACTGCTAATCTCCCGTCGCGTTTTTTAAATCGCCCTGGTCGGCGTGGTTAGGGGCCCGCAGGATATTGATACCCCCATTCGCGACGTGGTCAACGCTTTCCGGGGCGACGAAAGACACGCTTCAGATTATCGGACTTATATGCGGACGGCTACCTCAACCGCGGGAGGCGTTCACATGATCTCGTGTCTCATCGCTTAAGTTACGGGCTGCGTAAAATGCCCCGTTTTTTCGGTCTGTCCCCTAAAAATGGTTAACGGAGATTACGAACGTTTCCACAACGACCAGGCGAGATCCAGCAACGGGGTCGCCGATCTCCACAGAAAACAAAAGCAAAAAGGCCGCAATCGACCTTAAGATTTACGCTGTCTCGTAGTTTTGCTTGAATCGGCAAAGGGATCGAGCGATAGCCCGCAACGATCAGGCGGACGGGAGTCCGGCGGTGTTCCAGCTCCGCACCCAGCCCGGCAGCGCTTCTGCCTCGAGAGGGCGGGAGATAAAGTAGCCTTGGGCCACATCACAACCCAGTGACTCGAGCAGATCCCAATCTTCGCGGCTCTCCACGCCTTCTGCTACCACCACCAGTCCGAGGCGCTGTCCCAGCTCGATACTCGATTCCAGGATGGCACGTGTTTCCACGTCTTGGGCCGCGCCGGTTACGAAACAGCGATCGATCTTTACTTCGTTAAACGGCACCCGCTTGAGCTGTTCCATGGACGAATAACCCGTTCCAAAATCATCGATCGAGAGCCAAACGCCCTTGAGCCGCAGCCTCGCCAGTGTCTCCAGCGACTCCTTGAAGTCGCGCATTAAATGACTCTCGGTGATCTCGAGCGTCAGCTTTGAGGGGTCAAGGCCCGTGGACTCGGCGGTGGCAACTACGAATTCCGGCAGGTCGAGGCACTTCAGCACGGTCACCGACAAGTTTATGGATACGCGGAGATCCAAGCCGTTGCTGCGCCAGAAGGCCGCTTCCGACATAACCCTGCGCGTCACCACGTCGGTCAGAAATTTCGTGTGACCGAGCCTCTCGGCCAAAGGGATAAAACTCATGGGGCCGAGCACGCCTGACTTGGCATGTGTCCATCGCACCAGCGCTTCGACCCCGATCGGAGCCCCGGTTTTCATCGATACGGTGGGCTGGTAGACAGTTCGAAGCGGCTCCCCGTCACGGTTAATCAGGCCATCGACGAGTTCCTGCTCGGTGATCGGGCCGCTGTTCCTTCTACGGATCTGGGCACCGAAAGCGAGGCACTGGCGCAAAATTTCAGACAGCGCTTTCTGAGTGATCGGTTTTTGCAGCGTACCGATGAAGCTCAAGTCGTGCACCTGCGCAAGCGTCTTGGCAGTGTCGAGAATGCGTTTGTTTTCTCCGCTGATCAGCACGATCCGGGAGGCGATGCTTCGCATACTGAGGTGGCGAAGAAATTCCACCCCGTCGAGTCCCGGCATATTCAGATCGGTCAGGATTACGTCGGGGCGGTCAGGGACGTTATCCAGATAAGAAAGCGCCTCGTACCCGTCTCCGGCGGTGTAAGTCTCGCTGACGCCGATGGCCTCGAGCAGGAAGCTCAATAGACGCAAGGTCCTCGGGTCGTCGTCGACCAAAAGGATGCGCAGATCTTCGATATCCTGGCCTGTTTGCATTGAGGACGCTTGCCGCCGGACGCGCTCGGAGCCCGGCAGACTAGCGGATATTCTCACAAATAATGCGTCTTCGATCTCATTTTTCGGCAAAAAAGCGAAATTGAGACGAACATATACTGAATTGCCGGCCAAAGGAACGGCAAGAGAGATGGGCTGAGAGGCCGGACCGCCTCATTAACGAGTTGCGGCGTGGTCAACGGGTGCCATTTTGGCCCCGCTGCCCTCGGTACGAAGTTGGCGTTAAAATGGCACGCCTTTAACAGCAGCCTCTCGCGACCTCGAAGTTCCAAACGCATAAAGCAAGGAGAAAAGACTAATGGCAAATCCCGTCGTCTACGGTCCAAGGTTCAGTACCTACGTGCGCAGCGTTCTTTTGGCGCTGGAAGAAAAATCTGTGGATTATGAGGTGCAAGAAGTCAATATCTTACAAGGCGAGCACCAAACTCCGGAGCATCTGGCACGCCACCCATTCGCCAAAGTCCCGGCGTTTTCCCATGACGGGTTCGAGCTCTATGAGGGGAGCGCGATCCTTCAATATGTAGACGCCGCATTTCCCGGCCCCAGCCTTCAGCCGGGTGACCCCAAGGCGAGGGCGCGAATGCATCAGGTGATTGGAATCATCGATTCCTATGCTTATCCGGCATTCGTTTCCCAAATCGTCATTCCCCGCGTCGTCGTTCCGATGATGGGAGGTGAAACCGACGAAGCCGCCGTCAAGGCGGCGCTGCCGCTGGCCGAGAAATGCGTCAATGCGCTGGAAAAGGTCATTGGTGGCAACAAGTTTATGGCCGGAAGTGCGCTGAGTCTCGCAGATCTCCACCTGGTTCCGGTCTACGATTACCTTTCACAAACGCCGGAGGGGCAAAGCCTGCTCGCGAATACGCCCGGGCTGCGTCGTTGGTGGGATGGAGTCAAGGATCGGGAAAGTGTCACCAAGACCCGGCCCCAGCTCGGTTGAAGATTCCGGCGGCTGAGGTGAAACGGACCGCATCGAGGACGTCAGGCGAATGACGCAGCGAGACAGCAGTATCAAGACTTTCGATTTTGCATCCGCAGAGGAGGAGGCCGTTCCGTTTCCCCGCCGGGGTCGCGGCTGGGCATTGGTGCTGCTGATCGTGTTCTTGCTCGCTGCGGGCGCCGCTTATCTTTGGTACTTCGACCGCCAGAGGGCTGACCGCTGGCTGGAAAAAGCGCCCGCCCTAATCAAGCCCAGCGTGACCACCGCCTACAAATGGCGCGACGCCAGCGGCAGCTGGCAGATCACTGACCAGCCGCCGCCAGCGGGCATAGCGTACGAAACCGTCAGGGTCCGAAGCGACGTCAATATCCTGCCGTCGCTGGAGGAAGGTAAAAACTAACAAACGAAGTAGCGTCCACTCGACCCGTCGGCACCCCGTTGCGGGGTTTTCGCGCGTTGAGCCAAGGGTTTCGAAGCGCCTCGCTTTAACCTCGTGGCTGGTGTTCGAAGATGCTGGGGTCCGTCAGGGTGAATTCGGCAGCGGTGTAATCGGCTTGACCACGGCCTTCTATGTCGCCGGACGCGGACGGGAGGTGACGCTTGTGGAGCGGCAGAGGGGGTCAACGCCGGTAACCAGCCGCGCAAACGGGGGCGAGAACTCCCCCTCCTTGCCGCCCCAGTTACCGCGACTATTTTGCCGTTGAAGGTGCTCAGGTGGATGCTGGACCCCCGCCTGCCGCTGAAGCTGCCATCAGACCCGCCGCCGCCGGCGAAGCCGCGTTTTTGAGTCTGCTCGCGCGGCGCTCAAAGGCCCACTGGGGTTACAGCGCCGACTTCATTGAGGCGTGTCGCGAAGAGCTTACCTACGACGCGGAATACGTGCGTGGCAACACCGTATTCGTGGCCGACAAGGGCGGAGAAATCGTCGGCTTTTATGTGCTCGAGCGCATTTCGGACACCGAAGCCGAGCTCAGCGCGATGTTCGTGGAGCCGCAACACATCGGTTGTGGGTTCGGACACGCCCTCATAGCCCACGCGAAGGAAACCGCTCGCAGGCAAGGAGCTACAGTAATACTCATTCAGGCCGATCCCAACGCAGCGGCGTTTTATCAGTCTGCCGGTGCGGTTCTTTGCGGTGAGCGTGGATCCGGCAGCATTCCGGGGCGCGTTTTGCCGCTGTTTCGCATTTCCGTTTGAAGATCGAACGTTGAGGAGCAGCTAAATTTCCGCTAAGAAAAGGTATCGAGATTGAATCAGGAGCCAGCGCATGAGGGCAGGAAGACTCATCGGCCTTAGCCTTGTAGCGGCGGGTGGAGCGCTACTATACTTCGGCATCACCGCCATGGAGTCTCCGCTGGAAGCGGTGAGCCAGACTCTGACAGGCCGCTACTCGGACCAGACCATGATCTACCTGATCAGCGGCAGCGTTTCAGCGGTAATTGGGCTGGCGATGCTGTTTAAGCGTGGTTAGGCAGACGGTGCGGCGTTGACCAGTTGCTGAAGATCTCCAATCAAGTTTCGATTCCCTCGAGCGAAATCGAGATCAGCGCCATACGTGCCCAAGGCGCCGGCGGACAGAACGTCAACAAGGTCGCAACGGCCGTCCACCTGCGATTCGATATCCTTGCCTCGTCGCTTCCTGACTTCTACAAGAAGCGCTTACTGGCCCTCAAGGACAAGCGTGTTTCCAAAGACGGGGTTGTCGTCATCAAGGCTCAGCGCTATCGTAGTCAGGAGAAGAATCGAGACGAGGCGCTGGCTCGGCTGCAGGGTCTGATTAGGAAGGTCGCCGAGTCTCGAAAAAAACGTATAGCCACAAAGCCGAGTAAAAGCGCAATGAAGAAACGCCTGGACAGCAAGACACGGCGAGGGAAAATCAAGGCGTTGAGGAGTAGGGTCACAAACGAACGCTGAAGAATGCTGCGCTAGAGTCGGCAGCGATGAAACATTCCAAGACCAGTGAGGGTCTTAAAGAAACTGATGCTGAACGCGCGCCGAAGAAGCTACTTGACGGCGGCGCGGGCCGGCGCATACTTAGTCGCTATTCCGTAGTTTAAGCTTCTTAGACTGAGTTTCTCGTCCATACCTATGCAAATCCTGCGGCTCGCCAGTCTCGCTTTTGCCCTCACGGCTTTCCCCTTCGCCCTCGCGGCGGATCAGTCCGAGACGGTGGAGGCGAAAAAAGAGGCTATTTCCAGCTACCTCGACAGCCATCCGGAAATGGTCGTCGATCTGCGTGATGTGAGCGGCGAATTCTGCTTCAACACCTGGAAGGTGGGTGGCGGACAGATGACCCACTATGCTGTGGATCCATCCACCACCCAGGAAGACATGATCGAGTTCGTGCGGGTCGACTCCCTGCAGGGGAGTCTGGACGTGGACAAGCTGCCGCGCTTCCCCGGCAAACTTGGAAGCATGGAGCCGAACACGTGGTATTACCTTCCAGCCTGGCACCATGAACCCCATCACGGCACAAGATTTCCGTTCGCGCTGATCTTGAGGGCAACCAACATTCAATAAGCGTTCGGTCTACGAGCACGTTGCTGCTTGCCGGGCCTGAAGCATCGGCTTCAGGCCCGGTTGCTTTGATCAGGATTGCGGGCCGCGATCAGAATCGCGGTAGTGGTGGCGTTTTCCGCCATGCCGCTTTCGCATCTTTTCGAAGCGCTCGAGCTGTTCCGGAGACAGTATGTCCTTGATCTGGGAATGAACGCGGGCGTGTAAGACCATCATGTCCGCGACCAGGCTGCCTTGCTGATCGGCAATTGCGCGAATTTCCGCTTCGCTGAAGGTCTCGTTCTTCCGAAAGGCTTTCATGGCTGCTCGGTTGGCGATCATCGCATCGGCCAGCCGGTCCGCTTCTGGACGCGCGTCGTCGAGGACTTCCCGAACCTGGGTCTTCTGCTCTGCGGTCATGTCCAACTGGCGCGCGATGTAGGCGAGCTGGAAGGACGAAGCGAATAACTTGCCGCCACCGCGGCCACCGCCGAACCCACCGTGTGCGGCGGCCGGGTCAGCCAGAGCCATCAGGCCGGCAACGGCAACCGCGCCGACTGCTGCAAATATCGATCTTTTCATCGTCTGTCTCCTAGTCATTGAGCCGTTTGTCACCGTCTGGAAGTCACTCGGCTTCTTACGCCTTGCGACGTTCATGGTCGCGTATAAATCTATACGCGCTGGCCGTGAAGTAGGGTCAGGCGCCAGTAAAGGGAGTGTAAAGTTGGGTAAAGACAAGGGCCTGGCGCTGATTGAACGCGTCCCGCATGTGCCAGAATCCTCTCTTGAGGATTTCTGACGGGCACTCGCAGGACCAGATGACGACGGATTCAAGCATCACCCGCATCTTGTTGGCCGACGACGACGTCGAGCTGTGTGGGCTGTTGTCCGAGTACCTCAGCCAGGAGGGATTCGAGGTCGACGCCGTCCACGACGGTGCCGCGGCCGTGGAACGGGGACGCGGCGGCGAGTATGACATCGTGGTTCTCGACGTGATGATGCCCAAGGTGAATGGATTCGACGCTCTCCGCTCGCTGCGCGAGCACACGCGTACGCCAGTTCTCATGCTGACGGCGCGGGGCGACGACGTCGATCGCATCGTCGGTCTGGAAATGGGTGCCGACGATTATCTGCCGAAACCCTGTAATCCCAGAGAGCTGGTTGCGCGTTTACGCGCCGTCCTCAGACGGTCGCAGTCCTGGTTTTCGACCGATGACGGCTCCGAGCCTGTTATCGCGGGCGATCTGGTGCTTCGCCCCGGAAATCGGGAGGCGCTGCTGTCCGGTGTACCGTTGATCCTCACCAGTGCGGAGTTCAGCGTACTGGAGACTCTGGTCCGGCGTATTGGGCGGGTGGTAGCGAAGGGCGATCTGTGTGAGCAAGCGCTCGGCCGCAAGCTCGAACGCTACGATCGGAGTATCGACGTTCACGTGAGCAATCTGCGGAAAAAACTTGGTCCTTTTTTCCGACGGTGTTCCTCGAATCAAGACCGTACGGGGCGCCGGCTATATCTACGTCTGCACAAAGTATTGATGCGATTTTCTTCCATCATCGAAAGTGCCAGGTGATGCGCAGCTTATACCTGAAAATTTTCCTCTGGTTCTGGGGCGCCATGGTTCTGATCGTGGTGGCCATGTTTTGGGTGACCTACCAGGTTGAGGGCCCGGGGGGCGCATCCCGGCCGCGCGCCGCACGGATGGCGTTTCGGGCCATACGAGATATGCAGGGGCTCGCAGAGGTCATATCCAGTCGCGGGATTGAAGCGGCGCGACCCCTACTGCTGCGCCATCAGCGCGGCGGGCATCCGCGGCTGTTCGTAGTCAACGCCAGCGGCCGCGATGTGCTCGGCCGGGCCCTGCCGCCTTGGATCCGCGGCATGGAAGGCGCGCCCGCCGCAAGCACCAGGCGAATCACCCTTGTCACCGAGAGCGTGGCTGCGCCTTCCGGGCGGCGCTATCGAATGATCGCGCTGATTGGTGCGGGTGATCCAGGGGTAGCACCGGAAAGGAGAGCGCCTCCGGCTGCGACTTCGAACTCTTCCAGCGCCCGGGCGCTGAAATCAGCGGGACGGATCTTTCGCGGTTCGGCGGAAACGCAATGGCTTCGGCTTGGCGTCGCGATACTCGTCAGCGGCATCGTGTGTTTTCTGCTGGCGCGGTATCTCACCGGCCCGCTGGCGCAGCTGCGCGGCGCGACCCGAGGCCTGTCAGAGGGCGATCTCGCCGCGCGCGCGGGGGCCTCGGTTAGCGCCAGGCGAGACGAAATCGGTGCCCTGGGGCGCGATTTCGACGCCATGGCGGAGCGCGTCGAAGGCCTGGTGACGTCTCAGCAGCGCTTACTCCGAGATGTTTCCCACGAGCTGCGCTCGCCCCTGTCACGACTGCAGGTGGCCCTGGGTCTTGCGCGCAAGCGGGGGGTACCAGAGGTCATGCCGGATCTGGAGCGCATCGAGCTCGAGACCGAGCGACTCAATGAGCTCATCGGTCAAATTCTGACCCTTACCCGCCTGGAGCGTGAGCTTGCGGCGGAGCAGTCGGTTTCGGTGGAGCTTGCGGACATTGTCAGAGACGTGGTGGACGACGCGAACTACGAGGCCAGGGCGAGTCAGCGCAAAGTCGAGCTGGACGCAACGGTTGACGGAAGAGTGCAGTGCCGTCCCCGGCTGCTCCACAGCGCCATCGAGAACGTCGTGCGCAACGCCGTGCGCTATACGGCCGAGGGAACGGTAGTAAAGGTGTCGATGAAGTCACGGGACGGCAGAATAACGACCTGCGTGCGCGATCAAGGTCCGGGGGTGCCGGAAGCAGCGCTTGGCCATTTGTTCGAACCGTTTTACCGTGTGGACGATGCGCGCGGGCGCGAGGGCGGCGGCTATGGGATCGGGCTCGCCATTACGGAACGCACCGTTAGACGGCACCAAGGCTCGGTTAGGGCGAGGAATCATCACCAGGGGGGGCTCCTCGTAGAGCTGGAGCTTCCGCTCGCCTCAGCGAGCCGTTAACTGCTTCGAGGTCCGCCCTAGTCGTTCTTCGGCAGATCGACCCGGTGGACGCGTTCGGTAATCTTGTTGCCGGGGTCGAAGTTGATCCTTCCCTCACCTGTCATACCGTTGGCGGTGACCCAGAAGCGCGTTCCGAGATCCTGATTGTGCACGTGAAGTCGGAACTCGTACCCGCCAACTTTATCCGTGTTCGTTTCGCCGAGCGGTCGGCCCCCGAGTCCGGTGAGCTTTACCTTGGTATTCACCACCGGTTTGCCCTCAGAGTTCTGCACCGTGCCGAAGATTCTGTACCTGTGGTCAACCTCATGGGTCGCCTGCGAAGCGCCTGAAAGGAAGATCAAACTACCCAGGAGCACCAATTGAATCAAGCCGAACATCAACCTAACCCCTTGTTTATCGTGATTGGTTTTCATCGAGTCCATTTGACCAACGAAATGCCGATGGGTTTCATGATTCGATTCTAGGAATCCAGTCGAGCCGTCGGATTCCTGACCCCGCCCGGCGATCCAGCATTGTCTCTTAGGAAACTCTGAATAATTCCATCCCTGGAATTTTCAGAGTCGGCAAGTGAAAACGCGGTTTCCACTTGCCTCACGAATCCAATGACTTACAGTCATCGGGCCGGCGCGTGGCGTATAATTTCGGGCTGTCGCCGTCGCAGCGTAAAGCATTCGCCAAACACAATGCCGGTATATGCGCGGTCTCGAGCCCTGGAAGCCGAATTGTTGCCGGTGCTCAGATAGCGAGTAGGGTCAGGTTTTTTCGGAGCTCATGCACCCATGAAGATCGCAAGCGTGAAAACATTCGTGGTGGGAACCCCCCCGCCCCATTTCGGTGGTCGCTACTGGATTTTTTTGAAGCTCACCACCGACGGCGGGGTCGAGGGTATCGGCGAGGTGTACTCGATTCCGTTCCATCCTCAGGTTGTGACGCGAATGATTGAGGATGTCTGTGAGCGTTGCGTTATTGGCGCTGATCCCTTCAAGCTGGAAAAGCTTTGGCGGATTATCTACTCCAGCGGCTTCACCCAGCGTCCGGATACCTCCATCCTCGGGATCTTGAGCGGCATAGAGATTGCCTGCTGGGACATCGTGGGAAAGGAACTCAGCAAGCCGGTGTACGAGCTTCTGGGTGGACGAGTTCATGAACGATTGCGTTCGTACACTTACATCTATCCGCAGCAATCCGACAAATCCGATGTTTATACGGACGCCGATCTGGCGGCAGAGCGGGCGGCCGAATACGTCGAGCAGGGCTTTACGGCGGTGAAATTCGATCCGGTCGGTTCCTACACGGCCTTCGATCCGAGGCAGCTTTCATTGCAGGCACTCGAACACTCCGAAAATTTCGTCGGCGCGTTGCGCGAGGCGGTGGGCGGAAAAGCGGATTTACTCTTCGGCACCCATGGTCAGATGACGCCATCGAGCGCAATTCGCCTGGCCAGGCGGCTGGAAAAGTTTGACCCGCTGTGGTTCGAAGAGCCGGTGCCGCCAGAGAAGCCGGAGGAAATGGCGCAAGTGGCGCGGGCAACCAGCATTCCCATCGCCACCGGCGAGCGGCTCGCGACCAAGTACGAGTTCTCGAGAGTGCTTGAGCAAAAAGCCGCGTCGATTTTGCAGATGGCCTTGGGCCGAGTGGGCGGAATCCTGGAGGCGAAGAAGATTGCCGGCATGGCGGAAGCGCACTATGCGCAGATTGCTCCCCATCTTTACTGCGGTCCGGTGGAGGGCGCGGCCAACATCCAGCTGGGTACCTGCAGCCCGAACTTCATTATTCAGGAGAGCATTCTTACTTGGGGCGGCTTTCACGCAGACGAAGAAGTCGCGCTGGCGCACCCCTACGAGGGCAAAGCGCTGCACCTGGAGATGCTGGGTCGACCTTTGTAAGTCCTTTGGCCGTTTTCCGGAACGGAAACCCGCTGATTCGGATGCTCACGAGCTGGAGCCTGATTTCACCCGCCATACTTGAGATTCAGTTCTGACCCGCGGCCCCGGCCAATCGCCATTCATCAGCCTCGGAAGCGCAGCGTCTCCCACCCTTCCGCCGATCGCCGACAATTCGGCAAGTTACTTTTATTCCAGTTTTATCAATAGCTTGCCGAAGCATCCGCTACTGCACGGCGGATTTCTTCCACTACCCCGGTGCTCCAAGTGGGGTGGGAAACGGAAGCCTGGCTTATTCATTAAAGTTTTGTTCAAAACGGTCGATCCTATTCTTCTTAGGGGTAAACCGACTCACGCGGGCGGGTCTAAAACCCTTTTATCGGTTTGCTGAGTACCGCTACGACCGCAACGCTTCGTTCTGCGGATTTAGGGGAATAGAAGATGCTTAGTTTTGCAACTCGCACGCTTAGAGGGGTCAAGCACCTGACCACGGCATTTCTAATAACTGTGGCCGCCGTGGTTTCATCCACATCAGCCCAACAGCCGCACGATTTTGGAGGCCAGGAGCTTGTGTTTCTGACCTGGTCGGAGTACCTCGATCCAGAGGTCGTTACCGAGTTCGAAAACAAGTTCAATGCCAAGATCAAATTTGTTTATTACGAGTCCGACGACACTCGGACAGAGATACTCGTCGCCAGTGAAGGAAAGGGCTATGACGTCATTCTCACGTCCGGACTGGATGTCCAAAAGTATGTAAGACAGGGCTGGCTCGAGTCCAAACGCAACCTGAACATCCCGAACAATCGCCATATCAAACCACGATGGGCCAACGCATTCCCCAAAGCCGAGACGCACGCCATCCCGTACTTCTGGGGCACACTCGGAATCGCATATCGCAAGGATCTCGTATCCAAACCCATCACAAGCTGGAACGATCTTCTGAATCCGCCCGAGGAGCTGCGCGGCAAGATCGTGATGAACAGATATTCGCGGGACCTTACGGCCGCTGCGCTGAAAGCACTGGGTCATTCAATCAATAGTAACGATCGAAATGAACTCAAAGCCGCCGAAAACCTGCTGCAGGCACAGAAGCCGTATGTCAAAGCTTACTCTTACGTGGTTTTATCCGAAGAGTCCGCTTTAGTGAAGGGTGACATAGTAGCGTCAATGATATTCAGCGGCGACGCGCTGATGCTGCAGGAGCATCATCCTGACATCGAATATGCGGTGCCAGCGGAAGGTGGAAATATTTGGGTCGATTATCTTGCAGTGCTAAGCGCGTCCAAGAAAAAAGAGTTGGCTTCCGCATTCATCAATTTACTCAATGAGCCAAAGATTGCCGCCAGAAACGCAGAATTTGTCTATTATGCTACTCCCAACACGGCAGCGGAGCAGTATCTGCCGGACGAGTACTTCGCTAACCCGGTAATCTACCCGCCCGAGGAGCAGCTCTCGAAATCCGAGTTCTATAAGCCACTATCTCCGCGGGCGCAGAAATTGACTAATAGTATCATCGCCCAACTGATCGTGGGAAAAACCATCCACGATTAACAAACAACCGTCGCTATGCATAACCACTAGAACGGGCGGCATGAAATTGCCACGACGTGAGCGAGTCAGGCGCTCATCCGCGTCGATCGGCCCGATGCCGGTAAAGAACGTCACGGATGCTCGGCGTATATGCGTCTTCAGAAAAAAACATTCTTGCTGCTGACTCCAACTATCGTACTTCCGATGCTGGTATTAGGGGTGCTCGCGTACGTTCAGCTCAAGCAGACTTCCGAGCAGAAGACCCTCGTGCAGATGTCTACCTTGCTTGGGCAAATCCAGCTGCAGGTAGAGTCGTACATAGAAACGGCAGAAACAAACATCGAATTGTTTTCGAACGCCAATCTCATCCAGCGCTACATGCTGGCCGATGACGAGCTTGAGCGTTACGAGCTGTTGCAAGGTCCTGTGTTGACCCTGCTCTCGAGTTATCAGAAGGGCTATCCGAGCTACTACGAGATTCGCATCCTCCTTCCGGACGGTTATGAAGACACGAGATCCACTATCACGCCGCTCGCAAACGTAACGGAGGAAGAGGGCGAAAGTGAATTCTTCAAGACACTTGTCAGCGAAGGGGGCAAAGTCTATTCGGGCTTTGAGGTGAATCCTGACAATGGAGAATATTGCCTTTTGATCGCGAAACCGATCAGGATTAAGGATTCAGCAGTCGATCCGATTCTCGCCAAGCCAAGGCTTCTCGGGTATCTGGTCATCACCGCCGATCTGAAATTCCTGTCTGATCAGCAACGGCAGACCAAGATCGGTCAACGAGGCGGTATATTCTTCACAGATCGATTTGGCGGTAGGCTTTTTGAATCCGACGTCGATCCTGGTGAGCACCAACTTCCCCCTGAGCTTTTCTCCCGCTTGGCCGGGAGTGTGGCCGGGGAGGAAACGATTCGTGCGAATTACCAGGGCACTAGGTCTCTACTCGAGGGTCTTCGGATAAACGAAGATCTTTATGCGTTCGCAGTTCTTCCCGAGCGAGAGCTTTTCAAAGCCAGCAGACAATTGGGCGCGTTTGTCGCCGCAATTACGCTGGTGACCACGCTTGCCGTGTCGGCCCTCTTATTCGTTTTCCTAAAAAATCTGATCATTACGCCAATAACAAAGCTCCGTCATACTGCTTACGAGATCGGCCGAGGAAACTTGGAAATCGATCTGAATACAGATCGCAAGGACGAGATTGGCGAACTGACCACGTCCTTCCGGGAGATGAGTGATAGTCTCCACCGTTCTTCCGAGCAGATTAGATATCTGGCGTATTACGATACGTTGACCAATCTTCCCAATCGTTCCATGTTCACGGAGTATTTAAAAACAACCCTCGCTCACGCAAAGAGAAAAAAAGAATCGCTGGCGGTCTTTTTCCTCGACCTGGACAATTTTAAGCAGGTAAACGACACCCTCGGGCACAGCGCTGGCGATGCTCTGCTTAAGGAAATGGCGGGGCGACTGGTTGAGTGTGTGCGGGGGTCGGACTATCTCGCGGTCCCTGACATCGCTCAGCAAACGATTGCCCGTGTCGGCGGCGACGAATTTCTGCTTCTTCTACCGGATGTTCGCGGACCACAGGGCGCCGCCAAAGTGGCGAAGCGGATTCTGTCGGCAGCGTCACAGCCCTTTGCCATCAGCAATTATGAATTTTACGTGGGCGTGAGCGTTGGTATATCAATGTACCCGGATGACGGTAACAATCCTGCATCTTTGATTAGATGCGCGGATGTTGCGATGTATCACGCCAAAAGGAACGAAAAGGGCTCATTTCGTTTTTATTCGGAGCATATGAACACATTGGCGCTCAAGCGCTTTACGTTGGAAAGCGACCTGCGCAAAGCAATCGAGGATGACCAGCTGAGGCTCCTTTATCAACCCCTCGTGGACTGCATGACCGGGACCGTGCAAGGCGTCGAAGCACTTGTGCGTTGGGAGCATCCTCGGCAGGGATTGATCTCCCCGGCGAGCTTCATTCCACTGGCGGAAGACACCGGTCTAATAATCCCATTGGGAGAATGGGTGCTGCGTAATGCCTGTATGCAGGCAAAAGCCTGGAGGGAAAAAGGTTTTGAGGCGATGAAAATCTCGGTGAATGTGTCGTATCTACAGTTCAGAAGACGGGGGTTCGCCGAAACCGTTCAAGCAATACTGAAGGAGACAAATATACCGGCAGAGTGTCTCGACATGGAGCTTACGGAAAGCACGATGATGGAAGCGCCGGCTGACGATCTCGAGACTCTTGAAAGGATCAAGTCTTGGGGGGTCGGAATCTCCATGGATGATTTCGGTACCGGCTATTCTTCGCTTGCTTCGCTGCGTAATTTACCCATAGATACACTGAAGATCGATCGCAGCTTTGTGAAAAACATTGTCGGCGATAATGACGACGCTGTTATTGTCAAGGTTATTATTACTATGGCGCGTTTGCTCAAGCTGAATGTAGTTGCAGAAGGGGTAGAAACGGTGGATCAGCTCAAGTTCCTTCAACGGGAAGGCTGTGACGTCATACAGGGATTCTTGATCAGCCGCCCAATATCGAGCGAGGAGATCGAGCAGTTTGTGACTCAAGAGCCGGCGATGACTGCCTGATCCGGATTCAGGAACCGATCCGAAAAGGGAACAACAGGAGCTGTTGCGTTTGGCCTCCGCCTGGCAGAAAGTCGAGCGGGAACGGACGCGGTTTTGCACTGAAACCCCAGGCGCTTACAGTTGGCGTTTCGAGTTAACGAACTCGTTTTATTCGAAAACGATGACGTTACGCAGCGCCTCCCCGCTTTCCATGGACTCGATGGCTTCGTTGATCTGCTCCAGCGGATAGCGGCCGCTAATCAGTTCGTCCAGCTTGAGCCGTCCTTCGCGGTAGAGATCCACGAGCCGCGGCACGTCCACCAGCAGCCGAGTCGACCCCATGTTGCTGCCCAGAATCCGGCGCCCGTAGGTAAGGTGATGGGCGTCCACGGAGAAAAGCGCATCGTTGAGCGACGGCATGCCAACGATTACCGTGGCACCGCCAATGTGTACCATCTCGATTGCCTGCGAAATCGCCGCGGGGCTGCCCACGGTGGCGAAGGCGTAATCGACACCGCGGCCATCCGTCAGCGCCTTCACCGCCGCGACCACGTCGTCGGATTTCGCGTTGATGGTGTGGGTCGCCCCGAACAGGCGCGCGGCTTCGAGCTTGTCGTCTCGAAGATCTACCGCAACGACCATGGATGCTCCCGAGAGCGCCGCGCCCTGGACGGCATTGACGCCGACACCGCCGGCGCCGATGACGGCGACTCGACTTCTTGCTTCCACCCTTGCCGTATTGGTGACCGATCCCAGCCCCGTAATGACGCCACAAGCCAGAAGCGATGCGCACTCCAGGGACAAATCTTCCGGTACCTTCACCGCTTGGCTTTGGTCAACGATGCAAAACTCCGCAAATGCGGCGGTTTTAATCCCATGGGCCAGGGACACCCCCTCTTGGTTTCTCAACCGGCTTTCCGTCTGTAGAGGAAAGTTTGCCTCACAGTTGAACGGACGGCCGATGGTGCAGAAGTAGCAGCTGCCACAAGATCGAATAAGCGTCACAACCACGTGATCGCCAGGACGCAGCCGGCTGACGCCGGGGCCTATTTCTTCAATAACTCCGGCGGCCTCATGACCGGCGACCAGAGGCGGCTCGTTGCCCCAGTCGCCGCGGATCAGATGGACGTCGCTATGACAGATGGAGCAGGCGGCGACTTTGACCTTGATTTCACCCGCCTTCGGCGGGTCGATTTCGATCTCTTCCACTACCAGCGGTTTGCCGAACTCGTAACAGACGGCGGCTTTCATGTGGCAAATCCTCTAGGTTTGCGCTGCTATTGGTCGGGCGACGTCGACGACGGTGCCGAGGACCGGGCGCTGCCGACCTGGCTGGCGGTTCTTGTTCGGGAAGCACGGCCAAAGCAGGCTCCCGGCCAGCGTCCTCGGACGGTCTCCGGGCCCTTTTGCCGGCGCCAAGATTTCACGCCTACACGCCGTATTTCGGCTGCCGAGTCTATAGCGCTGCAGCCCGCGGGGGAAATCGTTCCGATCGCCAACATCATCGGAAATCTACACCACGGCGAACGCGCTGGAAAATCGAATCCCACTGCGTTAAAAAGGCACCTATGAGGTGTTTATCGGTGTCCCGGCCGGGACGTTTGCCGGATGATGTGGGAGAGAGATCGCAGTGGCAACAGTAAGACAGCTTTTAGAATCCAAGGGTAATGACGTCTGGTCCGTGCGCACCGACACGTCGGTTTTTGAGGCGATTGAGCTTATGTCCAATAAAGGCATCGGCGCGCTGGTGGTGCTGGAGGACGACAAGCTCGTGGGGATCATCTCCGAACGAGATTATGCGCGAAAGGTCGTTTTGAAAGAGCGGGCGTCTAAGAAGACTCGCGTCGGCGAAATCATGGTGAAAGAGGTTCTCTACGCGAGTCTCGACCACACGGATCAGGAAGGCCTCGCGCTGATGACCGAAAAGCGCATCCGCCACCTGCCGGTGCTCGACGGCGGCAAGCTTGTGGGAATGATCTCCATTGGTGACCTGGTGAAATCGATCATTGCGGAGCAGCGGCACGTGATCGAGCAGCTCGAGCACTATATCAGCGGCTAGGATTTGGAACCGTCCCGACGCCTCCGTTGACTCGGGATCTGCCCAGTCTTTCAGGCATACGGCTTTGGAAGCTCGCGACACCGGGCCAACGAAACCCGCCCCGGTTGCCGGCTCCGGGAACAGCTTACTCCGCGGAATGGAGCGCGCAGTCTCGGCAATCTGGCGCCGCACGAGAGTTCCATTTTGCCCCACTCATTCAACTGTACTTGTGGTGCTTCGTCACCCAAACCGGTTCGTTTTCAGCTACGAGACCCCATTGAAGATGCGGGTGATATGAAGTGATCCCGGTAATGACCGTGCCTGTGGGTGGCATCTCACGGCTCAAGCCGAGGGCAGCGCTATTGCCGAGATCCCGGGTTGCGCGATAGGCCGAGGGCCTCTGGGCACGCTTACTTAAGGGGGAGCTACTCGCGGTCCATTGCAAAGAGTTACTGGCGCAAGAATTGTCCCCAGAGTTTTGAGAAAGTATTGGCGCCGTACAATTACTGAATAGCTGGGCCGGATCGCATGATTGCTCTGAAATCAGTCCGCAATGAAGAGGGCGATGACCAGGATCACGCCGATGCCTATCAGGGTCACCATGCTGGCGGCCCGAACTTCGGGAAACTTGAACAGGAAGGTCATCGTTTAGTCAGACATGACGAATCTTCCGGACGCAGGACGCGGAAGGCCGGTCTATGTAGAGAGGTTTTAATTTCAGGCGCTGGGTTGCCCTCATCGGATCGGATAATCAAACCCCCGGATCCTTTATGGGCGTATTGTCCAGCGATGGATAAGGGGCAAGAATACGGCCGATCCAAGGTTTCAGGCGTATTTCCAGGGGGCAGGTCAATGCACAAGAGTAGGCTCGGCGGGATCATCATCGACTGCCACAGCGACAATCTGGATGCTGACGCCGAGTTCTGGGCGCGGGCACTGGGCCGGGAGGCGAAGCGCTCCTCGAATCCGGAGAACATTAACTATGTCGAGCTCGTCGGTCCTGTGGAAGAGATCTTCGTTGAGGTTCAGAGGGTGGATCACCCGAGCCGCGTGCACATCGACATCGAGACCGACGATATCGAGGCCGAAGTCGGCCGGCTGGAGAAGCTCGGAGCGAAGCGGATTGAAAGCGTTCGAACCTGGTGCGTCATGGAAGCGCCGAGCGGTCAGCGTTTCTGTGTCGTTCGGCCGCAACGATCGACGTTTGAAGAGGAAGCCAATACTTGGCAGTAACGCTGAAGCGGGACCTGAATCGCCCAAGCGTGTCTGGCGAATCTTCAAGCCGGCTCAGGGAAGTTCTCATCATCTCAACATTTTTTTGTTTTGTGCCACTCTCGGGGACTAATTATTTGAAGACCATCGTCCGGAGAAGTGTGGAGAGGTGCTCAAGGCTGGTCTAGAGAAATCCGCAAACTGCGGCAGATGTGTCGAGCTGGCAGAGCGATACGTTATGAAAAGCAAGCACCTTTGCTTGATATGCGACGTGCCTTCTGCGACCGCGTTACAGGCTTGGCGTTTGCTGCTCACCGCCCACAGCCAGGCGACCGCCGCCATCGAACGGGACCTAGAGGCGGCCGATGTTCTGCCGTTGGGCTGGTCCGACCGCTCTTCGCCCTTCACTAGACGTCACACAGACTCCCGCGCATGCACGAACTGGCGGAGGCCGTGGTTCTGAGCCGCAGCGGGCTGGCCCGGCTGGTGGATCGCCTGGAAAAGGCCAGATACGTCACCCGGGCACCCTGCCCGGAAGACCGGCGAGGACAGGACGCCGTGCTCACTCGATCGGAAAAGCCGCCCTGAAAAGACCTGGCCGGTTTACGAGAGGAGCATTCGAAAGAACTTCGCCCGCCATTTCAGCGCCGCCGGAAGCCCGGCGTATTTCCAATTTGCCAGGGCGCGCCATAGGCGGCAACCCAGCATGAGCTTGGCGAGACCAGCCTTGATCTACAGACTGTGGTAATGAGATCGGCGGAAAAATCCGACTGCCGCACCAATTCCTCTCTCTACCGCATCTCTTCAGGCGGAGTGGTTGATTACATCTGGACCAGTATGGCGAAGCCCGGGGAGGACATTCTCGATATCGGTCACCAGCGCAGCGAGCGCGAGGAGGGCGACTTAAGCGACCTCAACAGCACCGTCGCCGCGCTCAACGACGACATCATCAAAGCACCGTTGGCCTTTCCCATGCGCGTGAACGAGGTGGCTGCAGAAGAAGAAATGGACCTCGTGTCCGTCCCCTAAAGCGTGACGTAGGAAGACAACAGCTGCTACATCTGAAACATGGCGCTTTTTTCACCGTACGGTGGTAACGGACTAGGCACGCGGGTATTTACCTGTCGGAAGATCAGGTGCGGGAAAGAAGACTTTCTACATTGGGCTTAATCGTGTTCCAGCAGAACCATGGGGACGAGCGGCTGTACGGGCGACATGGCTACCATGAGGCAGCGCGCCGTTCGGTTGTGTTGCGCCCGCTGATCCACTACACGGGGAACGTCTTTCTGATGGTGAAAAGGACCCGACTTTAAGTTTTCCTACTCTATGAATGGTGGGAACGAAAAAACGCGCATTATCGACTAATGAGGCTCAATACCGAATTCTGAACCTCGCCTCGACGCCGTGGATCTCTATTCCATCGGTTGAAAACGTGGCGCCACTGGAGGCAGAAAAATCCAGATCGCCGCTGTTGAGATAACGATAACTGACCACGAAATCCGTGTGCTCGCTCAAAGAGTAAGAAATACCCGCTTTGAGCTGATACGCAATCGTTCTGTCATCATCGTCGGCGAAAGGGGATCCGAGAAAGGATGCGTCATTGATCGATACCTCTGCGAAACCAAAGCCCCCGCCGAGATACGGCCGCCAGTTTGCGCCGAAGTCGAAGTCGTAATAGACATTCACCAGCCCTGCGAAAACAGAAGTGTCCCCGGACAGGCTCGGGCTGGCTCCGAATATGCTGATCTGGTCGAATTCATTCTCGGAGTAAAGGGCTTCGATTTCGACGTGGACGTTTTGAAATTGCTTGCCGAGGGCGCCGGAAAACATAAATCCCTCGCTGGAGGATATGGAAAAGGGGCTACCAGACAAAGTGGAGTCAGTGTCGGACTGTAGGGAGAGGCCGCCACCGCCTTCTAAGTACAAACCGCTTTTCCATTCTTGGGCATGAACCGCCGGAATGGAAATCAGCAGTAAGGCAATTGAAGAAAGAAACCACCTGGTAGGTTTCATCATGATCATGTCCCCCTTACGTAGATTAATTTACGGCAAACGCGAAGTCTGAAGAGGGACTTCACATGCCCTTTAAAAAATGCTCTTGGGATCGCTGACAGGTTAAAAGTCTTTTAATAACCAAAGGACTCCGACCGCCAACCGGACCCTTGCAGAAGAGAATAGACCTACCCTCACAGGAGTCAAGCGCGTCAATTGACGCCTGGCTACGGGTGGGCGAGCAGCCGCAGCGTGTTCGAACAGCATGAAGCTGTGACAGGAGCTCGGGAGCGCAGTGGCTGCCGTAGGCCAATCCGCCAGTTTGCTGGGCGGCAATCGTCGCTTCACCGCAGTGGCGGGGCGCGTCTAATGGTGGATACGAGTTGGGCTCGTAGCGTTGAAAGGTGTACTTTTTAGTCAAATATTATCGTCAATGAAGCGGTTCCTTTCTCTCTGGTCTGACTTCCCCTTGCACCTCCTAGTGGGGGCCGTAAAATCGCGGTCAGCTGCAGAATTCTTGGCGCTTCGGAGGAGATTAAGGCCGTGGGCAAAGAAGGCCGCAGTACTTGGCGCGGGAAGATTTTCCGTGCGGTCTACGGCAAAACGGGCCCGAGGCGCCGAAAACCGGTAGCCTGCCAGTACGCCCGAAAAAGGGGTATTGCGGTCGAAAACCAGGAGTGAGCGGTTGAAAAATCGAAGGAACGCCATCGTCACGGGCTCCACCAGCGGGATCGGGCTCGGCATCGCTGAAGCCCTCGCCGCCGACGGCATGAACGTGATGCTCAATGGTTTCGGAGAAGCGGACGAGATCGAGCGCGCCCGATCGGATCTTGCTTCGAAGCACGGCGTCGAGGCGCTTTACTCCGGCGCCGACATGACCAGACCGGACGAGATCAGGTCGATGGTCGAGGAGGTCGAGGGTGAGCTCGGCAGCGTCGACGTTCTGGTGAACAACGCCGGCATTCAGCACGTATCGCCCATCGAGGATTTCCCGCCTGAGAAGTGGGACGCGATTATTGCGATTAATCTCAGCTCCTCGTTCCATACCATTCGCGCGGCGCTTCCGGGGATGAAGTCGCGCAAATGGGGCCGGATCATCAATCTTGCATCGGCCCATGCCCTGGTGGCATCCCCGTTCAAATCCGCCTACGTCTCCGCAAAACATGGACTCCTCGGACTCACTAAGACCATCGCGCTGGAAGCGGCGGAATATGGCGTCACCGTCAACGCCATCTGCCCCGGGTACGTGAAGACCCCTCTAGTGGAGAAGCAGATCCCGGATACCGCCAAAGCGCGCGGCATAAGCGAGGAAGAGGTCATTCGCGAAGTTCTGCTGGCGGCGCAGCCGACGAAGGAATTTGTGACCACCGAGCAGCTCGGCGCGCTGGCCGTATTCCTGTGCTCCGATGCCGCTGCGTCCATTAACGGCGCCGCGCTCCCGGTCGACGGCGGGTGGATCGCTCAATGAGGCGATCGAAAAGGGCGCCAAAGAAGCCGATTAACCTCGCACTCCAGGGGGGCGGTGCCCACGGCGCCTTCACCTGGGGCGTGCTCGACTGCCTGCTCGAGGACGGCCGGGTCAACGTCGAGGCGATCAGCGGCACCAGCGCCGGCGCCATGAACGCCGTGGTGGTCGCCGATGGTCTCATGCAGGCGGGCGAGGACGGTGCGCGCGCCGCGCTGCGTGCCTTCTGGAAGGCGGTCAGCCATTCCGCCCGCACCAGCCCCATCCGGCGCACGCCCATCGACGCGCTCATGGGCAGCTGGAACCTGGACTACTCGCCGGCGTTCCACCTTTTCGATCTCGTGACCCGAATGGCGTCCCCCTACGCGCTCAACCCGCTCAACATCAACCCGCTTCGGGATCTGCTCGCAGAGCAGGTGGATTTCGATCGGGTGCGGTCCTGCGACAAGATGAAGCTTTTCGTCTCTGCCACCAATGTCGAAACCGGGCGTGTCAGGGTTTTTCGGCGCCAGGAGCTGACGCCTGAAACGGTGATGGCCTCGGCCTGTCTGCCTTTTATATTCCAGGCCGTGGAAGTCGACGGCGTGCCCTACTGGGACGGCGGCTATATGGGCAACCCGGTATTGTTCCCGTTCTTCCGCCACTGCCGGTCTGACGACGTGGTCGTGGTTCAGACCAATCCCATCGTGCGTGAGGGTACGCCCAAGACGGCGCGTGAGATCATGAACCGCGTCAACGAGATCACCTTCAACAGCAGTTTGCTTCGCGAGTACCGCGCCATTGATTTTGTCGATCGGTTGCTGGAAGAAGGACGCATCGATAAAGACAAATACAAGCACGTGCTGGTTCATCGCATCGATGCAGACGAGGAGATTACTCCCCTAGGGGCCTCCAGTAAGCTGAACGCGGAGTGGCCGTTCTTGTCGCATTTGTTCGATGTCGGAAGGGGCGCGGCGATGAACTGGCTGAACGACAACTTCGAACACCTGGGCAGACGCTCTACCGTTAACATCCGCGAGCTCTTTGACGATGGCGCGCGCAGCAACGCGGAACCCCCGTCAGACCCGATCGAGAGCGCGCTATAAGAGCAAAGGAGACGAAAGTTGCTCGAACTGCGCCCCGACTGCGAGTGCTGCGGAAAAGATCTGTCGCCGGATTCCACCAAGGCGATGATCTGCACTTTCGAATGCACCTTCTGCCGCGATTGCGTCGAAACGAAGTTGTTCAACGTGTGTCCCAACTGCGGCGGGGGGTTCGAGCCGAGGCCCGTGCGTCCGTCCCGGGAACACCGCAAGGACGCCTTTCTCGGCAAGCGGCCGGGGTCCACCGTTCGCAAGCACCGCACCATCGATCTCGAGGAACACGCCGAGTTCGCACGCAAGCTTAAAGACATCCCACCGCATCTGCGCTGACGGCGGCCCGGAGCAACCTCGATCCCTTATTAGTGGAGGTCAAATTCCGGTCCGCGGCGCGGCGGCCGCGGCGGCGGGAGCGGCTTCAGTAAGGCTTCGCTTTCTCCGCATCCGGCAAAATGGTGGTGCGCTTCAAAAGCCGCTCGTGGCGGCCGTCGAAGGGATCCCGCCGGTGCATGGTGCAGGCGTTGTCCCAAAGCAGCGCGTCGCCCTTCTGCCAGCTATGCGTGTAGACGAACTCCGGGCGCGTGCACCAGTCGAATAGTTCGGCCAACAGTGCATCGCTTTCTTCTTTCGGCAATCCGACGATTTGCGTCGTCATGCCGGGACAGATGTAAAGCGCCTTGCGGCCGGTATATGGGTGCGTTCGCACCATCGGGTGGGTGACATTGGGCGTTTTTTCCTTTTGCTCCTTGCTGGTCGGTTCGCTGTACATCTGATTGAAGGCTTCGTAGGACTGGACTGCCTGGTGTCCCGCGATCCGATTCTTGGTCGCATTCGGCAACGCCTCGTAGGCGGAATGCATATCGGCAAAATAGGTGTTGCCTCCTTGCGGGGGGATTTTCAGCGAATAAAGCAGAGAGCCGACGGCCGGGTGCTCCAGGTAGATCTGATCGTAGTGCCAGCCGACCTCTCGGTCGGCGAGAATTCCAACTGTCTTTCCGGACTCCTTTACGTTGGAAACCAGCAATACTTCCGGATTCTCTCTGGAAAGATATTCCTTACGCAGGTGGATCTCCAGCGGCCCAAAATGCCGGCTGAATCTCACCAGCTGTGCTTCTTCCAGCTTCTGGTCTCGGAACAGCAGCAGCTTGTGCTTGTGCCACAAGGAGCGTACGTACTCGATGATCGCCGCGTCTTGATCCGCCGCGAGATCGATCCCCTGCAGCTCGGCGCCGAAGGTATTGGTGAGGGGCCGCTTTAGGATTTCTTCTGCGTGAACTTCCATCTGCCTATACCGCTTGTTTCTAGGGAAACTCTGAGTAATTCCATCCCTGGAATTTTCAGAGTCGGCAATTGGAAATGCGGTTTCCACTTGCCTCACGAATCCAATAACTTACAGTCATTGAATTCGGCGGCGCATCCCTGCGCCGCGCGGAAGGTCTGATAAATCAGACCTTCCTTAGTTTAGAAACGGAACCGCCATGCCTTTTTCCACCGCGGGCCGTTTGGATATAAGATCATACCAGCGCTTAACGTTGGGGAACTCGGTCAGATCCACCTGGTGGCGAGGATAGCGCGCCACCCAGGGATAGGTGGCGATATCGGCCACGGTGTAGTCGTCCCCGGCGAAATAAGTCGCTTCACCGAAGCGCTGATTCATTACTTTGTAAAGGCGCTTGGTCTCGTCGTGATAGCGCTTCTTGCCGTAGGGGACGTCCTCCTTGGGCTGAAAAAGAAAGTGATGGGCCTGACCGAACATGGGCCCTACGCCGCCCATCTGCCACATGAGCCACTGCATGGTGATGGCGCGCTTGCGGCCCTTGTCCGGCAGGAGGTCGATGTTGCCGGTCTTTTCCGCCAGGTAGATGAGAATGGCGCCGGACTCGAACAGCGCCAGCGGCTCGCCGTCCGGACCCTCCGGATCGACGATGGCCGGAATGCGGTTGTTGGGCGAGATGGCAAGAAATTCTTCGCTGTACTGTTCACGCTTGCTGAGGTCGATGCGGTGTACGTTATACGCTAACGAAAGCTCTTCCAGCATGATGGAGACTTTGCGGCCGTTGGGCGTGGCCCAGGTGTAGAGTTCGATGGGTTTCAAATCCAGGTTCCTTTTATTAATTGAGTATCATCTTCGGCGTGCGCCGCCGGGGCTGTTCATTAAGCTCAACTCCCGCGAGCCTCCACTCTGCGGGGTTCCAGTGTAACAGCGAGCTCTCATCACGCGGCGCGTGAGAGGACCCGTCCCGGGCGCGCATCGGTACCGTCGCCGTGCTGCCACACGGGCCGGCCGTTCACGATTACCATTTCGATACCGGGTGAGGTCACGGTCGGAGACTCGAAAGTCGCCGCGTCGATGATCGCGTCAGGGTCGAACACGACCAGGTCCGCGTATGCGCCTTCTCGCAGCGTGCCACGGTCTTTGAGTCCGAAGACCGACGCGGGCACCGAAGTCATGCGCCTCACAGCCTGCTCCAGCGGGAACAGCTTCTGCTCGCGGGCGTAATGCCCGAGAACACGTGGAAAGGTGCCCCACAGCCGCGGGTGGGGATGGGCGTCGTGGGGCAGGCCGTCGGAACCGATCATCGCGTCCTCGAAGGCGAGCACCCTTCTCAAGTCCGCCTCGTCCATCTGGTAATAAATGGCTCCGGCCGGCTGCAGCCTCTCCGCCGCTGATTCGACGCTTGCGCCCCACTCCCCGCGGATCTCCTCGAACAGGCGCCCGGCGCACTCCGGATGAGGCTCCGACCAGGTGACCAGCACTTTCTCGGCACCGCCCACCCAGTCGGCCAGCAGCACCGTGGAGCTCGCGGTGTAGGGGTAGACGTCGAGATTCACCTGCTGGCGTTTGCGCGCCTCGGCGATCAGCGGCAGGGTCTTCTTGGTCAGGCCGAAATTTTCTTTGCCGCAACATTTGTGATGGGAGATCACCACCGGAACGTTGGCCCGCTCCCCGATCTCCAGCGTTTCGCGCACCGAGTCCACCACGCCCTCGCGCTCGTTGCGCATGTGGGTGGTGTAGATCCCGCCGTGCCTCGCCACGCAGGCGGCAAGCTCGACCACCTCGTCGGTGGGCGCGTTGAACGCGGGCGGATACGCAAGCCCGGTGCTCATGCCGATGCAGCCGGATTCAAGCGCCTCTTCCAGGCGCTGGGTCATCAAGCCGATCTCTTTCGCGCTGGCCGGCCGATCCAGGCGGTCCATGACGCCTGCGCGTAACGTGGAGTGACCGCAAAGCATCGCCATGTTCAGCGCCGGCGGGTTGTTCCTCACCTCGTCCACGTACTCGCCCATTGAGGAAAAACGGAACCAGGTCCGACCGCCCAGCAGGTTGAGCGGCGGAGGCGGATCGCAATCGACTAAAGGAGCGAGGCTCACGCCGCAGTTGCCGGTGACGACGGTGGTCACCCCCTGGCTCACCTTGGCCGCCATCTGCGGTGTCGAGAGCACCGCGCGATCGTCGTGGGTGTGGGCGTCGATGAATCCCGGCGCCACGATTCGCCCTGATGCGTCGATGCGGGATGCGGCTTTCGTTTCGCACAAGTCGCCGATTGCAGCAATGCGGTCGCGTTTAATTCCGACGTCCGCTTTGGATCGTTTCGCGCCGCTGCCATCGACGACGGTAGCGCCGGTAATCAGCGTGTCGAATTCAACAGTGTTTGTATTCATACATAACGTACCGTCGCAGGGGTCAGAGCGGATGGGATTTCAGCCATTCAATGACTTCATCGGCACTCTTGTCCGGCGGAAACACCGGGTAGAAGACCTTCTCTATCTTCCCATCGCGAAGGATCAGCGTGGTCCTTTTGATCAGCGTCATGCCGTCCACCCCGAACGTCGGCAGTTCGAGCGCGCGTGTAAAATCTAAATCCGCGTCGCTAAGCACGTCGAACGGCAGGCGCAGACGTGAAACCAGCTCCTCCTGGTATTCTGTGTCTTGCGTGCTCAGCCCGTAGACCCGGGCACCCAGAGAGTTAAGCTCGGCATGATGATCGCGAAACGCGCAGCTCTGTGGCGTGCAGCCGCGAGCGCCCGGAATCGCGTTCCAACCGTTCGGTAGCTCCTGATCGGGCCGGCCGGTGCGCGGGTAGATGTAGACGACTATGCGCCCTTCGAGTGTTGAAAGGTCCACCCGCTCGCCACGGCTGGAACGGAGTTCCACCGACGGCAGGGTCATGCCGCTGAGGTGATCGCAGGCGCCGTCGTCCTCCGGTACCGGAAGATCCGCGGGCAGGGTGTAAACGTCGTCGCTTCGGGCCATGGAAACATCCTTCCGGTGTCGCGCGGGGTGAGACCTTTTACGGATATTGTCGCAACGGACGACACTGCTCAAGAGCGGCTACTACAGCGGGATGGCCGGGGCCGATACACTATCGCTTGCCTGCATTGTTGCCCGAATCACCGATCCGGAGTTCCATCATGGATTTCTCGTTGTCCGAAGAACAGCGCGCGCTCCAGGAGACCGCGCGGCGTTTTGCCCAGGAAGAGCTGAAACCGCTTGCAGAGGAAATCGAGGCGAGCGGTGAGCCCGTGCCCCGTGAGCTGCGCGGGCGACTGGCTTCGCTCGGTTTTCTCGGCGTAAACGTCAGTGAACACTACGGCGGACTGGGCCTTGGAAATCTGGAGGCGCTGATCGTGCTGGAGGAATTCGCCAAAGTTTCATCGGCGGTTGCGTTCCCTGTGTTCGAATCCAGTGTCGGTCCGGTACGCGCAATCGAGCATTTCGCTAACGACGCGCTGAAAAGTCGCGTCGTGCCGACGGTGTGCAAAGGGGAAATCGTCGTCGCCGTATCCATGACAGAGCCCGAGGCGGGCAGCGCGCTTACCGATCTGCGTACCCGCGCCGAAATTAAAGGCGACCGCATCGTCATCAGCGGCACAAAGCGCTGGTGTTCTGGCGGCGGGCATTCCGATGGCTACGTGGTGTACTGCCGCATGTCGGATGATCCCGGCGCCAAAGGAATCGGCGCCGTATATGTGGAAAAGTCCACTCCCGGATTGAGTTTCGGTGAGCCCGAGCAGCTCATGGGGTTTCACGGCATTCCTTCAGCGGACATTTTCTTAGACGATGCCGACGTTCCAGTGGAAAACCTGATTGTGCCTGCGGGTGGATTCAGAAAGCTGATGGAGGCCTTCAGCCTGGAGCGCTGCGGCAATGCCACCATGGCCCTGGGCCAGGCGTCCGGGGCTTTAGAGGACGTGCTCGAATACGTTCAGGAGCGAAAACAGTTTGGAAAACCCATCGTCGACTTTCAGGCGGTGCAGCTCAAGCTCGCGGAGATGGCCATGCGCGTCGATGCGGCCAGATTGCTCATCCACCGCGCCGCAGTCAGCGCGGAAAAGGGATTGCCCAGCGTTTACGAATCCAGCGTCGCCAAGTGCTTCGCCAACGAAATGTCCCGCGAAGTCACCGGCGCCGCGGTGCAGCTGATGGGCGGCTACGGCTACTCGAAGGCGTATCCCATGGAGCGCCGAATGCGCGACGCCTGGGGCTGGGGCATCGCCGGCGGCACCATTGACATTCAAAAGATAAACATTGCTTCGGCGATGGTGGGGAGGAGGTTTGACCAGAGGCGGTAGGCGGCAGCCTGGATACTTGGCGATATTCGAATAGGGCGCTTGCTAATTATTTGACAATTAAGCGTTGGTGCTTAAAACAGCAAAAAGGAAGCAAAGTCCAGTGATTGCACCGGCAGCGTCCGCTGCCTTGTCAGACGGTAGTCGTTGTCGAGCACGCGGTGGAACTCGAGCCGATAGTCAAATAGTCAACACCGGGACCGTTTTTGCAAGAATATCGATTTCGTCGAGAGATGTAGGGCGCAATAGCGAAGCGTATTGCGCCGGATGTTCGTTCCCGCAATGCCGTCCTCAGCGACTATCGCGGTCCCGTCACCGAATGCGCGTAGTTTGGAGGATGTGAAGCGAAGTCCGGACTCAACAACCATTCGGCGTAGTAGCTATATCGACACGCAAGAGTATAGATTTCGTCGAGAGCAAAGTAACGCCGAATACGAAAATATCCGGTGCAATTCGCTTCGCTCATTGCACCCTACGCGTGCTCAGGGGACACAATTCGCGACCGAATATCCGGTGACATTAGTCTAAGAGCTGCGATTTCTTTTCATTCTCCTAAAAAGATAAATTGCCAACGCCAAACATAGTCCAAAGAAAAATAATATCAGCGCTTCACCTAAAAGCCCCTTGTTAAATACTTCCCAAATTGAGGAAATCTCCCCGGCAGCAAAATGACCGTGCCAAATCACCCATGTCATGCGCAGAAAAAATATGAAAACGCAAAAAAGCAGAACCAGTACAACAACAGCCCTGTCTTTCATGAGTTTGTATCAACTACGTTTCACTGGAGAGATTAAACACGCGGTACCCTCTATGCAATCTAGACTTCATTTTATGCCTCCGATCAGGGTTCCGATAGGACCAAGGATTCGAATGAAGTGAGCGCCCTCTCCTAACAACCTCTTCGCGCCTTGGTCCGCTATCCGTTTAGCGGTCTCGTCCAGCGTCTTTTTCGTTACAAATACTCCTAGCTCGCCAACGATCGTGCACGTAACAGTACATACGATGTCATTGCCAATAGAAGTTACAACTCTAGAGATATACTCGTCGCCTGGCCCGAATGCGTCTTCCAGCAGACATTTTGATGCAGCATCCCAAGGAAGATTCAAACAATGATGATGTGATAATCCGTGTCGATCCATAGATGACAATGGGTTATCGGATGTATAAGCGTAGCTATTCATTCCGCCTGCCAACCCGATCGAATCACTCTGCGTATACCTTCCAATAGTCGGGCCATAACCCCTGAAGTAATTGTAGTAAAGCCCTGTCTCCCCATCGAAAAACTGCCCTGGAAACCGGAACGGATTCTCGATCTTGTCGACCAAGACCAGAGATGTAGGGCGCAATAGCGAAGCGTATTGCGCCGGATGTTCGTTCCCGCAATACCCTCCTCACCGACCATCGCCGTCCCGTCAACGAGTGCGCGTAGTTTGGAGGATGTGATGCGAGATCCGGACTCACCAACCATCCGGCGTAGCAGCTATATCGACACGCAAGAATATTGATTTCGTCGAGAGCAAATTAATGCCGAATACGAAAATATCCGGTGCAATCCGCTTCGCTCATTGCACCCTACGCGTGCTAGGTATTGGTGGGAAGGTCAGGATATTTTCGAATATAGATCGCCGCAAAAAACGGAAGCGCAAAAACATTCACAGAAAATAAGACTACACTCCATAATAATCGTTTATCTTTAGGGACCAATTCTGAAAAGAACAGGAACCAGTAACTTATTGCAATTATAAGCAAGCCTACTGGATAGGCTATCGAAAGTACCTGATCACCCATGTCGAACTGCAGCAATCTATCATTGATATCTATCGTTGAGTTGAGTCCTATCAAGAAAGCGGCGATAAACGCTGCGGGAGTGACAAAGCATAATATCCCCAAAATATTCACTAGGATGTTCTTCATTCACAAGCTCCTAAGGCGATATCGGAAAAACGCAGAGATGTAGGGCGCAATAGCGAAGCGTATTGCGCCGGATTTTCGTTCTCGCAATGCCGTCCTAACCGACCATCGCCGTCCCGTCACCGAATGCGCGTAATTTGGAGGATGTGAAGCGAAATCCGGACTTACCAACCATTCGGTGTAGTAGCTATATCAACACGCAAGAGTATAGATTTCGTCGAGAGCAAAGTAACGCCGAATACGAAAATGTCCGGTGCAATCCGCTTCGCTCATTGCACCCTACGCGTGCTCGAGGTCGTAGTGGAAATACCGGGTGCCGCCGCCGACGGTCTTCTGCACCCGCTCGCCGCGGGCGTTGTAGGCGTAGCTCGCCAGGGGCTGTCCTGACACCGTGACCGCGCTCAGGCGGTTGGCGTCGTTGTAGCTGAACCCGAGCTGATCCTTGGCCACCGTGTTGCCGGCGGCGTCGTAGCCGAACGATTGCGCGTTGGGGCCGAATATGGACAGCAGCCGGTTGGCGGTGTCCGCGTCCACATAGGTATCAGACTGAGCATCGACCGTCCGCGACAGCCGGTTGCCGAGGGTGTCGTAAATGATGCTCCGAATCGCAGGATTTGGCGGAAAAGCAAGACGCGGCGTTGCTGCCAGCGTGGCACAACGAGTTTCACTTTCTCTTAAAGCAGCTCAGCGCTGGGGATGGGTGGCGACAACACCTGGTGAGTTGCAGCAACAGCGCACGAAGATTTTCTCGGCTTCGTCCAGCCCTCGACTATCGGGATCCTGCCCTCTGGATGTTGAGGCAAGTTCTACCTATCTCGAACCCGACCTTCCGGTTACCGTGCCCGTCATTTAAGCTTGGACATCCGAATCGGAGAACCTCATGGCGCTGTTCCGCTCCCTCTTATTCGCGCCGGGAAACCACGCGCGCAGAGTCGAAAAGGCATTCACCCTCGACGCCGACGTGGTGATCCTTGATCTCGAGGACGCGGTGGCCCTGTCGGAGAAGCCGGCGACGCGTCCGCTGGTGGTGGAAGCGCTGCAAAAACCTCGATCCTGTCTTGGCTACGTGCGGGTCAACGCATTGGATACCCTGTTTTGCTATGAGGATTTCAAGGCGGTGATGCGGCGGGGCGTAGACGGTATCGTGCTTCCCAAGGTGGAATCCGCGGCCCAGGTCCAGTGCGCTGATTGGCTGATGACGCAGCTCGAACGCGAGCGAGGACTTGGGGAGGGGTCCGTTGACTTGCTGCCGATTATCGAGACCGGGAAGGGTATCTCTGCGCTACAGTCCATCTGCGCAGCATCGAGCCGCGTCAGGCGGCTTTCATTCGGCGCCGGCGATTACAGCCTGGACATGAACATGCGCTGGACCCGGGGAGAGCGCGAGATGGATCACGCTAGGTCATCCGTGGCGGTGGAGTCGCGGGCGGCGGATCTGGAGCCGCCGTTGGATACGGTGTTTATCCATCTGGGTGAAATCGATGCGCTAACGGCTTCAACCGAGCTCGCCTGCGACATGGGCTTCCAGGGCAAGCTCTGCATCCACCCGGAGCAAGTTCCAGTGGTCAATAACGTGTTCACGCCCCCTGAAGAAGAAATCGCCAAAGCCCGGCGATACGTCGAAGCCTTTGAAGCTGCCGAGGCGAACGGCTCCGCCTCGATCCAGGTGGACGGCTACTTCATCGACTATCCCATCGTGGAGAAGGCCCGGCGGGTGCTCGCGATCGCGGCCGAGATCGAGGCGCGCAAATCCTGCTGACCTCGTAGCGTTCGGCGTCCCATCACCGCCGCACTAAGATGGGGCAGTGCTTGCACCAGATCCGGCCGCCGCGCCCGCTTTCTACAGAACTCGTGGCTGCGCGATGCGGCCCTGGTTTTGCATACAAGACGTCGGATCGATCAGCGAGAATTTCCCATGACCCAGGAAGCCGACCGGGTTCCGGCGAAAATCGCATGTCTCGAGACGGAGAACACGCCGTTCACCCTGGTCTCCACCGCGGGATTTCATTGCGACGTCTGGCGCAGCATCGGCGTCATCGTGCGCGGCGGCGAACGCGCGCCCATGGACTTCGTGCTCAAACGCTACAAGCGCCCGTGCACGCTGGCCGAGATCAGCGTTTTGGGGAAGGAATACCGCACCTTAAAAGCAGCCCTGGAAGAAATCGTACCCACGGCTCGGTTCGTGGCAACGCGGGTGGACGCGAAGCCGAGCGTCGTCGTTCTGGCGGAGAACTGCACGCCCTGGTTCGATCTTTCCAACCCGGGAAACGAGGACGAGGCGCTGCCGCTTTTGAGCCGCAGCGACAGAGCCAAGGCGCAGCTCGCTGACTTTGTCCGCCACGCGCGTCGCTGGATGGCCGAGGAGTCAAAGATCATCGACCTCGGGGGGACCGAAAACCTGGTCCTGGACAAGGACTACGGGGTCAGATATCTGGACAGCTTTCACGTGTTCTTTTACCTCGACATGCTTCACGTCATCGAGGAGGTCGATGACTCGCTCACTTTTCGAATCGAGATGTGTATTCGGCGGCTCGAATATCTGGAGCGGCTGGTGAAGCGGCTCCAGTAACGGGCGCGAGGCAACCCGGAACAACCCGCCGATGCGCGCCGTCTGGCGGCGCGATAGTATTGTGCGCTCGTTCCTCCCGGGCGGTGCACGACCCATGGACCTCGAACTCAGCGAAGAGCAGCAGCGATTCCGCGAATCCGTCGGCGGCTTTGCCGAGCGGGTCTTGCGCAAAGGCGCGCTCGAGCGCGCCCACTGCGATGCGTATCCCCACGACGTCGCCCGCCAGATGGCGGCGCAGGGGTTGTTCGGCATCGCGTTTCCGGAATCGGTTGGCGGCCAGGGCGGCACTCTGATGGATGCGGTGCTCGCCATCGAAGCGGTGGCCGCCGCCTGCCCGCGCAGCGCCGACGTCATCCAGGCGGGCAACTTCGGCCCCATCCGCGTGCTGGCCGAGTACGCCAGCGAATCCCAAAGGGAGCGTTTTCTGAAACTGCTGCTCGCGGGCGAGGCTGTCATCTCGGTGGGCATGAGCGAGCCCGAGGCGGGATCGGCTGTGACCGATCTAAAGACCACAGCGACGCCGGACGGAGACGGTTTTCGCATCAACGGCACCAAGGTGTTCACCACCCACGGGCCCTACGCGGATTTCATTCTCGCCTACGTTCGTTTCGGCGAAGGTGTGGAGGGGATCGGATCGGTTATCGTCGAGAAAGGCGCCGAAGGATTCCGTGTCGGCAAGCCGACGAAATTTCTCTCCGGCGACGAGTGGGCACAGCTTTATTTCGAGGATGTTTACGTGGACGCCGACCACGTGCTTTTGGGTCCGGGCGGTTTTAAAAAGCAGATCTCGGGCTTCAACGTGGAGCGTCTCGGCAACAGCGCGCGATCGCTCGCTCTGGGTCGTTACGCCTATGACGCGGCCCGCGCCTATGCCAAGGAGCGCACCCAGTTCGGCAGGCCCATCTGCGAGTTCCAGGGAATACAGTGGAAGTTCGCCGAAATGAAAATGCAGCTGGAAGCCGCTGCTTTGCTGCTTTACCGCGCCGCCAGTCGCGCCGATGGGGGAATACCTTCGGCACAAGACACCGCCATCGCCAAGGCTTTCTGCAATCGCGTCGGGTTCGAGGCAGCAAGCGAGGCGCTGCAGGTGATGGGCGGGGCCGGCTACAGCCAGGACGCTCTGATCGAGTATTGCTTTCGCCGAACCCGCGGGTGGATGATTGCGGGGGGATCTGTGGAGATTTTGAAAAACCGGATCGCGGAAGGCGTGTTCGCACGCCGCTTCCCCCAGCGGCCCTAATCCGTTGGCGTTGGTGAACCGCAAAATATATCCCATCGACCGGACGGGCGCGTGAGCGGCAGGGAGATTTTTCGCGCCCTGTTCGAGCCTCGAACCATCGCCCTCATCGGCGCGTCGGGCGATGAGCGCAAGAACACCGCCCGGCCTCAGCGCTTTCTCGCCAAGCACGGGTTTAAAGGCCGCGTCGTCCCGGTCAATCCAAATCGCGACGAAGTGTTCGGCGCTCGCGCCTATCGCAGCGTTGCGGACATACCGGGGGGAGCGGATCACGCCTTCGTGATGGTGCCTGCCTCCTCTGTTGCCGAAGCCATCGACTCTTGTGGCGATGCGGGCATACCCGTTGCCACGATCTACAGCGATGGTTTTGCCGAGACCGGGGACGAGGGCGTCGCCCGCCAGCACGAGCTGGTCTCGCTGGCGCGATCCAGGAACGTTCGCCTGCTGGGGCCCAACAGCATGGGTCTGGTCAACCTGCATACGGGGATGGCGCTTACGGTGAACGCGGTGCTCGAGCTTCCGACGCTCAATAAGGGCGGGCTTTCCGTCGTCTCCCAGAGCGGAAGCGTCATCGGATCGCTGCTTTCCCGGGGCCAGGCGCGCGGCTTTGGATTTTCCAAGCTGGTTTCGGTCGGCAACGAGTCGGATTTGAGCGTCGCCGAGATTGTTGCCCATCTGGCCGAAGACGATTCAACGGACGCGGTGCTTCTGTTTCTGGAAACCCTGCGCAACGAGCCGGAGTTCAGCCGAGCGACCCGGAAGGCTTTCGATGCGGGCAAGCCGATCATTGCCTATAAGCTCGGACGCTCTGAAGTGGGCAAGCGATTGGCGGCGACGCATTCCGGTGCCATGACCGGATCCGGCGAAGCCGTCGAAGCGTGGTTTCATCAACATGGTGTCGGACGCGTGGACATGCTCGATGGCCTCATCGAGGCACCGTCTTTGTTTCTGAATTCACGCCCGCCAAACGGTCGGCGCGCGGCGGTGATGACCACCACCGGCGGCGGCGCCGCGACCGTGGCTGATCGCCTGGGCAGCTTCGGGATTTCAGTCGCGCCGCCGCCTGCGGCACTTGTTGAGCGGTTGCGCGCGCATAAGGTGGAGCTCGAGGGAAAGACCCTGGTGGACCTGACCATGGCGGGTACCCGGCCGGAGATCGCGCGGGAAGCCATCCAAGCGCTGCTGGACTCACCGGACTGTGACGTGGTGGTCGTGGTGGTGGGATCCTCTGCTCAGTTCTACCCGGAAATTGCCGTCCGTCCCATCGTCGAAGCAGCGAAGGGAAGGGAGAAGCCGGTTGCCGTGTTCATGCTTCCGCAGGCGACTAAGTCGCTGGAGCTGCTGGCGGAGGCGGGCATCGCCGCGTTTCGCACCCCGGAAGGTTGCGCCGACGGGGTACGCGCCTACCTCGACTGGCGCGCACCGGAGACGGTCGCGCCGGTGAAGCGGCGAGAACTGGCCGCAGCGCGCGAACAGCTCGAAGCAAGAAAAGGCGATCTTCTGGATGAACGCGAGGCGGGCCGCGTGTTCGAAGCCTTGGGGATCGAAGTCGCCCGCAGCGTGGTCATTGAAGGGCCGGGCGAGGCGGTGGCCCTGCATTTTCCCGTCGCGGTTAAAGTGCTCTCCTCCAGGATCTCCCACAAGACGGATGTAAGCGGCGTGATTCTCGGTCTCATGAACCAGGAGTCGGTGGACGCTGCCTGCCGCGAGATCACGGTGCGCCTCGGGCGGCAGCGGTCCGCTGTGCCCATAGAAGGGTTTCTGGTTCAAGAAATGATCTCCGGCCTCGCCGAAGCGCTGGTCGGGTTCCATCTTGACGCGGAAGCGGGTCCGGTGGTGACCCTCGGCGCCGGCGGCACCTTGGCCGAGCTGCACAAGGATTTCAGCGTGCGTTGCGCACCCGTCAGCGTGAAAACGGCGCACAACATGATTGATGAGGTGCGCAGCTTTGCCCCCATTCGCGGCTACCGCGGCGCGCGGCGCGGCGATTTGGATCGCCTGGCGGGGGCGGTGAGCGCTTTGTCGCGGCTTGCGACACTGGAAAACCCATCCATTTCGGAAGCGGAAATCAACCCGCTCATCGTAAAGCCAAAGGGTGAGGGCGTGGTTGCCGTGGACGGCGTAGTGCGCGTTGCCGCCATGGAATAACTGCCCATCGCCAGCGCCCGTGCGCAATCGAAAAAAGGTCATCCTGTTCAACAAGCCCTTCGGCGTGTTGTGTCAGTTCAGTTCTTCCGCAGGACGAAAGACGCTGGCGAATTTCATCGACGTGCCGCATGTATACGCCGCCGGGCGGCTGGACCTGAACAGCGAGGGACTTCTGGTGCTGACCGACGACGGGGCGTTGCAATATCGCCTGAGCGATCCACGCCACAAGCTGGAAAAGATCTATTGGGTTCAAGTGGAGCGGTCGCCGGAGCGCGCAGCGCTGGATGCGCTTCGACACGGAGTGGTACTGGACGGGCAAATGACTTTGCCGGCAAAGGTACGGGAAATAGGTGAGCCGGAAGGGCTCTGGCCTCGGGAGCCTCCGATCCGATACCGCAAGAACGTGCCTACCGCGTGGCTCGAAGTCCGTATTCGCGAAGGGCGCAATCGTCAGGTGCGGCGGATGACGGCGGCGATGGGACATCCCACCCTGCGCCTCGTTCGTTACGCGGTGGGCCCTTATACATTGGACGGTCTCGCCCCGGGAAAGTGGCGACAGGTCGGCAATCCGGAATCCGACTGAGCAGCCGGAAGGATTCGCCGAGTTTCGGGCTCTGCGCGTGACCGCGGGATGCGGGTGCGAAAGGTAATTTCTTTTAACGGTAAAAAACGCCTTGGCGACCAGCGACTGGAAAACCCGCATCACCATTCTCACCCTGGCGCACGTGGTGGGAACGTTGCACATCGTCTCCGTAATGGCCATGGCGCCGGTGATCCAGGGGGACCTCGGTCTCAGTGTGACGCAGGTGGGCCTTTTGATCACCGGCTACTACGCCGCCCAGACCGTCGGCGCGGTGCCGGCCGGCGCCTTCTCCGATCGCGTCGGCGTCGGCTACGCGCTGGTGGTCTCCCAGCTCTTGCTGATCACCGGAGCCCTCATCTTCAATCAGTCCTCGAGCTTCACCCTGGCGATTACCGGTACCGTAGTCATGGGGTTCGGCTACTCCATTGTTAATCCGGCCACAGCGAAGGGCGTGCTGGAATGGTTTCCGATCCGGCGCCGGGCCACCGCCATGGGCGTCAAGCAGACCGGCGTGCCCATCGGCGGCGTGCTCGCCGCGGGCAACGGCGCGCTGGTGGCGGTGGTGAGCTGGAACTCCATTCTTTACGGCATTGTTGCGCTGACCATGGTCAACGCTTTGCTTTGCCTGCGACTTGCGGAGCGCCCGGTCACGGAAGGCCATCGCGATTACGGCGAAGGATGGAAAAAACTTCGCGACGTGTGGCGGCAGCGCAACATCAAGATCATCTTCTTCGCCAGCATTCCCTGGAACATGGGACAGGCCAGTTTTTTCACTTATCTCACCCTGTTCATGCGCGAGGCCGCCCAGGCGAGCCAGCCGGTGGCCGGACTTTGTCTCGGCGTGGCGCAGGCATCCAGCGCGCTGGGTCGAATCGGCTGGGGTGTTATCAGCGATACGCTGCTGCGGGGCGGGCGCAAGACCATTACCGTGAGTATTTGCGCTGCCGCCGCTTTGTTTCTCGGAGCCATGACGCTCATCGGGCCCGCTTATGGCGTGGTGCTGGGCATGGTGCTGGCGCTGCTTTTGGGGGTAACGGTGGCGTCTTATGCTTCGATTGCGCACACCCTGGCAGTGGAATCGGTGCCGCCGCACCAGGCGGGTTCCGCCATGGGTTATAGCCTGACCGGCACTTCGCTGGGAGGCGTCATCGGTCCGGCGCTTTTCGGGGCGGTGGTGGACTTAAGCGGCGACTTTGCCGACGGCTGGCTGCTCACCGGCGCGCTCATGGGGATCGGTACGCTGCTGGTGGCTTTCTGGTTCAGGGAGCGGCGAGCGGAGATCACGCAGCAGGATGCGCGCGCTTGACCGCCGCGCCCGCTTTATTTCCGGATGCCGGGGCTCGCCGGGTAAACCGCGTAGCTGCCTTCGTCGATGTCAAACTTGATCCGCTCGGGGAGATGCTCGACGCTTCTGCCGTACATGTGAAAGTTCCGCGTCGGCACGTCGCTCACCACGTGGATGCTGTGAATGTCATCGGGCATGAAGCAGATCCCGGTGCCACGTTTGACGACGAACTTTTCGCGCACCTTTACTTGGCCTTTGCCGGGCACCGAGCCGTCGTCGAGACGTTCGTATACGCGATTCTCTTCCTCCCCGTCGATGCCCGCGATGACCGCCCAGGTGGTGTGATTGTGGGGCGGGGAGGATCGACCGGGGAGCCCCGTAGAGAGATAGAGGGCGAAGCGATGGTCATTTTCTTCCGAGAGCAGATAAAGCAGCGGTTCCCCGCTGGCCGATGGAAAATCCTCCTCGGGAAAAAGTTCCCGTTTCGCAGCGAGCTCGAGCAGCACTTCCTTTACGGAGGTCAGCGATTCACGCGATACGCCCCGGTGCGCTTCGATTTCCCGGATCTCGGCGACCGCTTCGCTGACGGCGGCCTTTCGCCGCTCGGCAATGGATTCTTCTCCGCTCATCGATGCGACTCCCGGACTAACGCTGGTGCGAAGATGGTATCAGGATCGGCGCACGCGGCACGAGCGCCGCAGACGTCCAGGCGTTCATTCGAGATCGTGACGTGAGCACCGTTCGCGCCCCGCGGGCGGTGATCCAATCGGCGTTCCGCGGATGCCTTTACATGCTCGCATCCACCGTTTTCTTTGCTTCCATGCACGCCTGCGTGCGTTACATTTCGGCCGAAATTCATCCCTTCGAGGTGACGTTCTTCCGCAATTTATTCGGTTTCGCTGCCCTCGTCCCCTGGCTGGTGATTCAGGGGCTGGAGCCCTTGCGCACCCGGCATATCGGCCTCCACTTTGCCCGCGCCGGCACCAATGTCATCGCCATGCTGATGTTCTTCATGGCCTTGAGCATGACGCCCATGGTGCAGGTTCAGGCGCTGGCCTTCACCGCCCCGCTGTTCACCACGGTGCTCGCCGCGGTGCTTTTGAAAGAGGTGGTCAGGATCCGCCGCTGGATGGCGACGCTGGTGGGATTCATCGGCGCGCTGATAATCATCCGACCTGGGTTTCAGCCCATCGATGCCGGTGCGCTGCTGACGCTGGCGTCGGCGGCGGTGTGGGCGTTCACCATGATCATCATCAAGCAGCTCTCGCGCACCGACTCCGCTTTCACCATTACCGCCTACATGGTGATCCTGATGACGCCCATGTCGCTGGTGGCAGCGGTTCCCGTCTGGGACTGGCCGAACCTTACGCAGCTCGGCTGGCTTGCCGTCTGCGGTATCACCGGAACCTTGGCCCAGTTCCTGATGGTCCAGGCGTTCCGTCTGGCCGACACCTCGGTGGTGCTGCCGCTGGACTTCATGAAAGTGGTTTGGGGCGCGATCATCGCCTGGCTGTGGTTCAGCGAGGTGGTGGGGATCTGGACCTGGATCGGCGCGCTGATCATTTTCACCGGCGCCACCTACATTGCGTTCAGAGAGCGGGCGCTGGAGAGAGAGAAAGGTGGTTCGTGATACAGCATCTGTAGATGGTAGATAGCTCGTAGGGCGCAATAGGGACGTAGGGACGTAGGGCGCAATAGCGAAGCGTATTGCGCCGATTCGCAGGGTGGGCGAGGCGTTAAGCGCCAATTCGAATACACAATCGTGCGCACGGCGCACCCTACGAGTGCTCGCCCGGGCGCAAAACGGTGCGCGCGGCGTAATCCTACGACTGCCGATCCGAGCTCGTAGGGCGCAATAGCGAAGCGTATTGCGCCGATTCGCAGGGTGGGCGAGGCGTTAAGCGCGAAACGGTGCGCGGGGCGTAACTCTACGATCGCCGATCCGAGCGCGGAACGAACCGAAGGGTGTACCCTTCCGATCGGTGCAATACGCTTCGCTATTGCACCCTACGAGTGGACGGTTACAACGCGCGCTCTTGCCAGCATCGCGCGCAGCAGCACGTCGCAGCCAGTACCCTTCTGATCGGTGCAGTACGCTTCGCTGTTGCACCCTACGAGTGAACGGTTACAGCGCCCGCTCTTGCCAGCATCGCGTGCAGCAGCACGTCGCAGCCGGCGGCGAGGTCGTCCGGCTTGGCGTTTTCCAATTCGTTATGACTGACGCCGTTCTCGCAGGGCACGAAGATCATGCCCGTGGGCGCCTTGTGCACCAGCTGGCAGGCGTCGTGGCCGGCTCCGGAGTAGATGTCCATGTGGTCGATTCCGAGACGCTTCGCCGTGTCGCGTATGAGTCCAACGCATTCGCCGTGAAACCTAACCGTGGGCCGCTGGCTTTCCAGCCGGAAGTCCACCCCGAGGGACAGGGCGGCGGCGATGTCTTCGCAAGCCGTGCGCATTTCGCTTTCGATCTGAGCGAGCAGCGCATCGTCCGGGTGTCGGCTGTCAATGCTGAATACCACCTGGCCCGGAATGGTGTTGCGGGAATTGGGCCGCACCTTGAGGTAGCCGACGGTGATCACCGGGCTGGGCTCGTGCTTAAAGGCGATGCCGTTGATTGCGTTCACCATGCGCGCCGCCCCTACCATGGCGTCGCGGCGCATACGCATGGGCAGGGTGCCGGCGTGGCCTTCCTCTCCTTTCACCGTGACGGCGAAGCAGCGCTGTCCCTGTGCGCCTAAAACCACACCCACCTGTTTGTCCTCGGCTTCGAGGATCGGGCCCTGCTCGATGTGGGCCTCGAAGAAAGCGTTGATCTCATAGCCGCCCACCGGTGCGTTTCCCGCAAAGCCAATTTCTTTCAACGCTTCGCCGAAAGTGATGCCCTCGCGATCGGTCTTTGCCAGGGCATCTTTCAATTCATAAACGCCGGCAAACACACCCGAGGCCAGGGTGCCGCTGAAGCGCACGCCTTCTTCGTCGGTCCACACCACGGTTTCAATCGGCGCCCGAGTGTTGAAATTGCCGTCATTCAGCGTCCGCATGACCTCGAGACCGGCCAGCACGCCGTAAATGCCGTCGAACTTGCCGCCCAGCGGCTGGGTATCCAGATGACTGCCGGTCATCACCGGCGGCGCGTTCGCGTCTTCGCCGGGGCGCTTCGCAATGATGTTGCCGATCTGGTCCACCCGAACATCGCATTGCGCCTGCTCGCACCAGGAAACGAACAGCTCCCGGGCCTGGCGGTCCAAATCGGTCAGCGCGAGACGTCGGACACCGCCCCGTGGCGTGGCCCCGATCTCGCCCATCTTTATGATGCTCGCCCACAGCCGGTCACGATTGCAGCGAAGCGCGCCGGGATCAGCCATGGTCGCCGCCCCTTCGCCAAAGCCAGCGGGAAACGGCCAGCGCCTTTACATCCCGGCCCCGTGGCGCCACGACCTGTAGACCCAAGGGCATGCCGTTGGAGCCTTTGAGCAACGGCACGTTGATGGCGGGCACGCCGCACTGAGTCCAGATGGCGTTGAAGGCGGCGTTGCCGGTAGTGGTGAGATCCGCCGGCGCTTCGCCCGGCGCGGCTGGCGTCAGCACGGCGTCGTAATCGTCGAACAATCGATCAACAAGGTGCCTTCTTCCATCGGCACGGTCGGTTGCGTCCACCAGCTCGGAAGCCGCCAGCGGAATGCCGAGCGCAATCCTCGCTTTGAGCTTGTCACTCAATTGCTGCGGCGTTTCCTCGTACTCGCGTTTGAACACGGCGGCGAGGCAGGCATTGAGAATGATGTGGTGGTCTTCCAGCGCGCGATCGAATTCCGGAGGCAGCTCAATCTCACCGATGATGTTGCCGAGGCTGCGCGCGTAGTCTTCATAAGCGCGCTGCGCATCTTCGTCCGCCTGATCCCAAACAGGCGATCGGACGAAGGCAAGACGCTTCGGCGCAAATTGAACTAAATTCGCGAGTCCTGAAACCAGATTGCGGCCTGGATGCGCGAGCATGTCGTCGTCCTCGGGGTCGGTGACCATGACCGCATCGCCGATGAGCGCCAGGTCTTCCACCGAGCGCGCGTAAACGCCCACGTGGTCCAGTCGCCTCGACAACAAATTCATGCCGCGACGGGTAATGCTGCCGAAGGTGGGCTTGTAGGCGAATACACCACAGAAGGATCCGGGACGGACGATGGAGCCCACCGTTTGCGAGCCGACGGAAAGCGGCACCATGTCATCCGCAACGGCTGCGGCGGATCCGCTGGAGGAGCCCCCGGGCGTTCGCCTGAGATCGTGTGGATTTCGCGTTTTGCCCGGATGACTGAGGGCGAATTCGGTGGTGACCGTTTTGCCCAGGATCACCGCCCCGGCTCGCCTCAGCAACTCGACCACGCCCGAGTCCCTCTCGGGTTGCCGGCCGTGATGCAGCGGGCTTCCGAGCTGGGTCGGCATGTCGGCGGTGTCGTAAATGTCTTTGATCCCGACCGGAACGCCGTGAAGCGATCCGAGGGCGTGACCGGCGGTGAGCGCATGGTCCAGTGCCCGCGCCTGATCGAGCGCATTGTTTTCGTCGAGGTGGATCCAGGCGCCGACTTCCGCCTCCCGGTCTGAAATCTTCGCGAGGCATCGGCGCACCAGCATCTCGCTGCTGAGATCGCCGCACCGAATCGCAGCCGCGGCCTCAGTTGCGCTCAGCTTGTGGGGATCGTCCATGCAGACAGGCGTCAGCTCTTGCTCTGCTCCCGGCGCGCCAGAAGCGCAAGCACTTCGGCGTAGGTGTCGGGTTCGGTATCGCCGAACATCTCCTTGAATCCCAGCTCACTGAAGCGACGCAGTCGTTCCGCCGTGGCGCGGGCCATGAGCGGCAGCTCGCCGATGGATTCCAGCGTCTGGGAAACCTCCTCCATCTCGTGGGACTGCCGCCCCGCGTGCAGGGCGCTGCGACCGATGAGGTAATCGGCAAACTGGTTCCAGTTGATACCGGGATAGCTTGCCGTGACCGTATCGAGCACGCGCTTTTCGGTGCCGAAATGACGCGCCGCCAGCAGGCATTCGATGAAAAGCGCCTGCATGCCCTTGACCATGACGCTGCGGAACATCTTGGTCGCTGAAGCAGCGCCGATTTGTTCTCCCAACACTTCGAGCTTCATACCATAGGGCTCTAGGGTGGACACAAGCCCGGGCGCCGCCTCACCGCAAAGCAGCACCGGCACCCGGTGGCGAAGCGGAGGAACCACGGACATGATGGCGGCTTCGACGAATCGGGCACCGCTTTTCTCCACAATAACGCCCACCTGTCGCTTGATCTCCGGCGAGGCAGAATTCATGTCCACGTAAATGTGATCCGGGGTCAGATGCTCAGCGATCGAAGCCGCTGCGGGTACCGCCTCGGTGCAGGTTACGAGCGAGAAGATCAAACGGCAGCAAGACGCCAGCTCGGCCGGGTTTTCCGTCATCTTGGTGCCGGAGCGTGCCATTCTCGGGGCGAAGCGATCCGGATCCGAACGGTAGGCGATGTCGAAGGTGTAAAAGTTTTCGCCGCCGGCTTCGGCAAGCCCTTCGGCGATGGCCGGCGCGGCTTCGCCGAAACCCATGAATCCCAATGCGTTCATCGGCAATCGATCAGGCAATTTGATCCTGGATCGAGGGTGTTTCAGTCCAAGACGGCAACGGCGTGTAATCCGCGCGTGGAGACGGGCAGGGCGCTGACATCGTCTACCACGTCGATGCGCCAGAGAATGTCCAGAAGATCTTCTGCCGCCGGCTCCCCGATGACCGGCGAGACCAGCTCCCGGTACTTCTCCACCAGCTCAGCGTCGCTCAAGGGGCTATCGGGATCGCCTTTTCGCGTCGGCGCACGGCGGCGAAGCTCGCGCCCATCGCGAGTCTGTATCTCCACCACCGCGGCGCGCTGTTTTGGGAAGCCTTTATCGGATTGCGGGTCCACGTAGAGCTCGATGCGCTTGATCATCTCCCGGATCTCGGGATCCTCTAGATGCTGATCGTCGAAAGCGCTCAGCCGCACGCGGCCATCGATGAGCGCCACGCTGGCGCAGTAGGGCAGGCTGAACTTGGCCTCGTATCCGCTTACCGGAGCGACGTTTCCGGTCACCTCCAGCGCCTTGGAGTAAGTACCGATGCGTATCCGGGACACGTCTTTGGGCAACAGCCGGTGTGAGTCTCGCAGAGCAATAATGGCGTCGAGCGCAGCAAAGGAGTGGCCGCAGCAGCCGTGATTTTTCTGCGTCATGCGGGTGATATTGAAGCGCTGACCCAAATCGGCGACCGCCGAGCTCCAGTCCGCGTCCCGGCTCATGGCATTACCGAAGCCCCGCGGGCCGTCCAGCATGCCGGAGGCCCCGGTGACGCCGCGGGCCGCGGCAACCGCGACCAGAACACCCGTTTCGGCGGCGCGGCCCGCGTGCAGGGGCTTACCCATGGCGTCGGAGCGAAACGCCTGCTGCAGCCCTGCCGCCATGGTGGCGGCATTGGCGAGCGCGTGCTCGGTCTCGTTTGCATCGAGTCCGAGTATCGAAGACGCGGCCGCTGCAGCCCCGAACGCGCCCACCGTGCCGGTGGTGTGCCAGTACTCGTAGTGTGCCGGAGTGACGGCGGCGCCGATGCGGGTCGAGACCTCGTAACCGGCGATAATGCCCCGCAGCAGGCGATCTCCATTCACCTGTCGGTCCTGGGCCAGCGCCAGCGCTGCGCTGATCACCGGTGCGCCCGGATGATAGATGGCGTCTCGGAAGATGTCGTCGAACTCCACCGTGTGGGACGCCGCGCCGTTAATGAGCGCTGCCGCGCGCGCGAGCGCCCGCCGGCCCGACGGTACCAGGGCGGCTTTTCCGCGGTCGAGCTCGTCGGCCAGTGCTTCGCATAAATATGTGGCCGGAGGGCAAACTCCGCCGGGGACCGTAGTCGCGAACCAGTCGATGAGGCAGCGGCGGGTCGCGTGTCTGACTTCGTCGGGTATATTCATCCGGCCGAGGTCGACCACGTGGGTTGCAAAGATTTTAGTGGGCATGAAGGAGGAGACTCCGGTTCGTTTTGCCACGGTGCTGCGGCCGGGATAGGCAAGCATAACGCAGATGGAGGTTCCAGTGGGATCGCGGATTGCGGGAGCGCTGAACACGGATAACGTAGCTCGTATATCGCGAGCCAAGACAGAGCGCTAAAGCCGCTCAATATCAATCACGATTACCAAATCACATGTTAATCAAGGCGACCAGTATCCACTATCCATCCGGTATCCTATGCGCAAACAAGTTGACCACTCAGCGGGAATTTACTTATGTCCGAACTCAAAACCGATGTAGTCGTAGTTGGGGGCGGTAACGCGGCGCTATGCGCTGCGCTTTCGGCCGCCGAGGAAGGCGCGAAGGTCGTGGTGCTCGAATGCGCTCCGGAATCCGAACGCGGCGGTAACAGCCGGTTCACCGCCGGCGCAATGCGCGTGGTTTTCGAAGGAGTAGAAGATCTGCAAAAGATTATGGAGCTCAGCGATGAAGAGATTTCCAACACGGACTTCGGAAGCTATAGCTTCGATAACTATTTCGACGACATGGCGCGGGTTACTCGTTATCGCGCCAATCCAGATCTGGTGGAAACGCTTGTCCGCGACAGCCATGAAACCATCGTGTGGATGCGCGCCAAGGGCGTGCGCTTTCAGCCTTCTTACGGCCGTCAGGCCTTCAAGGTGGATGGCCGCTTCCGCTTCTGGGGCGGACTCGCTGTGGAGACATGGGGCGGCGGCCCCGGTCTGGTGGATTCCCTTTACCAGTCGGTGGAGAAAGCGGGCATCGAAGTGCGTTATGCCACCCGCGCCGAATCGCTGCTCATGGACGAAGGCGCGTGCCGGGGCGTGCTTGCGCGGCATCAGGGCAAAGCAATAAATATCCGCGCCAGCGCCGCGGTAATCGCCAGCGGCGGCTTCGAGGCCAATGCGGAGTGGCGCACGAGATATCTGGGCCCGGGGTGGGACCTGGCCAAGGTGCGTGGCACCCGATTCAACACAGGCGGCGGCATCCGTATGGCACTGGACGCCGGGGCATCGTCCTACGGCAACTGGTCCGGATGTCACGCCGTGGGGTGGGACCGGAACGCGCCCGAGTTCGGCGATCTTGCCGTCGGCGATAATTTCCAAAAGCACAGCTATCCGTTCGGAATCATGGTCAACGCGCATGGTGAACGTTTCGTCGACGAAGGCGCGGACTTCAGGAACTACACTTATGCAAAATACGGTCGCGTCATTCTGGAACAACCGGGGCAATTTGCCTGGCAGGTATTCGATGCCAAGGTCACGCATCTATTGCGAGACGAGTATCGGATTCGTCAGGTGACCAAAGTCAAGGCGGATACTTTGGAGTCGCTGGCGGGAATGCTTGAAGACGTGGATGCGGAAAAGTTTCTTGCCTGCGTCAAGGAGTACAACGCGGCGGTGGCGACTGATGTGCCTTTCGATCCGACGGCAAAGGACGGGCGATGCACCCGGGGTCTCGACATTCCGAAATCCAACTGGGCGAACACCGTCGACACGCCACCTTTTGAAGCCTACGCAACGACCTGCGGGATTACCTTTACCTTCGGTGGATTGCAGATCAACGACGATGCCCAGGTGATGGACATCGACGGCAAGCCCATTAAAGGTTTGTTTGCAGCCGGTGAACTGGTCGGAGGATTGTTTTACTTCAACTATCCTGGCGGCACCGGGCTGATGTCGGGCGCGGTATTCGGACGAATCGCCGGGCGGTCTGCCGGAAAGACGGCGCGTGCCTGATGAGGGAAAAGCGCTGCGAAAATCAGTGCCGGAACAGGCGGCTGGATTCGCCACGCCTCGACTGGAACAGCTGCTCTTTGCGTGCGGCGGCTATGTCCTTGCTCAGCTGATGGTGCCGATATTCGTGAGCGATCCCGGTGATCGTGAGCTTCTGTATTCAGGCATCACCGGCGCAGTGATCGGGGTTGTGGCCCACGTGCTGATACGAGGAGTCGGAATCCAGTTGCCGGGTGTGGGTAAGCATTTTCGATTGCGCGCGTCCAAAGATGGCAGGACGGTTTCCAAGAAAATTAAACCATCAAGCCGTTCGGATCGTGGCTCCCGATACCGCGCCGCGCTGGCGGTTTTTCGGCGACCCTTCAAGCAACGGAATCGGAATTCGGAAAGGCCCGGCAACGAAGAGAAGATCGTCAAGACAGACGAAGGTTTTCGCGTCGGCGATCGTGTCTTTTCCCGAAGAGCGGAGGCGGAAGATTATCTTTATGTGGGAAATCCGCCCGCCGGCGAGGTTGAAAAGCGGGACCAGATAGCGACCCCCGAAACGCCGCGTTTGCGCCGAATTTCCTCGCCCCAGGCCCGAGTTTTGAGTTCTCTTGCGCTGGCCTTCGCCATTTTCCTCGCCTGGCTTCTGTTTTTCTTAATCTAAGGAAACTCTGAATAATTCCATCCCTGGAATTTTCAGAGTCGGCAAGTGAAAACGCGGTTTCCACTTGCCTCACGAATCCAAAGACTTACAGTCGTCGGATTCAGCGGCGTCGCTGCTTAGCTAAGGAAGGTCTGATTAATCAGACCTTCCCTAAACCAGAACCTGTTCCCGCCTTCCGATCGGGCCTCCGGCAAGCCCCGGCCGGCCCTCAATTCCTTGGAATTTTGACTATATTTCAAGAGATTGACCGAAACGTCCCCCGTCCGCGACCAGCAGGATAATCAGAAAGCAAAACAACGTATGGATTCCGTTGTAGAAGAGGTTGCCATCGTCTTTGCCGACGTGACCGGCAGCGTGCGTTTGTTCGATTTGCTGGGGGACGAAAAGGCCTGGAAGCTGATTCAGAAATGCCTCAAGGGAATGACGGCGGAAGTCGACAAACACCGTGGCCGGGTGATCAAAACAATTGGTGACGAAATCATGTGCACCTTTTTCGCGGCCGATGATGCAGTCAAGGCGGCAGTGGCTATGCAGGAGCAAGTCCGTGACGATTCGATCGGCGGCGAAGACAACGAGCCGGCGCTCTCCTTGCGCATTGGGATTCATTTCGGTGAGGTGATTCCCAAAGACAATGATGTCTTTGGCGATGCGGTAAATCTCGCTTCCCGTATGGCGACCGCGGCAAAAGGTGGGCAGATAATCACCACGCAGTTCACCGCGGAGGCTCTATCCCAGCCGCTAAAATCCAAGGTGCGACTCGTTGACCGGATGCCCGTTAAGGGCAAGCGGGACCCGATAAACGTTTACGAGGTGGTCTGGGAGGACGGCGCGACCAACGTAGCGAGCAATACGGTCAAATCAACGGACGTGGAAGGTCAACTTTCTCTTCGCTACCGGGACAAAGTGATTGTCATGGATCAAACTAGCGCTCCCTTGATGTTGGGAAGAGGCAGGCAGGCACATCTTCGGGTGGACGACGCGAACGCGTCGCGTTTGCATCTTCGAGTGGAATTTTCCCGCGGCAAGTTTGTGCTTTTCGACGAAAGCGTTAACGGCACCTACGTTCTCACCCCAACCGGCGAGGTGACTTTACGCAGGAACGAATCCCACGTCCTTTCGGGTACAGGCCGAATCAGCCTCGGCCGCAAGGTCGACGGGAATGAAAACGCGGTGCACTACGAGTGTGAATCGGCGTAATGCGTAATGCGTAATGCGTGATGGGTGATGCGAAGCGGTGAGAGTGAGGGCAGAGAGTAACGCGAATTGACAGGGTCCGGGTGCGGGTCAGGCTCCTTACATCACGCATCACGTCAGTGGCTGCATGACGTGATTTTGAAATCCAGTGCGCTGTTTCAATCGCTCGTGCCATCTGACCAGGTTCGGCAGCTCAGAGCGTTCGATATCCATATTGAACCAGCGCCAGGCGGCGCATCCAATGGGAATGTCGCCCATTGTGAATATATCGCCGGCGACGAAGGCGGTTTTCTCCAGCTGACGATCCAGAATTGACCACGAGGAGTTCAGGTTCTTGACCGCCGCGTTAACGCGTTTCGGATCCTTGTGGTCCGGTGAGTTTCGAACCACGCCCCAGAAGAGATAGGTCACGTCGGGATGGATGCTGGTCTGCTGCCAGTCCATCCACTGATCCGCCAGCGCGCGCTTGTCCGCGTCCTCGGGGCAAAGGGTTCCAAGACCATACTTGGCGCTCAAATATCGGACGATCACGTTTGATTCCCACAGCACCAGGCGACCGTCCTTCATTGTGGGGACCTTGCGATTCGGATTCAGCTCGCCGTAATAATTCTCGTTGACGACCCCAAACTGCATCCCGGCGTCCTCGCGCTCATATTGAAGATCGAGCTCCTCCAGGCACCACAGCACTTTCATTACGTTGATGGAATTTTTTCTCCCCCAGATTTTGAGCATCTGCCTCCCCTTCGATCCTTTGTTTTTGCTCGCCGGATTGGATTCTAACCCAGTCCGGTGACGAATCGGGCTTTTCCATGGCCGTGAATGCAGACGGTCAAATGACTTCTGCACCGGATCATTCGCCCGAGGATCTCGAGCCACGCTCAA
>CAMYJH010000012.1:246201-254474 GCA_947258715.1 uncultured Gammaproteobacteria bacterium
GCCGTCTCGCCCGGCAGCAAGTAAACGAGCACGTTAGCGACGATCATGGTGCCGGCAAGTAGATAGAATACGAAGGCGAGGCCGTATCCATCAGCGATGACGCCGCCAATAACCGGAACCGCCGCGGATAGAATCGCCTGGGTTCCGAACATCATGCTGGTGGCGCTTCCAGACCATCTGGGCGGCGTCAAGTCCAATAGCCAGCTGTGCACCACTGGACGCACGGCGAAAAGCGCAAAGCCGAGTATGGATACCCCGGCGATGAACAGCAGCTCGTGTTGAATGACGGTGAGCGCGACGATCGCAATGGTCGTGGTGGTCAGCCCCGCAAGCACCACGGGGCGTCTCCCCGCCCGATCCGACCACGCGCCGGCCACCGGCGCGGCGATGATGCCTCCGATCTGCATGGCCATGACGGTGAAACCCATGACCACGGGTCCGGTCTCGACCACGTTGATGAGATAAAGTGGCAAAAAGACGTAAAGCCCGTTCTGGGTCATGCTGCGGAAACCGGCCATGATGCAAAGGCCTAGGATCCCCCGATCCTTAAGCAGTGCTTTCAGTCCGGCGAAGTAATCCTCCATTTTCATCGCATCCCTGGCGCCGGTGGCGCCATTTCCGTCTTCCCCAAGAAGCACGACGCCTATGAGCACGGCGATAATCAGCGCCGGCAGTGCACCGATGATGGAGGTGTTCTGCCAGCTAAGAAATGCGAGCAGCGCGCCCGTGGCCGGCGGGGCCAGGGTGTCGCCGACGTTGGCTCCAAGGGCGTGAATCGAAAGTGCGTAGCCTCGGTTTCCCGGATACGCCTCCGATACGTAGGCAATGGCTGCCGGGTGCCAGAGGTTGTTGGACACTCCGATGAACATCGTCAGCAGGCACAGCAGCAGGAACTGGGCGCTGAAACCGAAAGCCAGGAGCGCGCCGCCGCCCATGATCAGCGAGACCACCTGGTACACGACCCGCCGGCCGCTGACGTCCACCAGCAGCCCGCTGCCAAAGTTGGCCAGGGCGGCGCTGGCGTGGAAAACGGCCACCAGGGTCCCTGCCTGCGCGTAAGAAAGCCCGAGGTCCCGGGTGATAAACGGCAGCACGATATAGAACACGGCCGCCACCCAGTGGGTGCCGCCGTGGCCCAGCGCGACCAGAAAAGCGCGGCCCTGCTGCCGCCAGTGGACGCCGGTGAGCTTGGAGAAGGTAGTGAGCATTTGCCGCTCCCCTGGAACCGGGGGCAACATAACGGCCGTGAGGACCGTTGCCAAGCGGCGGTCTGTTGCGGTAACGGTGTTTCAGGCAGAATAAGGCGTCGCTCGAAATAAACGGCGATATCCCTTCCGGCCGGTTAATCTCAAGCACCTGCGCTGAACCGTGGCGCGCGGACATGGGCAGGGAATTTTAGAACGAGAACCTTAAGAAGAGTTCGAATATGAGCGATAAAAAGAGACCTCTGTCCCGGTTCACCGTGCTCGACCTGACGCGTGTTCGCGCCGGGCCTACGGCCGTGCGGCAGCTTGCCGACTGGGGCGCCAACGTGATCAAGATCGAGGCGCCCGCGAGCGTGGACCAATCCAAGGGTATGGGCGGCGCCCGGCACGGTCCGGATTTTCAGAACATTCACCGCAACAAGCGCGGACTGACGCTGAACCTCAAGGAAGCCCGAGGCCGCGAAGCCTTCTTGCGCATGGTGAAGCAGGCGGACGTGGTGGTGGAAAACTACAGGCCGGACGTCAAGCAGCGGCTTGGCGTGGACTACGAGGCCTGCAGGACGGTGAATCCACGCATCGTCTATTCGAGCATTTCCGGATTCGGCCAGGACGGGCCTTACAGGCTGCGCCCGGGATTCGACCAGATCGCCCAGGGCATGGGCGGCATCATGTGGGTCACAGGGCTGCCCGGGCAGGGCCCGGTGCGCACCGGCGTGCCCATCGCGGATCTCTCCGCGGGTCTCTACGCCGCCCTCGGTATTCTCACGGCTCTATTGCATCGCGAAGAATCGGGAGAGGGTCAGTGGGTGCATACGTCGCTGCTGGAAGCGCAAATCGCGATGCTCGATTTCCAGGCGGCGCGCTGGCTGATTGCGGGGGAAGTGCCGCCCCAGGCGGGCAACAATCATCCCACCAGCATTCCCACCGGCGTTTTCCAGACCACCGACGGCTACATCAACGTTGCCGCCGCAGGTGAACACATCTGGGTGCGGCTGTGCGAGCTTCTTGGGGCCGAGGAGCTGCTAAGCGACCCCGACTACGCTGACGGCGCCGCGCGACTGAAGAACAGGGATGTGCTGAACGATAAGCTGCAGGTGTATTTTTCGAAAAAGAGCAGCCACGAGTGGATTGATGCGCTGAACGAAGCGGGCGTGCCGTGCGGCCCGATTTATAAGATGGATGAAATGTGGGCTGATCCGCAGGTTGAGCACCTCAATATGGCGCGGCCAGTTGAGCAAACCGTGCTCGGCGCGATGAAGGTCGTTCGTAACGCCACCAATCTGAGCGCGGCGCCGAACATTCCGTATCGTGCCTCCCCGGAGCGCGGCGAGCACAGCGCAGAGATATTGAAGGAGTTCGGTTTTTCGGAGAGCGAGATCGAAGAGATGCAACAGGGAAACATCGTATGAACGAAACCGCCGCCGTCGAAAACGTCACCGAGCAGCTCGTGATCGAGAAACACGACGGCCTCGGCTACATCGGACTCAATCAGCCGGAAAAGCACAACGCCATTTCCTACGAGATGTGGCAGGGCATCGCGGCGACCATGGACGACTTCGAGGCCGATGACGCCGTTCGCGTGATCGTCCTCGCCGGCGAGGGTGGCAAGGCGTTCTCCGCCGGCGCCGACATTTCTCAGTTCGAGAAAAAACGTGGATCCGCCGATGCCATCGAGACATACAACGCGGCGGTAAAGCTCGCGCAAGGCAAACTGACGGCCGTACCCAAGCCGACCATCGCGAAGATCAGCGGCTACTGTATCGGTGGCGGGCTCGGCACGGCGCTGTGCTGCGACCTGCGAATTGCTTCCGAGGATTCAAAGTTCGGAATTCCGGCGGCGAAGCTTGGATTGGGATACAGCTACCACGCCCTCCGCCCTCTGGTCGACCTCGTAGGGCCGAGCTTCGCCAAGGAAATACTTTTTACCGCCCGCCGTTTCAGTGCCGAAGAGGCGTGCGGCATGGGTTTGATTAATCGAGTTCTCCCGCGCGTTGAGTTGGACAGTTACATCAAGGACTATACGGATACCATGGCCGGCAACGCGCCGCTCACCATCAAAGCCTGCAAGCAGATCGTCGCCGAGATCGTAAAAGATTCGGAACAGCGGGACCTGGAACTTTGCCAGCAGCTGGTGGACGACTGTTTCGGCAGCGACGACTACAAGGAAGGCCGTACGGCATTCATGGAGAAGCGCAAACCGCAGTTCCGCGGCAAGTAACCGGGCTTGAGCGACCATGCCGCTCTTCGGTCGAGCAAAGCAAAAGGATCCCGTTTGCCCAACCGAGGCAACGAACCTCTACCTCGATCTCATGATTCGATCGCTCAAGAACGCCATCTACGATGACGACGCCGATATGGCTACGGGAAAGTATGTCGTCGATGAGGCGACGGGCAAATATGTCCTCCTCGAGAGCGCGCCTGCCGATGCGGAGCAGAAATATGCAGGCGGCATATGGCCCTCGCGGGCGCACACTATGATCGGCGTTCCGCGCCTTATCAATATTAAGCAATGTGTAGAGGAGGTGTTGATCAAGGGCGTTCCCGGTGATCTGATCGAGACGGGGGTATGGCGGGGAGGCGCGTCGATTTTCATGCGCGCTATCCTTAAAGTTCACGGCGTCACCGATCGAAACGTGTGGGTAGCAGACTCCTTCGAAGGCTTGCCCGAACCAGACCTGGAGAATTTTCCCCAGGATGGAAAGTTTGAGCTGCACAAGTACGAGGTGCTGGCCGTATCACTGAAAGAGGTCACTTCGAATTTTCAGCGCTACGGCTTGCTTGACGACCAGGTGCGGTTTCTGAAAGGGTGGTTCAAGGATACGCTGCCCGAGGCGCCGATAGAGCGTCTCGCCGTGATGAGGCTGGATGGGGACCTGTATGAATCAACCATGGACGCGCTCATCAACCTCTATCCCAAGCTTTCCGTCGGTGGCTACGTGATTATCGATGACTATGGCGCGCTCGACGTCTGCAACCAGGCAGTCGATGAGTTTCGCGAACAGCGGGGCATCGACGACGAGCTTAAAACAATCCCAGGCTGCGGCGTGTACTGGCAGCGCAAGGGCGAGCGCTGAGGGAACTACAGCGACAGGTACTTATTCTGATTGCCGCGCTTTTAACATTCTACCGAGTTGAAGCAACGATTAAGTATTCTGTCCCGAGAAAACGGAAAGCGGGCATCCTCGCTCGGCAATTCCCGCGGACACAGGAATCCAGTAGATAAATATCTCCTTTACTGAAATTCCTTAAATCAACCATCCAGCGCAGATACCACCGCAGCCGCGACTCCGTCCGTCGTGCCGCTGCCACCCATGTCCGGTGTGCGGTTGTCCGGATCCGAAAGCGCCCCTTCGACGGCGCCCTGCAATTCGCGCCAGGCCTGTTGCAGATCCTTCCTGCCATGCTTCGCCCCCAGCCAGTCCAGCAGCATGCCTGTCGACAGCATCAGCGCCACCGGGTTGCCGATCCCCTTGCCCTGAATGTCCGGAGCGGAGCCGTGGGTGGCCTGGGCAACGGCGTGGGTGTCGCCGGCGTTGAGCGCCCCGGCAAGGCCGAGGCCCCCCGCGAGCTCGGCCGCTTCGTCGGAAAGGATATCGCCGAACATGTTGGTGGTGCAGACCACGTCGAACGCTTCCGGAGTGCGTATCAAACGCGCGGCCATGGCATCGATTATAGATTCGTCGAGCGTCACGTCCGGATAATCCGCTGCGACTTCCTTCACACACTTCAAGAAAAATCCGTCGGACACCCTGAGCACGTTGGCCTTATGCACCATGGTGACTTTCCTTCTGCGTCGTCGCGCCAGCTGGAAGGCGGCCCGGGCGATCCGGATTGATCCCTTGCGGGTGATCTTTCTTACCGATAGGGCAACGTCCTCGGTGGGCTGGAACTCGCCGCTGCCAACGACCATGTTGCGGTCGGCGTAGAAGCCTTCGGTATTCTCCCGAACCACCACCAGATCCATCGCCTTCACCGTCGCGGGTAAGCCGGGATAGGTTTTCGCCGGCCGGATGTTGGCATAGAGATCGAAGGCGAGCCGGATGGTGGCCGAGGGATTGATGCCTCCCTCGTCCGCGGGCGGATACTCGTAAGTGGAGACCGGACCGAGAATCACGCCGTCCGCTTTCCGCGCTTCCTCGAGAATCTCTTTCGGAAGCGAAGAGCCCTGGGTCTCGAGTGAAGCAAGTCCGATGGGACGCTCTATGAGAGCGAGCATTAAGCCCAGCTTGTCGTTCAACGCATTAACGACCTTCAATGTGGCCGCGGTGATTTCGGGACCGACACCGTCTCCTGGAAGCACAATGAGTTTGATTTCGATTCTCCCCGTTTAATTTCGACGCAATTACGACACTAAAATTACGGACGTTATTCCCGCGAAAGCGGGAATCCAGTAGAAAAATTCTTCATTAAATCCTCAGTGCAAGAATCCGCATCCTAGTTGCGCGTCGGTTTAAACGTAACCTGCCGACTTATATTTTTCGTAACCGGCTTCAGTAAGCGCAGCAAGCTCTTCGAATGATCCTGAATCGACAGACTTGAAATTAAAGCAGGACTTGCCCTGCATACGCCGCTTCAATTCTGGAGACATGTTTTTCAACAGTTCGGGATAGACGTACACCGGCATGAGATGGTAGCTCACATAGTTTTTCTTGATCTGCACGGCGCCGAAGAAAAGTGGCTTTTTGTTTTTCATCACGTGCTTTGTGTTCAAGTAATAATCGTCACTCTTATCTTTTTCGCAGACCAAATCACCAGCGTGCTCATTCAGAATACCACGCAGTCGATCAAACACTTGCTTGAAGTGCTCCTGGCCGCTCATCGAGGTCTAAGCGCCTTCTCTGGCAAGTTTCTTCTTAAGATGCGGAATCAAACCGCCTTCCCTAATCATCTCGAGCAAATGCGGTGGCAGCGGCTCGCACTCTAAACTTTCGCCGGTGGTCAGGTTATCCACCCGCCCCGAGACAGGGTCGATTTTCAGCCGATCGCCCGTACTGATGCGATCGGTATCTTTGCATACCAGCGCCGGCAATCCGAGGTTCAGCGCGTTGCGGTAGAAAATGCGGCCGAATGACTTCGCCAGCACGTAGCGGATACCGAGCACCTGAAGATTCTGCGGCGCTTGCTCCCGGGAGGAGCCCACGCCGAGATTATCGCCGGCAACGAAAACGTCTCCGGGGCCCGCCGACTTCGCGAACGTTGGGTCCAGCGCTTCCATGCAGTGCTGCACGACTTCGTCCGCCGGTTTCATCAGGTAGGCGCTCGGCGCCATCAAGTCCGTGTCGATGTCGTCGCCGTACACCCAGGCGCGTCCGTCAGCCATGCGCCCTCCTTTTAAACGTATTCCCTGGGATCGGCGATACGTCCGGCAAGGGCGCTGGCCGCGACGGTGTAAGCGGAGCCGAGATAGCCCTGGGAGGATTTCGCGCCCATGCGCCCGCGGAAGTTTCTCGACGACGACGATATGCCCACCTCGTTCTCGCCCAGACGTGCGGGCCCCAGCCCGATGCAGCCACCGCAGCCGCTGGGAAGAATCATGGCGCCGGCTTCGACCAGCGTCGCTATGGTGCCTTCCTCCGCGGCGCGATCGCGAATACGGTTGGAGGCGGGCGCCACCACGAAGCGGGTGCCCTCGAACACCTTCTTTCCCTTGACGATCTTCGCGGCCATGCGCAAATCGTCCAGCTTGGCGCCGGTGCAGGCGCCGATGTAGGCCTGCTGAACCCGCACCCCGGTGTTTTCTTCCACCGGCCGGCTGTTGGCCGGCGAATGGGGCGCGGCCACCTGGGGTGAAAGGCCTCGGGCGTCCATTTCTATCACCTGCCCGTAGACCGCATCCGTGTCGCTTTCGAAACCCGGTCCGTTCACCGGCGCGCCGGCATCGCGCAACCAATCCAAAGTTTTGGCGTCGGCAGCTACGATGCCCGTCTTGGCGCCGATCTCCGCCGACATGTTGGTGAGCACCATGCGCTCGTCGATGGACATTTCCTTTACCGCGATGCCAGAAAACTCGACCGCTTTGTAGTTCGCGCCGTTTAAGCCGATGCGGTGACATAGCGAGAGTATGACGTCCTTTGCAGCAACACCGCCGGGCAGCGTGCCGGTAACGTCAACCCGTATGCTGTGAGGCACGCGAACCCAGATCTCTCCGGTGGCCAGCACGCCGGTGAGATCCGTCGCGCCGATGCCGATCATGAAGCAACCGAAAGCCCCTGCGGTGGGCGAATGGGAATCTCCGCCCACCAGAAACATGCCGGGAACCAGGTGTCCACCTTCAGGCAACACGACATGACAGATGCCTTGCTTCTCGTGGTAGCGCTTGACCCCTTTGGCGGCGACCCAGTCGCGGGTGATGTCCTGGATGCGGATACTGTCAGCATCGGTTTCGTGAACGAAGTGATCGGTAATGACGACCACCTTGTCCGGGTCCCACACGTCGGCGCCCACGGCCTCGAGCTTTTCAATCTGGCGCCTGGGGCCGCTGGAATCGTGCATCATTGCCAGATCCACCTTGCAGGTGACGATCTCACCGGGCCGTACGGACTCGACGCCGGCAGCGCGGGCTATGATCTTTTCAGAAATTGTCTGGGACACAGTCAGTTACGAACTCAGATCCGAAGGCCGCGCATTATAAAGGAATCAAACGTGGCGTGCGGCGCGCGACAGCGGAACAACGTTTAGCAAGCCACTGAATGAAATCTCACTTCGCCCTTCCCGCGAAAGCGGGAATCCAGTAGACAGATATCTTCCTTAGGCTCCCGTGATCGCGGGAACGACGCCCGTAGGGTGTACCACGTGCACCAATTGGGCTTCTGTCACATCACGCGTTACGCATCACGCGTCACCGGTTCCGGCCTCCGCCACAACAGCGCCATACCCCAAACCGCGAACACCGCCAGCAAACCGAACGCCGCCGGATAGCCGACGCTTGCGGCAAGCAGCCCGAAGGTGAGCGGAAACACGACAATGCCGCCGAACATGACAAACTGCATTCCGGCGGTGGTCTCGGCCGCCATGCCCGGCGGCGAGTGCGTAGCGATCTCCGAGAGCATGATCCCGTTCCAGCCGAAG
>CAMYJH010000013.1 GCA_947258715.1 uncultured Gammaproteobacteria bacterium
ATTTACGAGTGAAGGCAGGGCCTCATTGTCCTGAATGTTTTTCGGCAGATAGCGCTGAAAGCTTGAGAAATCCCGTCCGATATCGGGGGACCGGATCACGGTTGGACGCAGAAATATGACCAGCTCGGTCTTGATCTGCTGCCTGTCGCGGAACTTGAACAGCTCGCCAACTCCCGGTACCTCTGAGAATCCCGGCACGGATTCGTCGTCTACGATGCGCTGGTCCTGCATCAGACCGCCGAGGACTGCAAGCTGGCCGGTGCCTATGCGCATTACCGTCTCGGTCTCCCGCACCTGGACCACGGGCACTTTGTTTGCGACATCCACGTCCACCGGCGTTAGCCCCGCTAACACCGCCGCCGCCTGGGCATTGGCAAGGGCGATGGGTACGCTTGGATCGTCCACGAACTCCCGCACCCGAGTGATGGTGGGCCGGACGTTCAACGTAACCGCCTCGCTCTCGCTGATCTGTGGCGTCACGGTCAATACCAGACCCACGGAGACCGTGCGCGCGTTGGACTCGACCGTGGTCAACGTCTGCGTCTCGCTCTGGGTGGTATCGATCTCGATTTCGAAATAGACCTCGTTGTCCACCACCTTGAGCACGGCCGGCTGATTGTTGAGCGTCATCACCTTCGGGCTGGACAGCACCTGTGCATCGCCAAACTCATTCAGCAGGTTGATGGTCACGTCCAGCTCGCTGCTGGTGTCCGGTTTGTCGGCGTAATCGAATATCAGCCCGGTCACGCCGCCGCTGGCACCGGCTTCGAATGCCTGGCCCACGTCAGCGCCGAAGATCAGGTCGAGGCCGAACGCGCTCCGCGCGAGCGCGGTCCAGTCGATGCCGGCCTGGTAGCGGTCGCTGAGCTGGACCTCGACGATGGTCGCCTCGATGAGCACCTGACGGGTGATGCTCGCCATGACTTTGTCCAGGTAATCGCTCACCATCTGGTGTTGCCGCGCCGTGGCCCTGACCAGAATCAGGCCGCCTTCACGATTCAAGGTGACGCCCTTGTCGTCCCCATCTGAAACGGCCCCCGAATCCGGACGCACGATGGCCTCGACGTTGCTTTGCAGCGTCTCCCAGAAACGGTTGTTAATGGTGTTTGAAATGGTCGATTCAGAAGTGTTGGACCCGCCACCGCCCTCGCCACCGGCCGCAACCAAGGTTGACGCCCCAATCGTTCCCGCGGACTCCCGGGTTACGTTCACATAATCGATCTTGTAGCTGCGAAGGAACGGCGTATCGGGCATCACCACGATGGTGCCGTCACGTAGTTCATGACGAACGTCTATCTGCCGGCTGATGCGATCCAGTATCTGCGAGAGCGTCTGGTCAACAGCATTGAGAGTGACGTTACCGCTGATATCCGGATGCACGTCTACATTGATCTTGGCGTCACGGGATAGAGCGAACAGCAGCTCCTTTACCGGCACCTCGTTCACCACCACGGTGTAGGTTTCCACTGGCGGCTCCGGCTTGGGTGGCGGCACGAAGGGCGCCTGGGCCACCGGCTGTGGGATCTCGGCCGGGACCACGGTCGGTTTTTCAGTCAGGTGGCCTGAAGAGGTTTCTCGCGGCTGCGGCGGCGGGGCGACGCAGGCCGAAAGCGTCACGGCAACAACCACCGCGCCGCAAGCGGCACGGCTAACCAAGCTCATTCCCAAGTCCTCCACCCTCCGAAGCGTCAGAATCAACTGCTTACTCCGATTAACTCTAGTTAGTGGAAATGCCGCGATCTAGGTTGAAGCGGCAGTCAACAGCCGCTACCCACAGCTATAGACTGCCACACGATTCGCTGCCCAAAATGTCAGGCAACTTACAGTTTCGAGATAGGATTTAAGTTCGTTTTCAGGGCTGAACGCGGACCGGGCAACTGCCGATCCGGGCGAAAGAGCGGCCCTTGGCCGTCGTCAACCCATGCTGGAGACGTCGCGTAAGTTTCTAATGAACGGCCCGAGTCGTTTGAGCTCCGGCGGCAGATCTTCGAGCGCCCGCTTCGCCGCGCTGTAAGCGGAGAACTCGCGGTATAAGACGCCCAGATATGGCCGTTGACCGATTACGGTTTCATAAACATACATCTGGTCGATCCCGCCCTGGCGGCTTTGCTGTTCTAAGAATGTCTCCACGTGTCGGCGCTGGCTTTGAGCCGTGAGCAAAAGCTGAATGCTATAGTGATTGTCGTCGGCCCGGGCGAGCCATTGTCGGGTTGCCGTGAGACGCGCCGCCATCAGGTCGGATGATGGAACTTCGCCGGCTGCGGTAACGTTGCCCTGCGCCAGCTGCGCGCTCCCCGCCGTTGCGGCGTCGGCTGCGGCCTCAACCGCCCCCGCGGGCGCTGGCTGAGAGACAGATTCAGTCGCCGGTGCGCCGATACGGGAAAACTCCTGCGGCGAGCGCATCGTCGCCCGGCCCGCCGCGGCGATCAGCTTTGAACCCGCTGAAGCTGCATCGCCGGCGCCGGGCTCAGGCCCGGCAGCTATGGTCAGGTCCCGCTGCTCCGTTTTCAGCGCCGGCTCGATTGGCGCAGCGCTGACCGGGGCCTGGTTTGCCGCTTGCGGCATCGCGTTCAGCGCCGGCAAAACATCCACCGTTTCCAATGCGGTTTGGGCAGACTCCGAGGCGGCTGCCGGCGTCGATTTTTCGGCGCCTGCGGGCTCCGGCACGTGATCAGGGGCGGCCGCTTCCGGCCGCTCGTTAGAGCGGCCGATATTTGCCATCGGCTCGAGAACACTCCATCCTGCGGCGCCCGCGAGGATCAGTGCGCTCACGGCTACTGCAAGCCGGGAAATCCGGCGGCGGCGCGCTTCGAACTGACTGTCGTTAATGGCCTTTCTTACGTCCTTGAGCGTCACTTCGTGCCGGTCGTTGGCGTAAGCAGCCAGCAGCGCCTTGTCGGCGAGGATATTGATGCGACGCGTGAGCCCTTCCGAGGCTCTGGTCATGCTGACAGAAGCGTTGCTGCGGAATACGTCCGGTCCTCTGTAACCCACCGCCCGCATTCTGAAGTTTACGTAAGCCCTTAGCTCGTTGCGCTTGAGCGGTTCGAGATAAAAGTTGTGGGTGATGCGTTCCTTCAGCTGACGGATGCTCGGTTGGTTCAAATTCTGGTCCAGCTCGGGCTGCCCAAAGAGCACAATCTGCAGCAGCTTTTCACGCTTGGTCTCTAGATTAGTAAGGAGACGAATTTCTTCCAGAGTTTCGATGGGCATGCTTTGCGCCTCTTCCACGAACACGACAACCTGCCGGTTTGCCGCATGCTTTTGCAGAAGACGCTGCTGCATTGCGTGCATGACTTTGAGTCGGTTGGAGCCGGGCGCGATATCGAGATTCATCTCCAGCGCGATCGCCTGAAGAATGTCGTCAGGCTTTAGACTTGGATTCGCCAGGTATGCGATTTCCACATTTTCCGGGAGACGCTCCTCGAGCATGCGGCAGAGCATCGTCTTTCCGGTGCCCACCTCGCCGACGACCTTAACGATTCCCTCGCCGCTGACAATGGCATAAACCAGAGCGTCAAGGATCTCGCCCCTTCCCCCGCCTTTATAGAACAGCCCGGTATCTGGAGTTATTCGAAACGGCGCCTGCTGCAATCCGAAGTGCTCGTTATACATCAAATACTTCCTCGTCCCCGGATAGAAGAGCGCAGTGAGGCTTGTACCGGCGGCTTAGGGCACGGGACGTCGGATTCATGCTGAATATGTTCGTGCTCATTCAGCTTCACCTGACAAGCGCTGAATTTTGCTGTAAAGGGTCGTCCGGTTAACGCCCAAGAGCCGCGCCGCCTCACTCAAATTTCCGTTGCTCAGCTTCAAAGCCGCCTTGATGTAACGCTGCTCCCAGTCATCGAGAACCTCGTTGAGGCGGAAGTTGCCCTGCGAAAGCTGAGAAATAGTGCCTTCATCCACATCTGACCGACTGTCCAGTTCCGCTTCGAGTTCTGTAAGCCCGACGCGTTTTCCGGGGTACTTGGCGCCGAGCCGTATGACGATGTTTCGCAGTTCGCGCACGTTTCCGGGAAAGGTATAGCTGCACCAGCGCTTTTCCGCCTCCTGGTCGAGAACGAACGGTGGCACCTTGGAGGCATACAGTTCGCGAAAGTGATTCAGGAGCAAAAGGGCGTCTTCTCCACGCTCTCGCAGCGGCGGCACCTCGATGCTCAGCACGCTCAGTCGATGATAGAGGTCGTGGCGAAACTTGCCGTCGCGGAGCTCGCTCATGAGATCCCGGTTGCTGGCGGTGACGAATCGGGCTGAGGAGAAGCGAGGACGGGTTTCACCTACCCGGTAATACTCTCCGTTTTCCAAAACGCGCAGCAGCTTCGGCTGAAGCTCGATGGGAAATTCGCCGATCTCATCCAGAAACAGCGTGCCCTCACCTGCCTCTTCGAAGAATCCCGCGCGAGCGGAACCAGCGCCAGTGAACGCGCCCTTGGCGTGCCCGAAAAGCTGCGCCTCGAGAAGATCTGCGGTAAATGCGGCGCAGTTAACCACTACGAACGGCTTTCTACGCCGTTCGCTCTTCGAATGCAGCATCTGAGCCACCAGCTCCTTTCCGGTGCCAGATTCCCCCTGAATCAGGATCGGAAATGGCGTATCCGCGAAACGCGAAATCTGCGCCCGGACCTCGTCCATGGCGCTGCTGGTGCCAGCAAAAACCACCACCTCGTCACTTTTTTCCGCCGCCAGTGATTCCGCCTCCAAAATCATGAGCTGATGGTCGAGACGGGCCTTGAGCAGCATCGGATCGCAAGGCTTGGCGATAAAGTCCGCCGCGCCTAAGGACAGCGCGTGCTGGACATTCCGGCGGTCGCTCTGTCCGGAGAGGACGAGGATCTTGATCGCCGGGTTTACGCTCAGGAGGTCGCCAATGAGCGCGAAGCCCTCTCCCGGGTCGTGGGGCTCTGGGGGCAGGCCGAGATCGACCAGCGCAAGCTCGGGGCTGCGCCGGTCCTGTTTCATTATCGCGTTCGCCTCGCGCCGGGAGCTTGCCAGCAGCACTTCGAAGTCATCCTGAAGCACGAAGGCCAGGGATTCTCCAATCAAGGGATCGTCGTCTGCCAACAGCAAAGTACGCCGCTTGGCTCTGACGGGCGCGGGCCGGTTGTCAGCAATCATTGGCGATGAAGGTGGTCGATCACGCGTTTAATGATAGTTTGTGGACTGCGATCCCGCGAGCAACGGGGCGCCGCAGCGCTACGCCGGAACCGAAGGTGGGCGTCGGCTGATGAGTCAAAGCGAGTCGTAAACGGTAGATTGAGGCGAGGGAGCCGATTTTTGCCGCCCCGAGCAAACCTCAACGGTCTAGTAGCGATAATGCTCCGGCTTAAAGGGGCCTTCCTTGGACACACCAATATACGCGGACTGCTCATCGGAGAGCTGGGTAAGATTTACGCCGAGCTTTTTCAAATGCAGCCGCGCGACTTTCTCGTCCAGGTGCTTGGGCAGCACGTAGACCTTGTGTTCGTAGTGCTCCGGGTGATGCCACAGCTCGATTTGCGCCAGCACCTGGTTGGTAAACGAGTTCGACATCACGAAGCTCGGATGGCCGGTGGCGCACCCCAGATTCACCAACCTGCCTTGCGCAAGGACGATGATTCGCTTGCCGTCTGGAAAAATCACGTGGTCCACCTGGGGCTTGATGTTTTCCCACTTGAGGTTGCGTAAGCCCGCAATGTCGATCTCGGAATCGAAGTGGCCGATGTTGCAGACAATAGCGTCGTTTTTCATCACCCGCATGTGGTCGAGGGTAATGACCTTCAGGTTTCCAGTGGCGGTGACGAAAATGTCGGCCATCGGCGCGGCCTCTTCCATCGTCACCACGCGGAATCCTTCCATCGCCGCCTGCAGTGCGCAGATCGGATCGATCTCAGTCACCCACACGTTGGCACCCAGTCCGCGCAGCGACTGTGCACTGCCCTTACCCACGTCCCCGTAGCCGCAAACAACGGCAATTTTTCCCGCCATCATGACGTCCGTGGCCCGCTTGATGCCGTCAACCAGGGATTCGCGGCAGCCGTAGAGATTATCGAACTTGGATTTGGTCACTGAATCGTTGACGTTGATGGCCGGGAACGGCAGCTCTCCATTTTTCTCCATCACGTAGAGCCGATGAACGCCGGTGGTTGTTTCCTCGGTTACGCCGCGGATAGCGGTCAGTACCTTTGAATACCATCCCTGGGAGCTCTGAAGCCTCCGCCGGATGGAGGCGAACAAGGCTTCCTCTTCCTCGTTTCCTGGGTCGGAGAGCAGGGAAGCGTCTTTCTCCGCCTTGGCTCCCAGATTCACCAGCAGGGTCGCGTCACCGCCGTCGTCTAGGATCATGTTCGCCGTGCTTCCATCCCCCCAATCGAAGATGCGATGGGCGTAATCCCAATACTCGTCCAGCGTCTCTCCCTTGTAGGCGAACACAGGGACCCCCCGGTCGGCGATAGCCGCGGCGGCGTGGTCCTGGGTGGAGAATATATTACAGGATGCCCACCGCACCTCGGCGCCCAACTCGAGCAGGGTTTCGATCAGGACCGCGGTCTGAATAGTCATATGCAGCGAACCCGCGATCCTTGCGCCCGCGAGCGGCTTCTTAGCGCCGTACTCTTGGCGCAAAGCCATCAGGCCTGGCATCTCGTTTTCCGCAATAGAGATCTCCTTGCGACCCCAGTCCGCGAGACCTATATCCGCTACCTCGTAATCTGAAGACGTTTTCGCCGCGGCGGGTTTACTCATTACTACTTGCTCTACCGTTGCTCGATGTTCTGAGTTGAGTGCTCGAATTTCACCAGATTCAATGACTGCCAGGCTCTCAGCCGATGCCCGCAGAAGCTTTCAGCGCTTCGGCCTTGTCTGTCTTCTCCCAGGGCAGATCCCCATCGCGGCCGAAATGACCGTATGCCGCGGTATTGCGATAAATCGGTCGAAGCAGGTCCAACATCTCAACAATGCCCCGCGGCTTCAGGTTGAAGTGCTCCAGCACCAGGTCCCGAAATCTGTCGTCGTCAATTTTGCCGGTGCCAAAGGTTTCGACGTTTACAGAGGTCGGCTCCGCGACTCCAATAGCGTAGGACACCTGCACCTCGCAACACTCGGCAAGCCCTGCCGCGACGATATTCTTCGCCACATAACGGCAGGCATAGGCGGCGGATCGGTCCACCTTGGACGGATCCTTGCCGGAGAATGCGCCGCCGCCGTGGCGGGCGACACCTCCATAAGTGTCGACGATGATCTTGCGCCCGGTCAGACCACAGTCGCCCACGGGGCCGCCGATCACGAATCGACCGGTGGGGTTGATGTGAAAGCGGGTGTTGTTGCCGAGCATCTCGGGCGGCAATACCGGGCGGATGATCTCATCCATGACCGCCTCGCGAATCATATCGGTACTGATCTCCGGGTCGTGCTGAGTGGATAGCACCACCGCGTCGATACGCCTTGGTTTCCCGCCTTCGTACCGCAACGTCACCTGACTCTTGGCGTCAGGCCTGAGCCACGGAAGGGTGCCGGCCCGCCGCAGCTCGGACTGGCGTTTCACCAGCCGATGGGCGAAGGTGATGGGCGCGGGCATGAAGACGTCGGTCTCATTCACCGCGTAACCAATCATCATTCCCTGGTCACCCGCACCCTGCTCCCGTTCCGAACTCTCGTTCACCCCCATGGCGATGTCGGGGGACTGCTTGCCCAACGCGCTCAGCACCGCACAGGTATGGCCGTCGAAGCCGTAAGCCGGGCTGTCGTAACCGATGGCGCTTACCTGCTCCCGCACGATGCTCTCGACGTCGATCACTGCTGTGCTCGTCACCTCCCCGGCAACGATAACCATGCCGGTTTTTACCAGCGTTTCGCACGCTACCCGGCAGTGCGGGTCCTGGGCGATCATGGCGTCCAGAATGGCGTCTGATATCTGGTCCGCTATCTTGTCCGGGTGGCCTTCCGAAACGGACTCGGAAGTTATCAACTGGGCTTTCGCCATGACGCAGTGCCTCGACTTGAACACAAAAAAGGCCGCTAAGTTTAACGGCAGTGCAGCGCCGTGCACAGGGCGTTGGGAAGGCCGTTCGGAAGAATGAGACCGGTTACTCCGCAGGCCAAAGGCGTATAGGCTGACTTAAGGCGGGATCTGGCGGTAACCCCAGGTGCCTTTGAGCAGCCGCGACAGGCCGCTGTAAGCTTCCTGGTGACCACGGACAAAGCCGGAAATTTCCAGCTCCGTTAGAGCGCGCCGCCCGACCGCTCCCCGGGAGGCGTCCACCAGCGCCGAGGTAATGCGATCGACGACAACCTCCGCCAGATCTGGGGAAACACTGACCGCCTTTCCCGGCAGTTCTTCCATCAATAGCATCTCCTTGAGCTCCGGATAAACGCCTAGCTCATCAGCAGGAATCACCGCGGCCACCGCCTCATTTCGCAAAACCCGCGTCGCCGCAGCTCGGTGCGAAGGGGCTTCGATGATCCGAGGGATACGCACCGCATCCGAATAGAAGGCCAGCAGCTGAAGCGTGGACAGCGAAGGCGGCGACAGCGCCGCGACCGGGCGACCGGCGAGATCCGAGGGGTCCAGCAGGAGAAAGCCGCCGCCGGCGAGCGAGAAGACTTGGCGCTCCTCCACCGCAGCGATGATGCGATAGCCGGCGCGCGTCACGCGGTAATCGGCGAAATGTGGATCTTCCAGCACCATCGCCGGGCGCTCTCCGGTGGTCAGATGGCGCCAATGCTCGAGGGGATTTCGCCTGATGTTCACCCGCACCGGATGGCCGAGCGCCTGGGAGAGGTAATCGGACAGCGCCGACAACTTGCTGGCTTTTATCGAGCCATCGCTCTGGACCACCAGCTCGAACTCCGCCGCTGCCGATGCGGCGGAGAGGGCTAGTAACACCGCCGCCAACAAGCGCCGCACGCAAGGCCCGTGCTCTCGAAGGCGCCGAACACGCTGTCGATTCCCCGCGCCTTGCGGCAACGTCAGTCGATGCGGGGATACCAGATCTAGACTCATTGCGTCAGCCGGGCGCGTGCGTCAGAATTCGGTACCCTGCCGACCCGGCACCGGTCTCTCGCTTTTCCGGCTTTTTTTGCCGCGTAACGAAACAAGGCACTTGTTCATCTCGAGGTCCATAAGCGGACATCCGGGTGGGAGTCTCTAGCGGGACCTTACCGGTAACAAAACCGGATTCTACAGTCACGAGGGAGTGTCATGCCTTCCCGAAGAGAACTCGCCAACGCCGTTCGGGCGTTGAGCATGGATGCGGTACAGAAAGCCATGTCAGGACATCCCGGCATGCCCATGGGGATGGCGGATATCGCCGAAGTGCTATGGAACGATCACCTGAAGCACAACCCCGCCAATCCCAGATGGTGGGATCGCGATCGTTTCGTCCTCTCCAACGGGCACGGCTCCATGCTGCACTATTCGCTGCTGCATCTCAGCGGCTACGCGCTTCCGATGGAGGAAATCAAGCGATTCCGGCAGCTCCATTCGATGACGCCCGGACATCCCGAGTATAGCGACACTCCTGGGATCGAGACGACTACCGGACCCCTCGGGCAGGGACTCGGCAACGGAGTCGGCATGGCCATCGCTGAAAAAGTGCTGAGGGGCCGCTTTAACCGCGAGGGTCACGCAATCATCGACCATTTCACCTATGTGTTCACCGGCGACGGCTGTCTGATGGAAGGCATTTCCCATGAGGCTTGCTCTCTGGCAGGAACACTCAAGCTGGGAAAGCTCATTTGTTTTTACGATGACAACAACATCTCCATCGATGGCGAAGTCGGAGGCTGGTTTACCGATGATACCCCGCGCCGTTTCGAGGCCTACGGCTGGCACGTGATCCGCAACGTGGACGGGCACGACGCCGGCGCGGTGAACGTCGCCATTCGGGACGCGCGCACTGAAACCGATCGACCCACGCTGATCCAGTGCAAGACCATCATCGGCTGGGGCGCCCCCAATAAGCAGGGCACGGAATCCGTCCACGGCGCAGCGCTGGGCGAGGATGAGGTCGCGCGCGCTCGGGAAACCATCGGCTGGCCGCATCCACCGTTCGACATACCCGATGACATCTATGCCGCATGGGACGCGCGAAAAAACGGCGAAGCGAGGGAATCGGACTGGGGCGAGCGTTTTGAAGTTTACCGCAAGGCCCATCCCGATCTCGCTGCCGAGCTGGAACGCTGTATGAAAGGCGAGTTTCCGAAAGACTGGAACCAATACCGCGACGAATTCATTCGGGATACGGACAAAAAGGCCGAGAACATAGCCTCACGCAAAGCTTCCCAAAACGCGCTCGAAGGATTCGGGCCGAAGCTGCCCGAACTCATCGGCGGCTCCGCGGATCTCACCGGCTCCAATCTCACCCGCTGGTCGGGCTCCCGCGCTTTGAGCGCCGAAGTCGACGATGGGAACTATATTTACTTCGGCGTTCGAGAATTTGCCATGGCGGCAGTCTGCAACGGTATAGCGCTGCACGGCGGATTCATTCCTTATTGCGCAACGTTCCTCATTTTTTCGGAATATGCGCGCAACGCACTCAGAATGGCGGCGCTGATGAGGATTCGGAATATTTTCGTTTTCACCCATGACTCCATCGGACTGGGCGAGGACGGACCTACCCACCAGGCCGTGGAGCAGGCCGCAACGATGCGTCTGATGCCTAATATGTCCGTGTGGCGTCCCTGCGACGCGGTAGAGTCCGTGGTAGCCTGGGAGCGCGCGCTGCAACGAACAGCTGGCCCTACGAGCCTGTTGTTTTCGCGCCAGGGACTGCCCCACCAAAAACGGACGCCCGAGCAGATCGACGCGATTCGCCGAGGCGGTTACGTGCTCCGGGACTGCGACGGGGAACTGGAAGCAATCATTATCGCCACCGGCTCCGAAGTCGGACTCGCGGTGGAAGCGGCAACGGAACTCGAGGCCAAGGGTGTAAGAACTCGGGTCGTGTCGATGCCGTCAACCGACACCTTCGACGCCCAGCCAGAATCGTACCGGGAGTCGGTACTTCCCTCTTCCGTGCGCTCCCGGGTCTCGGTGGAGGCGGGAGTCACCGGCTACTGGTACAAATATCTCGGCTTCGAAGGCAAAGCCATCGGAATTGACACATTCGGCGAATCCGCGCCTTGCGAGGAGGTGTTCGCCCACTTCGGCTTTGGCGTCGAAAATGTGGTTAGAACAGTGGAAGAGGTGCTGGCTGCCAACGCCTCCACCGGCATTGGAGCCGCTGCCGAGTCCTGACGTCAAAAGCTTGGGAAATGAAAGTAAATCTGGAGAGCTGAAATGAGCATCAAAATTGCGATCAATGGATATGGACGCATTGGCAGAAACATTCTGCGCGCGATATACGAAAGCGGGCGACACGAGGAGATTCGCGTGGTCGCAATCAACGATCTGGGTGATGCGCAGACCAACGCCCATCTGACCAAGTACGACACCGTCCACGGCCGATTTCCCGGAGACGTGGACGTGGACGGCGACAGTCTGATCGTCAACGGTGACCGCATCCGGGTGTGCGCCGAACGCGATCCTTCAAAGCTGCCGTGGAAAGCGCTCGGCGTTGAGGTGGTTCACGAGTCAACCGGACTTTTTAACACTAAGGAAAAGGCCAGCGCCCATCTAAAGGCCGGGGCGAAGAAGGTCATTATTTCGGCGCCCGGCGGAAAGGACGTGGACGCCACCATCGTCTACGGCGTGAACCACCACACGCTAACGTCGTCCCATAGCGTCATATCCAATGCTTCGTGTACGACAAACTGCCTCGCGCCTCTGGTCAAGCCCCTGCACGAACGCATCGGGGTCAAGCACGGACTCATGACCACTATTCACGCCTACACCAACGACCAGGTCTTAAGCGACGTCTACCACAAGGATCTCCGCCGAGCCCGCTCCGCAACGCAATCCATGATCCCGACCAGCACCGGCGCGGCGGCAGCCGTCGGCCTGGTGCTTCCAGAACTGAATGGCAAGCTGGACGGTTTCGCCGTTCGCGTGCCCACCATCAATGTCTCCATGGTGGACCTGACTTTCACCGCCACGCGGGAAACCGACAAGGACGAGATCGACAGCGTGCTCAAGGCGGCCTCCGAGCAGGAGCTGAAAGGCGTGCTGAATTTCAACGACAAGCCGCTCGTGTCCATTGACTTCAATCACGATCCGGCTTCCTCCACCTATGAGTCGCCGCTTACTAAGGTCATCGGCGGTCGGCTGGTGAAGGTGGTGTCCTGGTACGACAACGAATGGGGATTCTCGAACCGCATGCTGGACGCCACCGTGGCGTTGGTGAATGCGCCTTGAGAGGTTGAACGAAGCCCGCTGTAGGCGCGAGCTTGCTCGTAATTCTTAAGATCGAGCGCGTGAAATCTTTGATTGGTGATTAGTGATTCGCAGCGTGGGAGTCGACGACCCGCCTGACGCTAGGCATCAGTGGCCAATCACAATTCACGAATCACTCCGTCCAACGTACGACATTAGAACCAGCCGATGACCTTCCTACGCATGTCCAATCTGGATCTGGCCGGCAAGCGGGTGCTCATTCGCGAGGATCTCAACGTTCCGATCAAAGACGGCAAGGTCAGCAGCGATGCTCGCATCCGCGCCGCCCTGCCCACGCTTGAAAAGGCCGCTGGCGCCGGCGCCCGGGTCATGGTGCTGTCCCACCTGGGTCGGCCGAAAGAAGGCGAGCCCGATGCGGCGTTTTCTCTCGCACCCGTTGCCGCGCACCTCGCCGACCTGACCGCGTTTCCGGTGCATTTCGCCCCACAGTGGCTCGACGGCGTCGAGATCAAACCGAGCACCATCGTGGTATGCGAGAACGTGCGCTTCAACCTCGGGGAGAAGGGCGACGACGAGCAATTGTCACGGCGCCTGGCGGACCTCTGCGACGTTTTTGTCATGGACGCGTTTGGTACCGCGCACCGCGCTCAGGCGTCGACCTGCGGCGTCGCCCGTTTTGCTCCAATGGCATGCGCCGGGCCCCTGCTGGCGGCTGAGATCGATGCTCTTACCAGGGCGATGCAAAATCCCGCTCGTCCGCTGGTCGCGGTGGTGGGCGGAGCGAAAGTATCGACCAAGCTCGGCGTGCTCGAGTCGCTGATCGATCGTGTGGACCGGCTCATTGTCGGCGGCGGCATCGCCAACACCTTCATCGCGGCCAAAGGGCACCCGGTGGGAAAGTCTCTTTACGAACCGGATCTGGTGCCCGTGGCCGAGCGGTTGCTTGAAGCCGCGCGCGCGCGCGGCGTGGATATTCCGATCCCTGAAGACGTGGTGGTCGCGTCAGCGCTAAACGCAGACGCCGAAGCACACGCCAAACCGGCGGAGTCCGTCGGCGACGACGACATGATCCTCGACGTGGGCGCAAAGACCGCCTCGCGGTATGCCTCATTGGTGGCGCAGGCGGGTACGGTGGTGTGGAACGGCCCCGTGGGCGTCTTCGAGCACGATCAGTTCGGCCAGGGCACGCGGATACTGAGCGAGGCTATCGCTGATTCCAAGGCTTTCTCCCTTGCCGGCGGCGGCGACACCCTCGCGGCTATCGAGAAGTACGGCGTCGGCGACAGGATTTCTTACATCTCCACCGGCGGCGGCGCCTTCTTAGAGTTTCTCCAGGGACGCACCCTGCCCGCCATCGCGGCTCTGGAAGCGCGCGCCGCCGCCTGAAATAATTTAACCGATGGTGCGAAGCTGCATCCCCGCCGGGCCTATGGCGATTTGCGGCACCCCTGGGCGTTCGCTTCGCCACCACGGGTCCAGGGCGCGGGCAAGTTCTCCTTCGATGAATCAAGAACTTGCGCGCGCGATTTAAAATCCACGTTTTTCGCCCGTCGGTTTGAGGCAGAATACGCATTCAAGAGGATGCCATCATCAACAGCATCTCTTGCTTTTGAACATCCGCACTCGACGTTGAAACCGACGACAGGAGTCCGATCATGAGCGCCCAAAAACTCGAAGCTGCCGCCCAGGCAATGGTCGCCGACGGCAAGGGAATCCTCGCCATCGACGAAAGCAGCCCAACCATCAAAAAGCGATTCGACACCATAAAAACCGAGTGCACGGAAGAAAACCGACGCGCTTATCGCGAGCTGCTCATTACCTGCGCCGGACTTGAAGAATTCGTCTCCGGAATGATCTTGTTTGACGAAACGATTCGTCAGTCGACGAGCGACGGCGTGCCGTTTCCTGAATTAATGAAGAACAAAGGAATCATGCCGGGCATAAAGGTGGATAAAGGTGCCAAGGACCTCGCCGGGCATCCAGGCGAAAAGGTGACCGAAGGACTGGACGGGCTTCGCGATCGTCTCGCCGAGTACCGGGAGCTGGGTGCGCCCTTCGCCAAATGGCGCGCGGTGATTACCATCGGCGACGGTATACCCAGCCTCGGCTGCATCGAGGCCAACGCCCACGGTCTGGCGCGCTACGCGGCGCTTTGTCAGGAAGCGGGGCTGGTGCCCATGGTGGAGCCGGAGGTCCTGCTGGACGGCAATCACAGCATCGAGCGTTGCTTCGAGGTCACGGAAGCGACCCTGAGAGCGTTGTTTAGCTCTCTGCACCAGCAGCGGGTGTTGCTGGAAGGCACCATTCTCAAGGCCAGCATGGTGCTTTCCGGAAAGAATGCCCCCAGTCGAGCCGGTGTCGAAGCGGTGGCGGAACAGACCATCGCCTGTCTCAAGCGCTCGGTGCCGGCGGCGCTTCCGGGGGTGGTGTTTCTTTCCGGCGGCCAGGCGCCGCAAGAAGCAACCGCGCATCTCAACGCCATGAACGCCATTACCGGAGATCTGCCCTGGAAGCTGAGTTTTTCGTACTCCCGCGCGCTTCAGGAACCGGCGCTAAATACCTGGGCCGGCAGCGCCGCCAACGGCAAGTCGGCGCAGGACGCGCTCCACCACCGCGCGCAGCTCAACAGCGCCGCATCGCTCGGAAAATATTCTGAGGCGATGGAGAAACAGGCGGCTTGAAGATCCGCGGATGGGAAGTGTCGGCCGGCATTTCTCGCTGCATTGAGGTGATTAGCAAGCGGTTCCCTCGCAGGGGTCGAATTGTCCTCTGCGAGAAATGAGCATATAAAGAAGCGACCGGTCCCTTGCTGGAGGGTGGATTTCGGAGGGCCCATGCGCAAACCCGACGTCGCGCGCGCGCCAATCACCGGTCTCGTTACAACCGCGGCGGTGCTGGCCGCCTGTCTGCTTGCGCTACCCGCTGTTGAAGCCCAGTCCGGGGATCCAGGTGTAACGGAAGTTCTTTCCGCCGTAGTCGCGGTCGAATCGAAGGTGCCCGCGAGCGCGCGTACGGCGCCCGCGCTGGGTACCGAACGCGCCGGATCCGGCGTCGTCATCGACGCTAACGGCCTCATCGTCACCATCGGTTATCTGATCCTCGAGGCCAGCGAGGTCACGGTTACCGCACTCGGCAATGAACCAACACCGGCGGAAATCGTCGCCTACGACCATGCCACCGGCTTCGGACTGCTGCGCGCGACCCGCCCCCTGGGGGTCACGCCGATGTCGCTCGGGCGTTCGAACGCCGTCGCGGAGTCTGACCACCTTTTGGTGACCGCCTTCGGCGGCGTCCAGGCCGTTCGCCCGGCGGTTACGGTATCAAGGCGCGAGTTCGCCGGCTACTGGGAGTATCTGCTCGACGAGGCCATTTTCACCTCGCCGCCCTACCCCATGTTCGGCGGCGCGGCGCTGCTGGACAGCAACGGACAACTGGTGGGCATTGGGTCGCTGGTAGTGGCTGACGCGATGCAGGGCGAGCGCACGCTTCCCGGAAACATGTTCGTTCCCATCGACGTGCTCAAGTCCGTCATGGGAGATCTGCTCTCCCAAGGGCGAAGTGGGGCCGCCCGCCCGTGGATTGGCGTGTATTCGCATCAGGTCGAGAGTCTGGTGGTGGTTCAACGCCTAGCCGACGACGGCCCGGCGGCGCGGGCGGGTGTCCGCGCCGGAGACGTCATCATCGAGATTGACGGCGAACCCATCACCACCCTCGCGGGTTTTTACCGAGCCCTCTGGGGCGACCGTGCGCCTGGCGATCACGTCAGCATCACGCTGCTTCGCGGCGAGGAACGTCGCTCGGTGTTGGTGGAAACCGGCGACCGCTATACGTGGCTGAATTTGAAGTAAGGAATCGCGACCAAGGTCGCTCCTACAGCGGGCTTCGTTAGAGCTCGCATTACGCATTACACGTCATGCATCAGCCAATCAGCCGGCTTCGCGCCTCGGCATACTTTTGCGCCGTCTTTTCGATCACCTCCGGGGGTAGCTTAGGCGCCGGCGGGCGCTTGTCCCAGTCGAGCGTCTCCAGATAATCGCGCACGAACTGCTTGTCGAAGCTGGGCGGACTGCTGCCGGCGGCATACTCATCCGAGGGCCAGAAGCGCGAAGAGTCTGGAGTCAGGACCTCGTCGATGAGCACGAGCTCGCCGCTGCCGTCAAGGCCGAATTCGAACTTGGTGTCAGCGATGATGATCCCGCGGTCGGCGGCGTAGGTGGCAGCCTGTTCATAAATCCGAACGCTTATGTCGCGGACACGCGTGGCGATGTCGTCACCCACCAGATCGACGATGTCGTTGAAGCTGATGTTTTCGTCGTGCTCGCCCACGTCCGCCTTGGTGGAGGGCGTAAACATGGTCTCCGGCAGGCGATCGGCCTGACGCAGTCCCGCTGGCAGCGCGATTCCGCTCACCGCACCGGTAGCCTGGTAGTCCTTCCAACCGGAGCCGATAAGGTAACCCCTTACGATGGCCTCCAACGGAAGGGCTTTCAGACGTTTGACCACGAGAGCTCGGCCTTCGATCTGCTGTCTCTCGCCTTCATCGGGGAGCACGTCTTTGAGGGTGAGATCGGCAAGATGATTGCTGACCACAGACCCGGTGTGGCCGAACCAGAAAACGGAGAGGTCCGTAAGCACGGCTCCTTTTCCGGGAATAGGATCGGGCAGCACCACGTCGAACGCCGACAGACGGTCCGAGGCCACAATGAGCATATGCGCATCGTCCACTGCATAAATGTCTCGAACTTTGCCTCGGTGAAGAAGCTCGAGACTCGAGAGGTTACTTTCGAAGACGGTTTCTACTTCTTTCAGCATGGGTCACTATTCCTCAGCAAGAATTTCTTGCGACTTCCGAATCAAAAACCATAAGCACACGGCTCAAACGCTTCGAGCATCTCTTTGTGCCATCGCCTTGCGGTAATCGCGAGGCGTCGCCGCCGCGGGTAAATCTCCTGACAAGCCGGAAGCGTACCGCATGAGCAAGCGCTTCAGCGGCGGAATCTGGTTGGTCACCCGCAAGCCCATGTTGCGCGCGTCCCTTAAGGCCCCAGAATGACCCCCGAACAGCCAGTTGAATCCGCTCAGGGCGGCGCGCATGACAGCGTTGTGCCCTTTGCGCCAGCGCTGATACTTGCGCAGGGTATGCGCGCGTCCGATGTCGCGGCCGGCGTCGCGCGCGGCGCCCAGAATTTCGGCCAGCGACGCCGCGTCCAGAATACCCAGATTGACCCCCTGGCCCGCCAGCGGATGCACGGTATGGGCGGCATCGCCCACCAGCGCCACCCGGCGGCCGACATAGTCGCGCGCGCCGATGGAAGTGAGGTCAAAGGCGGCCCGGGGCCCAGCCAGCTTGACCTCGCCGAGCCTGCCCTCGTAAGCGTCCTCCAGCGCGGCGACGAAACTCGTCTCGCTCATTTGCTTCAGCGCGTCTGCGTGAGCGGGCGTGGTCGACCAGACGATGGAAGCGTGTTCGCCGGGCAGAGGTAGAAAGGCCAGCGGGCCGTTGGGCAGAAAGCGCTGCCAGGCGGTGTCTCCATGACCTCGGGAGACAGTTACCGTCGCCACCACGGCACGCTGCCCGTACGCGGCCTCTTGAACTTCGATCCCGGCCAGCTCGCGAACGCGGGAGCGGCTGCCGTCCGCGCCGACCACCAGAGGCGCGTAAATCTTTTTTCCATCGACAACGACCGCGGCTCGCATTGCCTCCAGCATGAGCGTTTCGAACTTTACCGGGCGAAATATCTCTACCCCGTCGAGCTGACTTAGGCGGGTGTCCAAAGCCCGCTGCAGGGCCGCGTTTTCGACAATGTGTCCTAGCGCGGGCTCGGCGATGTCGGCGCTGTCAAAGTGAACCTCGCCGGCTTCAGGGACCTCCCATACGACCATCTGGCGGAAAGGGTGCACCCGTTCCGCAGGCAAAAGCTCCCATACGCCCACGGACTCCAACACGTGCTGGGTGGCGCGGGTCAGCGCGCTCACCCGCAGGTCGAACCCGGTATCGGGAAGCGGCGGGATCGGCCGAGCCTCCAGCAGTCCGAGGTGAAATCCCCGCTGGCCCAGATCCGCGGCCAGGGTCGCGCCGACAAGACCGCCGCCCACAATCACCAGATCAAAAATCATAAGGACAGTCCGCGTGACAAGCGGGGACCGCGTCCCGCGAGGCCCATGGCGTGTCGCGCCAGTGTGCGCTTGAGAAAGCCGAAGCTGTCGAGGCCGATGAGACCAATGTCTCTGACCAAGGCCAGCGGCAGCAAATCATTGCCGAACAGTCTCACCACCCCCTCGGTAAAACGAGAGGTCGCCCACTGATCGCGGCGCCGCCACTCGGCGTAGCGCCCGAGGGTAGTGATGGCGCCCGGATCTTCGCCAGCCCTAACCGCGTCGATGACCACCTCCGCCAGAACTGCGGCGTCGCGCAAGCCCAGGTTGAGACCCTGCCCTGCAACGGGGTGCAGATGGTTTGCCGCGTTGCCGACGAGGGCCAGCCGTTGTTTCACCGACAGCCTGCTGTGGGCGGAGCGAAGTCGGTGACGGGTTCTCGACCCGGTTTCGGTGAAGGCGCCAAGACGCGTTCCAAAAGTTTTCCCCAGCATCGCCAAAAAGGCGCCTTCGTCCAGCGCCATCAAGGCGTCTGCCCGCTCATGGGGAAGCGTCCATACGAGACCCGAGCGGCGTTGCACCATCGGCAGCAGCGCTACCGGCCCGCTGTCGGTAAATCTTTCGTAGGCTACGTTGCCAGGGTCCAGGCGCGTTTTCACTATTGAAGTGATTGCGCTCTGCTGCCAGTCCCGCTGCCGCGCACCAATCCCGCTCAATCGTCGCACCGAAGATTTTCCGCCGTCGGCGGCTACCAGCAAACGAGCGTCCACTGAATGCGAGCCTTCAGAGCCAGCACACCCGACCCTGACGCGACCCTCGGAAAACTCCAGCTGATGAACCGTTGCCGGCCTGAGCACTGCGACTCCCGCAGTCGCGTCGAGCGCCCCGGCAAGAACGGAGCCGATGATGCCGGCCTCGCTGACGTATCCCAGTGCGTCGACGCCGTAGTCCCGCGCTTTGATCCGGGTAAAGCCGAAACGTCCGCGATCGGAAACATGTACCACGCGGATGGGTGTGGCGCTGGGACCGATGTGGCGCCAAATATCAAGACCTTCAAGAATCCGCCGCGAACCTTCAGCCAGCGCGATCGGCCGCGGCGCTGTCTCGCCTGTACCCGCAGCGGCGGAATCGATGAGCGCCGCGCGCGCGCCGCCGCGGGCGAGCGCGAGCGCCAGCGTGACACCGACGAACCCACCACCGGCGATGACTACATCGAAAATTTCGCCGCGGAAAGAGGTCTTCATCTCAACGCCTGGCCTCTGGTCAAGCGCTGCCGACGAGCGCTTCGATTTCTTCAATTCCCTTCGGTGCCGCCTTGCTGAGCACTTGTGGTTTATCACTCGTGACCAGCACATCGTCCTCGATGCGAACTGCAATGTTCCACCATTTCTTCGCCACGCGCTTATTGCCGCCCGAAATGTAGATGCCGGGCTCGACGGTCATGACCATGCCCGGCTCTAGAACCCGCCACTCACCCTCAATCTTGTAATCGCCGACGTCGTGCACGTCCATTCCGATCCAGTGACCGGTTCGGTGCATGTAAAACTTTCGATGCGCCTCTTTCTTTATAAGGCTGCTTACGCGCCCCTTAAGCAGGCCCAGGTCGACCAGCCCTTCGGTGATCACCTGCACCGCGGCCTCGTGGGGGTCGTTCCAGTGGTTACCGGGGCGGACTTGCTCGATCGCCGCGTACTGGGCTTCCAGCACGAGAGCGTAAATGGCCCGCTGCTCTTTTGAGAATTTACCGTTGACCGGAAATGTCCTGGTGATGTCCGACGCGTAGTAGTCGTACTCAACGCCGGCGTCTATGAGCAGAAGATCGCCGTCGTTTAGACGAGCGGCGTTTTCTGTGTAGTGCAGCACGCAAGCGTTGGCGCCGCCGGCAATGATCGGTGGATAGGCGACGCTGCGACCTCCGGCGCGCATGAACTCATGCACTAACTCCGCTTCAATCTGGTACTCAGTCATCCCCGGACGGCACGCACTCATGGCGCGCCGATGGGCTGAGGCGCTAATTTCAACGGCGTGGGACATGGTCTTGATCTCGGCCCTGCTCTTGTACAGACGCATGTCGTGGAGAACGTGATCAAGGGCAACAAACTGCGCCGGTGAGTTGACCCCGGCTCGTGAGCGCGTTCGCAGCTTGTTCACCCAAGTGAGCATCCGCTGGTCGAATTCCTGGTAGTAGCCCATGGCGTAGTAAACGTGCGAGCGCGTCTCCAACAGTCCGGGCAGAATGTCGTCAATATCGCTGATGGGGAACGCATCGTCCGCGCTGTAATCCGAGCACGCGCCCTCGAGACCGGCCCGCGCTCCGTTCCACTGCTCCATTTCGGGGTCCCTTTCGCGACAAAAAAGGATGAACTCTCCCTGGGAGCGCCCGGGCGCAAGCACGGCAACCGCTTCGGGCTCGCTAAAGCCAGTGAGATAGTAGAAATCGCTGTCGGGGCGGTACGGATACTCCACGTCGCGGTTGCGATGACGAGGCGGCGCTGCGGGGACGATGGCGATACAGTCGTCGTCCATGACGTCCATGACTTTTTTGCGCCGCCTTTTGAATTCACGCTTGTCCAATGCTTAACCTCGCCTTCAGTGCAGCTGATTGCCTCCGGATGGCTTCTCCTGACGCGTCTTGAGCTCGGTATGAATCAACATAACCCCGACCCGTACATATTCCACCAGCTCCGCGTAGTCGCTTTCCAGAGCATTGGTTCCGTCCTGGAGCTCTGAAACGTCCAGCCGAGTGAATTCCGACAGGTCTGTCAATATCTCACGCACGTCTTCAGAGGTGGATACTGAGTCGTCCAGACCGCCGACGGCGAGCCCGTACAAAAACCCCCTGCACCAGCGGGCAAGCGCCGCCCCACGCTGCATCAGGGATACCTCTTCGTCCGGAAGCATCGGTTCGAATTCGAACTGTTGATCTTCTAACTGGCGCTCGGTTTCACGCCGCGTGGAGCGCAGCATTTTTGTGCAGCGCGCGGACTCCGGGCCGCCCGACTCACCCGGCTCCAAAACTTCGTTCAGCCACCGTTCCTCGGGAAATTGCCTTGTCACGCAGAGCAGCCCGCAGAGCACGCCGTGACACTCCGAAGCGTCAAGAGTGGCATGGGCGCGTTCCAGCGCTTCACGGCAGGCGACGTAGTCAACAGTCATCGAAAGTGTGATTCTTGCGCAAGCACCCGACCGCATTATTCAAAAATGCACGAAGCTAAAGAGCGGAGACGCCCGTAGCCGCAAATCGCTCCATGGCAAAGGCGCGCAGGCGTACCCGTAGGCAGGTCGAGCGCGTTTTCCATGGCGCATTACCGCGGGTGCGGGCCGATCCGCTTCCGCAGCGGCGGATGTGTGAATAGTGCGGGCTAGCGCGAATTGCGGCCGCTGCTTGCGCCGCTTGGCGGGTTCGCCGCCGCAGCGCGGCTATGCTATCACCCATGGGTCCCGCTCCCAAAGCGTCAACAGGATGCGGTCGCCCATTGACCGCTCCCGCCCGGGCTCCTATAGTTAAGCCCGATTGCTGCGGCAAAATCACAAATAATCGGTGCAACTCATTGACACCGAACGACTCGCAAGACGGCACGCCACCGATGGAAGAGTTAAGCCTCCGCGCGCTGGAAGCACGATTGGATGAACTGATCCGCACGTGCGACGAACTCAGCGATGAAAACCGGGCGCTCCGCGACCAACAAGCCCATCTGATGGCGGAAAGAGCCGCTTTGATCGAGAAATCCGAGCTGGCTCGGTCGCGGGTTGAAGCCATGATTGCAAGACTCAAGGCGATGGAAATCGGCGCATGAGTGAATCCGTTCCCGTCAACGTCCAGATTCTGGACAAGGAATACATGATTTCCTGCCCGCTTGAAGATAAAGACGCACTGCTTCAGTCCGCCAAGGTGCTCAACGAGCGCATGCGCGAAGTGCGTGACGGTGGAAAAGTCCTTGGTACTGAACGCATTGCGGTAATGGCTGCGCTCAATATCGTTCACGAGTTACTGCGCCATCAAAGCCATCACCAGGGCGCCGTGGCCGCAATTCAAAGGGACATAAGCCGTCTGGAGCAAAAAATTAGTGGTGCAATCAGTCGACGGCGCCTGCCCGAAGCGGTAGACTAAACACCGACGTCCCCTGAGGTGTTCGCCAGCGCGTCCAGTTATCGCTTGAGCCTAACTTAATACCCAAGGGAACTGAGCAACGGCGTTGTTGAGCAGGTCCGCGGCTTTTGCAGGCGGAAAGCCTGATACGCCGTGCGAAGTTCCCCTTTTGAACCAAACCTGGTTCAAGGGTCGCGGCGCGTAGCGGCACCCCGGAGGACGTCCCTAGTTAAAACGCCCTCGCCGTTCGCGCCACAGCCTCCTGATCCCGTGAGTTGATTTCGTCCGCCAGCTTATCCACCAATCTGGATCGCGATACCACTCGCGACCGCGCCGCGTTACGCCGCAAAATGCGCGCAGAACGACGCGCGCTCGAAGCCTGCGAGCACCATCGCCGCTCGGCTGCGATCTGCCGCAGTCTATTGTCTGAGACAGTATTCATGCGCACGCGCCATTTTGCCGCCTACCTGAGTAACGACGGCGAACCCGATCTGGGACTGTTACTTAACCGTGCCGCACTGATGGGAAAGCGTGTCTACCTGCCGGCACTCCACCGTAAAAGCCTCTGGTTTTTGCCTTTGTCGTCGAATGCATCCATGGTTCAGAATCAGTTCGGCATCGCCGAACCCGCTTGCCATCCCGACCAGCGTCTAAAACCCTTCGCGCTTGATCTCGTTTTGGTTCCATTGGTGGCGTTTGACGACAGCGGGTCGCGACTCGGAATGGGCGGGGGTTATTACGACCGCAGCTTCGCCTTTTTGCATCAGAGAACCCGCTGGCGACGTCCGCGGCTCATAGGCGTGGCGTTCGAGTTCCAGCGCGCCGGCGAGATCCCGTCGAGGCCCTGGGACGTGCGTCTGGATGGCATCATTACCGAACGCGGGCTTTGCGAGCCGAAAAGAGCGAATTTATGGCCTACTGGCTGATGAAGTCGGAACCGGAGGAATTCAGCCTCGATGACCTGAAATCGCGACCGGACAAAACGGAGCCGTGGGACGGCGTGCGAAATTACCAGGCGCGAAACATGATGCGTGATGAAATGAAAATAGGCGATCTTGCTTTCTTTTATCACTCTAATTGCGAAACACCCGGCATCGCAGGCATTGTGAAAGTCGTGCGAGAGGGTTATCCGGACCACACGGCCTTCGATCCGGACGACGACCACTATGATCCCAAGAGTATTCCGGACAGTCCCAGGTGGTACCTGGTCGACGTCGAATTTGTGCGCAAGCTGAAACGGGTCATTCCCCTCGTCGAACTCAAGGCCGAGAAGGAACTGAAAGACATGGCCCTGGTACGCCGGGGAAACCGGCTGTCAGTCATGCCGGTGACGAAAAAGCAGTGGGATCACATTCTTAAAATGGAGTAGATACCTGCTGCGAGCGTATGCTGGGTAGCCTGGTTTCATTCCTGGTCGTCAGCTCAAGAAAAGCCTATACGCCCTATTATCCGACTCCTCGGCGTAGGGATAGCCGAGCTCCTCGAGAAATGACTGGAACTGTGCCCGTTCGTTTTCCGGCACCTGCATGCCGATCAGTACGCGGCCATAGTCAGCGCCATGATTGCGGTAATGAAACAGCGAAATGTTCCAGTGCTCTCCCATACGGGTTAAGAAACGCAGCAGCGCGCCGGGTCGCTCGGGAAAATCGAAGCGGTAGAGCACTTCGTTGATCTTGCTTTTAGAGCGGCCTCCCACCATATAACGCACGTGCATCTTTGCCATTTCGTTGTCGCTCAAGTCGACGATGGGATAGTTCTTTTCCCGAAGCTGGCGAATGAGTGTGTTCTTATCTGCTTCGCCCGCGCGCAGCTCTACACCGACAAAGATGTGCGCTTCCCGATCATCCGCGTAACGGTAATTGAACTCGGTGATCGAGCGATGACCGATAACGTGGCAGAACTCGCGGAAGCTTCCGGGGCGTTCCGGAATGGTCACCGCAAAGATGGCCTCCCGATGCTCTCCGATCTCGGCGCGCTCGGCGATATGCCGGAGCCGATCGAAGTTCACGTTGGCGCCGCAATCCACCGCGACCAGAGTCTCTTCGCTAATCCCCTCGCGCTCGATGTAGCGCTTCAATCCGGCCACGCCGAGCGCTCCCGCGGGCTCGGCAATGGAGCGGGTGTCTTCGTAAATGTCCTTGATGGCGGCGCAGATCTCGTCGGTGCTTACCAAAAGCACTTCGTCAACGCATTGCTGCGCAATGCGAAACGGCTCCTCGCCCACCTGTCTCACCGCGACACCGTCGGCGAATATGCCCACTTGGTCGAGCACTACCCGTTCTCCGGCGGCCAGCGCATGGTGCATGGTGGGCGCATCCTCGGGTTCGACGCCGATCACTTTAATCTCGGGCCAGAGCGACTTGACGTAAGCAGAAATACCCGCAATCAGACCACCGCCACCAACGGCAACGAAGATGGCGTGAATCTTCTCGCTGTGCTGGCGCAGGATTTCCATTGCAATGGTGCCCTGTCCGGCGATCACGTCCGGGTCATCAAAGGGATGGACAAAGACCAGGCCTCGTTGCGCGCAGAGCTCTTCGGCGTGGGCCTTGGCTTCATCGTAGGAGCTGCCGTGCAGTATGATCCCAGCCCCCAGACTTTCCACCGCCTCGACTTTGATCCTTGGTGTCGTCTTTGGCATGACGATGAGCGCATTGACATCCAGTTTAGCCGCCGCCAGGGCTACGCCTTGCGCGTGATTACCCGCGGAGGAGGCGATAACTCCTCGCGCCCGCTCCTCCGGCTTAAGCGCCGCGAGTTTGTTGTATGCGCCACGCAGCTTGAACGAGAACACAGGCTGCAGGTCCTCTCGCTTGAGCAGCACGCGGTTGTGTAGGCGTTTTGAAAGCCTCGGCGCGACTTCGAGCGGCGACTCACGTGCCACGTCGTAAACACGGGCTCTGAGAATCCGCTCCACGTACTCGCGAGGCGGAACCTTAGGCCGAGTAGGCTGAGCTTTTTTAAGCTTATCCAAAACCATCGGTCGACGGGGGATCGTCCTTCAAGGGCGGCAGTGAAAGCCGCGTATAATAGCCCCTGCCATCAGCCATCACTAGGAGTTTCGACCACATGTCCCCGGACAAAAAGAAAAAGGCGGTGGCGGAAGCCTGCCTGGAATACGTGAGCCAGGGCGGTATCGTAGGGGTAGGCACCGGCAGCACGGCAAATTTCTTCATTGACGCTCTCGCCCGCATCAAGGGCCGGATCGAGGGCACCGTGGCGAGCTCGGAGGCCACGGCGAAGCGCCTCGAGTCCCACGGAATCCACGTCCTCGACCTCAATGCTGTGGACGCCATGCCGGTGTATGTGGACGGCGCCGACGAGGCTACGCGGCAACGCTACTTGATCAAGGGCGGTGGAGGCGCGCTGACTCGGGAAAAGATTGTCGCCGCGGTGGCGGATAAGTTCGTCTGCATCATCGATGACTCGAAAATGGTCGATCGTCTCGGCGCCTACCCTCTACCCGTGGAGGTTATTCCGCTGGCACGCAGCTACGTGGCGAGACGGATCCGAAGCCTTGGCGGAAACCCCGAGTGGCGCAAGGATTTTGTCACCGATAACGGCAACATCATTCTTGACGTCAAGCATCTGGACATCATCAATCCGCCGGAGTTCGAAAGCGAACTCAACCAGATCACCGGCGTAGTGACTAATGGCTTGTTTTCGAGACGCCCCGCCGACGTGCTCCTCGTCGGCAGCGACGGCGGCGTGGACAGGCTATGAATCCGGCGGAAATCCTGCGCCTCGCGCTGGAGCGACGCGGACCCTCCGATGCACACCAGCCAGCGCCCCGAAAAGGCCGTGGCGCGGTCGCTAACGAGGCTGGACGTTACGAGTCCTTGAGCCGCGAGGCATTCGACGACGGCTGGAACAGCTTGGACGGGGACCCCGACCCGCTTCGCACCAGCCTCACGGCCGACTCGAGCCGGACGGTCATCAGCCGCAACCGTTCGCCGGACCTTCCATTCGACTGCTCCATCAATCCCTACCGGGGTTGTGAGCACGGCTGCGTCTACTGCTACGCCCGGCCTACCCACGCCTGGCTGGGTCTCTCTCCGGGGCTCGATTTTGAGAGCAAACTTTTTTACAAACCGGACGCCGCGGCACAGCTTCGCCGCGAGTTGGCGCAACCGGGCTACCGCTGCACCCCGGTTGCGCTTGGCGCGAACACCGATCCCTATCAGCCGGCGGAACGAAAGCTCGAAGTCACGCGTTCGATTCTCGAGCTGCTTTCCGAATTCGAGCACCCGGTGCAAATCGTAACCAAATCCGCCATGGTGGAGCGCGACATCGACCTTTTGGCGCCGATGGCGGCGCGCAATCTTTGCACTGTATCCGTATCGGTGACAACGCTGGACCGGAAGCTGTCGCGAGTTATGGAACCGAGGGCGCCGGCGCCCGAGCGCCGCCTGCGCACGATCGAAGTCCTGAGCGACGCCGGGGTCCCGGTCAACGTCCTGGTTGCGCCCGTCATACCGGTGCTCACCGACGCCGAGATGGAGTCCATACTTGAACGAGTGCGTGCGGCCGGCGCTTGCTCTGCGAGCTACGTGCTGCTCAGGCTTCCCCTGGAGGTCAAAGATCTGTTCATTACCTGGCTCGAAACGCACTTTCCGCTACAAGCTCAACGCGTGATGAAGCGGATACGCGATACCCGCGACGGGAAGACCAACGATGCCGCCTTCGGCCGCCGTCAGCGCGGCACCGGCGAGTACGCGCGACTCATCGCGCGGAGGTTTAGCTTGGCAGTGAAGCGGCTCGGATTTGCAGGAGAAATTACGCTCGACAGCAGCCGATTTACCCCTCCGACTAAGTCAGACCAGCTGTCGCTCTTTTAACCCCCCGACCTTGCACCCATGAAAATACACATCGGAACCTCCGGCTGGCAATACCGCCATTGGAAGAAGAGTTTTTATCCCGAGAAGCTGCGTCGCGACGACTGGCTCGCGCACTATTCAGCAATTTTTAACAGCGTTGAAGTGAACGCCAGTTTCTACAGGCTGCCGGAGGTCGAGGATATCCGACGTTGGTGTGAGTCCACTCCAGAGAATTTCGTTTTCGCTATCAAGGCGCCGCGAAGCGTCACCCATTTCAAAAAGCTCAAGAACTGCGAGTCACATCTGGATACGATGTGGGCCAGGCTCAAGGCCTTCGGCACGCGGATGGGGCCGGTACTTTTCCAGCTACCTCCTCGCTGGCGCTGCAATCCGCGCCGGCTCGCAGACTTTCTCGCTCTGCTGCCGCGGGATGGCCGCTTTGCATTCGAATTCAGGGATCCGAGCTGGCACTGTAATGAAGTGTACGCGATGCTCGCAGAGCATCGGGCGGCGTTTTGCATTTTCGACCTGGATGGACAGACCATTCCGCTCGAGACGCCGGGGCATTTCGTTTATCTGCGACTGCACGGACCGCGTTCGGCGTACACCGGCAACTACCGCGCACAGGCGCTGCGGACCTGGTCCGGCAGGGCCCTCGGTTGGCAGCGCAAGAATAAGGAGGTCTACGTCTACTTTGATAACGATGCGCGCGCCTACGCGGCGAAAAATGCGCGCCGGATGCTGGCGATAATGGAGGCAGAAAACGAACTGCCAGCGGCGGCCGTGAGCGGCCGAACCGGATCGTTGCATCGGTAAATGCCCGCGGCCGGAAAGAACGGACCGAGACGCTCCTGATCAAAACGGCTTGATGACAGCTGCCTTGAGCAGCTTGCGAATGATTTGATCCAGAGCGGCGGAATCCGCCGCAGGCCATATCGATCCGATACCCGCCCGGTTAATAAAATCGTTAAGGCCTAAGGATTTGAGCGCAGCCGCCTCGGTCTCGTTGAGCGGCGTGCGAGCGGAGGGTGTTGTCAGAACCGCGCCCTCAGAGGTGTCGTCCTGCCTGACTCCGATCCTGCATACATGGTGGCGAACGTTATCGTCCGCGACGGGGAGCTCGAACTCGTGAATGCCGTCTCGAAATGCTCTTAGGGAAGGTCTGATTTATCAGACCTTCCGCTAGGCGCAGGAATGCGCCGCCGAATCCGATGACTGTAAGTCATTGGATTCGTGAGGCAAGTGGAAACCGCGTTTTCACTTGCCGACTCTGAAAATTCCAAGGATGGAATTCTGCATGCGCAGCTGCAGCGCCTGTCCGACGCTCTCGCAGGCCTGCTGAAACAACTCCGGACGAAGCTGCTCGGTTAGAAATTGATCCTCGCTGCCCTGGTCGATCAGAATGCGTTCGGGATAAGGCCCGCGACACACCAGCTCGCAGGCGTCGTGGGCCGCCCAGGCGCTTCGGTCGTCGCCTAAGTAACCGCTGAAGGCTTTTCGGCCCCACGGGACTTCCATCGGCGCGCAGATCGGTGCGAATGCAGATACCGATCGGTATACAACGGGATTTTTCAACGCCATGGTCAACGCTCCGTGTCCGCCCATGGAGTGCCCGAGGACGCCGGTTGCTTCGGGCCGCGCCGGGAAATTCGCGTTGATCACGGCGCGCAACTCTTCGATCACGTAGCTGTACATGCGATAGTTCTTCGCCCAGGGCGCTTTAGTCGCGTCAAGGTAAAAGCCGGCCCCGGTACCGAAATCCCAGTCGTCGTCCTCACCTTCGATCCCTGCCCCCCGCGGACTGGTATCCGGCATGACCAGCATCAGACCATGGCGGCTGGCGTGCGCCTGAGCGCCCGACTTGATGGCAGCCGTTTCCTCCGTGCAGGTGAGCCCCGAGAGGTAATAGAGCACTGGAACTTTGGAGCTATCAGCCTCGGGCGGCAGGTAGACCGCGAATCGCATGTTCGTTCCGGTGGTTGAGGATTGATGGCTATAGAATCCCTGAACGCCGCCATGGCATTTCTGCTCGCTCAGTGTTTCCAGCGCTTCACCCACTGCGAGTCGCCTGCATCGGAAGGATGGATATCCCCTGGTTTAAAAGTTGATAACGCTGCGTATAGATTTGCCTTCGTGCATGAGATCGAAGGCGTCATTGATCTTCTCCAGCGGCATCGTATGCGTAATCAGATCGTCGATGTTGATTTTGCCGTCCATGTACCAGTCGACGATTCTCGGCACCTCGGTACGCCCGCGTACGCCGCCAAACGCGGTGCCACGCCATACGCGTCCGGTAACCAGCTGAAATGGTCGGGTAGATATTTCCTGTCCCGCGCCGGCAACGCCAATGATGACACTCTCCCCCCACCCCTTGTGGCAGCACTCCAGCGCCTGCCGCATCGTGTTCACGTTACCGATGCATTCGAAGGAGTAATCGGCACCGCCGCCGGTCAGGTTGACCAGGAAGGCGGCCAAATCGCCGTCCACCTCCTTCGGGTTAACAAAGTGGGTCATGCCAAACTTCTCTGCCAGCAAAGCCTTGTCCGGGTTCGTGTCCACCCCAACGATCATGTTCGCCCCCACCATGCGCGCGCCCTGTATCACGTTGAGCCCGATGCCACCGAGGCCGAACACTACGACGTTGGACCCCGGCTCGACCTTAGCCGTATTAATCACCGCTCCGATACCGGTGGAAACACCGCAGCCGATGTAACAAACCTTATCGAAAGGCGCGTCTTCCCGGATCTTGGCCAGCGCGATTTCCGGCACCACGGTGTAGTTGGAGAATGTGGACGTTCCCATGTAGTGAAACAGGTCTTGCTTGCCCAGTTTGAAACGGCTGCTGCCATCAGGCATGACGCCTTTTCCCTGGGTCTCACGCACCGCCTGACAGAGGTTTGTCTTCCCGCTGGTGCAGTATTCGCATTGACGGCACTCGGGAACGTAGAGCGGAATCACGTGGTCGCCGGGTTTTAGCCCGACCACGGCCGGTCCCGTTTCGACCACGACGCCCGCCCCCTCGTGACCGAGGATGGCCGGGAACAGGCCCTCGGGATCTTCCCCCGTTAGGGTAAAGGCATCGGTGTGGCATACGCCGGTGGCCTTGATTTCCACCAGGACTTCTCCCGACTTCGGTCCCTCGATGTCCACGCTCTCGATGGCGAGTGGTTTGCCCGCTTCATGAGCCACAGCAGCACGTGTTTTCATTATCGTTCCGCCTCCTCCCGATTCCGATTTGGAATGACTTAGCTTCCTTTTCGGCACCGTATCACAAACCTGACTTGGCGGTCACGATGATGCAGACGATGCTCGACTTGTTGTCCGGGGAAGATGCAATACGAACGCCCGTTGTGGGTAGAATGTGACTTCATGATGCGAAATAAAAACGCCCCGCGAGAAACCATGGCCAGAGACCAGTTTGAGAGCAGATCCGGTCAGATCGAGGTCCGGCTTGCGCGTCCCCGCGACGCGGTCAAGATCGCACACTTCAACAATGCCATGGCCATGGAAACGGAATCGAAGGCGCTGATAGAGAGAACCGTGGCCGCTGGAGTAGAAGCAGTATTCTCCTCAGGTGACAGAGGATTTTACGTGGTCGCGGAGCGCGGCGGAGAAGTCGTCGGGTCACTCATGGTGACCTACGAATGGAGCGACTGGCGAAACGGCTTTTTCTGGTGGATCCAGAGCGTCTACGTGGAACCGGACTTCCGGCGCCGCGGGATTTATCGCATGCTTTACGAGTTCGTGATCGAACGTGCCCGGTCGGCGGGGAACGTCTTCGGGTTCAGACTGTACGTGGAAAGAGGAAACTCTATTGCACAAGAAGTGTACACGACGCTTGGAATGCGCGAAACAGATTATCTGATCTTCGAACAGGGGCTCGGTTGTTAGATCCCATGCGTTCAGATTCGGCTAGTGAAAAAAATTCAATAGACGGCGCGCGTACGCCGGGGATTGACGATGTCCTCGAGGCGGCAGCGCGCATCCGTCCTCACGCTCATCTGACGCCGGTGCTGACTTCCGCAACCATGGACCGAATGAGCGGCGCCTCGGCTTTCTTCAAGTGCGAGAATTTTCAGAAAGTCGGCGCGTTTAAATTTCGCGGCGCCGTAAACGCGGTTTTTTCTCTGAGCGAGGACACGGTTGCCCGTGGCGTTGCTACACATTCGTCGGGTAATCATGCAGCGGCGGTAAGCCTCGCGGCTGCCCTGCGTAAGACCACCGCCACCGTCGTCATGCCGGAAAACGCTAACCCGAGCAAGCGCGCCGCGGTGGAAGGCTACGGAGGAAAGCTGGTTTTCTGCGGCCCCAGCCAAGAAAGCCGGGAGGAGACTCTGGCGCGCGTTCTGGCCGAGACCGGCGCCACCTTCATCCCACCATTCGACCACCAGCGCGTAATCGCCGGCCAGGGGACGGCCGCGCTGGAGCTGCTGGAGCAGGCTCCGGGACTCGATGTCATCCTAGCCCCGGTGGGCGGAGGCGGGCTACTCGCCGGCAGCGCTCTCGCGACCTCGGGCTTCTCGCCTGGAACCCGAGTTTTTGGCGCCGAGCCTGAGGCCGTGGACGACGCCTACCGGTCCCTGCGCGCCGGTCGAATTCAGAGTCTAAGATCCACCAATACAATTGCGGACGGCCTGCGGACTACCTTAGGCGAGTTGACCTTTGCCGTCATTCGAGAACATGCGGAAGATATTCTTTGCGTCACAGAAGACGAAATCATTGACGCCATGCGGCTGGTGTGGGAACGAATGAAGATCGTTATCGAGCCCTCGTCAGCGGTAGCGGTAGCTGCGCTGCTCAAGTCGCCGCGACTGTTCGCGACTAAACGTGTGGGGGTCATTCTGTCCGGAGGAAACGTCGATCTAGGCTCATTGCCATGGGAGAGGAAATCGTGATGAATATCATGCGGTCACTGGCGCTCGCCGTTATCGTTACGGCGTCCGCGTCGACTTTGGCGCAAAACGGCTCGTCGGAATGGCAGAGCGTGGTCGAAGCTCCGGCCGAAGGAGCCGAGCCATTGACCATGGCTCTCGTGGTCAATCAAGACGGAAATTCTATCCGGATATTCAAGGACGAAAACGACATCGTCCGCGGTAGCTTCACTCTGGGTGACGAATCGGAGTCGCTCGAAGAGCGTTCCTGTCCAACGGTGCGGGTGGACCAGCTTCCGCCCCATCCGCTGGTGCACCTGGGTGGGCCCTGTGAGCTGGACAACCCTCATCACGTGCGTTTTACCCTGGGCGTGATCAACGAAGACCAGGTCCAGTCCACGATGCTGTGGCAACTCATAAACGGCGGCGGATTCCGAGTTTGGTATCACCTCAAAGACCGAGGCTACCGAGAAACCAAGTTCAGCCTCAGACGCTCCATGAATGCGCTGGTTGGCACGCTGGGGGCGCAGGTGGATGTGGTGCCATGAGGAGACACTGGTAGCTGCTTTTTCGGAAAGTACTTCCAATGTCGATTCCAACACCCATCCGGGTGGCCGCCAAGAACAACTTAGGAACGCGGCTGCGCCGAAACCTTTGACAGCGCTATTTAATAGTCTGTAATCCACTCGATGCAAACAATCGCGCCTAACGGCGCTCCCGCGGCAGTCTTCGTCCAAATCTCGTCACGCGTAACGCGTTGCCTCGCAGTCAGTCCGCCGCCTCAGGCTCGGTCTTTTCCTTGGTCGTGTCCGGCGCTACGGTCTCTTCCTCTTCCCGCGGCACCGTCTTGCACTCGTTGAAAATGCGCTTTTCGCATCGCTTGCAGATATTCTTGTCGAGGCGCTCGAAGATCGCGGAAATGGCCTCGCCCTTGGAGTTGTAGAAGTGACTCTCGTCGCCAATATCGTTGAGATAGCCGCCGCGCCTCAGCATCCCACGTGCGCCCTCGGATAATTGGTGAAAATACACCCCTCCGCCGACGCGTTTACGGATACGGCCTTCCCGAGCCAGCAGCTCCGCACCCGCGACGTCTATGAACCCGATGGGCCGCGCCAGAATGAGAAGATGCTTCTGCTCTGGGTTGTGCTGGTATATCACCCGCAGCCGCTCGGCGACATAGGCTACGGCGCCAAAAAACAGCGCCCCATCGACGCGCACAAACTTGAGCTGCGGGCACTCGGGCAGCGATGGATTGGTGGTGAACTGGCGCTTGGCCAAACGTGGATTCGGCACTCGTACCCACACGTGGGGCTGGGACGAGCGGCGAAGATAAAGCACCAGGGACAAAAACACGCCAAGGAGGATTGCGAAATCCAGCTCGAACAGAAGCGTCGCGCCGAAAGTCGCGCCGAGCACCATGGAGTCCGAGCGGCTCGCACGCAGGATCTGACGAAACGCCTTGACGTCTATGATGCCCCAGGCCACCAGAAACAAAACACCGGCCATAGCCGCGTAAGGCAGGTAGGCCAGCAGTGGCGCCACAACCAGAACGATAAGCACGAGCACCGCACCCGAAAGCACAGCGGCAATAGGGGTGCTGGCGCCCGCCTCGAAGTTGAGCCCACTGCGGTTGAACGAGCCGGTTGCGACGTAGGCGGAGAAAAAACTGCCGACTACGTTTGACAGACCCTGACCCACGAACTCCTGATTTCCGTCGATGGTGTCCCCGGATCGGGCGGCCAGGGAACGGGCAATGGAAACCGCCTCCGTGAGCGCAAAGAGGGTGACCGCCAGAGCCGCCGGCGCCAGTTGCTTGAGGGTAGTGAGGCTGAAGTCCGGAGACGATACCGGCGGCAGCGAGGCCGGCACGTATCCGACCACCGCGATAGCGCTTCCGACTTCCCCGGCCTCGATGGCAATGTTCATCAGCGTACTGACCACGGTGCCGGCGAGAATGGCTGCAATCAGATACGGAAACCTCGGCGTATAGCGCCGGCAGAGAACTCCGGCGGCTATAGTGGCCGTGCCGACAAACAGGGCTCCGGCGTCTATCTCGTAGAAATTCGACACGAAATAGCGAATGATCTCGTGAAGGTGGAGTCCGGGGGGCATCCAGATGCCGAAAAAATGCTTGAGCTGGCTGGCGGCAATCAATATCGCCGCGCCGGCGGTGAATCCGACGATGACCGAGTGGGAGATGAAGTTCACCAGCGCGCCGAGACGCGCCAGGCCCATGGTGAGCTCGATGACGCCGACCATGAAGGTCAGGGTAAGCGCGTAGCCGATGTATTCGGCAGATCCGGGCTCGGCCAGCGCGCTCAGCGCGGAAAACACGACGATTGACGCCGCCGTCGTTGGCCCGGAAACAAGGTAGCGCGAAGAGCCGAAGAGGGCGGCGATAATCGCCGGGACCATAGCCGCGTAGAGTCCGTACACCGGCGGCATGCCGGCGAGGGTCGCAAAAGCGACTCCCTGGGGCAGGACCACCACGGCTCCGGTAAGCCCCGCAACGGCGTCGGCACGAAGCGTGCGGCGACTGACCTCCGGCCACCAACGGGTGAAAGGAACAAAAGATGTCCAGAGATGCTGCATGCAGCCGGCTACTTTACCTATATGAGGACTTCCGACCGACCCGGGAGCGATCGCCCGGAGCGTATGCTCCCTGGTCGGATTGAGACTAGGCGGCGCCTAAGCTCGGGATTGGCCCAGCGCCGACTCGAAGTACCGGAGCGTGATCACTGTCCCGAGAATCATCATCATAGCTTCGACGGTCCCCGATCCGCTATGCCTCGGTTTGCGCAGGGCTCGCGGAAGAAACAAAATCAGTGGCGAAGCGGTCTTATTCCCTGGTTCCCAAAAACGTTGGACCCCTAATGAAGGCGCTTCTCACTTCCAATCGTTGGCAGTTCCGCCTGCTGCGCATCGCGATCATTACAGCGGTCGCCTGGTGGGCGGTCAAAGACCTGGTTTACGCCCAGCTGCCGTACTCCATGGAATGGCCCTACACGAATTTCGAAAACCGCATCGTAGATCTGTCCGAGATCCAGTCCGGAGGACCGCCTAAGGACGGCATTCCCCCGATCGACGAGCCTGAATTCGATACCACTGCCGAGGCTTCTAAATGGATTGATCAGCGCGAGCCCGTGGTCGTGCTCACGGTTAATAACGAAACCCGCGCTTATCCTCTGCAAATCCTCACCTGGCACGAGATCGTCAACGACAACGTGGGCGGGATACCTGTATCGATAACCTTCTGTCCGCTTTGCAACGCCACAATCGTCTTCGATCGCCGTCTAGCAGGAAGGGTGCTCGATTTCGGCACCACCGGCAAGTTAAGAAAGAGCGACCTGGTGATGTACGACCGACAGACAGAGAGTTGGTGGCAACAGTTTTCCGGTAAAGCCATCGTCGGAGAAATGAGCGGCGAAGTGCTCAAGCGAATCCCGGCGAGCATTGTCGCCTTCGAGGACTTCGAGTTCGCTTACCCCTTTGCGCAGGTCCTGTCACGCCGCACGGGGCACCGTCGTCCCTATGGTAAGAATCCCTATAGCGGGTACGACCGGATTGACGACCAGCCGTTTCTTTTCAATCAGCCGGTGGACGAGCGGCTTCCGCCCATGGAGCGAGTACTGAACGTCAGCGTGGACACGACCCACCGTTTGTACCCGTTTTCGATTCTGAAAGACGAGCCGGTAATCAATGACGAAGTCACGAATGTTCCGGTTGTCGTATTCAGCCGCCAGGGTACGCTCTCGGTGCTCGACGCGTCCGTAATCGCCAATTCGAAGATGGTGCCCTCGGCTACCGTGTACCATAGGCGCCTTGACGGTCGGGTGCTGAACTTCGAGCTACGCGACGGCAGGCTCGTGGATCGGGAGACCGGGTCGGAGTGGAATCTCTTCGGCACCTGCGTCGCCGGTCCGCTCAAAGACAAGCAGTTATCAAAGCCTGATAGCGGTGTGCATTTCGCTTTTGCGTGGCTTGCCTTCAATCCCGAATCACAGATCTACCGAGGAAACGGCAGCTGAGCTCGCGTTCGCGCGAACCGCGACGCCCCCTTTTTGTAATCCGCCCGCTTACGCAGGCATACAGCCGTGTTTTCGCGCTATCATTGCCACCGAGAGCGCGAATATCTTCCGGGCGGAGGCGTGGATGACTACGGTAAAGGTCAAATTTTCGGTGGGCCAGCTTGTTCATCACAAAAGGTTCGATTATCGCGGCGTCGTCATCGACGTGGATTCGCAGTTTCAAGGTACTGAAGACTGGTACCAACAGGTGGCCAGGTCCCGTCCACCCAAAGACAAGCCCTGGTATCACGTTCTGGTGCATGAAGCCGGCATCAACACCTACGTGGCGGAACGGCACCTGGAGCCCGATGTCTCGGACGCGCCGATAAGTCACCCTGCGGTGGGACACTATTTCTCCGACTTTCGCGGCGGCGCCTACGTCCCGAGAGCGATGAACTGAGCTGGGCGCTCTCTCCCCATCCTCAGGCATGCGCTGATGCTCAAAGCGGTACGCGAGTTCTTTGAGAAAAACGTCGCTGGTCGCGTCGAGGACAGCAGCGAACGCAAGCGCGAACACGCCTACCAGCTCGCCACCGCCGCTTTGTTAATGGAGATCTCCCGGGCCGACAGAGAGATCGATTCCGACGAGCGGGACGCCATAGTCCGCGCCGTACAAAAAGTCTTCGAACTCGAGGCCGAGGAAACTCAAACCCTGGTGGAGCTGGCGGAAGAAGAAGCCGAAAACGCTACTTCGCTCTACGAGTTCACCCGACTCATTAATGACAACTTCGACCACGGGCAAAAGCAGCACGTGGTCGAGATGCTGTGGCAGGTTGCTTTTGCCGACGGTCACGCCGACGAATACGAGGTGCACCTCATCCGCCGCATCGCGGATCTCATACACGTGCCCCACAATGGATTCATCCGCGCAAAGCTCAAGGCCGAATCCGACATGAAAACGGGTCGCAACGCGGGCTAGGGCGTCAAGCGAATTTATCTCTCGGCGAAGTAGATATCGCCATAGTAAGCCACCGTTCGGAGTCCGGTGTTGTCCGTATCGGTCATAAACTCAACGGCATCGAGGCAGCGAACCTCCTTTCCAAGATTTTGCTCTAAGTCGCCACGCACGTTAAGTACTTGTTGCTGCCATTTTCTGAGGCCTTGTTTGCCGCCCCGAACCGCGATCACCACGGCGCGATTCGGATACGTACTCGGCCAGTCGGATTTTTTGGGCTGGGTGCTGCACCGGACTGAGGTCAGGCCCCGGGTGTTTCAGGAAAATACCGGCTGCGCGGCGAGCACGTACACGCGGGCCGGATAGTCGTCGGCCTCTTTGATTCGCCCATCAATCTCACCCAGGGTATTGTCCACCCGCCAGCTTCAGCGAAGCACCGGAGTTTGGTGAAGATCGAATGTCATCTTTCGATAGTACGCGGATGCAAACGCGCCACTGACGGCTCTGACAGCGGGCCGAGCGTCAATTTCTACCGGCGTGTAACGAGTTTCGCCGAATAAATCCCACCGCTTCCGGGCGCCCATATCCGCCACGTCAAGCGCCGAAGTGATCCTCCTTTCGCCCGTCACCCTTGCCATGAGCGCCGCTCCCCGCGCGCCAGCAGCTATCGCTGCGGCAAGCATTAAGCCTAAGGCGGCCGTGCCGGCGCGGGATTTTTGTCTACTCTTTCCTGCATAACTTCTTTCAACGTTTTCCATCGCTCCCATGGCTAACGACAGCCACCGCAATGCCCTAAGACCCGGCTACATGGTGCACTGGTACCGGATCGAAAGGATCCTGGGCCAGGGCGGGTTCGGCATCACTTACTTGGCCGAAGATACGAACCTCAACCAGGGAGTGGCAGTGAAAGAGTACCTGCCGCTCGAGGTGGCAGTGCGGGAGGGCGATTTTTCCGTCCATCCGGTGTCCGAAAATCACAGCGAGAGCTTCATTTGGGGGCTAGAGCGATTTGTGGACGAGGCCCGCACCCTGGCTCGCTTCGATCATCCCAACATTGTGCGGGTGCTGTCGGTGTTCGAGATGAACAACACCGCATACATGGTGATGCGTTACGAGCACGGGCGAAGCTTACAGCAAATGTTAGCCAAGCGAGCGACGCTCGAGGAAGATCAACTCATCGAGATGCTTTTTCCGGTCCTGGACGGACTGGAACGAGTTCATGCGGCGGGCTTCATACATCGCGATGTCAAGCCGGCGAATGTTTTCGTTCGAGAGGACGGAACACCAGTGCTGCTGGATTTCGGCTCCGCGCGCCAGTCCCTGGGCGAGGCCACCCGCACGCTCACCACTCTTGTTTCTCCTGGCTACGCACCGTTCGAGCAGTATTTCAGTAAGAGCGATCGCCAGGGCCCGTGGACTGACATCTATGGCCTCGGCGCCACCTTCTACCGCGCCGTTACCGGCGTGGCGCCAATGAACGCGGTCGACCGCAGCGAAGGGATAATCAAACACGATATGGATCCCCTGACCCCGGCTGCCGAAGCTGCCGCGGGACGATATTCGCCACACTTGCTCGACGCCATCGATTGGGCGCTTCGCTTCCGCGAAGATTCGCGGCCGCAAAACATTGGCCAGTGGCGGCAGGCTCTCGGGGGTGAATTTGCGCCGCCCATAGCGAGCACCGTGCAGGGCGAGGTGCCGACAGCCGCTGCCGGCGATGCAGAGCACACCGGCCAGGAGTTCGATCTGGTGCTGGAACCAACGCTGCAACATCCTCCAGCTAAGACTGTGTCGCTTGTGCGCGAGAAGCCGAAACGACGCAAGCGCTACTGGATAGCTGCAGCGGCAGCGCTATTGATTCTTTTCGTCGGACTCAACGCGGACAAGAACAAGCAATCCGCGGGGCCCGCGGCGGCGGAAGCTCCACAAATACCGCTTGCGCCGACGTTCCCTGCGCCAGAATACTCGGCACTGGACGGCGCAGATCCGCCGCGAGTCGAAGACCTCGCCGCCGCTTCGCCTAAGCAGACTCAACCTGCCGACGCGTCTCCGAGCGAGTGGAACGCAGCCAAGACTCCGCAGACTGACAATCAAATGCCCCTCTCGATCACTCCGAACGCACCTGCGGCGACAGTTACCAAAGAAACACAGATTGCCAGCCTACTCGATAACGCAAGAGCGGACATCGATCAGCTTCGCCTTTCCACCCCACCGGGCAACAGCGCATTGGATAAATACCGTCAGGTGCTTGCTCTCGACCCGCACAATCAAGAAGCAAGAAACGGCGTGCACAAAATTATCGAAACCTACGCCGAGCTTGGAAAACAGGCGGCGAAGCGAAAAGATTACGACCGGGCAAGCTTTTTTATCGAGCAGGCGCTGGCCATCGCGCCTAATTCAAAGCCGCTGAAAAAAGCGCAAAGGCGATTGAAAAGGATCCGCCGACGCAAGCAATGAGCCACGCCGCGAAACAGGATGCTGCCCGCACCACGCGAATTCAATCCTGAGAAGCGCGTTCGAAGTAACGCCCGATCAGTCCCGGATCGTCGAAGTGGCGTCGGCCCACGAACGCCGTGGCGTGGTGCCCCCACTGGCGCATAGCTCCGGCACTCGGAACACCCATAGGCCAGAAGAGCCAGCGCTCGGGACGCTCGCTGCCGCGCACCAGGCTGTCCTCACCGAACAAACTTCGCCTTCCGCCGTCCGCGGTCGGAAGAGAGCGCAGTCGCGTGTAATCTTCCATGCTATATGCAATCCCTGAAGCGGCTGCCGCGGGCTCGAAATATAAACGCTGGAGGTAGTGGCTTCGACTGGCGATGCGGACCACGGCGCGTCCGGCGCTTGCACTAAATTGTTGTGGCGATAACAGGGGCTCTTCGAATCTTCCGCGCGCTTGCCGCCGGTGAAGTTTTTCGCTGGGCAAAAACAAGTGATAGCAGCCACAGTTGTGCATTGAATCGTAAATAAGTGGTGTACCGTCTTCATCGAGCGTTACCCGCCAGGTGATTCCGTCCAGATGCCCGGCAAGAATGTCCACCACGCCTTTCTTAGGCCGAGCCGGAAACCAGAAGATGTAGTTGAGCTGCAGCAGCGTTTTAGATTCAAAGCGCGCGTGAGATATTCGGGTGTAGACCACCGATTTTTCCGTATCCACCTGAGCAACATTTGAAGAAAGAAAGTTCGGCTGGCCGATGCGGTCCGCCACCTGCGCCACATCGATTTCCAGTACGGGGGCGAAGGCGTTCAGCAGGCGAGCGCGGTCTTCGGCATCCGGGTTGGGAAAACGAAGCGGGTTATCGGACGCGCGCCGAAGGATTTGCGCAACCTCATCGGACGGGACGGCGGCCGGCGACGCTGGAACGTATCGAAGTATGCGTCCTTTCACCGCTATGGTTTGAAGCGGAACAGCGAAATCCCGTTCGATTTCCTCTTGCAGCCCCTTTACCCCGGCGTAAAAGGCAATCGAGGTAAGGGGATAGAGCCCCACGACGCGATAGATTCCCCTGTAGGCGTCCGCAACGCGGACCCCCCCGAACAGCTGCTTGCGGCGCTCGTCGCCGGAGAGATCCAGACTGAGCAAATGCTCTCCGCATTCCCCGACAGCTTTGACCAGCGCGTCCGGGTCACTCTTCCCGGCGACGATAGCTGGGCGAAAAGATTGGGGCAGGTTAGCGATCTCCTGTTGGCGCGCATGAAGATCCAGCTGCATCAATTCCCTCGCCCAGGCTTCGAATCCTGGGTCCTTCGGCCTCGGTCGCCAGTCGGCGGCGAAAAAGCGATTAACCCGGAGATGAGGAAAGCCAGAGATGCGCGCTTCCTGAACGTCGGCAACGCCGGCTCGATTAACCGCATCATCCAGCGATTGGAAAATCCCGGCACACTCTTTGACCTTGGGGTCTGCGTCCGCATAGCGCGCATCCGGGAACAAGGACGGTACGCCCAGGGAAGCGCAGCCGGTCGCCAATAGCGGCAGCAACACAGCCAGCAAGCGAATTGCGCGAGGCGCTTCCAAAGCCAGCATCCCGGCAGATACCGTCGGTCTTTGAGCGCCGTTGACTCGAATGATTTTCAAACCGTCAGCTATAAGGACAAACAGATTCAGACGTCTTTTCCATGGCGCTGCTCCAGCCGTGGTCCCAGCCAGGGCGCAGCCAAGAGGAGAAACATGGCGGCGATGATAGGATAATCTCCAAGCGTCACGTAAGGCGTGGCTCCGGAGCGTGGCGTGATCTCACCCTCTAGCACACCGGCCTCGAATTGCGCCAGTCTGGCGGCGACGCGTCCGTCCGGTGCGATCACGGCTGTGATCCCAGTGTTCGTGGCGCGAAGCAAAAAGCGCCCGGTCTCCAGAGCGCGGACGCGGGCGATTTCCAAGTGCTGATGGGGCCCTATGGACGATCCGAACCATGCGTCGTTGCTGACGGTGACGAGAAAGCGCGCTTCGGGCAGGTCGCGGATGATCTCGCTCCCGAAGGCGATCTCGTAGCAAATGGATAACGCCAGGGGGTAACCCGCCGCTCTGAGCAAGGTTTGATTTTGTGGCCCCGGGCTGAAATTGGAAACCGGAATGCCGGCAGCCTCTGTCACAGGGCGAAGCAGCGAATCCAGCGGCAGGTATTCACCGAACGGCACCAGGTGACGCTTGTGATAGATGCCGCTGGCCGAGCCCACCAGGAGAACGCTGTTGGTGAACTTTCCCGCCGCGGGATCCACCGCAGGGATCCCGAGCAACACCTGCGTTTGATTCCGCTTCGCCTCCGCATCCACAAGGTCGATGAAATAACGCATACGGTGGAGAAAACCAGGCACCGCTGATTCGGGCCACACTACCAACTCGGCATTCCAGTGACGGCGAGTCAACGCCAGGTATCTGTCCAGCGTAGGCTGACGCATGGAGGGCAGCCACTTTTGATCCTGGGGAATGTTCCCCTGCACCAGTGCGACCCTGACGACGGTGCCCGCATCCTCGCTCCAAGACACGCCGCGCAACATGCCGCCCGCCAAGAGCACCGTGGCGGTTACCCCGACCACCGCTGCGCGGACTCGCCCGTTGGCGCTGCTCGCGTGAAGAATCAAAGCGGCGAGAAAAACCACTAGCCAGCTCACGCCGTAAACCCCGGTCAGCGGCAAGAACCCCGCCAGCGGCGAGTCGACTTGACTGTATCCCAGCTGAAGCCAGCCAAATCCCGTGAATAGCCAACCTCGAAGCCATTCAGCCAGCACCCACAGCGACGGATAGATCAGCAACAGCCGCGCGCTTTTCGAGACGACGCCGAACCGCCTGGCGAGATATCCCTGTAGCGCCGGAAAAAGCGCCAGATATGCCACGAACGCTATAGTGAGGGGGATGGCAATCCCAAGCCCGATGTTGCTGAACTGAAAACTTTCGTGGATCCAGAACACGCCGGCGCCAAAGGCCCCGGCGCCATACAACCATCCGCGCAAGAACGCGCGTCGAGGTGTTGCATCCTGCCAACAAGCGAACAGTACCAGGGGCGAAATCAGGGCAACGGGGAAAATCTCAAACGGGGCAAAAGCAAGCGGCAGAACAATCCCCGCGAGCAGCGCAACGGCGTCAACAAAGGCGGGCCTGGCGCGCAGCTGAGCAAGAATTGTGCGGTCCGAGGTCAAGAATTCAGGCTGACTAGAAACGCAATATCAAATTGATCGCACACGATCCTGTCGCCTGATCCAACATGGGGCGCGCTTCTTCATCGCGTTTCAATGACAGTCGCGTCACTCCCTACGCGTCCCTCGTCGCGCAACGCCTCTCGGCAGGCTCAGCGCGGTGACGCGCAGCAGATGCACGCGTCGTTTATCCGCGCGCAGCACGCGAAAATACATCCCTCCGATCTCTCCTGACTCGCCGCGCTTCGGCAGATGGCCAAGAGACTTTATCACCAGACCGCCAATGGTATCGAACTCCTGGTCGCTGAACGACGTGTTGAAGTACTCGTTAAAGTCTTCAATCGGAGTTCTTGCCTTGACGACGAATTCGCCGTTTCCCAGCCTGCGTATGTCTTGACCCATCTCGGTATCGTGCTCGTCGTCAATCTCGCCGACGATCTGCTCGAGTACGTCCTCGATGGTAACAAGACCGGCGACCCCGCCGTATTCGTCCACCACGATGGCCATATGATTCCGGCTTTGCCGAAATTCCTTCAGCAGCACGTTTAGCCGCTTGCTCTCAGGAATGAAAACGGCAGGACGCATGGCGTCATCGATGTCGAAGCTGTCGCGGGTGTCGCTGGTATCTTTGGCAAAATAGGCCAGCAGATCCTTGGCCAGAAGAATTCCCCGCACCTCGTCCCTGCTGTCCCCGATGACCGGAAAGCGGGAGTGACCAGATTCGATGACCTCGGCCACGAACCCTTCCGGAGGCACGTCCTCCTGCACCACGACCATCTGGGCACGCGGGATCATAATGTCGCGCACCTGCATTTCACCGACCTGAAGCGCACCCTCGATCATACCGAGCGCTTCTACGTCGATAAGGTTTCGCTTCTCGGCGTCGCGCAAAAGCCTAACGAGCTCTTCCCGGTCCTGGGGTTCGCTGCTCAACGCCTGGCTGATCCGTTCTAACCAGCTGCGCGTATCGCCGTTCAAGCTACTGTCGTTACTCATGCTGAGCGGAGATAAGGATCGGAGAATCCAAGTCTTTCGAGTATCCGTCGCTCTTCGGATTCCATTCGTTCGGCATCGCTCTCACTCTGATGGTCGTAACCCAGGAGGTGCAGGGTTCCGTGAACCACCATGTGCGCCCAGTGGGCCTTCACTCTCTTATTTTGCTCTCGCGCTTCCTTTTCCACCACCGGCGCGCAAATCACCACGTCGCCGAGAAGCGGCAACCGCACCTGCTCCGGCGATTCGAATGGAAAGGAAAGCACGTTAGTAGCCTCTGAAACGTGTCGATAAATTCGATTCAGTTCGGCGCTCTCCGCCTCGTCGACGATACGAACGGTGACTTCCGGGCTGCCTTCAACCTTGGACAGAGCGGCCCGCGCCCAGGACTGAAGCTGGGTTACCGTGGGCAGGCCGTGCGCCTGCGACGCGATCTGCACCTCGATTTCAGCCCGCATTTCTCACCAGCCCGCGGCCGCGGGCGGGAAACTGCCCGAATCTGCGGAATTGCGCTTTGCACGAGTGCTCGACGCACCTTCGAGTGCGCATGCGCGCTCTTGACCCCGCGCGCCGCGCATTTATGAGCACCTTCATACCCTCGCTTCGCGCAGCAGAGCGAAATGCAGGCCAGCGCTCACTGACCGCCTTTGTTTTTCTGCCCACCGCTTTCCCGGGAAGTCTCCTCTTCATAGGCCTCGTAAGCGTCGAGGATGCGGGCGACCAAGGGATGCCGCACAACGTCTTTGGACTGAAAGTAGGTGAAACTCATACCCTCGACGTTTTTCAACACTTCGCTCACGTGGCGCAATCCGGAACGCTGCCCCTTTGGAAGATCGATCTGAGTAACGTCGCCGGTAACCACGGCGGTGGACCCAAATCCAATCCGCGTGAGGAACATCTTCATCTGCTCCACGGAAGTGTTTTGGGCCTCGTCAAGAATGATGAAGGACTCGTTGAGCGTGCGCCCGCGCATGTATGCGAGCGGCGCGACTTCTATCACGTTACGCTCGATGAGCTTTGCCACTCGCTCGAAGCCGAGCATTTCATACAAGGCATCGAACAGGGGCCGAAGATAAGGATCCACCTTTTGCGCCAAATCGCCTGGTAGAAAACCGAGACGTTCACCCGCCTCCACGGCCGGTCGCACCAGTACCATGCGCCGAACTTGTTCGCTCTCCAGCGCCTCCACCGCGCAGGCTACTGCAAGGTAGGTTTTTCCAGTGCCGGCAGGTCCGATGCCGAAATTGATATCGTGGGTCTGTATATTGCGCAGGTATGCTGCCTGATTCGCACCGCGCCCGCGGATATAGCCGCGGCGAATGTGCACCACCGCTTCTTTGGCGACGCTTTCATCGAGCACCTCCTCTATGCCGGCCTGTTGCAGAAACAGATGCACCCGCGCAGGCGTCAGCGGTTCGTTTAGGGTAACGTCGTAAAGCTGCTTGATGATTTCTCCGGCCGCCTTGACCGGCTCCGGATCTCCTACCACGCGGAACTCGTTTCCACGGCTGTTGATGGCGACTCCGAGACGCCGCTCCAGCTGACGCAAGTGTTGATCAAAAGGCCCACACAGGTTTGCCAGACGCTGGTTGTCAGCCGGCTCCAACGTAATGTCGCAGGCGTCGGAGAGCTCGGATTGTGAGTGTGCGCTCAAGTTGCTGCGTAGATGCGATGCCCGTGACGGAGAAAAAGATCGACCTTCAGACGGCGGCGCCGGAACGCGGTGCCGAGAATTTGACTTCTACCGGTTCGCCGCTATTGCTTGCCGCAGCGCTGCTGGCAACTCGAGACGGTGCTTCTTCGACGTCAACGATTTCGCCTCTGAGGGAATTGGGCAATGCCTCGGTAATGCGCACATCCGCAAACCGGCCGATGAATTCGAAAGAGCCGTTGAAATTAACCACTCGGTTGTTCTGGGTGCGCCCCGAAATCTGTCGCGGATATTTCTTAGACGGTCGCTCTACGAGCACCCGCTCTACACCACCCACCATACCGCGGCTTTTTTCGCTGGCCAGAGAGTCAATCAAAGACTGCAGCTTATTCAGCCTGCGCTTCTTTACCTCGAGGGGAACGTCATCCGGAAGCTCAGCCGCCGGCGTGCCGGGCCTCGGGCTGTATATGAAGCTGAAAGAGTGATCGAAGCGGACCCGGTCGATAAGGCCCAGCGTTGCCTGAAAGTCTGCATCGCTTTCTCCGGGAAAGCCGACGATGAAGTCTGAGGAGAGACTCAAGCAGGGACGCAGTGAGCGAAGCAGCGTGATCTTTTGCTCGTACTCTGCAACAGTGTAATTGCGTTTCATCAATCGAAGAACGCGATCGCTTCCGCTTTGAACTGGAAGATGAAGGTGACTGACCAGCTCCGGCGTTTCTTGGTATATCTCGATCAGATCCGCACCGAATTCGGCCGGGTGCGAGGTCGTATAGCGAATGCGATCAATACCATCTATAGCAGCCGTGTAACTGATCAGCAAGGCTAAATTGCACACCCTGCCGTCGTGCATGGGACCCCGATAGGCGTTGACGTTTTGGCCCAGATAGGTCACTTCTCGCACGCCCTGATCAGCCAGCGACACGACTTCTGCGATGACGTCATCAAAAGGCCGGCTGAATTCCTCGCCGCGGGTGTAGGGAACGACGCAGAACGAGCAGTACTTGCTGCAGCCTTCCATGATCGAGACGTATGCGCTCGGTCCCAGGGCGCGCGGTTCCGGCAGAGCATCGAACTTTTCGATCTCGGGAAAGCTGATATCGAGCTGCTGCTTTCGCGATTGCTTCGCCTTCTCAACCAAATAAGGCACGCGATGCAGGCTCTGTGGTCCGTAGACCAGGTCCACGTAGGGCGCGCGCGCGTGAATGGCGGCGCCTTCCTGACTGGCGACGCAGCCGCCGACGCCGATAATGAGATGGGGTCGCTTCTGCTTCCACTCCCGCCAGCGACCGAGCTGCGAGAAGACCTTCTCCTGGGCCTTTTCCCGCACCGAGCAGGTGTTGACCAACAGCAGGTCCGCCTGCTCAGGCGTGTCGGTGCGCTCGTAGCCGTGAACCGCCGCCAGCAGATCCGCAGTACGGGCGGAATCGTACTCGTTCATCTGGCAGCCGAAGGTCTTGATAAAGAGTTTCTTACCCATGCAAGCGGGCGTCTCACGGCCCTCAAGGAAAGGGCCGGTAAAACTACACCGTTTGGGCCGGCTTTTCTACGCGCCGGCACGCGGAGCGCCCGATCACTCGGGAGGATTCGCGCCGATTTTGTGAATGCTCAGATCGGCCCCCTGAAACTCCTCTTCTTGGCTTAATCGGATGCCGACGGTCTGCTTCATGAGCCCATAGACGATGAAGCCCCCGGCAAGCGCCACACCCACGCCCAGCACGGTGCCGGCGAGCTGGGAGGCAAAGCTGACCCCACCGAGACCTCCCAGCGCCTTGGCGCCAAAGATCCCCGCGGCGACGCCGCCCCAGGTGCCGCACAGGCCGTGCAGCGGCCACACCCCGAGGACATCGTCGATTTTCCAGCGATTCTGGGTGAGGGTGAAAGTTACTACAAATATGGCGCCGGCGATGGCACCGGTGACAAGGGCACCGATGGGATGCATCACATCGGAGCCGGCACATATGGCCACCAGGCCGGCCAGCGGACCGTTGTGCACGAAGCCGGGGTCGTTTTTCCCGGCGACGAGCGCCGCCAACACACCGCCCACCATGGCCATGAGCGAGTTCAGCGCCACCAGTCCGCTGATCCCGGCAACCTCCTGCGCCGACATCACGTTGAAGCCAAACCAGCCGACGGAGAGCACCCAGGCGCCTAGGGCCAGAAAAGGAATGCTGGAGGGCGGATGCGCCGCCATGCGCCCATCCTTGCCGTAGCGGCCACGCCGGGCGCCGAGAAGCAGCACCGCCGCAAGCGCAATCCAGCCGCCCATAGCGTGCACCACGATGGAGCCGGCAAAGTCGTGAAAAGGCGCGCCGAAAGCGTTTTCGAGCCAATCCTGAACCCCGAGTCTCCCGTTCCAGGTGATGCCTTCGAACAGCGGGTAAATGAGCGCCACCAGAAGCGCGGAGGCAAAGAGCTGAGGATAGAAGCGCACCCGCTCCGCGATCCCGCCGGAGATAATGGCCGGAATCGCCGCGGCAAAGGTGAGCAGGAAGAAGAACTTCACCAGCTCGTAGCCGTTTTTCACCGCCAGGGATTCCGCCCCCTGGAAAAAGCCCACGCCGTATGCAATGCCGTAGCCGATGAAAAAGTAAGCCACGGTGGAGATAGAGAAGTCGGAAATGATCTTTACCAGGGCGTTGACCTGGTTTTTGTGCTGCACCGTGCCCACCTCTAGAAAGGCAAAGCCCGAGTGCATTGCCAGCACCATAATCGCGCCGAGCAGAACGAATAGCACGTCGGCACCCGATTGAAGCGCATCCATCTAGGTTCCTCCCAAGCTGTTTTCGGCTAAAAAACGGTGCAGCCGTGGCAAGTTTCGTGCCGCGCCGCAGAGCCAGGTAAAATCAGAAACTTGTAGCTCAGAGTACGGCGGGCGCCGCCGTCTCGCGCACCGTTATGGTGCGAAATCGCCGGCAGTGGGCGAGATTGGGGCAGATATCGAAATTTGCGAGATCGTCGACGGCGCGGATGCGGGCAGCGGTTCGCTCACTCCGAATTCCATCCACCGAATGCCGTCTAGGAGCCGCGCGTCACTGATTGACCGGCGTTACGCCCTTGGGCAGTTCGAGACACTCATCCGGCGAAGGCACCGGACGACTCGGCTGCCAATGGGACAGCGCTTCACCGATGTCGGCTTTCTCTTCTTCATACAAAACCGAACCCACTGCGGTTCTGCCGATCTTGCCCAGCCGCACGCTGTCCTCGTGAACGGTTTCATAAAGCGCTTTCTGTCCCGCCATGACGCTGAACCAGAAGTAGGCGCGAATGGGATCTTCGTTGGCGCGATTGCCGTCGTTGTAGTGTTTTCCTGGCATACCCCCGCCGGTCCGGAACCACTCAGCCAGATACCATACCGCCTGCATGATTCCCCGACCGCCCTGCGAATGGTGGGCCAACATGCAGTACCAGGACATCCCGGCGCGAACGTCGCGCTCAACGCCGAGGCCGCGAAGGTACAAGGTGGCGATGGCGTCCTGAGCCCGCGGGTCACCAGCCGCCGCCATGGGCTCGAGCTCCGAGAAAGCGGTTTCAAAATCTCCCTGCTCGATGGCCACGGTGGCGGTTTCAAAATCACCGTGCGCAGCCGGCCATGGCGCCGCCAGCGCGACTGCAACCAGTACGCCTGCAACACATCGTGGCAGTCCCTGCTTCAGTTTATTCATGCGAGTTTTCCTCCAGTCGCCGGAGCCCAACAACGCCACCCTGTGAGCAAGGGAAAATAGATGCCGACCCGAATCGGCCGCCTGTCATAGCGCGACATCAATCGAGCATAGCGCTCCAGCTGCGGCGCATAGCGCGTTTGCTCGCGATCAAGAAACGCCTCGATGCTTGCACCCTCGTGGCGGCCAGACTTGTAGTCCACGATCCAGCGGACGCCCTCGTCGTCGACGAACGTTCGGTCGATGTAAACGCTCACCAGTTGTCCGTCGACTAGACCCGAAAGCGCAAGCTCATTTTCCGCTTCTTGGTGCTTTTCGCCCAAGATCCATTGACCGCGGGGATCGTCCAAAACCGCGGTCAAAGTTTCCAGCACCGTGGCCACCGCTTCGTCCAGCTCGTAGTCGCTGAGGCCCTCCGAAGCCAGAGCGCGCCGCACCGTCGGTGCACTTGCCTGGACTCTTGCCGCGTTCCAGTGAAGCATCCCGTCGTCAGCGATGCGCCGCAGTCGATCGTGCACCACGACGCCGACGTGGCGGACTCGGAATCCAGCCCAATCGAAGATCACCGGCTCGGAAGCGTGCTCCGCCGGCCCGGTGGAAATTAACGGCCGGGCGCCGACGGGCGGCGCGGGCGCGGGCACAACCCATGCCGATGGCAGCCGCCACGACCACGGAAGTCGCGTGTCCGCGAAAGATCGGTCCACCGCCGCCGCCGCGTATTTCGAGGCTTCGGCGGCTACAAACGGCGCCTCCGCCACCGGCCACAAGTGCGCCAGCAGTGAGCGCGGTGGCGGACGCCTCAGCGTGCCCGGATCGGCGCCGGAGGCGGCACCGCCGATGAGGTGCAATCGACGCCGCGCCCGCGTGGCCGCCACGTAGAGGAGTCTCGTCGACTCCAGCTGCTGCTTGGCCTCTTCGACACGGTTGAGAAAGTCATAGACCGGAGGCTCGTCAACGTCGTCACGAGGCAGCGGCGCAAGCAGCAGATCCGTTCCCGTCGGCCCCGCGGCGCGCTGGGTCCAGGCCAGCAGACGGCTTCCGTCCGAGGGCGGAACGCGTTCCAGGGCGGGCACAATGACCGTATCGAACTCGAGCCCCTTTGCCTTGTGAATGGTCATCACCTCCACCCGCGCATCCGCGGCCACCGGGGTCGCGTAAAGGGCGTCGAGACGCGCGGCAAGCGCATCGATATCCACTACATGCTGTTCGGATTCGAAACGCTCAATCAAGTCGAGACAGACCAAGGCGTCGTCGAAAGCCGCCCGGTCGATGCAGGCGGGTCCGCCGAGGCCTTGCCACACCCCTTCGACCTGCCTTCGCAGGGATTTTCTTCCGCGCTCCGCCAGCGCCCCGAGCATGGTTTTAGCGACACGGTCAAGGCGATCGCGGCCGTCGGGGCTTAAGCGCCCGCGTAAGGATGGATCGGCAAGCAGCTCCGGCACGCAGCGCTTGTGGTCGGCTTCGGCGAGGGTTGCGAGATCCTCCAGCAAAAGCCCGCACCAAGGCGCCCGCAGCACCGCGAGCCAGGCGACGCGGTCGGCAGGATGCGCAAGCGCGCGAGTGAGTGATAGCAAATCGTGCACTACCGGCGTCGCCAGCAGAGAGCGTAACTCGACACCCCGGTACGCAATTCCGGCGGCGTCGAGTTGTTCCAGAATGTGCGTCAGATGCGTTCGGGATCGCACCAGGATCGCGGTCCTTTCGTCCGCCGCGTGAGAAAGCGCGTCCTTAACGCACTCGACAACCCTTTGCGCTTCGGCGTCGCGGTCGGCATCTATCAGCGCGTGCAGCATCACTGGGTCCGTTCCGTCGTCGGTTCGAGCAGAGGCGCAAGGACGAAAGGCAACGGCGCCGCTCGACTCGTCGTCGCGTGGTGGGAACACCTGAGGAAATACACCGTTGACCCAATCGACGATGCCGGCCACGGAGCGAAAATTCGCGCTCAGCGTCAAGCGATTGAGACGCACGTGCCGCAGACCCTTGTGCCAGGCGCGCAGAAATACACCCACATCGGCTTCTCTGAAACGGTAAATGGACTGCATCGGATCGCCGACCAGGAAAAGGGTCCTGCCGTCGTCCGGAGTCCACCCCGCAGTGAGCTGGTTCAAAAGTTGAAACTGCGAGTGGGAAGTGTCCTGAAACTCGTCCACCAGAATGTGGGAAATGCGGTAGTCCAGTGACAGCGCCATATCCGTGGGTGCTTCCTCGTCACCGAGAGCGAGGCGGGCGGCGCTCAAGAGCTCGATGAAATCCGCGCGACCGGCTTCGGCGAAGACTATCCGCAGCAGCCCGGAGGAAAACCGCAATACGTCGAGCAGTGCGACCAGCACCGCCCACTGTTCGTCGCTATAGGCAGGATCCGGCATGTCGCGGACAGCGACCAGCGCGGCGATGAAACGCTGTTCCCCGGAGAGGGCGGCGAGCAAGGCCTTGGACCGATCTTTCATCGAAGCTGCCCGCGGGTTTCTGTCCGCGGGAATGCCGACACTCTTATCCATGCGCTTGCGCAGGCTTCCGTTTCTGGTGAGCAGCAAAGAGGCGAGCGCGCGCCAGATGTCGAGCTGCGTATAGGTCGGTTGCGGCAGCTCGACCATGCCCGCCAGCCGAGCGACGGCAGCTCCAGCGTCCAGCGCGCGGATGTTTTCGGCGGCATAAGCTGCCACGGAAACGATGTCCTCGCGCAAAGAAGCCGGAATCGCCGTGCAAAGTTCCTGCAGCGAGTCGTTCGCCGCGCGTTCAAGTGCTGCCTCGAGCTCGCGGCGAAAATTTCCGTTGTCGGGCCGTCCTTTAGACAAATACTTGAGCCACTGATCTCGGCGCGTGAGCATGCTCTCGATGGTGAATTCAAACCGAGCCAGATCGTTGTCGAGGTGAGTGAGAAGCGCGTTAACCGGCGCAGCATACGGGGCACCTTCGTCGAGCAGCGCGAGCGTTCTGCGCGCCGCCTCCCGGTAATACACGCCGGCGTCCTCAACCGGCTGGGCCTCACCGCCAAAGCGAGAGAGCCACGGCATCTGTCTCGCAAGGCGCGCGCTCAGGCCGTCAATCGTGTGAATGCGCAGACGCGCGGGATTGGCGCGGATATCCCAGCCGCGGACGCCGTCACGACGCGTCACGGCACGGGCAAGCTCAAAACTTCGTTTCGCGTGATCGCCGCTTGGCGCCGGCCCGTCTGCGTCCTCGAGCGTTTTTAGCACGCGCCCGCGCATTTCGGCCGTGGCTTTGCGGGTAAAGGTGATCGCAACCACCTCTTCGGGCGCCTCCACGGTGGCCAGCAGGGCCAAGTAACGCTGAATCAGGAGCTCGGTTTTTCCCGACCCCGCGGGCGCTTGGACGATGAACGAACGGGTAGCGTCAAGCGCCTCACGGCGCGCCTTGGCGTCTTCAGCAAGCGCAACCCGGATCACTCGCCCTTCTCCACCATGATGTTCGTGCGGTGCTCGAAGATGCGACATAAGGGCTTAACTTCGCAGTAGCTGCATGTGCTGTGGGGCGACTTTGGGTCCACTTGGGCCTCGCCCGAGGCAAAGGACACCGCCAGCGCCTCCAAGGTCTTGCGCCAGCCCGTCTTGAGGGCCTTCCAGTCGACTACGGCCTTGCTTGCCTCAATACGTAAGGCTTTCAGTGTCGATATGCCCTTAGCGAGTCCTTCGTACGCGGCCAGTCCGTCAAACCCGAGCCGGCCCCGCTTCAGCCTGGCATAGGCGGCGCCGGCCACCTCGCCGCCCTCGCCGCTGGACTCGAGAACCTGGGTGTACACCGCGAGCTGGGGGCCGTCGGGACGCTCACCGAACCAGTCCTTGACCTGGGCGCGGCCGGTCTTGTAGTCGATGACCAGGTAATCGCCTGACTGCAGCCGGTCAAAGCGGTCCGGGCGAACGGACAGTGTCAACGGTCCGAGGGCCGCCTTGAGGTCTTTCTCCCGCGCCACCACCTCGAAGGGAGCCCGATCCTTTTCCAGCAAAAGCCATGCTTCCACGAGCTTGCAGAGCCGCTCACGCTCGACCTGAGCGAAGGTTCCGCGCAGCGTGTCCGGCCGCGATCGCCGCTCCTGCTCCAGTACTCGGTCTACCGCCAAGGCCACGCGTTCGCGCAGCGTTTGTATGGCAAGCGCCGAGAGCGCGGCGTGGGTTCTAGTTTGCGACCAGAAGTCGAGCAGCACCGCGTGCACCAGATTGCCCCGGATGCGCGCGTCCAGCGGCGAGGCCGCGATGGGCACGGCCCAGGCGCCGAGTCTCCAGCGGGCAAAAGCGCGAAAAGGGCACGCCGCCTGATCCCGGATCAGCGCTGCGCCACCACGGCCGATGTGGGTCTCGGCGAGTGCCGGACCGCTATCGTCGTCGAGCTGCTCCAGCGCCGGGGCTATAGATTGAAGGGACTCACCGTAGGCGACGGGTTCGGGGTCGCTGTCGGGTTCGTCGGCGGACGATGGAACGCCGGCGATCAGCGGGCTCGGCCGAAGCGGCTCATCCTTTTCCACCCGGGGATAGCTGAGCACCACCTGGTGGGCGGACTCAAGCCAGGTGCCAAGACGCCGCTGCGCAAGCTCGAGCTGGCCTTCGGGCGAGGCCTGGGGCAGGCCAGCCCTACGCTGAAGCACCACCGGAAGAAAAGCGTGCGGCTCCGGAGCAGGCGGCCAGTTTCCATCGTGGAGCCCCGTCACCCAAAGCTTGTCGAAGGTGAGCCCCGCCGTTTCCAGCACGCCCAGGATCTGGACCGGCGCCGGATCGGTCCGAGGCTGGAAAAGGTGCTCATCGGCAAGCCCTAGGAGCAACGACAGGGCCTGGTCGAAGCCCACAGCCTCCGCCACTGCGCCCATTCCCGCGAGCTCGTCTAGAAGACCGCGAAAAGCTTCTACCGCCTGAAATTCTTCGCTCGCCAGGGCGCGTTCGCCGGGCCAGCCGAGTCGCGCCAGCCAGTCGGAAAAGAACACCGACCAGGAGCTGAGCGGCTGGCGGCTAGGCGCCTGTTTGCGCAGTGCCCGTATCGCCGCCAGCCCAGAGTAGAGCCGGTTCTCTACCTTGGCGCGCGCGACAAGCGTGCGCAGAGTAATTTCGGCCTCGCCGATATCGCGCAAGCGCGCGTCCAGCAGCGCGCGCGCGCAGCTTTCCTGATCGCCGCCACGCAGATAGGGCGAACGAAGCAGCCGTCCCACGGCGGCAAGCTCGCTTCGCGCCCGGCCAAGCTTGAGCGCCAACAGCGCGTCGCCGACCACGGCGATATGCGACAACGGCTGGGCGAAAGAAATGTTGAAGGGACGATATTCGATAGCGCGGCCGGGAAGGGCGGAACCGGGCACCAGCCACTCGTCAAAGATGCGCGCCACCATCGCGCGGAGGCGGTGCAGCTCGGGCACGACGACGCCGACTCGGGTCTTGGGCGCATCGCGGAGCGCTCTTCTGGCCCAGGCGGCTGCAGCAGCAAGCTCGGTTGGCATGTCTTCGAAGTCGCGGCGTGATATCTCCGCCTCGATTCGCGGCGGCGCGACGTCCATGACGTCGCATCCGCGACTCGAAAGCGCGGAGCGAATCATTTGCTGCTGCGGCGTGACGACGTCAAAGCCGGCAAAAACGGCGCGCCGCCGTAGCATCGACGCGGAGAAGTTCTGCTGCTCGACCAGCGCGCTGGCGGCGCGGCCCATGTCTAACCAACCGCTCCGGGCGCAGCGTGCCTCGAACGCTCGCGCCCAGGTACGAAATGCGCGTGACTCCTGACTGAATCCGAATTCGCGCGCATCAGGAGAAATGCGCCAGGCATTAACAATGGCGTAAGCGCCGACCGCCAGCCGCGCTGCCGGACCAATTTCCTGCAGCGCCTCGTCATTTTCGCCCGGCGGCGCGCTTTCGCGCACGACTTGCTCCCACAGCAAGCGCTCCTGGGCCGGGCGCAACAACGCTGTTGCTGCCCTGCCGCACGCCCGCCAGCTGCGCTCGACCCAGGCGGAAAATGGAACCACGTCTGGCGTTCGCCACGCTTGATCACCGGCGGCAATTCGGCGTTCTGTGTACGCTTCCGTTACCGCCCGCGACAACCTCCGGTTGACGGTGACAAGCGTGGTATCGTCGTCGAGCAGATCGAGCAATGCGCGCAATGGTTTCACCCGTTTCGAACAATGGCCGCGCATGGTTGAACATGGCGTCAAAACTCGCAAGCCTGAAGCCTCCTTCCAGGCAGCGTCGCTCGCGAGCACTGCCAACTGGCGAATGTAAGCATCAAGCAATGCGAATGACAGTCCGTTGTTAGTCGCCCACCGTTAAGATTGCACTCTGAGGCTACCTGACGAAGATCTGCGCGGCGCTCATTATGTTTTTCGTTGCGCTATCAGTTCGGTTCAGAAGCCGCCGCGCCATAAGGTTGCGCCGGCAAGGAGATAATGCCCATGAACCCGGACCAGAAGTCGCTCCCCAGTTCTTCTTTCCTCGTCGAGCGCAGCCGATTTCTTGTTGCGCTCGTTTTCTTCGGCCTCGTCATCATCCTGTCCGGTTGCGCCCAAACGCAGGCGCTCAAAGCCAAGAGTGCGATGACCGAGCGGATCAATCCGGCCGTCGTCTTGCTCATCGAACCCGACGTGCAGCTGAGCGTGGTGACCGCATCAGGCCTGCAGGAGCCCAACGCGGAGTGGACCGAAATCGGACGAAGGAACGTTGCCCAGGCGCTCGAAGCGCTGCTGAAGGAAAAGAACGCCTCGCTCATCGCCTACCGTGCGCCCCAGAACGATCTCGATAGAGCGCACCGGCACAACCAGATCATGAAGATGCATGGTGCGGTGGGTGTGTCCATTCTCAATCATAAGTACAACGAGATGCTAGCCCTTCCTACCAAAGTCGACCGTTTTGACTGGACGCTTGGCCCGGACACGCAAATGCTCAGAGATGAATTCGGCGCCGATTACGCGCTGTTTGTCTTCATGCGAGACAGCTACGCGAGCGCCGGACGAGTCGCGGTAATCGCCGTTGCCGCGCTTCTTGGTGTCGGAATGCAAGGCGGCATGCAATTAGGCTTCGCTTCCCTGGTGGACCTGCAGACCGGCGAGGTCGTGTGGTTTAACCGCCTCATCAGCGGGGCCGGTGATCTGCGCACGCCGGAGCCCGCGCGCCAAGCTATCGATAGTCTCCTCACAGACGCCCCGCTTTAATCCATGCTCCTTCGTGCCACCTTCGTGCTCTCGACTATACTCGGGCTGAGTGGGTGCGCCACGCCGCAGACCTTACCAGATACGGCAAACATTCAGCCGGGAGAACGTCCAGACATCACCACCGACGAAGCCGGATTGTGGATGGCGTCGGAGGATGTGGAACGCCGGCTTGCAGCGTCGGGTCGCGTGCTTACCGATCCCGAGATCAACGCCTACGTCAAAGAGATCATCTGCCGCCTCTCGCCCGAGTACTGCGCAGATGTTCGCGTTTACATCGTGCGCACCCCACACTTCAACGCCTCCATGTATCCGAGCGGGTTCATGCAGGTATGGACCGGGCTGATTCTTCGCGCAGAAAACGAAGCGCAACTTGCGTACGTCCTTGGTCACGAGCTCGGGCACTACTTCCGACGGCACAGCATTCAGCAATGGCGCACCGTACGCGACACAGCCAGCGCCATGACCTTTTTTTCCATCGCCACGGCCATGGCGGGCGTCGGCTACGTCGGAGACATCGGTGCCCTGGTCGCGATGGGCGCCCTAATGTCGTATTCCCGTGAATTCGAACGCGAGGCCGATGATGTCGGTTTCGAGATGATGTCCAAGGCCGGTTACAGCCCTGACGAAGCGCCGAAGATCTGGCAGGCGCTGTTGCAGGAGCGGGACGCCTCCGGTGATCCGAATCAGCTCATCTTTTTTGCCACCCATCCGAGCACGGAAGAACGAATAGATACGCTCAAGGGGCTGGCCACCGCCGTTCCCGCGTCTGCGCGCGGCGTCGATGTCGGCGCGGAACGTCACGCTAAGATCACCCACCCTTATCTCTCCGAATGGCTGCGGGACGACCTGCGCAATCGCAAGCTGGCTGGAAGCGAGATCATGCTCAAGCGCCTGATCGAGAACCGCGGAGAGCGACCGGAGCTTCAGTACTTCCTTGGCGAGCTTTACCGCATCCGCGGCGACGAAGGCGACGCGCAGCATGCCGTCGAGGCCTACACCACCGCCCTGGGACAAAAAGGCGCCCCGGCGGAAGCTTATCGATCACTCGGCCTGGTTCACTGGCGGGAAGGCCACACGGCGGAAGCACGCGCAGCCTTCGAGGCGTATCTGCGCGCTGCACCGAAAGCCAGTGATTATGCCATGGTGAAAAGTTATCTGGATCAGCTGTAGGACAATTGAAATGAAAACACGCGCTTCAATTTCGATCATCGTGCTGCTGCTCTCGGCCTGCACGCATTACACGCTGCTCGAGCCGCAACGCTATCAGGTTTCAGAGGTTTACTCCGTGGAACCGCAAATTCAGTGGAACCACGCCAAACAGGGCGCCGTCGAGCTTTGGACGGTCGATGGTCCTCTACTTCAGGCAGTACGTCTCGTTAACGGCGTAAACGAAGGCGATGTCCTGTTTCCGGTTTTCGGCCAGGATAAGAAACTGCCGCAGTTTCGCGCCGGCATGAGCGCGACCGAAGTACAGGAATTCGTCGTCGACAGCATGACCGCCAGCGGCGCCGCTGACGTCAGCTCCTCGAATCTTCGCCCGTTTCAGTTCGGCGCGCTACCCGGATTCCGCTTCGAAATGCAGTTCCTTTCCGCAGACGGTCTCGAGTTCGAAGGCATCGCCGCCGGCGCGACCAGCGAAGAAAAGCTCTACCTGATTCTTTATACCGGAACGCGCTCGCACTATTTCGACAAATACAAATCGGACGTGGAACGCATGCTTCAGTCCATACAAACGAGAGCCTGATTACCGGGCGCTGATACCGGAGCCGCGGGAGGTTTAGGAAATACGGTTCCGACGTCGCTTGATCGCTTCGGCTTTTTCCAGCAGGCGCTTTGCCCGCGCCACAACCGGCGCGTCGACCATCCTACCGTCCAGCTCGAACGCGCCGCGGCCTTCCGCTGCAGCCTGCTCGCTGGCGGCGAGGATGCGTTTGGACTTCTCTACGTCGAAACGGCTGGGCGTGAAAGCCTGGTTCAGTACCGGCACCGCGCTCGGGTGAATGCAAGACGCGCCTTCAAATCCCAGCGCGCGGGAGCGAAGGGCGATCCGCTCGAAGTTTTCAATATCCTGATACGCGGCGATGCTGCCGACGAGGCCTAAGGGCATGACCCCGGCGGCGCGGGCCGCAAACAGCGTCAGCTGCTTCGGAATCATTAGATTGTCTTCGTTGGGCTGCATACCGGTCTCGGCGGCAAAGTCTTCGCTACCGAGACTGAGGGCGACGACGCGTGGATCCGCGCGGGCCACGTCGCGTGCGTTGAGTAGACCTTCCGGCGATTCGATGAGAACGAAAAAGCGAATGCCGCCCGCTTCAATTCCGCGCGCCGTCTCGAGCGCATCGACTTTATCGGAAATCGCGGTGATTTGCGCCGGCGTTTCGGCCTTGGGCACTACCAGCGCAGTGATGCCCGCAATGACTGCAGCGTTCAAGTCGGCGTCCATGTCCGGGGCGCCCGAGTTGATGCGCACCAGCACGTCGCTGTGACCGCAGCCCGCAGTCTCCACCGACCGCTCCAGCGCAGCACGGGCGGCATCGCGCTCGCCGGGAGGCACGCTGTCTTCCAGATCCAGAATCAGTCCGTCGGCGTTGCGAGTGTGGGCATTGTCGATAAAGCGCTGGTTGTTCGCCGGCACGTAGAGCAGTGACCGCCACACCGGGGGAGATTTCGCGTTCACAGGGTGGCCACCGGCGTCGCCGGCGATCCGACGGCGCCGGGCATTCGAAGCGGCGGCGCGGTCAACAGAAAACGCGATCGATTGCGCTTTTTAAGCGCCGCGGCGAGCTCCGAGAGGTACCACAGCTCTCCCAGGTGGACGCCGAGGCGAAACAGGCAGTGGCGGTGGAGCGGCAGTCGCGACGGTCCGTCCTGGGTATCACCGAAGCCGCGGGCATCCTCGACGCCCATGTTGTCGCTGGCAATGACGACGATACCGCTGTCTGTAATCCATTGCAGAAGCTTCGGGTCGTATCCGTCGAGCACCGCGCAGGAAGCGTGCAGCTTTTCCGCATCGGGATCGCCGCCCATTTGCGTAATCATATCGTCCCAGCCGCTGTGAAACAGAAACATGTCACCTGTTTCCACGACCACATCGTCCTTTTTGAAAACATCCATCAGCATGGCGTGATTTACGGCCACGCGTTCGTGTCCGAAATGGGCGTGCAGATCCACCAGCACGCCGCGCCCCTGTACGCCCGTCTCCGCCATGTTCTCAATGCCTAAGGCTTTTGCCCCGAGTTCGCCAGAGTCTTTAGCCCCGCCAATGTGCTCGTAGGCCCGGTAGCCGTTGTAATAGACCGGCTCCGGCTTACCGTCCCCGTCGGCGTCGAACAGCGTGCCCACATGAGCGAAGCTGTCCCATTGGGTCGAGTACTGACTGTAAAAGGTTACCGCTTCGTCGGAGGTGACGTCCCTATTGCCGGCGCCGTGCTCTTTCCAGACATAGTTGTAATAAACGTCTTTCCCCACGTGAACGGGCGAAATCACTGGCGGGTGCCGCTTCGGATTGACCGCGTTGCCTCCGGGCATGTTGAGAGGAAGACTCAGGCAAAAGCTCAATCCTTCTTTGACCTCCGCCACGCCTTGAAGCACTTTTGCCGGCGTAAGGAGGTTCAATCGACCGCGCTGGTCGTCGGGACCGAAGTCGCCCCAGTTGGATCCCTGCGGGCGATTTACCCAGCGTTGCCTCATGGTGCTTCTCCCCACTGCGCGTTCGCGCGCTTGTGTTATTAATTCGCCACAAGTTACAAAAGGGATGTAACCCTGGGATCGTCCACGGTCACGAACTCTCCGCTCATTTCCCGCGGCGCGCTCAGACCGAGCGCGACGATGACGCGGGCCACTGCATCAGGCGACCGCAGCTCGCCTCTGCGATGGGCGTCGATGAAGCGCTGGTGCTCTTCACGCGGCATGCGTCCCTCGCCTTGCTCGCGCACCATCACCTGCATATCCGTCGCCGTCATGCCCGGTGACACAGCAATGGCGGTAATTTCCGGAAATTCGGCAGCGAGCATGCGATTGAAATGGTTCAGCGCCGCCTTGGAAGTACAGTAGGCGGACCATCCCCGCACGGCTTTGACTGCGGCACCGCTGGAGATATTGATGATACAGCCATGACGTTCACGCAGAAATTGAATCGCGCGCTGGGAGAGCAGCACGGGCCCGGCAACATTGACCATCAAGTTTCGCACCCAGTCGTCCGCGGTGACGGTGTCCAGGGTACCGATGGGATCCAGGATGCCAGCGTTGTTGACCACAACGTCGATGCCGCCAAAGCGCTCGATCGCCGTAGCAACGATTCGGTCACAAACTTGCTCGTTACTGACATCGCCTGCAACGACGACGATACGTGTGGGATCGACGCCGAGCGATCTCGCTAGCTCGTTGAGGGCGTCTTCCGAGCGCGCATTCAGCATCAGGTTGACGCCCTTGGCCGAGGCCACCGTCGCAACGGCGGCACCGATGCCTCTGGATGCCCCGGTTACGATCATGGTTTTTGACATGACACTTCCTGGAAATTTAATGATCACGAGTATTTTACGACGCCCACTCTGATCGATATGCGAGGGCAACCCGCGCCAGGCGTCGATTCAGCCGGACTGGATCGGTACCGCGAGACCTTCCACGATTTCTGCACCGGGCAGGCTTTCGAACAGAGCCGGGCTCACCTTGATCTTCGCCTCCCGCACGCCCGCACCGAGTATGACGTAGTCGGCCTTCATCACCCGGGTATCCACCCACACCGGCATTCCGTGCGGCAGGGCAACCGGCGTCACGCCGCCGAGCGCCATCCCGCAGAGACTACGGGTTTCCTCTGCCGAGGCAAAAGATACTCGGCGGGCGCCAAGGCGTTTTCGCACCGTTCGGTTCACATCCAGCTTGGAGTCGGCAAGCAGCACGCAGGCGACGAAACGCTCGCCCCCTGTCTTGGCCTTGATCAGAATCGTATTGGCGGACTTTTCCGGGGGAATGCCGTAGTGGGCACAGAAATCCGCCGTATCGGCGAGCGCCGGATCGCAGGCCATGATCTCATAGTCTTGACCTGACGCGTTCAGTGCTTCTCGCACCCGGCGTTCGATTTGTTCTTGCTTTAGGTCGTGATTCAAAATCGACGTTCCAGCACGGCAAAGTTCGAATACCGCGCCATATTAGCGGCTTCGCCATTTTAGCCCGGCATCGATCCGCCGCTGTGAATTCGATAACCTGACTCGACAAGCAGCATAAGCGAATTCCGATGGGTAGAAAATTCACCGGCAAACAGATATTGATGCAAGCCCTCGAAGCCGAAGGCGTTCGATACATCTTCGGCAATCCCGGAACCACCGAGCTTCCGCTCATGGACAGCCTGCTGGAGCACCCCGAAATCGAATACATCCTCGCTCTGCACGAAGCCGTCGCCGTTTCGATGGCCGACGCCTACGCCCAGACCAGCGGCAATGTGGGCGTGGTGAACCTGCACGTGGCTCCGGGGCTCGGAAACGGCCTCGGTTCCGTCTACAACGCCTGGGAAGGGCAAACGCCGTTGGTGGTGACTGCCGGGCAGCAGGACAGCCGCATGCGCCTTCGAGAGCCCCTCCTCGGACACGATCTCGTCGCCATGGCGAAACCGCTGACCAAGTGGAGCGTCGAGGCGCAGAGCGCCGACGAGCTGCCGCTGGTGCTCAACCGCGCGTTCAAGACCGCGCGGGAGACGCCTTCTGGACCGGTGTTTGTCTCGCTGCCCATTAACGTCATGGAACAGGAGACTACCCATCCACCCATGCCCCCATCGGAGTTTTTTTCGCGCACGCCGCCCGATCCGGCCGCCGTTGACGCGGCAGCGGACATTCTGATCAACAGCCGACGACCATTAATCGTATGTGGCGACAAAGTGGCGCGCTCCGGCGCCACCCAGGCCCTAATCGAGCTCGCCGAGCTCCTTGGGTCGCCCGTCTACAGCGTGGTCCTTCCCGCAAGGCTCAACTTCCCCAACCAGCACCCCCAGTTCCGTGATCGGATGGCCAACGACCAGGCGGCAATGCGGGAGCGCGTCGGCGACAGCGACGTGGTGCTGATGGTAGGCGGTGAGTTCTTCGAGGAGACGTGGTTCGCCGACGCAGATCCGTTTCCGAACGCTGCGAAGCTGGTGCAAATTGATCCCTCACCCGCCAATCTCGGTCGCAACTATCGCGTGGACGTCGGCCTGCAGGCGGATCCCGGGCTCGCGCTCCGCTGCTTTACAGAACGGCTGAACGACGCCGCGGACGAGGCCTTTATTTCCGCTGCTGTGGAGAGACGGCGACAACTGGAAAAGGAAAAGCGGGCGGCGCAAAAGGCACAGGCGGAAAAAGCCGCCGCGCCGCTCGGTAACCGGGACATGTCTTCGGCGCGCCTGATGGCCGAGCTTGCCAAAGCGCTTCCTGAAAACGTGTGCGTAGCAAGCGAGGCCATCACCGCGAGTCCGGATATGCTGCGCACCCTGGATTTCAAAACCCCTTCGGACCTGCTGATGTCCCGCGGCGGCGGCATCGGCCAGGGGCTGCCGAGCGCGCTGGGATTGAAGCTGGCCAACCCCGAGCGCCCGGTGATCTGTATTTCCGGAGACGGCTCGGCCTGCTACACCCTGCAGGCCCTGTGGAGCGCCGCCCACCATGGCGTTGCGGTGGTTTTTCTGATTATCAACAACGGCAGCTATCGGATCCTGAAGCTCAACATGGATCGCTACCGGCACGAAGCGCACATCGCTGCAGAGCGGCCCTATCCTCACATGGACCTCACCCAACCGGCGGTCGACTTCGTGCGCATCGCTGGCGGCTTCGGGGTCGAGGGGAAACGGGTGAATCACCCGCATGAGCTGGGGGACGCGGTCAGGACCGCATTTGAGTGCGGCGGACCTTACCTGCTGGACGTCGCCGTGGATGGGGCGCTCTGAAACCCAGACGGCTGTTATTGAGGAAGCTTGACTTCGACCTGGATGCTCGAATACCAGGCCACCAGGTTGTCTATGTCCTCGTCACTCAGACTCATGGCGATGACGTTCATTTCCGGGTGAACCCGCTCCCCGGAGCGGAAACGGCGCAGCTGCGCGCTCATGTAAATTTCGCTCTGCCCTGCGATATGCGGCACGTCGGGCCGGCGGCTCAAGCCGTCCTTGCCGTGGCAAGCGATGCACATCGCGGCCTTTTCATTTCCTGCCTCCGCGCTTCCACCGGCATCAACGACGCCGGCCAGACCCGTCAACAAAAAGCAAAGCGCGCTTGCAAAGCCAATGCCCTGTCGCTTGTGCACATACATTCTGATTCCAAAAAGTTCGAGTAGAGAAATCTGATTACGATTTGAAGCTCGAGCGCGGGAGCGGCGCCGATGCGCCGCCCCCGTACTTGAACCGGGCGACTAAGAGCCCTCGTACGAAATCCGGTAGATGGCCCCGACGAGATCATCCGAAACCAGGATCGATCCGTCGATATACTGCACCACGTCCACCGGACGGCCCAGATACTCGCCTGTTTCGTCCACCAGCCAGCCCTCGGCGAACGGCACCGTTTCGTTCGCGCTGCCGTCCTCGTTCAAGGAAGTGAACATGACGCGGGCACCGACCGGCGTCGTGCGGTTCCACGAGCCGTGCTGGGCGCTGAAAATGCCGCCCTGATACTTTCTCGGAAACATCTTGCCGCTGTAAAACATCATGCCCAGGTCAGCCGCGTGCGCGACCATGTTGACCTCGGGAAAGACGACGTCTGCCGGCGGATCCTCGTCCGCGTATAACGCCGTGCGGGTATCGCCGCCCCCGTACCACGGGAAGCCAAAGTTCTGGCCCTTTTGGGTAACCCGGTTCAGCTCACCCGGCGGTATGTCATCGCCCATTCCGTCGACCTGATTGTCGGTAAACCAAAGCTGGCCGTTAGCGGGGTTCCAGGCATGGCCCACGGAGTTCCGAATGCCGTCCACGTAGACCTCGCGATCGGAGCCGTCGCGGTTCATGCGGATTATGCCGCCGATACCCCATTGCTTGTACAATGCGAGCTTCTCCTTCGCGGGCACGTTAAACGGCTGCCCGAGAGTGATATAGAGCTTGTTGTCCGGCCCGATGGTGCAGGTACGGGCGCCGTGATTGAAGGACTCTTCCTCGACCGGAACCAGCGGCTCGATGATTCCGTCGATGGCGACATCCGGACTCTCGTAGAAGAATTCAATTGCGGGCAGGATGAGGACCCGATTGTGCTCGACGAGATAGAGCACCCCGTCGTTGGTCATGCACATCCCGTTGGGCACTTTCATTTTGATGCTCGGCACCAGGACCTTGACCTCGTCGGCGACGCGGTCCCTGTCGCGATCGGTAACGGCCCAAGCCTTGGATTTTCGAGTGCCGACAAAAACCACACCGATGCTCTTGCTCACCGCCATGTGCCGGGCGTCGGGCACCAGGGCGAACAGATCGATCTTGAACCCCGGCGGCATCTTTACCCGCTGCAGGTTCTTGCGCACCTGCGCGGCCACTTCACTGTCCTGCGGAACCGTCGGTATATCCAGGCTGGTGCCGGTAACGTTGAATCCGCGCATCTTGTCTATGTTGCTCTGGCCGAACGCGGGAGTTCCGCCTGCGATTACGCAGGCCAGGACGCCTGCACTGAGAAATGCTGCCTTCTTGTTCATGCTTGTCTCCTATCTCCTAGATGGTCTGGCTGATATCCCCTGCCCCAGGCGGTTGCTAGGAACCCAACCCGAGCACAGGTATTCGCTGTTGTAGCTTTTTTTGTTCTTTCGCTCATGAAGCACAGAATGGTACGTCATCAAGCCGGACAAACGCCGGCAGTGGACGTCACTATCGCTGGTCGATCTGAGAAATCTGGCGCGCCGCCAAAGGGAGCAAAGTTACGACGGTGGCAAAGTCAGTTTAGACCTTTACTTGGACCCTCCGATGGCAATTTCTTCTTTATTGATGAAAGCGACAAAAATGCCGCAAGCCCAGGCCTCAGCCCCTCGGCGAGGCTTAAGCTTACTGCCTCAGCGACAGGAAAAAAAGTCGTGCGAAAGAGCCGGATATTGCACTGCGGCAAGAGGCAGCACAGAGACGCGCCGGTGATTTGCGTCCTTGTTTCCAATAATGAAATGCTATGCTCGCGCGCCATGCACTGGCGGAAGAACCATCTCAGTCGGCTCGCGGCGTTGACCGTCCTGCTGTCGCTGTTGGCGGCGGCGCCGTCAGCGATTGCGCTTCGCCTGATTGCCGGAGGAAAAACGCCACACCTCAAATTGCTGCTGCCCGCTCAGAACGGCGGCCGTTCCGTGGTATGCGAGGAATTGCGTCAGCGCCGCATCGTCAATCAACAGCAGATGAACGACCGGCTGCGTAACTTCCTCCTTTTCGACGCCTCAGAACGTGGCTGTATCGAACTGATGACAGATCTGCTCTCGAAGGGCGCCTCGGTCGATGCCCGCGATCGCCTCGGCAACACAGCGTTGCTGCGCGCCGCACGCGCGGGTGAGAAGGAGGCGCTCAGGCTGCTGATCAAGAAGAAAAGCAACCTGCATCACCAGAACATTGCCGGCAGCACGGCGCTGCTGCGCGCAGTCACTATGAACCGGCGCCGCACGGCAGAAATCCTTCTCGAGGCAGGCGCTGACCCGAATACACCGAGTCGGCGAAATGTGTCGCCACTCATCGCCGCCGCCTACAACGGAAACGTCCGCATCGCCGAGATGCTGATTCGGGCAGGCGCCAGCCCCGAGCTGCTTGACGCAACCGGAAAAGGCGCCATGGTTTACGCCGCCGCAAAAGGCTACCCGCGCATCGTCGCCATGCTGCTCGATGCGGGACTGGGGATCGACGAGCGCTACGCGCACGGTCTGACGGCGCTGATGTGGGCCGCCGGTCACACCAACGACGTTCCCGTTGCCGAAGGGCTGATCACGGTCACGCTGCTGCTGAAGCGTGGCGCTGCGCCGGACTTGATCGAGGATCGCGGACGCACCGCGCTGATGATCGCCGCCGAGCGCGGCCACGCGGAAGTCGTCAAGGCGCTGCTCGAGGCGGGGTCAGACGACAAACGCCGGGACGCGCGGGGAAAGACGGCGGCAGACCTGGCCGCAAACGACGCGGTGCGCGATCTGCTGGCCGCGAACTGAGGCCTGGGCCCCGAGGTTAAGTCCTGTTACAGCCCCCCGAGGAAGCGCGCCATGGCGGCAATATCTTCGTCGGGGTAGGCGCTCAAAAGCGTCCCTTTTGCCGGTGAATTGAGCCGCACCTTGTTTTTGAACTCGAGCATGGTGCGCTCGAGGTAGGCTGCCTGCTGGCCAGCAAGCCGCGGTACCCGGCTGTTGCCTTCGAACCCGCCGAGATGACACTGAACGCACTGGCCCGCTGCTGTTGCCTGCTGCGCTTTGTTAATCGTTGCTTCGTCGGCGCTGAACTGGATGGAAGGCCATTTCTGTTCGGCGAAATGCTGCGCCAGCGCCTGCATCTCCGCTTTTTCCAACTGAGAGACGATGCCGCTCATGATTGGATTCGCCCGCCGGCCCGCCTTGTAATCCTTCAGCTGTACATAGAGGTAGTAAAATTCCTGGCCCGCAATGATGGGTATGGAGGGATCGGTGGGCATACCGCTGGCACCGTGGCAGCCGGTGCAAAGCGCAATCTTTGTTTGATCCTGATCCGCGTTCGCAGCTGACGCTGCGAGCAGGGCAAGAGCGAGTAAAAACCCGAGCCTTTGAACAAGGGCCCGTCGCATCCAGAGGTGCATCATTCAGATTTCAAGCTCGAACAGAAATGACGCGGCGGGGCCGGCCTTCCCGACCCCGCCGCCGAGCTTTTAATCGGCAAGGCTAAACGCGATGATGTTGTTACCCCGCTTGAAGTTGAGCTGGGTGTTTCCGCCCGCGGCAACGACGATGTACTGCTTGCCCTTCACGGTGTAGGAGGACGGCGGCGCGTTTACGCCAGCGCCCGCCTGGAAGTTCCACAGCACGCTTCCTGTCTCGGCGTCATAGGCCTTGAACTGGCCGTTGCCCTCGCCGGTAAACACCAGGCCGCCGGCCGTCGCAAGCACTCCACCGATCATGGGCTGCTGGGTCTTGACCTTCCATCGGATCTTGCCGGTGTCGTAATTCACCGCGGTGACATTGCCCCACTGCTCCTCGCCGGGAATCACCTTGAAGGCGCCGCCAAGCCAGAGCTTGCCTTCCGGATACGGCGTGCTCTCCACGTGGTAGGTCATCGGCTGGTGCAGATTGATAGCGTAAGTCAGACGCAGGTTGGGATTAATCGCCATTGGCGACCACTCCACGCCGCCGTTGGCGCCGGGCAGCATTCGCGCGCCCTCCTTGGTGGGCAATACCCACATATTTTCCTGCGGCACCATGGCTTCCGAGAATCGCAGCAGCTTGCAGTCGCGGCGGTCGTGCACGTACACGTGGCCGGTCTTGCCGGCGTGCAGCAGTCCCGGCACCGTGTTGCCCTTATTGTCGCGCACATCGGTCAATATCGGCGGACTGACCGCATCCAAGTCCCAGACATCGTGGGCGATGTACTGGAAGTGGCAGACGTATTTGCCCGTATCCAGATCCACGGCAACCAGGGAGTCGGTATAGAGGTTGTCTCCCGGCCTCAAGGATCCGTCCAGGTCCGGAGAAGGATTGCCGACAACAAAGAAGATGCGATTAAGGTCTCGGTCCACGGCGGGGTTCTGCCACACGCCGCCGCCAAGGGTTTTGTATGGATCGCCCATCTTCTCCAGATCGGTTTTCTCCATCGCGATGTTCCGCAACAGGTCGCGGCCGGTGGCGTCGGTTTTGGCCCATACGCCGACCGAATTTTCCGGGATGGTGTGGAAGGTCCAGAGCAGCTCTCCCGACTTCCAGTCATAAGCTTTTACGAAGCCGCGTATACCGTATTCGCCGCCGTTGGTGCCGATGAGGATCTTTCCGTTCACCGCCGTCGGCGCCATGGTCTCGCTGTATCCGAGCTCCGGATCCGCAAGCTGGGTCTCCCACATCAGCTTTCCGGTCTTGGCGTCGAGGGCCACCAGCTTTGCGTCCAGGGTTCCCATGTACACCATGTCGCGATAGACGGCGACACCGCGGTTGTTGGGCCCGCAGCAGTAGGTGGTGATCGGCCCCATCTTGTGCTTGTAGTGCCAGATCTCCTGGCCGGTCTCGGCGTTCAGCGCGTAAACATGGTTGAAGGCCGTGGTCGCATACATGATGCCGTTCACCACGATGGGTGAGGTCTCCATGGTTTCCACGATCTCTGTCTGGAAGATCCACGCGGGCCGAAGCTTGTCAACGTTGGAGACATTGATCTGGCGGTTCGGGTAGTAACGCGTCTGTGCGTAGTTGCCGTTGGTGTGCAGGAAGTTATTCCCGTCTCCGGCGGCAAAGTTGAGCATGTCCTGGGTCACGCTCAGCATGTCGCCGTACATGGTTCCGGTGGACGTCTCTTGCGCGTTGGATTGAGGTGCCAGTGCCAGAAACGCCGCGCTCAGTGCAGCACCGGCGGCACGGGCGATGGAAATGGCTCTAATTGTCATCGGGTTCTCCCCCTTGGAGGTGGTAACGGTCGCGTTATTGTGTAAAGTCGTATGCCCGCAATCGAGGGAATCGGGGCGGGAATAAGATTACCGCCAACCCGAGCTCAATGCCAAGGGCCCCCAGGCCGGCGGTCAGTGGCGGTAGACGTAATTAGAGGCCACCTCGTCCGGACCGGGCTCCAGCAGCGACGTCAGTTCCTGGTGGCGCGGCGAAAATTCACAAACCGGGTCGGTGGCCGCGGCGTCGCCGGTGAGCGCGAACGCCTGACAGCGGCAGCCGCCTAAGTCCTTCTCCTTGAAGGAGCAGCTGCGGCAGGGCTCCGGCATCCAGCCGGTGCCGCGGAAGCGGTTGAAGGCCGGGTCGTTTTGCCAGATCCATTCCAGCGGACGGTCCCGTACCGAGGAAAATTCCATTCCGGTGATGCTCTCCGCCGCGTGGCAGGGCAAAACCCGCCCGCGGGGGGTGACGGCAAAATATTGACTGCCCCAGCCGTCCATGCAGCGTTTGGGGCGCCGCGCGTAGTAGTCGGGCACCACGTAATCGATGGCCATCCGTCCCCGATATTCCTCCACCGCCGCCGTGGCCGCCGTGGTGGCTTGTTCCACCTGGTCCCGAGTGGGCATGAGGAGCTCGCGGTTTTTGAGCGCCCAGCCGTAATACTGGACGTTGGCGATTTCGAGCCGCTGGGCGTCCAGGGCGTGCGCCATGGCGATGATCTGGGGCAGGTGGTCCAGATTCTGCCGGTGCACGACCGCGTTGACGGTGAGCGGTAGACCAAGGGCGCGCACCAGGCGGGCCGCTTCGAGCTTTCGCTGGTGTCCGTTGGCGTAGTTGCCGATCCGGTCCGCGTTCGCGGCGTCACTATCCTGGAAGCTGATCTGCACATGGTCGAGCCCGGCACCCCTGTATTCCTCCAGCCGCAACCGCGTCAACAGCACGCCGGAGGTGATGAGGTTGGTGTAGATGCCGGCCTCGTTGGCGGCCGAGATTATCGCGCTCAGGTCTTTCCGCGCCGTGGGTTCACCACCGGAAAGATGTACCTGGAGGACGCCCAGCGACGCCGCTTGGCCAAACACATCCGCCCATTCCCAAGCTTCAAGTTCGTCGCTGCGCGGCGCAAGCGCAATCGGATTCGAACAATAGGGACACTGCAGCGGACAGCGGTGGGTGAGCTCCGCCAGCATCGCCAGCGGCGGCTCAAGAACGCTTGTCTGTTTGCTCCCTTTATTTGCCATCATCCATCTTCAACCCGCAGGAAGCGCTTTTCCTCCAGCAGCCCGACGACAACGCGGACGTCGTGGTCAATGACGTCCCGCGGCGCGTCATACTCGGTCACCAGAGCATCGATAATCTCCCCAAGACTGGTGTTGCCGTCAAAGCAGTCGACGATGGCCTTGCCGCTCTCGTCCAGCACCAAAACGCGCTCCGGTGCCTGCAGCACCCATCGGTCCCGCGCGTCGTCGTGCTGAAGGCGCACGAAATCCGCCAGCGCAGGCCGGAAAGTGAGACTCAAATGGTCACCTTTGGCCATCCGTCGCGGTCTCTCAGGCGTCTCGGGGAACAAATGCCCCCGGCGGCGGCATTTTCGGGTCCACGTAGGCCAGGTGGAGCGCGTCCAGCTGGGCCCAGAGCAGGTCCGTCTTGAACAGCAGCGCTTTACAGACCGATTCGCGGAGATCGGGAGTTGTGGCGTTACGCTTGACGTAATCCAGGGCGAAATCCGCGTCCCTCGGTGCCTGTGTTAAGCGATCTTTGAAGTAGCTCAAGGTGTCTTCGTCGACGAAGTCGTAGCGCGCCAGCATCGATGACGTGCGTTCGGAAATGATGGCCGGGGCGAACATTTCAGTGAGCGATGAGGCGATGGCTTCCAGCAACGGGCGTTCACGCACGAAGTTGACGTAGGCGTCTACGGCGAAGCGAGTTACGGGCAGGATACCCTCTTCCGAGACGACAAAATCGCGGTCGAGTCCGAGACGCTCGCAAAGATGCAGCCATTTACGGATCCCGCCCTGGCCCTCGTGGCTGCCGTCATGGTCCAGCACCCGTTGCGACCAGATGCGTCTCGTTTCCACGTCAGTGAGACGCGACATGAGCGCGGAATCCTTGATCGGAATGCGGCTCTGATAGTAATAACGGTTCAGCGCCCAGGCCTGAACCTGACCCTTGTTGAGCTTGCCGTCGCGCATCAGCGCGTGAAACGGATGCTTGTCGTGATAGCGCTCCGCGCCTATACGGCGAAGGCGTTTTTCCAACGCTTCGGATGAGTCCAAACTCACGACAGGTCGATACGCATTCCGTCGTAGGCCACCTTCCAGCCCGCGGACTCGAGCTCCTGCCGCTCGGGCGAATCGGATAGCAGCGCCGGATTGGTGTTGTTGATGTGAATGAAGACCTTACGCTGGACCTGGATCCCGTCCAGCGACGCCATTGCGCCGGTTTCTCCGGACATGGACACGTGACCCATGCGCCGTCCGGTCTTTTGACCCTCGCCACTAACGATCATTTCGTCGTCCCGCCAAAGGGTACCGTCAAAAAGAAGAAGATCGGCGCCCTCGATACGCGATCGCAATGCGTCGCTGACATCGGCGCAGTTGGCGACGTAGAGCATTCTCTTCCCGCTTGCGTCGCTGATTTCGAGTCCAATGGTGTCTCCTTCCTCGGTTCCAAAGTCTACGCCTTTGTTTGCGTCTTCCTTATAAAGCGCCACCTTTCCCGGCACCGCGAACGGCGTCACTTCGAGTCCGCTTTCGTATCCGCCAGGACCGCGCAAGGCAAACGACTGATTCAACTCGAAGCGCTGCCGCTCGACGACGTCAGCGACGAGCACCCGAAAGATCGGGTTTTCCTCCAGAACTCCGAAAATCCTCGTGTGGGCGTAAAGGACAAAAGGCGTGCGCTCGCGCAAGTGCAGAAGACCGGCGACGGCATCCACGTCACCGTTGGTAAGCACTACACCGGCGATAGGCGAAGAGCGCAGGCCGCCTTTAGGATGGAGGCTTGCCTCCCGGTTAATCTGCTCGCGCAGATCCGGCGCCGCGTTGACGACGAACCAGCGGCTTCCGTCCGCGCTGACGGCAATGGAGGCTTGGGTGGCGGGAAGCGCAGCGGTATCGCCGTGACGTGCCCTGCGGCAGGCTTCGCTGTTGCTGTTCCATTGGGGAAAGCCGCCACCGGCCGCGGCTCCCAGAACGATGATCCGGATCACTCCTCGGATCTGGAGGACCGGTGCTCAGTCTTCGGACCGAGAAATCAGAGCTCGGCGCAGACGTAGCAGTTGATTTCCATACCGACTTGTAGTTCTACGATTACCGGGCGAGTCCACGACTTCATGACGATCTCCTCTAATACGCCTGAGTTATTGGTCTTGGGGTGCGCCATTCTAAGCCATCTCCCCGGATGCAAGTCAATTACCCGCATAGCGCCAAGAAACCGGGTATCGCTGGGCTAGAGCGCGGTCACGCTGGCGCCCGCGGGCGCTGAACGGGGCTAAAGGTCTGAACTGGCGCATCCGGGATTGCCGACGAATCAAGAGCTTAAGCGGACTTATCTCGGTCGGCGCCTGCCTTGGTCGCGGTATCTCCGAATGCTCCATAGCTTCCGTTACCATCATCCCCTCGTTTTCTGTGGAGCGATGAGAGGTGGAGGCGGCCAAATTCGGTTTGGGAGTCGAGATCAACGGTCTCCACTTCGCCTACGGGTCGAAGACGGCCCTTGACGGCGTCTCGCTGTCAATCCGTCCGGGGCGCTTCACCGCCATCCTGGGCCCGAACGGCGCCGGCAAATCCACCCTCTTCTCTTTGCTTTGCGGGCTCATTGCCAGCCGCGAGGGAAGCATCCGGGTGCTCGGTGTGGACTTGGCCAAAGCACCCCGCGATGCTCTGGCGCAAATGGGCATCGTGTTTCAACAACAAACGCTGGATCTGGACCTGAGCGTAGCCCAGAACATGGCCTATTTCGGCGCGCTCAGGGGCTTGTCGAGAAAGGACTGTGAGCGCCGCGCGACGATTTGCCTCGAGCGCATGGGGCTTGAGGGTCGCGAGCAGGAGAAAGCGCGAAATCTCAACGGCGGCCATCGGCGACGCCTGGAAATCGCCCGCGCGCTGTTGTGTGAGCCGACGCTTTTGCTGCTGGATGAACCCACGGTGGGACTGGATGTGCCCTCCCGCACCGGGCTGGTGGAACACGTTCACCAGCTTTGCGCCGATTCACGACTCACGGTGCTCTGGGCCACTCACCTGGTGGACGAAGTCTGGCCGAACGACGACCTGGTGGTGCTTCACCAGGGACGCGTGCGCGCGGCCGCAGCGGTCGAAGACGTGCTCGATAAAACCGGTTGCGCCGACGTCAACGCTGCTTTCGCCGCGTTGACGGCGGCAACCAAACAAGCGTCAAGCGCGGACGCCGCCACGCCATGACCACGGCACGACTCCACTATTTGATCTGCCTCAAAGGCGTGATTTGGCGCGAGGGGCTTCGTTTCGTGCATCAGCGGGAACGCTTCATCGCTGCGCTTGTGCGTCCGCTGATCTGGCTGCTGATATTCGCCGCCGGATTCCGCTCCATTCTCGGCGTTTCCATCACCCCGCCGTACGACACATACATCACGTACGAGACTTACATCGTGCCGGGACTCGTTGCCATGATTCAGCTTTTCAACGGCATGCAGAGCTCGCTGAGTCTGGTTTACGATCGAGAGATGGGCAGCATGCGGGTTCTACTCACCACGCCTTTGCCGCGGTGGTTTCTGCTCTTTTGCAAGCTCATCGCCGGTACGCTGGTCTCGCTGCTGCAGGTCTACGCCTTTCTGGCCATTGCCGAGCTGGTGATCGTCGACCTGCCTCCGCTGGGCTGGTTCACGCTGCTTCCCGTACTCGTCGCGAGCGGACTGATGCTGGGCGCGCTTGGCATGCTGCTCTCCTCCACCATTCGGCAGCTTGAAAACTTTGCCGGAATAATGAATTTCGTCATCTTCCCCATGTTCTTTCTTTCGTCAGCGCTCTATCCCCTGTGGCGAATGCGCGAATCCAGCGAGATCATCTGGCAGATCTGCGTACTGAACCCTTTTACCTACGTGGTCGAAGCCGCGCGTTACGCGCTCTACCTTAAGCTCAACGTCGAGGCGGTTCTGGTTGTGGCGCTCTGCGCCGGCGTATTCTTCGCCCTCGCCGTTGTCGGCTACGATGCAAAGAAGGGAATGGCGCGTCGCGCGCCGGCCTGAGCGCGAGAGGCGCCGTTGAGTAACAAAAAACAACACCGGAGGGTGCTTTTGGCCACGACATTCACCGATAACGACTTCTTCGGCAACGGCCGTTTGGCGGCCGTTACGCTGCTCTTTGCTGCGTGCCTGGCGGTCCCGGGCCTAGCGCCGGCCAAAAACACGGGTCTCATTTTCATAAGCAACGAAAAGAGCAGCACCATCACGGTTCTGGACAGTAGCGACAAGGTTATCCGCGAGTTCGACACCTGCGCCCGCCCGCGGGGCATGCATTTCAGTCATGACCGCACTCAGTTTTTCGTCGGCTGCGCCGATGACTCCCTCATCGTCGTCTATGACGTCGAGACGCAAAAGATCGTCAAGCGCATCCGCGGCGTGGAGGAACCCGAAACCTTCGACCTGCACCCCAACGGACGTCACCTGTACGTATCCAACGAGGAGGACGCCGGCGCCACCGTATTCGACGTGGAGAGCGGCGAGCTGCTGGCGACCTATGAGACCGGCGAGGAGCCTGAGGGCGTGTTGTTCACCTCCGACGGGCGACTGGTGTTCGTCGCCTCCGAGGCGGCAAACCTGGTGCACGTCATCGATACCGTCCAGAGGAAAGTGATCAAGGACATCCTGGTAGATACCCGACCGCGGCGTTTCGCCCTCACCCCGGACGAGAAGGAATTGTGGGTCTCGGCTGAGCTCGCCGGCATCGTCAACATCATCAGCCTCGATACCCTCAAGCTTATCGGCGACATTCCGTTTCTGCCGACGGGCTTTCGCAAGGAAGAGGTCACGCCAGTGGACCTCCTCATCACCAAAGATGGCGCCTTGGCTTACGTGGCGCTGGGGCGCGCCAACCACGTAGCCGTAGCCGATGCAAAAACGCGAAAGGTGCTCAAATACATCTTAACCGGCAAGCGGCCCTGGGGCCTGGCGCTCAGCCACGATGAGAAGAAACTCTACGTGGCCAACGGCCTCTCGGACGACATCACTATCATCGACACCGAGTCGCTGAAAGTAATTACCTCGATAGCGGTGGGTTTAGTGCCTTACGGGATCCTGATAGATGATCATTAGAGGCCCGGGGCCGATACTTCTTTTACTCCTGTTCACCGTATGTACTGCAGTGCTGGCGCAGGAGACTTTCTCCTTCGTCTACCTCCAGCGAGCAGCCGACCCGTTCTATGCGCCGCACCGCTCCTATACCGGACTGACGCTGCGGGACCGTCACCGGCCGCTAGACGGCGCAAGAACCGCGGAGCGCGAGGGCCGTGTTCTTGGCCGCGTAGTGGGTCTGCGCTTCAAGCTCGAGCGACGCTCGCTCGAGGCCGGCGATGACCCGACGGCCGCCGTAGAGGCACTGCATCAGGATGCGGAGACGAAGGTTTTTCTGCTCGATCTGCCGCTGACCGATATTGAATCGCTGAGGCCCTTGCTCTCCCGCCGCGATCTAATCTTCTTCAACATTCGCCACCCGGATGAACGACTCCGGGGCAGCGACTGCGCCGCCGGGCTTTTTCACACCCTGCCGAGCAACACCATGCTGATGGACGGACTGGCGCAGTTCCTGTCCGGAAAGGGCTGGCGCAAGGTGTTGCTGCTGGTGGGCGAAGAAAAATCGGACCGTCTATTAGCTGATGCCTTTATCCGATCGGCGCAGAAGTTTCGGCTTCGGGTCGTTGGCCAGCGAGACTTCGTGCTGAGCAACGACCCGCGACAACGGGACCAGAACAACGTTGCTCTTCTGACCAGCGGCAAGGAATACGACGTGGTTTTTGTTGCCGACAGCGTCGGCGAGTTCGGCCGTTACGTACCCTACAACGTGAGAGAGCCTCGTCCGGTGATCGGCAGCGAGGGGCTGAGCGCCGGAGCCTGGCACTGGACCTGGGAGCGCCACGGGGCGCCGCAACTCAATCAGCGCTTCGACCGGATTGCCAAACGCAGGATGCGGGCCATGGACTATGCCGCCTGGGCGGCGCTGCGCTCGGTCATCGAGGCGGTGGTCAGGACGAAGTCCACCGATATTACAACACTGCGCGCTTATATGACCTCGAGTGACTTCACTTTCGACGCCTACAAGGGTGTGCCGACTAACTTCCGCCCGTGGGATCTCCAGATGCGCCAACCGATACTGCTGCACACCGAAAACGCCGTCATCGGACGCGCGCCCATCGAAGGCTTCCTGCATGAGAAAAATAACCTGGACACCTTGGGGACGGACCAGCGGGAATCCGGCTGCCGCATGTAGGCGATGGCGGCCCCTTCTGGGGGACGAGATTTAGCGCGGATAAACGGGGGTGCGCCACTGCGGATAGTGCGGCAGCTTGGCGGCGGCGACGTTGGCGTAAACCTGCTGCAGCTTGCGCACCACCGGTCCGACCTTTCCATCGCCGACGTTTAAGCGATCGATAGACACGATAGGCGTCACCTCCCACGCGGTGCCACAGAAAAACGCTTCCTCGGCTGCGGGAAGCTCGCTACGGTCGATGTCTCGCTCCTCCACTTCCAGCTTCAGATGGGTATCAAGCAGCTCGATGACTGCTTTTCGGGTGATGCTCTCCAGGATGTCGCTGGTCACGGTCGGGGTCACGGCTTTACCGTCCCGGATCATGAAGAAACACATGGACGGACCTTCGGAGATCTTGCCTCGGCTGTTCAGCAGGATCGCGGTGTCATAGCCGTCCGCTCTTGCCTGCAAAGACGCCAGGCGTCCGTTCTGATAGTTAGCGTTGCACTTCACCCGCATGGGCATGGCCACGTCGGGCACCCGCTGCCAGGAACTTACCTGAGCACTGCACCCTTCCTCGCGCAGTTTAGGGTCACTCCTCGGCGCTGCGGTAATGGCAAGACCGACCGGCCCGCTGGTGGCAGGCGGACCAAATGCGTCGACGAACACGGTGGCCAGAATATGCACCCCCTGCTGATATTCGTTGGCGCGCAGCAGATCCAGAATCTTCTCTCCCACGTATTCAGGGTCGATGGGATCTTTGAAGCGCATGAATCGCTGACAGAAGGCAAGCCGGCGCATATGTGCGTCCAGCAACAAAAGATAAAGCTGCTCTTCTGTGTCGTTCCAATAAGCACGCAGGCCTTCGAATACTGCGGTGCCGAACTTGAAGGCCACGGTGGCGACGTGCACCTTGGCTTCGTCCCATGGAACAATTTCATCGTTAAGAAACACGTACTTTGCTTTAGCCACGGGGCGTCCTTGTAGCTTTGGAATTGGTCAGGGCTTATAAAAGGCTTAGCCGGAGTGTGCGGTTCGGTTCACGCATTTATAGAGCTTGCGCATTATAGCCTTGAGTCTGGAATCTACTATTCCTCGAGATGAAAGACGGCGAATTGGGACTTTTCCCTATTGTAACGAGTCTACAAGAGACAGAACATTTTTCAGGCGGGCGAAACCGACAGCCAATGTGCACCAGATGCTGATCTAGACTATGGACAGACTTAAGAAACCAACGCGCTAAAGCGTTCGGGAAGTGCAACGTGTCCCCGCTTCAGCTCATATCGGACGATTACGGCCGCTCGCTGATTTTCAGCGGCGTGCGTATTACCGCCGCGCCTGAAGACCAGGCGCCGTTTCCCTTTGCCGCCGTCGCACTGGAAGAGGACACCAACCTTCTGATGAGCGCGCGGGCAGAGATCTGTGCTCCTGTCGAAAGCTTCGGCAAGCTGGTGGAAGACATGGCGTCATTCGAGCCCATGAAACCCGGCACTGTCGTCGCTCAGAGCGGCTCGCCGGTGCGCCTGTTGGCCATTATCCATGACATCGAGCAATCACCCACCTGGAAAGAGGCGTGGATCGAGCAAGCACTTCTCGCTGTGCTGAAGGAGACCGATCGTCGCAGACTGAGTTCGCTTTGCATGCCGGTGCTCGGCTCGCTGCATGGGGGTATCTTAGTGACACGCTTCGCCAGCCTGCTCCGCCTCGCGCTGGAACAACGCCGTCCCAAACGCTTGCGCCGCATCTGGGCGCTGGTGCCTGAAGAAGACACCGATCTAATACTGGACGCGTTTCGCTGAGTTCCGGTCCTACGCTGAGCGAAGATGGAGTAGCATTAAATCGCCTTTGGCAAAGACTTGCAGCAAAAGTTGGGAGGTCTGCCCAGCCCGTCGTAGAGACGGTCAATGAGTATGCGTGCGCGAGATTTTATAGACGCCGTTTTTGAGGCCACTGAAAAGCTCGGTCACCTGCGGGTGGCTGACCGGCTCGCCGGAATCGTCGACCTGCAGATTCTGCTCCGAAACGTAAGCGATGTAGGTCGTTTCCTCGTTCTCGGCGAGAAGATGATAGAAAGGCTGGTCTTTTCGAGGACGGATATTCTCGGGAATAGACAACCACCACTCCTCAGAACTGCTGAACTCCGGATCGACGTCGAAAATGACGCCCCGGAACGGATAGAACCGATGGCGCACAATCTGGCCGATATGAAACTTGGCGGTGTTATTCATCATACATCCCAAATATGGCGTTAGCGTCCCCTGAATTCAAGCAGATAAGCCGTTCCGGGGTACTGGATTTGACCGCTGTCACAGTGAGAGATTCCGACCAGCGATCAGCTTCGTTAGCTGGCAAATAGCGTAAATCGACGTCGCGCCGAGTTGCGGCCCGGCAAAGACGAAGTCGCGGACTTGGGTCAGGCTCCATCCGATCAAGCACTTAGCCTGCATACTCGATGCCGGCAGATTCCGATGCCGGGGCCAAGCTATTGAAAAACGGGGTTTTTTGAGCAAGCTGTCAAATGCTATCAGTCGCCTGCGGGGAGCTTTCAGCACACCGGGAATTCTACCCGCGCCTCGCAGGTGTCGGGGAATAAACACCACAACCTCGACCCTCTGTGCGGTGATCAAAACGATCCGAAAATTCCGGTGCCAGCGGGCAAACCGGCCCGAAACTGATCCAAATTCTGAGAAGCAGCCGCCGCCCATGGGCTGGTTCGTGTTCGTAAGCTTCGCGTGCATAGAGTATGCAGTGGTTGTTCAGAAGCCGCGGATCGTCAGACTCGACGCGCGTTTGCAAGCGAATGTCGAGCCGATAGGCAATCGACCCCTCCTTGCCGCAATGCGCGCAACGGCACTCGAATAGCGTACGTCACACCCTTTACTCGCTCTAGAATGAGGCGGCAGCTACATCATCCCTTGCAGTAGCTGAATTCCGGATCGCGCCAGGCAGTACCCGGGCCTGCGAAAGTGATACAAAATGCGCGACAATACGCGACGAGATATTCGGGATGAAGCGCCATGATCTCGTTCCCTTCGCGATTGCCACAAGTCGTGGCAGAGAAATTCATTCAGAATGAAATTCGCACGCCAAGCTTTCCGTCGACCACACCCTCTCCGTCGCAGATTCGATTTCCGCCACCTCAACTGACCCAAAGTTTGTACGCACCGAAGCACCGCGCCGTCTAGGCTGACGTTTCGGTTAGCTGCGTGGTGAGTTTCTTTCCCATAATGGATTACGCCCGGGGAAAAAGTTCCAATTTACTCTTTAGCCTAATGCACATGGAATTCCTCAGGCGCAAACTTACGTATTCCCCACGCGCCGACTTAGGCTTATGATCGCGATATAGACCGATTGACCTGCGTGAATCCATATGCCGGGATTTTTTGCAAGCCTATTGGACGACTACGAACTCGAAATGGAGCGTCACCGCCAACGGCCGTTCCTGAAGGCGTCGATGGCCGCTTGCGCCCTGGCCGCGGTTGCTGATGGGGCGCCCACTTTTTGCGCACGCATCCGCGTTGATCAGATCCTCGAAACCCTGGAGGCTCTGAAAATATTCGATCCCCACGAAGGCGTCGACTTGTTCAACGAGTATTCGAAAGCGCTTTTAAAATCGCCGGCCGACGGCTACGAAAAGGCGCTGGACGCTGTCAAGGCCATGACCGGCAACCCCGACACGTCGGCGCTGCTGGTGCGAATGTACCTTGCTGTCGCCGAGGCAAAGGGGGAAAGATCGGATACCGATGAAGCCGAATTCGACGCGGCGTGCAAAACCCTCGGCGTCGATCCGCGCGAACTCCGCGTTTGCGGCGACGATACCGCCGACGTTCGCGTAAAAGAAAACGCGTAAAAAGAACAAGGTCACTGTTTCCCGCCAATCTGCCAGGACGGGTTGCTCTTGACTCGTTACTGGACACAAACCACCGATTTTCTGTGAGCGCTCACCTCTGGATCTTCCTGACCCTGTTTGCCGTCGTCATGCAGACGGTGCGCACCGCGGGGCAAAAACATTTAAGCGCTCACATGGACCCCGTGGCCGCCACCCTGGTGCGCTTTCTCTTTGGGCTTCCCTTTGCCACGGCCTATGTCCTGGCCGTGTCGCGGTGGTATCAGGCGGCCTTACCGCAGACCAACGCGACTTTCTGGATATTTGCCGTCATCGCCAGCGTGACGCAGGTCGTTGCCACGGCGTTGTTGATTTACCTTTTCTCTTTGAGAAACTTCGCCGTAGGCACCACTTACGCGCGCACGGAAGCATTTCTCACCGCGCTGGTCGGCGCGCTGATCTTCGGCGAGCTGATCACGCTGCCCGGGTGGACCGCGATCCTGGTGAGTGTTTCGGGCGTGGTGGTGCTCACCATCGCCCGCAGTCAAATCGAGGCGATCACCCTGGTTCAGCGACTCTGGAACCCGGCCGCCGCGGTAGGCCTCGCGTCCGGGCTGTGCTTCGCCCTTGCTTCGCTGTCGCTGCGAAGGGCGAGCCTTTCACTCGAGATCAACAACTTCCAGCTCAGCGCGGGCATGACCCTGGTGACCATGGTGACGATTCAGACGGCAATGACGGCAAGCTACGTTGTGATAAAAGATGCACGCCAGTTCGCTGCTATGTTCCAACACTGGCGCGCCTGCCTGTTTGTCGGTCTCACCTCGGCGCTGGGATCCATCGGCTGGTTCACCGCCATGACCCTGGAGAGAGCGGCATACGTCAAAGCTCTGGGCCAGGTCGAGTTCGTCTTCGCGCTGGGGGTATCGACTTTCTTTTTCCGTGAGCGCAGCAACGCCCTGGAGCTGAGCGCCATGGCGCTCATCGCCGCAGGGGTGCTGGTGCTGGTCTTGGCCGGCTGACACCGGCTCAGGCTTGCCGGTTTACCTGCGCCCCTTCGGGCTCTAACATTCTGTCTCGGCCCAGGAACCCGTGCGCAGTGGCTGGGCTCAAAACCATGATGCCGATCTTGCTCATTCGTCGACTGCTCACTCCCTTGAGCCTCGCTCTGCTGCTGGCGATCGCTTCTATCTCAACCGCAGCCGAGATCTGGTTTTACATCCTGGGCCAGATGCGCGCGAATCAGCAGGGCAACTTTTGCACCACCCGGGGAGAGGTGACGGAGATCGCCAACATATTCCGCAAGTACGGCGTGCGCCCCGGGTTCTCCGCGCTGTCCAGCTCGCCCCATTGCGAGATGCGGGTGGATTCGTTCACGCCTTTGGAGATCGTCGAGGAGGTTGATATCGTTACCAAAGGCGCGGAGCACGAGTACACCATCAGTTTCGTCCGGGTCGAAATCCAGGGTGGCGGCGACAGCTTTCTCATTACCACGCGGGAGGTGCGCGCGGCCCGCTGAAGGTGCGCGCGAGCGATGTTTTATGAGACCCACAACCACCACGGTCTGAAGCGGGATCCGTTCAAGTCGCTGGTAGTGCCGAGACCCATTGGCTGGATCAGCAGTCAGGACACCGCAGGCCGGGTCAATTTGGCGCCCTACTCATTCTTCAATGCGGTAGCTTCCAACCCACCCGTCGTCATGTTCTCGGCCAACGGCGCCCACTACGAAGGCGGGCTCAAGGATTCGGCCAAGAACGCAGAAGAGACCGGCGAATTCGTTTGCAATCTCGCCACTTTCGAGCTGCGGGAAAAAATGAACGTGTCCTCGGCCAGCCTGCCGCGGGACGGCAACGAGTTCCTGGTGGCCGGGCTCACGCCGGCTGCGTCGAGGCTGGTGAAACCGCCGAGGGTGGCCGAAAGCCCGGTGCACCTGGAGTGCCTCTGGATCAAGACCGTGCCGCTGCCGTCCAATAACCCTGATGAACCCAACACCGTCGTCTTTGGTCAGGTGGTCGGGATTCACATCAGCGACGCCATTATCAAGGACGGCATAATCGACATGACCGTGCTGAGACCCATCGCCCGGCTCGGCTACATGGACTACACGGTGGTCGACAACGTCTTCAGCATGAACCGGCCTGAGGTTTAAGCCTGATGGCCCCTAAGCAAAAGGACGCAACGTGAATTCAGACTCACAGCCCCGAGAAGAGCTCACCGCTCAGGAAGCAAAATTCAGCGAAGCGTACGCCGCCCATCAGGCGGCGGGCCTGAACCTCGATCTCACGCGCGGAAAGCCGAGTATCGCTCAGCTTGACCTGGCCTCCGGGCTCGACGGCATCCTCGATCGCAACTTCGAGCTGCCCGACGGCACTGACGTGCGGGGCTACGGCGGGCTAGAAGGGATCCCGGAGGCACGGGCGCTTGGCGCCGAGTTGCTCAGGGTCCGTCCGCAAGAGGTGCTGGCCGGAGGAAACAGCAGTCTTACCTTCATGTACCTGTATCTCATGCACGCGGTGTTCTACGGCGTCACCGGCGACCGTCGACCCTGGAGTGAAACATCCGGCGGCCCGGTGTTTCTCTGCCCGGTACCCGGCTACGACCGGCACTTCGCCATCTGCGAAGATCTCGGCATCGAGATGCTCAACGTGCCGATGACGGGTAACGGCCCGGATATGGACGTGGTGGAGGGCATCATCGAGGACGATCCGCGCATCAAGGGCATGTGGTGCGTGCCCCGATACTCGAACCCCTCCGGCGAAAGCTACGACGACACCACCGTCGAGCGTATTGCCACCATGCTCGATCGGACGGCGCCGGACTTCAGGCTCATGTGGGACGACGCCTACGCCGTTCACGCCATTGCCGGAGCGCCTGCGCCGCTCAAGGACCTGATGCAACTTTGCCGCGGCAAAGGCGGCGAACACAAGGTCATTCAGTTCGCCTCCACCTCGAAGATAACCTTCGCCGGTGGCGGCATAGCCTTTCTCGCCGCCTCGGAAGAAAACCTGGCGAGCTTTAAGAGACGGCTGTCGGTGCTCACTATCGGCCCGGACAAGGTCAATCAGCTGCGCCACGTGAAATTCCTCAACAACATTGACGGCATCAAGGCACATATGCGCGGCCATGCGAAGATCCTGCGGCCGAAGTTCGAATGCGTGGAGTCACGACTGCGCGAGAACCTCGGAAACCGCGGCATGGGCACGTGGACTACCCCTGAGGGGGGCTACTTCGTATCCTTCTACACGCTTCCCGGACTGGCGAAGGAAGTGGTGCGCCTGGCCGGCGACGCCGGGGTCAAGCTCACCCCGGCGGGCGCCGCCTTTCCCTACGGCGAAGACCCGGAAGACAGCCACATTCGTCTTGCGCCGAGCTATCCGGAGCTCGAAGACGTGGACAAGGCAATGCAGGTGTTCGTCACCTGCGTCGCACTTGCCAGCGTGCGGCAGCGCCTCGAAGCGCCGACCTAAGCGCTGCCGGACGGCAGTGAACGAGCGGTGTCCGGAACCCTTCAAAGCCTGATCGGACTGATAGGCTTCATCTTCATCGCCTGGCTTCTGAGCGAGCGGCGAAATATAGCGGCGTTCAAAATCGGCGCGGTCGGTGTCGCGATCCAGGTCGCTCTCGCCTTTATGCTGCTTGAGCTGCCGCCGCTGAAAGCGGCCTTCGCCGGTATCAACCAGGGCGTGCTTGCGCTTCAGGAATCGACTCAGGCCGGGAGCAGCTTCGTTTTCGGCTACCTTGCCAGCGGTCCGTTGCCCTTTGAGGAAACCCGGCCCGGCGCGAGCTTCATCCTCGCCTTTCGCGCGCTGCCGCTCATCATCGTCGTTAGCGCGCTCACCTCGCTGCTGATCTACTGGCGCATTCTGCCGCTTGTGGTGCGAGGATTTTCTTATCTGCTACAAAAGAGTCTCGGCGTCGGCGGCGCCGTGGGCCTGAGCGCCGCTGCCAATATCTTTGTCGGCATGGTGGAGGCGCCGCTTTTCATCCGCCCTTATCTCGCAAAGCTCTCCCGCAGCGAGCTGTTCGTGCTCATGTGCACCGGGATGGCGACCATCGCCGGCACCGTGCTGGTGCTCTACGCCACTATTCTCGGCCCGGTGGTTCCCGACGCGGCCGGCCACCTGCTGGTAGCGTCGCTCATCAGCGCGCCGGCGGCGATCACCGTGGCGCGCATTATGGTGCCGCAGGAGGAAGTACCGACGTCGGGAACGGTCACGGCTCAGGAAGATGTCAGCAGCGCCATGGACGCGGTGACGCAAGGCACACAGACCGGCGTCCGGCTCTACATCAACGTGGCGGCCATGCTGCTGGTGCTCGTGGCGCTGGTACACCTGGTTAACCTGATTCTGGGCACACTGCCCGACGTAGGCGGCGTCCCGCTCACCCTCGAACGCATGCTCGGCGTGCTGATGTCGCCGGTGGTCTGGCTCATGGGGGTGCCCTGGGACCAGGCGTTCACCGCCGGCGCGCTCATGGGCACCAAGACCGTCCTGAACGAGTTCCTGGCCTACAGCGAGATGGTCAAGCTGCCGGCAGATGCGCTGGATCCGCGCAGCCGGCTCATCATGACCTACGCGCTATGCGGCTTTGCCAACTTTGGTAGTCTTGGGATTATGATCGGTGGTCTCGCCACCATGGTTCCGGATCGCCGCGAGGAAATTGTCTCGCTGGGATTCAAGAGCATCGTCGGCGGCACGCTGGCGACTTCCCTTACCGGCGCGGTGGTCGGTTTGCTTTAGACTGCATCTTTATCATTCGACGACGTAATACCGTCCATGAACGGACCTTTAAGCGAAGCCTACGACTTTCCGCTGATCATCCGTCATCTGCTGCACACGCCGCTCGCCACGCGGCCCGAGCAGCCCATCGTCTATGCGAATCGATTCCGCTATGAATATCGCGGTTTGAACGCACGCATTCACAGACTCGCCAACGCCCTCGAAACACTCGGCGTAGGTCCCGGAGACACCGTGGCGGTGATGGACTGGGACAGCCATCGCTATCTGGAGTGTTTTTTCGCCGTGCCGATGATGGGCGCGGTCCTGCATACGATTAACGTGCGCCTGTCTCCGGATCAAATTCTCTACACCATCAATCACGCCGAGGATGCCCTCATCCTCGCCCACGCCGACTTTATGCCGGTGCTGTCGCAGATCCGTTCGCGCTTCGAACGGGACATTCCCGTGGTGCTGTTGCAAGACGGCGGCCGGAGGGCGGCTACCGACATCACGCCCGTGGCGGAATACGAACAGGCGATCGAGGCAGCGGGCGAACACTATTCCTTTGAGGACTTCCACGAGAACACCCGAGCAACGACCTTCTACACCACCGGCACCACCGGCGATCCCAAGGGCGTTTACTACTCCCACCGCCAGCTGGTGCTGCATACCCTGGGCTCGATGGCGGCACTCGGCAGCAGCGCCGATCATGGGCGCTTCCACCGCGACGACGTTTACATGCCCATTACGCCCATGTTTCACGTCCACGCCTGGGGCATACCCTTTGTAGCCAGCGTAATGGGGGTCAAGCAAGTGTACCCGGGCCGCTACGACCCGGAAACGCTGCTCAAGCTCATTCGCGACGAGGAAGTTACCTTTTCCCACTGCGTGCCCACCATTCTGCACATGCTGCTCAATCACCCGTTTGCAAAGCAGGTGGATTTTTCGCGCTGGAAGGTGGTTATCGGTGGCTCGGCGCTGCCGCTCGGGCTTGCGCAGCAGGCGCTGGATCTCGGCATCGACATCATGGGCGGCTACGGCCTTTCGGAGACCTGCCCCATGCTGGTGCTGGCGCAGCTGCAACGAAGCATGCTGGCAAAAACCCAGGATGAGCAGCTTTACTACCGCTGCAAGGCCGGCCGGCCGCTGCCTCTGGTGGACATCCGCATCGTCGACGAAAACATGAACAGCTTACCCAATGACGGCGAGACTACCGGCGAGGTGGTGGTGCGCGCGCCGTGGCTGACGCGCGGCTATTTGAAGAACCCTGAAACGTCGGCAGCGCTGTGGCGCAGTGGCTACCTTCACACCGGCGACATCGGTCACCTGGACGCCGGGGGCTATCTCAAAGTCACCGACCGGTTGAAAGACGTGATCAAGTCCGGCGGCGAGTGGGTGTCCTCCATTCTCTTGGAAGACCTCGTCTCCCAGCTTCCACAGGTGGGCGAAGTGGCGGCCATCGGCATTCCCGACGATAAATGGGGCGAGCGACCGATGTTGCTGGTGGTCCCCCGGGACGGCGAGACGATCGACTCAAAAGACGTGGTCGCACATTTGAAACGGTTTGTGAATCAGGGCGTGATCGAGAAATGGGCCGTGCCTGACCGGGTCGAGATCGTGGCGTCTATCGATAAGACCAGCGTCGGCAAGATCGACAAGAAAAAACTCAGATCCCGCTTTGGCGGGTAGCAAAGCCCTCTGAAGGAGCGCGCTTGCGGGCGAACGGTCGTATCGCCACCCTGAAATGTTCGCGCCCAAGGGCGCTCCTACATTAGAATGTCTTTCACATCGCGCCCGTAGCTCAGCTGGATAGAGTACCAGGCTTCGAACCTGATCTCTTGACGCTAGTAGCTAATTTCTTTAGCGATCAGCCGGAACGCTGGTTGCTTCAACAAGTTAGCACAACAGTGCACAAGCGTTTTCCGCAGGATTCCCGCAACGGGTTCTGCGTCTTTTCTTGGTTACGTATTAGCCGAGGTCCGCTGATTACGACCCGATTATTAGTCGTGCAGCAATGGATGCGGTCTGATGGCCTCGGGTAAACACCCCATCGCAAGGATGCGATCATGTTGCCGTGGCCTGCTGGCAGGGAGGCCAGTCTGGGCAAGGGTACGCTTCGTTACGAGCGCCACCGCCCGGAACGCACCCTTCTTTACCCACTTGTCGAAGCACACGAGCCCACGTTCAAGGCGCACCTGGCGGCTCGGGGAAGCGCATTGCCGGGGTATGTCGAGCGCGACTTCGAGGCCTACCTCGAATGCGGACGCCTGGAGCATGGTTTTCTGAGGGTTCGGTGCGAGACCTGCCATGCCGAGCGCCTGGTGGCGTTCAGCTGCAAACCAGGCGTTGGAAAATCGGCTGAAGCGCGCGATTTCTCCGGGCTCAGAAGGCGCGATTACGGCGACACCACGCCGAAGCGCCGGTTAACGACTGTTCGATGAGCTTTAGGGTACTCAATCGACTTTCGGAAAAGGGCGTTTATTCGACTTCATATAGACGCCCCATTTGCCAACCTGAATATTCATCGTTTGA
>CAMYJH010000014.1:0-127278 GCA_947258715.1 uncultured Gammaproteobacteria bacterium
TCCCCTCCCCGCGTCCCCGGGACCGCGCTGCAATCGGCGCGGCGGTGATCGTTCCTTTCTTTGTCGCCTGCCCGCCTTCGGCGGATCGCCCGCGGCTAGTCCTTCGTGCTCTCTTCATCGATCGGCTCTCCAGTTGTAACGATCTAGCGGCCGCATTCAGGGAAACACTATCCACCATATTTAAAACTGTGTTCGAGACGCATCACGTGCCTTGATCCAGATCAGATACATGACCCGCCGCCGGCAATCCAGTGGTCGCGACGGCGGAAAATCATGATCGGGGTCAACCGGCGCCCCGAAGGGAGGGATTTTCCAAACACGATCCCACGCGGCGGAACGAAAGCGAGCCGTGTCGAATGAAATGAATACTCGGATCCCGCCGGTGGCCGCACTCGGCAAACGTCCTCTATCAACCGGAAAACCCACGGTAAATGCCAGCGACGAAGGCCACGGGTCGTGCTCCTAGAACTGAAGGTCGGGCGCCCACGAGGACGAGAATCGGATCGAGGTCGAGCCAGACTCGGTGATCGGACGGGGTGACACGTAACCGAGTTGCATTGGCTTGAGCGCTTCGTCGAACGGGCCGACACCGGACGCAGTCTGGCAGCGTCTCTCTCCGCCTACGCGGGGCGCGACGATGTGATGGTCCTGGCGCTCCCTCGCGGGGGCGTGCCGGTCGGGTTCGAGATAGCGCGGCGCCCCGGGCAGCGGCTTGCGCCCGGTCGCAGCTACAGTAGGGCGTTCGGGGACAGACGCCGCCGCCCTGCAACACGCCGGCGCTCGCTGCGTTTGACGATCGCATTGAGCGCCATTCCGATGGATGGCTCGCGTCTGGTGAAGGAGACGCCGATGTCGTCAAAGGTGCGGTCATCCGGGCCATCGGCCGGAGGCACTTGCGGGAGCGGCGTCTGCAAGACTGACCATGGATTTCGCCGCACGAGCGTTGCCACGGCTCAACGCGCTCCATTTCTGTTCACTGATCGGGATCAATATGCACACCCGCCCGCCCCCGCAACATTTCGAGAAGACCGAACGGGCAGCAAGCCCCAGGGCACAATGCTGATGTTGATCCCACTTCAGATTACATTTCGCGGCATGGATCCTTCCCCAACCCTCGAGGCGAAGATCCGCGAGCAGGCCAATAAGCTTGAGTCGTTCCTCGAACCGATCACTTCCTGCCGGGTAGTGGTGGAGGCGCGACACCATCACCGCAAGGGCAACCTCTACCACGTGCGCGTCGACATTAGGGTGCCGGACGCCGAGATAGTCGCGAGCCGCGACCCCAAGGAACACCATGCACACGAGGACGCCTACGTGGCGGCGCGTGACGCCTTTGACGCAGTGCAGCGCCGCCTCGAGGATTACGCGCGCCAGCGCCGGGGTCAGATAAAGCACCACCGGGTACCCACGCACGGGCGCATCCGCGAAATCGTCCCTGCCGCCAACTACGGTGTCATCGAGTCGTCGGACGGACGCGAGATCCGCTTTGAGCGCGAATCCGTCATCGAAGGGAACTTCGACCGCCTCGAGGCCGGCGACGAGGTCCGCTTCGTTGAGGTTGAAGGGGCCGAGGTTCCGATCGCGAGCACCGTCCATCCGATTGGAAAGCACCACCTGGCGGGTTCTCCGGTGCACGGAGATCGCGATGAAAACGCCTGATATGCTTTCCTGGCTGCTCTCTTTTACGCTCGTCCTCATGCTTGCATAAGATTGAACCAGTCCCAACGGATGTGGGGATGTGGACAGTTGAGGATGAGCATTTGTGTAGATGCACCAGTCCGCGCTGCACCGCGAGGCGCACGGCCTCGGTGCGGTTACTGGCGCCGAGCCTGGTGAACAGATTGCTGACGTGACACTTGACCGGGCGCTCGGTGATCTCCAGCTTTTCGGAGATCTCGCGGTTGCGCATGCCGTGGGCCAGCATGTCGAGGATGGTTTATTCGCACGTGGTGAGCGCGCGCGGGTGACGCAATCCGTGTGCCCGTTGATCCGAGCCAAGAGTGGGGCGCGTTTGCATTGCCGCCTCGCTCGCGGCGCGGTAGAGCCAGTCGGCGGCCTGGCGATAGTCGCGCTCGACGCCGATACACGGCGCATACATGCCGCCGGGCGCGCCTGGGCTTCCACCTGTCCCTGCTCTGCGACTTTGCGGAAGGCCAGCTCGCGGCTTGGGCCAAATCCTTGGCGACGCCGTCGCCGCGGGCGTACATCATGCCCAGGTTGAACCGCGAGGTCGGATCCCAAGCTTCGGCCAGCGGGCGCCAGACCTAAAGCGGGGTCTCGTAGTCGCCGGCCTTCGCCGCCGCGACGCCGGCCTCGAAATCCTGAGCAGCTGCAGCCGTCGGCGCGACGAGTAAGGCACCGGTCAGCAGCGCGATTTTAGTCAGCGGCCCCATGCGTGTGCTCTCGGTGCGACCTTTATATTTATAAGCGATCTATAACACTATCGGCCTGCCGATAGACGTAGAGTTCCGTAATTTTCCAAGGCGCCGCGCTGGACGCCGATCCGATTCAGGCCGTTAGCTCTCGAGGCCGGGTGACGCCGATAAGCTCGGCGCAGCCGGGCTCCAGATGCGACCAGTCGTCCGGCATCGACAGCCGCGCAAGCGCCGCAGTGGGCAGCGGCGGACTGTTTCCCGAATCGCCGATCGGCGATCCCGAAAGGTAGGCCGCCAGATCTTCCAGTCCCGGGTTGTGGCCCACGATCATGCAGCGTCCGCCGGTCTCGTAACCCGCAAGCACCTGAAGCAGCGTCGTCACGTCGGCGAGATAAATCTCTTCCTGCCAGCGGACGATGGATTCGGGGATCTCTGCGTGGCGGCAAAATCTCAAGGTCGTCTGCCGGGCGCGTTCGGCGGTGGAGCTCACGATGTGGTCGGGCGTCAGCCCTTGCGCGCGCATCCAGCGCGCCATGCGCTTGACCGCTTTTCGGCCCCGCTTCGCGAGCGGTCTCTGAAAATCATCCTCGGCACCGGTATTCCAGTCGGATTTGCCGTGGCGAAAAATCAGCAGCTCGCGCGCCATAAGTTTTTGGGCTCGTTGCGACGAGTCAATCATATTCTCGATGTATGATTATAAAAATGTTGTTGCGTGACGAGTATATTACGGCAGCATGCTTGTAAAGTCTGATAACGGCGATCCTGCTTCTCCACAATCACGCAGCGCAGATGCCAACTCCGCCGAAGTGATCGCAGCGGTGGACCTCGGCTCTAACAGCTTCCACATGAAAGTCGCGCGGGTCATCGATGGACAGCTCTCGGTCATCGACCGCATGCGCGATCCGGTGCGCCTGGCGGCGGGATTGAATGCACGAAAGAGACTGGACGAAGACGCGGTCGAGCAGGCCATCGAGTCGCTGAAGCGCTTTGGACAGCGACTTCGCGACCTGCCAAGCGACAACGTGCGCGCGGTCGGAACCAATACGCTGCGCCAAGCGCGGGATACGGAATCGTTTCTCGCCAGCGCGGAGGCCGCGTTGGGGCATCCGATCCAAATCATTTCCGGGCGCGAGGAAGCGCGGCTCATCTATATGGGCGTCGCGCACAGCACCGCCCAGGACGAGGGACGCAAGCTGGTGGTGGACATCGGCGGCGGCAGCACCGAAGTGATCATCGGCCGCCACTTCGAGCCGCTGATTACCGAAAGCCTCTACATGGGCTGCGTCGGCATGAGTCGACGGTTCTTCGCCGAGGGCGTCATCGACGCGACCCAAATGCGCCACGCGGTGCTCGCGGCGAGACAGGAGCTGGAGCACGTGGAGAAGACCTTTCTGGATATCGGCTGGGACGTGGCCATCGGATCGTCGGGCACCATTCGAAATGTCGGTGAGGTGATCGTGAACCAGGAGTGGAGCCGGAAAGGGATCACCGCCAAGGCGCTATCCAAGCTGCGCCACGCCGTTGTTGATGCGGGCAGCGTGGACAAGCTGGATTTTCCCGGTCTGCAGCCGGAGCGCGCGCCCGTTTTTCCGGGCGGGGTCGCGGTTCTCACGGCGGTGTTTGAGGGGCTGGAGATCAAGCGCATGACGGTCGCCGACGGCGCGCTCCGCGAAGGGCTGCTCTACGACCTCATCGGGCGGCTGGGTTACGGCGACGTGCGCGGCGCCACCATCGACGATTGGTGTCGGCGCTACCGGGTGGACGACGCCCAGTCGCGTCGGGTGGCCGCGACCGCCGCCGCGCTGCTGGATCGAACCGCCGGGGCATGGGAATTGAGCAAGAAAAGCTTCAGCCAGCTTCTGGTGTGGGCGGCGCGGCTGCATGAAATCGGCCTCGATATCGCCCACAGTCAGTACCACAAGCATGGCGCCTACGTGATCGGCAACGCCGACCTGGCGGGCTTTTCCCGTCAGGAGCAGGCAGAGATCGCGGCCCTGGTGAGGGTGCACCGGCGCAAGTTCGCGGGCGAAGATTTCGACCCGCTGCCCAAGCGCCAGCGGGCCCGTCTTTTGCGCCTGGCGGTGCTGCTGCGCGTTGCCGTCGCCCTGCACCGGGGACGCTACGATCTCGATCTCGACGGGCTCGAGGTCGATGCCAAAGCCGATTCCTTATCGCTTGCCTTCCCGCCCGGCTGGCTCGAGGACCACCCGCTCACCGCGGCGGACCTGTCACGGGAACAGGCGTATTTGAAAGATGCGGGCGTCACGCTTCGCTTCGAGTAGCGGCCCGCGGCCGGCGGAAACGGCCCCTTGCCGGCGGCCCAGGGCTTGAAGTAGCCCTGTCATACGCGCCTGCGGGCATTCGCCTTCCTGGATCAGATATCATCGGGTTTCTGCCGCTGGCACGAATAGCGCCGTCATCCTGCGGGCCGGAGCGCAGCGATGGAGTCCCGCGGGGCAAGAGAAACGGCGGTGATGGCGCCTAACCGCCCCCGAGCTTCGGCTCGGCCGGCCGTTCAAGGCGCGACGCCGCAGCGGACGCACGAGCATGAAAAACAGCACACTCGTCGGCATCAACGAACCGATCGCCTACGTCCTCGAAAACGAGGCCGAGGGCCGGCGTGCGCTCAAAGCGCTGGAGTCGGCTTTCAGCACCCGTCGCGAGCGCTTGCCGGAGAACGATCTTGTCTACTTCGACACCTTCGACTGGCGTCTCTACGAGCGCGGCTTCAGACTGGCTACCGGTTGCCGCAACGGCGCCAAGATGCTGAAACTTGAATCCCCAGGTTTTTCCCTCGAAGCGCCGCTGGCAAAAAAAACCGCGCCGAGCTTCGGGCCGCGACTGCCGGAGGGCCCGCTGAAGGAGCTGCTTTGTCCAATTCTGGAGCTTCGCCGACTGCTGCCGCTGATGAAGATCGCCATCCGCAGCCACGGGCTTCGGATCCTCGACGGCGAGGAGAAGACGGTGGCGCGGGTCCATCTGGTGCATACCGACACCGCGCCGCCAGGCTCGCGACGCGCCCCGATACCGCTGGCGCCGAGGCTCACGCTCACACCCATACGCGGCTACGCCGATCCGGCCGCACGGGTGATTCGTCATCTGGATACCGAGGTCGGCCTGGCACGGGCGTCTTCGAGTGCCTTCGACGAGATGCTCGCATCGGTGGAACAGCAGCCCGCAAGCTACAGCTCGAAGCTCCTTCTACCCATCCACCGCCGCATGAGCGCCGGAGAGGCGGTGCAGGTGATCTGCCGCCACCTGCTGAAGACCATGAAGGCGAACGAAGACGGTGTGCGCCGCGACTTAGACAGCGAATTCCTTCACGACTTTCGGGTCGCGGTGCGCCGCACGCGGGCGGCGCTGGCGCAGCTCGAAGGGGTGTTTGACGCCGAAGCGCGGCGATTTTTCAAAAGCGAGTTCAAGTGGCTCGGCGCCATTACCGGCCCGGTACGAGATCTCGACGTCCACCTGCTGCAGATGGAGCACTACCGCGCAGCCCTGCCTTTAGAGGTGAGGCGCGATCTCGAGCCGCTCGCCACTTATCTTCGCCAGCACCGGGAGGCCGAGCGGCGAAAGCTCAAAACCAATCTTGCTACGCAGCGATACCGCCGGCTGGTGGAGCGCTGGCGAAAGTATCTGCAGGCGCCGCTGCCGGAGCCCGCGGTGTCGAAACACGCCCACCTTCCGGTGATCGAGGTCGCCTCCGCTCGCATCTGGCGCGCTTACCGCAAAGTGGAAGACATGACCGCGGGCATTGACGACCTTTCCCCGGCCGATAAGCTGCACCGACTGCGTATTGGGTGCAAAAAGCTTCGCTACCTGCTGGAGTTTTTTCACCCCCTTTACGATGCACGCGCCGTTCAGCCCCTGATCAAATCGCTGAAGCAGTTGCAGGACAGTCTCGGGGATTTCAACGACCTCGAGGTGCAGCAGGTGGCGCTTAAGCGGTTTGCCCGGGAAATGAAGCACGAGGGACTGGCATCGGTGGACTGCCTGCTGGCGATGGGGCGCCTGCAGGGTCACCACGATGAGCGTAAGACGACCGAGCGCCAGCGCTTCGCCCAGTGCCTTGGGGCATTCGACGCGCCGGAGAACAAGAAGCGCTTCGCGCGATTGTTCGACTCCACACTCGGCAACGTCGGGTGAAGGTTTACGCCAGCTACAACATCAAGGGCGGGGTCGGAAAGACCACCGCCGCGGTCAATCTGGCCTTCCTCGCCAGCCAGCAGGGTCAGCGCACCCTGGTCTGGGACCTGGACCCCCAAGGCGCGGCCAGCTATTTCTTTCGCGTGAAGCCGAAATGGAAGGGCGGGGCCAAGGCGCTGATACGGGGAAAACGCAGTCCGGAACCCCTGATCCGCGGCACCGATTTCGAGCGCCTGGACCTGCTTCGCGCCCACTTCGGATACCGGCACATGGACGTGGTGCTGTCGAAGCTCAAACGTCCCGACCGCCGCCTTGCCAAAGTGCTGGCCCTGCTCAAGGGCGAATACGATCGCGTATTTCTCGACTGTCCGGCGGGCATCACCCTCGCTTCCGAGAGCGTGTTCCGGGCAGCCAACGTGCTGCTGGTCCCCACCATCCCGACCACGCTTTCCCTGCGCACCCTGCTTCAGCTTCTCAAACACCTGAAGGGCGAGGGCGCGCGCCGACTTTCGGTGATGCCTTTTTTCAGCATGGTCGACAGGCGTAAATCGCTGCAGCAGCGGATCTGTCAGCAACCGCCGAATGGAATTCTCAAAAGCCACATTCCTTACTTAAGCGCCATCGAGCAGATGGCCGAGCGCCGAGCGCCCCTGCCCAGCTACGCTCCGTCGAGCCCGGCCGCGGAGGCGTTCAAGGCGCTATGGCGGGAGCTTGAAGCGAGCGATACCCAGGGGGTCTCCCTGAGTCGGCGCGAAGCGGAAGTGGCGATCATCTGAAACCAGAGAAAAGAAGAAAGATCATGCCGGCCGGTATCGATCCAATCGCCGATCCCGCGCTGGCGAATCGGTTCCCGAACTAAGAAAACGCGTGCCTTGAACAGGCTGTGTAAGAACTGATTCTTATGTGAGTCGGTGGCAGAAACTGGGTAAAAATGACTGTATTTCCAGCGGCTATCGCAAGTTTTTTGCACTCGAGCTCATTAGGTGGCAAAAAAATCCGGTTACGTCCCAACGGCAACCATCGACCAAACCATCTACACAGCCCGTAAAGCAAGTGTTCGCTGGCGATGCCCCTCATGTTCTCGCGTTTTCTACCGCTTGTCGGCCTTGGCAAGGGATCTCAGATAGGCTCGGGACGCCCGATGAAGTAACCCTGAACGCCGTCGAAGCCGAGCGCCTCGACCGCTTCGAGCATGGGCTCGGATTCCACGTGCAGGGCGATGGTCTTGGTGCCCAGCGCCCGCGCCGTGGCGACCAGGGAGCGCACGTAGACCCGCTTGTCTTGTTCCGCTTCCAGTCCGCGGATGAAGGAACCATCGATCTTGGTGTAGTCCGCCTTGAGGCTCTTTAAATAATCCAGCGCCAGATCTCTGGAACCGCAGTGATCCACGCCGAAGCCCGCGCCTGCGGCCTTGAGCCTGCGAGCCATTTCCAGCACCGTCTCCGGCATGCTCGCCACCATGGTCTCTGTTACCTCGAAATCGAGGCGAGCCGCGATCCCGGGACGCGCTCTGAGCGCGTCGAGCAGCCAGTCAGAAAACGCTTCGCTCTTGAGCGCGTGGCGCGACAGGTTGAGCGCGAATCGATTTTGGCGTTGCTCGTCTTTGCCGGCCACGTCCATGACCGCCTGAACGATAGCCCGGTCCAGCGCCTCGGCCAGCCCCATGCGAGCCGCCATGGGGAAGAAAACCCCGGCGGGCACCAGCTCCCCCGCCTGGTCCATCAGGCGCGCAAACACTTCCAGCTGAATCGGCTCGCCATCAGCCTGTGCCGAGCGCACCGGCTGAACGTTCAGCACCACTTCGCCCTGGTCTATGACGTGGTTCAAAATTTCCCGCCAGCGATCCTCCCGGTGCACGTCGCGGCCGGCGGCGGTCTGCCCGTCGTCATAGAGGTGCCACAGATTGACGCCGTCGCTCTCGGCGTTGGCGAGCGCCGACTCCGCCCGCTCGCTCAACACTTCGGCGGTTTGGCCGCCGCCGAAGTGGGCGAAGCCGATATTGACCCCGGCAGGGTCAAGCCCGGCGACGCTGACATCGGCCAGCTCTCGCACCAGGGGCGTGGCCGTCTGCTCCACCTCGGACCTGGGGATATCCGGCAGGATGATCCCGAACAGCCCGCCGCCGAGCCGGGCGGCAAATCCCTCCCGCTCGGCCACGATGGGGCGGATCCGATCCGCCGCGCGCTGCAGCAGCGCGTCGCCCAGCTGGTAGCCATCGGCGAGATTCGCGGCTTCTAAACCGCGTATCCCCACCACGCCCACCAGTCCGTAGGCGTGCTCGTCCCTGCTGGCGGTCAACTGCTCCAGCTCGCGCTCGAACGCCCGCTGGTTGCCGAGACCGGTGACCGGATCGCCGTAGGCCGCCTCACGCAGGCGTTCCGACTGCTCGTGCTGCTCGGCGAGCAGGTCCTCGACTTTCTCGGTCATGTCGTTCATCGCCAGAACCACGCGACGCAGTTCCCGGGAGCTTGGAATTTGATCGATACGCGGAAACTCCCTTTGGGCTATGGCAAGCGCCTGGGACTCCACCCGGCTGAGCGAGCGCAACACCACCCGCAGCGCGATGACGGTGACAACGAGGGCGACCGCCAGCGCAGCCAAAGACCACCAGAAGGTCTGCACCGCGTTGCTCCACAGCTGTGTGTAGGCGAGCCCGGGGTGGCTCGCCACGCGCAGCTGGCCCGCCTGTCGCCAGCCTGACATCAGCTTGGCGCTCGCCTCCGGAGTATTGAGCGGCAATTGGCGCACGAACCAGGCGGGAACGCCATAGACCTTCAGCGGCGGCTCGCGGGAAATCAGGGTCTCGCCCTGAAGATTCTCGACGATGATGCGCCGGTACTCGCCGCGGTCGAAGACCGCGTCCACCATGGATTTCATTCGCAGAACGTCGTCCATGTGCGGGCTCAGCGAAAGCGCAAGCGAGGTGGCCGTATCCTGGGCGTGGGACTCGAGCTGGTTCACCAGGTAGCGGCGGGTGTTGTCGACCGTGATGCTGAAGGTGCCCGCGAATACGAGCATGAACATCAGCGCAAGGATCACAATCAGCTGGCGTAGAAGCGTCATGCCCCTCGTCGCCCTGGAGGCATCATCCGGAACGGTTCTCGATCAGGCCCTCTTTTTTCATACGCTTGAGCAGACCGCGCCACTGGGCAAGGGTGGAAGAGTCGCTGACGCGGCGTCCCAGAGAACGCTGCACCGCCAGCCAGAGTCCGTCGCCGTTGAAGCTGTAGACGGGTATCAGATCGGTGCGCTCGGAGCCGCGCATAATGGTCTGATTGTAGTTGTCTAAAATTAGCGGGTCGGCGTCGGGGGTAGGATAGTAAGCCAGCACCATATGGGTTTGTTTGAGCGCGGGCGCGCGCACGTAAGTAATGAGTAAGCGCTCCCTGGGCACCTCGAGCTCGAGAAGGGTGAAATATTTGCTGATGGAATAGTCCTCGCAGTCGCCGCCATTGGTGCCGATCATTTCCAGCGGCGTGGCCCAGTAGTCCGCCTGGCCCCAGTGCTTGTCGTCTGTGAGCCAGGGGATGCGATTGAAGAAATCGTTTGCCGCCTTGCGCTTCGTTTCTTCCTCGCTGGCTACGTTGGTTTGCATGACCTGCTGCCAGTCCATAAGTCGCTTGGTTGCTTCTCTACCGTAGGTCGTTTTGAAGTTTTGAATCACCTCATCGCTCAGCCGGCTGAGTTGCGCCAGCGCACCGCTCTCGCTGAGTAACAATAGAAGCCCAAGCGCAGTCGCGCTTACTCGCCGAAAACACAATCTGCGGTGACGAAGGTGATTCTGGTTCTTGTCGAGCATCACGGACCTGCCTATGTACGCCACGCCCCTGTGGGGCAGTAGGCGCAGGCGATTATTGGTCAGCTGCCAGCACCCGGCGGTATCCTAGGTTACGCCCACTAGCGGCACAACCGGCGAGCGGGACCCGGTTTCAGTCTTTTGCGCCACGGTGCCGTCGCTATTCACCACCAGTCGGCCGCGTGCGCCTTGAACGCAAGGCGTCTGGCACCATCGAGGGGCGATCCAAGATGGCACGTTGCACTTCAACTCAGAATGCGGATAATGCCGCCCCTCATTTCGTTCATCTGCTGGTTTACGGGGAGACGCCCATGGCGACGAACTCTTCCGCTGAATTGGGGATGGACTCAGGGACCCGCTCGGTCGAGAGTCATTCCAGCGTTCACGGCTCGGTGTCGGATTCGGCATCCGGAAAGGACTACTACATTACGCGTGACGGCGTTCGCTATGCGGGCACCCACCTGATCGTGGACCTGCGTGGCGCCGTGCGACTGGACGACATCGAGCACATCGAAAGGGCGCTGCGGGACGCCGTAACCGCCTCGGGCGCGACCCTGCTGCACATTCATCTACACCACTTCAGCCCCAACGGCGGCGTTTCCGGTGTGGCGGTGCTGGCCGAGTCTCACATCAGCATCCACACCTGGCCTGAACGCCGTTACGCGGCGCTGGACGTGTTCATGTGCGGCTCTGCGCGCCCGCAGAATACGCTTGACGTGTTTAAACGGGCGTTTGAACCTGATCGCATGGAGGTGGCCGAGCACCTACGCGGACGCGACCAGAAAGATCTCGACTGAAATCCAAAGCCCCGGCTGAGCCTGCAGCCCGCCGGTCCCTCAGCGCGCGCCACTGCCGGCCCCGCCTTTAAATGCCCGGATCCAGTCGCGACGGGTATCCCCGACAGCTAGGAAAGCGGGGTTTCGCAGCCCGGCGCGGGTGTTGTAGCGCAGCGGCCTGCCGTCGGTATCGATCATCTGTCCGCCGGCTTCCTCCACGATGCACTGCGCCGCGGCGGTGTCCCATTCCGAAGTGCGGCTGAATCCCGGATACACGTCGGCACCGCCTTCCGCCACGCGACAGGACTTGAGCGCGCTGCCCACCCGCTCGATGCGCACCTTGCCCAAACTCTCGATGAAGGCCCCGGTCATCGGGTTGCGCTTGGAGTAATTGGTGACCACTCGAATCGGAGGCTCGGCCTTTACCCTTACCCGAAGCCGCTGCGGTCCTTTTTCATCATCCGTCCGGTATGCGCCGCCCCCCGCGTGGGCGTAATAGCAGGCGCCGCTCTGCGGCACGTAGATCACTCCAAGCACCGGAACGTGCGCGTCGACAAGGGCGACGTTGATGGTGAAATCACCGCGGCGGGAAACGAAACCATGGGTGCCGTCCAGCGGGTCCACCAGCCAGTAGCGCTGCCACTTTGAACGCAGCTCGAAGGAGGGACACTCGGACTCTTCCGACAGCACCGGGCAGTCGGGGGTGAGCGCGGTGAGAGCCTGGTTGATGAGCGCATCGGAAGCCAGATCCGCTTCGGTGACCGGCGAGTCGTCAGGCTTATGCCGCACCCTGAATGGCTGCGAGTAAATGGCCATGATCACCTCGGAGGCACGCCTGCTGATGCGGATGACCGATTGAACCAGCTCGTCGGCTGGCGTCATGTCATCTGTTTCCATCAGCGAGTCAAACGATTGAGTGGAAGCACAAAACCGGCTTGCGCCGCGCCGCGCCGGGGCCGGGGCCGGGAGCAACCTTGCGCACATGGGCGTCGCTCACGGGATGACGCCCCGACGCTCGAATACGAGATCGAATATGGCGTGGCCCAGCTTCTCGCCCCGGCACTGAAACTTGGTCACCGGGCGCTCCGCCGGCGCAGGCGCGAATCTTCCCTTGCCCGCGCGGTTGATGAAACAGCCCTGAGCCTCAATAAGGGTGAGCATTTGCACGGCGTAAGGCTCCCAGTCGGTGGCCAGCTCGAACTTGCCGCCGGCGGCGAGCTTTTCACACACCAGTCCGACGAAGGGCGCTTGGACCAGGCGTCGTTTGTGGTGACGCTTCTTGGGCCAGGGGTCGGGAAAGAAGACCATGACGCCGTTAAGACTTGCGTTTTCCAGCGACAACAGCAGATCCACGGCGTCGGCGCGAACCAGTCGCACGTTGTCCAGGGATCGAGCGTGGATCTTCATCAGCGCGCCGCCGATCCCCGGCGGATACACATCGACGCCGACAAAGTTACGCTCGGGGTGCGCCGCAGCCATGGCGACGAGCGCGTCGCCCATGCCGAATCCGATCTCCAGCGTGAGCCGCCCCGGGCGGCCGAAAACAGCGCCAGGGTCAGACACCGCCTTAGCGTCCACTCCGTAGCGAGGCCAGAGCTCCTCCAGGGCCCTGCGCTGGGCCCGGGTCAGGCGTCCGGCGCGGTGGACGAAGCTCCGGATACCGCGACGCGGCACAACCCCCCGCGGGCCCTCGCCGCTCACGCCGAGCGCTCCGCGCTCAAGCCCTGCCCATCTTCGTACGTTTCCGCTTGCAACAATGCTCTGATCTGTCGACACCGTCGGTTACCCACCCCTTGTAAAGCTGCTAAATTATCTCGGTAACAGAAGCGCTGGGAAAATAATCGGCCCTTCATTCGGCGGCTTAGGTGCGCGAGATGACCGACAGGCGGCCAAGAATCGTAGTCATCGACGACAGCGCGGCCGCGATAGCTCTGTATGAGCGAAGTGCCGAAGGCCTCGGCGTGCAGCTGGAAGCGTTCAGGTCGCCTGTGGAGTCGTTGCAGCATCTGAAGCCCCACGGAGCCGATCTGGTTTTCACCGGAATCATGATGCTGGAGGCCGACGGCTGGGGAATTTTGAAGAAGCTCAATAGCTGGACCCATCATCAGGATACGCCCGAAATCGTGGTCACGATGAAAAATTACGCCCAGGATCGGGTGCTCGCTGCGCAGCTGGGAGCGAGGGAGTATCTGATAAAACCACTGCGCTCCCAAGAGATCCGAGAAATTACCTGCAAATACACGGGGGCGAAAATCCCTGCCGAAGATTAAGGTCCCGGATGAGCTCCAACTACGTCCGATTCTGGGGCGTGCGAGGATCCTATCCCGCGCCCTTCAGCACCCACATGCGCATCGGCGGGAATACTCCCTGCGTGGAAGTGCGGCTCGGCTCCCGGGTGCTGATATTCGACGCGGGCACCGGCGTCATCCCGCTCGGCAACGAGCTGGTGAAGCAGTCGGATATCCATGAGGTCAACATTATTCTCACCCACTATCACTGGGACCACATTTCAGGTCTGCCGTTTTTCGTCCCGGCTTTCATGCCGGGATGGAAGGTTCATATTTTCGGACCAGGGGACGAGCCGGCGGATCTGGAATCCCGACTGGCGGCGCAGATGAAGGCGCCATACTTTCCGGTGGAGACCGAAACCTGGCTTGCTGACGTGAGCTATCACACCCCGCATCCGGTGCCGGCTCAAATAGGGGAACTCTCCGTCAGCTCATTCATCCTCCACCATCCGGGTATCACCTACGGCTACCGACTGGAAGTGAACGGAAAAACGATCGTTTACGCACCGGACAACGAGCTCTCATTCATCGATAGATCGATTGAGAAACGCAAGGCCGAATTTGACCAAGATGAGCAGACCCTTCTAAACGACATGAAACAAGAGGACAAATCGCGCAACATCGAATTCATGACCGACGTGCATATGCTGATCCACGACGCCCAGTACACAGTGGATGACTATGCGCGCAAGCACGGCTGGGGTCATTCGTGCTTCATCGACACGGTCAATTCCGCTATGGACGCCGGCGTCAAGCACTTGTTTCTCTTCAGCCACGAACCTACTTACGACGATGAGCAGATCGAAGCTATGCATCGGCAGACGCAGGAGCTCATCCACGAGCGCGGCTCGAGCATGGTGTGTCACGTGTCAAGAGAAGGGATGCTTATCGACCTCGAGGATTGATCCCCGCAGGTCATGGCAGCTAGCGCACCCGGGCCGCGCGGGCAGGGACCCGGATCAGAAAATTGTGCCGTCTATGGGCGAAGACGCGCTGGCGTAGCGTTTTCTGGGCATGCGGCCAGCTAAAAAGGCTTCCCGTCCCGCCTCTATCGCTTTTTTCATCGCCGATGCCATCAACACCGGGTCCTTCGCCTGAGCGATGGCTGTGTTCATTAGCACGCCGTCACAGCCGAGCTCCATGGCAATGGCCGCATCGGACGCGGTGCCCACGCCGGCGTCCACCAGGATCGGTACCCCGGCATTTTCTACGATGGTTAAAATGTTGTACGGATTGCGGACGCCCAAGCCCGAACCGATGGGCGCCGCCAGCGGCATGACCGCGACGCAGCCCATGTCTTCCAGGCGCTTGGCGATGATGGGATCGTCGTTGGTGTAAACCATCACCTTGAAGCCGTCCTTCACCAGCTCCTCCGCCGCAACCAGGGTATCGGTTACGTGCGGAAACAGCGTCTTTTCATCCCCCAGCACCTCGAGCTTGACCAGATCGTGACCGTCGAGCAGCTCGCGGGCCAATCGGCAGGTACGCACCGCGGACTTGGCTTCGAAGCATCCGGCAGTGTTGGGAAGAATGGTGTACTTATCGGGTGTAAGAAAGTCGAGCAGATTTGGCTCATCGGGGTTCTGTCCGATGTTGGTCCGCCGGATGGCCACGGTGACGATCTCCGCGCCGCTGGCCTCGATGGCCTCACGGGTCTGCTCAAAGTCCTTGTATTTGCCGGTACCGACGAGCAGGCGCGACCGATAGCTGACGCCGGCGACAACCAGCGGTTCATCGACCCGACGCTCGGCTGCAGAAGCGCGGTCGCGGATTTCTTCGGCAGTACCTGACATGGTCCTTCTCGTGCTGCTCTGGACCGCTTCAGCCGCCGCCGATGGCGTGAACGACCTCGACGCGGTCACCGTCTTTTAGCCGGTGCGCCGCGTGACGGCTCCTGGGTATGACCTCCTCGTTGACCTCGACCGCAATCCGGCGGCCCTTCAAAGCGAGCGCGGCGACGAGAGCCGCCACCGTGGCGCCTTCTTCCAGGGGAAAGCGGTCTCCGTTGAGGCGAATATCCATCCGGCTAGCCTAAGTCTCGCAATTTTTCAGATCAACCGGGTCCGCGGAAGCACGGTTTTGGCCCGTCGGCCGCTTCGCCTCCGGGCAAATTCACCGACCTTTCGGCCGCAAACCCGGCAGATCGGAAATCGGCTCACCGGCCCCAACGAATTTACCGGGTCGGAGAGGGACGGACGTCCCGGTCGGTCCCTGCTGCAAACCACAAATGTCGACAGCCGTCGGCTTGTGACCTGCATTCGACGGCAGGCCGAAACATCGGCGGGCGGACGGGAGTAGGAACCTTGAAAGCGGTCGGTGAAACGCGATTAAGCACACGAATCTGCGTAAAATCACTCGTCAAATTCAATCAACTTATGATTACTTTTGTTGCACAATGAATAATAAAGCTGGACTCGAACTGAAAAAGGTCACCAGCCGCGTAGTGAATTAGTCCTCGGATCCTGATCGCCAAGGCGTACAGCCTGGATGCAACCCGTCAAAAAAATCGGTAAGGAACTCGAGTGGTGGCTGCGCGAATTGCGCCTCGCGCCCGAAGTCCTGCGTCAGTACGGTACGCGATTCCCAAAGCGTATAAAACTGCCGGGTACGGATATCCATATTCATATCGACCCTGCGGATCGCAGGGCGCGTAAACAGGTTTTATTTGATCTGATTCGCGGTCGCGTGCATCGCAATAGTCGCTTCTGGAGAGATTTCATCCTTCACACCGAGCCGACGACCGCCCTGGACATCGGTGCTAACTATGGTGAATGCGTCTTCAGTATGGAATATCCACAGAATGTGCGTGTTGTCGCCGTCGAAGCCAATCCGGAACTGATACCGCATTTGCTCAACTCCCTGCACGATCATCCATCTGCAGCGCAGATTGAAGTGATCAACGCTCTCGTATCCGATGAGTCCACGAATAGCGTCGCGTTCTACCTGAACCGGAATTCGAGCGGGCAATCGACTGCGGTAGCATCCATCGCCGCTGATTCTGGCGAAGTGGAGCCGGTTGAGATCGCGTCCATACGAGTTGACGATATTTTCTCCAATGCAAAATACCGGCCGGATAAGCTGGTTTTCAAGGTGGACGTGGAAGGATTCGAGCCGAACGTGCTGCGCGGAATGAGCGGCGCGCTCAGGGAGGCCTCATTCGCGGTAGGGTACGTGGAAATAGACTCGCACTTCTTGTCGCGCACGGGTTGGAAAATTGAACGCTACGACGAGGAGATCATAAGCGCTTTTCAATTGTATATTCCGCTTGATAAAAAATCGCTCGTGCTCAAGCAGTACGACTCCTTAGGAGCGTACAGAAAAAGTTTTGGCGAAGGCAGGATTCACACGGATATGATTTTGGTGAGGAATCCAACGGCATTCGACTGGCTGCCCCACGCATGGCAGCTTGCGCAATAAAGAGATCAAGTGATGACTGCCCTAGGCAGATCAGTGTACCCTAAATATATAAATTGTCCCCGCGGGTGTAGTTCAATGGTAGAACTTCAGCTTCCCAAGCTGATAACGTGGGTTCGATTCCCATCACCCGCTCCAAACAACGCTTTCAACCCCTGACCTTCAAAACAATCGACTCAATCTTGTTCTCGTTAAGCCGCCGGCGGACTTCATTCAGCGAGGCGAGGTCAGAAAACGGCCCTAATCTGACCCGGTGCCAGGTGTCGGCGCCGTTGATCGCCACCGTCTGTATACTGGATTCGAGACCGAGGAAGGCTATGGTCGCCTTCATCCTGTCGGCCTCCTCGGGCAAACGAAAAGAGCCCGCCTGCAGGTAGTATGTGCCCGGGGCGGCAGCCGCTTTGCGCGTCGCCGGTGAACCGGGATTCAAATCGGTGTCCGGTACGGCCACCTCCATCTCCGGAAGCAGGGTGTAGAACTCGAAGCGCGGCTTGGGCGCGTCTGATTTGTCGGCTTTTGTCTTCGGCTTCTGTTCGACGCTCTTTTGCTCCGGGGTCGCTTTCGGAGAAACGTACAGAGGCACCGGCACGAACTCGTTGAAATAAACAAGCACCGATACCGCCACCCCGGTGAGCATGCCGACCGCAAAGTACGGCCAGGGCGACCGCTGCCGAGCAGGTTTCTTCGGCCCCTGCCTCGGTCGCTGCTTGTAATCCCGCCGCGCCATTACATCATCTCCGGTGCGTGCACGCCGAGAAGGTCGAGGCCGTTGGCGAGCACCTGCCGGGTGGCGCGATTCAGAGCCAGGCGAGCCGTCCGCAGCGCTTCTTTATCGACCAGGAACTGGTGCGCGTTGTAGTAGGCGTGAAAATCGTTGGCCACCTGGCGTAGATAGAATGCCACCTGGTGCGGTTCCCGCGCCAGCGCGGCAGCCTCCACCACTTCCGGAAACCGACTCAGCGTGGTCAGAAGTTCCTGCTCCTGCTCCTGTACCAGCCGCGAGGAATCGACCTCTTCGGGCACGGTATCGATCTGGTATCCACGTTCCTTCGACTGGCGCAGGACGCTGCAGATACGCGCGTGCGCATATTGCAGATAGTAAACAGGGTTGTCATTGGATTGGGACTTTGCGAGATCGAGATCGAAATCCAGATGCTGCCCGCATCGCCGCATAATGTAGAAGAACCTGGCAACATCATTGCCAACTTCACGCCTCAACTCGCGCAGGGTCACGAACTCGCCCTTGCGTGTGGACATAAAGGCCTTTTCGCCTCCGCGGTACAGATGAACCATCTGCACGATGGGTACCTCGAACGCGTCGGGGTCCTTTCCCAGCGCCGCAAGGGCGCCCTTGACTCGCGCCACATAACCGTGGTGATCGGCTCCCCAGACGTCGATAATTCTGCTGAAGCCCCGCTCGAACTTCTCCATGTGGTAGGCAATGTCCGAGGCAAAGTAAGTGGGCACGCCGTTTTCCCGGATAACCACTCGATCTTTGTCGTCTCCGAAGCTGGTGGACTGAAACCACAGCGCGCCATCTTTCTCATAAGCGTGCCCGGCCTGGCGCAAGGTCTTTACTGCCCGATCGATGGCGCCGCTATCGAGCAGCGAGCGCTCGGAATACCAGCGATCGAAGACCACGCCGAATTCCTCTAAGTCGGTGCGTATATCATTGAGCAGAGCGTCCCGCCCTGCAAATAAAACGAGGCGAAATTTGTTCTCTCCGAGCAGCTCGCGCATTCGAGCAATCACCGCGTCGACATAGACCTCCTTGTTGCCTCCGTTCGCTTCGTCCGCGGGCAGATCCCTGCTGACGCCGGCAGCGCCGAGGAGAAGAGACTCGCCCTGTTGTTGGCGTAATTCGTCGGCGATGGTGCGAATGTACGCACCCTGGTAGGCGCTTGCGGGAAAAGGCACGACCTCGCCGAATATTTCCAGATAACGCAGCCAGACGCTCAGCGCCAGGATGTCCATCTGGCGACCAGCGTCGTTGACGTAGTACTCGCGCTGCACGCGGAACCCGGCGGCCTGGAGCAGATTTGCAAGCGCTGCGCCGTAGGCCGCTCCTCGGCCGTGGCCCACGTGCAGCGGCCCGGTTGGGGTCGCGGAAACGAACTCCACCTGCACCGACTCGCCCGCGCCCACATCACTGCGACCAAAGCCAGCGCCCTGTGCCAGCACCGTACCGACCACCGACTGCCGCGCAGATTTATCCAGAAAAAAATTAATGAAGCCGGGTCCGGCAATTTCTATTTTGGACACGCCTTCGACTTGCGGCAGGCGGGCGACGATCTGCTCCGCGATTTCACGCGGCTTGCGCTTCATGAACCGCGCCAGGCTCAGCGCCACCGACGAAGCGAAATCACCGTGACGCTCGTCGCGACTGCGCTCCGCCTGCGCCTTGACTTTGCCTTCGTCGCAAAGCGCGCCCTCGGCACGCAGCGCGTCTAGGGCTTGGGCGAGCATTTCATCCACCAGGGACTTCATTCGATGTTCCACTTAAAAACCGCGCGTATTCTAACGTCAGCGGTTGCGGTTTTAAGCAAATCGGCGGAATCCAGCCCGTTTGCTTCGCTGCAGGTTCAGATAATCTCCTGCGGGTCCACGTCCAGCGACCAGCGCACCCGTCTTGCGGATGGAAGACGCTCGAGCTCTGAAAGCCAGGACTTCAGGAAACGATGCAGCGGACCGCGGTGCCCGGACTCCACGAACAGCTGCGATCGGTAGCGACCAGCGCGGCGTGCCATCGGGGCCGGCACGGGTCCGAGAAGGTTTATGGATTCGACGCCCATGCCTTCGCCGCACTCGAGCGCCGCGCTCAGAAAGCGCTCACAGGCTTCCAGCCTCTGTGCCTCGGCCCGCAGCAGAGCCATGTGCGCAAAAGGCGGCAGCGCGGCCTCGGCCCGCTCGGCGAGCGCATTGGTGGCAAACGCCCCATAGCCGGATTCCACCAGCGCGCGCAGCAGCGGGTGATCCGGGTGGTGGGTCTGGATCATGACGCGTCCCGGTTTTTGGCCTCGGCCTGCCCGTCCGGCGACCTGAAGCAGGAGCTGCGCCATGCGCTCTCCGGAACGGAAGTCGACGCCGAACAGCCCGCTGTCAGCGTCCACTACGCCCACCAGGGTCACGTTGGGAAAGTGATGGCCCTTGGCCACCATCTGGGTACCGACCACGATGTCGGTTTCACCGCCATGCATGGACTCGATAAGCGCCTCGAACGCGCCTTTTCGCTTCGTGCTGTCGCGATCCACGCGGTAAATACGGGCCCGGGGGAGCCGCGCCGACAGCGTTTCCACCACTCGCTGGGTACCGAGGCCCTGGTGACGGAACTCACTACTCCCGCACCGTGGGCACGCCGCCGGCGGAGAACGCCGGCTTGCGCAATGATGGCAGAGCAGCAGCTCCTCGGGACGGTGAAGCACCATGTTGGCGTCGCAGCGATCGCATTCCGCGACCCAGCCGCAGGAGCGGCAGATATAGCTGGGCGCGAATCCGCGGCGGTTGATAAATAGAATCGCCTGCTCGTAGCTTTCCACGCAGGACTCAAGGGCGGCCAAAAGCGGCTCGGAGAGCCCGGATTGAAGGCTTCGCCCTCGGATGTCGACCACCTCCAGCGAAGGCGGGGTCGCTTCTCCGGCCCGTAGCGGCAGGTTCAGCTGCGTATAGCGCCCCGAAGCCACATTGTGCAAGGTCTCGAGCGACGGGGTTGCGGAGCCCAGTACCACTGGCGTTGCGCACATCTGCGCCCGCACCACCGCCAGATCTCTGGCCGAATAGCGTAAAGCGTCTTGCTGCTTGAACGACGGATCCTGCTCTTCGTCGACGATGAAAATTCCGGGATTCTTAAGCGGAGTGAACACCGCCGAGCGCGTGCCAATGACTACCGATGCGCGCCCGTCGCGGGCGGCGAGCCAGGCCTCGAAACGCTCCTTTTCGCTCAGGCCGCTGTGCAGAACCACGACCTCTGCTTTGAGCCGCCCGCGAAATCGGGAAACGATTTGTGGCGTCAGCCCGATCTCGGGAATCAGCACCAGCGCCTGGCGACCGGCGAGCGCCAGACGGTTGATGAGCTCCAGATAGACTTCCGTCTTTCCGCTTCCGGTCACGCCGTTGAGCAAGAAGGCGGCAAATTCGCGGCTCGCGGAAAAAATACTTTCGGCCGCCTGCTGCTGCTTCGGGTTGAGCGAAGGTGGCTGGCTTAAGTCAGGGTCAGAGGTTTGCAGCAACGGGATCGAGATTCGCTGCACCAGATGGCGTGATAAAAACGCGCGCATGGGCGCGCGCCAGCTGACCAATCGCTTCGACAGCTCGGGTTCGCTAAGGCCAGCCGGGTGTCGGCGCAAGATTTCGAGCAGCGCCTTCTGCCTTGGTGCGCGCCTGAGTTGTTCCGCATCAAGGTCGCCGCCGGCAGGACTCAAGGTCCATCCCGGGGTCCCCTGCTCCGGCACGGGACGACCCCGCCGCAATGCGCGCGGCAGCGCGCCCAACACAACCTCGCCCAGCGGATGGTGATAGTAGTCCGCCGTCCAGCTCAGAAACTCGAGCAAATCGGCATTGATGACCGGAGCCTGGTCGAGTACCGTAGCCACCCGCTTGAGTTTGTTCAGCGGAAGTGATGTCCCTTGGACCACCTCCACCAGCACACCGATACGATTACCGCGACCGAAGGGAACGCGCAAGCGAACGCCGGGCTGCGACGCTTGGCCGACATCCCCGCCGGGGGGCAGATAATCGAACAGCTTTCTTAGCGGGGACGGGACCGCTACCCGCCATATTAACGGCCCACCGGCGGCATCGGGCATCTCAGACGGGAATCCCCTATCGCCCTCGCCGGCGGAAGTCGTCAACCCTCGTCCGCGACCACAAGTGAGGCCACCTCGGCAAGGTTTGCACGACGGATGGGCCTTCCGTCAATCGGGCTCAAGGGAGGATGCCTACGCCCGGAATCCGGAAACACAATCAACTCGACGCTATGCCCGTCTGCCACAAAGCGGAACGCCGGCATACGCACCGTATCCGCAGCGCCCAACTTCAACTTTCGCTCCGAAGGCTCGTGTTCGATGCCGTTTTCCAGCAGGAAAATAGCTATCTCCTCGGCGGTCTGGGCAAAAAGGTGGAGACAGATTTCGCTGTTCTCATCGGCGGTACCGGTCAAGACCGGACCTACGAGCCTGGGTTTGAAGCGTTTGAGAAACTTCATCGCGCGCAGGGCGGAGTGCCTTAGCTGATTGAGTTCGAGCGGCTGACGATGGCCAAGAAAAAGGCGTTGGTAAGATTCAATGGCGCGCTCGATTTCGTCGTTTCCGGGAAGCTTGGACTTTCCCGACACACGCAAGCGCGCCATCGCTTTGCGTTTCGCCAGATTGAAATCGCGGGTTCCGCCTTCGATCATGACTCTCGCCGCCTCCTGGGCGATGCGCTCACGAATTTGCGACGTGCGGTCGTTGTTACGCTTTCGCATGCTCTGGAACCCATGTGGCCGGTGGATGAGAGAACGCCGGCGCTCAAAACAACTGTTCGGTGACGCCCTCGCTTTGGCCCGAACTACCGCCGGAAGAGCGCGTCGTGGCTTCGGCCAGGCTCTCCGGCGCGCGTTCGCTGTAGAACGTTTCGAATATTGCATGATCGTCGCCGGCGCTGGCCAGGCGACCGGTATCGGGATCGATTCTTACCGTAACCAGTCCTTGGGGCTGTTCCAGAATGGTCTCCGGCACGTCAAGTAGCGCCTCGCGCATGAAGTCGATCCACATGGGCAGAGCCGCCCTCGCCCCGGTTTCCCCTCGCCCAAGAGGTTCCAGCTGGTCGAACCCGACCCAGGCCGTTGTGACGATGTTCGGATTGAAGCCTGAAAACCAGGCATCCCTCTGATCGTTAGTGGTCCCGGTCTTGCCTGCCAAATCCTTGCGCCCCAAAACAAGCGCTCGCCGGCCGGTGCCGCGGCGGATCACGTCACGCATCATGGAATTCATGATCCATGCGTTGCGGGCCGATATGACACGCTGCGCTGGATCTGGCTCGGGTTCCTCCAACTCCTCCAATACCGCTTCGCTTGCTGCTGCTTCAATGGCTGAATCCGGGGCTACCGCCTGCGTCACCGATGCTTCGATTGGCGCCGCTGCACTCTCGTTCTGCTCGACCTGTTGATCCATGCTTTCGCACTCGCGACAGACGCGGCGCGGGATTGTCTGCCCGATGATTTCACCGTCGGAGTCTTGCGTTTGCAGGACGAAATACGGCTCGACCAAGTAGCCCCCGTTGGCGAGAACGGAAAAGCCGCGGGCCAGTTCCAGCGGCGTGAGGGTGACGCTGCCGAGGGCAATGGAGAGATCTCTCGGCAGCTTGGCTGGGTCGAAGCCGAAGCGTTCTAAATAAGCGAGGGTGTCGGCCACACCCATCGCTCGCACCAGGCGAATGGATACCAGATTTCTGGACTTGTACAGAGCTTCGCGGATCCGCGTGGGGCCGAAAAACCGGCCGCTGTAATTTTCAGGGCGCCACGCCGCCTCGATCCCGGGATCGTTGAACACCACAGGCGCGTCATTAATCATGCTTGCAGGCGTGAACCCGTTCTCCATCGCGGCTGAATAAACGAACGGCTTGAAAGCCGAACCGGGCTGGCGCTCGGCCTGAATGACGCGATTGAACTTGCTGCGATCAAAGTCGAAGCCACCGGACAGCGCCAGAACCGCGCCATCATTTGGGTCCAAAGCAACGATGGCGCCCTCCACCTTAGGAATCTGCGCCAGCGTCCAGCCTTCTTCGTTGAGCTCGACCCTAATCACATCGCCCTTGCCCAAGATCTGGCCGGCCTGCGTCAGCTCGGGCCCGAGCCGATTTTCGTCCAGGTGCCGCCGCGCCCACTGAAGCCCGCTCCAGGGAATTTCGATCTCGCCCGTGCCTTTCACCAGCGCGGTAATCGATTGCTCTTCAACAGACAGCACCGCGGCAGGTATCAGGCCGCCGACGGCCGTGATATCCGAGATTGCTTTTTCCACCGCCTCGAGGTCGAGCTCCGGATCCAGTTTTAGCTCTGGACCGCGGAAACCGTGTCGCCGATCATAGGCCAGCAGCGCCTGTCGCAGTGCTTTGCTCGCGGCCATCTGAAATCGCCGCTCGAGAGTCGTGTAAAGGCGGTAGCCGCCGGTATAGGCCTCCTCACCCAGCTTCTCCTCCATATACGCCCGCGCCATTTCAGCCACGTAGGGCGCTTCCAGCTCCGCCTTCAGACCATGAACCATGGCTGATACCGGTGCGCGAACGGCGGTCTCGTATTCTGCCGAAGTGATGAAGTCGAGGTCGCGCATGCGCCCGAGCACATAGTTGCGTCGCGTCAGTGCCCGATCGGGATTCGCCACCGGATTGAACCTCGAAGGTGCCTTGGGCAAGCCTGCGATCATTGCCAACTGGGGAAGGTCTAGCTGGTCCAGGGATTTTCCGTAATACACCTGCGCCGCAGCGCCCACGCCGTAGGCGCGATGACCGAGAAATATCTTGTTGAGGTAAAGCTCGAGAATGTCGTCTTTGCTTAGCTCTCGTTCGATTTTGAGCGCCAGAAGAATCTCGTTGAGCTTGCGCACGTAGGTTTTCTCGCGGCTAAGGAAGAAGTTGCGCGCCACCTGCATGGTAATCGTGCTGCCGCCGGGACCCTTTTCCCCGGTGCGGAGCAAATGCACGACGGCGCGGGTGATTCCCTGCCAATCCACGCCCGGGTGCTCATAGAAACGGTCGTCTTCGGACGCGAGCACCGCGTTGATCATGTTCCTGGGAACTTCGGCGAGCTGCACAGGCGAGCGCCTTTTCTCACCGAACTCCGCTATCAGGGTTCCGTCGCGGGCATAGACGCGCAACGGCACCTGAAGCTTGACGTCCTTCAGGACCTCTATGGAGGGTAGCTTCGGGTTGAGGTACCAGTAGACCCCAGCGGCCACCAACAGCGAACCGAGGCCGCCGAGGAGCACGAGAAACCCGACTACGCGCAGGGCGCTCGAAAGTCGTGGCATTGACTACACTTTAACCTAAGGGGTGCCGACAGTTACGGCACTTTAGTCCAAATTGCGAGGCGCTTCACACCCCCGCGGTGAGAGGCGGCCGGAGGTGCATCCGACAGCTATGGTTAGGGCTGTAGGTCCTCCCCCGATGCTGGGCAAAGCCGCAACGGGAGCGCACGCCTTCGGGCTTTTGGACCACTGGGGTCGGCAGCGCCGACGGTTGATTCTGCGGCCGCCGAGATTGCGCCGCCGGGATCGCCGCTAAGCCCTTGAGTGGCGGCGAATTCGAGTTTGGGTTTGACAATTTTCATGGTCTATAGTTAGGCCAATTAATGTATAAACGCACAAATTTTCGCTAACCGCGGGGATTAAAAGGGAAAAATTGTGGGATTGTTCTCTCGAAACCATACGCCGGTCATCGGCATCGACGTGAGTTCAACGGCTGTCAAGCTGCTGGAGCTCAGCGGCGGCGGCAATAAGTACAAGGTGGAGAGCTATGCCGTGGAGCCGCTGCCCTCCAACGCGGTAGTGGAGAAGAACATCACCGACGTGGAGGCCGTCGGGGAGGCTATCCGCCGCGCCGTAAAGCGTGCCGGTACCAAGAACAAGTTTGCCGCCCTGGCGGTCGCCGGCTCTTCCGTGATCACCAAGGTTATCACCATGCCCGGCAGTCTTTCCGAAGACGAATTGGAAAACCAGATCCAGCTGGAAGCCGATCAGTACATCCCCTATTCCCTGGACGAAGTAAAACTGGACTTCGAAGTCATGGGCCCCAATGAAGCGGATCCCGATCGTCTGGACGTGCTCCTCGCCGCCTCGCGCTCAGAAATCGTCGACGCCCGCGTTGCGGCGGCGGATATCGCAGGGCTTACCTGCAAGATCATTGATGTCGAAGCTTTTGCCCTAGAGAACGCATTCGGCATCGTAGCCAAAGACATGGCCACGGGCGGGGCTGGCGAGACGGTAGCCTTGGTCGACATTGGGGCCACGATGACGGCTCTCAGCGTTCTCACAGATAACAAGATTGTATATGCGCGCGAGCAGACCTTCGGCGGCAAGCAGCTTACCGAGGAAATTCAGCGCCGCTACGGCCTTACCTATGAAGAGGCAGGGCTTGCCAAGCGGCAGGGCGGACTACCGGACAACTACGTCCCGGAGGTGCTGGAACCGTTCAAGGAATCCATGGCCCAGCAGGTGAATCGATCGCTGCAGTTCTTTTACTCATCTAGCCAGGTCGGGCAGGTTGACCGAATCGTCCTCGCGGGCGGGTGTGCATCAATCGAAGGCTCTGACCAGGTCATCGCGGAAAAAACCGGCGTTGAGGTTCAGACCGCAAACCCCTTCGCCCATATGAGCCTTGCCAACAGAGTCAATGCTGGAGTTCTGGCAAACGATGCCCCGTCGCTCATGATCGCCTGCGGCCTCGCCATGAGGAGTGCTTTCTGATGCCACACATCAATCTACTTCCCTGGCGCGAGGAACTCCGTCAGCAACGCAATAAAGAGTTTGGTCTTACTGCGGCTGTCGGCGTCGTCATCATGGCTGCGGTTGTCGCCGTCGTGCACCTTCACTTTAAGTCGCGCATTATGCACCAGAACGACCGCAACGGATTCCTGGAGGCCAACATCGCCATCCTCGATAAACGGATCAAAGAAATTCAGCGGCTCGACGACGAGAAGGAGCGACTGCTGGCGCGCATGCAGATCATCCAGCGTCTGCAATCGAGCCGGCCCGAGGTCGTGCACCTCTTCGATGAACTCGTACAGACCCTGCCCGAGGGCGTCTATTTCACCAGGATTCAGCAGAAAGGCCGCGTTTTGAACATTCACGGCGTGGCGCAATCCAATGCCCGCGTCTCGTCGCTGATGCGACAGTTGGACAGCTCCGATTGGCTCGAAAATCCGACGCTGCTGCAAATCACCGCCGAGGTGCGTGAGGCAAGCAAGCAGCAACAAGGCGTGCGGATGAGCAATTTTCAGCTCAACGTATCCCAGGAAGATCCTGCAAAAGCCGCATCGGCTGAAGAGAAGTAAGAGAAACCGTCATGAACCTTAAGGATTTTCAAAATCTGGATCCGAGAAATATCGGAAGTTGGCCCGCCGCGCTTAAGTCGCTGGTTCTGCTGAGCCTTTGCGTCGCGCTTCTGGGTGCGGGCTACTGGTTCGACACCCGGTCTCAGATCGAACAGCTGGAGCGAGAGGCAAAGAAAGAGGAACAGCTCAAGCAGACATTCGAAATCAAGCAGAGGAAGGCTGCAAACCTCGAGCCGCTCAAGCGGCAGCTTCAGGAGATGAAGCAGACCTTCGGAGATTTGCTGCGGCTGCTGCCGAACAAAACCGAAATCGAGGGTCTGCTGGTGGACATTTCCCAGTCGGGACTCGCCGCCGGCCTGGAATTTGAGCTGTTCAAACCCGGCCCCGAGCAGCCCCAGGAGTTCTACGCGGTTCAGCCGATCCAGATTCAGGTGACGGGCTCTTACCATCAGCTTGCGGAATACGTGAGCGCGGTAGCGGTGATGCCGCGAATTGTCACCCAGCACGACATCAACATCGTTCCACGGCCGGGCGATCAAAAGACAACCAAGTTGAACATGCGCATGACGGCCAGGACTTATCGCTACCTCGAAGAGGATGAAATCGAAGCGCAAGCAAAGGCCAATAAGGGAAGAAAATGAGGGGTGTTCAGTTATTAGCTTCGCGGCGTGTTGACGCGGAGTGCTGCTCTAGGAGTGCCGTTGGCGGTAAAACAAAGCTTTGGCGCCTGCTGGCCGCCACCGCCTTTGTGACCTTAAGCGGCTGCGGCGGCGGGTCCATGAGCGACCTGGAAAGCTATGTTAACGAGGTGCTTTCCAGGCCTGGGGGTAAGATCGCGCCCATTCCTCCCCTGGAGCCGTACGTCGTTTACACCTACCAATCATCGGATGGCGTGGACCCCTTCGAACCGTTCTTCCAGGAACCCCCGGAGCCGACTACGGTAGCCGCAACCGGCGGCGGTCCGGCGCCGGATCCGAACAGAAACAAGGAAGAGCTGGAGGGTTACTCGCTCGATTCATTGAGAATGATGGGCACGCTCGAGCAGGACGAAACGATCTGGGGAATCATAAGGACACCCGATGGCGCCATACATCGGGTTCAGTCCGGAAACTACATGGGCAGAAACCACGGAAAGATTACCCACATTTCTGAAGAGAAAATCGAACTCACCGAAATCGTTGCAGACAGCCAAGGACGCTGGCAGGAGCGACCGGCGGGACTCGCATTGGCAGAATAAGACTGGACGGGGATCCGGAAGATGAAAACGCGTATTGCTTGGTACAAACGGGCGGGGGCTGGTCGCGCGAAGGCGACCCGTGGCGGGGGCTTACTGAGCGCTCTGGCAGCGGCATTCACCGCCCTGATGCTGGCAGCGAGCCATGCTGCTTACGCCCAGTCGAGCGTTACCCTGGACGATATCTCTTACGCGTCGCTCCCCGGTGACAGAGTACAGTTGGAGCTCAAGCTTTCGGGAAGGGTCGACGAGCCTTTGAGCTTTGCTATCGACAATCCGGCGCGGGTGGCGCTGGATCTTCCCGGAGTCACGCTCAACCTTCCGCGTAAGACCTCGGAAATCAATATCGGCATGGCCCGCAGCGTCACCGCGGTGGAAGCCGCAGGTCGTACCCGCGTGGTATTGAATCTGGTCAAGCTGGTTCCCTATTCACTCAAGGTCGCGGGCAACAGCGTTTTGCTCATCGTGGAAGGCGCTCGGCACTTGCGACCGCCACCAGAATGGCGGGCCGAGCTGCTGAGCGCGGGACTATTGAAAACATCGACTTCCGGCGCGGAGAAGAAGGCGAGGGCCGCGTCATCGTCACGCTCTCGGATCCATCCATTGTGGTCGATACCCAGGAGGAAGGCGGGCGCATTATTGTCGAATTTGTCAACGCAGAGCTCCCCGAGCGACTTCAGCGCCGCCTCGACGTCATCGATTTCGCCACCCCGGTTCAAACGGTGGAAACCGTGCAGCGGGGCAACAACGTGCGCATGACTATCCTGCCCAAGGGCTTGTACGAGCACCTCGCGTATCAGTCCAACGATATCTTCGCCCTCGACGTGAAGCCCGTCAGCGAGGCTGAGGAAGAACAGGTGCGTAAGGACAAATTCGGGTACACCGGCGAGCGCCTTTCGCTCAACTTCCAGAACATCGAAGTTCGGGCGGTGCTGCAGCTGATCGCCGATTTCACCGGGCTCAATCTGGTGGCGAGCGATACCGTAACCGGCAACCTGACCTTGCGTCTTAAAAACGTACCCTGGGACCAGGCGCTGGACATAATTCTCAAGACCAAGGGCCTCGCCATGCGCAAGACGGGTAACGTCATACTCGTCGCGCCGAGCGAAGAGATTGCCGCACGGGAAAAGCTCGAGCTCGAAAGCCAGAAGCAGATCGAGGAGCTGGCGCCACTCCGATCCGAGTTCGTCCAGATCAATTATGCCAAGGCTTCCGACATCGCGGCGCTGCTCAAAGCCGAGGGCAATTCTCTGCTGACCGACCGCGGCAACGTCTCCGTGGATGCCCGCACCAATACGCTGCTGGTGAGAGACACCGCCGAGGCCATCGACGCGGTGCGCGTCCTGGTGGCGACCCTCGATGTGCCGGTGCGCCAAGTTCTGATCGAGTCGCGTATCGTGATTGCGGACGACAGCTTCAATCGCGATTTGGGCGTCCGATTCGGCTTGTCGAAGGCGGAAACGGTCAACACCGGCACCCCGCAACGTAATTTATTCGTGGGCGGCGGCCTTCCGGGAACAACGGATTTTGGTGGAACGGTGGCCTTTAATGACGGCACCAACGAAAACCTGATCGTCGACCTGCCCATCGGCTCGCCTGCGGGCTCGCTTGCCGTCGCCCTGGTGGCGATCCCCGACCACATCCTCCAGCTGGAGCTGCAGGCGCTGCAGCTGGAGGGCCGCGGCGAGGTGCTCTCCAATCCGCGGGTGATCACCTCTAACCAGAGGGAGGCGATCATCGAGCAGGGCACGGAAATTCCGTACCAGGAGGCCAGCTCCAGCGGCGCCACCTCCACCTCCTTTAAGAAGGCGGTCTTGAGTCTGAAGGTCACGCCGCAGATCACCCCGGACGAGCGCGTCATCATGGATTTGGCCGTGAACCAAGATACGGTGGGCCGGGAGTTCGGCGGTGTGCCCAGCATCGACACCCGGGAGGTGACGACACAAGTTCTGGTCGACAATGGCGACACCGTGGTGCTGGGCGGAATCTTCGAGCAAACCAAGCGTAAAGACCAAGAGAAGGTTCCATTCTTCGGCGACCTGCCTTATCTCGGCATCCTGTTCAGAACCACGTCCATTCGGGATGAGAAGACCGAGCTGCTGATTTTCGTCACGCCCAAGATCCTGGAGGACGCCTCGCTAGGCGGCTAGGCGGTGGCGCGAGCTCCGCCGCGCCAACTCAAGCGCGTGCGGGATAACTGAGAGTAGGCTTAAGCGAAGCCTGCGGGGAAACCCGCGGGCTTTGTCGTTTCTAAAGGCGAAAATCTCAAGCGGCCGGCTAAAATGAACCGAATCGGGCCCTGAGCGCAGGCCCTTCTGACGCCGTCATGAACAAGAAAGCCGCAGCTCCCAGCAACATTTACCTCATCGGCCCGATGGGCGCCGGCAAAAGCTCCGTTGGTCGGCATCTTGCGCGCATGCTCAAAAAGAGATTCTTAGACTGCGACCGGGAGATCGAGGAACGCACCGGCGCCCGAATTGCCATTATTTTCGAGCTCGAGGGCGAGTCCGGGTTTCGGAAAAGGGAGCGTGCCCTGCTAGAGGAGCTCGCCAACGAGGACGGACTGGTGCTGGCCACCGGCGGCGGAGTGGTTCTGGACCGCGCCAATCGGGAGCTGCTTTCGAGACGGGGATTCAACATCTACCTCAACGCGCCGCTGGAGCTGCTCGTCTCCCGAACCTCGAGGGACCGCCAGCGGCCGCTGCTTCAGACTCAGGACCGTACAGCCCGCATCAAGGCCCTGGCGCAAGAGCGGGACCCGCTCTACCGCGAGGTGGCTGATATGATTGTCACCAGCGACAAGCGATCTGCGAAACACGTAGCGCGTGAAATCCTCAAGCAGCTGGAAGCCATATGAAGACGATTAAAGTCGAGCTTGGCGAACGCGCCTATTCAATCCACATCGGGGATGGACTCCTTTTGCGCGGCGATCTCATCGGCCCGCACATTGGCGGGACCCAAGTGATGGTGGTGACGAACGAGGTCGTGGCTCCGCTGTATCTGGACACCCTCGTATCCACGCTCACGGACTTCGACTGTCACAGCCTGGTGCTTCCCGACGGCGAATCGTTCAAGAACATCGAGGTGCTGAACAGCATCTTCGACGCCCTGCTCGAGCGCCGATTCACCCGCGACTCGACTCTGGTCGCCCTGGGTGGAGGCGTGGTCGGCGACATTACCGGCTTCGCTGCCGCTTGCTATCAGCGCGGGGTCGCGCACCTGCAAGTGCCTACGACTCTATTGGCTCAGGTTGACTCCTCGGTGGGCGGCAAGACGGCGGTGAACCATCGTCTAGGTAAGAACATGATCGGCGCCTTTCACCAGCCAAGCTGCGTGCTCGCCGATACCGCTACCCTTAAGTCACTGCCGTCGCGAGAATTTCGGGCGGGTCTCGCCGAAGTGATCAAATACGGGCTGATTCGCGACCCCGAATTCTTCCAATGGCTGGAGACAAACATCGGAGCCACGCTTGATCTCGAGCCGGAAGCGCTGTCCTTAATTATAGAACGCTCCTGCCGCAACAAAGCCGAGGTGGTTGCCGAGGACGAACGCGAGAGCGGCGCCAGAGCGCTTTTGAATTTCGGCCACACCTTCGGCCACGCGATCGAAACCGGGCTCGGCTACGGCACCTGGCTTCACGGCGAAGCGGTAGCCGCGGGCATGTGTCTCGCCACCTCGCTGTCGGCGCGCCTGGGGTGGATAAGCGAAGAAGACGTGCGCCGGGTGGAGAAGCTGCTGCTGCGGGCGGGCCTCCCCACGCGGCCGCCCGACGCCCTGGACGATGCTCGCATGCTCGAGCTGATGGCGGTGGACAAGAAGGTTCTGGGCGGACGCACCCGACTGGTGCTGCTCGAGGCCCTCGGCCGGGCGGTGGTCAGTGACGATCTGGACCCTAAGACCCTGCGCAACACCATCGCCCACGCTCGCGGCGCAGGGTGAAAGTGCTTCAGCAAAGAAAGACTGCCGGCCGGCTCTCCCCGCCGTACGCGGTCGACGAATGCTCCAGCCGCGGCCGCTTGAAGCCTGAGCCCAGGGACGAGTTCCGCAGCGAGTTCCAGCGTGATCGCGACCGCATCGTTCACTCTGCCGCCTTCAGGCGTCTGGAGTACAAGACCCAGGTATTCGTAAACCACGAAGGAGACATGTTTCGCACCCGGCTGACGCATTCCATCGAGGTGGCCCAGATCGCGCGCACCATCGCCCGGGGTTTGCAGCTTAATGAAGACCTCACGGAAGCCATCGCCTTGGCCCATGATCTCGGCCATACGCCCTTCGGTCACGCGGGCCAGGACGCGCTCAACGAATGCATGCGCGACTACGGGGGCTTCGAGCACAACCTCCAGTCCTTGCGCATAGTGGATCTGCTGGAGGAGAAATACGCGCAGTTCGACGGTCTCAATCTGACCTTCGAGACCCGCGAGGGGATCTTGAAACACTGCTCGAAGAAAAACGCCCGCGGGCTCGGTGAGCTTGGTCGGCGGTTCATTCAAGGCGGGCAGCCGAGCCTGGAAGCGCAGATAGCAAACCTCGCCGACGAAATCGCCTACAACAACCACGACCTTGACGATGCCCTGCGCGCGGGACTGTTGCAGGTCGAAGACCTTTCCCAGGTATCGAGCTTCGATGAGCGCAACCAGGAGGTCAACGAAAAGTGGCCAGGACTGCCTCATCGGCGAGTGGTGCACGAAATCATAAGGCGCATGATCAACCACCTGGTGACCGACGTGCTGACCACAAGCAAAAGCGCCATTGACGCCCTTGACCCCAAATCCGTCGACGACGTTCGCGCCTGCGGGGTGCCGATAGTGAGCTTTAGCGACTCGATGCGCGATCGGCACCTGGAGCTCAAGCGCTTTCTGCGCCAGCACGTCTATCGTCACTACCGGGTACACCGCATGACGGCAAAGGCGAAGAGAGTTGTTAGCGAGCTATTCCACAGCTTCATGCAGGATAGCCGCCTGCTGCCTCCCGACGCGAGGGCGCGCGTTTACGATCTGGAGCGCAGCATGGGCGAAAACGGACGCGCCAGGGTGGTAGCGGATTACATCGCCGGGATGACCGATCGCTTTGCCATCGCCGAGCACGGACGCATCTTCGACCCCTCGCGACTCACCTGATTGGGGGCGTTCCGCCAGCCAATGCCCTCCATCCCGTGGCTTGGCGGTGCGCCTTCTCCCCATGAGCACAGATCACGCCCGGTGACAGCCCGCAGACCCGGCGATATACTTTTTCTCCTTTTTGCCCGCATAAAACCTCCACCAGGCCAGCCGAAACCGCAGGCGGGTATTCGGCGGAACGCTTCGGTAAGCGGGAATCGCGATGGCGCCCGGCAACGGAAGCGACCGCTCGCGCCGATGCCCATTGACCCCCCCGCCTTTTTGCCCTGGCGAGCTGGCGGCCTCGCAAGGCGTGCGAACGGAGACTTTAAGGATCGAGGAGGACGACGGTTTGAACCCCAAAGCGAAGCTTGAAGGCCTCTACTCTCCTGCTTTTGAGCACGACAGCTGCGGCTTCGGCTTGATTGCGCAGATGGACGGGCAAGAGAGTCACTGGCTGGTCAACACCGCGGTGAACTCGCTGGCACGACTGACCCACCGCGGTGCCGTGGCGGCGGATGGTAAGACCGGCGATGGCTGCGGACTGCTGCTGAAAAAACCAGCGGGGTTTTTTGCTGCCGCCGCTGATGAACGGGGTTTCGCCCTGCCCGCCGAGTACGCGGTTGGAATGATATTTCTAAATCAGGACACGGAGCTTGCTGCGAACGCCCGGCTGCTGCTTAAACGAGAGTTGCGCGCTCAGTCCCTGGACATTATCGGCTGGCGCGAGGTCCCGACAGACCCTTCGGTCTGTGGCGAGGAAGCGCTCAAGACCCTGCCGCGCATTGAACAGCTCTTTGTGGCTGCGCCGGACGGCCTCGATGGCGACGAATTCGAGCGCAGGCTGTTCGTCGCCCGGCGACGCGGAGAAAAAGCGCTGGTGGGGGACGACACGTTTTACGTGCCGAGCCTGTCCTCCCGGGTTATCGCCTACAAAGGCCTGGTGATGGCGGACAACCTGCCGAAGTTCTATCCCGACCTCGAAGACGGAACCTTAAGCAGCTCGCTTTGCGTCTTCCATCAGCGATTTTCGACAAATACCTGGCCGCAGTGGCGGCTGGCGCAACCTTTTCGGCTGCTCGCTCATAACGGTGAGATCAACACTATCCAGGGCAACCGTTACTGGGCCCACGCGCGCAGCTATAAGTTTGACACGCCCTTATTCAAGAACATGGACGACGTTCGCCCCCTGGTCTCAGACAGAGACTCCGACTCCTGCAGTTTGGACAACATGCTGGAGACGCTAGTCCATGGCGGCATGGATATTTTTCGCGCCATGCGGCTTCTGATTCCGCCGGCGTGGCAGAACGTCGACACCATGGATGCGGATCTGAAGGCGTTTTACGAGTACAACCGCATGCACATGGAACCATGGGACGGACCTGCAGGCATCGTGCTCACCGACGGAAGGCACGCGGCGTGCGTCATGGATCGAAACGGGCTGCGCCCGGCGCGTTATGTCATTACCCGCGACCGCCACATCACCCTCGCCTCCGAGATAGGCGTCTACGACTACGCGCCGCAGGATGTAGAAACCAAGGGCCGGTTAAAGCCTGGAGAAATGCTGGCGGCGGATACGGAAACCGGAGAGCTGCTGTTTCCTGCAGACGTGGACGCCCGGTTGAAGCGGCGGCATCCCTACCGTGAGTGGATCAAGACCTACAAGCAGAAGCTCAAATCCAACCTCGAGGGCGAGCCGCTCACGACCAAACCGCTGGACCGCGACGACCTTCGCCTGCAGCAAAAGCTTTTCATGGTCACCTTCGAAGAGCGGGATCAGGTGGTGCGGGTGCTAGCAGAGACAGGCCAGGAGGCGGTTGGCTCCATGGGCGACGATACACCGATACCGGTATTGTCGCGGCAAACCCGCTCCCTCTATGACAATTTCCGTCAGCAATTTGCCCAGGTCACCAATCCGCCCATCGATCCTTTGCGCGAGCAGATCGTGATGTCGCTGGAGACCTCGTTTGCCGGCGAGGGCAACCCCTTCCGCGAAAGGGCGAGTCAGGTGACGCGTCTGGTGGCGAGCTCTCCGGTGCTTTCAGAAGGAAAGTTCAGCACCCTTCTTGCAATGGACGAGCCGGCATTCAGGCACCAGCGGATCGACCTCAACTACCCGGCGGAGATACCGCTCAAGGAAGCCATCGAGGACATTTGCCAGCGCGCCGTTGATGCCATCCGCGGCCGGCGGCTGGTGCTGGTGCTTTCGGACCGCGAGGTAAGCCGCGACAGGCTCCCGGTGCACGCGCTGCTCGCGACCGGCGCGGTGCATCATCGGCTGATTCGGGAAGGACTGCGCTGCGACGCCAATATCGTGGTGGAAACCGCGACCGCGCGGGATCCGCATCATTTCGCCGTGCTTATCGGTTACGGCGCTACCGCCATTTATCCCTACCTTGCTTTCGAGCTCATCAACGAGCTGATTCGCCGCGGCCAGATCGCCGCGGTGGATTCGTCCCAGGCCGGCACTAATTACCGCCGGGGCATCAACAAAGGCCTCTACAAGATCACCTCAAAGATGGGCATCTCGACCATCACCAGCTATCGAGGCGCCCAGCTTTACGAAATAGTGGGATTGCACGACGAGGTGGTGAAGCTCTGCTTCGAAGGCACAACCAGCCGGATCCAGGGAATGAATTTCGATGATCTGGACAGCGACCGAAGGCGGCTGGCGTGGCAGGCATGGAACCGACGCAAACCGATTTTACAAGGTGGCTTGCTGAAGTACGTCCACGGCGGTGAGTACCATGCCTATAACCCTGACGTGGTGGCATCGCTGCAGGAGGCGGTTTCCAAGGGAGACTACGAGAAATACAAGGCATACGCTCAGGTGGTGGACAACCGGCCGGTGTGCACGCTGCGCGACCTGTTCAAGCTGCGCCAGGACGTGAAACCGATTCCCGTCGACCAGGTGGAACCGGCGGAGGCGCTCTACCCCCGTTTCGATACCGCCGGCATGTCACTGGGAGCCTTGGGTCCGGAGGCCCACGAAACTCTGGCCGTAGCCATGAACAGGCTCGGCGGACGTTCCAATTCCGGCGAGGGCGGCGAAGATACGTCGCGCTACGCAAGTGAGCGCAACTCCAACATCAAGCAGGTGGCCTCCGGCCGCTTCGGCGTCACGCCCCAGTATCTGGTTAACGCCGAGGTACTCCAGATCAAGATCGCCCAGGGGGCAAAGCCCGGCGAGGGCGGGCAGCTGCCCGGACACAAAGTGAACAAAATGATCGCTCGGCTGCGCTATTCGCGTCCGGGGGTGGCGCTGATTTCTCCGCCGCCGCACCACGACATCTATTCCATCGAGGATCTGGCGCAGCTCATCTTCGATTTGAAACAAATCAACCCACGGGCCCTGGTTTCGGTGAAGCTGGTGGCTCAGGCCGGCGTCGGCACCATTGCCGCGGGCGTGGCCAAGGGTTACGCCGATCTGATCACCATCGCCGGCCACGACGGCGGCACCGGCGCGAGCCCGCTGACTTCGGTGAAGTACGCCGGCAGCCCCTGGGAACTCGGACTCACCGAAACCCACCAAGTGCTGCGGGCCAACGATTTGCGCAACAAGGTTCGACTTCAGACCGACGGTGGCCTGAAAACCGGGCTGGACGTCATCAAGGCGGCAATCCTGGGCGCCGAATCCTTCGGCTTCGGCACCGCGCCCATGGTGGCCATGGGATGCAAGTATTTGCGCATCTGTCACCTAAACAACTGCGCCACGGGGGTGGCCACCCAGAACAATCTGCTCAGGCTGAAACACTTCAAGCCGGGCGGGGTGGAGAAGGTGATGAACTTTTTCCGCTTCATCGCCCAGGACGTGCGCGAGTGGCAGGCGCGCTTAGGCGCGCGTTCGCTCACCGATCTCATAGGCCGCACCGACTTGCTGGAGGTCCTTCCCGGGGAGACGGAGCGTCAGGGCCGTTTGGATCTTTCGCCCATTCTTTCGGACTACGGCGTTCCGGCGGACAAGCCACAGTACTGCACCGAGCCGAAGAATGCGCCCTTCGACAAAGGCGAGCTGGCGGCCCGAATGGTCAAAGACGCCCTTACCGCTATCGAATCTTCAACCGGCGGTAATTTCCATTACAGGATCAAGAACAACAACCGCTCCATCGGCGCGAGACTTTCTGGTGAAATCGCCCGAAGGCACGGCGACCAGGGTATGGCCGGCGCGCCGCTCAAGATTCGTTTGACGGGAACCGCGGGACAAAGCTTCGGCGTGTGGAACGCCGGAGGCCTGGAGATGTATCTGGAGGGCGACGCCAATGACTACGTCGGCAAAGGCATGGCTGGTGGCAAGCTGGTCATCTATCCTCCCGCGGGCAGCCGTTTCAAGAGCAACGAGACGGTGATCATTGGCAACACCTGCCTCTACGGCGCCACCGGCGGTCGTCTGTTTGCCTCGGGTTTGGCGGGCGAGCGCTTTGCGGTGCGAAACTCAGGCGCGGTGGCGGTGGTGGAGGGCGTCGGCGACCACGGATGCGAGTATATGACTGGCGGGGTCGTTGCGGTGCTCGGCTCCACCGGAATAAATTTCGGCGCCGGTATGACCGGTGGCTTTGCCTTCGTGCTCGATCTCGAGCGGACATTTTTTGATCAATACAACCACCAGCTCATCGATATCCATCGCATTCATACCGAGGCCATGGAGGCGCACAGCAACTGTCTTCAGAACCTGATCGAGGAGTTCGTGAAGGAAACGGGCAGCGAGTGGGGACGCAGCGTGCTGGAGGAGTACGACGACATGGTACGCAAGTTCTGGCTGGTCAAGCCCAAGGCAACGGATCTTTCCTCGCTGCTGGATACGCTGCGCGAGGCTGCCTGAGGGCGAGCCCGCCCCATGCCGCCGCAAACGCCATGCCTAATCTGTTTCAGTTCGTCGATGTTCCGCGCCAGGACCCGAAGAAGCTTTCGGTGGAAGTTCGGGTGCGCAACTTCCGCGAAATTTACGGTCAGTACGACGAACAGTCCACGGCCTCACAGGCGGACAGATGTATCGAATGCGGTAACCCTTACTGCGAGTGGAAGTGCCCGGTCCACAACTACATTCCCAACTGGCTCAAGCTGGTCTCCGAGGGCAACCTCATGGAGGCGGCGGAGCTTTGTCATCAAACCAATTCGCTGCCGGAAATCTGCGGCCGCATCTGTCCCCAGGACCGCCTGTGCGAAGGCGCTTGTACCCTGAATGATGGATTTGGCGCGGTCACCATCGGCGCAGTGGAAAAGTACATCACCGACGAGGCGCTTCGCCTCGGCTGGCGGCCCGATCTTTCCCAGGTAGTCAAAACGGACAAGCGCGTTGCCGTGATCGGCGCCGGCCCCGCGGGACTAGCCTGTGCCGACGTGCTGGCGAGAAACGGCGTTCAGGCGGTGGTTTTTGATCGCTATCCGGAGATCGGCGGCCTGCTGACTTTCGGTATTCCGCCGTTCAAGCTGGAGAAACAGGTGGTGCGGCAACGGCGCAAAGTGCTGGAGCACATGGGGGTTGAGTTCCGTCTAGGAGTGGAGGTGGGCGCCGACGTGGCCTTCGCGCAAGTCGCCAGCGAATACGACGCGGTGTTTTTAGGCATGGGCGCCTACACCGCGATGAGGGGCGGTTTCCCCGGGGAATCGCTGCCCGGCGTGGTGCAGGCGCTGCCGTACCTTATCTCCAACATCAATCACCACTTGTTAATCCAGGGAATCGAGGAGCACATCGACATGAACGGCCATCGGGTGGCGGTTCTGGGAGGCGGCGACACCGCCATGGACTGCGTGCGCACCGCGGTGCGACAAGGCGCCACCAGTGTGGCCTGCGCCTACCGCCGCGACCAAGCCAACATGCCGGGCTCCATGCGCGAGGTGGAAAACGCCAAGGAGGAAGGGGTTCGATTCCTGTGGAACCGGCAGCCGGTGGAGATCCTCGGCGGCCGGCGCGTGGAAGGGGTAAAGACCATCAGCACCCGCCTGGGCGAGCCGGACGAGCGCGGCCGACGTCGGCCCGAGCCGGTGCCGGGTAGCGAGGAGGTGCTGCCCGCGGACCGGGTCATCATCGCCTTCGGTTTTCGCCCCAGCCCCAGTCCCTGGTTCGCCGACTTCAGTATCGACACCGACGAAGGCGGGCGGGTTGTCGCCGACGAGAATGGGGATTTCAGCTTCCAAACCAGCAACCCCGGGGTATTTGCCGGGGGCGACATGGTGCGCGGCTCGGACCTGGTGGTAACCGCGGTCTACGAGGGAAGGGAGGCCGCCGGCGGCATCCTTGATTATCTGGGGGTCTGATGTCGTTAACGGACACTGAGGGCGAATCGGTGGCAATGGCGAACCATCGCCTGCTCAAGGCGCTCAGGCGCGAGCAGGTGGATCGGACTCCAATCTGGATCATGCGCCAGGCCGGGCGCTACCTGCCGGAATACCGCGCCCTGCGTCAGCGAGCGGGCAGCTTTCTCACCCTCTGCAAAACGCCGGAACTGGCCTGCGAGATCACGTTGCAGCCCGTTCAGCGCTTTGCTCTGGATGCCGCCATCCTGTTCTCGGACATCCTCACCATTCCCGACGCCATGGGCTTGGGCCTTAGTTTCGCCGAGGGGGAGGGTCCGTGCTTCGAGCGGCCGCTGAGATCTAGAGCAGACATCGAGCGACTGCGCGTACCCGATCCAGCCTCAGATTTAAGCTATGTTCTAGACACGGTTAAGCTGGTGCGGGCAGCGCTTGGCGAGCGGCTGCCACTGATTGGCTTTTCCGGAAGCCCGTGGACGCTGGCGGCCTATATGGTGGAGGGGCGAGGGGGGACGAATTTCTCCCGCATCAAGGGGATGACCTTCGACGCGCCGAAGGACCTGCACCAGTTGCTCGGGCTGCTGGCGAAGTCAGTGATCGCGTACCTGTCCGCGCAGCGAGCGTCGGGGGCACAGGCTTTGATGATTTTCGACACCTGGGGCGGAATTTTGAGCGAACACGGCTACCGCGAATTCTCCCTTGCCTACATGAAAATGATTGTCGAAGCGCTACGCAGCGGCGAAGAGGCTGCGAGCGCGCCGCTGATTCTATTTACCAAGGGCGGCGGAAACTGGCTCGAAGCCATGGCCGACAGTGGCTGTGACGCGCTCGGCCTGGACTGGACGGTGGACATCGGCCGCGCCCGCAGCCGCGTCGGTCACCGCTGCGCCTTACAGGGCAACATGGACCCGGCGGTGCTTGGCGCTCGTCCCGAGCGTATTCGTGAAGAGGTGGCGCTGCTTTTGCAGCAATACGGCTACGGCAGCGGCCACGTGTTCAATCTCGGTCACGGCATTACGCCGGAAATCGACCCCGCCAAAGTGGCCGCAGTCGTAGACGCGGTGCACGAGCTGAGCGAAGCGTATCATCGCTGACGGGTTTCGCAGCAGTGAAACATGGTTTTGGTCGAACCGTGACTGAATCTTCATCCAAATTTTTTCTAACCACCGCCGCCAGGGGTTTCCTCATGGGCGCCGCCGACGTGGTGCCCGGGGTGAGCGGCGGTACCATGGCGGTGGTGCTGGGGATTTATCAGCGCCTGATCAACGCCATCCGCGCCTTCGACATTCGCTTCATCCAGCACCTTTGGCGCGCGCGACTCAGGTCGGCGGCGGAGCACGTTGACCTGCCTTTTCTACTCGCGCTGGGTAGCGGTATTTTTGCCGCCCTCATGTTTTTCACCCGGGTGATCTCTTTGCCGGCGCTCATCCACAGCCATCCGGAGCCGGTCTATAGTTTGTTTTTCGGCCTTATCGCCGCCTCCATCTTCGTTCTGCTCAAGTCTCACAGGGGCTTCGGTGGTACGGATGCGGTGGCCCTGATCGGCGGTGTCGTGGTGGGCTTTGGCATGGTCAACCTGGTGCCGACTGCCACCCCGGAGACCGCCTGGTTCGTTTTTTTGAGCGGGGCGCTGGCCATCTGCGCCATGATCGTGCCCGGTATCTCCGGCTCGTTCATTCTTCTGATCCTGCAGAAATACGCCTATATTTTCGACGCCATCGGCCGCCTGGACCTTTACGTGCTGTTTCCGTTTGCCCTCGGCGCCGTGACCGGCCTGTTGCTATTCAGTCGGGTGCTTGCTTTTTTGTTGCGATCTTTTTACCGCCAGACCGTGAACGTCATCGTCGGCCTTATGATCGGTTCGCTTTGGGTCATTTGGCCGTTTCAGATCCGGGTCGAAGTGCTGGTCGACGGCACCACCCGCCTGCTGCGCAACGCGCCCTATGTTCCGCATTCTCTTAACGGCGACGTGCTCTCATCGATCGCGCTTGCGGGGATCGGCGTTGCTGTCGTTCTGGCGCTGCATCGCGCCGCCTCGGCGCGCGGCCTTCCCGACCACGTCTGAGAAAGATTGAGGGCAAGCGCAGCGTGCCCGAACTGCCCGAAGTTGAAACCACGCGGCGCGGGATTGAGCCGCACGTCAGCGGACAGATTGTCGTCGCGGTCCACGTTCGCCAGCCGAAACTCCGCTGGCGGGTTCCCCCGGACTTGTCGCGGAAGCTCAAGGATGCCCGCATCGACTGCGTCGAGCGGCGGGGAAAATACCTTTTATTGAGGACCTCATCGGGCACCGTCATCGTACACTTCGGCATGTCCGGTAGCCTGCGCATGGTCAGCAACGAGGTAGCGCCACAGATCCACGATCACCTGGATGTGTGCCTTCGCAACGGCCTTCAACTCCGGCTTCGCGACCCGCGCCGCTTCGGCGCCGTATTGTGGACCGACGCGGACCCGCTGTTACATCCGTTGCTCGCAGGACTGGGACCCGAACCGCTATCCGAGGCCTTCGACGGTAACTGGCTTCAGCAGAGCGCCCGCCGACGGCGGGCGGCGGTAAAAACGCTGATCATGAACAGCCGCGTGGTGGCGGGCGTCGGCAACATCTACGCCAGCGAAGCGTTGTTTCTCGCCGGCATTAACCCCGCGCGCAGCTCGAGGCGGATCTCGTCGCGGCGATTCGGCGCGCTCGCCGAGGCGGTGAAGCAGGTTCTGGGAGAGGCCCTAGAGCAAGGAGGAACGACCCTTAGGGACTTCGTCAACGGCGCGGGCGAGCCCGGCTACTTCGCTCAATCACTGCGGGTCTACGGACGGCGAGGCGAGCCCTGTATCAACTGCGGCGCGCTGGTCAAGGCGCGCGTTCTGGGACAGCGGGCGAGCTACTTCTGTCCCCGCTGCCAGCGGTGAGGTGGAACTTGGCCAGCCCGCGCCTCCGTTGACGGCGGCTCGAAGAATATCGATTCGCAGCTGGTGATTGGTGATTAGTGATTCGCGACCTGGTCGCCGACGGTCGATTCTGCGCCAAACTCGGCCCTCGTCCTGCCCATTCCCACCTTTGTTCGCCCCGGTTAAGTTTTCTGACGCATGAGGTCCAGATACTTCTGGTAGAGCTGCTCGCGGTCTTCCTCGCGCTCCGGGTTCACAGGGATACAGTCCACCGGACAGACCTGAACGCACTGCGGGGTGTCGAAATGACCGACGCATTCGGTGCACAGATCGGGATTGATCTCATAGATCTCTTCGCCCTGATAAATTGCTTCGTTCGGACATTCGGGCTCACAGACGTCGCAATTGATGCATTCGTCAGTGATCATTAAAGCCATTCAGGTTCGCTCCACACCCTTCAAGCCGAACGCTCCGGCTTAAGACGTTGTGACAAGGCTTCCTTGACCGCTGGGTGCACGAAGGCGCTGACATCGCCGCCGAGACCAGCAATTTCGCGCACCAGGCTTGAAGAGATAAAGCTGTAGCCTTCGTCCGGAGTCAGAAACATGGTTTCAACCGTAGGCGCGAGCTTGCGGTTCATGCTGGCGAGCTGAAATTCGTACTCGAAATCGGAAACCGCGCGCAAACCCCTCAGGATCACGCCCGCGCCCTGCTTGATCGCAAAATCCGCCAGCAGGCCGTTGAACCCAACAATAGAAACGTTTTTGATTTTCTTTAGCGCTGTCTCGGCCAGGGAAATTCGCTCTTCAAGGGTAAAACACGGCGCCTTCGAACCGCTGTCGGCCACCGCCACGATGATTTCATCGAAACGCAGCGCCGCCCTTTGTACCAGGTCCGCGTGGCCATTGGTGATGGGGTCAAAGGTGCCAGGATATATTGCCGTGCCGTCCATGCCTTACCTCTTTTTATATCTTTGTCAGCCGGTCTCGTCGGCCAATTCCCGGCAGGCGAGATGATACCGCACTTGTCCCGCGCGTTGGCTCTTGAGCAGGCGCCAGCCCGCCGGCAGCACCGGCGCCGGGTCTCCGGCACCGGTCTCCAGATACACCAGGCCGAGGGGGTTCAAGCGCCCGGATTGGTCGATGCGCGAACACAGTTCTGACACCTCGAAACGACCAAACGGCGGATCCAGAAACAGGATATCGAACCCCGTCTCACCGGAACCGAGCCATTGGAGGGCATCGGCTTGTATCACCTCTATCTCCTTTGCCTCGAGAACGGCGCAGGCATCGCGCAGCGCGGAGACGGCAATTGGATCCTGCTCCACCATCACCACATGTTTCGCCCCTCTAGACGCGGCCTCGAAGCCGAGCGCTCCGGTGCCGGCAAACAAATCCAGGCAGCGGCTATTCTCAACTGCCGGCCCGAGCCACGAAAACAGCGTTTCCCTGACCCGGTCCGGAGTCGGTCTGAGTCCCCGGGCGTCGGCCACTTTGAGTCTGCGACGCTTCCATTTACCGCCAATGATCCGCACCGATCCGCTAGGAGAGGAATTCCTATTTGCTCGCCCATGTTGTTTCGAAACAGTCACGGTTCGAGGTAAAAAAATTAATCCTTGGGGCCTGCTGATGTTATCGCGTCGCTCTCGGGAACCTACCGATTTCAGCGCCGAAGCAAACTCGACCCATGGTACGATATGGCGGCTTTCCCAGGTACGCGCCCTGACCGGAAAGCGATTGCTTCAATCGGACAGCGGGCGCAAATTCCAGTACATGTTCGGACGACAAAAACCTGCAGACGCCGGAAACGACGCCTCGAATAAACCTGCATCGGGGCTGGTCTCGCGGCTCGGTGCCGCGCTTGGCCGTACCCGCGGTCGGCTGGTGCAAGGACTTTCCCGGCTTCTTGCCGGCGGAGCCAAGATCGACGATGCGCTCTTAGACCAGATCGAAGAACTTTTGCTCTCCGCTGACGTCGGGGTTGCCGTCACTACGCGCATCGTGGAAGGCATTCGCAGCGGAGTTAAAAAGGCGGACGGCGAAGCGGAAGACGCCGTTTTGCGTTCGCTCGAGAAGGAAATGCTTGCGGTGCTCGAACCGGTGGCCACACCGCTCGAGATTCCCAGAAAGCTGAGCAGACCGTTTGTCGTACTGGTGGTTGGGGTCAACGGAACCGGAAAGACCACATCTATTGGTAAGCTGGCCTACCGCCTCAGGTCGGAAGGTCGCTCAGTGATGCTGGCCGCCGGGGATACCTTCCGCGCCGCCGCCATCGAGCAGCTCAAAAGCTGGGGGGAACAAAACCAGGTCGACGTTGTGGCACAGCATACCGGCGCAGATTCTGCCTCCGTGGTTTACGACGCCCTCCATTCCGCCACCTCGAGTCGAATCGAGGTGGTCATCGCGGATACCGCCGGACGCCTCCACACCCAGATCGATCTTATGGAGGAGCTGAAGAAGGTCCGTCGCGTGGTGAGTAAGCTAGACCCCGAGGCACCGCATGAGGTGCTGCTGGTGCTCGACGCAGGCACCGGCCAAAACGCCCTCGCCCAGGCGATCCAATTTCACCAGGCTGTGGGCGTGAGCGGATTATGCATTACCAAGCTCGACGGCACGGCCAAGGGTGGCGTAATTTTCGCCATCGCGGAGAGTCTTGGCTTGCCCATCCGATACATTGGGGTGGGAGAAGGCGTCGCGGATCTGAAAGAATTCGATGCCCACGCCTTCGTTCAGGCGCTGCTTGCAGGCTGACCTCGGTCATTGCCGTACAACCCCAGCGCATTCCTTGCGACCGGTGACTCAAGGCCGTGATCGAGTTTCATAACGTCACCAAGCGTTATCGCGGCGGCGTAGAAGCGTTGCGCAACGTCAGTATCCGCATCGACGCCGGGGAAATGGTTTTTCTCACCGGTCACTCGGGCGCGGGGAAAAGCACCCTGCTTCGCCTCACCACCTTGGTGGAACGCGCCACCCGAGGCCATATCATCATTGGTGGCCACAATTTAACCCGCATTCCGCCACGCAAAATTCCCCTCTTTCGCCGCCATATAGGGGTCGTGTTTCAGGACCATCGACTTCTTCGCGACCGCACCGTATTCGATAACGTGGCGCTTCCGCTGGTGGTTTCTGGCCATGGCCATTCCGAGATCGGCAGACGGGTGCGCGCGGCGCTGGACAAGGTCGACCTGCTGGGCAAAGAGAAACAATTTCCCGTGGTCTTGTCCGGAGGCGAGCAACAACGCGTAGGGATCGCCCGCGCAGTGGTGCACAAGCCTCCGGTGCTTCTGGCGGACGAGCCCACCGGCAACCTGGACCCCGACTTGAGCAAAGAAATCATGGGGCTTTTTGCCCAGTTCAACCAAGTGGGTGTCACCGTGCTTATCGCAACGCACGACCTCGATCTAGTGCACCACTTCGGCGATCGCGTGCTTTTGCTTCGCAACGGACAGGTCGTCGACGGGCTAGGATAATGCTGACAAAAGCCAAGCGGGCAAACAAGATCGAAGCGAAATTCGAGCTCAAGGGTTCGGGAACGCGGATACTTCGGTCATGGTTGGTGCGTCATCTTCAGTCTTTCTTTTTCAGCTTAGGCCTGATGGCGAGGGAGCCCTTGGCAACACTCTTGACTGCCGCGGTACTCGGCATCGCGCTGGCGTTGCCGGGTGGGCTCTATCTGCTGTTGGACAACGTCAACCAGTTGACCGGCCACTGGGACAAGGGAGGACACATTTCGGTGTTTCTGAAGACCGAGGAGTCCGACGCCGCCGCTGAGACGCTAGCGCAGGAGTTGCGCAGCTGGAACGAAATAGCGCGGGTGAGCGTGATTACTCGTGCAGAGGCGTTGTCCGAGTACCGCAGCATGTCGGGCTTTGCCGAGGTCCTGGATGCTTTTGAAGACAGCAACCCACTTCCTGCCGTGCTGACTGTCGAGCCGAGGCTCGAGGTTCAGAAGCCCTCCAGGATGAAGGATCTGGTCGCCAGGTTATCCGAGCTGCCGCAGGTGGAGGTTGCGCGATTCGATCTGCAGTGGTTGAAACGCCTGGACGCTATCGTCGAAATCGTGCTCCTGGGCGTATATCTGTTGGCCGCGCTGCTGGCGCTGGGGGTTGTTCTCATCATCGGCAACACGATCCGCCTCGGTATCGAGAACCGGCGTGAAGAAATCGAGATAGCCAACCTCTTCGGCGGCACCAACGCCTTTATTCGGCGTCCTTTTCTCTACGGCGGTCTGCTCTACGGGCTTTTCGGCGCCGTCATCGCCTGGGGCATACTCGCGTTGGGATTTGCCCTGCTCCAACCGTCGGTTGCCCGACTGGTCTACCTTTACGGCAGTAACTTCGAGCTCGTGGCTCCGTCCGGACCGTGGGCCCTGGCCCTCATCGCCGGCGGCTCCGCCCTGGGGCTGCTGGGCGCCTGGGTGGCCGTGGGGCGACATTTGAGCACTAGGGCAGGGGATTAGATCGTCGCCCCGCTGAACAATTAAATTCAATGAAATCAACAGTTAAGAGTGTTTCTCGGGCACTGCCCGCGGGACGGGAACTCAGAATCCGTCTGGCACTCAAACGCACTGAGTGCTAACATCAATCCTCGTGGAACCGGAGGTTTTTCACCCCCATGACGAAATCACTGAATTTAGCTTTAGTCGCCCCCACCGGCAGCCCAGAGGCTTACCGCGCCGCGGTCAACAACTTCCCGCTGCTGAGCGCCGAAGAGGAGCGGCAGCTGGCCGAGCGCTACAGCCGGGACAACGATCTGGATGCCGCCTGGCAGCTGGTGCTTTCGCACCTTCGCTTCGTGGTGCGGATTGCCCGCGGCTACAACGGCTACGGCTTGGCCGAGGCCGATTTGATTCAGGAAGGCAACATCGGTCTGATGAAGGCGGTCAAGCGTTTCGACCCGTCCGTGGGCGTTCGACTGGTCTCCTTTGCGGTGCACTGGATCCGGGCTGAAATCCACGAGTTCATTCTACGAAACTGGCGTATCGTCAAAGTTGCCACCACCAAGGCGCAACGCAAGCTTTTCTTCAATCTGCGCAGCGCCAAGAAGCGCCTTGGCTGGATGAACAAGGAAGAAGTCGACGCCGTGGCAGAGGATCTGGGCGTGAATTCGGCCACGGTAATGGAGATGGAGCAGCGTTTGAACGCTCATGACGCCTCATTCGATCCCCAAGTCAGTCAGGACGCTGATAGCGACTACCTCGCCCCGGCGGGGTATCTCGAGGATCTGCGCTTCGAGCCCAGTCAGCAGGCCGAAGACGACGACTGGGAGAGTCACAGCGGCGATCGTCTCGAGAGCGCCATGGGGCGCCTAGACGAACGCAGCCGCGTCATCATCGAGAAACGTTGGCTGAGCGAGGAGAAATCGACGCTACAGGATCTCGCCGACCGCTTCGGCGTCTCCGCCGAACGTATCCGGCAGCTTGAAAAGAACGCCATGAAGAAGCTCAAAACCGTAATGCAAGCGGCTTAAACTCGAAGCTCTGACAAATATAAACGGCCTCCAACCGGAGGCCGTTTTTTCGTCTATGGTCGATCTTTCGACCCTCAGCCGACCAGAATTGGAAAGTAGTGATCGATGAGCAGCGCGGCGAAAAGGCCGCTTAAGTAGTGAATGGAATACTTGAAGGTCCTGTACGGGGCCCGTTTGTCCTCACCACGGTAGAGCACTAGGGCCTGGTAGAGAAAGCCTGCGCCCAAGATTAAGCTCGCCGCCAGATAGAGCACGCCGCTCATCCGGGTCACGAACGGCAACAGGCTGATGACGATCAGGACAAGCGTGTACAACAGCACGTAGGTTCGAGTGAAAGCAACCCCGTGAGTCACCGGCAGCATGGGAATGTCGGCCCGCGCGTAGTCGTCCTTTCTGTGAATCGCCAGCGCCCAGAAGTGGGGCGGAGTCCAGGCAAAAATGATCAGGAAAAGCAGCAGGGCGTGAGGATCGACGCTTCCCGTCACCGCGGTCCAGCCGAGCACCGGAGGCATGGCCCCCGCGGCGCCGCCGATGACAATGTTCTGCGGGGTGCGCCATTTGAGAAAAACGGTGTACACCACCGAGTAACCGATCATGGAGGCAAAGGCCAAAACGGCGGTCAACGGGTTGACCATGGAAACCAGCATCAGCATTGATCCGAGGCAAAGCACAGCGGCAAATACCACCGCGCGCATGGTGTCCAGGCGCCCCGTCGGCAGCGGCCGACCGCGGGTACGCGCCATAACGGCATCGATGCGCCGGTCGGCGATGTGGTTGATGGCAGCCCCCGCCGAGGCGGCGAGCCCGATGCCTGCAGTTCCGAACAACAGGGCCGCTAGAGGAACCATGCCGTCGGTGGATAAAAACATGCCGATGACCGCGGTGAAAACGATTAGAGACACCACCCGCGGCTTGCACAACGCCACGTATTCACGCCACGCCGGTATTACATCGGCGCGCTGATGGGGTTCGCTGATGAAGTGTTCGCGCATGCCTATGTGAAAATTTCCCTTCCGCCGATCGGCCTTTTAAGACGCCATCTTGGGCGGAGCCGCCATATGATACACGCTGACTGTTGACAGCAGCAGCAGCGTGGCCATCGCGTTGTGACCTACGGCAAGGCCAAGCGGTAGCTGAAGCAAGACGTTTCCAATGCCGAGCGAGACCTGCGCCACCAATAGCACCAGCATGATGCCGGCGCAGCCGGCCAGGCGACGGTCGAGACCCGAACGCATCAGGTACACGGCGACGAATCCGAGATAAACAAAAGTGACCAGCGCCCCCAAGCGGTGCGCTAGGTGTATGGCTACGCGGGCCTCCGTGGCCAGCACCCCGCCCTCGTAATTCTGCCCCACACCCCGCCACGGCAAAAAAGCCTCTGCGAAGGCCACCTCGGGCCAGACCTTGCCCTGGCAAAGGGGAAAGTCCACGCAGGCGAGCGCGGCGTAATTGGCGCTGGTCCAGCCCCCGAGCCCAATCTGCACCAGCAGCACCACAATTGCCGCCGCGGCAAGCCGCCGCGGCAAGCCCAAGCGCTGCGTCAGTAACCCGCCGTTCACTGCCGGCGCAGATCTGTGGCGCAGAAATACCCACCAGCAGAGCGCGGCTGTAGTCAGCCCGCCGAGAAGATGCGCCACCACCACCAGCGGTTTGAGCAACAGGGTTACGGTCCACATACCGAGAAGGGCTTGAAACACGACCAGCGCCACCAGCAGCAGCGGAATCGTGACCTGCTGGGCGGGATCGCGACGCCGCTTATAGGCCGCCAACGCCATTACGAAGATAGCCAGCGCCAATACTCCCGCCAGGTAGCGGTGGATCATTTCCTTCCAGGCCCGCTCGGCGTCAACCGGTCTTTCGGGATAGGCGAGATTGGCGCTGGCCACGTCTTTCTCATCCGCCGGCACCAGGAGTTGACCGTAGCAGCCCGGCCAGTCAGGGCACGACAGTCCGGCATGGGACAACCGCACGTAGGCACCAAGCACCACCACCACCAGCGCCAGGCCGACGGTTAACGCCGAGATGCCTGAGAATATTTTGCTGCCCGACACCACTCAGCCAATCTTGGAAATTCTTAATAACCGTTTTAGATCCTTAATCAGGCCCGCGGGGTCGGCGTCAGCCCGGTACCACATAATCAGGTAGCCCTGGGGATCGACGATATAGATCTCGGCCTGGCCCAATGCCGGACGCGGGCGCACGATCCATTCCCGCTCGGCCGCAATCACCGTAAGCGCCGGATCATAGGCAAGTAACCTCTCGGCGGCCTCTTTGGCTACCGGTCTGGGCGCAACCACCAGCCTTTGGACCCGCTCCATGTCCTTGCCCATGGCATAGCGGCTTTGACGCATGCGGTAGACGGCTTGATCGCACTCGGCCAAACACGCCGAGGGCTCGATATAGACCAGCGTCCACTTGCCCCTAATCAGGGTCTCGTCGACAGGGGCGCCGTCGACAGCGGTGAGCGTCGAGACTTCGAAGCGTTTTGCCGGCTCGATCAATTGACCGTGATTGGTCTTTCCGAAAGGAAGCCAACGGGGCAGCTCCACGTTCAGCGTCCAGGCGAACAAAATCGGCAGAAAAAAGAACGCGAACAAAGCGACCAGGACGAGTTGGGCCTTAAGCGGTGATTTGCGCGTGGGAGCTTCAGTCACTGTCGCTGCGTTTCAGGTTGACCAGGATGTAGATAAGTGCCAAAGCTGTGCCCAGTGCGAACCACTGGAATGCGTACGCCTGGTGCCCCTCGACGGAAATGCCGTAATAGGGCTTCCACTCGCGCACGAATCCGGCTGGCGTATCGGGGTCCAGCAGCACCACCTGGGGAAGCAGTGAAATGCCGAGCTGCTTAGCCATAGGCTCGAGCTCCACCCGTTGGACAATCTTCGGCCACTGCCGCTGTTCGTATCCGGACGAGCCGAGCAACAGCGGCGATTTTCGGGGAGCGTCGAAGGCACCGCTGAGTCGCAACTCCGTCGAAGGCACCGGCAACGCCGGCGACCGGTCCCGCCGTTCACCCAAAGGGACCCACCCGCGATTGACCAGCACGCCGCCGGCCGCGCCGCCGGGAATGAATGCCGTCAGCACCTGGAAGCCCGCAATCCCGTTCCGGGTCCGATTGTCCAGCAAGTATTGGCGCGCGCCGTCGAAACGGCCGCTCATGGTGACCCGTCTATAGGCCAGCGCAGAGGAGTCGGTGCCAAGGTGAATGGAACTCCAGCGCGCAGCGTCGATCTCCAGCGGCGGCGCCTCGATACGCCGGGCAACGGTTTGCTCAATGCTCCGCTTCGCTTCCGCGCGTCCAAGCTGCCACACGCCGAGACCGGTCAGCAGCGGCACCAAAACAGCGGTTACCAGCGTTGGCACCAGCGCGGGAGAAAACCTGTACCTTCCGATGCGCATTAGCCGAAAAAATCAGTCCCTGCTTTGAACCATGCCCTGAGAACGCTTCAGTTATACTGTCCTTTTAAAAATCCCCCAACCGAACCGATGCTAAGCAAAATCCTCGTCATCGCCATTTTCATCGCCGTCCTTGCAAGCCTCGCCTCGGCGCTGGTGTTCTTGATCAAGGACCGCGGTGGATCCACGCGAACCGCCAAAGCGCTCACCGTGCGTGTAGGGATCTCCATCGGACTTTTTACCCTCCTGTTCTTGCTCTGGTGGTTCGGGCTCATCACGCCTCACGGTATACAGCGCTAGCAGTCGCTCGAGAGACTCCGTTTGGCGCTCGGCTGATACGGGCGGAGACATCGCCCGAACCCTCATTGCCTATCTCCCTCCTTGTCTGCCCCCAGGGTTCCGCAGGGAGGGGAGGGAACCCTGCCGAAGACGACTGAAGCTTACGATTTGCCGACCGCGAATTTCGCCAAAACTCCGGTTGAGAGTCGAGGAAGATCAATATTCCACATTTTGACGGCGGGTTGGGCGCGTCAAATAAAAAAAGGCGTCCGGCCGGACGCCTTTTTGATGCTCTATGCGCCCGATCAGAGCCAGTAGACGAATATGAACAGCCCGAGCCAGACCACGTCCACAAAGTGCCAGTACCAGGCCGCGGCTTCGAAACCGAAATGATTCTCCGCGCTGAAGTGTCCCTTCATCGCGCGCCATGTCATCACGCTCAGCATGATGGCACCGATGGTGACGTGAGCCCCATGAAAGCCGGTGAGCATGTAAAATGTCGAGCCGTAAACGCCGGTGGTAAGCCTAAGGTTCATTTCAGAGTAGGCGTGAATGTACTCGTACGCCTGCAGACCCACGAACAGAAAGCCCAAGCCGACGGTCGCCAGCAGCCAGAGCACGAACTGCGGACGACGGTTCCTAAGGATGGCCCAGTGGGCGAAGGTCACAGTAACGCCGCTGCTCAGCAGGATGATGGTGTTGAGCGCAGGTATGCCCCACGCCGGCATGGCTTCGAAAGCACCGCCGATATCGCCGGGACCGTTGGTGGGCCAGACGGCCTCGAAATTCGGCCACAGCACCGGGTTGGTGGAGATCCCGCCGGCGCCTTCGCCGCCCAGCCACGGAACCGAGTACACGCGCGCATAGAAGAGTGCGCCGAAAAATGCGGCGAAGAACATGACCTCGGAGAAAATGAACCAGCCCATAGCCCAGCGGAAAGAGTGATCCACCTGCTTGTTGTAGCTGCCGGACTCACTTTCGCTGATAACCTCGCCAAACCAGAGAAACATCATCGCGGCGACGACGAGCACGCCGATGATCATGGTCGTGCTGCCGACAGCGGATCCGTTGAGCTTCAGCGCGAAGCCGGTCAGCAGCAACGAAAGTCCGATAGAGCCCATGATGGGCCACTTGGTGCCGTGAGGTAGATAGTAACCGTCGTGAGTTGCCGCCATTGTCGTCGTTTCCTGGATTCTTGACTGAAAAGCGAAAAGTGCTTATCCCTTCGCGTCCCGCTCGAAAAATGTGTAGGAGAGCGTCACCGTTCTGATCTGCGCCGGAAGGTCGGTATCGACGACGAAGCGCAGGGGAAGCTCTCTTACTTCACCGGCCTCGAATCGCTGCTCAGTAAAACAGAAGCACTCGGTTTTGTCGAAGTACTTCGACGCCGTTGCCGGGGCGACGCTTGGCACCGCCTGACCCACCTTGGCAACCGATCCCATATTCCTGGCAACGAAGGTCGCCTCGTAGATTTTACCGGGGTGGACCTTTATCTCGTGCTTGAGCGGCGCGAACTCCCAGGGCAGCCTGCTGTTGACGCTTGCGGTAAATTGCACCGTCACCAGCCGCGACTCGTCGACCGCGCCGTCCAGCGCGCTGGCTTCCACCACGCCGGTCTTTCCATTCAGACCCGTCAGCTCGCAGAAAACGTTGTAGAGCGGCACCAGCGCAAAGCCGAAACCGAACATCGCAACCACGACCAGGCCGAGTCTCCCCGCGGCGCGTCGGTTGGCTCGATTCGTGTCCGATTGGCTCACAGCGGATTGACGAAAATCATCAGCAAGTAAAAACCGAAAGCTATAAGCCCCAAAATGATCGCCAGCCGTATGTTGGCCTTACGCTGCTCCTTGTGCACGCCGTCCACCGTCTTAGATCCCACAACGCTTTCTCGATCGCGCCCAGACGAACGCATAGTTGTAACACTCGAAGGCCAATCCCGAGCTGGCCTTGGCACGCATCAGCTGTGCGCCTCTGCATCGCTTACCTGAGGCGGCGTGGCGAAGGTGTGGTAGCCCGGCGGCGAGGACAGCGACCACTCGAGTCCGTGCGCGCCCTCCCATACCCGGTTGGTGGCCTTCTCGCCGCCGCGGATGGTGCTGAACACGATATAAACGAACAGCAGCTGCGAGATCCCGAAGACGAAGCCGCCCACGCTGGATACCCAGTTCCAGTCCGCGAACTGGATCGCATAGTCGGGTATGCGCCGCGGCATACCGGCGAGACCTAGAAAGTGCTGGGGGAAAAACAGCACATTCACGGAAATGGCCGAGAGCCAGAAGTGCCACTTACCGAGGGTCTCGTTGTACATATGCCCGGTCCATTTGGGCAGCCAGTAATAGGCCCCGGCAATGATGGCGAAGACCGCGCCGGTCACAAGCACATAGTGGAAATGGGCCACCACGAAATAGGTGTCGTGGTACTGAAAATCCGCCGGCACGATGGCCAGCATCAGACCGGAAAATCCGCCAATGGTGAACAGCACCACGAACGAAATCGCCCACAGCATGGGCGTCTCGAAGCTCATGGATCCGCGCCACATGGTCGACACCCAGTTGAAGACCTTCACGCCGGTCGGCACCGCGATTAGCAACGTCGTGTACATGAAGAACAGCTCGCCCGAAAGCGGCATGCCCACGGTGAACATGTGGTGCGCCCAGACGACGAAGGAGAGAAAGGCGATGGAGGCGGTGGCGTACACCATCGACTCGTAACCGAACAGCGGCTTGCGGCAGAACGTCGGGATGATCTGCGAAATGATACCGAAGGCCGGCAGGATCATGATGTAGACCTCGGGGTGCCCGAAGAACCAGAAGACGTGCTGGAACATCACCGGGTCGCCGCCTCCAGCGGCGTTGAAAAACGCGGTGCCGAAGAACTTGTCGGTGAGCAGCATGGTCACCGCCCCGGCCAATACCGGCATAGCCGCCACCAGTAGGTAGGCGGTGATTAGCCAGGTCCACACGAACAGCGGCATCTTCAGCAGCGACATGCCGGGTGCGCGCATGTTGAAAATGGTGACGATGATGTTGATCGCGCCGAGCACCGAAGAGATGCCCATCAGGTGCACGGCGAAGATCAGAAACGGCACGTTGGCGCCGCCTTGGAGCACCAGCGGCGGATACATGGTCCAGCCGCCGGCCGGGGCGCCGCCCGGCATAAAGAAAGTCGCAATCAACAGCGTGAACGCGAAAGGCAGGATCCAGAAGCTCCAATTATTCAAGCGCGGAAGCGCCATGTCCGGGGCGCCGATCATGATCGGGATCTGCCAGTTGGCGAAGCCCACGAAAGCTGGCATCACCGCACCGAAGATCATGATAAGCGCGTGCATGGTGGTGAACTGGTTGAACCGATGCGGGTCCAGGAACTGCAGACCCGGCTGGAACAGCTCGAGACGAATTCCCATGGCCAGAGCGCCGCCGACGAAGAACATGAGCAACGCAAAAAGTAAATAAAGCGTGCCGATGTCTTTGTGGTTCGTGGTAAAGACCCAGCGCAGAAGCCCGGGTTCAGGACCGTGATCGTGGTGTTCGTGATGTTCGTCGTGAGTCGTCGCGGTGCTCATTCTCAAAGTCCTCCGGATTTTTCGCTTCGCGCCGCTGCAACGATAGACGGCTGCACGAGATCGCTCGCATGGGTCACCACCGCCGCCTGCTCTTCGGGGGCCGCTTCAAGTGGCTTTTTCGCTTCGTTGGCCGCGACCTTCTTCGACGCCATGGCCGCTTTTCGTTCCGCGACCCACATCTTGTAACCCTCTTCGTTGCGCGCTTCCACGACGATGGGCATGAAGCCATGGTCCTTACCGCAAAGCTCGGCGCACTGGCCCCGGTAGAGGCCGGTCTTGTCCTCGTCAATCTTGATCCACAGCTCATTGATGAAGCCCGGAATAGCGTCCTTCTTCATGCCCAGCGAAGGTACCCACCAAGCGTGGATGACGTCATCGGAAGTGAGCAGCACGCGGACCTTTTTGCCCACAGGAAGAACAACTCTTTCGTCCACATTGCGGAGGTAGTTGTCGACGGCTCTTGGATCTTCGTAAATCGCCTGGCGGCTCGACGGCGCCAGGTTGCTGTAGAAGGTAACCCCGTCCTCCAGGTATTCATACTTCCATTTCCACTGGTAGGCAGTGACCTTGATGGTCAGGTCCGACTCGCTGGTATCTTCCATGTTGATGAGCGCGTTGGTCGCGGGAACCGCCATGGCGACGAGGATGACACAGGGAAGCACCGTCCACACGATTTCCGCCTTGGTGCTGTGGTGAAACTGCGCCGGCTCGTGTCCCAGGGACTTTCGATGTTTCAGCATCGAGATGAACATGACGCCGAAAACGATGATACCGATGACCACACAGATGATGAGAATCAGCATGTGCAGCTCGTAGGCTTCGCGGCTTATGGGCGTTACCCCAAGCGGCATGTTGAGGTCGCTGAAGGCCGCAAACGCGCTCGAGCCAGTCGCGGCCAACAATGCGCCGACTAAGAGCCTGCTCAGTCTAGTGAAGTACATTGGGTAGCGTCTCCTGAAAATTCCTGCAGTCAGACCAGCGTTGCTTCGGCCTCGATGGCCGCAACGCTGAATGTTTCTTCTGATGAGATAGCGCGTTTGAGTGCTCGAGCCAGTCGCTCGCGTTCCCCGTCCGTCAAAAACGCGCCCAATTGTAGCTGTTTTCCCTGAGATCGTATCACCAGACGACTCGGATACCATTCGATGCGTGATGGAAGCAGCTCGATCCGCGCCCAGACTCGGTCAAGCTCCCAAACCGTCCGCATTCCCCGTCTGCCTTTTTCGACCGCGATCCGGTTGTCCTTGATCCGAATCACTTCCGTTTCCCGCCCGCTCAAGGCGCAAAGATAAAAGCCCGCCGCCAACAGCAAAACTTCCGCCCCCGCCAAAGGCAGCACCAGCCAAAATCCCATCAGCGTGAAGCCGATGGCCACGAGCATGCAAAGCGACGCCAGCGTTGCGTATACGATTTTCGTCTGCCGCCAGCTGAGCGACCGGTTAGGGCGGATGACGAACCGGCAGCCCTCCTCGCGGCGAATCGTTGTTACGACCATCGCGCCTGATCCGGTCTGCTCGGCGTAACCGGATTCCTGTAAAAAAAGGCCACACATGCTAACTTAGGGGCAAGTGGCGCGCAAATTTTCCCGGCCAATAAATTCATGCACTTAAAGGCGGCTCACGCCGCCGACGCGAACCCGATTGGGAGTGAGGAAATTCTGCCGCTCAACCATTAGCGGACGCTTCGCTCCAATGGCGTGATCCATTTGAGGTGGCGGTGGATGTCTTGCCCGCTGAAGGCTCGCTCGAAGTGCGCCACCGTCGGTGTCGGTGTGTAGCCCACAGTCGCCATTCGCGGCGCTGGAATCCGCGCGTTCAGTGCCTCGATATTTTCATCCGCCCGGGGGGCGGCGGCCGGAGTCAGCTGGTTGGCCACCCAGCCCACCAGCGGTAGCTCTCGTCGCTCGATGCTTTCCACCGTCAACAGGGCGTGATTGAGGCATCCGAGCCTGATCGCAACAACAAGAACTACGGGCAGCGCGAGGCGCTCAACCAAATCTGCAATGCTGTTGCGAGAATTCAACGGCACCAGCCAGCCGCCCGCACCTTCCACCACGCACACGTCGGCGGACGCGGCAAGCTTTTTGAAAGCGCGCTCGATGCGGGCGAAATCGATGCGCACTCCCGCCTCGGCGGCGGCAATGTGGGGAGCGACAGGGGGCTCTAAGGCCACCGGGTTGACACGCTCATAAGGCTGCGCGACCGAGGCCTGGCGTTGCAGCAGCAACGCGTCTTCGTTTCTCAGTCCCTCGGGCGTGCGCTCACATCCCGCGGATACCGGCTTCATGCCCACCACCGACCAGCTTTGCGCCTGAAGCGCCGCCATCAATCCCAAGCTAACCCAGGTCTTGCCGACCCCGGTGTCAGTGCCAGTGACGAACACGCCACCAGAGCCGGGGGTGGAAACATGATCGGTCATAAACGCGGTGGCGCGACGCTCAAGCTGGTTGCCGCGCTGGGCACCGGTTTCCAGGCGTGGGCAAACACCGCTTCGATGGTAGCCGGCAACAGGCCGTTCCTGCGGTGAACTTCGTACGCTTGAGCCATGCGCTTCATCTTGGCGCGGGTGGTCAACCCCCGGGAGCGATTCACAAGCGCGTTGCCGGAGCCTGAGGACTTGAGCTCTTGCATCAGTTCCTCGACGTGCTCGTACTCGGCGGTGAGCCGCGCAGTATCCATCACCACGTCGGCAAAACCTGCGCCCACCAGAGCGTCGCCCAGATCGTGCATGTCCATGAATTTGTTAACGTGGGGCAAAGCATCGGTTTGGCTGAAGCTTTGGCGAAGCTCGCAAAATGTGTCAGGGCCGAGAGTGGAGAACATGAACAGACCACCCGGTTTTAGCAGTCTTAATATTTCGCTGAATACTCGATCCGGGTGATTGCACCACTGCAATGTTGTGTTGGAAAGCACAAGGTCCATGCACTCCGCGGCCAGCGGCAGATGCTCAGCGTCAGCGCAAACAAACTGCTGGCGGGTGAGCAGACGCCACGTCTTGCCCCGGGCAACGGCCAGCATCGACTCGGCCAGGTCCAGTGCCAACACCCGAGAGCGGCGATAACGCCTACTGATTGTCGCGGTCAGTGCGCCGGTACCGGCGCCCAGGTCGAGAATCCGCGCGGGCTCAATACGCACCGGCTCCAGGTGTTCGAGCAGTCGCGCACCAAGTTCTCGCGGCACCCGAGCGGCACCGTCGTAATAACGGGCGGCGCGCTCAAAGTGGGTACGAACCGATCGTTTATCGAGGCGGTACGATACTGCCTGGTCGCGCACCGGGTCACTGTCGTCGCGCTGAGGGTTCATCCGATCTTCGGTACCTTCGGCGTCGTCTGTTTAACGAGAACTTTTACCGGAAGAAGTAAAACCCAACGCTGGCGGGAAAACAGGTGCCCGTTATCGGTTACTTCCACCGCCCCGAGAAGCAATTGGAAACCAAGCTCTTGCAACCCGTCTCGAGCACTCAGTCCGGAGTCGATGCTGGTGACAACGGAGCACCCTCGGGGCGTATCCCGAGTCGCGCAAACAGCGCTTGATCGTCGGCCGGCACCGGGTTGGGGGTGGTAAGCAACTTTTCTCCATAAAAAATTGAGTTGGCGCCGGCAAAAAAACAAAGCGCCTGGGTTTCTGCCGACATCTCCTCGCGGCCGGCAGACAGACGTACATACGATGCCGGCATCATGATCCTGGCCAAGGCGATGACGCGCACGAACTCCAGCGGGTCAAGACGAGGCGTGCCATGCAGGGGCGTCCCCTCCACCTGTACCAGCAAATTGATGGGCACGCTCTCAGGATGCTGGGGCAGGTTAGCAAGCGTCAGCAGCAGTCCGATGCGGTCCTCCGGCCGCTCACCCATACCCAGAATTCCGCCGCAGCAGACTTGGATGCCGGCATTCCGCACGTGCTCGAGGGTCTCCAGCCGGTCCTCATAGGTGCGGGTGGTAATGATGGCCTGGTAAAAGCCCGGAGAGGTGTCCAGATTGTGATTGTAAAAATCAAGCCCGGCGGCTTTGAGACGATGGGCTTGTTTCAACGTCAGCATGCCAAGGGTGGCGCAGGTCTCTAGCCCCAGTGCGCTCACCGCCGCGATCATCACCTCCACCGCGTCTAGATCCCTATCCTTTGGGCCTCGCCAAGCGGCCCCCATGCAGAAACGCGTTGCCCCCGCAGCTTTGGCCGCGCGAGCCGCCTCAATGACCTCGTCCGGGGAGAGCAGGGACTCGGCTTGGCGGCCGGGCGCGTAGCGGGCGCTCTGGGGGCAGTAAGCACAGTCTTCGGGGCAGGCGCCGGTTTTAATGCTGAGCAGCGTGCTCACCTGGACCCGGTTGGGTTCGAAACGCTGGCGGTGGGTGGTTTGCGCCGCAAACAGAAGGTCGTTTAGCGGGCGGGCGTAAAGCGCTTCCGCTTCTTTACGCGTCCAGTCGTGTCGAAGACCTTTGTCGTCTTCTGCCGTTGCCACTTGATCTCCTTGCGCTTGCGCTGAGAGAAAACTCGGGCAATCATGGGAACGGCTCGGCCGCTTGTCAACGCGAAGGACCGCAACAAGTGAACAACTGGCTAAGGATTGGTCATGAGTGGCTGCTTCCGCGCCAATGTTTGTTGTGCCGCGGCGCGGCTTCAGGCATCGACCTTTGCCCCGGATGCCGGCGCGCCCTTCCCCGAATCGAAAACCCGTGCCAGGGCTGCGGCACGCCGCTACGCTCTGGGCGACGCTGCGCACCCTGTATTCAGCACCCGCCGCCCTTCGACCGCGTGCGCATTCCCTACCTGTATGCGGATCCCGTCAATGCGCTGATCCACGCGCTCAAGTTCCGCCGCCGGCTCGCCGCCGCCTCGGTGCTGGGCAGCCTGCTTGGCGCACACCTGAAGGACTCAGGTCTCTTCCCGCCGCAGTGGATCGTGCCGGTGCCGCTGCACCCGAAACGTCAGCGAGAGAGAGGATTCAACCAGTCTATGGAAATAGCCCGGCCGCTGTCGGCTTGCCTCAAAGTTCCGATCGCGCCCCGACTTGCTCGCAGAACCCGGCCCACCGTTGCCCAATCCAGTCTTCAGGGCGCAGACTCCAGGCGCCGCAACGTGCGCGGCGCGTTCTCAGCCGAGACCAGGACGGCGCAAACGGCGGCACATGTCGCTATTGTGGACGACGTGGTCACCACTGGCGCCACGGTAATTGCCCTTGCGCTGGCGCTCAAAAGCGCCGGGGTGACCCGAATCGAGCTTTGGAGCATCGCCCGGGCCAGTGAGCCCTAACCCGGTAGCGAACAGGTGACCGTCGTCAGGCGTCGAGGTTGGCGACGGAGAGCGCGTTGGACTCGATGAAGTCCCGCCGCGGCTCCACCTGGTCGCCCATCAGGGTAGTAAACAGCTCGTCTGCCGCCACCGCGTCCTCGACCCGCACCTGCAGCAAGCGCCGGGTTTCCGGATTCATGGTGGTCTCCCAGAGCTGGTCCGGATTCATTTCCCCTAGGCCTTTATAACGCTGTATGGCAATGCCGCGTTTAGCCTCAGAAAGCAACCACCCCAAAGCCGACCCCAGGGTAGCGGCTGCCTCGGTCTTGTCACCGCGATGAACCGACGCACCTTCTTCCAGCGGCCCGTTAAGGTGGGCGCTGAGCTCCACCAGCTTGCGGTATTCCACCGAGCGGAAAAATTCACTGCCCAGCGCGCGCTCAGACTCGACCCCGTGGACCACCGCGCGCAGCCTGACGCGGAAGCCGTGCTCGTGGATCGCTTCAATCTTGGCCTCACTGGCGCGCCCTGGCCAGACCTCGCGCATGCGCGCATCGAGTTTTTCAAACCAGGTCTGGACTTTGTCTCTCACCACTTCCCTCTGCACCTCGAGCATCGGCATAGAGATCAGCAGCTCGAGGATCTCGCCCGGGATCCGCCGGGCTAAGCGTTTGAAAATCGCGCTCAAGGTCACGTAGTCCCGCGCCACCGCTTCCAGCGCCGAACCGCTCAGTACTTCAGCCGAGCCACCCAGCTCCATGCGGGCGTCGTCCAGCGCCAGCTCCATTAAAAATGCGTCCAGCTCGGCGTCGTCTTTGACGTAGCGCTCTCGCTTGCCTCGCTTGATCTTGTATAGAGGTGGCTGGGCAATGTAGACATGTCCGCGCTCGATGAGCTCCGGCATCTGGCGGTAGAGAAAGGTCATCAACAGCGTGCGGATGTGGGAGCCGTCCACGTCGGCATCGGTCATAATGATAATACGGTGGTAGCGCAGCTTGTCAGGGTCGTACTCTTCCTTGCCGATGCCGCAGCCCAAGGCCGTGATCAGCGTTCCGACTTCGGCCGACGACAGCATCTTGTCGAAGCGCGCCTTTTCCACGTTCAGAATCTTGCCCTTCAACGGCAGGATCGCCTGGAACCTTCGGTCCCTGCCCTGCTTCGCAGAGCCACCCGCGGAATCACCCTCCACCACGAAAAGCTCGGAAAGGGCCGGGTCCCGTTCCTGGCAGTCGGCCAGCTTCCCCGGTAGCCCGGCCACGTCGAGGGCGCTTTTTCTCCGCGTCATCTCGCGGGCCTTGCGCGCCGCCTCTCGGGCCCGCGCGGCCTCGATAATTTTGCCGGTAATGGCGCGCGCGTCCGCCGGTGTTTCCTGCAAATAGCTGGAAAGCCGCTCGCTCAAAGTGGATTCCACCACCGCCTTGATTTCCGAAGACACCAGCTTGTCTTTGGTCTGAGAGGAGAACTTCGGATCCTGAACCTTCACCGAAAGCACCGCGGTCAGGCCCTCGCGCACGTCGTCTCCTGTGGGTTCGACCTTCGCTCTTTGCAGGATGCCGGACTGATCCATGTACTGGTTGAAAGTGCGCGTCAACGCGGCGCGAAAGCCGGCCAAATGCGTGCCGCCGTCGCGTTGTGGAATGTTGTTGGTGAAACAGAAAATGTTTTCCTGGTAGGAGTCGTTCCACTGCATCGCGACTTCCACCCCGGTTCCGTATTTTTCGGTTGAAAGATAAAAAACTGTGCCGTGCAGCGGCGTTTTTTTCTGATTCAGGTGGGCGACGAAGGCACGGATGCCCCCGTCGTACCGGAACACGTCCTGCTTGCCGGTGCGCTCGTCCACCAGCTTGATGCGCACTCCGGAGTTGAGGAAAGACAACTCTCTTAACCGCTTGGCTAAGATATCGTAGTGAAACTCGATATTGGTGAAAGTCTTAGAGCTCGGTTTGAAGTGAATGTGGGTCCCCGTGCGGTCGCTCTCCCCGACGACGCTGAGCGGCGACTGCGGCTCCCCGTGACGGTAGTCCTGTCGGTATTCTTTGCCGCCGCGCCAAATTTGGAGCTCCAGGTGTTCCGACAGGGCGTTGACCACGGACACGCCTACGCCGTGTAATCCGCCGGCGACCTTGTAGGAGTTGCTGTCGAATTTCCCGCCGGCGTGCAGCACGGTCATAATCACCTCGGCAGCCGGACGCCCTTCCTCCTTGTGCACGTCCACAGGTATGCCGCGGCCGTTGTCGACCACGGTCACCGACTCGTCGGCGTGGACGATGACCTCGACCTCGCTGCAAAAGCCCGCTAGAGCTTCATCGATGGAGTTGTCGACGGTCTCGAACACCATGTGGTGGAGACCGGTACCGTCGTCGGTATCGCCGATGTACATCCCGGGACGCTTTCGCACCGCGTCCAGGCCTTTGAGTACCTTGATGTTGTTGGAATCGTAAGTCTGCATAAGAGCTTCAACTTCCCCGCGCAAAATTCGAAAAATTATACCATTTCTACGAACTTTCCTCGTTCCACGTGGAACCCTTTAAAGCTGGCTCCAGCGTCTCTCCCCAGGCCGTCCGAGACGCTGGTGACAAAGCTTTGACACCCAAGCTCGAACAGGGTCGCGAAAACCCACCGGCGATTTTCCCGATCCAGCTCCGCCGCCAGGTCGTCTATGAGAACCACCGCTCTGCGGCCGCTTTGGAGCAGGTGGTCCCTCGCCTGGGCGAGCCAAAGGGCGATACAGGCAAGCTTGGCCTCACCCCGGGAAAGCGTCTTATGGGCCGCAAACCCATCCACGCGCAGCTCCAGATCCGCCCGATGGGGCCCGATTCCGGTGTATCCGCGGGCCATATCCCGGCCCAGCTCCGCTGCTAGGGCCCGGGATAAAGGAACCGTTTCGTCCCATCCTGGTTTGTAGTGAATACTCACTTTCAAGCGAAGCATCTCGGTCGCTAACTTTGAAATCCTCGGCAGGATACGCTGGAGGTGAATTCGGCGCGTCAGGTGTAATTTTTCGCCCGTTTCCTCAAGCTCCGCGTCCCACGGCGCCAGGGCGTGGGGGTTGGGGAGAGACCTCAGTTGGGCATTGCGCTGCTGCAATGTCCGGCGGTAGTTGTGGTAAAGACCTGCGTAATCTTGTTCCACGTGAAACAAGCCCCAGTCCAGCAGCCGCCTGCGGAGATCCGTTCCGTCAAATATCAGCCGCTGGCTATCCGGAGGAATCACCACCAGCGGTAGGCGGCGGGCGAGTTTGGAGGCGCTCCGAACCTCGGACTCCGCGAACCGGATCCGAGTGCCTCGCGGCCGCTTTTCGATCCCCACGGCCACGCTTTCCCCCTCTTCTTCGGTAATCCGGGCATGAACCCGAGCTTCTGAAGCGCCACGACGAATGAACTCGTTGGCTCGTCGCGAGCGAAAGGAGTGCCCGGTGCAGAGAAGGTGAATCGCCTCCAGTAGGCTCGTCTTGCCGCTGGCATTGGCCCCCGCAATTAGATTGAGACCGGGCCGGGGCTCGAGCTCCGCCGACTCGATGACACGAAGATTATTGACCTCTAGTCGGGTCAAATGCATGGTTTAGACCGCGCCCACACTTGGCGGGGCGAATTGAACTCGGATTGGTTAGGCGCGGAGCGCGTCGGCTTTGAGGCGGCTTAAAGCCGCATCGGCATGACCACGTAGCGGCAGCGCTCCCCCCCTTCCGGGGTCACTAGGCAACTGCTGCTCGCATCAGTGAAGAAAAGCCGGGCATTCTCACCCGGCAGGGCGTTAAGAGCGTCCATGAGATAGGTGACGTTGAAACCCACCTCCAGGGGATCGCCCTCGTAGGCCACCTCCATTTCGTCCTCCGCCTGCTCCTGCTCCGGATTATTTGCCACCACCCGCAAAATTCCCGGCGCAAGACTCAATCGTACCGCGCGATACTTATCGTTGGAGAGGATCGCGGCCCTCGCCAGACATTGTCTCAGGCTCTCTTTTTCCAGCGTCAACTGTTTATCACAGGCCTCAGCGTCCGGAATGACACGCTCATAGTCCGGAAATCGCCCATCGATCAGCTTGCTTGTGAATTGCAGTTCGGCAAAGCTCGCCCGAATCGCGTTGCTGCCAATCACCAGCTCCATACTCTCGTCATCACTGCCCAGCAGCCTCTGAAGCTCTCCGACCCCCTTTCTCGGCAGTATCAGCGTTCGGGGCTCATCCCCCACCTCCGCCTGAATATCCGTCTCCGCAACCGCCAGTCGGTGCCCGTCAGTGGCCACGGCCCGCAACAAGTCTGCGCTCAACTCCAGCAGCAGGCCATTGAGATAGTAGCGAACGTCCTGGTGCGCCATAGCGAAGTGCGTCAGGTCAATCAGGTGCTTGAGCGCGCCTTGCTTGATAGATACCGACGCCTCGTCCGCGGGGCGGTCTGCGCTGGGGTAGTCCGACGCCGGCAGCGTACTCAAGGTAAAACGACTCCTACCGGAACGAATGACCGCCCGTTCCCCCTCTACCACGACGCTGATTTTCGCCCCGGACGGCAACGCCCGGCAGATGTCGATCAGCTTCCGCGCAGGCAGCGTAATCTCTCCACCGCTGGCATCTTCAAGGCTGGCTTTTGCTACCAGCTCCACCTCCATGTCCGTAGCCGTTAGCGCCAGTTGGTCGTCAGCCACGCTCATGAGGAGGTTGGAGAGAATCGGCAGCGTCTGGCGGCGCTCGACCACACCTTGGATCGCCTGAAGCGGTTTCAGAAAGCTTTCCCTTTCAAGATTAAATTTCATTATCTTGGATCTTTAGTATGTTATTGAATTTATTAGCTCGACCATTGGTTGTGGACAACTTTAATTTTTATATAATATTCAGTCACTTGAGCTCATAAATTCAAACCAAAACCCGGTTTCAATTGAGCGATTATGTTGTGGATAAACCGTGGGTATCAGATCTTTAGTTGGACACATCTAAATTTATGCACAATTTATCCACATCAAGTACTGAGGGTTCTCAACAGGATTGCATATTCCTCGCCGATGGAAACATCTTTCTCCTTGAGCTCTGCAATCTTTCTGCACGCATGTAAAACCGTGGTGTGGTCACGGCCGCCAAAGGCGTCTCCGATCTCAGGTAGGCTGTGGTTGGTCAGCTCTTTAGCTAACGCCATCGCTATCTGTCTCGGTCTGGCAATGGACCGCGTGCGGCGCTTGGAAATTAGCTCAGCTACCCGGATTTTATAGTACTGGCCAACGGTCTTTTGGATGTTTTCAATCGTAATCAGCTTGTCCTGAAGCGCGAGCAGATCTTTGAGCGCCTCTTTGGCAAGCTCGAGCGTAATTGCGCGGCCGGTGAAGTGTGAGTTGGCGATCACGCGCCGAAGCGCGCCTTCTAGTTCGCGCACGTTGGCGCGAATCCGCTGGGCGATGAAAAAGGCCACGTCATTGGGTACCTCTGCGGCGCTTAAGCCTGCTTTCATTCGCAATATCGCCACCCGGGTTTCCAGTTCTGGTGGCTCAATGGAGACCGTCAGTCCCCATCCAAATCGTGATTTGAGCCGTTCTTCCAGTCCATCCACTTCCTTCGGATAACGGTCGCAGGTCAACACGATCTGCTGCTGGTCTTCGAGCAGAGCGTTAAACGTGTGGAAGAATTCCTCCTGGGAACGCTCCTTGCCGGCAAAAAACTGAATGTCGTCGATGAGCAGTGCATCCACCGACCGATAAAGGCGTTTAAACTCATTGATCGTGTTGTGCTGCAACGCATTAACCATATGCGCGACGAAGCGCTCGGAATGCAGGTACACCACGTTGGCTTGTGGTTTTTGCTCTAGGATGGCGTTGCCGATGGCGTGCATGAGGTGGGTCTTGCCGAGGCCGACACCGCCGTAGATAAACAAAGGGTTGTAGGCGCTGCCCGGATTTTCCGACACCTGCATCGAGGCTGCCCGGGCAAGCTGGTTTGATTTGCCCTCGACAAAGGCTTCGAAAGTGAAGCCGGGCCTAACGCCGGTCGCACGGCGTTGCACTGCGGCGGCTTGATCCGGGTGGGCGATCGGATAAAGCTCCGCTGCAGGCATCGCGGATGCGCTCGCCTGAACCGGCGCCACCTGGCGGCTGCCGACCTGGACGATGACATCAGCGCGTTCGCAGTTTTTGACCCGCGAAAAAACCTCTGAGATCCGTCCGGCCAAATGTTCGTTAACCCAATCGCGAACGAACTGATTCGGCGCTAGCAAACGCAGACGCTCCCCGTCCTCCACCGCGTGTAAAGGACGAATCCAAGTATTGAACTGCTGCGGTGAAAGCTCTCCCTCGAGTCGGTCGAGACATTTTTTCCATAAAGTGGGAACCACTCAGCGGTCCTCCCTGTTAAAACCGCGAGAGAGCATTGAAGGGCCGAAAGTGTATACCCCTCAAATGCACTAAGGAACCTCCTTGAAATTTTTCACCAGCGTGTCGTTGTTCCTTTCTAGACCGCGTCATACCAATGCAAGTAATTGATTAGATGAGGTCACATTGCTTGAGTCGCGGAAAGCATTTGATCGGAACTTGGATCCAATCAGACGTTAGCAGCGCGCGCGGTTAAGGCTTTGTGGAAGTCTGTCGAAGTTTGACAGCCTAAAGGGTTAAGCCGTAGCATTCTCCCTTTTCTCTAGCCTCGCAGCTGCGCAGGGTTTTGGGAAGCCGGATTCCAGGGGCGTACTGATGAAAAGACCTTTTCAGCCAAGCAAGCTCAAGCGCAAGCGTCGCCATGGCTTTCGCGCGCGCATGGCAACACAGGCCGGAAGGCGGATTATCAAGGCCAGGCGACGCAAGGGCAGGGCCAGCCTGAGCGCCTGATGCGTTGGAACGCCATCGCGTCCGCCAGCGGTTTGGCCGCGCGATGCGTTTGTCCCGGGCCCGGGACGTCCAGCGTGTTTTTCAAAGCGGCCTCAAAATTTCGAATGCCTATGTGACTATCCGGGCGCGTCGCCGAGCGGCGCGAACGCCCCGCCTTGCCCTCGCCGTGGCGAGGAAACACGTGGCATCGGCGGTCATACGTAATCGAATCAAGCGCATTATCAGGGAAAGCTTCAGGCGAAACGCGAGCATTTTGAGCGGACTGGACATAGTGGTCGTCAGCCGTCCGGGAATTTCAGGCGCGGACAAGGGTACTCTACGTGAAGCCTTGGATGCCGATTGGGTCAGACTTCGGGATGAACCCCGGCCGAAGCTGGAACAAAGGCCAAAGAGACCATGACAGCCAATCGATTCTTCCCACAGTGTTTCCGACAACAGGCACGCTGAGTGGCACTCGCGTCGCCCTGACTGAGACGGAGTAACCCATCTTGCCCATCGAGCAGGTTCGCACGTTATTGGTCATCGCGCTGGCGGTAGTCTCGCTGCTGATTTGGCAAGCCTGGCGGCAGGATTACGGTCCCAAACCGGTGGCGCCGCCGCCCGAGTCTTCGGCCATGAGCGGTGATGCCCCGGAGGCTGCGGTGGCCGCTGCCCCCGACGTTCCGGACACCGTCGCCCCTGACCGGCCGCCGGCTTCCGACACGCCTGAGGCGACCGCTTCCGCGGTGCCCGGTGAAGTCGTCGTCGTGCGCACGGATTTTTACCAGGCGCAGATCGATCTGACCGGCGGTACATTGAGCCGCGTAGAGCTGCTCAATTATCCGGTCTCTACCGAAAAACCGGACGTTCCCTTCACCCTGCTGCACAACAATCCGCCCGGAGTGTTCCTCGCCCAGTCAGGTCTTGTGGGCAGCGAGGGTTCTCCCAACCATCACCAGCGGTTCACCGCGCCCGCCAGCCGCTTCGTTCTCGAAGATGGCCAGGAACGGCTCGTGGTGCCGCTAGAGTGGGTCGGGTCAAACGGCGTAAGCGTCGTCAAACGCTACGTATTCCATCGTGATCGCTACAAGATCGACGTCTCCTTCGAGGTCAGCAACAACTCACAAGAACCTTGGCAAGGGCGAATGTACGGCCAGTTCCAGCGCGGCGTAGTGGAGGAAACCCGAGGCATTTTTCCGAGGCATTTTTCGCACCTACACCTACACCGGAGGAGTGGTTTCAACGCCGGAGAAGCCATACGAGAAGATTGACTTCTCGGACATGACAAAGAGCAACCTAAACCTGCTATCGCAGGGTGGCTGGATTGCAATGATCCAGCACTATTTTGCCGGGGCCTGGATTCCAGACCAAAACGTCGAAAGCCACTACTACACCAAAGCGCTGGTCAACGAGCGCTACGTTATAGGAATGTTGACACCCGCTAAGAGCGTGGACCCCGGCGCTCGAGAGACCTTCGAGCTCGGTCTCTACGTCGGCCCCAAGGTCCAGTCGCGGATGCAGGGCGTTGCGCCCAACCTCGAGCGTACCGTCGATTTTGGTTGGCTTTGGCTGATCGCCGAGCCTCTTTTCTGGCTGCTGGACTGGATCCACGGCTTCGTCGGCAACTGGGGATGGTCGATCATCATTCTGACTTTGATGATCAAGCTCGCCTTTTTCCACCTGTCCGCCACCAGCTACAAGTCCATGGCGCGCATGCGCAAGGTGCAGCCTCGAATCGTCGCCATCCGGGAGCGTTACGGCAAGGACAAGCAGCGCATGAATCAGGCGATGATGGAGTTGTATAAAAAGGAAAAGATCAATCCGCTGGGCGGATGTTTTCCGATCCTGGTTCAAATTCCGGTTTTTATCGCTCTTTACTGGGTGCTGCTTGAAAGCGTGGAGCTGAGGCAGGCGTCTTTCATCTTTTGGCTCAACGACTTGAGCGTTCACGACCCCTTTTTCGTGCTCCCCGTCCTTATGGGCGCGACCATGCTCGTTCAGCAAAAGCTCAATCCGCCTCCACCGGATCCCATGCAGGCCAAGATAATGATGGCCTTGCCCTTCGTGTTCACCTTCTTCTTCCTTTTCTTCCCCTCTGGGCTCGTGCTTTACTGGTTTGTGAACAATCTCTTGTCCATTGCGCAGCAATGGGTCATTACGAGAAAGATTGTCGGTCACGTCTGAGGAGGCGACGCTCGGCGTCGATGCTTGATCGATCGCCTGAAGAGCATGCAAGGCGACAGCGGTGACACCATTGCGGCCATTTCGACGCCCCCCGGCCGCGGGGGCATTGGTATCGTTCGCGTCTCCGGGCCGGCGGTGCCGGACATCGCTGTCCGCATATGCGGTCGCCAACCCGAACCACGGCGCGCCGTCAGCGCCCGTTTCCGCAATCTCGCCGGGGAGATAATTGACGAGGGCCTTGCGCTGTATTTCCCGGCGCCCCGGTCTTTCACCGGGGAACACGTGCTGGAGCTCCACGGTCATGGCGGCGCGGTGGTCATGGACATGCTGCTCGCGACGGTGCTGGAGTCCGGCGCCCGCCTCGCTCGGCCGGGGGAGTTCTCCCAACGCGCCTTCCTGAATGACAAGATGGACCTTGCCCAGGCGGAGGCGGTGGCCGATCTTATCGACAGCGCTTCGCGAGCGGCCGCGTTGAGCGCCCAGCGTACGCTTCAGGGGGAATTCTCCCGACGCATTAACGAGGTGGTCGACGCGCTGGTAGGGCTTCGCACCTATGTCGAAGGCGCGATTGACTTTCCCGAAGAGGAAATTGATTTTCTTACCGAAGGCGCGCTCGGCGAGCGGATCGAAGGCATTCTCGGTCAGCTGGAAGCGGTGCAGGCTGAGGCAGTGCAGGGGTGCCTTTTAAGGGAGGGCATGACGGTGGTCATCGCCGGCGCGCCCAACGTCGGAAAGTCCAGCTTGCTCAACCGACTCGCGCGGCGGGATTCTGCCATTGTCACCGAAGTGCCCGGGACCACCCGCGACGTGCTGCGGGAATACATTCATCTGGATGGGCTTCCGCTGAAGGTGGTGGACACCGCGGGCTTGCGCGCGACTCGGGACCGGGTGGAACGCGAGGGGATCGCGCGGGCGAAAAGCGAAATTTCGACCGCCGACGTGGTGCTCGCTATGGTGGACGACCGGGAAGAAAACGACGCTGCGGTGGGGGCGCTGCTCGCAGACTTCAGTGACGGCCCCGATTTTATGCTGGTGCGCAACAAGATTGATCTGAGCGGGGGCGCCGCCGGCGTTTGCAGCGCGCCCTTCGGTACGGAATTCCGAATTTCTGCCAAGACCGGCGCAGGACTCGAGGTCCTTGTGGATGCGCTCAAGGCCGCGGTGGGCTACCGTAACGCGGCGGAAGGGAGCTTCACCGCTCGGCGGCGCCATCTAGAAGGGATTCGCGCCGCGCTCGAGCACGGGCGCGCCGCCAGAGCCCAATGCAAACAGCGGCCGTGCGGCGAGCTTATCGCCGAAGACCTTCGCCAGATGCAAATTTCGCTGGGGGAAATCACGGGTAAGTTCAGCAGCGATGATTTGCTCGATCGTATTTTTTCCACCTTCTGTATCGGTAAATGAACTTGCTGCTGACATGTCTCGCTGCCCGGATCTCAACTAGCGCTAGCCCGCCACCTCCTCCGCGCAGCGTGAATCACACCGCATGAGCGGATCCAGCGCTGGCGGCGAGGCGCCGATGGGCGCTTTTCTCCATCCCCGCTATTGGGTCATTTGGTTGATCGCCGCACTTCTTCGCCTCATGGTGCTGTTGCCTTACTCCGGGCGTGTTGTCGTCGGCAATACCCTGGGGGCGGTTTTCTATCGCATCATGGGCCGGCGCAAGCACATCGCCGAGGTCAATCTGGAGCTCTGTTTTCCGGAGCTGTCGCCTGCGGAACGAGAACGTCTGCTGAAAGCACACTTTGCCGCTCTCGGGGTGGCCTTCGTCGAGATGGGGACGGCGTGGTGGGCGTCTGAAAGAAGGCTCGAGGGCTTAGCGGAGATCCAGGGACTGGAACATCTCCAGGCGGCGATTAAGAAGGGCAAGGGTGCGATTCTGCTCAGCGCGCACTTCGTGTTTCTGGAGATCGGCTTGAGGCTCTTCTCCCGGGTGATGCCCTGCTACATGATCTATCGGCCCAACAGGAATCGTCTCCTCGACCACATCATTCAGCACGGTCGCACCCGCCATCCTGGCGAAATGATTTCTCGCGACGATGCGAGAAGCCTTCTCCGTGCGCTGAAGCAAAATCACCCCGTCTGGTATCCCCCGGACATGGATCACGGCCGGCGGAACAGCGTGTTTGCCGATTTCTTTGGCCAGCCCGCCGCCACCGTTAAGGCAACCTCACGCTATGCCAAGATGAGCGGATCGCCGGTGATTCCGTTTTATTTTTTCCGCAAGCAAGGATCCCGCGGTTACCAGATCGTGCTGCTGCCCCCGCTGGAAGGCTTTCCCAGCGGCGACGAGCTTGAAGACGCGCGACGCGTCAACGCGGTTTTGGAGGCCGAAATCCGTAAGCACCCGGAGCAGTATCTTTGGGTCCACCGGCGATTCAAGACGCGTCCGGACGCAAAAGAGGACGTCTACCGAAGGTGAGGGGAGACTTCACCGCCAACCTGCCTGCCGATGCCGGCATCCGCAGAATTCTAGTCATGCGCTGGAGCGCTATGGGCGACGTGGTGCTGGCCAGCTGCGCGTTTCAGGACATCTACGAGGCGTTCCCTCAGGCAGAAATTCATTTGAACACGCTCCCGCCCTGGGATCGCTTGTTTCTCGAAGACCCGCGCTTCAAGAACATCATTTGTTATGACTTGAGGCGAAAGATGCGAGGGATTCCCGGCATGCTTCGCTGGGTGAATGAGATCGGCCGCGGCAACTACGATGCGGTGATCGATCTGCAGTCCAACGATCGCTCGCGCATCCTGATGTCGCTGCTGTGGCTCAGCGGCCGGGCGCCCCGCTATAGGGTAGGAAACCACCGCCGTCTTCCGTATAACATTGCCCCGCCTCCCCTGCCCCCACCAGTGCACGCGCTGGATTACCTTCGGGCCACTCTGCAATCGGCCGGGGTGGCTACGGTTGCACAGATGCCGGTGCTGGTCGCGCCGGCGCGCAATCTGGAACGCTGCCAAGGCTTGCTGCGCCAAATCGGTTTGAGCCCGGGCGGCTACGGGGTCTTTCTTCCCGGCTGCCAGGCGGCCGGATATCTGAAGCGCTGGGGCGCGCGGCGCTTTATTGCGCTGGCGCTGGCGCTAAAACGGCGGCGGATTGCGCGGGTACTGCTCATCGGCGCCGACGATGACGCCGAGGAATGCCGCGAAATTGAGCGGGCGCTTGACGGCTGGGCGGTGAATATGTGCGGCAGGACCGAGCTTCTGGATATCTTACCGCTGGCGGCGGGCGCGCGCTTTGTCGTGGCCAACGATACCGGCACCGCCCATTTGGCCAGCTCGACGGGGCGGCCCATGGTGGTGGTGTGCGGGCCAACGGATCCGAGACGTGTCAAGCCGGCCGGCGAGAAGGTTGTAGCGCTGCAGTCCGAAATTTATTGCATCAACTGCTATCGCAAACACTGCTCCCACCACTCCTGCATGATGCTGGTCACACCGGAGCAGGTGCTCGAGCGTTTGAGCAGTCTCGGGGTTTTTGAAGGCTCCTGAGGGGAAAAGGGTACCGCGCTGATTTGGACGCTCGGCTTTTGCAGCCAGCGAAGATTTCAGACGTGAGCATTACGGTCAGGTGGGGCGCCGAGGTCCTCGGCGGCGTCAGACCGCGCACGGCGTTGGTACTCGTAGAGCTTGGCATACCGCAAGAAGGCGTAAAAACTCATCACCACCGAGGCAATGAAACCTGCCCAGCCATCCAGAAACGCCCGCTTCAGCACGTAGCTGCGAAAAAAGATCCAGGGTGGATAAATGAGGAGAATGAGAGGGTTGGCTCGTCGGCCGCGGGCGAGCTTGTCCGCGATCAGTCCAGTGGAGTACGCGTTGATTTTGTCGACCTTTTCGTGAATGTCCCGCTCGCCAAAATGTAAAAAAGGCTGGGTCAAGCGCTCGACCTTGCCGTCGACCTTTGGCGCCGCGTGGATGGGCATGTCCGAGATACGCCCCCGACGCTTGTCAAAAAGCCGCAGGTGATAATTGAGCCGTACGCCGGGGTGGTTCATGCGCCAGAAGACCTGTTCGCGGCGCGGCAGCGCGTATCCGGCGGCCCGTGGCTCGGATTTAAGCAGCGCCTGAATTTCCTTCTGTAGCTCCGGCGAAAGCATTTCGTCGGCGTCGAGCAGAAGCACCCAATCGTTGGAGGTGTGTTCGAGCGCCATCTGCTTTTGCTTTCCGTAACCCAGGAACTCGTGCTCGTGAATTCTGCAACCGTGGCGGCGTGCAATAGCCAGGGTTTCGTCAGTGCTGAACGAGTCGACGACCACGATCTCGTCGGCCCAGGCTACGCTGGAGAGACACTTATCCAGCGTGTCTGAATTGTTATAGGTGGTGATGAATGCGGAAAGCCTTTCCATTTCAATCAGTGCGCCTAATAGCAAGCCGAGATTCTTGACTCGCTATAATAGCGAAACCCCATGCGCCCCATAAGAACACATTCAATTGGCTGCTGAAACGACTACTGCTCCCGTTACACGCGGTCGGCGCATGGATGTCGCCGGAACCATACTCTGGTGGGGGCGCTCTGAGTCGGAATACGCGCATAACCAGACGTTGCGCCGGTGTTTAATCGATGCCGGCTTCGCCGTCTCGGATTTTCGACCCCGAATCTCTGCAATTTGCGAGACTGAAGCTTGGCTTCGCGTGCGCTTTCCCGTTGACCCGGTATGGGCGCCTTGTTTTTGGCAGCGCGACCTTGCCGCTGATATTTGATCCGCTGATCAGTGCTGATCACAAACAGGTCATCAAGCAAGTAAAGTTCGCCGCAGAGGGAGTCAAGCCCAGGCGGCCGCTTGAATGGGAGCGACGGTTTTTCAACTGCGTGGATCTGCCGTTGGCGGACACCGACGCGAACGCAGAGCTTTTCAATCAGACACACGGCGTACCCGAGGATCGCACTCACGTTGTGCCGCCTTGTGCCGACGGGCCGCTATTCACAGCTGAAGAAAAATCCGGCAACCGAAACTCACCGCTGGAGGCATTGTTTTTCGGTAGCTTCCTCCCCCTACGAGGTCCCGGATGTCAACGTCGATACCGCTGATGAATACCGTGGGCCACGAGCACGCTGGTGCTTCATGGGTGATGGCCCGTTGCGCGCGGTTTGCCAATCCGGGGCGCGCCGCCCCGCAAGGATCGAATTTGAGGATTGGCTATCCTATCGATACCTGCCTTCGCGCGTCACCCGGAATTCTCTTATCTCGGTATCTTCGGCGACACGCCCAAAGCGTCTCGTGTGGTTGCGAACAAAGTCTGTCAGGTCCTTGCGTGTGCCCGGCCAGTAATGATCCGATCGTCGCCGGCATACCGGGCTGAGCTTTCAGGCTCGGATCGAAGCGTAATTATCTGGGTGCCGCCCGCGAACCCCGGCGCCTTGAGCGAGGCCGTTACCAGGGCTGCTGCTTTGCCACAATCTCCGGTTGGGCGTGGACAAGATGCCCTGAAACGTTACCGAAGATGGTTCTCCGCCGGAGGGGTTGCCGAGGCCCTTGCCGAAGCGCTGGAGACTCTGATCCCTATCAAAGCTTCGCCCTAGCGTTGGCGTGATCTCAGGCCTTGGCTAGCCGGGTTACGGATAGTTCGGGGATTTCGACCAGGCCGTCGAGTAACCTGCGGGCGCGGTGAAAATATGTATGTTCCGCGCGCGCACGTCGTTCTGCGGACACGGCGAGCGACCTCGCCAATTTTCGATCCTCCTCGAGTCGGGCCATCTGCTCCATGAGCTCGTCCGGGCTTTGGAATGTGAGTATGTCTTCTCCCGGAGAAAACAACGCCTCGAGCCCGGGAAGACGTTCCACAACCTGGGCGATGCGGTAGCCGGCGCACTCGAAGGTGCGCATGTTGGTCCCACCTCTCACCACCTTGGCGTGGATATTAATCGACGCCAGATGCCGCGCGTATATGGAACCCATTCGATCTACCGGGACCGAGGGCCGGAACCGACCGGGAAATCGCCAGCAGAGCGAGTGGAACGGAAAGTGATTGCCGTAGACCCGGATGTCTTTGCCTGCGTGACAGAGCCGGCGGAGGTAAGGCTCCCTTTTAGGATCTCGATTTCCAATAAAGCAAAAGCCGCGACCACCGTTGGCGCGCACGCCGGGAGTGTGAACCGAAGGGAGGCAAGCGAACCCCAGCACGCCGCAAAAACGGTTCGCCGTCGCGACAGCAACCTCTTCCCGGTACCCCGGGTCGGTGATGTAAACACGCTTGTACGGCGTTGAATTTCTGACTACCGGTAGAGGATTGTCCGTGATCCAGAGTACGTACTCATCCCGCGGCTTTAATTCCTCAAAGCCTGGAACGTGATTGATGAAGATTGCGGCATTGCAATCGGATTCGGCCACGCGTTTCGCAAGGCCGCTTCTCCACTCGCGTCTGTTCTTGCGGTATGCGATCCTTTCTGCCAAGGACGACGGGTAGGTGGGCAGCCACTCCACCGATCCCGGAACAAGAGCCTCAAGCGCTTCCTGAAGATATCGGGCTAGCCCACCACGCCACGGTTTGGCCACCAGCAAGATTTTCACCGGCGGCTTTCGTTCCTAACCCGTGCGGCGGTGCCTGCTTCGTGCCGACGTTCTGCGTACATCAGGCCGAGAAAGAAGCAGTGGGTGCCGAAAAATCGATAGCTGGCGAACTTGAGATCAAATTGATCCATAACGAAAAACGCAAGCACACCGAATAACCCCGAATAAAAAAGCCCCGACCGGTCGAAGCGGAAGTTTAGGTAGTGCTTAAGTAAGCGATAAAGTATGTAGATTATGAAGGTCAATCCGATCAACCCGCTCGAGACGAAGAATTCTAAAAACAGATTATGCGTCGTTTGAAACGGCACGTTTAGTGTAGGCATCAACTCCTTGGCGTAGTTGATGCCATAGCCAAACCAGGGACTGTTGCTCAGCGTCTCTTTGAAAAGCGCTTCCCAGATGACGTCACGCAAACTGAGCTCCATCCCTTTCCAGTTGAGGAAGAAGAGTGCGCCAAGCAGTGCAGCGGCCACCAGAGCGAGCAAAGCAAACTTGATTCGCACGCTCAGCGTCTTGACGCAAGTCACCAGGGTCCCCGCGGCGACCGCGCATCCCAGCCAGGCGCCCCGGGAGTTGGTTAGGACAAGTAGATACAGTCCTACCAGGAGCCCAAGGCCAGCGATGAGACCGTCTACGGCGTGTTTTTTGGGCGAATGCGGAGAAGGCAATGACAGGCTGAGAAAAAAAACCAGCATGACTGCTACGTTGTTGGGGTTTACATAGAAACCATAAAAGTTCTTTTGCGGGAACAGAAATTGCGCCAGGAGAAAAGCCGTAACAGAAATCTTCAACAGAATAGAAACATCTCTGCTTCGAGCATATTGAGCGAGCAACAACGCGATGGGGAAGTGTACCAGTCCCCGGATTATGTCGTAGCTTCCTTTCACAGAGCGCGCGTGGTCGGCCGAAAGTGCAGTGAAAGCGAATAAATAAAGCAGGAAGAAGATAAGAATTCGCTTCAGTTCAGCATCGACCTCAATGCGTCTCCATTCGATCGCGATTACCACAATTGCGGCAAACAACGACAACGATTCGCCTGAGACTGGCGTATGCATGCCAAAAACCGGGATCAATAGCATGATCGTATAGAGGACGTAGCGGTGATCTTTGAGCACGCTCAGCACTTTGACGCTATTCCCATGGCACTGTCTGCGCAATGCTCCCGACGATCGACTCTAGAGTGCTTGGCGCCTGTCAACAGGTGAGCGTTAGGTGGAGCAAAAGAGAACCCAACAGCGGCAAGACAAAAGAGGCAGAAGCGGCCGCCGATGACTGGATTGAAACGAGCGCAGGTCACGGCAATCAATCTGTCGCGTGGATCGCGGCAATGTCTTCGTAAAGCCGAATGGTTTCGTCGAGCATACGGCTTAAGGGGAAAGCATTTGGGCGTTCAACACCTAAACCTTCTGTTTGAATCCGCTCTATTACATCGGCGGCGGCGCGCACATCACCGACGGGCACCGCGCCCTGCGGAAACATCGCGCTTAGGATCTCTGCGACCCCACCCTGATCGTAGGCAACCACCGGCACGCCCAGCGCCAGCGCCTCGTTGACGGTGCGGCCGAATGATTCAGGCTTGCGAGACATAGACACGACCGCGCCCGAGACAGCAAAAATGTCACGCAGGTCGTTGCGGCTTCCAGTAAATGTAACCGGAAGCTCTAGCTTCTCTGCAGTAGCTTGGAGATCGTCTGCGTATCGACCTCGATCTGTGCCACCGCCAACTACCAATCCGTGCACTGGCATACCGCGCTCGACGAGCACGCCGATCAGCTCGAGAAAATCTTCGTGACCTTTGAGGCGCGACAGGCGACCCGCCAGCGTGACGATGAAACGACCTTCAATTTGCGGGAGATCATTGAAGAAACACGCGGTCCACTCCGGCGATGGCCTGTAATCAGGGTAAAAACTCCTATCATCCACACCGCGATGGATGACCTCAATTCTTTCCTGATCAAGTCGCGGGTAGTTGTCACGGAGATATCCGCGCACCGCCTCGGATACGGCGATTACCCGCTCGCCCCGAGTCATGATTGCGCTATAGGTGTTGACCGAGTAAAGACCGTGGACGGTGGTCACGAATCGCGGCCTGTTGTGCTCGGCGATTGTCCGCCAGGCCAGGTAACCAATCCAGGCGGGTAAGCGGGAGCGGGCGTGAACAATGTCCACCTTCCGCTCCGTAAGCAGCCGCCGCAGCTTCGGCACAAACCTCAACGTCAGTGGTGACTTAACGCCCACCGGCATCTCGACGTGTTCCGCCCCGCGGCTCAACAGTGCGTCTACCATGCGACCGCCTGCGGAGATAACCAGAGCGTGGTGGCCGCGTTGCGCTAGGGCATCCGCAATCTCCAGCGTGCCGCGCTCGACCCCGCCTTCCTCAAGCGCGGGAAGAACTTGCGCTACGCGAAGCGACCGCCATGGTGCTTTGACCGGCATCAGCGGCGGATGAGATCCGGCCAGCGATCGAGTACGAGCTTTGCGCAGCGTTTAGCCTCGTTCAGGGGCGCTTTTGGTTTTGGTAACGCTTTGCCGTTGATCCACTGGTCGTAGCGCGTTACCCAGTGCTCTTTGACAAGCTGCTCGATGCCGCGTGAAACACGACCGGGATTAATAACCTCAAGCGTTAGTAGACCAACCGCGGCACCGCTGCTCAGGGCTTCGTACACCATAGATGCGCTATCTTCGGTGACCCACACTCGTGGCGTGCGCCCAAGCCTTTCGGTTAGCCAATCTGGAGAAGTTTCCTCCACTGGTACGAGCTTGAGGTTGGGCGCTTGAATCGCCAAAAGAGACGCGGTGAGATGCGAGGGGGTTCTGCGCGAGGTGGTGGCTGTCCAGAACACGCCCGGGTTCTGTTTGAGTACCCCTTCGACCTGAGCAAGAACCTTTTGCTCATCAAAGCCAAAGTGCGGCGAGGGGCCGCCAAGCAATATTAGACCCAACGATGCTTCCTTCTCGGAACAGGGCCGCACGCGATTCAAGGCCCCGCGGGTGACCACTACGTTTTCTGCAGCTTCGGGCTTGTCATGCTCCGGGATCAAGCAGAGATCGAATAAGCGCTTGGGCAGCGTCGGCGCCATCAATACGACTACCCGTCCACCTCGCGAGCGTCGTGCGGCGAGCATACTGAAGTGAGTAGCATGTCCTGCGCCAAGTATGAGATCAGGGTTCGGGTAGGACCCGTAAGCCGAGGTCTGGCCCGTGGCCAGGTACATCAGCGCGGTTGCTGCGCTAAACGGCGTGATTGAATAGATCTGGCACGCGACCTCTCTCGCCAGCGCTTCGGCTAGGCCAAGGCTCTGGTTGTCGTGCCCCGCTTTGCGGTCGCTAAGCCGCCAGATCACAAGACGCCTGGGCCCGACATCACGTCTTGTGCCCCGGGCCGGCTCGCCTTCAGGCATTTTTACTCCGCGCCCGCGGCGGAAAGCGGCTCGGACTGGCGGGCAAACTGGATGTGATAGAGTCCCGCGTAGAGGTTGTTGATTCTGAGCAGCTTCTCGTGGGTGCCGCTTTCCACAATGCGCCCCCCGCTCATGACCAGGATTCGATCGGCCCACTCGATCGTAGATAGACGGTGTGCAATGACGATGGTGGTGCGCCCTCGCCTCAACACCTCCAGAGCCTCCTGAATATGACGCTCCGACTCGCTGTCTAAAGAGGAGGTGGCTTCGTCGAGGATCAGCAACGGCGCGTCTTTGAGAAACGCGCGCGCAATGGCGATTCGCTGGCGCTGTCCGCCGGAAAGGCCTACGCCGCGTTGACCAAGCACGGTGTCGAATCCACGCGGCAGCTCATCTATGAACTCCCGCGCATGAGCCGCTTCCGCCGCCTTCACTACATCCGAGTCGTCAGCGCCGGCGAGTGCGCCGTAAGCGATGTTGTTGCGCACCGTATCGTTGAAAATCACCACATCCTGACTGACGAGGCCAATCTGCTTTCTCAGCGAGGCCAGCGTAAGCGTCTTGGTGTCTACTCCCTCAAGGAGAATTTGTCCGGAATCCGGCACGTAGAAGCGCGGGATCAAATTAACGAGTGTCGACTTTCCGCCGCCGGAAGGTCCGACCAACGCAATCGTCTCGCCCGGTTGGATGACGAAGCTTAGGGATTCCACGCCGCCACTGTTGCCTTTTTCATAGCTAAACGAGACATCCTTGAACTCCAGATGCCCGCTGCAGCGGGCCAGTGTTTGCGTGCCTTCATCCGCCTCCTCGGGCTCATCGATCATTCCGAACACGCTGTCGGCCGCGGCCAGCCCTCTTTGCAGCGGCCCATTTACGCTTGTCAGTCTTTTAAGGGGCGAGAAAAGCATCGCCATGGCGGCGAAGAAGCTCATGAAGGTGCCGGGAGAGATTTCACCCTCAACGAACTGGCGGCCGGCGACGTAAAGAAGCACGGCCAGCGCTACCGCCGTTACAAACTGCGCGATGGGGGCCACGGCGTGGGCCGCGGAAGCGAATTTAACCTGAAACTGACGCGCTCGGTTGACGCCGCTGGTGAAACGCTGGCGTTCCTGCTCCTGCCCGCCGAAGGTGCGAACGATCCGCTGTCCCGAGATGGTCTCGTCGAGAACGTGGGTCACCTCGCCCATGGAAGTCTGCAGGTTCTTGCTCATTCGTCTAAGCCGGCTGCTGAAATAACGCACTACGGCGACAACGAACGGGGCGGCAACTAAGAAAACGAGGGTAAGTTTCCAGTTGAGATAGACCATCCAGGCCAGCAGGCCGATGATCGCCAGCGAGTCACGTATCAGCACTGTGAGGACATGTGTTCCCGCTTCTGCGACCTGTCCCGCGTCGAAGGTGACTTTGGAGATAAGGCTGCCGGTGGTTGTGCGATCGAAATATCGGGCGGGAAGACAGGTCAGCTTGTCGAACACGGCGACGCGCAGATCCATAACAAGCTTGTGCCCGACCCAGGCAAGGCAGACCGAGCTACAGGCCGCGAAGGAAAAAAAGCCCTACCAATACCAGCGCCATGGTGCCAAGCGTGTCGACGTTTTTGTCGACAAAGGTTCCGTCGAGGGTGGGTTTGAGGATGGCGGCGATTGCGGGCTCGGTCAGCGCCAGCACCACCATTGCAACAATAGAGCAGCCGAAAATTCGCCAGTACGGGGCGACTTGGCCGAGAAGGCGGCTGTAAAGTATTCGGCTGTGGCGCTCCATGAGTCGGCTCAGATCGGATTGGCCCTGCGCGCGCGAGGGCGACAATCGCGGCGCTTCAGTCTTCGGTTAAATAATAGTCCGCGCTGCAGTAGGGGCACTTCGCCTGGCCGGTTTTTTCTATCGGGAGGTAGACTCGAGGGTGAGAATTCCAAAGGGACATGCCCGGCATGGGACAGCTAAGCGGCAGGTCTGACCGGCTGACCTGGTAACGATTCTCGGCGTTGGGCTCAATCAGGCCCGGCTGTCCTGCGGTAGGAGTTTTCACGTTAAAAGACCATTTCTCATCAAGGGCTGGGTCGGCTCAGTCGACTAGTGTAAGCCATTCCGAGTGCGCGTTTCGTCGCCCCTGAACCTGGTCAAAATAAGTCTTCTGTAACTTTTTTGTGATCGGGCCGCGCCTGCCGTCTCCGATGGTTCTGTTATCCAGCTCCCTGATGGGGGTGACCTCTGCCGCGGTGCCGGTAAAGAACGCCTCGTCGGCCGAATAAACCTCGTCTCGGGTAAGCCGCTTCTCCCTCACCGGTATATCCAGTTCTGTTGCCAGCATCATGATGCTCTCGCGGGTGATACCGGCGAGCGCTGACGTGAGCTCTGGGGTATAGATGATTCCTCTGCTCACCATGAAAAAATTCTCTCCGCTGCCTTCGGCGACGTAGCCCTCGGTATCCAGTAGCAGCGCCTCGTCGTAGCCGCAGGCTAGCGCTTCCTGCAACGCTAGAATTGAATTGATGTACTGTCCGTTGGCCTTGGCCTTGGTCATGGCCGAGTTGACGTGGTGGCGGGTGTAGGAGGAGGTGCGGATGCGAATCCCGCGCTCGAGATTTTCCGCTCCAAGATAGGCGCCCCATTCCCAGCTGGCGACCGCCACGTGAACCGAGAGGTTGCCAGCGTGTAGTCCCAATCCCTCGGCCCCGTAATAGACCACCGGGCGAATATAGGCCGACTTGAGCTGATTCTTTCTTACGATCTCCTGTTGAACCTCATTCAAAGTGTCTTTGTCGTAGGGGATCTTCATACCGACAATATGGGCCGAGCGGTAGAGCCGGTCGGTGTGCTCTTCGAGTCTGAAGATGGCGGTGCCCTTGTCGGTGCTGTACGCGCGTAAGCCCTCGAACACGCCGAGCCCATAGTGCAAGGTATGCGTGAGCACGTGCACCTTGGCGTCGCGCCAGGGCACATACTCTCCGTCCATCCAGATGACCCCCTCGCGGTCATCCATTCCCATGCTCGTGATCTCCTAGAAAAGCTGAAACTGGCGCCTGGAGGGGGCGCCTACTCACTCCCCCATCATCGTCCGCCATATACGGATTACGCCTTCTCGATAGTCCCTGAGCTCGTCCTCATCGAGTATGCCTTCCTGCTCCTGGAGCGCCGTCTGGTGAACCCTGCCGCGGAAGGCCCGATAGGCGTCCATCAACAGTCGGACATCGTCCCTGGGCATGAGGCCGGCTGCGTCGAATCCTTCCAGCAGCCGAATATTGTCCGTGTAATCAAGATGTTCGCCGAGCTTTGAGGCCCAGCAAAGGGCGCCATATTGCACCATAAATTCGATATCGGCGATACCTCCGGCGTCTTGCTTGAGATCGAACTTTCGCGCTGTTTTAGAGCCCAACTCGTGACGCATCCGTTCCCGCATTTGCTTGACTTCGATTTTGAGCTTTTCGGGATCTCTTTCCGCAAGCAGTATTCGCCGGCGCAACTCGGTGAACGCCTGGCACAGTGAATCGTCCCCGGCGATGGCTCGGGCGCGCACCAGCGCCTGGTGCTCCCAGGTCCATGCTTTTTCTTTAAGATAGGTTTCCAACGCATCGATAGCGTTAACGAGGATACCCTTGGAACCATCTGGTCTCAGTCTGGAATCGATCTCGTAGAGCTTGCCGTCAGCAGTCAATGCGCTAAGGAAATGAATCATCCGCTGCGCCAGGCGGCCGAAAAATACGCTGTTGTCCACGGCTCGTTTGCCGTCGGTATGGCCTCGGCCGCCACCCTCCCCGTGGATGAAGACAAGGTCTAGATCCGAGCCGTAGCCGAGTTCGATGCCGCCGAGCTTGCCGTAGGCGATGACCGCGAAGGGGACGACGCTGTGCGGGTCATCCGCTGTGGTTAACGGCTGGCCATATCGGCTGACAACATCGCGCCTGGCGAGCTCGAGGGCTTTACGCACGGTGATCTCGGCGATTTCGGTCAAAAAGTCACTCACCACCATCAGCGGAATGACACTTGCAATATCGGCGGCGGCGACTCGCAGCACGTTGGTGTGTTTGAACTGGCGAAGGCACGCCATCTCTTGCTCGGTGTCTTCTACGGGGACAGCGGCCAGGCGCTCCGCAAGCTCCGATTCCAGCGCGTCTCGTTTCAGCGGCGCATACAGGCTTCGAGCGTCCAGTAGCTCGTCGAACAGCAGGGGGTGTCGTCCCAACTGGCGGCTGATTCGCGGACTCGCGGCACAAAGCCGCACTAGCTGTGATAGCGCCAAAGGCCGCTCTGAGAGTAGCGCCAGATAGGCGCTGCGGCGCGCAACCGGCTCCAGCGCCTCGAGAATGCGTCTTAAAACCTCCGCCGGGTTGGATTGTCCGACGACGGCGCGCAGCAGATCGGGGAACAGGCGGCGCAAGCGGGTTCTGCCCGGGGCGTCGAGCATGCGCACGCTATAGCTACTGCGGAACTTCTTGATAGATTCATACGCGGGTTCGGCATCCGCAAAGCCGGCCGAGCGGAGAATTTCCACCGCCGATTCCTCATCCAGACGCTCGCCCAGCAGGGCGAGCAGGTGCTCCCGATCCTCATCGTTCTCGTCGCCGTCGTGATCGGGTCCCAGGACCTGCTCGAATTGAGCCTGGACGTGCGAACGGTGTCGCGCGAGGACAGCGGCGTAGGACGGCCAGTCCGGATATCCCATTCCCGTGGCCAGAACCGTACGCTCGAAGTCGTCGTGTGGAAGCACGTGGCGCTGGCGATCTCTGATTTGTTGCAGCCTGTGTTCAGAGATTCGTAAGAACCGATAGGCGGCTATCAGTCCATCGACAGAATATGTCGGTAGCAGGCCGCGCTTCCCGAGGATCTTCAGCACCCGAAGTATGCGCCGGTCGCGAAGCTCCGGAATGCGTCCGCCGCGCACCATCTGAAAGGCTTGCCCGGTAAATTCGATCTCACGAATCCCGCCGGGGCCGAGCTTGAGGTCGCCACCCAGACCTTTGCGCGCCACCTCCTTGGTGATCATCATTTTCATGTCGCGCATGGACTCGAGCGATCCGAAGTCCAGATAGCGGCGGTATACGAACGGTCTCAGACGTTCCAAAAGCGCATCTGCAGCCTCGCTGTCTCCGGCAACCCGCCGCGCGCGTATCAGCGCATAGCGCTCCCAGTCCCGGCCGTGGACTTGGTAGTAGTCCTCCAATGCGTTGAAACTCATTACCAGCGGTCCGCTGGCGCCGAAGGGACGCAGGCGCATGTCTACTCTGAACACAAAACCTTCAGCAGTTCGCTCGCCGAGCACTTTAATCAGCTGTCTTGCCAGGCGTTGAAAGTATTCGTCATTGGATAGGGTGCGTCGCTTTCCGCGAGTTTCCCCAGCTTCGGGGAAAGCAAAAATCAGATCGATGTCGGAGGAAAAGTTGAGCTCACCGGCACCGAGTTTGCCGAGAGCAAAGACGGCCAGCGCTTGGGGCTCGCCTTTTGAGTTCTCGGGCGCGCCGATTTCTGCGCAAAGCTGTTGATGAAGGCGCTCTAGGGCGTACTGGATCGCGGCTTCGGCGAAGGCCGAAGCATCGCTCACCGCCTCGTCCAGATCGGCAAGTCCGCCAATGTCTCGCCAGGCGATACGCACCCATTCCTGGCGCCGAAGGCGTCGCAGACCGGAGATTAGCGTGGCCTGGTCGCCGGTCTCATCTAAGTCGCGTTCGATGACGCGGCGGTAGTGCGCCACCGGGTCAAAATCCTCGCCGCCGTGGGAACGCGCCAGCTCCCCGGATTCGAGCATCGACTTGAGCATCGCGGGAGATTGCTGGCAGCAGTCGGCGACAAACTCACTGCATGCGAACACCCGCCTTGCGTCCCCGGGCCACAGGCGGGACGTCGGCAGATCTAAACCATGCGCTTCCGCGCTTTCGAAGCAGGCCGAAATGCGTGCGTCCGCGAGACGCGCGAGCTCCTCTGGGAGTTCGATGAGGTCTGGTTTTGCGGCTTGCGACATAGGTCACCAGTTTAGCCTACCTGTTTACCCTCTCCGGGCAAAAAAAAACCCCGCCGCAAAGGCGGCGGGGTGTTTGATTTTCCAGGCCACGCTCGGAGAAAAACTCCCGGCGAGCCCCGGATAAGCGGACGGCACTCTTCCCTGTGCCGCCTCGAACCCCAAAAAGCTTTGGGGCTAACTTACATCATGTCCATTCCGCCCATACCGCCACCTGGCGGATGAGCAGGCTCTTCCTTCTTCGGCTTCTCCGCCACCGAGGCTTCGGTGGTGATCATCAACCCGGCGATGGAGGCCGCGTTCTGAAGCGCACAGCGCACCACCTTGGTCGGGTCGAGGATGCCCATCTTTACCAGGTCGCCGAACTCATCCGTGGCGGCATTAAAGCCGAAACTGCCTTTGCCATCCTTGACTTTGTTCAGCACCACCGAAGGCTCCGCGCCCGCGTTCTCTACGATCTGGCGAAGCGGCTCCTCCATGGCGCGCCGGGCGATGATGATGCCATGGTTCTGGTCCTCGTTCTCGCCCTTGAGGTCTACCATCTTCTCCAGCGCTCGCACCAGAGCCACGCCACCGCCGGGAACGACGCCTTCCTCTACCGCGGCGCGGGTGGCATGAAGCGCGTCTTCCACCCGGGCCTTCTTCTCCTTCATCTCTATCTCGGTCGCCGCACCGACTTTGATCACCGCAACGCCGCCGGCAAGCTTCGCCACCCGCTCCTGCAGCTTTTCGCGATCGTAGTCAGAGGTGGTTTCCTCGATCTGCTGACGTACCTGACTGACCCGAGCCTCAATGTCCTTTTTCTTGCCGGCGCCATCGATGATGGTGGTGTTTTCCTTGGTTATCACCACCCGCTTCGCGGTGCCGAGATCATCCAGGGTGGTCTTCTCCAGCGTGAGGCCCACCTCTTCGGAGATGACGGTGCCACCGGTCAGGATGGCCATATCCTGAAGCATCGCCTTACGGCGGTCGCCGAACCCGGGCGCTTTCACCGCCGCCACCTTGACGATTCCGCGGATGGTGTTGACCACCAGGGTCGCCAGCGCTTCGCCTTCAACGTCCTCGGAGATCAGCACCAAGGATTTGCCCGCCTTGGCGACACCTTCGAGCACTGGAAGCAGATCACGAATGTTCGAGACCTTCTTGTCGTAAAGGAGAATATACGGCTCCTCCATCTCGGCGCTCATGTTGTCCTGATTGTTGATGAAGTAGGGGGAGATATAGCCGCGGTCGAACTGCATGCCTTCCACGACCTCGAGCTCGTTCTCGAGACTCTGGCCTTCCTCCACCGTGATCACGCCCTCCTTACCGACTTTGGTCATGGCCTCGGCGATGATTTCGCCGATTGAACTATCGGAGTTCGCAGAAATCGTGCCGACCTGCGCGATGGCGGTGTCGTCCTTGATGGGCTTCGAAATTGCTTTGAGGCCGTCTACGGCGGAAGTGATAACCTTTTCGATGCCCCGCTTGAGATCCATCGGGTCCATGCCAGCGGCTACGGCCTTCAAACCTTCCCTCATCATAGACTGGGCCAGCACCGTGGCAGTGGTGGTACCGTCTCCGGCCACATCAGAAGTCTTGGAGGCGACCTCCTTGACCATCTGCGCGCCCATGTTCTCGAACTTGTCCTCGAGCTCGATCTCCTTGGCGACGGACACGCCGTCTTTGGTGACCGTTGGGGCGCCGAAGCTTTTTTCCAGCACCACGTTTCGGCCCTTGGGGCCGAGGGTGACCTTCACGGCGTTGGACAGGATACTTACGCCCCTGGCCATACGATCCCGTGAGTCGCCACCGAAGCGTACTTCTTTCGCGCTCATCTATATTGCTCCTGTATCTTTTAAAATCTTTGACGTTGCTTGAGTCACGTTATGCGTCAGACCGACGGTCGATCACTTCTCGATGATCGCCATGATGTCCTCTTCGCGCATGACCAGCAGATCCTCGCCCTCGACCTTGACCTCGGTACCCGAGTACTTGCCGAACAGAACTTGGTCGCCGACCTTGACGTCGAGCGGGCGCACCTGACCGTCTTCGAGAATCTTTCCCTTGCCGACGGCCGTCACCTCCCCTCGAATGGGTTTCTCGGTGGCACTGTCGGGAATGACAATCCCGCCCGGCGTGGTGCGCTCCTCTTCCATCCGACGGATGATCACGCGGTCATGAAGCGGACGAATTTTGAGCTTGCTTTTGCTCATGGACGTACTCTCCTGATTATCCAGACTCGTTTCTAAACCCACCCCGCGGCAGTGAGACCACGGCCGCAAGGTCATGTTGTTTATTGGCAATTCGCTGAATCAGGTCGTCATGACCCCATTCAACCGGCCGCCGACGCTCTTGGGTCTTCGGCGGGCGCCGTCTTTCAAACCACAGCGGTGTTTCGAAGGACGCCGATCCTTCCCTCTGACCGGCAACAGGCCCACGCCATGCGCAGCTTGTTAGCGCTCTCCAAAAGTGAGTGCTAATAATATGGTCGGAATTGGCAAAGTCAAGGCCTCCCCGTCGGCCCAAGATGGCGATTCCACGATTCCCCCGCGAATCTGAACAATTACCTTAATCTATTGTTATTCTTTGAGTTTTCGTCTTCGCGTTGGAATTCTCCCTCGATGACGTCGGAATCTCGGCGCGGTCCGGAGCCGCCCCCGGCCAGAATAAGTTTTTCGAGCAGGTACTCGGTGATCAGAAATCGCCTCAGCGGGGGACAGAGGCAGGCAAAGCCGATGGCATCCGTGATGAAACCCGGGGTCAGCAACAGGGCGCCCGCCACCAGCAAGAATGCGCCTTCCACCAGGGCAATCGCCGGGACCTCGCCCCGGTTGAGGCTGTCGCGGATTTGCGCCAAGGTGGAAAAGCCCTGAACCCGCACCAGCGCGGCCCCGATTACCGCGGTCAGGACCACCGCCCCCACGGTGGGCAAGACGCCAATCAGGGAGCCCACCTTAAGCAGCACATAGATCTCGGCCAGGGGTACAGTGAGAAAAAGCAGGAACAACCAATGGATCAATGACATGGAAACCAACCATAATTAGGGGCAGAAGCGTCGCGGCGTGCCGCGTACCGCCGCCGGCCTTTGATAGAGCCAGTGCAGAGAGAAAGAGCAGCGCCGAAAATCAGGGTCCAAGACAATGCGGGATGCAGCGCCTTATCGAATCGTTCTCTGTACCTGTCCTGACATGGGGACGGCCGAAGACTTAGCCAAGCGCCTGGTCGCCTCCCGGCTTGCCGCCTGTGTCAACATCTTGCCAGGACTGACCTCGGTCTACGAATGGAAAGGGGCGGTGGCGAGCGACTCTGAGCTGCTGCTATTGGCGAAAACCAGCGAGGCGCGGTATCCGGCTCTGGAAAGCGCCCTGCGCCAGGCCCACCCGTATGAACTTCCGGAAATCGTCTGTATTCCAATCGTGGCGGGCTTAAGCGGATATCTCGAATGGATAGAAGACAGCGTTTCTTCCTCCGGCTGAGCGTCACTTTCGGTGCCATGCTCGCCATCGCGAGCCTCGGCGCCCGCGCCCAGATCGGTGGGGTGGATCTGCTTCCGCCGTCGGAAGCATTTCGCCTCGAGGTTTCGCGACCTACGGCCGAGCGCCTACGCGTCAGCTGGACCATCGCCGAGGGCTACTACTTATATCGGCACCGCTTCGGCTTCGAGGCGGCACCGGCGAAGCTGCGGGACGGAATCAATTTGCCGCCCGGTATCCCCAAGCAGGATCCTTTCTTCGGTGACACCGAAATCTATCGCCACCAAATCGCATTCGAGCTGGCGCTTGAAAAAAGCGCCGCCACCCTTGACCGGGTCGGCCTTAGGGTGGTGAGCCAGGGCTGTGCCGACATCGGTATTTGCTTTCCGCCGGAGGCGCGGCACGTGGACCTCGCCGTGGGCGAGACCGCGGTTCCTAAAGCGGGTATCCCCTTCGCCCCCATTGCCAAGAAGAAGCCCGCCGATTTGATTTTTCCCTCCTCTCCGGATGGTTCCCAGCAGCCGAAGTCGGGCAGTTCGCCCTGATCGGAGCCCACGCTCAGCCCGCCCGCCACCCGGACTTCTCTCGCACAAAACGCCGCTTCTGCGACCGAAGATGCGGCCCGTTGCGCCCCGAAGCGCTTTCCTGAGTCGTCGAAAATGTGCTAATTTGACATCAAGTTGCTACGAAAATCTGGGAAAAAGCAGTGATTGGGGTATAACGGGCGGCGATGGCGAAGATTCTCGTAATCCACGGCCCTAACCTCAATGTGCTGGGTATCCGCGAGCCCGAGCACTACGGGCACACCACCCTCGCCGACATCGATCAGCGGCTTCAGGAGCTCGCTTCGAGAGACGGACACAATCTGGAATCCTTTCAAAGCAATGCCGAGCATGCCCTGATCGAAAAGATCCAGACCGCGGTCCGGGAAGCGGACCGCATCATCATCAACCCGGCGGGCCTTACCCACACCAGCGTGGCGCTGCGGGACGCGCTGCTCGCCGCCGGGATCCCCTTCGTCGAGGTCCATCTGTCCAACATCCACGCCAGAGATCCGTTTCGCGAGCACTCGTATTTCTCCGATGCCGCCATGGGTGTGGTGAGCGGCTTCGGGCCTCTGAGCTACGAGCTCGCCTACCGCGCCGCAGTGGGCTCACTGACCGCCAAGGATTGAGCAATCAGCATGGACATCCGCAAAGTCAAGAAGCTCATCGAGCTCCTGGAGTCCTCCGACATCGACGAGCTGGAAATTCGGGAAGGCGAGGAATCGGTGCGCTTGAGCCGCCACGACCGCAGTGGTGCCGGCCATCCGTTGGTGCTGCATCAGTCGCCGCTCGTGGCTCCCGCGGCCGCCGCCCCAGGGCCGGCGCCGGCGGCCGAAGACGCGCCGTCATTCGACGGCCACGTGGTCACGGCGCCCATGGTCGGAACCTTCTACGTCGCGCCTTCGCCGGGCGCCAAGCCCTTTGTCGAGGTGGGCAAACGAATACAGAGCGGCGACACCGTGTGCATTATCGAGGCGATGAAAATCCTCAACCAGATTGAGGCGGACGTAGACGGTGTGGTCGCCGACGTGCTGGTGGAGAACGGTCAGCCGGTGGAATTCGGTCAACCGCTATTCGTTATCGATATCGGGGAGAGTTAAGGACGTCGCTGGCCGCGTGAATTTATTCATTTCGAGACACGCCGGGTCTCCGGCGCCGTTGCATGCCTATTCTCGATAAGCTGGTCATCGCCAACCGGGGCGAAATTGCGCTGCGCATACTGCGTGCGTGTCGCGAGCTCGGCATCAAGACGGTGGCAGTTCACTCCCAGGCGGACCGCGACCTGAAGCATGTAAGACTGGCGGACGAATCGGTGTGCATCGGGCCGCCGTCGTCGACGGAAAGCTACCTCAACATACCAGCGGTTGTCAGCGCGGCGGAGGTCACCGACGCGGTGGCCATTCATCCCGGATATGGCTTTCTCGCCGAAAACGCCGACTTCGCCGAGCGGGTAGAGCAAAGCGGGTTCGTATTCGTCGGGCCAAAGCCTGAAACCATCCGCCTCATGGGGGACAAGCTCTCCGCTATTGCGCGAATGAAAGCAGCCGGGGTGCCGTGTGTTCCGGGCTCCGACGGTCCCCTGAGCAGCGACGGCGACGAAATCATGAAAACCGCGCGTGAGGTAGGTTATCCACTCCTGATCAAAGCGGCCGGCGGCGGGGGGGGTCGCGGCATGCGCGCAGTGCACAGCGAGGCCTCCCTGCTATCCGCCGTGTCTCTCACCCGTTCCGAAGCCGCGGCGGCATTCGGCAACGACACCCTCTACATGGAGAAGTACCTCGAGCGGCCCCGCCACGTGGAGTTTCAGCTGGTTGCGGATCAGCACGGCAACGCGATACATCTGGGCGAGCGCGACTGTTCCATGCAGCGTCGGCATCAAAAGGTCATCGAGGAGTCGCCGGCCCCGGGGATCACCGCCGAACAGCGTCAGCGCATCGGCGCGCTCTGTGTGGAGGCCTGCCGGGCCATCGACTATCGCGGCGTGGGTACTTTCGAGTTTCTTTACGATGAGGGCAATTTCTACTTCATTGAGATGAATACGCGATTGCAGGTGGAACACCCGGTGACGGAAATGGTGACGGGCCTTGATTTGGTGAAGCTACAGCTGCTGATCGCCGCCGGCGAACCGCTCGGCATTAGGCAATCCGACGTGACCTTCCGCGGTCACGCCATGGAATGTCGAGTGAATGCGGAGGATCCCAAAAATTTCAGACCCTCTCCCGGTACGATCACCTTGTTTCATCCTCCCGGAGGTCCGGGAATCCGGTTGGACAGTCACGTCTATACCGGTTACCACGTGCCGCCGTACTACGACTCCTTGATCGGCAAGCTCGTGGCGCACGGCGATAGCCGCGAATCCGCCATGGCGCGGCTAGGCACCGCGCTCGACGAAATCGTCATCGATGGCATCTCGACCAACATCCCGCTACATCAGGATCTTTGCCGAGATGCGGCCTTCCTCCGTGGCGGCACCGACATTCATTACTTGGAGCGCAAGCTCGGTCTTTGAATGCTAAGCGTCCCCGCGAGCCGGCGGCCTGGCTTGAGCTGACCCTTGACTGCGATCAAAGCGCCGCCACAAGCTTGAGCGATTTTCTGACTCAGGCCGGCGCCCTTTCGGTGAGTTTGAGCAACGCCTGCGACGAAATCCTGATCGAGCGAGACCCCGGGCCCGCGCCACTGTGGTCGGCGACGCGGGTTCAAGGTCTTTTTGATCAGGGGGCCGATGTCGAGCGACTGATACAAGCGCTCCGGGCAGCGGGCTTCGGCGCACCGCAGGTCACGCGTATTGAGGATCGGGAATGGTCCCTCGCTTGGCAGGATCATGTTCGACCGCGGTGCTTTGGCGATGGTCTTTGGGTATTGCCGTCGTTCGCCGACGCGCCTGCTGATCATCGCGCGTGCATCCGTCTGGATCCCGGACTCGCGTTTGGCACCGGCAGTCACGCGACCACTGGGCTGTGTCTCGATTGGCTCGCAGGTTTAGCGCTCGAGGGAAAGGAGGTCATCGACTACGGCTGCGGATCTGGAATTCTCGCGATCGCTGCGGTGATTCTAGGCGCCAGCTCGGCGCGCTGCGTGGACAGCGATGCAGAGGCTCTACGCGCTGCGCGAAACAACGCGTACAGCAATGGAGTCGCGGACCGATTGAGCTTCTACCTCCCCGACGATCTTCCGCCCCATCGAGCCGAAATTCTGGTGGCTAATATTCTTTCCGCGCCGCTCATCGGGCTGGCAGAATCGTTGGCGAAATTATTATCCAGCGGTGGGCGCATCGCTCTTTCGGGCATACTGAACGAGCAGGTGGACGCGGTCACCGAGGCATACAAAGGCTATATTGCATTCGAGGCCGCGGAGTCCAGGGACGGCTGGGTGCAACTTTCAGGGACGCGCCTTGCGGCGCTCGACCTGAGTGACTGATTCGCGGATAAAACCGGACTGAGGATGTATACCCGTTGTCCCCAATGCAGTACCTTCTTCGCCGTCAGCGCGGAACAGCTCGCCGGCGCCGACGGGCGGGTGCGCTGCGGCGCCTGCCTTTCCATTTTCGATGGTCTAGAACACCTGACCGAACGGTCACCACGGCAGAAAACGGACGGCTCCGGCATAGAATCTCGAGTCTCCCAATCCGACCAGAGTTCTGGCGACGACGGCAGCTCGCCGGCGCACATCGGCTCGGATGCCTTCGACGGCGGCGCCTCGGAGAACACACCACCGACTCTTGGCGAAGGCGAAGGCACGGAAACAGTGCCGGAAGTGATTAAGGAGGAGTTCGCCCGCGCCGAAGCGGAAACGCGCGGGCGGTGGAAAACATCCGTGCTTACCCTGGTGGCGCTCATTTTGCTCGCGGCGCTCGGGCTGCAGTACGCCTGGTTCAAGCCCGCGGAGGTTCTCGCCGGATATCCTCAGGCGCGGCCCTGGCTGGAAACGCTTTGCGCTTACACAGGATGTCGCGCCCCGGATCGCCGAAATCCTTCAAAAATCCAGATGCTGGCTCGAGACGTGCGCATTCATCCGGGTTACGAAGACGCGCTGCTGGTTTCAGCGACCCTGGTAAACGCAGCGGCGCACGCACAACCCTATCCGAGATTGCAGTTCAGCGTTTTCAACGTCAACGGGCAGACAATTGCAAGTCGTATATTCGAGCCAGAGCAATATCTTTCGCCGGATCTGGACCCAACGGGCAACATGTCACCGGGAAAGCCGCTTCAGATTGCAATTGAACTGATTGCGCCCGAAGAAGCCGCCATCAGTTACGAATTTCGTTTTCTTTGAATTTTCTCTAACCCTCTGAAACACCTAGTCTGGGGCGCACAGTTACTTGCATTGCAACCTATGCCACATGCAAGAATCGTAATCCGCGCGCCGTCGACGGCTTCGCGGCGAACGCTTTCACAGCGAACGGGTTGCGGTTAAGATTGCACGCGTCGGCTGGGGATCGGTGTTTCCCTGCTTTTTGGTCGCGATGTCGGTGTCGTCACGGCAAGGAAGTAATTTGGTAATTCCCTCATAATCTTTACCGATAACAAGCGCAAAGCGCTGCAGGACGCACGATTACAATGCGAATCGGGAGCTTTTCCGTAAGCGGCCGCCTGATTGCGGCGCCGATGGCCGGCGTCACCGACCGCCCCTTTCGTACCTTGTGCCGGAGACTCGGCGCGTCTTTCGCTGTCTCGGAGATGATGTCATCCAACCCGCGCCTGCGTTCAACCGAGAAAAGCCGGCAGCGTATCGACCATGCCGGAGAAAGCGAGCCGCGCTGGGTGCAGATCGCTGGCGCAGATCCTCGGGAGATGGCCGAAGCGACGCGCTACAACGCGGACGCAGGCGCACAGATCATCGACATCAACATGGGGTGCCCGGCAAAGAAAGTATGCAACCGCGCCGCCGGTTCGGCATTACTCTCCGACGAATCGCTAATAGAGCGTATCCTTGATGCAGTCGTGGCGGCGTCGCCGGTGCCCGTCACTCTAAAGATCCGCACCGGTCCGGAGCCGGCCAACCGTAACGGGGTTCGTGTCGCCAGGATAGCGGAGCGAGCCGGCGTTGCCGCGATCTCGGTGCACGGGCGGAGCCGGGCCTGTGCGTTTCGTGGTCGCGCGGAGCACGAGACCGTGCGTCAAATCAAATCGGCAGTAAAGATGCCGGTGATCGCCAATGGGGACATCAGCTGTCCCGAGGGCGCGCGACAGGTACTGCAGCAGACCGGTGCCGACGCCCTCATGATCGGCCGCGCATCTCAAGGTAATCCGTGGATATTTCGCGAAGTGAGTCATTACCTCGCAAGCGGGAGCGCGTTGCCCGGGCCGAATGCTGACGAAGTGGGTGAAATCCTCATCGAGCACCTTGAGGCGCTGCATGAGTTCTATGGCGCGTTAATTGGCGTGCGCGTCGCGCGCAAACACCTAAGCTGGTACCTCAAGCCTCGAGTGGGCGGGTCCGCTTTGTGGACCCGGATCAATCGGGTGGAAGATCCGACGGAGCAGCTTCGAATGGTGCGCGACTTTTTCCAAGCCGAAACGGGGCAAGTCGCGACATCAACCTTCGCGCTCGGGGAGAATGTGGCATGAGCGTAACCGCTAAAGCCAAACCCCTTTCCGTCGATGAATTGCTGCGAGTAGATGCGGCCCGCACTAGAGAGCCCTTAAGGGAGTGCGTCCGCGATGCGCTGACGCGATATTTTCGCCAGCTCGATGGCTATGAGGCCTGTGACCTCTTCGAACTGGTCATGAGCGAGGTTGAGGCACCACTGCTGGAATCTGTAATGGCGCACACTCGAGGAAACGTGACCCGGGCCGCCACTATCCTCGGTATCAACCGCGGTACCCTGCGCAAGAAGCTCAGGCAGTACAATCTGGACTGATCCCGGACGGCGATTTGTAACGGATCGCCACAACTTGAGTGAAACGCGCCCAAGGCGAAGAATGAACCTTCCGGCTTGTGCTTTACCCCAAACGCTCAGGTGAATTGAAACCACTTCTGCATGGAGCCGCCGAAAGGCGCTGATTAGAATCCGACAACCTGCTGGAGAGTTAACGCCCTTAAACGCCTCCCTCTTCAATCTATCTGCCAGTTCGGAGAGCACTCAAATGTCTGCTGTGACCCGCGCCCTCGTAAGCGTGTCTGATAAAACCGGTATCGTGGAATTCTCGTCGAGGCTTTCGAAACTCGGAGTGCAAATCTTGTCCACGGGAGGAACAGCCCGACTGCTTACCGAAAACGATGTGCCGGTGAAGGAAGTCTCTGAACACACAGGTTTTCCCGAGATCATGGACGGGCGCGTGAAAACGCTGCATCCGAAAATTCATGGCGGCCTGCTTGGGCGGCGCGACATCGACGCGGAGGCGATGAAGGCGCAGGGAATCGAGCCCATCGATTTGCTCGTCGTCAATCTCTATCCCTTCGAGCAAACGGTGGCAAAGCCCGACTGCGACTTGGCGACCGCGATAGAGAATATCGACATCGGTGGTCCGGCGATGTTGCGCGCCGCGGCCAAGAATCACGCCTTCGTCACAGTGGTGGTGGATGCGGCAGACTACGATAGAGTCATCGCCGAGCTGGAGTCGAACGGCGAAGTGTCCGACCAGACGCGCTACGATCTGGCGGTCAAGGTATTCGAGCATACCGCCCGCTACGACGGCGCCATCGCCAACTACTTTGGCGCAGTAGATGGCGCCGCCGGTGAACGTCAGGATTTTCCGCGCAGCTTCACTATGCAGTTCCTGAAGTCAGACCAGATGCGCTACGGCGAGAATCCGCACCAGCGCGCGGCCTTTTATATCGAAGCAGCACCGGCCGAGCCTTCTGTCTCGACCGCCCTCAAGCTCCAGGGCAAGGCGCTTTCATACAACAACATTGCCGATACCGACGCGGCGCTAGAGTGCGTGAAAAGCTTCAGCGAGATTGCGTGCGTTATCGTCAAGCACGCCAACCCGTGCGGCGTTGCCTTGGGTGAAAGCGTGCTCGAGGCTTATGACCGTGCTTACCGCACCGATCCAACCTCCGCCTTTGGAGGTATCATTGCTTTCAACCGCCCGCTAGACGCGGCAACAGCCGGTGCCATCGTCGAGCGGCAATTCGTGGAGGTCATCATTGCGCCCACGGTCGAAGACGGGGCAATGGCGGTGCTTTTGCAAAAGCAGAACGTGCGCGTTCTCTCGTGCGAACAGTGGGGCGAGAAGCGCCCCGCGGAGTGGGATTTCAAACGCGTCGCCGGCGGGTTGCTGATTCAGGATCGGGACATCGGCGAGGTTGGAGCGTCGGAGCTCAAGGTGGTCTCAAAGCGTGCCCCCAGCAACCAGGAAATGACGGATCTACGATTCGCCTGGAAAGTGGTCAAGTTCGTTAAGTCCAATGCCATCGTCTACTGCAAGGACGGTAAGACCGTAGGCATCGGCGCCGGGCAGATGAGCCGCGTTTACTCGGCAAAAATCGCCGGCATCAAGGCGGCGGACGAGGGTCTAGAGGTTAAGGGATCGGTGATGGCTTCGGACGCCTTTTTCCCGTTTCGCGACGGCATCGACGCTGCCGCGGAAGCGGGGATCACGGCGGTTATCGAGCCCGGCGGGTCAATGCGCGACGATGAGGTCGTTGCCGCCGCCGACGAGCACGACATGGCGATGGTTTTTACCGGCATGAGGCACTTCAGGCACTGAGACAAACGACCATTGCCTCGGCGCCTTCGCAAATCAGGTATGTAGTATGCGGTACGCAGTATGTAGGGATAGACGAGTGCGCATTTACCGGCATATCGACGGTTGTTTCGTTCCCATCCATTCTCCAAAGAGCACTTCCCCACATACTTCCTTATGAACGTCTTAATTATCGGCTCCGGCGGGCGGGAGCACGCGCTGGCGTGGAGGGCGGTGCAGAGCGAGGCGGTAATGAAGGTCTTCGTCGCTCCGGGAAATGCCGGGACCGCAGCTGAGCCAAAGGTCGCGAACGTTGACGTCGGCGTCGGTGACATCGACGGCCTGCTTCGGATTGCCCGCGACAACGACATCGGCCTCACCATTGTCGGGCCGGAGGCGCCGCTGGTTGCCGGCGTGAGCGATACTTTCATCGCGGCAGGATTGAAAATCTTTGGCCCCACACGTGATGCGGCACAGCTCGAGGGATCCAAGTCCTTTACCAAGGCGTTTCTCGAGCGCCACAAGATTCCCACCGCGGCCTATCGGAGCTTCACCCAGCTTAACGCCGCGCTCGATTACGTTTCTGAACTGGGACTGCCCTTGGTGATTAAGGCAGACGGGCTCGCGGCAGGAAAGGGTGTGGTCATCGCCACGAGTGAGGACGAGGCCGGTGCGGCGCTGAAAGCGATGCTGGTGGAATCAAAATTCGGTGATGCGGGTCAGCGTGTCGTCATAGAGGAGTTTTTGCAAGGCGAAGAAGCGAGCTTCATCGCCATCGTCGGCGGTGGCAAGATCTTGCCGTTGGCGTCCTCCCAGGACCACAAGGCCGCCTACAATGGCGATCGGGGTCCGAATACGGGAGGCATGGGCGCGTACTCCCCTGCACCGGTGGTGGATTCCAGCATGCACCAGCGCATCATGCGCGAGGTGATCGAGCCGACGGTATCGGGGCTTCAGTCCGAAGGTTTCGATTACACCGGTTTTCTTTACGCCGGCTTGATGATCGACAAAGACGGCACGCCCCGGGTGCTGGAATACAACTGCCGCTGCGGCGATCCCGAGACCCAGCCGATCATGATGCGGCTGGAGTCGGATCTCGTGCGCCTGTGTGAGGCGGCGGTGGAAGGCAGTCTGGGATCCTTGAAAGCGGATTGGAGCGACGAGGTTTGCGTCGGCGTGGTTATGGCTTCCGGTGGGTATCCCGGCGACTATGTCAAGGGCGATGTCATCCACGGTCTCGGGAAGGAGCTACGGGGCACCAAGGTGTTTCACGCGGGGACCGCAATGAATGGCGGGCGGGTGGTCACCGCGGGCGGAAGGGTGCTTTGCGTGTGCGCCTTGGGCAGAGGCGTCACCGACGCGCAGGCGCTTGCCTATCAACGGGTCGCGCAGATCCGTTGGAACGGCGTTCACTACCGGACGGACATCGGTTATCGGGCGGTGGCGAGGGAAAAAGCCACGGCGTAAAGCGCGACGCCGAAAAGGTAACGCTTACACGTAATGCGTGACGCGAAAGGAGGCACGGCCTGTTGACAAGCCACCGAGTTCGATTACGCTCCTTGCATCACGCATCACGCATCACGCATCACGCATCACGCATCACGCATCACGCATCACGCATCACGCATCACGCATCACGCATCACGCACGCATCACCGTCCCACTGCAGAAAATTCTTCAACAGCGCCAACCCTGCCCGCGCGCTCTTCTCGGGGTGGAACTGCACTGCGAACAAGTTCCGTTTCGCGATTGCAGATGAGAACTCCACGGCGTAGCGGGTCCGACCCACGGTAACTTCATCATCTTGCGGCGCCACGTAGTAGCTGTGCACAAAGTAGAAATATTCCCCGTCGGCGATCCCGCGCCATAGCGGATGTTTCTTGGCGAAGCGGACGTTATTCCAACCCATATGCGGAACTTTTAGGCGCTCACCCGTCGACTCGTCCCGGACGTCGTTTGAAAAACGTTTCACTGTTCCTGGAAAAATTCCCAGTCCTACTGTTCCGATGTGTTCCTCGCTGGTCTCCATCAGCGCCTGCTGGCCGAGACAGATCCCAAGGAAAGGTTTACTCGCCAACGCCTCCTTGACTGCTTCGACCAGTCCGTGATTTTCCAGCTCAAGCATGCAGTCCCGAATCGCCCCTTGGCCGGGAAACACGACTCGGTCCGCGTCGCCAATCGCCCTGGCGTCACTGGAAACCAAAATATCGGCGCGCTCCGCGGCAACGTGCGCCAAAGCTTTGGCTACCGAGCGTAGATTGCCCATGCGGTAGTCGATGACAACGACGCGTTCCAACTGTCGTGCCCGGTTGTGAAGCTACAGCTTTCCTTTGGTGGACGGTAGCAGGCCTTCAATTCGAGGATCTCTGGTCACCGCCATACGCATTGCTCGGCCGAAGGCCTTGAACACCGTCTCGGCTAGATGGTGGGCATTGACGCCACGTAAACCGTCGATGTGCAGCGTCGCAGCCGCGCTGTTTACGAAGCCTTGGAAGAATTCATGAATCAGGTCCAGGTCGAAGTCGCCGACCCGGGCCCGGGGGTAGGTGACGCGATATTGGAGACCCGGCCTGCCGGAGAAATCGATCACCACCCGGGACAGCGCTTCGTCCAGCGGCACGTAGGCATGGCCATAGCGATTGACGCCCCGCTTGTCTCCTAAGGCTTTTGCGATCGCCTGTCCAAGAACGATACCGGTATCCTCCACCGTATGGTGAGCGTCGATCTCCAAATCGCCCGAGGCGTGAATTTCGACGTCGATGAGCCCGTGCCGCGCGACTTGCTCCAACATGTGGTCGAAGAAGGGCAGGCCGGTCTGTAGCGTAGCAGCGCCCGTTCCATCTAAGTTGAGTGAGACCTCGATTTGGGTCTCTTTGGTGTCGCGTTTCACCCGGGCGCGCCGCGCGCTCATTGAAATCTCCTGCTCGATGGTCGGTAAAAAGGCGCTACAGCATACCGATCAGGGAGGATTTTGCTACCGCATGGCTTAGTCAGGCCGGAAGCGTCTTGGCGGAAGGTCGATGAGGTCACGTCTCCACTCCCGCCCGGCCGGCGCACCACTCGGCATCATCGCGGGATTCGAAAATGTGCGGCGCGACCTCGTGCCGGCTCAAAGCATCGCCGAGTTTCATTCGCATGAACGCGCTGGTGGTGTATCGGGTCGCTCGAGTGTAATAGTTCTCTTCCATGTAACGGGCCATTGCCGCCCAGGCGTCCAGCACCGACTCGTCGATGCGGCAGCCGTCGTAGTTGACCACCGCCCGAACCCGCTGGCCGATCTTTCTGCAGCGGCTCTCTACCGCAGTCGAAGCCGCTGTTGCACAGGGTATCGCCGTCGCTTATCAGGGCGACGGCCTCTTCGGCAGTGACGAGTTTGCTTTTCATGCTTTCCTCCTCTCCAGCCGCGATCCTGAGTGTCTGGCGGGCGAGCCTTGCCGGGGCGGACTGGAAGCTCCTGGATCGAAAGGCCTGCCACCATGGTGCCAGATTGCGCTTGGCGTTTGACCCGCCCAGGCGGAGGGGATAGGGTTTGAGCGCACTCGCAGCGCCCAAAAACGACACTAGCTCGCGCTGCCTTGGTGTTTGCGTTTTCGTGACTCGTTCCAACCTGCTGAACTGGCGGCCGGCGGTGGCCTACGGATAGGATCAGATTCATGCCTTCTAGTAACGAAAATGGCGCTCTGACGCGCCCGCACGTGGGTCTGTTCGTAACCTGCCTGGTGGATCTGTTCCGTCCCAACGTCGGATTCGCGGCAGTCAAGCTGCTCGAGGACGCGGGCTGCACGCTGAGCGTGCCGGAAATGCAGACCTGCTGCGGTCAGCCGGCCTATAACAGCGGCGATGCCACGAATGCCCGTGACATCGCCAGGCAGGTTATCGCCGCGTTCGAAGAATTCGATTACGTCGTCGGGCCTTCTGGCTCATGCATGGGAATGATCCGCGCCCACTACCCTGAGATGTTCCCCACCGATGCGCTCTGGCGGGGCCGCGCCGCTCGGCTGGCGGAAAAGTCGTACGAGCTTTTGAGCTTTCTGCGCGATGTCCTTGGGGTTGAATGCGTGCACGCGCGCTACGAGGAAACCGTGACCTATCACGATTCCTGCTCCGGGCTGCGGGAAATGGGGATCAAAGCGCAGCCGCGCGCGCTATTAGGCCAGGTGAACGGTCTGACCTTGAACGAAATGAACGAGAGCGAAGTCTGCTGCGGCTTCGGCGGCACCTTCTGTGTCAAATACCCGAAGATCTCCGAGCGTATGGTTGCGGACAAGGTGCAAAGTATCACCGAGTCCGACGCCACCACGCTTCTCGGCGGCGACCTCGGTTGCCTGCTCAACATGGCGGGGCGATTGAAGCGCGAAAAAAGTCGGGTCAAGGTTTACCATGCGGCGGAAGTGCTGGCGGGTCTCACCGACTTGCCCCCGATCGGAGACCCGAAATGAGCGGGGATCGGGAACACGCATTCATGGCCGTGCACGTGATGCAACTGTTGGCTTGACGCCATGCAGTCCCGCGCACACGAATTCAAGCAACGCTCGGCGACAGCGCTTCTCGACCCGGAGCTCAAGCGGGCCATGGGCAAGGCCAAGGGCGGATTTCAGCAAAAGCGCCGCAACGCCGTCGACGCGCTGCCTGAATTCGAAGCCTTGAGGCAGGCGGCGCGGGAGATCAAGGAGCACACTCTTCATAACCTGGACTTTTATCTCGAGCGCTATGAACGAGCCGTCCAATCGGCGGGCGGGCAGGTGCACTGGGCCAGCACGACGCAGGAAGCCCGCGAGATCATACTCGAGATCTGTCGTAACGCAGGCGCAAAGCGCGTTACCAAGGGCAAGTCCATGGTGGGCGAGGAGATGGGGATTAACGAGGCCCTGGAACAGGCCGGCTTCGAACCGGTGGAGACCGACCTGGGCGAATACATCATTCAGCTCGCCAAGGAACCGCCCAGCCACATCATTGCCCCGGCGGTGCATAAGACCAAGGATCAAATTACCGATCTGTTCCATGCGCACCACCAGAAGTACGGTCTAACGGACCGGGTGACCGAAGTTCCGGCTATCGTCAACGAGGCGCGCACCGTACTGCGCGAAAAGTTCCTCTCCGCAGAAGTGGGGATTACGGGGGCAAACTTCCTGATTGCCGAGACCGGTTCCAGCATCATCGTCACCAACGAGGGCAACGGCGATCTGACCAATACCCTGCCGAGGGTTCATATCGTCACCGCCGGTATCGAAAAAGTCGTCCCCACTCTCGAAGACGTGAGCACGATCCTGAGACTACTGGCGCGAAGCGCCACCGGGCAGGAGATGTCGGTGTACACCACCTTATCCACCGGCCCGAAGCGGAAGGAGGATCTGGACGGCCCGGGCGAATATCACGTGGTGCTGCTTGACAACGGCCGTTCTCAAATGCTCGGCAACGAATTCCACGAGATGCTGCGGTGCATTCGCTGCGGCGCGTGTATGAACCATTGTCCTGTTTACCAGTCGGTGGGTGGTCACGCCTATGGTTGGGTGTACCCTGGCCCCATGGGCTCGGTGCTGACACCGCTCATGGTGGGGCTGGACAAGAGCTTCGACCTTCCGAACGCCTGCACCCTGAACGGACGCTGCAAGGAAGTGTGTCCGATGAGCATTCCCCTGCCCGACATGCTGCGCAAGCTTAGGCAACGCGGGCACGAGCAGCGACTCACTCCGTTTCGCGCGCGCGCCGCGTTAGGCCTCTGGGCCTACTTCGCCAAGCGACCAAGGCTCTACCAGCTGGCAACGCGCTTGGGGATGGCAGTGCTCGGCAGCCTGGGCAAGCGGCGCGGGCGTTTCAGGCGTCTGCCTTTCGCAGGCGGGTGGACCGATGCGCGCGATCTGCCAGCACCCCAAGGGGTGACTTTTCAGACCGCGTTCAGAAAGCGTGGGAGTCAGAAGTGAGCGCTGCGCGTGAAAGGGTGCTGGCAAATATCCGCACCGCCTTGAATCGCACCGGACCGCTGGCGGACAGCGTCACCGCGGTGCTGGATGCGCGACTCGAGAACCCGCGCGCCAACGTCAAACCCGCCGTGGACGGCGAGGTGGTGCAACAATTCTTATCCAAGCTGGAATCGGTGCACGGTGCGGTTGTGCGCGTTGCCACCATGGAAAAGGTCTCCGAAGCAGTGGACGCGCATCTCCAGCAGAACGCGCTTTCTCCAGAGCTCGTTGTGGCGCCGGACCCGCTGCTTGAAGACATACCGTGGTCCAACCGATTCGCCATCGAGCGCCGGGCCGCCAAAGGGGACGATCGGGTGAGCGTCACCGCTGCCTTCGCCGGCATCGCTGAGACGGGGACGCTGGTGCTGCTGTCGGGAGCGGAAAGCCCGACCACGCTCAATTTTCTCCCCGAAGATCACATCGTGGTGCTGAAAGTTGAGCGTATTGTTACCCATATGGAAGACGCATGGGCTCGATTGAGAAAAGAGCGGGCAAAAATGCCGCGAACCGTCAACCTCATCACCGGTCCGTCGAAGACCGCCGATGTGGAGCAGACCATCCAGGAAGGTGCCCATGGTCCGAGGCGTCTCAGGGTCATTCTCGTAGGCTAAGCTAGAATCCCCCGCTGCTGTCTGTTCATGAGAAGGCGCTAGGGTGCCATCCCTCTGTAACGGAGTGCCGCCAAACAAGCCCGAGACGGCCAGGATTGGGGCAGTGGACTCGGCAGCGTTTCTTTAGATCCGGCGCATTCGACCAAAAGCCTCTACGGTAGCAACAGGCGCATTCAGCCCGATCGTTCTTAGCGAACCCTCATACCTTGATACTCTTAGCTGTTATCGCGTTGTCCGTTGCTACCGCGGTCCTCGCCTGGCTCGCATGGAAGATGCTTCGACGCTCGAAGCGGGAGAGAGCTTTCAACAGGCACTTTCCGGATGCATGGATCCAAACCCTGGAGCAAAACGTTCCGCTCTATCGCGCTATGCCCGAATCGCTGCGTTCGCAGCTTCATGGTCACATGAACGTTTTTCTCGAAGAGAAGATTTTCGTTGGCTGCGGCGGCCTTGAGATGAGGGACGAGATCAGAGTCACCATCGCCGCCCAGGCGTGCGTGCTCCTGCTTAACCGGCTGACCGATTATTACCCCGGCTTCACCACCATACTGGTCTATCCCGATACCTACGTGGCGCGCGAAGTCACCACCGACGGTATGCTTGAGACCGTCGAGGAGCAGGCGCGCGCCGGCGAGTCCTGGCATCGCGGTCCGGTGGTTTTGTCCTGGGAGGACGTGCTTCGTGTAGCCAATCAATACTCCGGAGAAAACGTCGTCCTGCACGAGTTCGCCCACAAGCTGGATGAGGAAAACGAGCGGCTCGACGGTCTTCCGCTTCTCGGGGATCGTAGTCAATACGAGTCCTGGGCACGGGTGCTCCAAAGCGAGTTCCAGTGCCTGAAGACGCGCGCCGGTCGCAGCGGACCCAGCGTGCTGGATGACTACGGCGCTGAATCTCCGGCGGAGTTCTTTGCCGTGGCTACAGAGGCCTTTTTCGAGCGTCCGCGCGAGCTGTCGGCGCAGCATCCGCAGCTCTACGAACAGCTGAGACGGTTCTATAACGCGGACCCGGCGAGCTGGAATGAAATCAAGCACTGAGCAGGGTCGTCACCACTATGTTCCGACGCTCTCAGCATGCTGCGAAGCAGGACGCGCCGGCCCAATCTTGACCGCGCTGTTGAATTACCCGACCTACCATCGGGGCTATGTGCACACCAAGCTGAGCCCGGCCGGCATTGCCTCGCCCCTCCGGAGACCATTTCTTAGCGGGACGAAATCAGCGGGGCAGAACAGGGGGTAGCGGTTCGCTGATGAGTCGCAAAGGTTTGACCGACCGTGTGCTCGATGTACCAGCTGGAGCAACGGTGGATCGTAGATAAAGACAGGGGCAGGAAAAAACGCCCTGCTCAGCTCGCCTTCTGTTTAGGTCGTATCGTTTTTTCAAAGTCAGCAAAAAACTTCCGCCAGGTTGACCATGCAGCGGTGGCGGCGGCGGAAATAAGTTTCGAGCCAGCGACTGGCGTGGGCCCGCCCCTGGTCCCTGAGCATGCCGAGGAAGGTCGCGTGGGTGTTGAGCTGGCTTTCCACTTTGAGCTCGCTCATCAGTTCGTTGGCCTCGATGAGATAATATCGCCCGCGGCGAATTCGCCGGGCCAGGCGGCCTCCAAAGAAAATGCCGAAGCTCGGATCCCGCTTTGCGTTCGCTATGGCGCGCATTTCCCGTAGAAAAGTGGCGTTGAAGCTGAGCTCGGTAATGCGGTTGTAGATATCTCTAGAGGTCCTGGGGATCCGCGGCCGGCTCAAGGGGTGCAGAAGGACCACAACGATGTCCCGCGCGCGGCAATGTTCTGCAAGCGGGAATACCGCTGGGTTGGCGCTGTAGCCGCCGTCCCAGTAGACCTCGCCGTCGATGGCCACCGGATGGTGCAGGGAGGGCAGGCAGGCAGACGCCAGCACCATTTCCGCGGTGAGCTCGCGGGTCTGGAACAGGCGTAGCTGTCCGGTGCGCACCTGTGTTGCGGCGATGAAAAGCTTCAACGGACATCGTTCACGCAGCACTTCAAAGTCCACCTGGGCTCTCAAAATGTTTCTAAGGGGGTTCATGGCCAGAGGATTGAGCTGGGCCGGGGAAAAAAACCGGGTAAATGCAATAAACGCGTGCATCAGCGGCGAGAGATCGCCCTTTCTGTCCGAAAGCTGCGCCATACCGCCGGCGACGGGTGAAAGCGATGAAAGTTTGTCGGCAACCGAGGCCCATAACGCCGCCAGAGCCTCCCGGGCGCCTTCGCGTCCCCCCGCGGTGAGCCCATGAGCGAGCACCACGGCGTTCATGGCCCCGGCGCTGGTGCCGCTGATGCCTTCGACCCGCAGGCGTTCTTCCTCCAGCAGGCGGTCCAGCACGCCCCAGGTGAAGGCCCCGTGAGCCCCGCCGCCCTGAAGCGCCAGATTGATGGTCCGCGAGCCGAAAAATGCCATAGTAATGAATGGTGCGTCGCACAAACCCATGATGAAGCTAGTTTCAGGCCCAGGGCGATTCAAGAGCGCCTTGTGCGTTTTGCGGGCCACGCACGCTTTTCGCGTATACCGCCCGCGGATGGGATGAAAGGGGGCTCGTCGCGCACGCCAGTGGGGGCCCTGGGGGTCACGGCAAGCCGCCCGGCGGCCGGTTGACGGCGATCGGTCGATGTCATTTCATGCAGCATCTTCGAGATTAGACACTTGAGGCACTTCATGGACGCATTCATGACGGTGGCGCTTGAAGAAGCGCGTTTGAGTATGGCCGAAGACGGCTATCCCATCGGCTCGGTTGTGGTACGTAACGGCGAAATTGTCGGCCGCGGCCGCAACCGTTTTCTCCAGACCGGAGATCCGACCACCCACGCGGAAATGGAAGCCATCCGGGACGCGGCAAAACACTCCGGCGGCGACGTGGACGCCCTTTTAAACGGCGCAAGCGTTTATACCACCATGATGCCGTGCGAAATGTGCGCCGGCGCCATCATCCGCTTTGGTATTGCGCGCGTGGTGGTAGGGGAAACGCAGACCTATACGGATGCCGGTACCCTAACCCTGATGGCGCGCCAGGACATCCGTGTCGAAGTGATGCAAGAATCTGAGTGTATCGCCGTGGTGGAGGAATACGTCAAAGCTTGCCCCGAGTGGACGCAAGTGATGCGTGCCCGTACACGGCGGCGTCTGGCCCTCTGAGCGCTCGGAAATTCTGGGCATTGCCCATCGTTGTTCGTATTCAATGAGCTATCAGCCCGTGCTCTCCGTGTTATTGTTGGAGCTCGTATCCACGATGTGGGCGTACTTTTCATGAGTGACGCGCCGGAAATCGACGTCCCCGGCTTTCTTGAAAAGCTCAGGAGGCTAAAGTTCGAGCTGGAGTCCGTAGCGGCAAGCGGTACCGAGGCGGCGCAGCCGGTGGAGCTGGATCAGTCGCGGGTGGGAAGGCTGTCCCGGATGGACGCGATTCGCTCTCAGGCCATGTCGCTAGAGAGCGAGCGGCGGCGGACGCTGCAACTCTCCCGCATTCGGGCGGCGATCAAGCGCATCGAGGATGGCGAATTCGGCTATTGCTCGACTTGCGGCGACCCCATCGCTCCGAAGCGCTTGGAGGTCGACCCGGCGGCCCATCTTTGCATTGCTTGTGCCAGCGCAGCGGAGCTAGGAAGCGTCTGAACAGCCCAGCGCCTGTTCCAGATCGGCGATCAAATCTTCCGCCGCTTCGATCCCCACGGATAACCGCAGTAGATTCGGCGGTACCGGGCTGTTCGGGCCTTCCACCGTGGCGCGATGCTCGATCAAACTCTCCACTCCGCCAAGGGAAGTTGCAGTACGGAACAGCCGCGTTCGCGTCGCAACGCCCCGCGCCGCGTTTTCATCGCCTTTGATCAGCAACGAAAGCATGCCGCCGTAGCCTCCACTCATTTGCCGGCGGGCGACTGCGTGTCCAGGGTGGCTTTCAAGTCCAGGATAGCGCACCTGTTCGATACTGGGATGGTGCTCAAAGTGATGACAGATTCGCAGGGCGCTGTCGCAAGCTCTGAGGACGCGAAGGTGGAGCGTTCGCATGCCGCGCAGCAGAAGCCAGGCCTCGAAGGGACCGAGCACGGCGCCGCCGTGCAGGCGCTGGTATCGCGCCGCTTCGTAATCGCCGTCGACTGCTTTGAAGACGAGCGCACCCGCAACTACGTCGCTGTGACCGTTGAGATACTTGGTGGCGGAATGCATGACGATATCCGCGCCGTGCTCGATGGGGCGGGTGAGGATCGGGGTTGCAACGGTGGAGTCAACGACCAGTTTCGCTCCCGCCGCGTGGGCCGCCTCGGCCGCCGCGGCGATGTCTGTGATCTCCCAAGTGGGGTTGGCGGGCGTTTCGACCCAGACCAAGCGAGTCTTGCCCTCGCGGATCGTTCGCCTGAGGCTGCACTGTTCGCCGATTTCGAAAGTATCCATACCGACGCCGAAACGGGGGCAGAAATCTTTGAGCCAATCGCGCAGCCCGTGGTACATGACTTTGGGAACCACCACGTGGGCGCCGGGAACCAGGCTTTGAAACAACGCCGTCGCGGCGGCCATGCCGGAGGCAAACAGCAGCGCGGCAGCGCCGCCTTCCGCCTCCCGAAGCACGGTCTCGGCGGGAAGGTAAGCGGGATTTCCGTCGCGACTGTAGGATATGCCCTCGCGCCGTAGGGCATAGTCCGCATCCCGCGCGTAGGTGGTGGCGGGCTCGATGGGCGGGACCACCGCGCCGGTTTTAGGGTCATCAAGATGACAAGCGCCGGCGAACAGGGTCGCCAGCCGATCGGAGGTTTTGGGGGGCATGGGTGCGGGTCCTCGGCGTGGAATTATTCAAGTCTCTGCTGGACCCCGGCAGTTTGACCGATGCCGAACCAGGCTGGAAGTTGCTCCTCACCCGGCCCCAGCCCGCTTATGCTCGAAAGCTGTTATCAGTTTGGACCTATTCGGTGGCATTCATGAGCGCAAATGATGAAAGGGAGATCGCCAAGGGACGCATTGCGCTTTGGCTTGACCTCGAAGACCTAAGGTTTCTCGCCTGCGAGTACAGCCGGCTGCCAGACGACGCACCCGAAGAGATCATCCGTCTTTGGATGCGCGTCGCTGCACGGGCCCACGCCGCGCTGCAGAAGTCCGGTCACGGGCCAACGCCGTTCGGCCCTCAGGGCGACATCGACTCCAAGTAGTAAGTGCCGACTCACTGCGCAGGCTGAGTACTCAGGCGACACGGTTTTCCAGACTGAGCTCGCCGACCTGGATCCGAACCTCGTCGCCTTCTGCCAGCGAGAACTCGTCCGGCGGCACCAGGCCGGTGCCGGTCATCAGGAAAGCGCCTTCGGGGAAGCTCAACTCTCGGGTGAGCCAGGCCACCATTTCTTCCAGTGAGCGCTTGAGCCTTGCGCTAGAAGTCTCGCCTTCGAACAGCACTTTGCCGTTGCGCTCGATAGTCATTCGTATCTGCAACGACCGCATGTTATCGGCGGAAGCGATGACGATGCCCGGGCCCAAGGCGCAGGCGCCGTCATAGATCTTTGCCTGGGGCAGATAGAGCGGGTTTTGTCCCTCGATGTCGCGGGAAGAGACGTCGTTACCGGCGGTGTAGCCGACGATCTCGCCGGCCCGGTTGAGCAGCAGAGTGAGCTCCGGCTCGGGCACGTTCCAATTCGAATCCCTTCGCAACCGTACCGCGTCGCCGTGACCCAAGACTCGCCAGCCGATGGCCTTTAAAAACACCTCGACCCGCTCGGCATCGTAAACCATCTGGTAAAGGTCAGCGGCGGACGATTCCGCCACCCGCGCTTGGCGGCTGCGCAAGTAAGTCACGCCCGCGGCCCATACCTCCTGTGTGTCCTCGATGGGGGCGATCAGGGTGCCTTCAAGGCGCTCGCTGGTCCCGCCGGACTCGAGCGCGTCTTCGATGGCGGCAAGTGAACGCTGAAGCAGCAGGTCCAGGTGGAACGCATCCGGCAGAGCGCGTCCGTTGACCGCCCAGCGCGGCCCGGAAGCGGTCTGATGCCTCGACAGTTTCGGCTTCGGTTCGAGTTTTGCCATGGTTTTAGATTGCTCATGTTGCTGCTATCCCGGATCCAGGACAAGCCATCAGGTGGCCGGAATGGCGGTCTTGACGATGGCCAGCAGCGCGGAGACCGTGATCACGGACAACAGGGTGGAAGCGAAGGTCACCGAGGAGGTGCGGGCGACAAAGACTCCGTAGCGCTGGGCCAGCACGAAGCAGGTTGCGCCTGTGGGCAGGCCGGCGACGATCACCGTAACCACTGCCCACAGCTGATCCATTTCGAACACCCGAGTAACCAGCAACCAGGTAACGAGCGGGTGCACGATGAGCTTGGTCGCCGTCATCACGCTCGTTTCCGCTATTCCCGAGCGCAGTGACTGACCGGCGGAAAACATGCCCATGGCAAAGAGCGCGCAAGGCCCGGCGGCGTTACCGAGGAGATCCGCGAAGTTGCCAACGGGCGCGGCCAGGGAAACCCCTGTCATCGACACCGCCACGCCCAGCACCACAGGGATGACGATTGGGTTCTTTATCACCGCTTCCGCTACACCCCGCAGGATCGCGGCCGGGTCGGTGTCTTCTTGTTTCTCGAGCTCGAGCAATATGATTATCAGCGGAACGAAGATTACCGACATGGTCACGGTAGCCATGATGGCGGGCAGCGCGGCGGCTTCACCGTAAGCGGTCATCACCAAAGGAATGCCCATGTAGCCGGTATTGGCGAAGATAGAGTTCATGCCGCGAAGCGTCATCACGCCAAGTCCGTCTCCGTACACGACACGAGCGACAAGCAGCATGAGAACAAAGGTGATCGCAAGACCGCCTCCCCAGGCGGCGAGGAACGGAAGGTAAAAAATACGTTCGACCGGCGCCCGCGCGACGAAGATGAAAAGCAGCGCCGGCAGGGCGAAGTAATAGACGAAGCTGTTCAGCGCCTCACTGTTTTGTGGACCCAGAATCCGGAGCTTCGCGGACAGGTAGCCGCAGAAGATCAAACCGAATACCGGCAGCGACACGTCGAGCAGGGCGTTCATAAAAGGCGTCAATCTCTGCGCCCGGCAAATTCCGAGCAGCGAACCGCGGAGTCTATCGGCTCACGCCTTAGGGATGTAGTGTGAAACAGCGGCTAAGGGACAATCGCAACAAGCGTTCGCTTGCCCCCGACTCCAAGTTGGTTCTGGCACAACGCGTGATGTCTACCGCGACCCTGGAGTCCGTTCACTGGTGGAGTGCGCTCGCGCGCAATTCATTAGCCAGGGACTTCGGCAGAACTCGGATCACCCACTCGGCGCTACCCTCAGGGTGAAGGTCACGGGCCCATCGTTGGTCAGTGTCACCGCCATGTGGGCGCCGAATCGCCCGCACTCGACTCGAGAATACTTCGACCGGGCGAATGTCAGCAGGCTGTTGAACAGGTGCTCTGCCTCATCCGGCGGCGCTGCGCGGCTCATGCTCGGCCGCGTGCCTTTGTTTGTTTCCGCCGGCAGGGTGAACTGAGGCACCAGCAGCAGCCCGCCGTCGATATCGCGCACGCTCAGATTCATCTTGCCGTCCAGGTCCGGGAACACCCGGTAGCCGAGCAAACGGTCCGCTAGGCGCGCTGCCTGGAACTCGCTGTCACCGCGCTCAACTCCCACCAATACCATCAGTCCGCTCCCGATGGCCGCGATGCGCTCATTGTCCACGACGACCTCGGCATGGGTGACGCGCTGGAGCAGACCGATCATTTGTGGCTCAGCCTACCATTCGTGTGGCGCGCTTTCGCTCATGCTCCTTTAAAAGCTTCTTGCGCAGGCGAATGCTTCGCGGTGTGATCTCCACCAGCTCGTCGTCATCGATGAACTCGAGGGCCTGCTCCAGGGTGAATCGGATCGGCGGCACGAGCAGAACGTTCTCGTCTGAGCCCGCGGCCCGGATATTGGTGAGCTGTTTCGCCTTCATCGGGTTTACCACCAGATCGTTGTCCCGCGAATGGACCCCGACGATCATTCCTTCGTATACCTCTTCCCCTGGGCCTACGAACATTCTCCCGCGTTCCTGCAGGTTGAACAGCGCATAGGCCAGGGCCTTACCGCCGGCGTTGGCGATGAGCACGCCGTTGACGCGCCGCCCGAACTGGCCTTCGCGCTTAGGACCGTAGTGAGAAAAGGTGTGATACATGAGCCCCGTGCCCGAGGTGGCGGTAAGAAAGTCGGTGCGAAATCCAATCAGGCCGCGGGCCGGAATAAGGTAGTCCAGACGCACCCGCCCCCTGCCGTCTGGCACCATGTTCTGGAGATCGCCGCGCCTTTGACCCAGGAGCTCCATGGATTCGCCCTGATACCTTTCATCCACGTCCACCGCCAGCTGTTCGTAGGGCTCCAGGATTTTGCCGTCGACCTGTCTGAGAATAACTTCCGGCCGCGAGATCGCGAGCTCGTAGCCTTCCCGCCGCATGTTTTCGATGAGTATGGAAAGATGCAGCTCTCCGCGGCCCGATACCAGGAAACGATCCGGGTCGTCGGTTTCCTCCACCTTCAAGGCCACGTTGTGGATCAGCTCGCGCATCAATCGTTCACGGATCTGCCGGCTGGTGAGAAATCTTCCGTCGCGCCCTGCGAAGGGTGAGGTGTTCACCTGGAACCCCATGCTCACGGTGGGCTCGTCCACGCTGAGCGCCGGCAGCGCTTCGACGGCGGCCGGGTCACAGAGCGTGTCAGAAATACGTAATTTCTCGATTCCCGTGACCGCGATAATGTCGCCGGCCTCGGCCCGCTCCACCGGGATGCGCTCCAGACCGCGGGACGAAAGCACCTGCAGTACGCGCCCGCTTCGGGTTTCTCCATCGGCGCCGATCAAGGTCACGGCCTTGTTGTTGGCAATGTTGCCCCGCTGGATGCGTCCGATGCCGATGGCGCCCACATAGCTCGAGTAATCCAGCGCGCTGATGCGCATCTGAAAGGACCCTTCGAGGGTCACCGCGGGCGGCGGCACGTGCTTGACGATGGTTTCGAGCAGTGGCCTCATGTCGCCGTCGCTGACATCAGGCTCCAAACCGGCGTAGCCCTTGAGCGCGGATGCGTAGACCACCGGGAAGTCGAGCTGGCGCTCGGTTGCGCCCAGACGATCGAACAGGTCGAAGGTTTTATCCAGCACCCATCCCGGGCGCGCGCCTTCCCGGTCGATTTTGTTAATGACCACGATGGGATTGAGCTTCTGGGCGAAGGCCTTCTGCGTTACGAAACGCGTCTGGGGCATGGGGCCGTCCACCGCGTCCACCAGCAGCAGCACCGAATCCACCATTGACAGCACCCGTTCCACCTCGCCGCCAAAATCCGCGTGCCCGGGAGTGTCGACGATGTTGATGCGGAAAGCCTGCCATTCGATGGCGGTGTTCTTGGAGAGGATAGTGATACCGCGCTCGCGCTCGAGATCGTTGGAATCCATGGCGCGCTCGATGTGCGCGCCGCGAGTCCCCAGCGTGCCCGTCTGTTGAAGCAGACGGTCCACCAGGGTGGTTTTGCCGTGGTCCACGTGGGCGATGATGGCGATGTTGCGCAGCGCGTTCAAAATCGGTCGTCTTTGAAGTGAGGGCCGCGCAGTATACAGAAAGGCGAGACAAGACATAGCATGGGCTACTGTCCGAAGGTTTTTCCGCCGCCCTCGAGATAAGCGATTTCCTCGGCTGTAGATTCTCGTCCTAGGACCCGATTGCGGTGCGGAAAGCGACCGAACCGTAGGATGAGGCCCCGGTGCTCCCTGGCGTGCTGCAGCGAGCGCTCAAAAAACTGCCGCTGCTCAGGCAGGCACGACCGCGTCAGATCTTCAAACATTGCCACCGCGCGGTCCTGAGGTCCGGGAGCTTCGGCGTGCTGCAAGGGCATATAGAAGAGCATGCGTTCCAGGGATCCGAGCGACCGGTCCATCCCGGCGTCGATGCCCGTTTGGCTCAAGTTCAGCGCCTCCTGATCGAATGCATAAGCCGTTGCCGTGCCGCGGTGGATATTTCGCGAAAACTGATCAAAAAGAATGATCAACCCGAGGCGGCCACGCGGCGTCGCCTGCCAGATTTCAATGACGCCGGCCGCGCGGCGCGCGAGTAAGTCGCCAAAGCGCGACGCTATCTCGGCGTCGAGTTCCGGATCGGCAGAGAACCAGACGCGACTCCGGCGCTCAAGCGCCTCAGCCGATTCGGCCGCGCCGTCAAGCCAGAAGTCGATAATCGCTTCGTAGTCGTCGTTCAAGAGACATCTCGCTCGGATCGAACCGAGCCCGCCGGGTGTAGAGTTCGGAGGGCGATTGGCTTTCCTATAGTTTGGTTAGCATTCACTCTGGCGGAATCTGCAAATTCAATGGACGAGTACGTCATCCGGGCGATGGCCAAATGGCCGGACATCCCCGCAGTCTATGGCTGGCTGGCGCTGGACCGTCGCGGCGACTGGCGCATTAAAGGAGAACGAATCGGGCACCGCAAGGCCATCGCCTTCGTCAACCGCAACTACGGGGCGGACGATTCCGGCCGCTGGTTTTTCCAGAATGGCCCTCAGCGGGTCTATGTTCGGCTCGAGTACACGCCCTGGGTATACCGGCTCAGCGCCATTGATGAACTTTATACTCATACCGGGCAGGCGGTGGAAAACATCGAGGGCGTTTATCTCGACAACGACGGCAATCTGCTGCTGAACACGGCTAAGGGCGTCGGCCTTTTGGATGATCGAGACCTGGACGCACTGAGCGCGCATCTGGACCTGAATCAGGGCGGCGCGGATGCGGATCGGATTGAAGACGCGGTTACTCAGACACAATCGGGAAGGACATCGGATCTTGTGATGATCTGGCGTGGCCGACCTATAGAAGTCAGACATGTAAAACGCGCGGCGGTTGCCTCCTTATTTGGATTCAACCCAAATCCGGAAAGCGAAGTAATACAAAGGCAATAAAACTTGGCGTCTAGAACGTATACGAAAGCGTAATCGAGCCGAACCTGTGCTTCGACGGCTGTCCGACGAATTCCCGGCTGCGGAAAACCTTGGCCAGAGAAAGCTTGATTCGCCCGTAAATGAGAGCGGCCCCTATGGCCACGTCGGCCACGAAGCGCTCCTTGTCGATGCTGTGACTATCGGCGAACGTATTTCCGTCGAGAAAGATGTCCCTGGCGACTGCGCGCCCGTCGGCGAAGGCAAACACATGAAATCCAAAGCTCGTGTCCTTGGCGCGCCGGGGGTCGTGTTTCGTAACCGGATCGTTGGTGTCGCCTCCTGGTCTTATGGTCGAGGTGCCGAAATCCTGCGGCAGATTCCAGCCTCCACGCGCTTCGAAGCCGAGGTTGGCGTAGGTGTAAACATTGCCAAGCGCGGCGCCAGCGTGAGTGATGATGTCAAATCCGAGGCCGCGATCTGCGCTCCCCAGTTCATGGCGCCAATTACGCTCGTAGACGAGGTTCAGGCCAGGCTCATTTTCGAGCTGGTGCTGCCAACCTTTCGGCGTGCTGATGTCCCTGAGCTTGTGCACCAAAATTTGTGTTTGTCTTGCTAGCGACAGCTCGCCGACGACACCGAGCTGAATTTCCATGGTGTCCAGCTGGGTTTCCGTTTTGCTGTGGAAACCGAGACCGAGATAAAGCCAGCCGGCGTAGGGGCGATCGTCTGTAATGAGATCCGTTCGCTCGATATCCTGAGGCGTGAAAATGCTTTGTCCCATCGAGATCACGATGTTGCGCTCCCGGTTGGGCTCGTTGATGAAAGGCAACGCTTCAACGTAGGGATAGATCCAGTGTGGAAGCTGTTTGTCGTCTCTAAAGCGGGTCAGGTCAGGGGACACCCACGAAAACTTCACCCCGCTGGTATAGTTCTGGTCAGTGTCGGCGAACAGATCGTTCTCGAAGTGAACGCTGAAGGTCCAGGTGTTGTCATACTTGTCCTGAGCCAACAATTGACCGGGGATCAGAAGCAGCGCTGCTAGAAAGCACGCCGCCACCCGAGCAGACAATTGTTGGATGCATCTCATGCTGTCTAAACGCCCGAAGCGATCTTAGGCTCCGGAAGCAAGAATCTAAACTCTCTGATGTCGCCCCTCTACTACATCACTTCCGTAACCATCGCCCTGGTTCTGATATTCAGCGCCGACACGGTGTCGGATACCTACCGCGCCGCCTCTCAGTACGAGACCGCGTCGGAGCGCGTCGACACGAAACTCAAGCGTGCGCTCGAGTGGCTGAGCCTAGGCCTTTACCAGGGGGCAAGTAAGAAGGTCGAGAAAGTGCAAAGTCTGAACGAGATCGCTGCCTATCACCAGCGGCGAGCGGAGTGGAGCAGCTGGCTGCTGCTGGGGCTTTCGCTCGCGTTTCTGACTTTGAAGTCCAACCGGGCGAGTCGCTCCGGCGAAGCGCCGGTCAGAGGCATCGCGCTGCACCTTACCGGCGTGTCGGCGATATTTCTCATGGTCGGGGTTCTGGCCCCCATGCTCACCGTAGTGGCGCAAACGGAGCTAACGCTGCTTGGCGAGGTCGTCTTTCAGTACGAGTCCAGAAGTATCATCGGCACTGCTCGCCACCTCGCCTCGGGAGGTAATCTGCTGGTTGCCCTGCTGTTGTTTATTTTCAGCGTCCTGATTCCGGTAGCCAAGCTGCTGCTTTCCTTCGTTGCGCTGGGCGGATTCGAGAAACGTTCTAAACAGTTGGCGCTGAAAAGCATTCGCTTCATCGGCAAGTGGTCGATGACGGACGTCTTCGTGGTCGCCATTCTGCTCGCATTCTTGAGCACCGAATCCAAAACTTTCACCGACGCCAGTCTAGGCCCGGGGCTGTATTTCTTTGCCGGATACGGCTTGCTTTCGGTGATTGGGGGGCAAGTACTGATTAAGGTGGAGAACGGAAACGACAAGAACACTAGGTAGTATGTAGGGCTTACGAGCATGTAGCGAGGACTCTCCCCACATATTTTCCCGGACTGAATCAATTCGAGGTCGTCAACGCCGAGAAGCGAACCGGGAGAATCTCTTCCATATTGAGCTGACCCAGCGCACTCTTGGTGACCACCATCAGCTGCTGGGCATCCTCGATGCCCGCCGGGACCACCATCCGCCCACCCGGCTTTAGCTGATTGAGTAACGAAGTCGGTACCAGCTCCGGCGCGGCCGCCACCAGGATCTTGTCAAAGGGGGCATGCTCCACCCAGCCGACCGAGCCGTCCCCGGTTTTCAGCTCGATGTTCTCGTAGCCGAGATCCCTCAGGCGGCGCTGCGCGCCCCGGGCGAGTTCTTCGATCAGCTCGACGCTGAATACGTAACTTGAAAGGGTGGCAAGAACCGCCGCCTGATAGCCGAGTCCGGTGCCAACTTCGAGCACTCGGTCAGTGGACTCGAGCTCAAGCAAATCCGTCATCAGGGCGACGATGAATGGTTGAGAGATGGTTTTCTCGTAACCGATGGGTAACGGGGTATCGAGATAGGCAAACTGCCTCAGCTCTACGGGCACGAATTCGTGCCGGGGCACCTGCCCCATGATGGCCATGACGCCTTCGGTGAGCTCTGCGCGGCCCGTTCGTTCACCAACCAATCGGGCGTGCAAGGTGATTTGCTCGACCATTTGCCCCCTTAGGGCTTCGAACTGGTCCTGCTGGAGTGTGCTCATGGTATCTTCGCTGGCATCCACCGCGTTTCTACCGAACCGTGCTTTTCGCGGCAGGATTTAGGATAACACCGGCCTCGAGGCGGTACACCCGATGTTAGAGCATTCGCGACGCCCAAAAACACGAACTTAGATTCCCTTTTCCACGGTCCGAATGTTAGCCACGATCCTGACGGTCCTCTCGCTGTTGCTGAGCTACGGGCTGTTGCTGCTCGGAAACGGGCTGTTTGCGACGCTGCTCGGGGTTCGCACCCAGATAGAGGGGTTCAGCGCTGCCAGCGTCGGCTTCATTGTAACGGCGTATTTCACCGGTCTTCTCGTGGGCGCTTTTCAAGCGCCACGTGTCGTGGCCCGGGTCGGCCACATCCGCGCCTTTGCCGCCTTTGCGTCCATTATGTCGGTTACGGCTTTGCTTCCGGTGCTCATCATTTACCCCGCGCTGTGGGCGATGACCAGAATGGCTTCCGGATTCTGCATGGCGGGTATGATCCTGGTCACCGAAAGCTGGCTCAACGAGCGCGCCACCAACGCCAACCGGGGACAGGTTTTGTCGCTTTACATGATTACCAACTACTTTGCCGCAGGGTGCGGCCAGCTGCTGCTACCAATCTCGGATCCATCCCGTTTCCACCTTTTCAGTCTTGCTTCGATCATATTCTCGCTCTCTTTAGTACCGGTGCTGCTGACCCGCGCCACGGCCCCCATCCCCCGGCCTCTGGAGCGGGTGCGCTTTAACGAGCTATGGCGCACGTCGCCTCTGGGATTCATGGGGGCGCTGTGTGCAGGCCTTGTGAACTCGGTTTTTCACGGTCTGGGCGCGGTATTCGCCCACGGTATCGGGTTGACCATTACCCAGACGTCTACCTTCATGGCCACGGCGATTTTCGGCGGTTTGGCGCTTCAGTGGCCCATTGGCCGGTTATCGGATCGCGTCGACCGGCGCTGGATCCTGGTCGGGGTGGCGGCGGTAACGGCGCTCGCCTGTGTAGGGGTAGTGGTGGCGGCGGGCAGGTACACGCCGGCGCTCTACGTTCTTGCCGCGCTCTACGGGGGGCTCTCGTTCACCGTCTATTCATTGAGCGCCGCGCACACCAATGATTTTTCCGATCCCGCGCGCCGGGTGCAAACGGCAAGCGCTCTGCTCGTTGCCTACGGCCTCGGCGCCACCATGGGTCCGCTTATCGCCTCCATCGCCATGGGCGGAATTGGCCCCAGAGGACTGTTCATGTACAGCGCCGCAGTCAATTTGTTTCTCGCCCTCTTCGGCATCTACCGGATGCGACGGCGGGCGAGCAAAGCGAGGGAAGAGCGTTCGGAAATGATCAATCTTCCCGGCGGGCAGTTCACTTCGGGCAAGCTCTACGCCAGCATGCGCGATCAGATGGATCGCGATCTGGCTCAGATGACGGGAGCGGTGCGGCCGAAGGATTGGGAGTGAATTACAGGTGATGCGTAATGCGTGATGGGCGACGCGATCCCGAACAAAGCCCGCGGTGGGAGCGGGCTTGCTCGCGATTCCTCAGATCAGGCGGAACGGACTCGCCATTATTCGCGCCCGGGTCAGCTGCATTTATCCAACATACGACATAAGTGTCATTCCTGCGCCGGTAAGTAATCTTCCGACCACCTCAGCATCACGTTGAAGCTGACGCTGATTCGGAGCTGCCTCGACAGGTTGGGATGTACGAAATGGTTCACGAAGGCGGGCCAAAGCAGAATCATCCCGGGCACCGGCGTAATGGTATGCTCCGGCTCCACGTACGGGTCGCCCTTGATCGCGATCATGTTCACTGAGCTTCTCGGGTCGTAGAAAGTGATGCGCCCCGGGCGCACGTCCCGGCGTGTTTCCAGACGCTCAAGGGTGGAAGGCACCTGAACGTAATAGGTTCCGCTCAAATAAGCGTGGGGGTGGTTGTGATAGTCGTGGTAGTCGCCAAAGCGGTTGATGTTGGCCCAGCCGTGAAGACTCCAGCGAATGTCGTAACGCATATCGAGATGGCTAAGGAAGGTCTGATTTATCAGACCTTCCTTAGCTAAGCAGGGATGCGCCGCCGAATCCGATGACTGTAAGTCATTGGATTCGTGAGGCAAGTGGAAAAAAATTCCAGGGATGGGATTATTCAGAGTTTCCCTAAAATAATCTCTCACCGTGATATTGATGCATTCCCGCAACCAGGTCAGCGCGGGGTCCTTGGTGGCCAATAAGTTATCGCTACGATAGTCGTTGGTCAGGTTCTTGTGCTTCTGCTCGAGCTCCTGTATCAGACGGGAAAGCGCCCGGTTGGTGTTTTCGTGTCCTGGCACCACGCGCTCGAGGACCACGGTGGGCCAAAGCCGCTTGAACTCCGATCCTTGATTTACGGTGCTCATGTGCCCAGCTTGCTGTGACAGAATCGCCGCGCTGGCGGCGCGGCACGAATGTTATTCTCTCAGCCTTGGGGTTTCGAGATAAGCCCATGAATAGGTCGGCAGCCCTAATTCTCGTCGTGCTCCTTTCTGCCTGTGCAAGCACGGAGTTCAATCCTGCTCCAGGTGCGCCCAGCTATCCTGCGCACACTGGAGAGGTCAAAGTGCTGCAAAGCTTTCCGCAACCGGGGAGCTACGACTCGGTAGGAATCGTCATCGCTTACGGCGTGGATCTCACGGACAAAAAAGACCTGATCGAAGCTCTGCAAACGGAGGCGGCCAAGCGCGGGGCGAATATCATCGTGCTCCAGGGCGACATTAAAGTACGCAGCCGCGGTACCAGTAGAGAAAAAGTGCTGGGCGCCTTTGCCTTGAGGCTCAAGCCTTGAGAAGCCGGTGTGCGGTCTCAGCGCACTTTGCATGCGGCGCTGATGGCGTTGTAAGCGGCGGTAAAGCCGTAGAGTGAATAGCTGTCCTTCACTGTTTCTCCGCCGGGGCCGTTGCCGGTCACCGTCATGGTGCTGCCGGCGCGCATGGCCTCGATGAGAGCGGTGTCGTCGGCGCTGCTTCGCGTCCAGGCGCCGGTCCCTGACGCGCTAAGCTTGAACACTTCGTCTCTCACGGTCGCCTGAAGCGCCTTTGGCTTGGTTATTTTATAGCCGGTCTCGAAGCTCACGCGGTTGAGCCGTTTATCCGCCGGCTGATGGGTCACGAAAGCAAACGCTTCGCCGCGCTTGCCTTTATAGCCTTCGCTTTGCTTGGGCTGGCTCCAGATCATGCAGGTCTTTTCATTGTCACTGGTGGAAGTAACCGCGACCCAGTCCCGGTATACACCAATGACATCGGCGAAGGCGGTCTGGGCCGTCAGCAGGGCAAACAGAAAAATTGTCGGAAGAGTAGCTCTCATCTTTCTACTGAGATAGCGGTTACGGTTACCGGTTCCGGGAGCGTCTCGGCCAAAGCGCCCATTCTAGCGAGCAGCCGATCGAGTGTGTTGTATCATCCCGGCACAGAATTCTCGGATTGGCAAGGCTTTTCAGCCAGCCGGCAGGTAGTTCCTTAAAGCATGCGCATCAGAGCCAACAAACACCACGTCTCCTACCAGCTCTCTGGCCCGGAAGAGGTGGCGACGGTGTGCTTGAGCCATTCACTCGCCTGCAGTGGCGTCATGTGGGAGCCGCAAATCCCGGCTCTGACCGAACGATTCCGCGTGTTGCGCTACGATACACGAGGTCACGGCGACAGCGAAGCGACGCCTCCGCCTTATACCCTTGACGGGCTTGCCGACGACGTGGTCGCCATGCTGGATGTGCTTGGCGTCGAACGGGTGCACTGGGTTGGCCTGTCCATGGGCGGCATGATTGGACAGAATCTGGCTCTGCGTCATCCCGGGCGCCTGCTATCGCTGGTGTTGTGCGACACGCTGAGTGTCATATCCGATGAGGCACAGCCGATTTGGGCGGATCGGATCGAAACCGCGGGGCGCGAAGGCATGCCGCCATTGTGCGAGCCCACCTTGGCGCGATGGTTCACGCCGGCTTATCTTGAAACAGAGCTGCCGGTCCTGAAGTCCATTCGCGCTCAGATCTTGAACACGCCGGTGGCAGGATACATCGGCTGCTGCGAAGCCATCCGCCGAATCGACTACATCGACCGCCTCCACCGTATCAGCCTGCCGACCCGCGTCATCGTCGGCGCGGACGACCCTGCGACGCCGCCGGCGGAGGCGCAAGTCATTCAGAGGCGAATCGAGGGGTCGAGCCTGGTGGTCATTGATAATGCCGCCCATCTCTGCAACCTCGAGCAGCCTGACGCCTTCAACAAGGCGGTGCTGGAATTTCTCGAATCGCAGTGACGAAGAACGGGCGCGGAAAAGCGATCCGAAATGAAAAAGCATCGTCCCGAACAGGCGTGTAGCATGAAACCCGCGGAGTTCGCTGCAGCATTCCAGCTGGCAATAATCGCCGGCGAGCGCCCCCAGGATCTGGAGGACCGCGTGGCGTCGGATCGCCACGAGGAGCTACTCGGTGATGACTGTCTACCGCTTCAGCTTTCGGACACTCCGTACAATCGCGCCGCCGTGGCGCTCAAGCGGCGATACGGAGAAGACCGGGCCGTGTTCGCCAGCGCTTTTTATCGCTTCCGGGCCTTGATAGAGCTCGTTTCCAGCGGCGCCCTCGGCGCATGGGCGCGCTCGAGCATCCGGCGCGAGGGCGCATTACGCATCCATCCCGCGGTGCTTGACGTGGCGAGCGACATGCGGCTTTCGAAAAATGGAAAGTTCGCATCGAGGAAGTTCCTCGATGCTGTGAAAGAGCTCGCGCGTAAGCGTTACCCGGATCTTCCCGAGTGGCGCATGGAAGGAGATTGAGCGGGTCGGACGAATAATAGCGGCGAAGGGTGTAATGCATCGCCAATCAATGACGGGTCTGGTTGAAAACCGGCTGATGATCGCCCGAGAAAAGTAGGCCGATGTCCACAGCGTCTAGCCCGTAAGCCGTATTGCAGAATTCACAGCGCACTTCTACCTCGCCGTCTTGTTCCAGAATCTGCTTGACTTCGTTTTGGCCTAAGGCTTTGAGTGTGCGCTCTACGCGCTCCCGAGAACAGCGGCAGGCGAAATTGACTGGCGAGGCGCCGAGCAGGCGAACGGATTCCTGATGAAACAAACGGTAGAGCAGCTTCTCCACGGGTAGGTGAAGAAGTTCAGTGTCGGTGAGCGTATCGGCGAGGAGGACGCAGCGGTTCCAGTCGTCGTCTTCTTCCAATGTGTCCCGAGGCCGATCGGCGGGAAGATTCTGGAGCAGAAATCCAGCCGCGGAGCTGTCGCCAACGGCCAGCCATAATCTCGTTGGCAGCTGCTCGGACCGGCTGAAGTAGTTTTGCAGCGTTCTCACCAGGCTGGTTTCATCCAGGGATACAATGCCTTGATAGCGTTCCCCGCCGCGACCCGGATCGATGGTCATGACCAGGTGGCCGGCGCCCATGAGCCTGCGTATACCCGCATCAGGGACGACGTCATCATGGCGCGCGACGCCTCTCAGGTTTCCCTCGCCGGTGGCTTCCACCACCAGAAGGTTTACCGGACCGTCTCCTTTTACCTGCAGGGTCAGGTAGCCGTCGAACTTGATCGTCGCTGCCAGTAGTGCGGTCGCGGCGGCGGTTTCGGCAAGCAGGCGCCGCACCGGCTGCGGATAATCGTTTGCGCCCTCGAGAGCGCGCAGGGTCGAGTCAAGTCGCACGATTTCGCCGCGAACGTGTGACTGCTCGATAATGAAACGGTGAAGGGCGTCGTTGCTTCTGTTCAACAGGGGCTACTTCTTGCCGGCCGGAAAAATGCACTGTCTAGAGAAAGTATGGGAATATTCAGCCAAGATCCATCGAAAACCGCACCAATCAGCGACGAAGGAAAAAAATCGTTAAAGCATTGTCGACGCATACACGGAAAATGGCCCCGTCGGCGCCTGTCGCCTGTGTGAACTACGCTTTCGACCAGCCGCCTAAAACGGCCGCGGTGGTGGAAGTTGCGCCCGGCGTTCTGTGGCTGCGCATGCCGCTGCCGTTTGCGCTCGATCATATCAATCTCTGGCTGCTCCAAGACGGCGACGGTTTCACCATTATCGACACCGGAATTGCGCGAAACGAGGTCAAATCAGCCTGGAAAGCGCTATTCTCTGGTCTGATGTCCAACAGACCGGTGAAGCGCGTCGTCTCCACCCACTTTCATCCCGATCACTTCGGTCTCGCCGGCTGGCTCACCGACGTTCTGAACGCCCCCCTGTGGATGACGCGATCGGAATGGTTAACGGGCTCCATGCTCTACGCTGACAGGGACGGGCGGATTTCTAACGCGCAGGTGGCGTTGTTCAAACAACACGGTCTCGACGACGTTCGCCTCGAAGCGCTTGCCAGGCGCGGCAACGCGTACCGCCGCGTCCTCAGCACGCCTCCGGCAAGCTACAGACGCATTGGCGACGGTGATCGGATTATAATCGACGGCTGCGCGTGGACCATCATCATTGGACGGGGTCATGCTCCGGAGCACGCCTGCCTTTACTGTGCGGACAAAGGCGTGCTCATTTCCGGCGACCAGGTATTGCCGAAAATTTCACCTAACGTGAGCCTGTCGGCTACGGAGCCATCCGCCGACCCCCTAAGCGAGTATCTGGAATCTCTGGACCGTCTGATGGCGCTTCCGCAAGAGGTGCTGGTGCTGCCGTCTCACGATTTTCCGTTTTTCGGCCTCCATGCCCGTATCGAGGCGCTGAAACTCCACCACGCCCAGCGCCTCGATGCCCTCGCGGACTATTGTCGAACGACGCGCACGGCGGCGGAGACGCTAGAGCTGTTGTTCCGGCGTAAGCTGGATGCGCATCAGATCATGTTTGCCATGGGAGAGAGCCTTTCCCATCTGGTGCACCTGGAATCCTTGCACCGACTCCGGCGCACTGTGGACCAGGACGGAATCATTCGCTTTGCGGCAGTTAGCGCCGAGTCATGAGCGTTGTCCTGGCGGGCGGCGGGCATCGCCAACCCGCCAGGACCTTCAAGCCGTTGAGCGCCGATCAGTCGAAGCTGAATAGAAATTCTTGCAGTGATGCCCCCAGCAGGAAGGAATGTAGCAGCCTGAATCCGGGCATCATGCGCTCCAGCTTCAGCGGAGTGTAGCGCGGGTTCGGTTTGTCCACCGGAGCTTCTCCGTAATAGCGCACCCGGTCTTCGTGAGTAATGAAGATTTTCGCAGGTCGTCGGGAAATCTTCGGCGCGGTAGAGATCACGACGTAGAGCAATGTACCGCTGCGACAGCTGCGCGAAAGGCGGTTCATCAGCGCGTGGATCAGATCTGCGTGCATGTAGTTGATCAGATCCCAGGCGAAAATCATATCGAAGCGTACCTTCCAGTGGTGTGCGAGAGATTGCTCCACCCGGCGATCCCAGACATCTGTGCCCTCTTCCTCGTTCGGCGGGGGCAGACTCAGCAGCGAGCCGAAAAGATCTTCAACATACAAAGTACAAGGAACGCGGGCAAAGAAATCCACGTTGCTGCCCAAAGGCAGGCCCAAGTCAAGAATGGCGTGTTTGCGCTCCGCGGCAAGATGGTTGCAGATGAATCCTAAGCTTGGGGACCGGAACGTGACCCCTTCGGATTCGATCGCGCTGTACGCCTGCTGTACGACACCGGTCTGCGCCATGACTCAAGATGTGAATAGCTGTTTTTCGTCGGACTTTTCCCTCGCGGATTTTGAAGGTTCGTCGCTGCTTGCGGACGGCGACTTGATGCCGGTGACCTTGCTGTTTTTCGCGGTGCTGACGGACTTCTTCGCCACCTCGCCGTCCATGTCGATGGATCCCTTGAAGCGGGCTCCATCTTCCAGACTGACCCGTGGTGAAACAATATTCCCCCGCACGCCGGCGGACTTTTTCAGCGTCACCTGCTCTTCAGCGTTCAAATCACCGTCCACCTGGCCTTCAACGATAATCACCCGTGCGTTTACGGTCGCATTGACCTTGCCTTCTTTGCCGATGGTGACGAGATTTTGTTCCAGCGTGATGGTGCCTTCGACTTGTCCCTGTATAAGCAGATCCTCGTCTCCGGCGAGGTCGCCGCGGATGCGAATGGATGGGCCTATGGTTGCGGTGTCTTTGATCCGCGTGGGCGCAGCGGGACGCTCGGCGCTGAAGCTCGGCTCATGGCTTTCGGGTTGTTGGCGAAGGGGATCGGGCTCACTTCTCTTAAACATGGTTCCTCCTGGAAACGTTCTATCGCCGCTCAAGATATGGCGGCTTGGTTCAAGGCTCTACTGACTTGGCCCCGATTATAGGCATAAAGTTCGCACTGGCGACACAAAATCAACCACTTCCGGAAGCTTTCGTCGGTAGGACAAGAAGTTGCGGCTGGTCGGACCCCGGGATAACCTCGCCCCGGATCAGGGAACGGTGCAGTCGTGCGGCCGCTAAGATTGACACTTTATATTCGTACCTACTGCCATTTGTGCGATGACATGCGCGCCGCCGTGGAACCCTGGCGGACGCGCTTGGGGCTAGAACTGGTCGAGGTGGACGTAGACGACGACCCTGCGCTCGAGGCCCGCCTGGGCGAGAGGGTTCCGCTTCTGATGGGCGGCGATGAGGAAATTTGCCATTATTTTTTCGATGAGGACGCGTTCAAACGATGGCTCGAAGTCGGCGCTTGAGCGCAGCGGAGTGCGGCGATGGGGCGCCGGTGGTGAGCATGTACGCGCGCATCTACGACATTGTTCGCCAGATCCCCCCCGGACGGGTGGCGACATACGGACAGGTCGCCGCCATCGAAGGCCACTGCAGCGCGCGCATGGTGGGCTACGCCATGGCTGCGCTAGGGCAAGAGGACGTGCCGTGGCAGCGGGTGATCAACGCTCAGGGGCGCATCAGCGAGCGAAGCGGAGGCGGCGGCAAATCGCGCCAGCGAGAAAAGCTGATGGCAGAAGGGGTGATTTTCGATTCAACAGGGCGCATCGACCTCGAAGTCTTCGGCTGGGACGGCCCGGACTTCGACTGGATCCGCGATCGGGGCATGTTCGCCGCGCCGCCGCCGTGGTCTGGTTGAACGATTGCCCAAACGAGACCCCAGCGAATTCGACTGAACCCGATGGGCGACAGCGCCGTGGCCATGCGTTTTGACAATCAGGTGGTTTTGATCACCGGCGCGTCTCGCGGTATCGGCCGCGCGGCGGCGAAGCTGTTTGCCTCAGCGGGGGCAAGGGTGGCGGTGCACTATCGAAACCGACGGGACGCGGCCGAAGAAACACTGGCTTCGCTCCAGGGCGGCGGGCACGCCGTCTTTTCCGCCGATCTTGCGCACGAGCGCGCCGCCGGGATGCTGGTTGAGGACGTGGTAAATCGCATGCGCGGGCTGGACGTGCTGGTAAACAACGCCGGCATATTCGAGTATCACGAAATTTCGACGGTTGAGTTCGACCAATGGCTTGACGCGTGGCGGCGAACGCTGGCAACTAACCTCCTGGCTCCGGCATGTTTGAGCTACCTCGCCTCGCGGCAGATGATGAAAATGGGCGGGGGACGCATCGTAAACGTATCTTCCCGGGGTGCATTCAGAGGCGAGCCCCGTGCGCCTGCTTACGGCGCCAGCAAGGCGGGTCTCAACGCCATGGGACAGTCGCTGGCCCAGGCGCTCGCGCCTCACGGCGTCTACGTCTTCACCGTGGCGCCGGGTTTCGTCGACACGGACATGGCGAAATCATCGCTCAGCGGTCCGGCGGGCGACGCGATACGCAACCAGAGTCCCTTGGGCCGCGTAGCGCGTCCGGAAGAGGTGGCCCGCACGGTGTTGTTCTTGGCGTCGAAGGGCTCGGAATTCTTAACCGGGGGCATCGTGGATGTGAACGGCGCCTCCTATCTCCGCTCCTGAAGGACCTCTCGGATGGAGGACACCGGGATACGTGCGGTGCGCAAAACGGATCTCGGTGCGGTCCAGGTCTTGAACCAGGGCGCCGTGCCAAACGTCAACAGCGTTTCCGTTGAAACGCTGAAGAATTTCATCCAACAGGCCGCTTACTTCCGCGTCGTCGTCAGTGGCGGGGTCGTGGTCGGTTTTCTGGTCGGATTCACGCCAGGCGCCGATTATGGCAGCGAAAACTACGCCTGGTTCTGCCGCCACTATCCGGAGTTCATGTACATCGACCGTGTCGCGGTCGCGCCGGAGCATCGCGGCAAGAAATACGCCCTTGGTCTTTACCGGGACGTTGAGCGCCTGGCGTTCGCGCCCCTGCTTGCCTGTGAGGTCAATCTGGACCCGCCCAATCTTCGGTCTCTCGAATTTCATCGGCGCTTCGGATTTCGGCAGGTCGGGACTCAGAAGACCGAAGGGGGCGCGAAGACGGTTGGCCTGATGATCAAATCACTCGCTCCTCTAACGGTTTAGCTGTGATGCGCAGCGTTTTCGTTACCGGCGCCGCGCGCGGTTTCGGCCGCGCGCTGTGCGAAGTATTTCTCCATGACGGCTGGCGCGTGTTCGCGCTGGTGCGCCGCGGCGCAGATGTTGAATCGCTGACTTCAGTGCACGC